>CAVPLL010000006.1:0-28341 GCA_963706005.1 uncultured Actinomycetes bacterium
AGGAGGGGACGGCCGCGTGGCCGTCCCCTCCCGCACGGATCGATCCGGGTCATCACGCTACCCGGACGGCCAGCTGTCCTCGATGTTCTGCAGGACCGTGTCGATCGAGTCCGGGCCGTCCTGCATGTACTGCACCATGCCGGTCCAGAACGATCCCGAACCGACCTCCGGCGGCATCTGGTCCGAGGCGTCGAAGCCTCCCTGCACGCCGTTGGCGCCGCTCAGTGCGTCCGTGAGCAACACCGACGCGTCGGCCAGGACCGGGTTGGCGTAGCAGTCCTTCCCGACGTTGACGTTCGGCGAGAGCCTCGACAGGCTGGGGTCGCCGCCCATCATGCACTGGAACTCCTCCCCGCTGAACTTGTCGAGGAAGTCCTTGATCTCGGGCGAGTTGCGGTAGGCGACCGCGATCTCGCCGGCGAACAGGCCTCCCTGCTGGTCGATCGTGGGGAACGGGAAGGCGGAGTAGTCCTTGCCGTACTCGGTCCCCGCCGGGAAGAAGGCGTTGATGAACGTGGCCTGCCGGTGCAGCCAGCAGCCCGGCGGGTTGTCGAACATCGGCAGCGGCGCGTCACCGAACGCGATCGAAGGCGTCTGGTCGGCGCCACCGAGCACGTACCCGGGGTGGAACATCACGTCGCCGAAGTCCTGGACCGCCGTCTTGACGGCCGGGTCCGTGAACGGGATCTCGTGGTTCACCCACTGCGTGTACGTGTCCTGCCCCGCGGTGGCCAACATGATGTCCTCGACCCAGTCGGTCGCCGGCCAGCCGGTTGCCGTCCCGCTCTCGAACCCGACGCACCACGGCGTCCCGCCGTCGGCCACGATCTGGTCGGACAGGGCCATGAGCTCGTCCCACGTGGTCGGGATCGTGTACCCCGCCTTGTCGAAATCATCCTTCGGGTACCAGATCAGGCTCTTGTAGTTCGAGTTGGTGGGCAGGCCGTAGTGCTCGCCCTGGTACTCGCCGAGCGACACGAAGTACTCGCCGAAGAGCGCGTTGAGGTCGTCGATGTTGTACCCGAGGTCCTCGAGCGACAGGGCGTTGCCCGAGGCCGCCTGGGCCTTCACCGCGCCCGGCTGCGGCAGCAGGACCGTGTCCAGGGTCCCCGCCTCGGACCGGATCTGCAGCTGCTCCTCGAACTGCTCGGATCCCTCGAACTCGACCTGGTAGTCGACCTGCGACCCGTAGGTGTCGTCCCACAGGGTCTGGACGGCGTCGGCCTCCTCCGCAGCCGCCGCGCTCAGGACGTTCACCGTCCCGGTGTTCGGTTCCTGGGCGGCGCCGGTGGTGCCACCACCGGTCGCGCCACCTCCACCGTTGTCGTTCGTGCACGCCGCCGCGATCAGTACCAGTACGGCGAACGGCACGATGATCTTCAATCGCCTCATGCTTGGTGCCCCCTTTCACTCCCGCTGCAATTTCACACACACGTGACGTTCCCGGTCAACTCCACCCCCTCTCGGGTCACCCTGGGGGCCCTCTCAGATCGCGCGATGGACCCGCGAGCCCATCCTGGGCGACCTGGCGATACCACCGAGCGCTCCCCTTCGGTATACGTGCCTGCGTCGTGAAATCGACGTGGACCAGCCCGAAGCGCTTCGAGAACCCCTGCGCCCACTCGAAGTTGTCGAGCAACGACCACACGAAGAACCCCTCGAGCGGAACACCCGCCTCCCTCGCTCGGAGCGCGGCTCCGATGTGATCGCGGAGGAACGCGATCCGCTCCGCGTCGTCGATCTCACCGTCCGGGCCGACGACGTCGTCGAAGGCCGCGCCGTTCTCGGTGACCAGCAGGCGGGGCGGCGAATACTCCCGATGCACGCGCAGCAACAGCTCGGTCAGCACCTCCGGCTCGATCGGCCATCCCATCTCGGTCACGGGGACGTCCGGCGGGACGATCGACCACGCGCCGAGCGAACCCGGCAGCGCCTCCGCGCCGGGGATGCCGGGATCACCCGTGACCGTGAACCGTCGGTAGTAGTTCACCCCGAGGTGGTCGCACGGACGCGCGATGGTCTCGAGGTCGCCGGCGCGGACGAAGGCCATGTCGGTGACCGACCGGTAGTGCTCCACCAACTCGACCGGGTAGCCCCGACCGAAGACCGGATCCAGGTAGAGCGCGTTCATGTGGAGGTCGGCCCGCCGCGCGGCCTCGACGTCGGCCTCGTCGTCGGAGGCGGGCGTGGCCGGCTGGATGTTCAGCGTGATCCCGACGGCGCCATCGCCTCCCATGGCGTCCACGGCCAGTCCGTGACCGAGGAGGAGGTGGTGGGAGGCGGCGAGCGCGACGGCGTCGTCGGTCGTCCCCGGGGCGTGGACGCCGGTCCCGTACCCGAGCCACGCGGAGACCCAGGGCTCGTTCACCGTGATCCAGACCGGCACCTCGTTCGCGAACGCCTCGTGGACGAGCGACGCGTACTCGGCGAACCACGACGCGGTGTCCCGGTTGGCCCATCCCCCGGCGTCCTCGAGCGCCTGCGGCAGATCCCAGTGGTACAGGGTGACCACCGGCTCGATCCCGTGCCGGTTGAGCGAATCGACCAGCCGCCGGTAGTGATCGAGCCCTCGCTGGTTCACCGCGCCGCGCCCCTGCGGAACGATCCGGGGCCACGCCACCGAGAACCGGTAGGCGCCGATCCCGAGCTCGGCCATCAGCGCCACGTCCTGCTCGAACCGGTGGTACTGATCGCACGCGACGTCACCGGTGTCGCCGTCCCGAACCTTGCCCGGCCTGCGGCAGAACGTGTCCCAGATGGAGGCCCCTCGGCCGTCCTCGTGGACCGCCCCCTCCACCTGATACGCGGATGTCGCCACCCCCCACAGGAAGCCGGCGGTGCGTCCCGCCTCCTGCTCGCGCGCGGATGCCTCGCGGGTCGTCATGACGTTCGGTCGCCTCCCACGGTCGAGCCCCGAACCACCAGCTCGGTGGGCAAGATCACGCGGCGCGGGCCCGCCGCCGGGTCCTGCAGCAACTGGAACAGGACATGGGCCGCCTCGGTCCCCTGCTCCTGGACCCCCTGTCGGATGGTCGTCAGGGGCGGATCCAGGCTGGGCGGCGAACTCGAGGTCGTCGAACCCCGCGAGCGCGACGTCCTGCGGGACGCGCAGGCCGCGCGAGCGGACCGATCCGAGCGCACCGGCGGCCATGGCGTCGTTCGCGCTGAAGATCGCATCGACGTCGAGGTCGAGCAGATCGATCGCTCCCGAGGCGCCGGAGCCCCCGCCGAAGTCCCCTTCGACGATCAGCCCATCGGTCGAGAGGCCTCGTCGCTCCATCGCTCGCCGGTACCCCGCGATGCGATCCTCGCCGGCGACGGTCCCTCGCCGACCGGTGATGTGGCCGACCCGGCGTCGTCCGAGCTCGATGAGGTGGGTGGTGACGACGTCGGCCGCGTGGACGTGGTCGACATCGACGTAGCTCGCCGACCGATCGGCCCGGCGGTGACCGACCAGCACGGTGGGCAGGTCCGACGCGAGCAGACCGTCCACGAGCGGGTCCTCGAGGTTGTCCGCCGTGACGATGACGCCGTCGAGCAACCCCAGCCACAGGATCCGATCCAGCGTCTCCTCCTTCGATCGGTTCCCGAGCCACAGCATCATCCCCGCGGCCTGCTCGGAGAGCGCGTCGCTCATCCCATGCAGGAGCTGCGCGAAGTACGGGTCGCCGAACACCTCGGGCGGCGCGACGTGCATCACGACGCCGATCACGCCGGAGCGGCCCGACGCGAGCGTCCGTGCGGCGGCGTTCGGCCGCAGGTTCGTCGCCTCGATCACCGCGAGGACGCGTTCCCTCGTGGCCCGGGAGACGGATCCGCCGTTGATGACCCGAGAGACGGTCGCCCTGGAGACGCCGCTCAACGCAGCGAGCTCATCGAGCGTCCCGGCCATCGGTCCACGTCCCTTGGTCGATGGAAGCGCTCTCATCCTAGCCCCGCCGGGCGAGCCGTCAAATCGACGCTGGGATAGGCACGGTTCTGGAACCGCTTCCAGGCGAAACGCGACCGCGGGGTCGTCCGGGGGGACGCCCGGACGGGCCTACGCGCCGTCGTCGTAGATGCTGAGTCCGGTCTCCGGGTCGAAGAAGTGCAGGCGAGCGGTGTCGACCGCCAGCTCGAGCTTCTGCCGCTCGGCGGCCTGCGTTCGCGGATCGAGGCGCGCGACGAACGTCGAGGTCCCGATCTCGGCCGCCTTCTCCAGCTCCTGGACGGCGACGCTGGCCCCGGCCGTGGGTCCGCTCTGCTCGCCCACCAGTTCGCGCGTGTCCTCCGTCAATACGGGCGGCGCGTCCACCGAGAAGTGGACCAGCACCTCCGAACCGAGCGCTTCGCGGAGGACGATGTCGACCGTCATCCGCCGGTCCGGCGGGATGACGGGCATGAGCGAGGCGTCTTCCATGTTCTCGGGCCGGACCCCGACGATCGCCCGACGGCCCTCGAACGCCCGGATCCCCGGGCGCTTGGCGAGCACCTCGTCATCGACACGGAGCGTCGTACCGCCGAACGTGACGAACAGCCCGCCGTCCTGACGCACGAGATCCGCCTCGACCATGTTCATCGCCGGAGAGCCGATGAATCCCGCCACGAACAGGTTCTCCGGATGGTCGTACAGGGTCTGGGGAGCATCGACCTGCTGGAGCTGGCCCTTCTTGATCACGGCCACGCGGTCGCCCATCGTCATCGCCTCGACCTGGTCGTGCGTGACGTAGATCGTGGTGACCCCGAGTTCGCTCTGCAGGCGCGAGACCTCCGCGCGCATCTGGACCCGCAGCTTGGCGTCGAGGTTCGACAGCGGCTCGTCCATCAGGAAGGCCTGCGGCTCGCGGACGATCGCCCGGCCCATCGCCACCCGCTGCCGCTGCCCGCCCGACAGCGCCTTCGGCTTGCGTTCGAGGAGCTCCTCGAGCCCGAGGATGTCCGCGGCCTCCTGGACCCGGCGATCGATCTCCTCCTTGGGCAGCTTCCGCAGCTTGAGGCCGAACGCCATGTTGTCGTAGACGCTCATGTGCGGGTACAGGGCGTAGTTCTGGAAGACCATCGCGATGTCCCGCTCCTTCGGCGGGACGTTGTTCACGACCTTGTCCCCGATCGCGATCGTCCCGTGGGTGATGCTCTCGAGCCCCGCCACCATCCGGAGCGCGGTGGTCTTCCCGCAGCCGGAGGGGCCGACCAGCACGACGAACTCCTCGTCCTTGATGTCGAGCGAGAGGTCGGAGACCGCCGTGGTGCCGTCCGCATACACCTTGGACACGCCGTCCAGCACGATCCCGGCCATCTCGCTCATCCTCCCGTGGGAAGCCGACGGCGACATTCAACCCCAGGGCACGTGTCCCGGTCGAGTCGCCCAGGCCCGCCCGGTGCCGGACGCAGCGGACCTCAGCGGCTCGAGACGGCCGGCAGCACCTCGCGTTCGCGGCGCCTCGAGACCTTCACGCCGAGCTCGCGCTCGCGTTCGTCCCGGGCGGTGCGGTACCCGGCGAGCGCGGCCTCGATCGAGTCGGGCGCGCGGTCCATCCGGAGCGGCCGGAGCAGGTGCTCGCTCATCTTCACCAGCTCGCGCCGCACGAGCTCGTCCTGTCGCCTCTCGCGCTTGGACGCGAGCCACAGGATCCAGTCCCAGAAGTGCTGGTCGATCCCTTCGAGCGTCCCCTCGGTCACCGTCCAGGGCGGGAGGGACTCGTAGGGCTCGCCGGGGAAGATGATGTCCACCTTGACGGGTCCTGTCAGCATGAGCATGTAGCACGGGTACGCGCTGATCCGGTCCCACTGTTGCCCCAGTGGCTCCAGCGACGGTACGAGCTCGGGCAGCGCCCGGGCGACGGCGTCGAAGTCGTCCGTCTCCACCGCGAAGTCCCAGTCCGACAGCCGGGTGGGTCTGCCGCTCGCCCGCGATCCGACGAGCGTCACCGCTCGGACGTTCGGGTGCGGGAGCAGGACGTCCTTCACCGACGCGGCGATATCGCGATGCTCCATGGGCTCGACCACAACCTACGATGTCGTCGTGCCGGAGAACGTGACAGAGAACGGGCCGGAGAACGGGCCGGACATCGTGCTGTTCGAGGGCGACATCACGACCCACGACGTCGACGCGATCGTGAACGCCGCGAACTCCGGCCTGCTGGGCGGCGGCGGCGTCGACGGGGCGATCCACCGTGCGGGCGGCCCCTCGATCCTCGCCGAGTGCCGCGAGCTCCGCGCGGAGCGCGTATCCGGATGGGCTCCCGATCGGGCAGGCGGTCGCGACGGGCGGCGGTGCGCTGCGGGCACGCTGGGTGATCCACACGGTCGGGCCGGTGTACTCCTCGTCCGAGGATCGCTCCGGCCTGCTCGCCTCGTGCCACGTCGAGTCGCTCCGCGTGGCCGACGAGCTCGGGGCCGCGACCGTCGCGTTCCCCGCGATCTCGACCGGCGCCTACGGGTACCCGATCGACGAGGCGTCGGTGGTCGCGATCGGCGCCGTCCGGCGAGCCCGGACCGCGGTGGAGGAGGTCCGGTTCGTCCTGTTCGGTCGCCCGGCGTTCGAGGCGTTCGAGCGCGCGCTCGCGGGCTGAGCCCTTCCGTGGTTCCGCACGCCGCTGCTAGGATTCGCATCTGCATGAGCGACGTGACGACCGACCTGACGACCTCGAATGGCCTGGCCGAACGCCTGGGCGACGTCCAGGTGGTCGACTGTCGCGAGCCCTACGAGTGGCGCGCGGGGCGGATCGAGGGCTCGATCCACATCCCGCTCAACTCGATCCTCGCGGGCGCGACCGGACAGCTCGACCCGGCGAAGACGACGGTCGTCGTCTGCCGCTCGGGCAACCGGAGCGAGCTCGCGACCCTGATGCTGCGGGCGCGCGGGTTCGAGGCCTTCAACCTGGAGCACGGGCTCGAGGAATGGGCCGACCAGGGGAGGGCGCTCACCACGCCCGAGGGCCAGCCCGGACACGTCGCCTGACCGCCCTCGGCCCGCTCCCGCTCGCCGCGTTAGCCTGAGCTCGCGATGGCCGACGTCGACGCGGCCCGGCGAGCGCTCGAAGGCGCGCTCGGGACGGGCGGGGTGCTGTCCGATCCGCTCGCGCTGCGCCTGTACGCGCGCGACGCCTCGATGGTCGAGGGCGGCTGCGCGCTCGTCGCGTTCCCCCGCTCGCGCGCAGACATCGTCACCTGCGTGCGCGTGGCCGCGGAGCACCATCTCCCGGTGGTCCCCCGCGGTTCGGGGACGGGGCTCGCGGGCGGGTCGACGCCGATCGGCGACGCCCTCGTGGTCGTCACGACGAAGATGACGCAGATCCTCGAGATCCGGCCTCGGGACCGGCTCGCATGGGTCGAGCCCGGCGTGCCGAACCTGGATCTCGCGAACACCCTCCGCCCGCACGGGTTCACGTTCGCGCCCGACCCCTCGTCGCAACAGACGTCGTCGATCGGCGGGAACGTGAGCACCAACGCCGGCGGGCCACACTGCCTCGCCTACGGCGTCACCTCGAACCATGTGCTCGCTCTCGACGTCGTGCTGCCGGACGCGAGCGTCGCGCGCCTGGGGTCCGAAGGTCCGGAGGCCGCCGGCCTGGACCTGCGGGCGGTCGTGGTGGGGAGCGAGGGAACGCTCGGACTGGTCGCGGCCGCGTGCGTCCGGCTCACGCCGCTTCCGCCGGCGGTGCGGACGATGCTGTTCGACTTCGAGACGGTCGAGGACTGCGCGGCCACGGTGAGCGGGATCATCGCGAGCGGGGTGATCCCCGCCGCCGTCGAGATGATGGACCGAGGCATCGTGGTCGCAGCGGAGGGGTTCGCCCACGCCGGCTACCCGACGGACGCGGCGGCCATCTTGATCGTCGAGGTCGATGGGACGGCGGCCGCCGTCGAGGCGCAGTCGCGCGCCGTCGAGACGTCGGCGCGCGCGAACGGCACGCGCAGCGTGCGGGTGGCCGCGGACGAGGACGAGCGCGCGCTGATCTGGAAGGGGCGCAAGAATGCGTTCGGCGCGGTGGCCACGATCGCCCCCCACTACCATCTCCACGACTGCGTCGTCCCGAGGACCAGGCTCGTCGAGGTGCTCACCGGCGTGTACGCGATCGCCGAGCGCCACAGGCTCGTCGTCACCAACGTGTTCCACGCCGGCGACGGGAACCTGCATCCCCTGCTGTCGTTCGACCGCAGCGTGCCCGGGACGCTCGAACGCGTGCTGCGCGCGAGCGAGGAGATCGTCCGGCTCTGCGTCGAGGCGGGCGGGGCGCTCTCGGGCGAACACGGCATCGGCCTGGAGAAGCGCGACTTCATGCCGCTCGTGTTCTCCGGCGACGACCTCATGGCGCAGGCGTGCGTTCGATCCGCGTTCGATCCCGACGGGCTGATGAACCCGCGGAAGGTGCTGCCGGACGGCGCCCGCTGCGGAGACTTCGCGATGGCGCGCGGCTCGGACGCCGCGGCCGCGGCCGCAGGCCTGCCGGAGGGCTCGTGGATCTGATCCATCCGTCGTCGGTCGCCGACGTGGTGAGCGCGGTCCGCGACGCGAACGCGGCCGCCCGGCGGCTGCTCGTGGTCGGCGGCCGGCGCCACCTCGACAAGGGCAACCCCACCGAGGTCGACGCCGAGCTGTGGACCACCCAGCTCGACCGGCTGGTCGCGTACGAGCCCGCGGAGATGATCGCGGTGGTCGAGGCCGGCATGCGGGTCGGCGAGCTCGACCGGATCCTGGCCGAGGGCGGGCAGGAGTGGCCGAGCGACGCCCCGAGTGACGCGACGGTCGGCGGCGTGGTCGCGAGCGGCGCATCGAGCCCACGCCGGCTGAAGGTAGGGGCCCTGCGGGATACGGTCCTCGAGGCCGAGCTCGTGACCGGCGACGGACGCCTGGTGCGGAGCGGCGCCCGAACGGTGAAGAACGTGACGGGGTACGACCTCCACAAGCTGATCGCAGGCTCGCTCGGGACCCTGGCGGTGATCGTTCGGGTCGCGCTCAAGGTACGGCCGCTCCCCCACGCGCGGCGGACGCTCCGGTTCGAGGGGGACCTCCGCCTCGCCGACGAGCTCGCGAGCGGGGTCCCGAGCGCCACCGGGGTGCTCGCCACGCCGGATGCGGTGGACGTCCGCCTCGAGGGCTGGCCCGAGGAGATCGACGAGCAGACGTCGATCGCGCGGCGGCTCGGGAAACCCGGGGTCCTCGAAGAGGACACGCCGTTCCCGCTCGAGCGCCCATGGGAGAAGGGATCCCTCGGAGCGGAGGTCGCGGTCCCGCCGTCTGAACTCCACCGTGCGCTCCTGGGTTCGGCATGGGGGGCGCTGGCGGGTGTCGGCCTCGCCTGGGTCGGGCTCGGCGAGCCGAACGGGGATCTCGGACAGCTCCGCGAGCTCGTCCACGCCGCCGGAGGGATCGCGCCCATCGTGCGCGGTCCCGGCGGCCTCGGCGACCCGCCGGTGCCCGCCGTGCAGGTGCATCGTCGCCTGAAGGAACGCTTCGACCCGAACGGCGTGCTCGCTCCCGGCCGGGGATGGGGCGGTCTGTGAGCTAGGCGAACGCCTTCCGCAGGCGTTCCCCGGCCTCCTCCAGCGTCTCGACGCGCTTGCAGAAGGCGAACCGCACGAGGTGCGTGCCGAGCTCGGGCCGCGAGAAGAACGAGGAGCCCGGCACGACCGCGACCCCGACGCCCTCCGTCAGCCGGTGGGCGACCTCGACGTCGTCCCCCATACCCAGGTGCGAGACGTCGGCCATCACGTAGTAGGCGCCGCGGGTCGGGCTCGACTCGAACCCGGTCTCGGCGAGGATCCGCAGCAGCGTGTCGCGCCGCTCGAGGTACTCGAGCGCGAGCCGCTCGTAGAACGTCTCGGGCATGCCGAGCGCGACCACCCCGGCCTCCTGCAGCGGCGCCGGTGCGGCCACCGTGAGGAAGTCGTGGACGGACCTGATCCCACCGGTGAGCCCGTGCGGCGTCACGACCCAGCCGACCCGCCAGCCCGTCACCGCGTAGGTCTTCGAGAGCGCGCTGATCGTCACGGTCCGATCCTCGAGCCCCGGGATCGCGGCGGGAGGCACGTGTCGGAACCCGTCGTACGTGATGTGCTCGTAGATCTCGTCGGTGAACACCACCGCGTCCCACCGCTGGCAGAGCTCGGCGATGAGCCCCAGCTCCTCTCGTGAGAAGACCTTGCCCGTCGGGTTGTTCGGCGTGTTGATCACGACCCCGCGCGTCCGCGCGTTGAACGCGGCGGCCAGCTCGTTCTCGTCGAACGTCCAATCGGGCGGAGCGAGCGTGACGGTGCGGGGGACGGCGCCCGCGAGGATCGTGTCGGGTCCGTAGTTCTCGTAGAACGGCTCGAACACCACGACCTCGTCACCGGGGTCGAGCACCCCGAGCATCGACGCGATCATCCCCTCCGTCGATCCGCAGGTGACCGTCACGTCGCGCTCGGCGTCGACCCATCCCATCCCGTAGCGCGATCGGTAGGTCTCGGCGATCGCCTGCCGGAACCGCTCGGCGCCCCACGTGATGGGGTACTGGTTGACGTCGTCCGCGATCGCCGCCCGCGCGGCCTCCTTGAGCTCCTCGGGTGCCGGGAAGTCGGGGAAGCCCTGCGACAGGTTGATCGCGCCGTGGGCGATCGCGAGCCGCGTCATCTCGCGGATCACCGACTCGGTGAACGACGACGCCTTGCGAGAGGGGCGGATCTTCGACACGGTCGGGCGATGATAGCCCCGACCGTGTCGAAGTCCGCCGCGTGTCCGTCGACGACGAGCTCTCGCCGTGCTCGCGGACTAGGAGACGGGCCCGAGCACCGTGGCGAGTGCCGCTTCCCAGGCCCTCGTCATCGCGGCGTAGCCGACGGTGTTCGGATGGAAGTCGTGGTCGAACGCCTCGGAGCACGCGTAGGTCCACTGGCACACCCGCGCGACGTTGATCGGGACATCACCCAGGCCACGGACGTGGACGATCGTGTCGAAGTCCGTCGCGGAGAACGCCCCCTCGACGGCGGCCACCGGCACGCCGAGCGCCGCATACGTCTGCTCGAGCGTGTCGTTCATCGCGCTCCACACGTCCGCGATGGCCACCGCGGCGTCGTGGTCGATCCCGGGGATCGTCCAGACGACCAACAGCGGGTCGGGGTAGTTCGAGCCCACGATCGGCACCTCGGGATCGGCCGACCGCAATGTCTCGACGATCGACGTCAGACGAGCCGAGATCTTCGGCAGCAGCTCGTCGATGCATGCCTGGTCGAACGCCACGGCCCGGAACCGGAAGCATTGGAACGTGTCGTTCGAGCCGATCTGCAGCGTGACGAAGGCCACGTCCTGACGCTCCAGCACCGCGACCGCCTGCGCGAGCTGCGAGCCCTCCGCGTACGGACACAGACGCCTGGAGCGGTCGATCGTGTTCGTGCGCTCGCCCGGACAGCCGAGCTTGACGAGTCGCAGGTCCGGGATGCGCGCCTGCTCGAGCTGGAGGACCTGCTCCGCATAACCGCTGCGCGTGTCGCCGTTCGGCTGGTAGCTCGCCGCGAGCGAATCGCCGAGCGCGAGATAGACCCTCCCGGGCGCCGGCCCGGCGCTCGCGGGGGTCGCCGCGAGGGATCCCATCAGGATCCCGAGCGTGGCGAGGGTAACGATGATGCTCCGTTGCCGCATGACGCTCCTCCTCCTTCCGATGGCCTGTTCCGATGGACGGAGCGAACGTAGCCAGGAACGACGGGCGGCACAACGATGCCACCCCGCAACCTCGGGCAGGGGTAACCCTGATGACCGCGCGCTCGGCAGGTGTCAGGATTGGACGCGCCACGCCGAACGACGCCGTTCGGCATCGACCGCACGGGAAGGGGCGAGCGTGGACCGGCCGTTGAAGGTGATCGCACTCGCGGCATCCGCGGTCATGGTGCTGCTGGCCCTCGCGACCGTCGTCCTGTTCTCGCTCGACGGCGTCTTCGGTGGCGATCCGCTCTCCAACGTGCTCGCCCTCCTGGGCATCGCCTGCTACGCGGCGATCGGTGGGCTGATCACGTGGCGCCAGCCGCGGAACGCCTGCGGGTGGCTCCTGCTCCTGATCGGCGGCGGGCTCGCGTTGGCGCTGTTCACGGACGCGCTGAAGACGTTCGCGATGCGGGACGGCTACGTCACGCTCGCGTCGTGGGCAGCGTGGGCGAACGCGTTGTTCTTCTTCTCCACGGTGTTGCCGGGGATCGTGCTCTACCTCCTGGTGTTCCCGACCGGCCGCCCACCGTCACCCAGGTGGCGACCGGTCGCGATCGCCGTGGTCGCCCTGTCGGTCGTCGGCACGCTCGGCAGCGTGCTGCAGTCCTTCGACGTCGGTGACCCCGAGAACCCCACGGCCGTTGCGAGCCTGGGGCCGGTAGTGGAGCCGCTGCTCGCCGCGATCCTCTTCGGGTTCGTGGCGATGGCGGTGCTCGCCGTCGTATCCGTCGTCATCCGATCCCGACGAGCTGGCGGGCCCGAGCGGCAACAGCTCCGGTGGCTCGTCGTCGTCGCGGTCTTGTCTGCGGTGCTGCTCGTCGGCGCGATCGCGTTCGGCGCGCTCGGGATCGATCGGATCGGCGACCCGCTCGGGTTCGCGCTCATCTGGATGCTGAGCACCGGGCTCCCGATCTCGGCGGGGATCGCGCTGCTCAAGCATCGCCTCTACGGCATCGAGGTCGTGGCGAACCGGGCGATCGTGTACGGCTCCCTGGCGGCCACGATCACGACGATCTACGCGGTGATCGTCGCCGGCGTCGGGACCGCGGTGGGCCGCGGCGACCGACCGAACGTCTTCGCGGCCGTCGCCGCCACGGCGGTGGCGGCGATCGCGTTCCAACCCGTCCACCGACGCGCGCAGCGGTTCGCGGACCGGATCGTCTACGGGGATCGGGCGTCGCCGTACGAACTCCTCGCGACGTTCACCGAACGGCTCGACGACGCGTCGCTGCACGAGATCCTGCCGCGGATGACCACCTTGATCGCCCAGGGCACCGGCGCGGACCGGGTGCGCGTCTGGCTGCGTGACGACACCGAGCTGCACGCCGTCGCTGCGTGGCCGACCGCGGGAGCGCTGCCCTCACCGGTACGGCTCGACGGCACCGGGATCCCGGACCTCGGCGACCGCGCCTTCGCGGTCCGCCACGGCGGAGACCTGCTCGGCGCGATCACCGTCGGCATGCCGCCACAGGAGCCGATGACCCAGGCTACCGAGCGTTTGCTGGTCGACCTCTCCGCCCAGGCGGGGCTCGTGCTGCGGAACGTCGCGCTCGTCGAGGAGCTGCAGCGGTCCCGCCAGCGATTGGTGACCTCCGAGGACGAGGCTCGACGGCGGCTCGAGCGCGACCTGCACGACGGCGCGCAGCAACGCCTGGTGGCCCTGTCCCTGGACCTGCGGATGGCCCGCGACCGTGCCGGCGCGGGCGGCGACGTCGAGCTCACGACCCGGCTCGACGGCGCCGAGCAGGAGCTCAAGCGATCGCTCGCGGAGCTCCGCGAGCTGGCGCGCGGGATCCACCCGGCGATCCTCACCCAGAACGGACTGGGCGCGGCGCTCCGTTCCCTGGCGGAGCGGTCGGCCGTCCCCGTCGAGCTGCGATCCGCGCCGGAAGGCCGCTTCTCTCCCGAGGTGGAGGCGACCGTGTACTTCATCGTGTCCGAGGCGCTGGCCAACGTGGCCAAGCACGCCGAGGCCTCGCGCGCCTGGATCGCCGTCCAGGACGGAGGCGGGCGCCTCGCCATCGAGGTGGGCGACGACGGGGTCGGCGGGGCGGCGATGAACGGCGGCTCGGGCCTGCGGGGCCTCGCGGACCGCGCGGAAGCCGTCGGCGGACGGATCGACGTCCGGAGCGAACCCGGTGCCGGCTCGACCGTGCTCGCGGAGATCCCGTGCGCGTCGCGGTAGCCGACGACGCGGTGCTGTTCCGAGAAGGCCTGGCCCGATTGCTCGTCGACGGCGGGTTCGATGTGGTCGGTCAGGCGGCGAACGCCGACGAGCTCCTCACGATCATCCGCGAGGCTCCCCCGGACCGGCTCCCCGAGGTGGCAGTCGTGGACATCAGGATGCCGCCGTCCCACACGACCGAGGGTCTCGTCGCGGCCAAGACGATCCGCGCGGAGCATCCGGAGGTGGGAGTGCTCGTCCTGTCGCAGTACATCGAGACCGAGCACGCGATGGACCTCCTCGGCGAGGGTACGGGCGGGACCGGGTACCTGTTGAAGGACCGGGTCTCGGACCTCGAGGGGTTCAGCGACGCGGTTCGGCGGGTCGGCGAGGGCGGTTCCGCGGTCGACCCCGAGGTGATCGCGCAACTCGTGGGCCGGCGACGCACGATCGACCCGGTCGCCGACCTCTCCGACCGTGAGCGCGAGGTCCTCTCGCTCATGGCGGAAGGCCGGTCGAACCGGGCGATCGGGGCCGGCCTGTTCCTGAGCGAGAAGACGGTCGAGGCCCACGTGCGTGCGATCTTCACGAAGCTCGGCCTCGCACCGGCGCCGGACGAGAACCGCCGCGTCCTCGCGGTGCTCGCCTACCTGCGCTCCGGATGACACGATCTCGAGGGCTTAGCATCGGGTGACGTGCGGACCGAGAGCGACCACCCCGACGGCGGACCCCCGCTCGGCGGCGAGATGCCCGACGGGGTCCGCTTCGTCGGACCGTCGCCCGACCGAGAGCCTCGGTGGCGCTTCCCGCTCGACGCCCCTACCGACGAGGACCTGGCAGCGTGCGTGGCGTGCGGGCTGTGCCTGCCGCACTGCCCGACCTACCGGGTCACGGGCGAGGAATCGGCGTCCCCGCGGGGCCGGATCACGGCGATGCGCTCGGTGGCCGAGGGGCGGTCCGAACCCGACGCGACGTTCTCGCGGTTCATGGATCTCTGCCTCGCGTGCCGCGCGTGCGAGGATGTCTGTCCGTCACACGTGCCGTTCGGTCGCATGGTCGAGCGGGCGCGCGTGCAGGTCGAACCGCTCCGCTCGCGCTCGTCGCGGTTCCTGCGATGGCTCGGTCTCGACGTCGCGCTGCCCAGGAAGAAGGTCCTGTGGCTGGCCGCGGCGCTCCAACCGCTCGCGCGGGTCGCGCTCCCTCGACGCGTTCGGGCGCTCGCGCCGAGGCGATCCGAGCTGTTCCGTCGTCTGCCTCGAGCGACGGAGCCTCGGGGTGAGGCCCGCGGCACCGTTGCGCTGCTCACCGGGTGCGTGCAGGACCGGTGGTTCCGGGGGGTGAACCGCGCAACGATCCGCGTACTGGCGCGGAGCGGATGGCGCGTCGTCGTCCCTCGCGCCCAGGTGTGCTGCGGGGCCCTCGCGGCGCACCACGGGCGGCTCGACACCGCGCGCGAACTCGCCGAACGCAACCTGCGTGCGTTCGCCGGGTTCGACGTCGTCGTCGTCAACGCAGCCGGATGCGGCGCGCACCTGCAGGGGATCGGCGACCTCGTTCCGACCGACGAGGCACGCGCGCTCTCCTCGAGGGTCCGCGACGTGATGGCGTTCCTCCACGAGGAGGGGCTCGCTCCCGCGCTGGGTCGCGACCCCGCGTTCGAGCGCGTCGCGTACCACGACGCCTGTCACGCGCTCCGCGTGCAGCGGATCCGCGAGCAGCCTCGAGCCCTCCTCCGAGCCGTCCCGGGCCTGGAGATCGTGGAGATCGCCGACGCCGACGTGTGCTGCGGCGCCGCGGGGCTCTACAACGTGCTCGAGCCCGAGATGTCCTCGGAGCTCCGGCGCCGCAAAGCCGAGGCCCTGGCGTCGACCGGCGCGGACGTGGTCGCGAGCGCGAACCCCGGCTGCACGATGCAGATCACGGCGGGGCTCCGAGAGGTCGGATCGACGATGCGCGTGATCCATCCGATCGAGATCCTCGACCGGGCGTACCTGGCGGGACCGCCGGAGGCGGCCCCGGCCGCCCCCGGCGAGCCGTCTCACATCCCGAGCGCCTGACGCGCCTTCGCGTTGTCGCTCGTGACCGCCACGGCGCGGTTCTTGGTCGCGAGGTACACGACCTGGATGTTCACGCCGGCATCGGCCATGGCGCGGGCCATCGCACCGATGGCCCCGGGCTGGTCGACCTGGTCCGAGGCGAGCTCGGAGACCATCGGTTCGGCCTCGCCCTCGACCTTGATGCCGGCGCCGTCGAGCGCCATGCGCGCCGCGGCCGCGTCCTCCACGAGCAGGTGGATGATGCCGCGTCCCTCGCTCGTGACGGCGCACATCCCCTCGATGTTGATCCCGGCCGTGCCGAGCGTCTCGCCCAGATCGGCGAGTGCCCCGGGCCGGTCCTCGAGGGAGACGGTGAGGTCCTTCATCGGTACCTCCTTCGTTGAGACCCGTCCACCCGTCCAGGCCGGTCTACGCCCGTCGCCATCCGGCGTCAACCCCTGGTTCGGCTCACACCCCGAGCGCCGAACGCAGCCTCGGCGGGCTCGTCGAAGGAGGAGACGACCCGAGAGCGCGTCGCCACGGACCACGCTACAAGTACGAGCGCAGACCCCACAGCTCCGGGAAGAAGCGCTTGCTGAGCGTCGACCGCAGGTACTCCACGCCGGCCGACCCGCCGGTCCCGGGCTTCGCGCCGATCTCTCGCTCGACCATGAGCACGTGGTGGTACCGCCACTGCGCGAACGCCTCATCGTGATCGAGCAACCGCTCGGCGACGGCGAACACGTGGGCGTGCTCGCTCCCACGGGCCATCCGCAGCAGGCTCGCACGCCGGGCCTCCTCGTCGTCCTGCGGCATCGGCAGACCATCCCGCTCGAGCAGCGCGACGAACCCGTCCCACACCGTCGGCTCGTCGAGTCGGCGCGCGAGCCGCGCGAGCTCGTCGGGTGACGCAGCGAGATCGCGTAGGTACCCCCGCTGTTTCAGTCCCGAGAGGAACTCCACCTCCCGGAACTGCGCCGACTGGAACCCCGAGGCGGGCGTGAGCAGCGAGCGGAACTCGAGGAAGTCCTGCGGGCTCATCGTCTCGAGCACCTCGATGTGGTCGATCAGCACGCGCTCGATCGCGAGGACGCGCGTCAGGTAGTGGCGTGCGCGCTCGGCGTCACCCTCGATCATCCGGTCACGCACCGACTCGAGCTCGAAGATCAGCTGCTTGAACCACAGTTCGTACGCCTGGTGCACGACGATGAACAGGAGCTCGTCGTGGACGGGCGGATCCGAGCGCAACCGTTGGAGCGAGATCAGCTCGGGGACCGCGAGGTACTCACCGTAGGTGAGGAGACCCGCCTCGGCGGGCTCGGTGAGCCGGCCCATCCGCCGGACCCGGCCGCTCGGTCCGTCGGATCCGTCGACGGGATCGCCGCTCGATCGCTCCGGTTCGTCCACGAGCCCGATGCTAGTCGGCGAGCGCGCGCGAGAGCTCCTCCAGGCTCTCGAGGTTGTGTCCCGGCAGGAACTCGTCGATCGAGGGAAGCGCCGCGGCCATCCCCCGCGCGAGCGGTTCGTAGTGCGGGCTCCCCTTCAAGGGGTTCACCCAGACGATCTTGTGGACGAGCCGCCGGAGCCTGGCCATCTGGTCGCGCAGCAGGTCCGGCTCGCCGCGTTCGAGCCCATCCGAGCAGATCACGGCGACCGAGCCGCGGATCGACGCGCGCTGGCTCCACCCGTCCACGAGTTCCTTCAGCGAAGCCCCGATCCGGGTGCCGCCCTCCCAGTCCTCGACGAGGTGGCCGATCTCGCGCAGCGCGCGGTCGGGGTCCTTCGTCCGCAGCGTCCGCGTCACCCGCGTGAGCCGCGTGCCGAAGCAGAACACCTCCACGCGGCGGCCGGCGGCCATCGCCGCGAACGCGAACTGCATCAGCGCGCGCGAGTACGGCGCCATCGAGCCCGAGATGTCGAGGATCAGCACGAGCGGCCGCGTCCGGCGGCCGCGGGCCCGCCAGGCCCGGTGGAAGGGCTCTCCCTGCGTCCGGAGCGAGCGACGGAGCGTCCGGCGCACGTCGAAGCGGGCGCCCGACGGCGCGGGCTTGTAGCGCCGCGTGTGTTGGACCGGTAGCTGAACGGCGAGCTTGCGGATCAGGAGCGTGACCCGCCGACGCTCCTCCTCAGAGAGTTCGCCGAACGACTTGCCCCGCAGCATCTCGGCGGCGCTCGCGACGATCCTGATCGACGCCTCGCCCTCGGTCTCCGCGTCCTCATCGAGCTCGTGCCACTCGCGGGCGACGACGCGGTCGTCGATCGGATCGCCCTCGAACGCCCCCTCCGCCTCGCCAGGCCCGTCCACCTCGGGCTGCGCGCCCGCCATCGGCAGCTCGAGGCGGAACCCGGTCCCGAACCACGCGTCGAACGCGGCGTCGAACGCCTCCACGTCCTCCGGCCTCGAGATCAACGAGGAGCGCCCGGCCCAGTACACGTCGCCACGCTCGAGCACACCGAGGGCTCCCGCCGCGCGGCAGAAGGTGACGATGCGTCCCGTCCCCACCGGCAGGCCCCGCCGGCGGAGGTCGCGCCCGAAGCCGATCAGGCGCTCGAGGACGTCGGGCTCAGGGACGTTCGCGCCCATCGACAACCTCGCCCAGCCGGTCGACCGCGAGCTGCTGATCGTCGTGATCTTTCAACACCGCTCCGAGCGTCGCCTCGGCGGTCTCCTCGTCCAGGTGCTCGGCGCCGAGGAACGCGACCGCGTTCGCCCAGTCGATCGTCTCGGCCACGCCGGGGCGCTTGGCGATGTCGAAGCCACGCAGCCGGCTCACGGCGGTCGCGACGTCGCGCGCGAGCGCCTCGGGCACCTCGGGCGCCCGGGCGCGGATGATCTCGATCTCGCGGTCGAGCGCGGGGTGGTCGATCCAGTGGTACAGGCAGCGTCGCTTCAGGGCGTCGTGGAGCTCGCGGGTGCGGTTCGAGGTCACGATGACCACGGGCGGCTCCCCGGCGGCCACGCGACCGATCTCGGGGATCGTCACGGCGAACTCGGAGAGCACCTCGAGCAGGAACGCCTCGAACTCGTCGTCGGCGCGGTCGAGCTCGTCGACGAGCAGGACGGCCTTCGAGCCGGCACGGATCGCGGCGAGCAGGGGGCGCTCCACCAGGTACTCGGGCCCGAACAGGTCCTCGACGTGGGCCTCGGCGGTCACGTCCTGCATCGCGCGGACCGCGATCAGCTGCTTGGAGTAGTTCCACTCGTACAGCGCCTGGCTGGCGTCGATCCCCTCGTAGCACTGGAGCCGGATCAGGTCGCGGTCCAACAGCGTGGCGAGCACCTTCGCGACCTCGGTCTTGCCCACCCCGGCCTCGCCCTCGAGCAGGAGCGGCTTGTCCAGGGAGACGGCGAGGAAGATCGCCGTCGCGAGGCCCCGGTCGGCGAGGTAGTGCTCGCGCGCGAGCCCTTCCTGGAGCGACTCCACGAGGCTGAAGGGCATGCGTCCCATCGCGCCCAAGCCTACCGGCCGCCCGGGCCGGGCGAGGGAGGCCTGCCTACGGACCGGGTGTCGCCGGAGGCGCGGTGGAGGGGACCGGCGCGCGGATCCCGCGTTCGGCCAGGCGCTGGGTGATGCGGGCGCGCAGGAGCCGCTCGACGTCGACCTTCTTCGAGGGGCGCGTCTCGGCCACGGCGCGGATCACGACGCCGGTGTCGCTCGTGGTCTCGACGCCGAGCACCGATGGCCCGTCCATCACCCACTCCTTCATCTCGGGGTCCTTCCGCAGCTCCTCGCGGAGCTCGTCGAACAGCTCCTGGAGGAGCCCGCGGACCTGTTCGGGGTCCTGGCCGTACGCGATGCGTGTATCGACGATCGCTCGGGCCCAACCACGCGACTTGTTGCTGACGAGCACGATGTTGCCGTTCGGGACCATGTGCAGCGTGCCGTCGTAGGCGCGGAGCGCGGTCGCCCGCAACGTGAGCCACTCGACGCGCCCCAGGATCGGGTTGGCCGGCGTGCGGATCTCCACGGTGTCACCGACGCCGAACTGGTTCTCGAGCAGGATGAAGAACCCGGTCAGCGTGTCCTTCACGATGCTCTGCGCGCCGAACCCGAGCGCCACCCCCGCGATCCCGGCGCTCGCGATGAACGGCGCGAGCGGCACGTCCAGGTCGCTCAGGATCAGCATCCCGGCGACCACCCACACGACCACGACGAACGTGGCGGACAGCGCGTGCGCGAGCGTCGCAGCGCGCTGCAGGTTGCCCGCCTCCGGCAGGTGCGGGGCCTGCTCGAGCTTGCGCTTGAACCGCCCGACGACCATCCGCAGGATCAGCGTGGCGAGCGCCGCGGCCACGACCGTGAGCAGGATGGGCAGGCCGTCGTCCCGCAGCCAGGTGCCCTCCTCGAGGAACGCCAGCATGCCCTCCATCTAGGCAGAAGGGCGAGCGAGCGTCAAAGATCCACTACCGCGCCTGCGCCTCCTCGAGCGCCCGTCGCACCAGCACCTTCACGAGCTCCCGGCGGTACTCGGCGCTCGCGAACGCGTCGGTGGGCGGGCTCGTTCCCTCGGCGGCTCGCTGCGCGGCCGTCGCCGGGTCGGCGCCGCCGGCCAGCTCCTCCTCGACGCCGGTCGCCCGCAGCGGCCGGTCGCCCATGTTCGTGAGCGCGACCGCCGGGCCCGCACCGTCCTGCGCGAGCGCCGCGACGCCGACGAGCGCCCAGTCCTGCGCGCGCCGGTGGAACTTGATGTAGCTCCAGCCGCGGCCCGCGGTCTTGGGGACCCGGATCTCGGTGAGGACCTCGTTGGTCGCCAGGTCGGGCTCGAACAGCCCCTTGAAGAAGTCGCCCGCCGGCACGCTCCGAACGTTGCCCTCTGGCCCCCGCACGACCATCTCGGCGTCGAGGGCGAGCAGCACGCTCGGCAGGTCCGAGGCGGGGTCGGCGTGCGCCACCGAGCCGCCGATCGTCCCGACGTGACGCACCTGCGGATCGCCGATCTCCCCGGCCGCGTACGACACCATCGGACACAGCTCGTGCAGGACCTCGCTCGTGGCCACGTCGTGGTGACGCGTGAGCGCACCGATCGCGACGTGGTCGCCGTCCTCCGTGACGTACTTCAGGTCCTGCATCCTCGAGATGTCGACGAGCAACGGCGGGCGAGCCAGCCGGAGCCGCATCAGGGGCAGGAGCGAGTGGCCGCCCGCGAGGAGCTTCGCGTCCGGGTGGTCCGAGAGCACCTGGATCGCGCGGTCGACGAAGTCCACGCGCTGGTACTCGAACGGCGCGGGGATCATGTCGCACCTCCCTTCGCCGCCTGGATGGCTCTCCAGACGCGTTCGGGCGTGGCGGGTTTGCCGACGTCGGTGACGCCGAGGTGCGCGACGGCGTCGACCACCGCGTTGATCACGGCCGGGGGCGCGGCGATCGTCCCCGCCTCGCCGATGCCCTTGACGCCGAGCGGGTTCGTCGGCGACGGCGTCTCGGTGCGATCCAGCTCGAACATCGGCATCTCCGTGGCCGACGGGACCAGGTACTGGGTCAACGTGCTCGTGACCAGGTTCCCGTGCTCGTCGTACATGACCTCCTCGTACAGCGCCTCCGCGATGCCGAACGCGACGCCGCCGTGGACCTGGCCGTCGACGATCATCGGGTTGATGACCACGCCGCAGTCGTCGACGGCGACGTACCGGAGGAGGTCGGTGTGCCCGGTGTCGGTGTCGACCTCGACGACGCACACGTGCGTACCGAAGGGCCACGTGAAGTTCTTCGGATCCCAGGTGGCCGTCGCCGTGAGGTCGGGCTCGAACCCGTCCGGGAGGTTGTGCGCCGTCCACGCCGAGGCCGCGAGCTCCGGGATCGTCCGGACCTTGTCGGGCGCGCCCTGCACGCGGAACGCGCCGTTCTCGAACTGCAGGTCGTCCTCCGACACCTCGAGCTCGTGCGCCGCCAGCGTCCTCGCCTTGTCCTTGATCTTCTGCAACGCGTAGTGGAGCGCCGCCCCGCCGATCGCGATGGAGCGAGACCCGTACGTGTCCATGCCCAGTGGCGTGGTCGCCGTGTCGCCGTGCAGCACCTCGATGTCGTCGGGCGTCACACCGAGCTCGTCGGCGGCGATCTGGGCCCACGTGGTGTCGTGGCCCTGGCCGTGCGGTGAGGTCCCGATGTACAGCGTGACCTTGCCGCTCGGCTGGCACCGCACCTGGGCGGCGTCCCAGCCGCCCGCGGCGTACCGGAGGGCGCCGAGGATGTTGGACGGCGCGAGTCCGCACATCTCGATGTAGCTCGAGAGCCCGATCCCGATCTGCTTGACGTCCCCGTTGCCCCGCCGAGACGCCTGCTCCTTGCGGTATCGGTCGTACTCGGCCAATCCGAGGGCTCGCTCGAACGCCGGGAGGTAGTCGCCCGAGTCGACGTTCAGGCCCATGAGCGAGGGCCGGTCCTCGGTGAACTTCGGCACGAAGTTGATCCGCCGGATCTCGGCCGGGTCCTTGTCGAGATGTCGCGCGAGGTCGTCGACGGCGCGCTCGAGCACGTAGGTCGCCTCGGGGCGGCCGGCGCCGCGGACCGCGTCGGTCGGTGCCTTGTTGGTCATGACGCCGGTGAACTCGTACCAGTAAGCCTGCGTGTCGTAGGGACCCATGTACACCCACCCGCCGAGCTCGGGGATGCCCGGAGTCAGGAGCTGGAAGTACGCCCCCATGTCGGCGAGCTCGGTCACGTGGAACCCGAGGATCTTGCCCTCCTCGGTGGCCGCGACCGTGATGTCGTGGATCACGCCGCGCCCGTGGATCGTGACGGCGTAGTTCTCCGACCGGGTTTCGATCCACTTGACGGGTCGACCGGTCTTGCGGGCGAGCACGAGCGCCAGCGCCTCCTCCGCGTACACGTTCAGCTTGCCGCCGAACGATCCGCCCACGTCCGGCGCGACGATCCGCAGCTTGTGCTCCGGGATGCCGGTCGTGCCCGACAGGGTGACTCGCGCGATGTGCGGGATCTGCGTCGAGGTCCACAGCGTGAACTCGCCGAGCGACGGTACCGGTGAGGCGAGCACGCCGCGCGGCTCGATCGCGCTCGGCGTCGTCCTCGGCGCCTCGTATCGCAGCTGCAGCTTGACGGGCGCACTCTCGAACAGGCTCTGATCGCCCCCGCCGCCGTGGCTCCAGTGGACGACGGCGTTGGTCCCGAGCTCGTCGTGCACCAGGGTTCCGCCGTCCTTCGCGGCCTCCTCGATGTCGAGCACCGCGGGCAGCGGGTCGTACTCGACCTCGACGATCTCCGCGCCGTCGTTGGCCTGACCGCGGGTCTCGGCCAGCACGACGGCGACGCCGTCGCCCTGGAACCGCGCCTTGTCCGAGGTGAGCGGCCAGTGATCGGAGGTCTTGATGTCCTCGGTGATCGGCCACACCATCGGGAGCGGCCCGGCCCACTGGTCGGCGAGGTCGGCCGCGGTCCAGGCCCCGATCACGCCGGGGATCTCGAGCGCCTTGCTCACGTCCACCTTGACGATCCGCGCGTGGGCGAACGGGCTGCGCACCAGCGCCATATGGACCATGCCCTGCAAGGTCATGTTGTCGACGAAGCTGCCCTCGCCCCGCAGGAGCGACGCGTCCTCCTTGCGAAGGACGGGTTGTCCGACGAATCTCTCGGTAACCGCCATGTCCGCCCCCTACGCCTTCGCGCCGGACATCTGGCCGGCGGCTTCGAGGATCGACTGCACGATGTTGTGGTAGCCCGTGCATCTGCACAGGTTGCCCTCGAGCGACTCGCGGACCTCCTCCTCGCTGGGACTCGGGTTCTCCTTGAGGTAGCTCGCGGCCGCCATCACCATCCCCGGCGTGCAGAACCCGCACTGCAGGCCGTGGTTGTTGCGGAAGGCCTCCTGGATCGGGTGCATCTGCCCGTCGGAGGCCATCCCCTCGATCGTCGTGATCTCTCTGCCGTCGACCTGGACCGCGAGCAGCGTGCACGACTTCACCGACTCGCCGTCGAGCAGCACCGTGCACGAGCCGCACGACGAGGTGTCGCAGCCGACGTTCGTCCCGGTGAGCCCGAGGGTCTCCCGGAGGAAGTACACGAGGAGCGTGCGCGGCTCGACCTCGGCTTCGCGCGCGACCCCGTTGACGGTGACCGACACGTTCACGGGTCCCCCTTTCCAACGGGTGGAAACACCGATCGTAGCCCCAGGGGTTCCGTCGCGCGAATCCGATCGCGTTGCTCGACGGCGCTACGGTTCGGGCCATCTCCCCGGCTCGGCGGCGCTCGCCTCGTCGGCCGAGCAGTTGGTCCCGGTTCCCAGGACGGTCCCGCCCAAGGCGAGGATGCGGATCCAGAAGCACTCCCCGGTCTCGGCCCTGGCCGAACCCGTCCACGCCCCCTGGGTGGCGAGCACGCTCACCACCTCGGGGTCGTTCGAGCTCTGATCCGGATCGATCAGCAGCAGGTCGTCGACCGTCCCCTCCGCCGTCAGCCGCTCCCGGTCGGCATCGGCCAGCGACCCGCCGGCCGCGACCTGCTCCGCCGCATCCGCGGCCCTGCGCAGGTTCGCCTGCGCGTACGCCACCGCGCCGGTCCGGGCCACCGGTCGGAACACGAGGACGAGCACGATCAGGAGGATCCCGCCGACGCCGAGCGGGATCATCACCTTCCAGAACCCGCGGTTGGAGGCGGACACGGGCGGACGATACCCATCGCGCCTGGGCATTGACTTGACCGTTCGCGCAGAGCGGAGGGATAGTCGCATCACCGGTCGTTGCGGCGCATGCCTTTGCGCGCAACCGGCTCCGATCGAGGAGGTTCGCATGCTGCCGTCGAGGTTCGAGTATCACCGGCCCGATTCGCTCGAGGAGGCCCTCCAGCTCCTGTCGCAATACGGCGACGAGGCGAAGGTGCTGGCGGGCGGCCAGAGCCTGATCCCCGTGATGAAGCTCCGGCTCTCATCGCCGGCGCACCTCGTGGACATCAGCCGGCTCGGGCTCGACGCGATCGCCGAGTCGGACGGGAGGCTCACGGTGGGCGCGCTGGCCCGACATCACGCTCTCGAGCGTTCCGAGCTGCTCGAGACGCGTTACCCGGTGATGGCCGCCGCCGCGCCCCTGATCTCCGATCCGATCGTCCGCAACCTCGGGACGATCGGCGGGTCGCTCTGCCACGCGGATCCCGCCGGCGACTGGGGCTCGGTGATGCTGGCACTCCAGGCCTCCGTGGTCCTTCGGAGCACGCGCGGCGAACGCGAGCTCGCGATGTCGGAGTTCCTCGTCGACACGTTCACGACGGCCATCGAGCCCGACGAGATCCTCACGGAGGTGCGCGTCCCGCAGCCGGCCGGCCCCGCCGGCGGCGCCTACCTGAAGCTCGAACGCAAGGTGGGCGACTTCGCCACGGTCGCCGCCGCCGTGCACCTGTCGCTTTCGAACGGGACGATCCAGCGCGCAGGCATCGCGCTCACCGCCGTCGGGACCCGCAACATCCAGGCGACCGATGCGGAGGCGAGCCTCGCCGGCACCGAACCCACGGAGACGGCGTTCGCCGAGGCGGGGAGGCTGGCTGCCGAGGTCTCCTCACCCGTGAGCGACGTCCGCGGCTCTGCGGACTACAAGCGTCACATCGTCGACGTCTACGTCCGGCGAGGTCTCGCCCGAGCGCTCGAGACGGCCCGAGCGGCCTGAGGACATTAGGGAGGAACGATGCAGATCACGGTGAAAGTCAACGGCGCCGAGCGCAGCGCCGACGTCGAGCCTCGGCTGCTCCTCACCCATCTCATCCGCGAGGAGTTCGCGCTCACCGGCACGCACCTCGGCTGTGACACCACGAGCTGCGGTGCGTGCACGGTCCTGCTCGACGGGCAACCGGTGAAGTCCTGCACGGTGTTGGGTGTGCAGGCCGACGGCCGCGAGGTGACCACGGTCGAGGGGCTCCTGCAGAACGGTCAGCTCCATCCGATCCAGGCCGCGTTCAAGCAGGAGCACGGCCTGCAGTGCGGCTTCTGCACGCCCGGGATGATGCTGACCGGCTCCGCCCTGTTGGCCGAGAACCCCTCGCCATCCGACGACGAGGTCCGGTGGGCGATCTCCGGCAACATCTGCCGGTGCACCGGCTACATGAACATCGTCAAGGCGATCCGGGCCGCCGGCAGGGACATGGCCGAGAGCACGAGCGAGGGCGCCGAGGCGTCCGTCGCGAGCTGAGGGGGTTTCCAGATGGCAGCCGAAACCGAAGAGATCAGGGGCATCGGCCACAGCGTCCGGCGGGTGGAGGACGACCGCTTCATCCGAGGGGCCGGCAACTACATCGACGACATCCATCTTCCCGGGATGCTGTACATGGCGATCCTGCGGAGCCCGTATGCCCACGCGAAGCTGAACGGGATCGACGCGTCGAGGGCGCAGGCGCTCGAGGGCGTGATCGCGGTCGTCACGGGCGAGCTGATGGCGCAGCACAACCTCGCGTGGATGCCGACGATGTCGGGGGACACCCAGGCCGTGCTCGTGACGGACAAGGTCCGGTTCCAGGGTCAGGAGGTCGCGGCCGTGATCGCGACCGACCCGTACGTGGCCAAGGACGCGCTCGAGCTGATCGACGTGGACTACGAGCCGCTCGGGGTCGTCGTGTCCCCCCAGCAGGCCGCGGCGCCCGACGCGCCGGTGATCCGCGACGAGAAGGAGGGGCAGACCGACAACCACATCTACCACTGGGAGGCGGGCGACCAGGGCGAGACCGACAAGGCGTTCGCCGAGGCGGACAAGGTCGTCTCGCTCGACACGTTCTACCCGCGTTCGCACCCCTCGCCGCTCGAGACGTGCGGATGCATCGCGGACGTGAGCCCGGCCACCGGCCAGGTGACGATCTACATGACGTCGCAGGCGCCGCACGCGATCCGGACGGTGTTCGCGCTCGTCACCGGGCTGCCCGAGGAGAAGATCCGGATCGTCTCTCCCGATATCGGGGGCGGGTTCGGCAACAAGGTGCCCGTCTACCCCGGATACGTCGTCGCGACCGCCGCATCGCTGCTGCTCGGTCATCCGGTCAAGTGGATCGAGGAGCGGAGCGAGAACCTGATCTCGACCGGGTTCGCGCGGGACTTCTGGATGCACGGCGAGATGGCGCTGAAGGCCGACGGGACGATGACCGGCCTGCGCGTCAAGCTCGACGCCGACGAGGGCGCGTTCCACGCCGACGCGCAGCCCTCGAAGTTCAAGGTCGGCCTGTTCCACATCGTGAGCGGCTCCTACGACCTGCCCGCCGCGCACGTCACGGCCGACGGCTACTACACGAACAAGGCTCCGGGGGGGTCGCGTACCGCTGCTCCGTTCCGCGTGACCGAGGCCTCGTACATGATCGAGCGGCTCGTGCAGAACGCCGCGTACGAAGATTGGCATGGACCCGGCCGCGTTCCGCACGAAGAACTTCATCGAGAAGGACCAGTTCCCGTACAAGTCGGCCACGGGCTTCGAGTACGACTCGGGCGACTACCAGGGCGCGATGGACCTCGCGCTCGAGAAGGTCGGGTACGAACAGCTCCGCAAGGAGCAGGCCGAGGCGCGCAAGCAGGGGCGGCTGATCGGGATCGGGCTCGCGAGCTTCACCGAGGTGGTGGGCGCGGGTCCGCACAAGGACTACGACATCCTCGGGCTCAAGATGAACGACGGGGCCGAGCTCCGGATCCACCCCACGGGCAAGGCCATCCTCAAGATCAGCTCGCAGACCCAGGGGCAGGGGCACGAGACGACGTTCGCGCAGATCGTGAGCGAAGAGCTGGGGATCCAGCCCGAGGACATCAAGGTCATGCACGGCGATACGGACAACACGCCCTACGGCCTGGGCACGTACGCCTCGCGGTCGACGCCGACGGTGGGCGCGGCTACGGCGATGGTGGCTCGGAAGCTGCGGGACAAGGGCCGCAAGCTCGCAGCGCACCTGCTCGAGGTCTCCGAGGACGACATCGAGTTCGAGAAGGGCCGGTTCACCGTGAAGGGCGCGCCGGACAAGGCGGTGACGATCCAAGACGTCGCGTTCGCGGCCTACACGAACTTCCCCGACGGGATGGAGTCGGGCCTCGAGGGCGTCACCTACTACGACCCGCCCAACCTCACGTTCCCGTTCGGCACGTACGCGGTGGTCGTCGAGGTCGACCCGGACACCGGTGAGTGGACGGTGGACCACATGGTCGCGGTCGACGACTGCGGTGCGCATCAACCCGATCATCGTGGAGGGGCAGATCCACGGTGGCCTGTGCGAGGGGTTCGGGATCGCCAAGATGGAGCAGATCACGTTCGACGAGGAGGGGAACTGCATCGGCTCGAACTTCCTCGACTACCTGCTGCCGACGGCGTGGGAGACGCCGCGGTTCGAGCTCGGCGAGACCGTCACGCCGTCGCCCCATCACCCGATCGGCGCCAAGGGCGTCGGTGAATCGGCCACCGTGGGGTCACCGGCCGCGTTCGTGAATGCGGTGATCGACGCGCTCTGGCCGCTCGGCGTCCGCAACATCGACATGCCGCTCACGAGCGGGAAGGTCTGGGAGGCGATCCAGGCGGCGAAGGC
>CAVPLL010000007.1:0-64998 GCA_963706005.1 uncultured Actinomycetes bacterium
GGACCTGCGACGATGTTCCCGACGTGGGTGTTCGGGGCGACGAGGGTCGGGATCCCGCCGCACGTGTTCGCGTTCGCCACGATCATCTTCCTCACCGGTGCGACGGTGGCCATGGTCCAGGCGCTCTCCTCGCGGCGCCGAGCCTGATCGCTCACGCCCGGGAGTTGTGACGCGAGTTCGTGAAATCCTTCACAAGCTCGAGCATCAAGACGGGAAAAGGGCCATCTACCTGCGGAAACGCGACGCCGGAGGTTTGACGGGTCCGAATGGGCGCGGATATACTTCCGCGCCCATGGCGGGTTCCGGACGCGACGGCGCTTGGGCCGGCATGGGGATCGGGTGGGCGGTCACCGCGACGCTGGTCGGGGGGATCGCCGTGTGGGGAAGCCTTGGCTACGTCGCCGACCGGCTGCTCGGGCTGAACACGCGCATCTTCACCGCGGTGGGGATCGTGCTCGGAGCCGGTGGAGCCATCTACCTCGTATATCTGAGATTCGGCAAGGGGGAGGACAAGCGCGGTGGCGCCTGAGCGAGAGCTGATCCGGCGCATCTCGCCGTTCGCGCTGCCCGTCGCGATCGGCGCCTTCGCGTTGGGGACCCTGCTGGACGGCACCGATGCCGGCTGGTCCGCGGCGATCGCGATCGCGGTCGTCTACGTGAACTTCGTAGCCCACGGGTCCTCGCTGGCGCTCGCGGCCACGATCTCGCCCACCGTCCTGTACGCGGTCGGTCTCGGCGGGTTCATCGTGCGCTTGGGGGTGATCGTCCTGGTCATCGCCCTGCTCCAGCAGACGTCGTGGTTCTCGATCGTGGCTTTCATCGCCGCGCTGATCCCTGCCACGGTTGCGTTGCTCGTGGTCGAGATGAAGCTGCTCTCCGGCCGCATGCAGGCGGATCTGTGGACCGATGCGAACGCGCCGCGTGAGGTGACGCGGTGATGGGGGCGATCGGCTCGGTGCTGGCCGCGTTCGAGCCCCCCTCGACGAAGGACTTCGTCTGGGATTGCTGGGGTCCGGCTCTGCGGATCGGCGGCCTGGAGCTCTGCCTGAACTTCATCACGTTCCTGGTGCTGCTGGGGTTCCTGCTGATGCTGGGGTTCTTCTACTTCGCGCTCCGCAAGCCTCGGGTCGTACCCGGGAAGCTGCAGAGCACGGCCGAGGTCGGCATCCAGTTCGTCCGCGAGAACATCGCGCTCCAGATGATCGGCCCCGAGGGGGACCGGTTCATGCCGCTGCTCGCGACGCTGTTCTTCGCGATCTTCTTCTGGAACATCTGGGAAGTCGTCCCGGGGATCAACTTCTCGTCCAACAGCCGGATCGCGTTCCCGCTCGTGATGGCCATCGTCGCGTGGATCACCTACAACGCCGTGGGGATCGCCAAGCACGGGTTCGGCGGCTACCTGAGGCACGTGTGCTTCCCGCCCGGCGCTCCGGTCTGGCTGTATCCGCTCCTGGTGCCGATCGAGTTCATCACCCAGATCATCGTGCGGCCGATCACCCTGTCCGTCCGACTCTGGGCCAACTTCCTCGCGGGCCACTTCCTGCTCGCGGTGTTCTTCCTCGGCACGATCGCGATGCTCGAGTCGGGCGGTCTCCTGTACGCGATCGCCCCGCTGTCGTTCGCGATCGGGGTCGCGCTGGTCGGGTTCGAGATCTTCGTTTCGCTCCTACAGGCGTTCATCTTCACCATCCTCACCGCCTCCTACATCGGCGGCGCGATGGCCGAAGAGCATTAGACAAGGAGGCTGCTTTGTTGGGACTGCTGGCTCAAACGACCGGGGACGTGGGAACGGGTCTGGAGACGATCGGCCGGGGCCTCGTGATCGGGCTCGCCGCTATCGGGCCCGGGATCGGCCTCGGGGTGCTGATCGGGAAGTCCGTCGAGGCGATGGCCCGCCAGCCCGAATACGCCGGCCAGGTGCGGGCGACGATGTTCATCGGCATCGGGCTGATCGAGGCCCTGGCGCTGTTCGGCATCGCGTTCTCGTTCATCATCTAGGGAGGGAGCCGACGTGGTCGCAACGATCTTCCGGTTCCTGTCCCAGGCCGAGGGGGAGACCAAGCCCGTCAACGACGCCAAGGACCTCTATCCCCACTGGCCGGAGCTGCTGGTGGGAGCGCTCGCCTTCGGCGTCCTGTTCTTCTTCATGTGGAAGTGGGTGTTGCCGCGCCTGGGCGCGCTCCTCGAGGAGCGGCGTTCGAAGATCCAGGGCGATCTCGAGCGGGCCGAGGAGACCCGTCGGCAGGCCGAACAGGAGCTCGCCGAGTACCGGCAGCAGCTGGCGAACGCCCGCGAGGAGTCGAACCGCATCATCGAGGAGGCGCGGAAGACCGCCGAGCAGCTCCGCGCCGACATCCAGGCGCGCGCCGATCGCGAGGCGGCGGCGACGGTCTCCAAGGCGCAGGACGAGATCCGCGCCGAACGCGACCGGGTCTTCCAGGAGCTACGCGGCGAGATCGGCGAGATCGCCGTCACCCTCGCCGGGCGCGTGGTCGGCGAGGCCTTGGACGCGAAGGCGCACCAACGCCTGATCGACGGCTACATCGACGAGATCTCCCAGACCGCGGCGAGCAACGGGGCGCACTGACGTGGCCGACAAGGACACGCTGGTCCGGAGCTACGCGGAGGCGCTGTTCCACGTCGCCGTCGCTGAGGGCGATCTCGACGGCGTCGAGCGGCAGCTGTTCGGGTTCGCCAAGCTGCTCGAGCGCGAGCCGCAGGTGCGCGAGGCGCTCACGGACCCCTCCCTGCCCACGGAGAACAAGCGGGCGCTGATCGCCGAGACGCTGGGCAAGCGCGCGGATCCGCTGGCGGTGAACCTCCTCGGCTTGCTGGTGGAACAGGGGCACGCGCGGGAGCTCGGCGAGATCGTCGAGGCGCTCACCGAGGTCGCGGCCGAGACACGGCAGCACGCGGTCGCCGAGGTTCGCTCGGCGGTCCCGCTCGATGACGCGCGGGTCGCGAGGCTGGCCGAGGCGCTCTCGAAGGCCACGGGACGCCAGATCGAGGTCCGGGTCGTGGTCGACCCGAGCGTGGTCGGTGGCGCCGTCGCCAAGATCGGCGACGAGATCTTCGACGGCTCGGTACGGTCGCGCCTGCTCGAGGCGCGCATGCACCTGGCCGGGACGACCACAAGGAGCGGGTGACCCCATGGCAGTGGACGAGCTGAGCTTCGACCCGAAGGACATCGCCGAGGCGTTGCGGAGGAACGTCGAGAGCTACACGCCTTCCGTGGAGCGCGAGGAGGTCGGCCGTGTCGTCGAGGCCGGCGACGGCATCGCCCGCGTCAGGGGGCTCCCCGGCGCGATGGCCAACGAGCTCCTCGAGTTCCCGAGCGGGGTGCTGGGTCTCGCGTTCAACCTCGACGAGGACGAGATCGGCTGCGTCATCCTCGGCGAGTCCTCGCAGATCGAGGAGGGTGACCTCGTCAAGCAGACGGGCAGGATCCTGTCGATCCCGGTCGGTGACGGATTCCTCGGTCGCGTGATCGACCCGCTCGGCGTCCCGCTCGACGGGAAGGGTCCGATCCTCGCCGACGACACGCGCGTGCTCGAGATCCAAGCGGCCAACGTGGTCGACCGCCAGCCGGTGAAGGAGCCGCTCCAGACCGGGATCACGGCGATCGACGCGATGACGCCGATCGGGCGTGGGCAGCGGGAGCTCATCATCGGCGACCGGCAGACCGGCAAGACGGCGATCGCGATCGACGCGATCATCGCTCAACGCGAGAACTGGGCGAGCGGCGATCCGAAGAGGCAGGTCCGCTGCATCTACGTCGCGGTGGGGCAGAAGGCCTCGACCGTGTCCGAGGTCGTCGAGACGTTGAGCGCCAACGGCGCGCTCGAGTACACGGTCGTCGTGAACGCCTCGGCCTCGGACCCGACCCCGTTCCAGTACCTCGCCCCGTACTCGGGAGCTGCGCTCGGGGCGTACTGGATGTACGAGGGGCTCCACGCGCTGGCCGTGTACGACGACCTGTCCAAGCAGGCGACCGCCTACCGGACGCTCTCGCTGCTGCTCCGGAGGCCGCCTGGCCGGGAAGCGTATCCCGGCGACGTCTTCTACCTGCACTCCCGGCTCCTCGAGCGCGCCGCCAAGCTCTCGGACCGGCTCGGGGCCGGCTCGTTCACGGCGCTGCCGATCATCGAGACCAAGGGCAACGACATCTCCGCCTACATCCCGACCAACGTGATCTCGATCACCGACGGCCAGATCTACCTCGAGCCCGACCTGTTCTTCGCCGGCGTTCGCCCGGCGATCAACGTCGGCACCTCGGTCTCGCGCGTCGGCGGCAACGCCCAGATCAAGGCGATGAAGAAGATCGCGGGGACCCTGCGGATCGCGATGGCGCAGTACCGCGCGCTCGAGGCGTTCGCGCAGTTCGGGTCGGAGCTCGACAAGGAGTCGCAGAAGCAGCTCGCTCGCGGCGCCCGGGTGGTCGAGATCCTCAAGCAGCCGCAGTACCGCCCAGTGCCGGTCGAGGCCCAGGTCGTCGCGATCTGGGTCGGCACCGGCGGCTACCTCGACGCGCTCCCGGTCGAGGACGCCAAACGGTTCGTGGACGAGTTCATCGAGCACCTAGCCGCCCGGACCGGGGTCCTGGACGCGATCCGCGACTCCGGCGAGCTCTCCGACGAGACCGGGGCCACCCTGAGGCAGTCCGTCGACGACTTCGCGCAGGGGTTCGTGGCGAGCGGTGCCGAGCCGGGCAGCGAGGCCGCGGCCGGTCAGGGCGGTCCCCGCGACGGCATCCGCGAGGATGTCGGCTGGGAGCGGCTCTCCTCGCACGACGACGTCGACGAGCCTGCGGGCTCGGACGGCTAGCGAGGGTCCGTGGGCGCGAAGCTCCGTGTCGTCCGCCGCCGGATCCGCTCGGTCCAGTCGACGATGAAGATCACGCGCGCGATGGAGCTCATCGCGGCATCCCGGATCGTGAAGGCCCAGCAGCGCGTGTTCGAGGCGCGCCCCTACGCCGACCTGCTCACGGCGGCGATGGAGGACGTGGCCCGACAGACCGGCTCGATGGTGCACCCGCTGCTCGAGGAGCGCGAGCCGCCCGCCCGCGCCGGGGTGCTGGTCATGACGAGCGACCGCGGGCTCGCGGGCTCGTTCAACGCGAACCTGCTGAAGCGCGCGGAGGACGTGCTCGGCCGCGTCCGGGGGCGCGGGGTCGAGCCCGTCCTCTACCTGACGGGCAAGAAGGCGGTCGGGTACTTCCGGTTCCGGGGGGTGACGCCCGAGGCATCGTGGACGGGCTTCTCCGAGGTGCCGCGGTACGACGCCGCCGAGGAGATCGGGGCCCGCATGATCGAGGACTTCGGCTCGGGTCGGATCGACGAGCTCCACACCATCTACACGGACTTCCGTTCGTCCTTCACGTTCCGAGCCACGGACAAGCGGTTCCTGCCGATCGCGCCGGAGGAGGTCGTGGCGACCACGCCCGGCGTCCCGAGCCCCGAGTACATCTTCGAGCCCGAGCCGGCCGAGATCCTGGACGACCTGCTGCCCCAATACGTCATCACGAAGATCTACTTCGCCTTGCTCGAGTCGGCCGCCTCGGAGAACGCGGCCCGGCAGCGCGCCATGGCGGCGGCGACCGACAACGCGGACGAGCTCATCAAGGTGCTCACCCGGCAGGCGAACCGCGCCCGCCAGGACGAGATCACGACCGAGATCATGGAGATCGTGGGCGGGGCGGAGGCCCTGGGCCGCGCATCGGGGGAGTGAGAGATGACTGAGGAGACGCTCGCGAACGGAAGGGTGGCCCGGGTGATCGGCCCGGTCGTGGACGTGGAGTTCCCGCCCGACGAGCTGCCCGAGATCCACACCGCGCTGCGGATCGACGTGCGGCTCGAGGGCGAGACGCGCGTCATCACCTGCGAGGTCGCCCAGCACATCGGCGACGGGATCGTGAGGGCGATCGCGTTGAAGCCGACCGACGGCATGGTCCGCGGTTCGCCGGTCGAGAACACCGGCTCCCCGATCAGCGTGCCGGTGGGCGAGGGCGTGCTGGGTCACGTCTACAACGTGCTCGGCGAGCCGCTCGATACCTCGCCGGACAACATCCACGCCGCCGATCGGTGGCCGATCCACCGCGAGCCCCCGCCCTTCGACGAGCTCGAGCCCAAACAGGTGATGCTCGAGACCGGGATCAAGGTCATCGACCTGCTCGAGCCCTACGTGCAGGGCGGCAAGATCGGGATGTTCGGCGGTGCCGGGGTCGGCAAGACCGTGATCATCCAGGAGATGATCCGCCGCCAGGCGCAGCAGCACGGCGGTGTATCGGTGTTCGCCGGCGTGGGGGAGCGGACGCGCGAGGGCAACGACCTGTTCATCGAGATGACAGAGTCCGGCGTCATCAAGAACACGGCGCTCGTGTTCGGCCAGATGGACGAGCCGCCGGGCGTCCGGCTGCGCGTGGCGCTGTCGGCGCTCACGATGGCCGAGTACTTCCGCGACGTGGAGCGCAAGGATGTGCTGCTGTTCGTCGACAACATCTTCCGCTTCACGCAGGCCGGGTCCGAGGTCTCGACCCTGCTCGGGCGCATGCCGAGCGCGGTCGGCTACCAGCCGACGCTCGCCGACGAGATGGGGGATCTGCAGGAGCGGATCACCTCGACGAAGGGCCGCTCGATCACGTCGCTGCAGGCGATCTACGTCCCGGCGGACGACATCACGGACCCGGCCCCGCACACCGCGTTCGCGCACCTGGACGCGACCACGGTGCTCTCGCGCGACATCGCGTCGCTCGGGATCTATCCGGCGGTCGACCCGCTCGACTCGACGAGCCGCATCCTGGACGCGCGGTACGTCGGGCAGGAGCACTACGACACCGCCCGGCGCGTCCAGGAGATCCTGCAGCGGTACAAGGACCTGCAGGACATCATCGCGATCCTCGGCGTGGACGAGCTCTCCGAGGAGGACAAGGTCATCGTCGCCCGGGCGCGACGGATCCAGCTGTTCCTGTCGCAGCCGTTCTTCGTGGCCGAGCAGTTCACCGGGATCCCGGGCAAGTACACGCCGGTGGACGAGACGATCGCCTCGTTCAAGGGCCTGTGCGAGGGCGAGTACGACCACCTGCCCGAGCAGGCGTTCCTGCTCGTCGGCGGGATCGAGGAGGCGGTCGAGGCAGCGAAGAAGATGGAGCAGGCCGCGTAGATGGCGCTCGATGTCCATCTCGTCACGCCCGAGCGCGAGGTGTGGGCCGGACCGTCAGAGATGGTGGTCGCGCGCGGGACCGCCGGGATGGTCGGGATCCTCGCCGGGCACGCGCCGCTGCTGATCCGGCTCGCGATCGGCGCGCTCCGGATCCAGCTCGAGGACGGGAGCTGGGTGGTGGCGATCGTCGACGGCGGGTTCCTCCACGTCACGAACGCCGAGGACTCGACCCGCGTGGACGTCCTTGCCACCTCCGCCGAGATGGCGGACGAGATCGACCGGCAGGCAGCGATGTCCCGGGTCGAACAGGCGCAGGCGCGGCTGGCCGAAGGAGACGATGCCGACGTGCGTGCCGAGCTCGCCAAGGCGCTGGCCCGCTCGGGTCTCGACGAGTAGCCTCGCGGGTTCCGGGGAACCGGGGGCCTAGGATGGAGACGCCATGGACCGCCTGCTCGTGACCGGGGGCACGCCGCTCGACGGAACCGTCGAGATCGCCGGTGCGAAGAACTCGGCGTTGAAGCTCATGGCCGCGGTCGTGCTGTCCGACGGCCGCTCGACCGTGCGCAACGTCCCGCGGATCCAGGACTGCGTCACGATGGTCGAGGTGCTCGAGCACCTGGGCGTCGGCTGTGCCTGGAAGGGCGACGCTCTCGTCCTGGAGACCACGGACGTCCGGCCGGCCGAGACGCCGTACGAGCTCGTCAGCCGGATGCGCGCCTCGATCCTGGTCCTCGGGCCACTGCTCGCGCGGTTCGGGACGGCGCGGGTGGCGATGCCGGGCGGGTGCAACATCGGGTCGCGCGCGATCGACCTGCACATCCGGGGCCTGGAGAAGATGGGCGCGCGGTTCTCCTCGGAACACGGGTTCCTCGTGGGCGAGACGTCCGGGCTGCGGGGCGCCGTCGTGAACCTCGACTTCCCCAGTGTCGGAGCGACCGAGAACGTGCTGATGGCCGCCGTCGCGGCGCGCGGGACGACCGTGATCGAGAACGCCGCGCGCGAGCCCGAGCTGGTGGATCTCGCGGACTTCCTGGTCGCGATGGGCGCGCGGATCGAGGGCGTGGGGACCCCCACGATCGAGATCGCGGGCGTCGACGGCTTCGGTGCCGTCGACCACACGGTGATCCCCGACCGGGTCGAGGCCGGCACCTACGCGATCGCGGCGTGCTCGACCGGCGGGCATGTGGTGCTCTCCGGCGCGCGCGCCGACCACCTTGACCTGGTGCTGTCCAAGCTCGCCGACGCGGGCGCCGACGTGCTCGCCACCGATGGAGGTGTGGCGATCTCGATGGGATCGCGGGCGAGGTGTGTCGATCTGGTGACGCTCCCGTACCCGGGGTTCCCGACCGACCTCCAGCCCCAGATGATGGCGCTCCTCGCATCGGCGGAGGGGACGAGCATCGTGACGGAGAACGTGTTCGAGGGGCGGTTCATGTTCGTCGACGAGCTGAACCGGATGGGGGCCGACATCCGCACCGAGGGCCATCATGCGGTGATCCGCGGTGTCGACCGCCTGTCCGCGGCGCCCGTACGGGCGCTCGACATCCGTGCCGGCGCGGCGATGGTGATCGCGGCCCTCTCGGCCGACGGCGTCACCGAGATCGAGGACATGTACCACGTCGATCGCGGCTACCAGGACCTCGAAGCCAAGCTGACGGCGCTCGGCGCCGTCGTCCGTCGCGAGCGCGAGCGCTCTCCGGCCCTGTCGTGACCCGCGCGCGTCTCGGCGCGCTCGCCGTCGGCGGCCTCTTCGCCGCCGTCGTCATGATCGGCTTCCCGGCTCACCGCTCGGTCGCGCAGGAAGCTCCGACACGGACCGAGGTGTTCCTGTTCCTCGTTCCCGGGCTGTCATTCGAGGACGCGATGGTGGATCCGCAGATCGCATCGTTGGCCAGCCACGGCGGTGCTGCGCTGATGTCGCTGGGCGGTGGGTTGCCGACAGCGAGCGAGGCACGCGTCGCGCCCGGGCCCCAGAACGTCCACGTCCAGTGGCTGGATCCGGCGACGGAGGGGGGCTCGAGGGCGTCGCGACGAGGATCAGGGGGTCGGTGACCACATCGGATGCCGACCGCGTTCTCGTCATCGTTGCCTCGACCACGTCGTCACCCCAGATGCAGGACTCGAAGGACGAACTCCACCCGTTGATCGTTGCGCAAGGAGCCCCTGACGAACTGTTCGTCGGCGGCGAGCAGGCAGGGTCGCTCACGAGCGACTCGACCCGGCGGATCGGCGTCGTGACCGATCTCGACGTGGTTCCGACCATCGCTTCCTTCCAGGGCGTCGATCCACCCGCTGACGCGACGGGCTCGGTCATCGAGATCGTCGAGGGGCCTCCGCCGTTCGAGCTCCACGAGCGCTACCTCGCGCAGCGTCGGATGTACGTGCCGATCGGGACCGCTGGAGGGATCTACCTCGCGATCGCGGGTCTCGGCGCGATCGGGGTCCTCGCGGTCGGGGCCCTGGTCCCGATCGGAGTCCGGCGGGTCTTCGGATGGGGTTGCCTCTCGGTCGCCGCGCTCGCGACCGGGTTGCTCGCCGCCGGGCACCTGCCGAACCTCACGTACGCGACCGTGGTCCCGTTCGTCGCGCTGGTGACGGTGTTCGGCACGCTCGCGTTCGCCCCGCTCGAGCGCCGAGACATCCTGCTCGTGCCCTCGGGGATCGGGATCGCGGTCCTCGCGTTCTTCGCGCTCGAGGCGATCCTCATCTGGACGGGGGCGCTCACGCCGTTCGTCGGCGGCTCAGAGCTCGACGGCGGCCGCTTCTACGGCCTGCCGAACGTCTTCATCGGGCTCCTGATCGGCGCGTGCCTGTGGGTGGCCCACCGGCTCCGCACGGGCGCCGGCGTCGCGCTCCTCGTCGGCGTGGCGCTGTTCGCCGGTCTGCCGTACGTCGGCGCGAACCTGGGTGGCGGCGTGACGCTGTTCGCGGCCGCCGGTCTGTGGCTCGCGATCCGCGAACGCGAGCGCCTCGGCCTGTGGAAGGGGCTCGGTGTGTTCGTCGGCGTCACGCTCGTCGGTGCCGCGATCATCCTCGTCGCCCACGCGATCTCGCCGTTCGAGACGCACGTCACGCGGTTCGAGGAGCAGGCGGGCGGGATCGGGGGCGTGGTCGAGAAGGTCTGGGATCGCCTCCGGGTCGGGTTCGACCTCATCGCGCGGAACCCCTTCGCGCTGATCCCGGTGCTCGGCCTCCCCATCGCGATCTGGGCGGTGCTCCGCCCGCCCACTCCGCTGCGCCCGAGCCTGCGCCGCAGCCCCGCGTGGCGCGACGCGATCCTCGTCACGCTCCTTGCCGGCGTGGTCGCCTACGTCCTGAACGACTCCGGGCCGGCCGCGGCTGGCTTCGCGTTCGGGCTCGGGCTCGGCGGGCTGCTGGGCGTGTCGCTCCTGTCAGGAGCCGAGAAGATGAGGGAACCGTGAGCAGCCAGCCGCAGATCCCCCCCCGCCCGGACGGTCTCCACCCGACCCCGCCGACGGCCCCGACCCCCCCACGTCCCGACACGCCTGACGGCCTGCGGCCGAAGGCGACCTGGAGCTGGTACGAGGCGCTCGGCGTCTACGTCGGCGCCTTCCTGCTGGCCGGCATCGTCACCCTGCCGCTCGTCGGGGTCATGGCACCGGACACCGACCTCACCAACATCGTCCTCACGGTCGTGGCGGCGCTGGTGATCCTCGGGGTGCTGATCGCGTGGCTGTCGATGCGACATCGTGGCTGGCTCGAGGTGATCCGGCTCCCCGAACCGGGCACGTGGCGGCGGCAGATCGGCGCGGGCGTCGTGTTCGGTCTCGGGCTGTATCCGGTGATGGTGATCGTGGTGGGCGGACTGCTCACCTATCTCCTGGAGACGATCAGCGGCCACCACGTCGAGGCGCCGGAGCAGGTGGGCGAACACCTGCCCGCGATCGGAGCCGCGCTCACCGTCCTGTACGCGATCGTGATCGCGCCCATCGGCGAGGAGCTGTTCTTCCGCGGCGTGCTCTTCCGATCGATCCGCGACCGGCACGGGTTCTGGGTCGGGGCCGTGGGCTCGGCGCTGGGCTTCGGGCTGATCCACTTCATCCCCGGCTCGGCGATCGATGCGGCGCTGCTCATGATCGTGATGTTCTTCACCGGCCTGGCCCTGTGTTTCGTCTACGAGCGGCGCGGGACGATCGTGGCACCCATCGCCGCCCACATGACCTTCAACGTGATCGGCATCGTGCTGATCTTCGGGTTGCGGTAGGAGGATCGATGGCACAGTTCCCGAGCGACGAGTGGCTCTCCCGGTACCGAGAGCTCATCAACGGATCCGAGGAGTACCGGCAAGCGGCCGAGACGTGGGAGGGCGACATCGCCTTCTTCATGGAGGCCGAGCCCGACCGCGGCGTGCCGGATGACCTCGTCGCCTGGCTCGACCTGTGGCACGGCGAGTGCCGGGGCGCCCGGATGATCGCCGCCGAGGGGGGCGATGCGGCCGCCTACGGCATCCGGGCGCCGTACTCGCGATGGCGGGAGGTGGTCCTCGGCGATCTCGAGCCCGTCAAGGCGATGGTCCAGGGCAAGCTCAAGCTCCGCGGCGATCTCGCCACGATCGTCCGTCACGTCCGGGCGGCGCAGGAGCTCGTGCACCTCACGACGCTGGTGCCGACCGAGTTCGTGGGCGACGCCTGACCGATGCGGGCCGTCGTCTACCGCGGGGTCGAGCGCCTGGAGGTCGCCGATGTCCCGGACCCGGTCATCGAGGCGCCGGGCGACGCGATCGTCCGGGTCGGGCTCACCGCCATCTGCGGGTCCGATCTCCACCTGTATCACGGCAAGGCGCCCCTCGAGCCCGGCGACACGATCGGGCACGAGGCGATCGGCGTCATCGAGGCCGTCGGGCCGTCCGTGACCCGGTTCGCGCCCGGTGACCGGGTGGTGGTCTCGTTCGACATCGCGTGCGGCGAGTGCTGGTTCTGCCACAAGGGGCAGACCCAGCTCTGCGACGACTTCGGATTCCTCGGCTACGGCGTGTTCGGCGGGAGCCTGGGGGGCGCCCAGGCCGAGCTGCTCCGCGTGCCGGTCGCCGACGTCAACCTGCTCGCGGTGCCCGAGGGCCTGCCGGACGACCGCGCGCTCTTCGTCGGCGACGCGCTGACCACGGGCGTGTACGCGGCCGGCCTGGCCGGGATCGCCGACGGCGACGTCGTCGCCGTCGTGGGCGCGGGGCCGGTCGGCTTCTTCTGCGCGCAGGCCGCCCTGCCGAGCGCGGCCTCGGTCCTCGCGCTCGACCTCGACCCGGCAAGGCTCGCCATCGCCGAACGCATCGGGGCGGTCCCGATCGACGTCTCGACCCACAACGCCCAGACCGAGGTGGACGAGCACACGGACGGCCGCGGGGCCGACATCGTGATCGAGGCCGTCGGGACGCCGGCGGCGTTCGAGCGCTCGCTCGACATCGTCCGTCGGGGCGGGACGGTCGTGGTCATGGGCGTGTACACGAGCGAGCTCGTGCAGGCGCAGATCGGCGTCTGGTGGATCCGGGCGCTCCAGGTCCTGTTCGCGGGCACGACGCCGGTGCACGCGTGGTGGGAGCGGGCGATGGCCGAGGTCCAGGCGGGCCGGCTCGACCCGCTGCCGATCGTCTCGCACCGGCTCCCGCTCGAGGACGCCGTGCACGGCTACGAGCTGTTCGACTCGAGGCAGGCCACCAAGGTCCTGTTGGAGCCGTGATCGCCTCGCACCCGCCACGACCGTGATCGTGCGCTTCGCCGACGCCGAGCCGAACGGGCTCGCCGATCTCGTCGGCCGACTGATCGAGACCAACCTCGAGGTGGACCCCGCTCGCCGAGGGCTCCTGCGGGACACCGTCGTCGAGCTGTCGGCATCGGACGCCGCGATCACGGCGACGATCCGTCTGTCGACCGACGACGTCGCGGTGTCCAACGGGTCCGCGGCCGGGAGGCCCCATCTCCGCCTCGCGGCCGATGCCTACGATCTGGTGGAGCTCGCCGGAGCTCCCCTCCGATTCGGTCTGCCCGACGTCTTGCACGCGGATGGGCGCTCGGTGCTTCGTCGGATCGCGACCCGTCACGTGCGAGTATCGGGCATGTTCCGCCACCCGATCCGCCTCTCGCGGTTCACCCGTCTCCTGTCGGTGGTGTCGTGAGCGTCGGCCTCGAACCGGTCCCTCTCCCGGCCCCGCCGCTCCGGCCGCGCCGCTGGATCCCCGTCCTCGTGCTCGCCGCCGTCATGGTGGGCGTGGTCGCCGGCGGCTACCTGCTGTCCGATGTCGTCGGGCAGATCCGGGGCGAGCCGGTGACGGTCAGCGCGTCCGTCCAGGTCACCGCGCTCCCCGGTTGGGAGCTCGCCCAGCGGTTCGGCGACCCGCCGGGCATCCGGCTGACGAGCGGGAGCACGAGCCTGGACGTCGTGACGATCCCGTTCACCGGGAGCGACGTCGAGCTGCTGTCATCGTACGTGAACGAGCTCCTCGAGCCGGGTGCCGAGCAGTTCCGGGTGTCCGAGGAGGTCCAGCCCGTCCGCCTCGCATCCGGGCTCACCGGCGCTCGGATCGCGTACGTCGGGCTGTTCGGCGACGTCCAGGCGTCGATCGAAGGCCAGGTGACCGCCGTCGTGTCGCCGTCGGGGGTGGGAGTCGTCTTCGACGGATGGGCGCCGGCCGGTCAGCTGCAGTTCGAGATCGACGAGATCGACCAGATGATCCGGCACGCGGAGATCGCCTGATGAGCGAGCCTCGCGGCGATCGCCTCGTGACCGAGCCCCAGGTCGTCCGGACGCCCCGGCTCGGCTGGGGTCGTCAGACCTCCCTGTTCCAGTGGCGGCAGCCGGCCTTCTGGGTGTACGCGGCGATCGTGGTCGTCACCGCGCTCTACACGGTCTCGCAGCAGCAGCTGTTCCAGAAGCTGTCGCCGTCGGGGTGGGCGCTCTCGTGGGCGCTGCTCCTGCTCTACGGGCTCCCGCTGTTCCTCGCGATCTACCTGCTCGATCTGTACGAGCGCGAGCCGATGTCCCTGGTGCTGGGTGCGCTCGTGTGGGGGGCGGTCGCCGCCACCGTGCTCTCCGGCATCGCGAACGAGGGGTGGGGGCTGGTCGTGGCCCGGATCGGAGGCCCGGTGTTCGCCGCCCAATGGACGGCGGCGGTCACGGCGCCCGTCGTCGAGGAGACGCTCAAGGTCGCCGGCGTCGTCCTCATCTACCTGATCGCGCGCGACGAGATGGACGACATGATGGACGGGTTCGTCTACGGCGCCATGGTGGGTCTCGGGTTCGCGCTGGTCGAGGACGTCTTCTACTTCATCGCGATCTTCGGCGGCACGCCGGGCGGCGTGCTGGCGGGGTTCTACGTCCGGGTCGTGTCGAGCGGCCTGTACGGCCACGTCCTGTACACGGGCCTATCGGGGATGGGGGTCGCGTACTTCGTCTCGCGGCGCGGGGAGGTCTCGTTCGGCCGGCGGCTGGCGGTGGCGATCGGGCTGTTCGCATCGGCGGTCGCGGCCCATTTCCTGTGGAACTCGCCGCTGCTCAACTTCTTCCCCGGCAGCGTGAACGGCGTCGGCGACTGGCTCCGCATCCCGTTCGCGGCGGCCGTGAAGGGGGCCCCGCTATTGCTGTTCGTGGTCGTGATGGTTCGCCTGGCCCGAAGGCGCGAGCGGAAGTGGCTCGAGGCCGCTCTGAGCTCCGAGGTCGACTCGCCCGCGCTGTCGCAGGCCGAGCTCCGGGTGCTGCTGGACCCGAGCGCCCGGCGGCGGTCGCGGCGCGAGATGCGCGCCCGCGCCGGCGAGGGGGCCGAGCGGCTGCTGAAGCGCTTGCAGAAGGAGCAGGTGAACCTCGCCATGGTCCGGACCCGCGTCGCGTCCGACGACGCTCCGGAGCTCGTCAACCAGCGCGCCCTGTGCACGTCGCTCCGCGACGCGTTGCTCGCGATGCCCGGGGCGGCGCTCGCGGGGACGCGGAGCCCGGGGTGAGCGGCGCGAACCTCTCGCCAGGGTCTGACCGGACGTACGTGGCGCTCGCCGGGGCCGTCTGTCTCGAGATCTCGACCTGACGGGCCGGCCGCCGGCGCACGGGTACGCTTCCGCCGTGAGCCTGATCGACGACGTGCTCGCGGGCGACGCTCGGGCGATCGCCCGTGCCATCTCGATGGTCGAGGACGGCGGGGAGGGCCTGGAGGAGCTGTCCGCCGGGCTGTTCGGGCACACGGGATCCGCGTACACGGTCGGCCTCACTGGTTCCCCGGGCGTCGGCAAGTCGACGATCGTGGGCGCGATCGTGGGTACCGCACGGGCGAGGGGACGATCGGTCGCGGTCCTCGCGATCGACCCGACCTCCCCGCTGTCGGGCGGGGCGCTCCTCGGCGACCGGTTGCGGATGCAGGCGCACGCGACCGACCCCAGCGTGTTCATCCGGTCGATGGCGACCCGAGGCCATCTGGGTGGGATGGCGCTCGCGACGCCCGAGGCGATCCGCGTGCTCGATGCGGCCGGCCGCGACCTCGTGCTCGTCGAGACCGTGGGGGTGGGGCAGGCCGAGGTGGACGTGGCGGCCGCGACGGACACCACGGTGGTGGTCGTCTCGCCCGGATGGGGCGACGCCGTCCAGGTCGCGAAGGCGGGGATCCTGGAGATCGCGGACGTCTTCGTGGTGAACAAGGCCGACCGGGAGGGCGCCGACTCCGCCGCGCGGGACCTGCAGCAGATGCTGCGGATGGGCCCCGAGCTGCCGTGGACCCCCCCGGTCGTGTCGACGACCGCCACGGTAGGGGAGGGCATCGCCGATCTGTGGGACGCGATCGAGTCGCACCGGGCGCACCTCGAGTCCACGGGCGAGCTCGCGCGAGGACGAGCGGGCCGCCTGCTCGCGGAGGTCGAGAGCCTCGCGCTCGAAGGGCTCCGCGGCCGAGCCCACGAGCTCCTCGCGCCGGAGGGACCGCTCGCCCGTGATCTGGTCGAGCGGCGGACGGACCCCTACCGAACGGCCGCTATCCTGGAAGGACGGATCACCGAGGGCTCATGACCCGTTCCGGTCCGCCCGCGGTCGTGGCTGCCGAGGAGGCCGATGGTCGACCAGCGTGAACGACGACCCCCCCGCGATACCGAGCCGGGAGACGCCCTGACGCTTTCGGGCGAGCCGCTCGAACCCCTGTACACGGCCGCGGACATCGCGGGGTTCGACCACGAGGCGAAGCTGGGACGGCCGGGCGCGTACCCGTTCACGCGAGGCGTCTACCCCTCGATGTACCGGGGGCGGCTGTGGACGATGCGCCAGTTCGCCGGGTTCGGCTCGGCCGCGGAGACCAACGCCCGGTACCGCTTCCTGCTCGAACGCGGCCAGGGAGGGCTCTCGGTCGCGTTCGACATGCCCACCCTGATGGGACGCGATTCCGACGACCCCCTGGCCGAGGGTGAGGTGGGGCGCTGCGGCGTCGCCACCGACACGCTCGAGGACTTCGAGGTGCTGTTCGACGCGATCCCGCTCGGCGACATCTCGACGTCGATGACGATCAGCGGCCCCGCCGTCGTGGTGTTCGCGTTCTTCCTCGCGGCGGCCGAACGTCAGGGAGTGCCGTGGGAGCGCCTGGACGGCACGCTGCAGACGGACATCTTGAAGGAGTACATCGCGCAGAAGGAGTGGAACTTCCCGCCCAGGCCCCATCTGCGGCTGATCGGCGATCTGATGGACTTCTGCCTCGAACGCGTGCCGAGGTGGCACCCGATCAGCGTCTCCGGGTACCACATCCGCGAGGCCGGGGCCAACGCGTGGCAGGAGCTCGCGTTCACGCTCGCGGACGGGTTCGCATACATCGAGCTCGGCCTGGACCGCGGGCTGGAGGTCGACCGGTTCGCGCCCGGCTTGTCGTTCTTCTTCAACGCGCACATCGACTTCTTCGAGGAGATCGCGAAGTATCGCGCCGCGCGAAGGATCTGGGCGAGATGGCTGAAGGAGCGGTACGGGGCGAGGGACGAGTCGTCCATGCGGCTGCGGTTCCACACGCAGACCGCGGGTGTCTCCCTCACGGCCCAACAGCCGATGAACAATGTCGTCCGGACGGCGGTCGAGGCCCTGGCGGCGGTCCTCGGTGGCACGCAGTCGCTGCACACGAACGCGCTCGACGAGGTGTTGGCGTTGCCGACCGAGGAGGCAGCCAAGCTCGCGCTCCGGACCCAGCAGATCATCGCCCACGAGACGGGCGTGACCGACGTGATCGACCCGCTGGGCGGCTCCTACTTCCTCGAGACCCTCACCGACCGCATGGAGGAGCTGGCCGAGGCCGAGTTCGCCCGCATCCTCGCGATGGGGGAGGGCTCGATGCTCGAGGGGGTGCTCACCGGGATCGAACGGGGTGTGTTCCAGCAGGCGATCGCCGAGTCCGCGTTCAGCGAGCAGGAGCGGTTCGAGCGGGGCGACCTCGTCAAGGTCGGCGTCACCGACTTCATCGAGACGGGGGATCAGCCCGTCGAGGTGCTGGAGATCTCCCACGATGTCGAGCCCTCGCAGGTCCGCCGGCTGCGCGAGGTCCGCGAGCGCCGGGACGCGACGGCCGCACGGGGCGCGCTCGAGCGCCTGGAGGAGCTCGCGGCGACCGACGCGAACCTCGTGGAGCCGCTCGTCGACTGCGCCCGGGCCCTGTGCACCGAGGGCGAGATCGTGGACGCCCTGCGCCGCGTGTTCGGCTCGTACACCGAAACGCCTCGGTTCTGAGACTGCGGCCTCTTCCTATTGCAAGGGATTGCAGATACGCGATAGGATACATGCTTCAGACCGCGAGTCCCGGGGTTCCAGCCATGACGAAGCCGATCCTCGCCCTGCTGACGGCTGCCACGCTCCTCACCGCCTGCGGAGACGCCGGGCCGGGGGCCGATGACGGTCGCCTGCACGTCGTCACGACCGTCGCGCCGATCACGAACATCGTGCAGAACGTCGGGGGGCAGCGGATCGAGGTCACCGGGATCGTCCCCGAGGGGACGAACAGCCACACGTTCGAGCCGGCGCCCTCGGATGCGGCGGCGCTTTCCGAGGCCGACGTGGTGTTCATCAACGGGCTGCATCTGGAGGAGCCGACGCGCGAGCTTGCGGAAGCGAACGTCCCCGAGGGTGTCGAGATCGTGTCGCTCGGAGAGCGGACGATCACGCCGGCCGAGTACATCTACGACTTCTCGTTCCCACGCGAGCAGGGGGACCCCAACCCGCACCTGTGGACGGACCCGCAGTACGCGGCGCGCTACGCGGAGATCGTCGGTCGCACGTTGTCGGAACTGGATCCCGACAACGCCGCGTTCTACGAGCGGAACGCGGCCGCGTTCGTCGAGCGGATCGACGAGCTCGACTCGACCGTTCGCCACGTCACCGCGAGCGTTCCGGCAGGCAACCGGAAGCTGCTCACCTACCACGACTCGTTCCCGTATTTCGCGCGCGAATACGGCTGGACCGTGATCGGCGCGATCCAGCCGGCCGACTTCGCCGAGCCAACCGCACAGGACGTCGCTGCGCTGATCGACCAGATCCGCAGCGAGCACGTGCCGGCGATCTTCGGCTCCGAGGTCTTCCCGAGCCCCGTGCTCGAGCAGATCGCCTCGGAGACGGGCGCTCGGTACATCGACGATCTGCGGGACGATGACCTGCCCGGTGACAACGGGGACCCCGACCACAGCTACTTCGGTCTGATGGCGTTCGACTTCCGTACCTTCATGGGGGCGCTCGGCGGTGACGTGAGCCCGTTCGACGGGTTCGACGTCACGAACATCCAGCCGGGCTCGACCGTGGACTACGCGACGTGAACGAGCTCATCAGGTTCGACCGGGTCACCTGCCGGTACGGGAAGGAACCGGTCCTGATCAACGTGGACCTGACCGTCTCCGAGGGCGACTTCGTCGGGATCGTCGGCCCGAGCGGGAGTGGCAAGACGACGCTCCTGCGGGCCATCGCCGGCGTGGTTCGGCCCATCGCCGGCCGGATCGAGCGTGACCGGACGGCGACGATCGGCTACGTGCCGCAGGTCGAGACCGTCAACTGGTACTTCCCGGTGACCGTCCGCGAAGCCGTCCTGATGTCCCGTATCGATGGGCGGATCCTGCCGTGGGCGTCCAAGCGCGATCAGCGCGAGGCGAACGATGTGCTCGACCGGCTCGGGATCGGCGAACTCGGCGACCGGCATATCCGGGAGCTCTCGGGTGGGCAGCAGCAACGGGTCTTCGTGGCACGGGCGATGCTGCGGCGCCCGAAGCTCCTCCTGATGGACGAGCCCACGTCGGGCGTCGACGTCCGGACCCGCCACGACGTGATGCACCTGATCCACGAGCTCCACCATGAGGGACTCGCGGTGGTGCTCACCACCCACGACCTGAACGGCATCGCCGCGCACCTACCCATGCTGGTCTGCCTCAACCGCGAGGTCATCGCGACCGGACGCCCGAAGGACGTGATCACCCCGGACGTGCTCGAGCGCACGTACGGCGCACCGCTCGAGGTGCTGTCCCACGGCGGCATGCCCGTGGTCGTGGAGCATTACCCCGAGGTCGAGCCGGTCGAACGCACGGTCGTTCCGCTGCGGGAAGGACATCATGGACACCCTGCTTGAGCCCTTCCGGTACGAGTTCTTCCGTAACGGGATCGCCGTGGCCACGCTGGCGGGCGCCCTCTGCGGCCTCGTCGGCGTCTACGTCGTCCTGCGGGGCATGAGCTACATCGGCCACGGCCTGTCGCACGCGATCTTCGGCGGTGCGGTAGCGAGCTTCGCGCTGGGCTTCAGCTTCTACCTGGGCGCGGGGTTGTGGGGGCTCGTCTCCGCCGTCCTGATCCTGCTGATCGCGCGACGGCGCTCCATCGGTGCGGATGCGGCGATCGGCGTGGTCACCACGGCGAGCTTCGCCGTCGGTGTCGTGATCATCTCGGTCATCGGGTCGTTCACCCGAAACGTCGAGTCGGTGCTGTTCGGCAACGTCCTCGGCGTGGACAAGGGCGACGTGCTCGTCGTGGCGGGCGTGACCCTCGTCGCGGGTGCCGTGGTAGCGCTGCGGTACCGCCAGCTGCTGTTCACGACGTTCGACCCGGAGGTCGCAGACGTCTCGGGCGTCTCGACGGCCAGGATGGACGTGGTGCTGGCGCTGCTGCTCACCGCGTTGATCACGGTGTGCATGAGCGTGCTCGGCGTCACGCTGATCGCCGCGATGCTCGTCATCCCCCCCGTGATCGGACGGTTGATGACCGACAGCTTCCACCGGATGCTCTGGATCTCGGTCGGCGTCGGCATGTTCTGCGGCTTCGTTGGGGTGTACCTGTCGTACTACCTGGACTGGGCCTCGGGTCCGGCGGTGGTGCTCACCGCCGCCTCGTTGTTCGTGGTCGCCTACGTCGTCGCCTCGGTGAAGCGGCGCCGCCTGCCCGAGGCGGCCCTCGACGCGCACGTCGGCTAGCCCGCGGCCCCGCGAGCCTTCCGGCAGTCGGCGCAGAGGCCGCCGATCGCGAAGTGGGTGAGGTCGGGCTCGAACCCATGGTGCTGCTCGATCAGGAGGACGAGCGCGTCCGCCTCGTCGATCGACAGGTCGTCCTCGGCCCCGCAGTTCGAGCAGGTGAGGTGGACGTGGCCCGCCTCCTCGGCCCGGTGGTACTCGGCCCCGGACTCCAGGTGCGCATGGGCCAGCACACCCATCTCCTCAAGGAGCGAGAGCGTCCGATAGATCGTCGACGCATTCACCCCAGGCATGTCGCCCTGCACTTTCCGGGCGAGGGCCGTCGGCGAGATGTGGCCCTGCGTGCGCATGATCTCGGCGACGATCGCCCGTCGCTGGGGGGTCATCCGGAGCCCCCGCGCGCGAAGCGCCGCGATCACGTCGACGTTCGAGGTGGTCTGTTCCACGCGGTGATTCTAGCAGTGGGTTGCAGGTGCAAAAGACCGCTCGCGAGCGCCCTCGGGTCGGTCCCGCAGGCCGTCTGCGAGGATAGGCCGGCCATGGGGGATTTCGTCCGCACCGAGGTCGATGGCGCCGTCGCCACCATCCGCGTCGACCGCCCACCCGCGAACGCCTTCGCGCGCCCGGTGTCCCTCGAGCTCTCCGAGGCGGCCGAGGCCGTCGCCCGCGACGACGGGGTCCGGGCGGTCGTCCTGTGGGGCGGAGAGAGGATCTTCGCGGCGGGCGCCGACATCAAGGCGATGGTCGGGTACGGGCCGGACGAGATCGCCGCGGACGTCGGAGCGCTGGAGCAGGCCTGTCGCGATCTCGAGGCGATCCCGAAGATCACGATCGCCGCGATCAACGGGTACGCGCTCGGCGGGGGGTGCGAGGTCGCGCTCGCCTGCGACTTCCGGTTCGCGGCCGAGGACGCCCGCATCGGACTGACCGAGATCCGCCTGGGCATCATCCCGGGGTCCGGCGGGACCCAACGACTCCCGCGCTTGGTGGGTCCGGCCAGGGCGCGCGACCTCATCTACTCGGGCCGGTTCGTCGACGCCCCCGAGGCGCTCGAGATCGGGCTCGTCGATCGCGTCGCACCGGCCGCCGAGGTCTACGCGGTCGCCGTCCAGCAGGCGCGCGCGTTCGCGGAAGGCCCGTCGCTCGCCTACGCCGCTGCCAAGCGGGCGCTGGCGGCGGCCGGCCCCGGCCTCGAGGAGGGGCTCCGGGTCGAGCGGGAGGCGTTCGTCCCGCTGTTCGCGACCCGGGATCAGGAGGAAGGCATGCGGGCCTTCCTCGAGAAGCGCGAGCCGAGGTTCGAGGGGAGGTAGGCGTGCGGGTTCGACAGGCCACGGCGGAGGACGTGCCCTCCCTGGTCGCGCTGTTCCAGGAGCTGGACCGGATGCAGGCGGATTGGCGGGTGTTCACCCCTCGCCCGGGCTTCTACGACGAGGTCGGTGCCAAGTACAACGAGGCCCTGGCCGACCCGGATACGGTGGTGCTGGTGGCCGAGGACGAGGACGGCGAGGTCGTCGGCATGGCCTACGGGGAGGCCCGGACCCCCTCGCGCTTCTCGGACGAGCGGGCCCTCGAGCTCTCCGGCGTGGTCGTCCGAGCCGGATACCGGGGTCGGGGGGTGGGCCGAGAGCTGGTGCACGAGGCCGGCAGGTTCGCCGCCGACCGGGGGGTCCGCTGGATCGAGCTCAAGACCTTCGCGCCCAACCGCGGCGCCATGGAGTTCTGGGAGGACCTGGGGTTCAGCGCCCGGGTGGTGCAGCTCACCAGCCCCACGAAGACCCTGCTCGAGCGTCTCGAGGGCCGGTAGGGGCTCCGCCGGCCGTCCGGCAGCCTCGCGCCCGGCCGGATCGGGGATGTTCGGGAACGAACCGGGGCCCCGGTTGGTTCGAATGAACGACACAAGCCTCGGGCGCGTCCCGAGGTCGTTCGGACCGAGCGAGGAGAGGAGCGATGGCCGACTCGGCATACCGCGGAGCCCGCATCCGCGAGCTCCCTCGGGCCAACCGAACCTACCCCGGTGGTCGCGTCTGCGCCGCGGACGGGTGCAGCACCAAGCTGTCCATCTACAACCGGTGGGAATTCTGCTGGCAGCACGAGCCCGTGCATACGTACGTCTCTCGAGGCAAGCGCAGGAGCCGCAAGGAGATGGAGGCCGCGTAAGTCCCCGTACGCGCCTTCCCCACGGAAGCCCTCTCGCGTTCGCGGGAGGGCTTCCGGCCTAGGGTGAACGTCTCATCAAGGACGACCCGGTCGTTCCCGACAACTCCAGCAGAACCGCTCCCCCGACACAGGAAGAAGCGGACATCCATGCCATCCGACGTGGGCGCTCCGGAGATGCGGGAGGCCGGATGCCCCTACTGCGAGCGCGAGGTGCTCGTCTACGAGGACCCGCCGCGATGCCCTCTCTGCGCCTGTCCCCTGGACGAGGACAGGATGCGTCCCTACCGGTGGCCCGACGAGGAACCGTCGCCCTCGGGTTGACCCGCGAGGACCCGGTCGGCGATCGCCCGTGCCTCGTCCAGCCGGTCCCGGTCGACGAACAGCCGGACGCTCCGCTCCCAGATCTGGCTGAAGAACCCGGGGGTCTTGTACCACCACACGATGCCCGCCCGCTCCAGCCGCCCGGCGATGGCTTCCGCGTGCTCGTACGTGTAGGCACCCAGGTGCACGGTGTGAACGTCGTCGCTCACGGGACCAGCACCGCGGGACGCCAGCCACGGGCCGAGCTGACCAGGGCGATCTCGGTCGCGTCGCGGAGCTCCTGGGTCGTGACGGGCCGCTCGGTGAGCCGACCACCGCGAACCAGCACGGCGCGGTAGGTGCCGGGGAGCAGACCGGCGTCGACCGGCGGCGTCACCCAGGTGCCCGCGAGGTTGACGGCCACGTTCGCGATCGTGGACTCGGTCACCTCGCGGCGATCGTTCGTGAGTAGGACGTCGTCGACGTCGGGCCGTCGATCTCGGCGTCGGTCGTAGGGAGCGCGACGGGTCGTCTTGTGGAAGAGCCACACGTCGGATGGGTCGACGGGCTCGTCGTCGATCGCCACGAGGACCGACTCGCTTCCTGGAGGAAGGTCGCGGACGTCCGTGGACAACGATCCGTCGCGCGCGAGGGTGAGCCGGACGGCGACAGCTCCGGAGCGGTCGGCAACGGCGAGCTTGAGCGCCTCAGCGGCCGCCTCCGGCTCGAACCGGTAGCCGAAGTACCGGGCGGACGCGGCCATCCGCTCGAGGTGCTCGTTCACGTGCCGATAGCCCTCGGCCGGCGAGTGCGCGAGGGTCTCGAACAGCTCGAACGCCGGTCGCATCTCGGTCAGCACGCGCGCCTTGGCCACGATCTCCTCGTACTCGCCCGCCGCCGACGAGTCATGCGTGATGCCGCCCCCCACGCCGTATTCGGCCGTCCGAGTCCGCGCGTCGAGGACCACCGTGCGGATCGCGACGTTGAAGTTCGCCCGCGGTTCGCCCGACCCGGCCGGCGCGAGGTAGCCGATCGCGCCGCAGTACGGGCCGCGGGCCGAGTCCTCGAGGTCGGCGATGATCCTGGTGGTTCGGACCTTCGGAGCACCGGTGACCGAACCGCTCGGGAACAACGCTCGGAACGCGTCGAGCACGGTGATCTCCGGACGGAGGTCGCCCTCGATCGTCGAGGTCAGCTGCCAGACGGTCTCGTAGCGCTCCGCCTCGATCATGCGCGTCACCTCGACCGACCCCGGGCGGCAGATCCGCCCAAGGTCGTTGCGGAGCAGGTCGACGATCATGGCGTTCTCCGCGCGATCCTTGGACGAGGCGACCAGCCGGGCGGCGGCCTCCTCGTCCTCCGTCAGCCAGCGGCCGCGCGGCGCCGTGCCCTTCATCGGGCGAGCGGTGATCCGATCGCCCTCGATCCGGAAGAACAGCTCCGGGGACGCCGACAGCACGCGGTAGCGCCCGAGATCCAGGAAAGCCGCGTACCCGCCCCTCTGCGCGAGGCACAGGTCCCGGTAGAAGCCGCGCTCGTCGCCCTGGATGACGGCTCGGAGGCGGATCGTGTGGTTCACCTGGTACGTGTGCCCGGCGGCGATCAACTCGCGGATGCGGTCGACGGCAGCGCCGTAGGTCTCCCGGCCCACGCTCGGGCGCCACGGCGAACCGGCGTCGCCCGGCGGCTCGGCCCGCCCGGGTTCGAGCGGCGGGAGGTCCTCCCTGCGTTCGAACAGTGCGAACCATGCGAGCGGGAGCCCGGCGAACGGGTCGTCCGGTGCCCGAACCCGAACCGAGAGCTCCGGATCCAGACCCGGCGCAGCCTCGTACGCGACGAACCCGCCCGCCCACAGCCCCCGCGCGGCCGCGGACCCCGCCGCTTCGATCGCGCCGGCCACCTCGCCGGGCCGGCGGGCCTCGATGACCCCCACCGGCTCGACGAGTCGGAACGCGCGCTCGGCACCGGCCACGAGGTCGTCGAAGCGCGCCTCGATCACGTCAGGACTCCCTCAGCTCTGGCGCGCCCGGATCTCCTCGATCACCTTCGGGACCACGAGGAGCGCATCGCCCACGATGCCGAGATCGGCGAGGCGGAAGATCGGCGCGTCCGCGTCCTTGTTGATCGCGATGATCCGCTTCGCACCCTTCATGCCGACGATGTGTTGCGTCGCCCCGCTGATGCCGACGGCGATGTAGACCTCGGGTTTGACGGTCTTGCCGGTCTGCCCGACCTGGTACGAATACGGCACCCAGCCCGCGTCCACCACCGCTCGACTCGCGCCGACCGCGGCATCGCCGATGGCGGCGGCAAGCTCGTCCAGGAGCGTGAAGTTCGACGGGTCCTGCAGGCCACGGCCCCCCGCGACGACCACCTTCGCGTCTTCGAGCCGGGGACCCGCGGCGGTCTCCTCGTGGCGCTCGAGGCGACGAGCCGTGGTGAGGTAATCGGGGATCGGCGCGTCGACCGGAACGATCTCGGCGGTGCCGCCGATCGGCTCGGCGGCGAAGGACTTCGGACGCACCAGCACGAGGCGGGGGGAGGGACCCTCCAGCGCGACGTCGACCACCCGGCTCCCGCCGAAGATCTGCGTCCGCGCCGCGTCGCCCGCGGTCACATCGGTGGCGTTGCTCATCAGCGTGCACCCCAGCTTGGCCTGCAGCCGACCCGCCACGTCGCGGGCGTCGTAGCTCGTCGAGAACAGGACGAGGTCGGGCGTGTGTTCCACGATCAACCCGGCCAGGGTGTGCGCCGCGGGCTGCCCGAGCGTGTCCGCATAGGTCTGCTCGTCGCTCGCGAAGACCCGGGTGGCCCCGTGCTCGGCGAGCGCGGGTGCCGCCGAGGTGGCTCCCGGGCCGAACGCGACGGCGGCCACCTCGTCGCCGATCGACCGGGCCTTGGTCAGCAGCTCGAGCGACGTGGGGCTCGGGCCCTCGGACCGGACCTCCGCGTACACCCACACGGTCGTCACGTCAGATCGCCTTCGCCTCGGCGAGCAGCTCCGCCACTCTGGCCGCGGCGTCGTCGCCGGCCGCGATCACGACCCCCGTGGCCTTCTCCGGCGCCTCGGAGACGGCGATGACGCGCTGCATCGGAGCGACGTCGGCGTCGGAAAGGCCGAGGTCCCCGAGCGAGAGCTGCTCGAGCGGCTTGGACTTGGCGGCCATGATGCCTTTCAAGGTCGGGTACCGGGGCTCGGCGGCGCTGCCCGTGACCGTCACCAGGGCCGGCATCGGGCACGTCACGACGTCGTAGCCGGCTTCGGTCTGGCGTTCCACGCGTAGGGCGTCGCCGTCGATCTCGACCTGCCGCGCGAAGGTCGCGCTCGGGACGCCGAGGAGCTCGGCGACGGTCATCGGGAGCGTGCCGGTGTAGCCGTCGGTCGACTCGACACCGGCGAGCACCAGGTCGAACGGCGCTCGCCTCACCGCGGCCGCGAGGACCTTCGCCGTCGCGAGCGCGTCCGCGCCGCGGAGCGCGGGATCGGTCACGAGGACGCCTCCGCTCGCGCCCATCGAGAACCCCTTGCGGAGGGCGCCCGTCGCGACCTCGGGCCCCATCGAGACGAGCGTCACGTCACCGCCGTGCGCCTCGACGAGCTGGAGCGACGCCTCGACCGCGAACTCGTCGCCGGGGTCGAGCGCGCCGTCCACGCCCTCGCGGACGAGGAGGAAGTCGTCTCCGAGGGTGGGCGTACCCTGCGGTTCGGGGACGTATTTGACGAGGACGACGACGTTCACAGAGACCCCTCCGCTCCTTCGGCCCTCATCGGCCACGGCTGGCCCCCGAGGATACCTGCGGCGACGGCGGTAGACGCACCTCGTAGCATCGGGGCATGTCGAAAGGGTCGGTGCTCGTCGCGATGTCCGGCGGTGTGGATTCGTCGGTCGCCGCCTGCCTCCTGCTCGAGCAGGGATACGACGTCGTGGGCTCGCACATGCGGCTCGTGCACCTGGACGGGGTCGAGCACGGATGCTGCGGCCCGGCCGCCCGGGCCGACGCGGCCGAGGTGGCGCGGATCGCCGGCTTCCCGTTCGAGATCTGCGACCTGTCCGACGAGTTCGAGCGGACGGTGATCGAGGACTTCGTCGCGGAGCACGCGGCCGGTCGTACGCCGAACCCGTGCGCGCGCTGCAACGGCGAGATCAAGTTCGGCGCGTTCCTGCGGCGGGCCGACGAGCTCGGGATCGACCTCGTGGCCACCGGCCACTACGTGCGGACGGTTCGGCGGCACGGCCGGGTGCGGCTGCTGCGGGGTGCGGACGTGACGAAGGATCAGTCGTACATGCTCCACATGCTCGGGCAGCGCGAGCTGTCGCGATCGGTGTTCCCGGTCGGCGGGATGCCGAAGGCCGAGACGCGCGCCGTCGCCGAGCGCTTCGGCCTGCCGGTGGCGACCAAGCCCGACTCGCAGGAGCTGTGCTTCGCGCCGAGCGGCGAGGCGGGTGCGTACCTCGCGACCGTCGCCCCGTACCTGATGCGGGAGGGCGAGGTCGTCGACACGGACGGACGGGTGCTCGCCCGGCACCCAGGCGCGGCCGCGTTCACCGTCGGTCAGCGGCGTGGGCTCGGCGTCTCGGGCCCCGAGCCCTCGTACGTGCTCGAGGTCGACGCGGCGGCCAACCGGGTGGTCGTCGGGCCTGGTGAGCTGCTCGCCCGCTCCGGGGCCGTCGCCGACCGCGTGTCGTGGGTCGCCGGCGAGCCGCCGTCGGAGGGGCCCTTCGAGGCCGAGGTCCAGATCCGCTACCGGGGCGACGACGTCCCGGCCGTGGTCGAGCCCCTCGGCGATCGCGTCCGGATCGAGTTCCGAACGCCCCAGCGCGGCGTCGCGCCCGGGCAGAGCGCGGTCGTCTACCGCGGGTCCGAGCTCCTGGGCGGGGGCAGGATCGTCGACGCCCCGCGCTGAGGCCTCCCGGGCAGGTCGGCGGGCCCGGATATCATCGGCCGGTGGAGGGCCGGCCGGCGTGAGGTTGCTGAAGCGGAAGTCCCGCACGTTCGAGATCCAGGTGCAGGACATGACGTTGCACATCCAGGCCGCCACCGACGTGGACGAGGAGTCTCGGGCGGCCGCCCTCTCGTTCTGGGAGGTCCTACACGCGTATTCGATCCGCGATCCGGACTTCCGCTCATCCAAACGGCCCGTGGAGGTGCCGGCCGACGCTCCCGAGATGGTCCGAGAGATCGCGGCGACCGCCGGCCGCGCCGGGGTGGGACCGATGTTCTCGTTCCAGGGGGCGGTGACGGACCACGTCGGGCGCTTCCTCGCCCGCGAGGTGAGCGAGGTGACCGTCAACTGCGGCGGCGACTACTTCATCCAGTCGCGGCGCCGGCAGAAGCTCACGGTCTTCCGCCGTCCCGGATCGTCCGTGGCAGTCGTGGTTCCGGCCAACCGCCAGGGCGTCGGCATCTCGATGGCGTCCGGGCACGGGCGGGGCCGGGCCGAGGTGGACGGGCTGGCGATCCTCGCCGAGTCGTGCATGCTCGCCGGCGCTGCCGCCGCCGGCGTCCAGGCGATCTTGCCGAAGGACAACGGACTGCAGGGGGCCCTGGCCTACCTGAAGCAGGTGCCCGGGGTGATCGGCGGGGTCGTCTTCCTCGGCGAGGAGATCGGGATGGCGGGCGGCCTGGAGCTGGCCGCGTGATTGTCCCCGTGCCGGATCGTCCGTGACGGGCTCCCGCGAGGAACGCGAGCTCGCGGCGGCGAAGCTCCGGGTCGAGGAGCTGCGGGAGCAGCTCAACTACCACTCGTACCGCTACCACGTGCTCGACGATCCCGAGGTCTCCGACGCCGAGTACGACGAGCTGATGAACGAGCTCCGGACGCTCGAGGAGCGCTTCCCCGAGCTCGTGACGCCCGACTCGCCGACGCAGCGCGTCGGCGCGACGCCCGCCGACCTGTTCGCGCCGGTCGAGCACCGCACGCCGATGCTCTCGCTCGACAACGCGTTCGGCCGCGAGGAGCTCGAGGCATGGGCGGCGCGGGTCGAGCGCGCGGTCGGAGCCGGAGCGACCTACTCGTGCGAGCTGAAGATCGACGGGGTCGCCGTCGCCCTCACGTACGAGCGCGGTGTGCTCACCAAGGGCGCGACGCGCGGCGACGGCCGGATCGGCGAGGACATCACGGCCAACGTCCGCACGGTCCGAAGCGTCCCGCAGCGTCTCCAGCTCGCGGATCCGCCCGCGTACCTCGAGGTCCGGGGCGAGATCTACCTGCCGGTCAAGGCGTTCGAGCGGCTGAACGACGAGCTGCTCGCCGCCGAGAAGCGTCCGTTCGCGAACCCCCGCAACGCCGCCGCGGGATCGCTCCGCCAGAAGGACCCGAAGGTGTCCGCCTCCCGCCCCCTCGCGTTGCTCGTGCATTCGTTCGGGTACGCGGACGGTGTCCGCTTCGGGTCGCACTCGGGGTTCCTGGGCTGGTGCCGGGACGCCCGCCTGCCCGTGGCGCCCACCTCCGAGGTGACGGAGGACGTCGACGGGGTCGTCGCCTACCTGGGGCGCTGGGAGGCCGACCGGCACACCGTCGACTGGGAGGTGGACGGCGCCGTCGTCAAGGTCGACCGGGTCGCGCTCCAGCAGGAGCTCGGCGCGACCAGCCACGCGCCGCGGTGGGCGATCGCCTACAAGTTCCCGCCCGAGGAGCGGACCGCGCTGCTGCGGAAGATCGACGTGCACACCGGTCGGACCGGGAAGGTCACGCCGTTCGCGGTGCTCGAGCCCGTGTTCGTCGGCGGCGTCACCATCACGTACGCGACGCTGCACAACGAGGACGAGGTCGCGCGCAAGGACGTGCGCGAGGGCGACACGGTGATCGTCCGACGTGCGGGCGACGTGATCCCCGAGATCGTCGGGCCGGTGCTCTCCAAGCGGAAGAAGGGTGCCCGGAGGTGGAAGTTCCCGACGACGTGTCCCTCGTGCGGGACCGAGCTCGTCCGAGCGCCCGGCGAGGCCGATCACCGGTGCCCGAACCCGGCGTGCCCCAGCCGGAACGTCGAGTGGCTGTACTCGTTCGGCTCGCGGGGCGGGCTCGACATCGAGGGCCTCGGCTACATGACCGGGATGGCGCTGCTCGACCGCGGGATCGTGAAGGATCCGGCCGACATCTTCACCCTGTCGGCCGAGGACCTGGCGCAGCTGCCGGGGTTCGCGGACAGGTCGATCAGCAACCTGCTCGCCTCGATCGAGCGCGCGAAGGACCGCCCGCTGTGGCGCCTGCTGACGGCCCTCAACATCCGTCACGTCGGGACGCACGTCGCGCAGGTGCTCGCGAACGGGTTCGGCTCGATCGACGCGCTGATGGTCGCCTCCGTGGAGGCGATCGACGACGTCGAGGAGATCGGGCCCGAGATCGCGAGGAGCGTCCACGCCTGGTTCGCCGACCGCCCCAACCGCCGGCTGATCGAGAAGCTTCGCGCCGCGGGTGTGCGGATGAAGGACGAGGCGAAGAAGAGGCCCACCGGCCCGCAACCGCTCGCCGGCAAGAGCGTCGTCCTCACGGGCGGGCTGGAGGGGATGTCGCGTGAGGAGGCGTCCGCCGCCGCGCAGGCCGCGGGCGCCCGCGTCGCCTCGAGCGTCTCGAAGAAGACGGACTTCGTGGTGGTCGGCGCTGATCCGGGCTCGAAGGCGGCCAAGGCCGAGCAGCTCGGCGTCGAGATGATCGACGAGCAGGAGTTCCGAAGGCGCCTCGGTCGCCGGTAGGCGTCCGGTCGTCCAGCTGTGGCACGATGCCCCCGCCCCGAGCGAGAGGAGACGCCGTGTCTGCCGTCGTGATCGACGGGAACGCGATCGCCGAGCAGCTGCGGCAGAGCATCGCCGACGAGCTCCAGGTGCTACGCCTGTCCGAGGTCCGGCCGGGCCTGGCCACGGTCCTGATCGGCGAGTCCTTCGACGCGCAGGCCTACGAGAAGCACGTCAAGCGGCTGGCCGAGAGTCTCGACTACCGGTACGTGTGCGAGCGCCTGCCCGAGGACATCGAGCTCGCAGACGTCATCGCCACCCTCGGCAAGCTGAACGCCGACCCGAGGATCACCGGGATCCTGGTGCTGCACCCGCTCCCGCCGCACATCCCCGAGGCCGAGATGAACAGCGCCGTCGATCCGCTCAAGGACATCGAGGCCGTGCACCCGATGAACACCGGGCTCCTGGCACAGGGTCGGCCGCGGTTCCTCCCGTCGACACCGGCCTCGTGCTTCTACCTGCTCGACCATTACGCGGATGCGAACGGGGGCGGGCACGAGAGCTTCTACTCGGGCCGGACGATGGTGGTGATCGGGCGTTCGAACAGCGTCGGCAAGCCGGCTCAGATGCTCGGGCTCCAACGCAACGCGACCGTGATCGCGTGCCATAGCCGCACGAAGCCGCTCGAGGACTACACCCGCCAGGCGGACATCCTGATCGTCGCGGCGGGCGTCCGGGGGATCGTGGACGGCGCGATGGTCAAGGACGGGGTCGTCGCGGTCGACGTGGGCATCCACGCCGTCAAGGACGAGGAGACCGGCAAGACGCGGATGGTGGGGGACCTCGACTTCGAGAGCGTGGCCGCCCGGGCCGAGGCGATCACCCCGGTCCCCGGCGGCGTCGGACCCATCACCGACGTGTGGCTCGTCGGCAACGCGCTCATGGCCGCGGCGATCGCCCACCAGGTGGAGCCGCGGTTCGGCCTCTTCCGCTGATGGGCGCCGGGTGGCACCCGGCGAGGGGTCCCGCCGGTCGCCGCTAGACTGCGCGCATGCCGGTCGAGATCGACATCGAGCACGTTGCGCGGCTCGCGCGCCTCGAGCTGACCGAGGAGGAGAAGGAGCGCCTGCGCGAGCAGCTGGGCGTGATCCTCGAGAACGCCGCGAAGGTGGGCGAGGTCGCGACCGACGACGTCCCACCCACCGCGTACGCGATCGCGAGGTCCAACGTGCTTCGGCCCGACGAGGTCACGCCCTCGCTCACGACCGAGGAGGTCCTGTCGAACGCGCCCGAGGTGGAGGCGGACCGGTTCAAGGTCCCTCGGGTCGTGGAGGTCGAGTGAGCGGGCCGTCGGAGCCGTGCGACCGCTCGGCGAGCGAGCTCGCCGCCCAGCTCCGCGCGGGGGAGGTCTCGGCGGTCGAGATCCTCGAGTCGTGCCGTTCGCGCATCGACGCCGTCGACGAGCGCGTCCGCGCCTTCCTCGCCCGGACCGACGACCTGGCGCTCGAGCAGGCCCGGGCCGCCGACGAACGGATCGCCGCCGGCCAGGCGCCGGGCGCCGCGGGGATCCCGCTCGCGCTGAAGGACGTGCTCTCGACGCGCGGGGTGACCACCACCTGCGGCTCGAAGATCCTGGAGACCTACGTTCCGCCTTACGACTGCACGCCGTGGGACCGGCTGCAGGCGGATGGGGGCGTCCTGCTCGGCAAGACGAACTGCGACGAGTTCGCGATGGGCTCCTCGAACGAGAACTCGGCCTACGGGCCGGTCCACAACCCCTGGAACCTCGACATGGTGCCCGGTGGCTCGAGCGGGGGGAGCGCTGCGGCCGTGGCGGCCGGCGAGGCGGTGTGGGCGCTCGGGACCGACACCGGCGGCTCGGTCCGCCAGCCCGCGTCGCTGTCCGGCGTCGTGGGTTTCAAGCCGACCTACGGCCTGATCAGTCGCTACGGCCTGATCGCGTTCGCGTCCTCGCTCGATACGGTCGGCACGTTCACCCGGAGCGTCAGGGACGCTGCCGTGCTGCTGTCGACGATCGCCGGCAAGGACCCGATGGACGCGACGAGCCTGGACGAGCCGCGGCGCGACTACGCGGCCGGGCTCGAGGAGGGGATCTCGGGCCTGCGGGTCGGCGTGGTGAGGGAGGCGTTCGGCGAAGGGGTCGAGCCGGGCGTGCGCGGGAGCGTCCAGCGCGCGCTGGACGAGCTCTCGGACCTCGGGGCCCGGGTCGGCGAGGCGTCGCTGCCGCACGCCGACTACGCGCTGTCGGCGTACTACCTGATCGCGCCCTCCGAGGCGTCCTCGAACCTCGCGCGCTACGACGGCGTCCGCTACGGCCTGCGCGTCGACGGCTCGGACTCGGTCGAGATGATGACCAGGACCCGGGGTGCCGGGTTCGGGGCGGAGGTCAAGCGCCGGATCATGCTCGGGACGTACGCGCTGTCGGCCGGCTACTACGAGGCTTACTACGGCCAGGCGCAGAAGGTGCGGACGCTCATCATCCGCGACTACGAGGCGGCGTTCGGCTCCTTCGACGTGCTGGTATCGCCGACCTCGCCCACGACCGCGTTCCCGATCGGAGCGAAGGTCGACGATCCGCTCGCCATGTACCTGAACGACGTGTTCACGATCCCCGCGAACCTGTCGGGCATGCCGGCGATCTCGATCCCCAGCGGGCTGGACGCCGCCGGTCTCCCGGTGGGCGTGCAGCTGACGGCACCCGTGCTCTCCGAATCCCTCCTGCTACGGGTCGCGAACGCCCTCGAGGCTGCGCTCGGGTTCGACGCCCGACCCTCGCTCATCGCGGCCTGAGGGTTCGCGCGCAGCGCTGCCCGCAGAGACGATCAGGGCGACCGCGATGACGATCAGGACGCCCGCGAACAAGGTGCTAACCGTGAACGTCTCGTCGAGGATCAACGCCCCCACGATCACCGCGCCGATCGGCGTCACGTAGGCGTAGGTCGCGACGAGCGAGGTGCGGGCGTTCCGCAGCAGCCACAGGTAGCAGGTGAAGCCGATCCACGAACCCACGACGACGAGATACGCGAGCGCGATCACCGACGCCCGCGAGACCGACCCGAGGTCGATGTCGCCGAACTCCCCGGCGAGCCCTCCCACCGCGACGAAGATGCCGGCGGCGACCACCATCTCCATCCCGGCTGCCACGAGCGGCCGCTTGGGCAGTACCGCGTGCCGTTGGTAGATCGAGCCCGCCGCCCAGCTCGCGGCGGCCGCGAGCGCGAGCACCAGCCCGCCCATGTCGATCTGGCCCTCGAGGGCGTTCCCGCCGACGAGGAGCGCCGCGCCGATGAATCCCACCGCAAGTCCGATCACCACGACCCGCGGCTGACGGTGGCCGAGGACGACGCGATCGATGGTCGCCATCCACAGGGGAACGGTGGCGATCGCGAGCCCGGCCATCCCCGACGGGATCGTTCGCTCGGCCCACACGATGCCTCCATTGCCGCCGAACATCATCAGGAGCGCGACGACGGCGGCGCCCCGCCAGTGTGTTGCATCCGGCCGGTCGCCCGATCGGTCGCCGAACCGGAGCGCGATGGGGAGCAGGACGCCGCCGGCGATGAGGAACCGCAACCCGCCCCCGAGCAGCGGAGGCATCGTCTCGTTCACCACGCGGATGCCGACGAACGTCGTGCTCCATGCGACGTACACGAGGCAGAGCGCCGTCCAGATCGCCGCGGGGGAGCCGCTCGACCGAGCGGTCGGTTGCTCGATCGGGGCCGACATGCCGACCACGATACGGCGACCTCCGCCCGATGTCACTAGCTTTCGTAGTTTGTCGGTTACTTCGGAAGGCCGCCGGCCGATGGGACGCCATGCGCCGGCTTCCCGCGCCGGAAGCGACGGACGCCTCCGTTAGTCTTTGCGCGTCATGGCCGCCGCGTTCGAAACCGTGATCGGGCTCGAGTGCCACGTCGAGCTCTCGACGCGCACGAAGATGTTCTGCGGGTGTCGCAACGCCTTCGGCGCGCCGCCGAACTCCAACGTGTGCCCGGTGTGCCTCGGACTCCCCGGCTCGCTCCCGGTGCCGAACGAGCAGGCGATCGAGTCGATCGTCCGGATCGGGCTCGCGCTCGGCTCCTCGATCGCGCCCGACTCGCTGTTCCACCGGAAGAACTACTTCTATCCGGACATGCCGAAGGACTACCAGATCAGCCAGTACGACCTCCCGGTGTGCGTCGGCGGGCAGCTCGAGATCGACGTGGACGGCCAGAGGCGGACGATCGGCATCACCCGCGTGCACATGGAGGAGGACACGGGCAAGACCACGCATGCGGGGGCCGGCGGACGGATCGGTCAGGCCGAGTACGCCCTCGTCGACTACAACCGCGCCGGGGTGCCGCTCGTCGAGTGCGTGTCCGAGCCCGAGATGCGTTCGGCCGAGGAGGCGCGTGCGTACCTGACCGAGCTCCGTGCGACGCTCGAGGCGCTCGGCGTCTCGGACGTCCGGATGGAGGAGGGGTCGCTCCGATGCGACGCGAACATCTCCACGCGCCGCGCGGGTGCGACCGAGCTCGGGACCAAGGTCGAGATCAAGAACCTCAACTCGGTCCGCTCCCTCGAACGCGCGCTGCGGTTCGAGCAGGAGCGGCAGCGGGCCGCGCTCGAGGGCGGCGAGCCGCTCGTCCAGGAGACGCGCCACTTCGACGAGGAGACCGGCGCGACGCACACGCTGCGCTCCAAGGAAGAGGCGTTCGACTACCGGTACTTCCCCGAACCCGACCTCCCGCCCCTCGCGCCCGACCGCGCGTGGGTCGAGGCGATCCGCGCCTCGCTCCCCGAGCTCCCCGCAGCGCGCCGCGAGCGGTACGGGTCGGAGCTCGGCCTGAGGCCCGAGCAGGCGCGGATCCTCGCCGGCGCGCCCTCGACCGCCGCCTTCTTCGAGTCGACGGTGGCGATAGGTGCCGACCCCGCGTCCGCCGCGAACTGGATCACCCAGGACCTGGCGGGGTTGTCGAACGCGGCCAAGGTGGGCCTCGCGGCCGGGAAGGTGACGCCGCAGCACATCGCGGACCTCGTGGCGCTCGTGGCGGAGGGGACGGTCTCGGCGACCGCGGCGAAACAGGTGCTCGAGGAGGCGTTCGAGACCGGTGCCGCCGCGGGGGAGATCGTCGAACGACGAGGCCTGCGGCAGGTGGTGGACGCGGCCGCACTGCAGGCATGGGTCGACGAGGCGATCGCCGAGAACCCGGGACCCGTCGAGCAGTTCCGTGGCGGCAAAGAGGGCGCCCTGAACGCGGTCCTCGGTCAGGTGATGAAGAAGTCCGGTGGTTCGGCCGACCCCAAGGCCGCCCGCGAGTTGCTGCTCGAACGCCTGTCCGGGCCCTGAGCCGGCAGCCGGTGAGGGTCGACCGAAGGGCGCCGAAACGCTATCCTTGGTGGCAGCTCATCCTGCTCGGGCTCGTGGCGATGGTCGAGGCTCTGTTCCGGCCGCTCGGGCGGATGTGGCGCTCGGAGGACCCGCTCGACACGTACGGGCTCGCGCACTTCGGCAGCGTGGCGGGCGACGCGATGGTGGCGATCGCGCTCGCCGGCTCGATCTTCTTCGACATCCCGCCGCCCGATGCCCGGGTCAGGGTCGCGGCGTTCCTCGCGCTCACGATCGCGCCGCTCGCGGTGGCGGGGCCGTTCCTCGTGCCGCTGCTCGACCGCGCGGGACCCCGGCGCGCGATCTCGTTCGGGGCGGCGATAGGACGGGCCGCGGTCTGCGTGTATGCGGCGCCACGGTTCGGCACGCTGCTGCTGTTCCCGTGCGCGTTCGTGCTCCTGGTGCTCTCGAAGGTGCACGCCATCACGAAGACCGGTCTCGCCGTCGCGTACGCGGGCCCGAACGAGGGCCTCGTTCGCGCGAACGCTCGCCTCGGCCGGATCGGCACGGGCGGCGCGGTGTTGGCGGCAGGGCCCGCGTTCGCGCTCCTGAAGCTCGGGCATGCCGAGGCGGTCCTGTACGGCGCGGCGGTCGCGTACGGGATCGCCGCGCTGCTGAACCTGCGCCTGCCACATCCGCAGGTGAAGGGGGGAGACGCCGAGGTCTCCAAGCGCGGCGCGATCCCTCAGCTCACCGCCCCCGCGATCGGCGCGGCGGGGCTCCGGGCCGCGAGCGGCTTCCTGCTGTTCGCGCTCGCGTTCGCCCTGCGTCGGAGCGGCGAGCCGACGTGGTGGTTCGCGGTCCTCGCCGGGGCGGCGACGGCCGGCGCATACCTCGGCGACCTGATCGCGCCGCGGTTGCCGGCGAACCTGCGCGAAGAGGCCGTCGTGATCGGGTGCCTGATCGGGGCCGGCGTCGGGGCGATGCTCTCGTTCCTCGCGTTCGAGCTGGTGGTCCTGGTCCTGTTCGCGACGGTGGTAGGAGCCTCGTCCGAGCTCGGCCGGCTGGCGTTCCAGACGCTGATGCAGCGGCTCGCCCCCGGCGGTTCGTACGGTCGCGTGTTCGTACGGTACGAGGTGCTGTTCCAGCTCGCCTGGGTCGGCGGCGCCCTGATCCCGGCGCTCGCCCCGATCGACTTCCGGGAGGGCTTCCTGATCCTGGCCGCGCTCTACCTCGTCGCCATCATCGGGTACCTGACGCCGGACGTGCTCGCGCGGCGGCGTGGATGAGCCCCGCGGGGGGTACGGTAGGCTGCGGTTGAGCCGATCCGGGGCGGGCTGACCGGCGCGGATCGGGCCGATCTCGGACGGTGAAGGAGCGCGAGCATGGCGGAGTGGGTGAAGGTCGGTTCGGCGGGCGCGGTACCCGAGGGCGAGGTGACCGCGTTCGGCGTGGGCGAGCGCCAGGTGGCCGTCGCCAACATCGAAGGCGACCTGCATGCGTTCGACGACACGTGCACCCATCAGCAGTGCTCGCTCGCCGAGGGCGAGCTCGACGGCACGACGATCGAGTGTCCGTGCCACGGCAGCCAGTTCGACGTCATCACCGGTGAGGCGGTCGGTGGTCCGGCGGTCGACCCGGTCGGCGTGTTCGAGGCCAAGGAAGAGGACGGCGAGCTGAAGGTCCTGGTCGGCGACGAGTGACCTCCTTCGTCGTCGTCGGGGCGGGGATCGCCGGCGCCACGGCGGCGGCGACGCTGCGTGAGGAAGGGTTCGACGGCGACCTGGTCCTGATCGGCGCCGAGCCGATGGCGCCGTACGAGCGGCCGCCGCTCTCCAAGGAGTACCTGCGGGGCGAGTCCGACCACCACTTCGTCCGTCCTGCCGAGTGGTACGGGGAGCACGACATCGACGCGCGCTTCGGCGTGACGGCCGAGCGCGTCAACGTGGGCGACCGCGTCGTCGAGCTCGCGGGCGGCGCCCGCGTGCCGTTCGATCAGGTCGTGATCGCGACGGGCTCGCGCAACCGGAAGCCCTCGATCGAAGGCCGCCAGCTGCCCGGCGTCTTCGACCTGCGCTACGCGCCCGACGCCGACGCGATCAAGGAGGCCGCGAGCAAGGGCTCGAAGGCGGTGATGGTCGGGATGGGGTTCATCGGGGCCGAGGTCGCGGCGTCGCTGCGCCAGCTCGGCCTGGATGTCACGGTCGTCGAGTTCTTCGGCACCCCCTTGGAGCGGGTCCTCGGGCCGACGCTCGGGGGCGCGATCGAGGCCCTGCACCGCGACCACGGCGTCGAGATGATCTTCCGCGACGGCGCCGAGCGGTTCGAGGGCGACGGGCGGTTCGAGGCGATGGTGACCAAGGAGGGACGCCGGATCGAAGGGGACTTCGCCGTCGTGGGCGTCGGCGTCGAGCCGGTGACCGAGGTCGCGGGCGAGGGCGTTCCCGTGGACAACGGTATCCCGGTCGACGCGACCCTGCGGACGAGCGTCGAAGGGGTCTGGGCGATCGGCGACGTCGCCCGGCACGACCACCCCGTGTTCGGATCGATCCGGGTCGAGCACTTCGACAACGCGCTGAAGATGGGGGAGCACGTCGCCAGGAACCTCCTGAGCACGCCGAAGGCGTTCGAGGACGCGCACTGGTTCTGGTCCGACCAGTACGACGCGGAGATCCAGATGGCCGGTTTCGCGACCGAGTGGGACGATACCGTCGTGCGTGGCAGCATCGAGGATCGGAGTTTCTCGGCGTTCCTGCTGAAGGACGGCCGGCTCCTCTCGACCTTCAGCATGAACCGGAAGTTCGACGTCCGGCGTTCGATGCCGCTGATCGCCGCGAAGGCGCACCCCGCGCCCGAGCAGCTCGCCGACCCTGGGTTCGACCTGCGGCAGCTCCACGCGCCGAAGGAGCCGGCGACATGATGCAGCCGAACATCACGCACATGCCGTGCGACCTGAACCAGCAGCAGAAGCGGCTCGACGCGCGCAAGGACTCGCTCGCGCGAGCGGTCGCGTATCGCCTGGGCAAGCGGTCCCTGCTCGACCGGCTGCTGCACCGCGGGAGGCCGCTCACCGAGCTGTCGGCGGCGGACCTTCAGCCCTGCGAGACCGAAGACGCCTTCCACGGCTTCCGGGTCTAGACGTCCGCGGACGTCGCTCGCCGCGGCGACGCGGCGCTCCCGCACCCCGGTAACGGCGCCGACCCGTCCGCCTCGATCTCCAGGTGCACGTGGCGGGCGCTCAGCCCGTAGTCCTGGGTCTGCGACCGGAACGGGAACAGGCGGGCCCGCCCGATCACGCTGTGCGAGACGAGGACGTGGTCGCCGCGTCCGACGCGCGGATCGACGACGTGGAAGATCTGGACGGTGCGCCCGGGCGCGTCCGTCGGGCGGATCGCGACGCGGACGTCCGGCCATTCGCAGTACAGGTCGTACGAGGTCACGCGGATCACCCTCCCGGTGACCGGCGCGAGGACCGGTTCGGTGCGTTCGAGGACGTCGTCCGAGGACGATGTCGCGGGCGTCCCGCGGTCGCGGCTCTCCATCACGAGGTAGCCGGGTCCGGTCGAGTCGGGGGGCGGGTTGAACCCCGAACCGTCGTTCTGCAGCAGGTGGCCGATCGGGCGCAGCGCCGCTGCGGACGGGAAGAGCGACTCGTGGTAGGTGATCGCGAGCGCCGAGGCGGCCGGCACCCGTAGGGTCACGCCGGCCGCACGCGCGAACGCCGGCGCCACGCTCCGGACGGATGCGGTCACCGCGGCTGCTTCGCCGGCCGCGCCCTCGAGGCTCACCTCGAGGCGCCATGAGCCGGTTCGGTCGATGGGGGCGCCCGACTCGACGGTCCCGCGGATCCGGAGCGTCCTCGTCTGCCCGGCGGGGACGTCCTCGACCGGATAGGTGCCGTCGACCACCCGTTCGGTGATCCGCTCATCGCCCTTCCCGCCGGCGAGGTACCGGACCGAGAACACCGCGCCGCCGTGGTCGCCGTCGACCACGAACGACCCGGTCGCATCGCCCGTGTTCTCGATCCGGACGAAGAACGTGACGCCGAGGCCCGGCTGCTGCTCGGCGACGCTCCGTCGGTCGAACGCCTGCGTGCCGGCGCGACGGATCGAGACGGCGGGGCTCGCCGATCCCTGACCGGCCGAGGCGGCCGGGAGCCCCCCGGCGAGCACGCCGATCCCGGCCGTGCAGATCAGGAGGTTCCGAACGACGCGGGCGCGGGTCACGGGCCCGTCATTCGACCCCACGACCCGCATCGGGTCAAGGCACCTCGGCGCCCGACGCAGGAGGTCGGTCGGCGCTCGTTCGAGGTCCTCCCCACGACGGGGTCGCGGGGAACGCCTAGTCCACCGTGAGACGCGCCGAGATCTCCTCGGGCCTGCCCTCGGCCTCGACCTTGCCGTCGCGGAACAAGATCACGCGGCTCGAGTAGCGGAGCGCTTCCGGGTTGTGCGTGGCGGCCAGCACCGCGCCGCCGCGGCGGATGACCTCCCACAGCGCCTCGAGGATCAGGTCGGCGTTCTCGGTGTCGACCTCGGCGATCGGCTCGTCGGCCAGGACCACCTCGGGCTCGGCGATCAGGGCGCGCGCGACCGCGACCCGCTGCTGCTGCCCGGCGGAGAGCTCGAACGTACGGTTGTGCATCCGGTCGCCGAGCCCGAGCCTTGCGAGCCACATCTCCGCCCGAGCCTTGGACTCCTTCAGGTTCGTTCCCGAGACGCGGAGCGGCAGCTCGACGTTCTCGATCGCCGAGAGCGTGGGCAGCAGGCCGAAGCTCTGGAACACGAACCCTATGCCGCTGCGACGGAGCGCGATCTGCTCGTCGAACGACAGCTCGCGGATCGGCCGGTCCTTCCACCGGACCTCGCCGGAATCCGGCGCGTCGAGCCCCGACAGCACGCCGAGGAACGTGGTCTTGCCCGAGCCGGAGGGTCCCATCAGCGCGACGAAGTCCTTGGGGGCGAGGGAGAGCGACGCGCCGCGGACCGCCTGAACGCCGTTCGCGCCCCGATAGGTCCGCACGACGTCCGTGGCCGACAGCAGCGGCTCGCGCCCGTCCTGGCCGCGCGCCGCGGCCGGCGTCCGGCCGCCCTCGGAGCCCGGAGCGTGCCACCGGTCACTCACCGATGAGCCCCCCTTCGCCCTTGCGCCGGATCCGCACCTCGCCGTCGCGGACCTCCACCTCGAGATCCACCCCCGAGAGCGCGTCGACCGCCTCGTCGGGGAGCCGCGCCTTGCCGTCCGTGCCGAGCGGCTCCATCGGCCTGCCCTCGACGAGCAGCTGACCGTCGCGGAGCCGGAGCTGCCGCTGCGCCCTCCTCGCGGCCAGCAGGTCGTGCGTGACCATCACGATCGTGACGCCGAACTCGCGGTTCACGCTCTCGAACGCGTCGAGCACGAGCGCGGCGGACTCGCTGTCGAGCTCCGCGGTGGGCTCGTCCGCGAGCAGGATCTTCGGCAGGTTCGACAGCGCGACGGCGACCGCGACCCGCTGCTGTTCGCCGCCGGAGAGCTGTCCCGGCTTGTGGTTCGCGCGGTGGGGGAGCCCCACGACCTCGAGCAGCTCGCGCGGCGTCCGGCGCGCCGCGGGGATCTTGACGCCGCTCGCCGTGGAGGGGAGCCGGACGTTCTCGACGACGTTCAGGTACGGCACCAGGTTGCGCGCGGTGCCCTGCCAGACGAAGCCGATCCGGTCGCGCCGGTACTCGGTCAGCTCGTCCTCGTTCAGCCGGCCGAGGTCGCGTCCCTCGACCTCGACGATGCCGGCGGTCGCTCGGTCCAGTCCGCCGATCATGTTGAGGATCGTCGACTTGCCGGAGCCGCTCGGCCCCACGACGGCCAGGAACTCGCCCTCGCCGACCTCGAAGTCCACGCCGCCCAGCGCGACGACGCCCGTGTCCGCGACCCGGTAGATCTTGAAGACGTGCCGGAACCGCACGAGCGCCTCTCGGAACGTGCCGATCGGCTCGGCGCTGCGTCGCATCTCGGTCTCGAGCCGCCGGCCCGTGGGGCCCCCCGAGGTCGTCACTCGGCCTCACCCCGAAGGACCGAGGTCACCGAGGACCGCAGGAGCGCGCGGAGCGCGGCGAGCAGCCCGATCGCGGTCGCCGCGACGATCGCGCTCAGTGAGACCGCGAGCGCCGGCCAGTCGAACACGAGGATCGGCGGCGGGAACGCCGACCCGATGCTGCGGCCGACGTAGGGCATCAGCAGGCGGAGGACCCCGAACCCGATGGCGGCGCCGGCGAGCATGGCGAACGTGATCATCAGGCCCTGTTCGAGCAGCAGCACGCGCGTCACCTGCTTGGGCTCGGTCCCCATCGCGCGCAGGGACGCGAACTCGAACTCGCGCCGGCGCTGCGCGAAGTACAGACCCACCGCGACGCCGAGCACCACCAGCCCGAGGCCGCCGACGGCGGTGGCGAAGTTCATCCCCACGGCCAGCGACTGGGGCAGCTGCGCCAGTGCGCCGATGATGGGCCCGGCCGCCTGGGTGGGGCCCGGGAGCATCCCCGCCTGCTTGATCGCCGGTCGGGGATCCTCGTCGCCCATCGCCCACACCTCGTTCAGCGAGAGCCCCGGCTCGGGGATCCGGACGGCGGCGCGCAGGAGCGCCGGCGTCGACACCACCACGAAGTCGCCTAGCACCGAGGGGAAGGCCTGGGCGAGCGCCACCTGCCGGAAGTCGAGGCGTTGCCCGCCGATCGTCGCGACGAACGGCGTTCCTTGTGATCGGGCGACCTCGGGGGAGACCAGCGCCGGCAGCGGGTCCATGGGCGGTGCGATGCCACCGACGACATGCCCGGCGCCCGTCTCGGTCCTGAGCGAGATCCCCGAGGCCGCCGGGTCGACGGTGCCGTCGCTGCCCCGCCACCGGAGCGGGTTCCAGCTCGCGAGGTCGATCGGGTCGCCGGCCGTCACGTCCTGCATCTGCACCTCGAAGGCGTCCGGGACGTCGCCGACCCCCTCCTCGAGGAACGTGATCGACGAGATACGGGTGGCGCCGTCGAGGGTTGCCTCGTAGGTCGCGGTGCCCCGTTCGAGCGTGCCCGCCGACGCGGTCCGCACGTGGCCGTCCTCGGTCTCGTACGTCACCTGGAGCCGGAGGCCCTCGGCCGGGGCTCCGGCCGTGACCGTCGCCGAGAACGACTCGCTCGACACCGGGATCCCCGGGTCCGGCATCTCGATCTCCCGGAGCCACGTGTCGAGCGGGGTCTTCGAGTAGTCGGATCGCCACCAGCCGCCGGCCGCGTAGCGTTCGGGGTCGACGGCGATCACCGACGGCGTGAGCGTGAACGATCCCGGCAGCTCGAACACCGGCTGGCTGCGGACCACCGCGACCGAGTCCGGCGGGACCGAGCTGGCGGCGACGAGCGGATCGTCCGGGACGGCGATCTGCACGTTCCAGTCGGCTCCGACCTGCTGGTGCGCCGTGTCCTCGTGGTTGCGCAGCACGATCGCACGGTAGGAGGTCGAGACGATCAGCAGGCCGACCGCGAGCACGAGCAGCAGCGAGGTGGCGAAACTCGTGCCGGGCGAGCGGCTCAGCCGACGGGTCGCGAGGTAGGTGGGCAGGCTCTTCGTCCGCGCGACCGGTCGGTCCAGCCGGCGCAGGACCCAGAGCAGGAGCCGGAGCGCGAGGAACGAGAGCGCGAAGATCAGCAACGTCGGCGTGAGCAGCACCAGCGGATCGAGCTGGTCACGCGCGCTCGTCGACTTCACCGCCGTCCCGCGCAGCTCGATGAACGTGAAGACGGCGACCGGCAGCACGAACAGCTCGACCGGGACCCGCGAGATCAACGGGCGGTCCTCGCGCGAGAGCAGGCGGCGTTCTTCCAGGATCGTCCGGCGGACGTGCGGCAGCGAGAGCAGCAGCAGCGTCACCGCGCCCACGAACGCGCCGATCGCCCCGAGCACGAGCGCGAACGGGGACAGCCCGATCGGGAACAGCACGCCGGGCAGGGACGGACCGTTGGCGTTCGAAGCGAGCTTGGCCAGCCCCATGCCGAGCATCAGGCCGAGCGGGTACGCGACGATCGCGGTGAACAGGGCCTGCACCCCCTGCGCGGACAGCAGCTTGCCTCCGGAGAACCCGCGGCTGCGGAGCACCGCGAGCTCGAACGATTGCCGGGACAGCACCAGCGACCCGACGCCGGCGAGGATCGCGAGCGTGACCGCGCCGATCTGGAACACGACGAGGAAGATCGGGACGCGCAGGTCCGCCACGCGTTGCTGCACGAGCGTGATGAGCGTGTCGAGCCCGGTGCTGACCTGCAGCTGGGCGAACTCGGGCGTGGCGCGGAGCTCGTCGGAGATCCGTTCGATCTCCCGGGGGATGCGTTCGGCCTGCTCGAACGGGACGCCCACCAGGTCGAGGTAGACGTCCCATACGTACTCGCTCGTCACGCCGAGCTGGGGCGCCACCTCGAGGTAGCCGGCGCGATCCATCAGCCCGGGCGGGAGCTCCGTCGAGTCCGGCGGCGGGAACGGCGTCTGATCGCCGTACCAGAAGGGATCGTCGTGCCCGGGGGGGTCGAAGCGGCCGACGAGCGTGAGCTGCGCCTGCTCGCCCGTCGGTCCGATGGCGGTCACGGTCCCGCCCACGTCCACGCCGAGCAGGCGCGCGATGCCGCCGGGCAGGGCGATCTCGCCGGGTCCCCGGGGTGGGTCCCCGCGGTAGGGGAGGTGCTCCGTCGCGCCGTCGCGGAACATGACCGAGAGCGAGAGCGGTGCCGTGGGGTCGGCCCCGACGAGCCGGATCGTTCCTCGACCCTGGGGCACGATCTCGCCCACCGGCAGCCCGGAGACGGCGTCGTCCAGGGTCTGGTTGGCGGCCGCGTAGTCGTACGAGGGGTCGCCGTACGTGAGGAACCGGACGTTCTTCACGGTGACCGGCGCCGTGGAGGTCGCCGAGGACAGGATCGCCTCGCGGGCGGCGTCCGCGTAGATCGGCCCGGCGACGAGCACGCCGATCGTGAAGCCGAGCGTGACCACGATCGCGAGACCCAGCAGGCGCTGGGCGAAGAACCGCTTCAGCAGGAATCGCAGGGTCGCCATGACAGACGAACGCCGCCGTAACTGGCGGCGAGACACACGATGATACGCTGACCCGACGCGCCCGAGACTGGCTCGCGCCACGTGCGCGGACGACCGCAACCGACGCCGCCGAGACGCTCAGGAGCAGCCGAGATGGACCGTCCCGAGATCATCCTGGCCCCCGGGCCGACCCCGATCCCGCCCGAGGTGCTGCTCGCGCAGGGCAGCCCGCTCGTGTACCACCGCGGCCCCGGGTTCGGCGCCCTCATGCGCGACGTGACCGCGCGCCTGAAGGAGCTGTACCGGACCGAGGACGCCGACGTGCTGCTCATGACCTCGTCGGGGACCGGCGGGCTCGAGTCGGCGATCCAGAACATCTTCTCGCCGGGCGACGAGGTCCTGGTGCCGCTCGCCGGGTTCTTCTCGGAGCGTTGGACCAGGCTCGCTGCGGCTCACGGCCTCGTCGTCCGAACGGTCGAGTACGACTGGGGTCGCAGGGTCGTGCCCGAGGAGATCGCGAGGGCCCTCGCCGACCACCCCGTCAAGGCCGTCCTGCTCACGCACTCCGAGACCTCGACCGGCGTGATCCAGCCGATCCGCGATCTCGCCCGCGTCGCGAACGAGGCCGGAGCGCTCGTGATCGTCGACGTGGTCTCGAGCCTCGGCGCCGTGCCGTTCGCGTTCGACGAGTGGGGGATCGACGTGGCCGTGGGCGGGTCACAGAAGGCGCTGTCGGCCTCGCCCGGGATCGCGTTCGTCGCGATCTCCCAGCGGGCGTGGGCGATGCACCGGACGGCCACGATGCCCCGGTTCTACTTCGACTGGTCGATCTACAAGGAGTACGCGGACAAGCCCGACCCCGAGAACCCGTGGACGCCGGCGATCAGCGTGATGCAGGGCCTGCACGCCGCGCTCGAGCTCTACTTCCAGGACGGCGTGGACGTCGCGCTCGAACGCCACCGCACGCTCGCGCGTGCGGTGAAGGAGGGCGTGCAGGCGCTCGGCCTCGACCTGTTCGGCGAGGGGCTCGAGGACAACTGGACCGTCACCGCGATCCGCGCGCCCGAGAGCATCGACGCCGACACGATCGGCGACCGCATGCGCTCGGACTTCGGCTGCGTCATCGCGCCCGGGCAGGGTCCGCTCAAGGGCACGGTGTTCCGGATCGGGCACTTCGGCTACTTCAGCCAGCTCGACATCGTCCGAGGCCTCGCCGCGCTCGAGATGACCCTCGAGCGGCTGGGGCACCCGGTGAAGCGCGGCGCGGCCGTCGCCGCGGCCGAGGGCGTCTTCCAGGACGCCCACGCCGGCTGACGAGGAACCCGAGCGGCGCCATGAAGGTCCTCGTCACCGAGAAACTCTCGGACGCGGGGCTCGACCTGCTCCGGAAGGACTTCGAGGTGGATATCCGGCTCGAGCTGGCGGTCGACGGCCTCGCCGGTGCGATCGCGCCCTACGACGCGCTCGTGGTGCGCTCGCAGACCCAGGTCACGGCCGACGTGATCGATGCAGGCGACAACCTGAAGGTCGTCGCGCGGGCGGGGATCGGGCTCGACAACGTCGACGTCGACGCCGCAACCCGCCGGGGGGTCATGGTGGTGAACGCGCCGTCGTCCAACATCGTCTCGGCCGCCGAGCACACCTTCGCCCTGCTGCTCGCGCAGGCGCGGAACATCCCGCAGGCGCACGACGACCTGCGGCACGGCCACTGGGACCGCTCGAAGTGGCAAGGGGTGGAGCTCCAGGGCAAGACGCTCGGGATCGTGGGGCTCGGGCGCGTCGGCGCGCTCGTGGCGCAGCGGAGCCTCGCGTTCGGGATGCGCGTGATCGCCTACGACCCGTACGTGCCGCGGGAGCGCGCCAAGGAGATGGGGATCGAGCTGATGCCGAGCCTGGAGGCGCTGCTCGTGCAGTCGGACTTCGTCACGATCCACCTCCCTCGCTCGCCCGAGACGGAGGGACTGATCGGCGAGCGCGAGCTGGCCCTCGTCAAGGAGGGCGCGCGCCTGGTCAACACCTCGCGCGGCGGCATCGTCGACGAGCAGGCGCTCGCGAAGGCCCTCGAGGAGGGCCGGGTCGCCGGGGCCGCACTGGACGTGTTCGAGCACGAGCCGCCGGAGGACTCGCCGCTGTTCGGGTTCGAGCAGGTGGTGACGACCCCGCACCTCGGGGCCTCGACCGCCGAGGCGCAGGACAAGGCCGGCACCTCGGTGGCCGAGATGGTCCGTCTGGCGCTCGACGGCGAGTTCGTCCCGTACGCCGTGAACGTCTCCGCCGCGGCCGAGGTCTCCGAGCTCGTCCGGCCGTTCCTCCCGCTCGCCGAACGCCTGGGGGCGCTCCTCACGGGTCTGGCGGAGGGCGCGGTTCGGTCGGTGCAGGCCCAGTACCTCGGCCGGATCGGCGAGGCGGATACGCGCGTCCTCACGCTCGCGATCGTGAAGGGCGTGCTCCGAGGCGTCGTGCACGAGCCCGTCTCGTTCGTGAACGCCCCGATCATCGCGCGCGAACGCGGGATCGCGATCAGCGAGATGCGCTCGTCGGTCTCGAGCGACTACGTGAACCTCGTCGCCGTGAGCGCCGACACCGACCGGGGCGAGGTCTCGGTCGCGGGGACGCTCGTCGGCAAGCGCAACGCCCAGCGCGTGATGCACGTGAACGGCTACGACATCGAGATGGCACCCGCCACCAACATGTTGTTCTTCGAGTACGAGGACCGCCCCGGTGTGATCGGCAAGGTCGGCACGATCCTCGGCGAGCACGACGTCAACATCGCGACCATGGACGTCGGCCGAGCCTCGCGCGGCGGCACCGCGCTCATGGGGCTCACGCTCGATAGCCCCGCAGGCCAGGACGTGATCGACGAGATCACGTCGACGATCGGTGGCCGCGCCGCGAGGTTCATCGTCCTTCCGGACTGAGTCGCGCCACGATCGTTCCACCATGTGACGTTCGTCACAGGTGCTTCCTTCGTGCGATGGTCGCTGCTACACTCCTTCGGTCATGAGGCGACTCCAGGTGTCGTTCGGGAGCAGGAAGACGGGTCTCATCCCGTCCTTCGTCGCGGCCGTCTAGCGGTCGCGACCCCCCGCCTCTGCGGCGGGATCGCCCGAACCACCGTCCCTCGCAACCACCGAGTCACAGGAGTCGTCCGATGCGTCCCTACACCCAACCACGCAGCGCCGTTCGAAGGCTCGCGCTCGCACGTCTGATCTCGATCACCGGCGGCGCGGCCGCGTTCGCGGCGCTGAACTTCACCGTCTACGAGCGGACCGGCTCGGCCGCATGGCTCTCGGCGTCGCTGCTACTCACGTTCGGCGCGAGCGGCGTGTTCGCGCCGCTCGGCGGGATGCTCGGCGACCGCTTCGACCGACGGCGCGTGATGATCGCGTCCGATCTCGCCGGGGCGGCGTGTTTCGCCGCGATGGCGTTCGTGCGTGACCCGGCGCTGCTGATCTCGGTCGGGTTCGTGGCGGCCGTCGTCGAGACGCCCTTCTGGTCGGCCTCGGCGGCCGCCGTGCCGAACCTCGTCGGCAAGGACGACCTGGCCTGGGCGAACGGCCTGCTCCAGGTCGGCGGGAACGCGGGGATCATGCTCGGTCCCGCCCTCGGCGGCGTGCTGCTCGCGCTCATCGGCCCGGGGATGGTGTTCGGGGTCAACGCGCTCTCGTTCATCGTCTCGGCGGCGATCATCGCGACCGTCCACGCGCGGTTCTCGGAGGATCGCACCGAGCCAGACGACCAGCACCGAGGGTTCCGCGCGGGGTTCGTGTTCATCGCGCGCGACCGGGTGCTGCGGACGATCGTCCTCGCGTGGGTCGCGCTGGTGTTCGGGATCGGCCTCGCCATGGTGGCCGACGTGCCGCTCGCCGAGCTCTTCGGATCGGGCTCGACCGGCTACGGGCTGATGATCGGCGCGTTCGGCGCGGGCTCGGTCCTGGGCTCGCTCGCGGGTCGGAAGCTGCAAGAGCGGACCGAGGCGCGCGCGTTGATCATCGGCACGGTCGTCATGGGCGCCACGACGGCGGGCATCGCGCTCTCGCCGTGGTTCCCGCCGATCCTCGCGCTGCTCGTGCTGTGCGGCGCTGCGGACGCGCTGATCATGGTCGCCGACCGGAGCATCCAGCAGCGGCGGACGCCGGACGCGGTGCGCAGCCGGGTGGTGGGCGCGTCGGAGGCGATGATCGACGTCGCGCTGTCGCTCGGGTTCGTCCTGGGTGGCCCGGCGGTCGCGGCACTGGGTCCCAGGGGCGTGTACGCGATCGGCGGGGCGTGCGGGTTGCTCGGCGCGGTCGTGCTCGTGCCGGTCCTGCGGGCGCTGCGACGGGCGCCCCTGGCCGAGGCGGTCGACCAGGAACCGGTCGAGGCGGACGGCATCGTCGTGGCTCGGGTCGCGGGGTAGACGGGGGTCGGGGGGCGGTGGACACTCGGCCGGTGACCGCCCCCCGAACCGCCGTCCGCCTGTTGGCGCTCGCGCGGCTGATCTCGGTCATCGGGAGCGCGGCCGCGTACACGGCGCTGATGTTCGAGATCTACGACCAGACGGGATCCGCCGTCTGGCTGGCGGCGGCGCTGCTCGTCACCGAGGGCGTGACGGGGCTGGTCGGGCCGTTCGCGAGCGTGCTGGGAGATCGGTTCGACCGGCGGACCGTGATGATCGTGTCCGATCTGGCGGCGGCGGCCTGTTTCGCCGGCATGGCCGTGGTCGCCGCGGCCCCGGGTCCGCTGGTCTTCATCGCATTCCTGTCGGCCCTCGCCGAGGCGCCCTTCTGGCCCGCCTCGAGCGCGGCGATCCCGAACCTCGTCCCGGAGGACCAGGTGAGCTGGGCGAACAGCTTGGTGGCGGTCGGGCGCAACGTCGGCATCATGGTGGGACCGGCGATCGGTGGGGTGCTCCTCGCCGCAGTGGGAGCCCCCTGGGTGTTCGCGTTGAACGCCGCGTCGTTCGTGATCTCGGCCGCGCTCGTGGTGTCGGTGCGCGCCCGCTTCGTCGGCGATCGGTCCGACGAGTCGGAGCATCACGGGATCTGGGCGGGCTTCCGGTTCCTGCTGCACGAGCCGGTGCTCCGCCGCATCTCGGCCGCGTGGGTCGTGCTCGTCCTCGGGATCGGGATGGCGATGGTCGGGGACGTTCCCCTGGTCGACGTGTTCGGCGTGGGCGCGGCCGGGTTCGGGCTGATGATCGGGCTCTGGGGCGCCGGGTCGATCCTCGGATCGCTGGCGGGCCGCTGGCTCTCGGCCGCGACGGAGATGCGTTGGCTGGTGCTGGGGACCGCGTTCGTCGCGTGCATCGGTGTCGCGATCGCGCTCGCCCCGTGGTTCGCGCTCGTCCTCGTCCTGAATGTCGCCTGGGGAGCCAGCGAGGGGATCACGAGCGTGGCCGAGCAGAACCTGTTCCAGCGGCGATCGCCGGACTCGGTCCGGAGCCGGGTCCTCGGCGCCGTCGAGGGCCTGTTCCACGGCGGGCTGGCGGTCTCCTACGTTGCGGCGGCGTTCGTGCTTCCTGTGGTCGGCGCCCGTGGGATGTACGCGATCTTGGGCGGGGCCGCCGCGCTCTCGGTGGTCGTCCTGCTCCCGTTGCTGGGGCCGCTGGGGTCGTCCATCGGCGAGCCCGCGCAGGCCGAGGACTCGACCGAGTGAACGAGGCTCGCCTGGGACGGTGTCGATGGCCGGACGCGGCACCATGATGGTGGTGTGGACTCCCTCGGCGGGCACCTGCTGATCGCCGGGTCGGCGCTGCTTGACCCGAACTTCCGGCGAGCGGTCGTGCTGGTCGGTCACCACGACGAGGGCGGGGCGGTGGGGGTGGTCCTGAACCGCCAGAGCGAGGTCGAGGTGGCCGAGGCGGTGCCGCCGCTCGCCGGCCTCGTCGAGCCCGGGGAGCGGCTGTTCATCGGCGGCCCGGTCTCGTCGCGGTCGGCGGTGGTCGTGGCCGACTTCGAGCATCCCGAGCGGGCCGAGGTCGTCGCGTTCGATTCCGTCGGGTTCTTGCCCGAGGAGACCGACGCTGCGTCGATCGGCGGGCTCCGGCGGGCGCGGGTGTTCGCTGGCTACGCGGGCTGGGGCGCCGGGCAGCTCGAGGCCGAGCTCGAGGAGGGCTCGTGGATCACCGAGCCCGCCCTCGCCGCCGATGTGTTCACCGAGGACCCCGACGGGCTGTGGTCGGGCGTCCTTCGTCGGAAGGGACCCGAGTACCGGCTGATGTCGACGATGCCGTTCGACCCCGAGCTCAACTAGCGGCTCGTTCGGACGGCGCCGAGGTGGACCCGTCGCCGATCGGGCCCTGCGGTTCGAGCGAGGCAGTGCGACCGAACCGCGAGACCACCTTGCGGACGTGCCGGCGATGGATCCGGTCGAAGTGCACGGCCGGTGCTCGGTGGGGCGCGGGCTTGCGGAAGAACCACGCCTTCCCGAGCTCGGCGAGCGTGAGGTACGCGACCACGAACACCACCACGATCGCGAGGAACGTCCACGGCAGCGGTCGGAACCCGAAGAGTCGAGCGATCGGCGGTACGTAGGGGATCAGCACGCCGGTCCCGGCACACGAGAGCGTCGCGACGAGTTGGGTCGTGCTCGGTCTGCTGCGCAGGAACGGTACGCGGCGGGTGCGGATCACGAAGATCACGAGCGTCTGCGTGGCGAGGGATTCGACGAACCAGCCGGTCTGGAACAAGGATTGGCCCGCATGGAACACTCGGAGCATCACCGCGAACGTCGCGAAATCGAAGAGCGAGCTGATCGGACCGAAGTAGGTCATGAACCTGCGGATGAATCCGGTATCCCAGCGCGAGGGCCGGGCCACCATCTCGGGGTCGACCCGGTCGGTCGGGATCGTGGTCTGGCTGGCGTCGTAGAGCAGGTTGTTCAGCAGGATCTGGCTGGGGAGCATCGGCAGGAACCTCAGGAACGCGGAAGCCGCCGCCGCGCTGAACATGTTGCCGAAGTTGGACGAGGTCGCCATCAGGATGTACTTGATCGTGTTCGCGAAGATCCGGCGGCCTTCGGCCACGCCGTCCGCGAGCGTGCCGAGGTCCTTCCGCAGGAGCAGGATGTCCGCTGCATCCTTCGCGACGTCGGTGGCCGTGTCGACGGAGATCCCGACGTCGGCGTCGTGGAGCGCCACGGCGTCGTTCACGCCGTCGCCCATGTACCCGACGTCGAGCCCGTGGTGGCGCGCCCGGCGGATCACCCGGGACTTCTGTTCGGGAGTCACCCTCGCGAAGATCGTGGTCGTCTCCAGCGTCCGGGCGAGCTCCTCGTCGGGCATGGCCTCGAGCTGCGTTCCGGTCAGCACCCGGCCGACCTCCATGCCGAGGTCCTCGCACACCTTGCGCGCGACCCGCTCGTTGTCGCCGGTCACGACTTTCACCTCGACGCCGAGATCCGTCAGGCGCCGCAACGACTCGGCCGCATCGGCCTTCGGCGGGTCGACGAAGGCGAGGAAGCCGACGAGGGTGAGGTCGTGCTCGTCCTCGGGGTCGACGGCCTCGAGCTTGGTTCCGTCACGTGTGGCGACCGCGACGAGACGGCTGCCCGCGTCGAACTCACGCTCGGCGGTCTCCCGGGTCTCGGGTGACACGTCGGAGCACACGGCAAGCACGGACTCCGGGGCGCCCTTCGTGACCATGAGGCGACCCTCCGGGCCGTCCACGAGCACCGACATCCGTCGCCGGTCGTAGTCGAACGCGGCCTCGTCCAGCCGGCGCCACGCACCCGCCGCCGCGCCCGCCGTGCCGGGCACCGCCCACATCGCCTGGTCGAGCGGGCTGCCTCCGGTCGGCACTCCCTCCTCGATCACGACGTCCGTGCAGACGAGGCCGAGCAGGAACGGACGCTCGTCGGAGCCGCCGTCCGGGCTCATCGAGCCTCGGTAGGTGATCCGGCCCTCGGTGAGCGTCCCGGTCTTGTCGGTGAACAGGACCTCGATGTTGCCGAAGTCCTCGATCGCCACGAGGCGCCGCACCAGCACCGACTTCGCGGCCATGCGCTTCGCGCCCGTCGAAAGGCTGATCGTCACGATCGCCGGGAGCAGGGCAGGCGTCATCCCCACCGCGACCGCGAGCGAGAACAGCACCGCGTCGATCAGTGGCCGGCCGATCGCGACGTTCACGACGAAGATCGCGACGACCAGGATCGCCGTGATCCGCACGAGGAGCTTCCCGAAGTCCCGGAGCCCGCGCTGGAACGACGTTTCCGGGGGCCGCTCGCCGAGGAGCGTCGCGATCCGGCCGAACTCGGTGGCGGGGCCGGTCCGGACCACGACGGCGCGGCCGGTACCGGACCTCACGACCGTACCCATGAACGCGCAGGGGGAGCTCGATGGGCGAGGTCGGTTCGGCAACGGGGTCGACCTGCTTGACGGCGGGCAGCGATTCACCTGTGAGCACCGCCTCGTCGCACTCGAGCCGGTCGACCTCGAAGAGCCGGACGTCGGCCGGGACGATGTCGCCGACCGAGAGCCGGACGACATCGCCGGGAACGAGCTCGGTCACGTCGACCGTGCCCGACCTCCCTTGTCGGACGGCCGTCGTCGTGTGATGGATCTGCGCGTGGAGCTCCTCGACCGCCTTCTCCGAACGGAACTCGTTCGCGAACCCCAGTCCGACCGAGACCCCCACCATCACGACGATGATCCCCGCGTCGGTCACCTGGCCCGTCAGTCCCGACACGATCGCGGCGCCGACGAGCAGGGGGAGCAGGGGGTTGCGCACCTGGTTCCAGAGCACCCGCCACGCGCTCGTCGTGTGAACCTGCAGGGCATTCGGTCCCAGGGCGGCGAGGCGTCGCCCGGCCTCTTCGGCCCCGAGGCCCTGCTCGCGGCTGTCGAGCCGCATGAGGACCTCGGCCACCGGCAGGCTCGCAGCCGTCCGAAGGTCGAGCTCCCGTCCGGCGACGGGCTCCGCGACCGCCGTGCTCTCCACGTCGAGACGACCGTACCGCGCCCGGCGGCGGTTGGGGGTTCGCGGCGACGTCGTCTCGACGGACGGGCCGTCCGCGAGCGCCTCGTCGCGACGATGCCGTCACCCTTCGACGAGCGAGCGGCTACGCTCGGCCGACCACGATCGAGGAGCGTTCGATGTCGTCCGAGACGTTCACGTTCTACGTGCAGCCCTGGTACCGCAAGTCGCCGTACTTCGAGGCCACCAAGCGGCACGGCTGCAAGAGCTGGGGCCTGTACAACCACATGCTGCTCCCGACCCTGTACGACGATCCGGTCACCGAATACGAGGCGCTCCTGAACGACGTCACGCTGTGGGACGTCGCGGTCGAGCGGTGTGTCGAGGTCCGAGGACCCGACGCGTTCGACCTGGTGAACCTGGTCACCTGTCGCGACCTCACCAAGGTGGAGCCGATGCAGGCGCGCTACGTGCTCCTGCTGGCGCCCTGGGGTGGCATCGTCAACGACCCGGTGCTGCTGCGCCTGGACCGCAACCGGTTCTGGCTCGCGCTCGCCGACTCGGACGCGCTCCTGTACCTGGCCGGGGTCGCGGGCGCGCGGGGGATGGACGTCTCGATCTTCGAGGCTGACGTCGCGCCGATGCAGATCCAGGGGCCGCGTTCGAAGGACGTGATGCGCGACCTGTTCGGCGACGCGGTGGCCGACCTCCGCTACTACTTCTGCGCCGGGGCCGATGTCGACGGCATCCCCGTCGTGATCAGCCGGACCGGGTGGACGGGCGAGGTCGGCTACGAGGTCTACCTGCAGGACACGAGCCGCGGCGATCAGCTGTTCGAGCGGGTGTTCGAGGCCGGCGAGCCGTACGGGATCCGGGTCATCGCGCCGAGCGAGGCCCGGCGGATCGAGGCCGGGATCTTCAACTACGGCTCCGACATCCGGGTCGAGGACACGCCGCTGCACGTGAGCGGGCTCGAGCGGTTCGTCGAGTGGGATCAGGAGGCCGACTTCCTCGGCCGTCGCCGGCTCGAGGAGATGCGCGACGGCGACCTGCTCGACCGCAAGCTGGTCGGCATCGAGATCGGCGGCGAGCCGATGACCGACGAGGGTGCGCTGAACGACTTCTGGCCGCTGGTCAAGGGCGACGCGCGTCTGGGCAAGGTCACGGCTGGCGCATGGTCGCCCCGGTTGGAGAAGAACATCGGCTACGGGTGGGTGCCGATCAGGTGGGAGGCGCCCGGCTCCGCGTTCGAGGCCGAGACCCCGAGGGGCCGGCTCCCGGTCACCGTGGCGAGCCTGCCGTTCGTCGACCCGACCAAGGACATCCCGAAGTCGTAGCCTCGAACGTCATGAGCGGCTCGATCGCGTTCGACCGCGCGGCGGACCACTACGATCGCACCCGGGCGATCTCCGACGAAGCGATGGTCCGAACCATCGACCTGCTCTCGTCCGAACTCCGTGGACGCGGCTCGGTGCTCGAGGTCGGGGTCGGCACGGGGCTCCTCGCCCTGCCGCTGCACGACGCCGGGGTTCCGCTCGTCGGGCTCGACCTCACGCAGGCGATGGTCGCGAAGATCGTCGAGAAGGCGGGGGGCGAGCCTCCGTTCCCGCTCGTGCTGGGCGACGCGACCCGCATGCCCGTCGTGGACGGGGCGTTCGGGGGCGCCTACCTGCGGTGGGTGCTCCACCTGATCCCCGACTGGCGGGCGGCGATCTCGGAGATCGTCCGGGTCGTCCGTCCCGGAGGCGTGCTCCTCGTCTGCCTCGGGGCGTTCGACGAACCGAGCGCCGAGATCCGCACGAGGTTCGCGCAGATCACGGGCATCTCGACCGACCCCGCCGGCCTGACATGGGGCGAAACCGAGCCGCTGGATGCCGAGCTCGAACGGCTCGGGGCACGGCTGCGCCTCCTGCCTCCCATCTCCGAGGAGGAAGAGGAGACGCTCGGGGAATACCTCGACGCGATCGAGGAGGGTCGGTGGTCCTGGACCTGGCACGTCCCCGACGACGCTCGCCGTGCAGCGGTTCGTGAGCTCCGGCCGTGGGCCGAGGAGCGGTTCGGTCCCCTGGGTCGTGCCGAGCGGTCCGATGTCGAGACGGTCTGGCGCGCGTACGACCTGTCCGAGGCGGGCTGAGGCCGGCCGCAGACCCGCTCCCTGACCAGCCGCTATCCTGTGGACGCCGGGCTCCGGCCCGGCCTACGACCCGCTCCGAGGAGGCTCCGAGATGCCGATCACCGAGGTCGAGAAGATCTGGATGGACGGTGAGCTCGTGGACTGGGCGGACGCCAAGATCCACGTGCTCTCCCACGCGGTGCATTACGGCAGCGGGGTCTTCGAAGGGATCCGGGCGTACGAGACGGCCCGGGGACCGGCCGTGTGGCACCTCGACGAGCATCTGAAACGCCTGTTCCGCTCGGCGAAGCTCTACCACATGGACATCCCGTATTCGATCGAGGCGATCACGGACGCGACCAAGGAGGTCATCCGCGCCAACGGGCTGAACGCCTGCTACGTCCGACCGCTGGTGCTGCGCGGGTACGGCGAGATGGGCGTGAACCCGCTGAACGCGCCGGTGAACGTGGTCATCGCCGTGTGGCCCTGGGGCGCCTACCTGGGGGAGGACGCGCTCGAGAGCGGGGTTCGGATCAAGATCGCCTCCTGGCGTCGGAACTCGCAGAACGCGCTCCCCTCCTCGGCGAAGGCGACCGGTCAGTACATCAACGGCGTCCTCGCGAAGATCGAGAGCCTGAAGGCGGGGTACGACGAGGCCGTCCTGCTGAACGAGCAGGGGTTCCTCACCGATGGTTCGGGGGAGAACCTGTTCATCGTGCGCGACCGCACGCTCACCACGCCGCCGATCTCGGCCGGATGCCTGGACGGCATCACGCGCGGCACCGTGCTCGCGATCGCCCGCGACCTCGGGTACTCGGTCGCCGAGGAGAACCTGGTCCGGACCGATCTCTACAACGCCGACGAGTGCTTCTTCACCGGGACCGCCGCCGAGATCACGCCGATCCGCGAGGTCGACGACCGCACGGTGGGCGAGGGGCACCGCGGCCCGATCACCAAGGAGCTGCAGGGCGCGTTCTTCGCCGCCACCAAGGGCGAGACCGAGCGGTACGCCTCCTGGCTCACCTACGTGAACGACTGAGCGCGTGACCGAGCAGCCCGCGATCGGAGACGGCGTGAACGACGACGAGGCTCGCTACCGCCTGCCGCGCACCGTCATCCCGCATCGCTACGACCTCGTACTCGAACCCGACCTGGACGCGGTCGCGTTCAGCGGCTCCGAGGCCGTCGTGGTCGAGATCGTCGAGCCCGTCGACGAGATCGTGCTGAACGCGGCCGACCTGGAGGTCGGGCCGGGCCGCCTCGAGGGTCCGGCCGGAACGCTCGAGGTCTCGACGATCCGTCAGGATCCCGAGACCGAGCGCGTCCACCTGTTCCTGTCCGGCACCGCGGAGCCGGGGGAGTGGACGCTGCACCTGGACTTCCGAGGGACGCTCTCGGACCAGCTCCAGGGCTTCTACCGCTCGACGTTCGTGGACGACGCGGGCGTGACGCGAACGATCGCGACCACCCAGTTCGAGTCCACGGACGCGCGACGGGCGTTCCCGTGCTGGGACGAGCCCGACCTGAAGGCGGTCTTCGGCGTCACGCTGGTCGCCGCCGAGGGCCTGCTCGCCATCTCGAACGGTCCCGAGGTCGGGCGCGAGCCGACCGGCGACGGGCGCGTCCGGGTCCGCTTCGCGGACACGATGTCGATGTCGACCTACCTGGTCGCGTTCGTGGTCGGCCCGCTCGAGGCGACCGAGCCCGTGGACGTCGACGGCGTGCCGCTCCGGATCGTGTACCGGCCGGGGAAGGGCGACCTCGCCCCGTTCGCGTCCGAGGTGGGCGCGTTCTGCCTCAGGTACTTCGCCGACTACTACGGGATCGCGTACCCGGACGCCAAGATGGACATGGTCGGGCTCCCGGATTTCGCACAGGGTGCCATGGAGAACCTCGGCTGCGTCACCTACCGCGAGAGCCTGCTGTTGGTCGACCTCGACAAGGCCACGCAGCCCGAGACCGCGACCGTCGCGGACGTGATCGCGCACGAGCTCGCGCACATGTGGTTCGGCGACCTCGTCACGATGCGGTGGTGGAACGGCATCTGGCTGAACGAGGCGTTCGCGACCATGATGGAGCTGCTGGCGGTTGACGCGTACCGGCCGGACTGGGAGCGGTGGAGCCAGTTCCTGCGTTCGCGCGCGATCGCGTTCGAGGTCGACGCGCTCGAGAGCACCCGCTCGATCGAGTACCCGGTGCGCTCGCCCGACGACGCCGCCGGGATGTTCGACATCCTGACGTACACGAAGGGCGCGGCGGTCCTGCGGATGCTCGAGCAGTACCTGGGCGCCGAGCGTTTCCGCGACGGGATCCGCCGCTACCTGGACGAGCACCGGTTCGGCAACACCGAGACGCACGATCTCTGGGACGCGATCGAGAAGGCGACGGGCGAACCGGTCCGCAGGATCATGGACGGCTGGATCTGGCAGGGCGGCTACCCGCTCGTCTCGGCGCGGCTGCGGGACGGCGACCGTCGAGCTCGGCCAGCGCCGTTACCTGATCTCGGGCAAGGAGGACGACACGGTGTGGGACGTGCCGTTGCTCGTGCGGACCGCGGGGGGGACCGAACCCGTCCTGATCGAGCCGGACGGCGTGTCCATCCCGGTGACGGGCGACGGACCGATCGTCGTGAACGCGGGCGTTCACGCGTTCGTGCGGGTCGAATACGACGACGAGCTCCTCGGGCGGCTGACCGCGGACCTCCGCTCGCTCTCGACGGACGAGCGCACGCAGCTCGTCGACGACACCTGGGCCGCGGTGGTGGCCGGCCGCCGGTCGGCGGTGGACTTCTGCCGGTTCGCGGAGTCGTTCGCCGCGGAGACCGAGCTCCCGGTCTGGCAGTCGTTGCTCCAGGGTCTGTCCTGGTGCGAGCGCTTCCTGACCGCCGGACCGCGTGAGCACTTCCGTTCCTGGATCCGCGCGCTGCTGTGGCCGGCGATCGAACGCATCGGCTGGGAGGCGCGCGAGGGCGAGCGGGACCTCGACAAGCCGCTGCGCGGCGCCCTGATGGCGGCGCTCGGCGTGCTGGGTGCCGATCCCCAGGCGTTCGGGCTCGCCATGGAGATCGAGCGCGAGTCGCGCGGCGACGGGCAGGTGGATCCCTCGCTGGCGGCCGCCTCGGTCGCGATCGTGGCCGCGGGAGGCACGGCCGAGGACTACGAGCGGTACCTCGAGGCGATCGGTGTCGGCGCGGACGCCGCAGGAGGAGCTCCGGTACCTGTACGCGCTGCCGGACTTCCGGGACGCGGCGCTCGTCGGTCGGACCGTGGAGATGACGCTGTCCGGCGAGATCCGCGCGCAGAACGCGCCGGGCGTGCTGGCGCGGGCGGTGGCCAACCGCGACCACGGCGATCGCGCCTGGGCGTTCGTGAAGGAGCACTGGGACGAGATCGTCGCGCGCCTCGCGCCCACGACGCTCGTGTACGCGGCGGACGGCGTTCGCGTTCCTCACCGACCCCGAGCAGGTCGAGGACGCCGCCGCGTTCTTCGCCGCGCACCCGATCCCGCAGTCGGCGCTGCAGCTGCAGCAGATCCTCGAGCGCCAGCGCGTGAACGAGGCCTTCGCGCACGCGGGCGACCCCCGAGCTCATGGCGCGCGTTCTCCGCCGGGCCCGAGCTCGGGTAGCCGCGGGCGTCTACCGGAGATCACCGCCAGGTCGCCGTTCGCCCCGCAGACGACCACGACGACGTGCTCGTCTCGCCTCGGGCACGTACGCCCCCGAGAGCAGCGCCGCCAGCGCGGCCGCGCCGCCCGGCTCGGCGAAGACCCGCACCTCGTGCCAGAGCCGGCGCTGCGCGTCTCGGATCGCGTCGCCGGAGACCAGGACCACGCGCTCGACGTGCTTGGAGGCGATCGGCGAAGGCGATCTCGCCGGCCCGCCGGGTGCCGAGCGAGTCGGCGGCGTACCCGCCGTACTCCACGTCGACGGGCTCGCCCGCCGCGAGCGCCGCCGTCATCGACGTGCTGGTCTCGGGCTCGACGCCGATCACCCGCGTCCGGCCCTCGTACCACGCCGCGACGCCGCCGATCAGGCCGCCGCCGCCGATCGCGACGAGCACGGTGTCGGCGTCGGGGACCTGTTCGGCGAGCTCGGCGCCGATCGTGCCCTGGCCCGCGACGACCTCGGGCTGGTCGTACGCGTGCAGCACGAGCGCGCCGCTCTCGTGCGCGCGCCCGCGGCTCGCGCTGCGAGCGCCTCGTCGTAGTACCCCTCGACCACCGTGACCTCGCGCCGAGCGAGCGGATCCGTCGCGCCTTCACCTTCGGCGAGTTCGACGGCACGAAGATCTCGGCGCGGTGACCCAGCGTGCGGGCCGCGTACGCGACCGCGAGTGCCGAAGTTCCCGCCCGAGGCCGCGATCACGCCGGCCTCCGGCACCTCGGAGGTGAGCATCTTGTTGAACGCCCCGCGCGGCTTGAACGAGCCCGTGTGCTGCAGTGAGCTCGAGCTTCAGGGTGAGCGGCCCGGCAGCCCGAACGCGCCCGCTCCGAGCCCGAGCACCGGCGTCTTGCGTACGTACGGTCCGATGCGCCGGTCGGCGGCCTCGATATCCCCGCGTCCGATGGTCCGTCGGTAGGGTTGCCCTCCCCATGAAATCACGACACGCGCGCCACTCGCGTTCCTGGTCGGTCCGGCTATGCAGGAACCTGGACGTAGCGTTCGGCCCCGCGGTGTACGGTCGAGTGACCGGCGTCGCGCGGCCATGCTCGTCATGTCCTCCCCGTTCTACCGAATTGTACCGTCACGAATAGGTTCCCGGCGAAAGTTCGGCCATGGCCAACAAGTGGAACCGTCGGTACCTGCACCACGAGGAGAAGCATCGTTGGTACTTCGAGGCGCTGGCCCGTCAGGTGGTCGCCGAGCGCGGGGCCACTGTTGACCTTGGAGGCGGTGTGTTCGAGGTCCGTCTCCGAAAGGGGAACCGCTGGCTGGATATCCGCGAGCCGGACGGTTCCTGGGATAACAACACGAGCATCGACGGGTTGGAGGGAGATGCCCTCGTCTCGGCCATCACCGACGAATTGATCGCGAAGGCGGCTGAGTTCCCGGGCGTGCAGATTCCGCCGCCTACGGATCGAGGGTGATGTACGCACACATAGCGTGACCGGCGTCACGCGGCCATGCGCGCGTCCTACCGTTCTGGCTCCGGTGTACAGGAGCGTCGTCCGCGGGATTCAAGAGGCGGACCGTCCGACTTGCGACCTACTCGCAGCCTGGCTGAAGCCCGACCATGTTGATCTGCACATTCGTCGGGGCGAGGACGTGCCTCTCGATCCCGTACATCTCGAAGGTGATCGGGACCTCATTCCACTTCCCGTACAACCGACAATCGGTGATAGTGACCTGCATCTCGACACCGGCCATCTGGCGGGGTTCGAGTCTGAAAGGCTGAATGGGACGCCATCCGCCATCTTGCTGCGGGAAGGCGTATGCGTCGGGCTCGATTGCAACGGGCTTCACGATCATGCCGGATCCCGCTTGTTCGGACTCGGGGATCCCGATCCGCGTGACCGTGATGGGCACAGGACCGTGATTCCAGATCGAGAAGCGGTAGTTGAACGTGAGGCCATCATCCGCCGGGACGCTGAAGATCCGGAGATTCGGTGGCAGTCCGAGCCAGGGGAACCCGCATGACGGTCGAGGGGAGACTTCTACCTGCAGGAGGCCCCGTACTGCTTAAATCCGGGCTTGAACGGCTGGTAGTTCGCCACCACGATCAGCCCGGTTGAAACCGCGGCGAGCAGGAGCACCAAGACTGCGGCGGTCAGCCACCAGAGCCATCTGCGGCGAGGCTTGTGGATGGACTTGTCGTCCGGGGCGGGGCGGCGGGCGGCCTGACCGCGGTGTCGACCACGTCCTGAGGATAAGCTCCTCGGCGGTCGGAAGGGAAGTCGTCAGTTGGGATCGAGGGTGATGTATGCACACATAGCGTGACCGGCGCCACGCGGCAGCATTTCATCGCCCAGCGAGAAACCTCACTCCGTTATCAGGCTTGAGTGGGCGTCTACACTCGTGGTGGCGACAAAGGGGTGAGAAATGGTATCACCGGTCAGAACCAACCGGGGCTGTTCGGCCATGAGCGCAGCAACGAGACCGAGCGCGATCTCGCCGAACGGGTCACCGCCTCCCACTCCCGGCACGCGGCCCATCGAGTGAGCCACCATCGTCGCCGCTGGTGGAGATTCTGGTCCAAGCGGACCTGAGGGGTACCTACTTGCATGAGTGAGTGGGGGAAGGCGGCTGGAGGGTGGCTCCCGCACGACGAGGCCTCCACGAAGGAGCACTTCAAGGAGGTCGGAGAAGACATCCGTCAGGAGCGCGACGCCGAGCAGGTAGAGAGGGCCCATCGCACACGTCCATGGTGGAAGTTCTGGTCTAAGCGCGGCGCCTGACGTTCGGCGGCCGCAGCAGTCAGCGCCCCGTGACGAGTCAGGACTGTACGTTCCCGAAGCGTGACCGGCGTCCACCGTCGTCGGGACTTGTGCCGATGCGCTAGGCCGGGTGGCCGACCCGCCGGTAAGGCGCTCATCCGGAGCCGCGATGTCGCGAGGCATCGAAGGCTGAAGGGCGGGAAGTAGACCCGGTCGGCGCGCGACCTCTGTCATGTACGTTCTGGTCGCGTGACCGGTGTCACGCGCCCATGCGCGCAAACGTCGCCCATCGCTTTGGTTGACGGCTCTCAACCCTCCGTATGGTGGTGCTGTGCGAGCACCTGACACACCTCTCGTCGGCGCGCTCACGACGATCCGATCGGCCACGCCGGACGACGTTGACCTCCTTGTCCGATGGCATTCGGACCCGGATGTGGCTCGGTACTGGGATGGGAAGACGTTCACACGTGAACAGATGGTTGTCCGACTCGCTCGCCCCGACGTCGACCCCTACATCGTCGTACGGGACAGTGAGCCCGTTGGATACCTGCAGGTATGGTTCCAGGGTGGCCCCGCTGGGGACGGCGGATTGGACATGTTCTTGATCCCTGCCTGCACGTGGCCGTGGCCTTGGTCCAGACGCCGCACGCACGATGGCCGCTTGGCTTTTGGAGACGGGGGTGCTGCGACGGCTCACAGTGGACCCTTACCTCTCGAACAAACGAGCGATCGTGGCGTGGAAGAAGGCGGGCTTTCAGCCAGTCAAGGAACATGAACCCGATGAAGAGCACGCTGTTCCTTGGCTCTTGATGTCGTTCGATCAACCACAGAGCCTCGGCCGACCGGATGTACGTTCCTGAAACGTGACCGGCGTCACGCGTCCGCATGGAATCAGGTCCAGATCTAACGGGGCGCCGCTCATCAGGCTCGCGTATAGCATGTGGAGATGCCGATCTATGGATTGGCCATCACGCTGAGCGACGCTGGTTGAGCACCCAGCAGTCGGAGCGGCTACTGCCTGCTGTTGCGAGTGCGTTCGGCACGGACGACATTACCGTGGTCGCGACCTCGGGTCGCTATCACGTGTGGCGTCTCACGCACACGATCGAGGCTCCGACGATGCTCGAGGCGGCGGAGGGCGTGATACGGATGGCGCGGGAAGCGCGCGACGCCGCGGGCATCCATCCGGGACAGGCGGTCGGGTTCTCGTCGCAGTTGAGGGATTCTTCTCATCCTCACGAGCTCGTCTTTCCGATGGGGGAGACGCGTCCGAGTCAAGGAGTTGAGCGAGGGTACGACGTCCGACCCCTGGAGCTGACTCCGAGCAATAGGGACGCTTCCGCCCACCCCCTTGCAACCCGACTCCTGCTGACTCACGGGAACATTCGCCTCCCAGCGCTCCGGTTCGGTCGCGATGTACGTTCCCGTCGCGTGACCGGGGTGACGCCGCCATGCACCGTCTACTGGAGCCTTGTCGGCGGATCGAGAGGGTGAACGACCGGCTATTCGAAGGGGAGGAGCCGATCGTCCATCTGATGGGATTAGGAAGGGGCAGGGGGCCGGAAGTGGTACAGGTGAGGAGAAGATCGTCGTTGCTGAGGATTTCTCGATTGAGAGGTTCGACCGTGGGTAGGACGCAGTGATGACGGACGATCGCCCGTACATCCAGGTCAACGACCGCGAGCGCGAGCGTCTCCGGGCGTTCATCGACAGGCTGGACGACGATGCCCTCGCAGCGCCGGCCAACGAGTACTGGACGGTCGCGGGCGTGCTGGGTCACCTGGCCTACTGGGACAACCGGGTGCTCGTCTTGGCCGACAAGATCGATCGTGGCGAGCCGTGGGTCCCGTCGGACGCCGAACCGGAGGGTGATTGGCTCACCGATTCGACCCGCCCGATCATCCATGCCATCGCACCCAGGGCGGCCGCCGAGCTCGCCCTGCAGGATCGCGGAGGAGACAGACGCCCGCGTCGCCGTGCTGCCCCTAGACCGGATGGCTCCGCTCGACCCGGAGAGTCCCATCTATCCAGCCCGCGGCGAGCACCGAGGTGAGCACCTCGACGAGTTCGGAGCAAGCTCTCCGCGACCGCGGCTGAACGACGCTCGCTCGGGATCGCCACCGAGACCGAGGTCTACGCAGCACGGACTGTTGTCCGCGGATCGAGAGTGTGGAGGCTTCCCACGTCGCGGCATCCTGGCGACGGCAGTAGTGTCGAGTCATCGTCACACTCCTGCCGATCACTGACGCGAACCGCCGAGCCGTCGAGGCGCTTCGGGTCTCGCCGACCCAGGAACGGTTCGTCAGCTCCGTTCCAGAGTGGCTGCCGGGAGGCTGCGGACGAGCCAGACGGTCGGGCGATCTATCGGGCCGTCTACGCCGACGAGACGCCTGTCGGGTTCGTGATGATCGCCGACGAGGTCGGCGCGCCGGGCTACATCCCTCACTACCTCTGGAAGTTGCTGATCGACGAGAGGTACCAACGTCGAGGCTACGGTACCGCGACGCTCGACCTCATCGTCGGGTATTTCGAGAGCCGTCCCGGAGTCGATGTGATATCGACGAGCGCCGGCC
>CAVPLL010000008.1:0-542861 GCA_963706005.1 uncultured Actinomycetes bacterium
GCTGCATACGAGGCAGGTGTGACTCCGGAGAGGTTCCTCGCGGCGAGGAAGTGCGCCAGCTCGAGCTGCCTTGATCCAGTTGGTCCAGTACCTCGCGTGCCGCGTTCCACCGCGTGACCCGACCGGCTCTGATCCCCTTGACTTGAGCAACAAGGCGGAAGTCGCAAGTTGCCCGCGTACTCAGCTAGGTGCGCCCCCAGTTCGGCATCCGCCGGGCCTCCGTCAGGCCCGAACGCTCGTAGCTCGCTCCGGCGCACGGGTGTGCGCGTCCTCGAGCGCCGGCGTGACGAGGCCGATGAAGCCCGGCACCGCCATCACGGCGGTCATCGCCACCACCGTCGCCGTGGTCCTGCCTCCCGCGAGCATCACCCCGGCGAGCGCTCCGCCGATCGGCGGGGTCGACTGCATCAGCGTCCGGAGCACCCCGAAGATCCGGCCGCGCAGCTCGGCGGGGATCACGCGCATCCGGATCGTCTGCGCCCAGATCGTCACCGGCGAGGCGAACAGACCCGCGACCAGGAGCACGACGACGGCGCCCCCGAGCCCGGGGACGAACGCGAGCCCGAAGAAGGCTACCCCCGCCCCCGCCTGCGCGGCCGCGATCGAACGCCCGAGCGTCCAACGCCACGACAGGGCCCCGGTCACGAAGGAACCGATGGTCGCCGCGAGCGCGAACGAGGACAGCAGGAGGCCGTAGGTCGCTGCGTCCCCCGCGAACTCGGTCCGGGCCATGACGGGCAGCAGGACGAGCAGCATCCCCTCGCCGACGTTGAACGCCATGAACATCAGCGTCGTCGCGAGCACCGCGGGCTGGCTCCGGATGAACCGGAACGCGGGACGGAGCGCCGGGAAGGCGGCCACCCCTCCCGTCTCCTCAACCTCCTCCGCCGTCGTCTCGGGCGGGAGACGGAGTGCGATCAGCACGAGGACGAATGCGACGTACGTCGCCGCGTCGACCGCGAGCACGTTCGCGGCCCCGACTAGCGCGATCAGCGCGCCGGCGATCGCCGGGCCGGCCACGTCGGCCACCCCGAACGTGACCGACTCCATCGCGTTCGCGGTGTTGAGGTCGTCCTCCGCGACGAGCGAGGGGATCAGGGACGGCACGCCGGCCCAGTTGGCCATCTTGAGCAGCCCGTAGATCCCCGCGACCACGTACAGCTGCCACGTGCGGAGGAGGCCCGCGTGGTGCAGCAGCGGGATCGAGGCCACGGCGCACCCGAGGACGGTGTTCACGACGATCAGGACCCGCCGGCGTTCGAACCGGTCCAGGAGCACGCCCATCACGAACCCACCGACGATCACCGGCGCGGTGTAGGCGACCACCAGGCCACCGACCGCCGTGGGCGAGCCGGCCACCTCGATCACCAGCCAGACGAGGGCCACCCACGTGAGGGCGTCGCCGACCGCCGACACGGTCGAGCCGAACCACAGCGCCGCGAACGGGCGGTTCCGCACGAGCGTGAGGTAGCGCCGCATCGCAGGTGCAACGGCACCGAACCGCCAGGCGTGAGACGGATCGGACGGAACGTCTCGATCAGGCGACGATCCCCGGCGAGAGCCGCCGGAGGGCCTCGAGCATCCGATCCACGTCCGCCTCGGTGGACAGGTAGTTCACGATCCCGGCCCGCAGGTACGTCGCCCCGCGGATCCGCGTCGTGGAGACCCACGCCTCGCCGCTCGCCTCGAGCGCGAGCTGGAGCCGGTCCTGGTAGGCGTCGAGCGCGTCGCCCTGGAGCCCCATCGGGAGGTGACGGAAGCAGACGACGGACAGTTCGGGCTCGTCCGGGACGACGTCGAAGTCCGCCGCCTCGTGGCACCGGGCGGCCAGGTATGCGGCCAGGTCGACGTTGTGCTCGATCAGGCGTGCGAACCCGGATGTCCCGAGGTGCTTCCAAGAGAGCCAGAGCTTCAGCCCGCGGAACCGGCGGGTCCCCTCGATCGAGTACTCGAACCAGTTGAGCGGGGCGTCCTCCGGGCTCGGATGGCGGTAGTACTCGGGCGTGCGGTGGAACGTCTGTTGCAGATCCTCGCGCCGCTTCACGACGAGCGCGCCGATGTCGTAGGCCTGGAAGAACCACTTGTGCGGGTCGATCGTGACGCTGTCCGCCCGCTCGAGATCCGGGACCCGCGGCGCGACGCGTTCCGAGAACGCCGCCCCACCCCCGTACGCGGCATCGACGTGCAGCCACAACCGCTCGCGTCCGGCGAGGTCGGCGAGCTCGCCGGTGAGGTCGACGCTGCCAGTGTTCGTCGAGCCGGCGACCGCGGCGATCGCGAACGGCACCAACCCGGCGGCGCGGTCCTCGGCGACGGCGTCGGCGACCGGCGCGGCGTGCAGCCGGAACCGTTCGTCCGAGGGCACGACCCGCAAGGTCTCGGCAGGGAACCCGAGCACGTCGAGCGCCCGCGCGATCGAGAAGTGCGCCTGGTCGCTGGCGTACACCCGGGTGCCCTCGAGCGCGCCCGCGCGCGGCGGCTCGCGCAGGCCGAGGAGCCGCGCGAGGTGGATGTCCCGCGCCACCGTGAGCGCCATGATGTTGGCCATCACGCCGCCGGAGGTCAGCACGGCCCACGAACCCTCGCCGAACCCGATCAGCGTTCGGAGCCAGGCCGTGACCTCCTCCTCGACGAGTGCCCCGACGGGGCCGGCGACCCAGACGTCGACGCCCTGGTTCACCCACTGCGCGAGGACCTCGCCCGCGATCGACATCGCGAGCGGCGGGGGCGTGAAGTAGCTGTACGAGCCCGGGTGCTGGGTATTGAACACGTACGGCGCGACGCGCTCGCGGAACTCGCCCAGGACCTCCTCTGCCTTCGAGGCCGTGTCCGGCGCGGGAGCCGGCTCGCCCGAGGCCCCGAAGAACACGCGGCGCATCTCGGGGTACGGCACCGCTCGGAGCGGCCGCCGCATCGCGTCTTCGTACAGGTAGCGGAGGGCTTCGTCCCAGACCGCCTTGCCGAGGCGCTCGAGCGCAGGGCGACCGACGGCCTCGTCGCGGATGTCGACGAGCTCGGGCTCGGGATGGTCGGCGAATGGGTCCGGCACGGCGCGAGGCTAGCACCGGCGCGTGCGGAGCCCTACGCCTGCAGCGCGGTCAGGACCGCCACCCCCGTCGCGATGACCACCACCCCGACGATCTGCACGCGGGCCAGCCGTTCCCGGAACAGCACGAACGCGGCCACCGCCGCGATCGCGGCGAACTGCGAGCCGAGGACCGCCGCGACCGCGATCCCGTGCCGCGCGCCAAGCGTGAAGGCGACCAGCCCCGCGACCTCGAGCAGGCCCGACGCGACGACGAGCGGCGCGGCCTCGCGCGTCATCCGCAACCGCCCGGCGATCGCGAGCGGGATCGTGACCAGCACCACGGCGATCGTCCGCGACGGGAAGATGATCCACGCGATCGGGACGTCCTCCGACAGCCGGCCCATCGCGAACAGGCCGAGGCCGAAGAACAGGGCCGCACCGATCGCCAGCGCGACCGCCAACCCCTCGCGCCGATCGGAGCCGAACTCGGTCGTCCGCGACATGCTCGACAGCACGACGCCGAGGACGATCACGCCGAGCGCCACGCCGGCTCCGGTCGCGATCTGCTCGCCGGCGAGCACCGCGATGACCGCCGCCGCGGCACCCTGCGCCGACGTGATCGGGGCGACCACACCGACCTTGCCGAACCGCAGCGAGCTGTACGCGAGCAGGAGCCCGGTCGTGTTGCCGATCGCGGTTAGGACGATCAGCACGACCTGCTCGTGCCCGGATCCGGCCGGCACCCCCTGCGCGAGCGCGAACGGCGCCGAGATGACGGAGCCGATCAGCAGCACGCTGCCGAGGATCGCGACCGGAGGGAGCATGCGCGTCGAGCGACTGATGCACAGGGCGGATGCGGCCCACATCGCGGCCGCGGTGAGGCCGCCCACGATCGCGATCACGGAGCCGGCACACCGTGAAGGGCAGACACGAGCTCCACGAAGACGATCGTGACGAGCTTGCGCTCCTCCCCGGACGACGCCCCCTCGTCGGCGAGGACCGAGCCGCACCCGACGCAGAACCTCGCTCGCTCGGGGTTCGGTTCGCCGCACGTCGGACAGGTCACGACGGAAGGTTACGCGGGCGCCCGTCGACGAGCGTGGTGTCGAGCAACCCTCGCCCGGTTGCCGCAGGCGTTGGAGCACCAGAGCCGGTCCGGACGCGTCGAGACGAAGTATCGCCCGCACGAACCGCACCGGCGCAGGCGGGTGCGGTCGGCGCCGCCCACGAGCTCGATCGCCGACCAGGCGACCCGCGCGAGGATCAACGGGGTCGGACCCGCGGCGAACGGCGCCTCGGACGGACCATCGGCCTCGAGTCGCAGCACCCGCGGCACCCGGGCGCTGGCCTCGTTGACGCGCTCGACGGCGGCGGCGGGGAAGGGACGGCCGCCGATCGAAGCCTCCAAGAGCGCGCGGACCGACGTCCGGAGGGCGACGAACTCGGCCAGGCGGAGCGAGACCTGGGTGCCCTCTCCCGCCTCGAGGGCACCCTCGTGCTCGAGCCACGCCCTCAGGTCGCTCCCGGAGTCGAACGCCGCGTTCGCCAGTCCCAAAGCTGCGTGTGACATGGATGAAGTATCGGATATCCATTAGTCATGCTCAACTCTCTTATTGGATTCACGGGTCGAGATCCATTAGAACCGCCTACTTGATCAGGCGCGAGAGACGGCGGTCGGCGAGGACCTTGCCCCCGGTCTGGCAGGTCGGGCAGTACGTCACCTCGTGGGACTCGTACGAGACGCGGCGGAGATCGTCGCCGCAGACGGGACACGGCTGCCCGTAGCGGCCGTGGACGGTGAAGTGATCCCCGATCTTCGTCGGCAGCCCGCCCGCACGGCGCCGCTCGGCCTCGAGCGCCTCACTCAGCACCTCCCCGACGGCGTCGAGCGTGGCACGCCGCTGGTCGTCCGAGAGCACGCCGAGCGAGGCGTACGGCGAGAGCTTCGCGCGATGCAGGATGTCGTCGGAGTACCCGCGGCCGATCCCGGCGACCGTGCGCTGGTCGCGCAGGATGGTGTGCACGCGTCGGGCGTCATCACTCGCCAGCACGAGGCGTTCGAACTCCGCCGAATCGGGCTCGGGGCCGAGCTTGGCGAGCGGACCCTCGTCGCCCTCGGCCAGTACCCACCAGCCGGCTTTGCGCTCGCGGCCGAACTCCTTCACCAGCACCGTCGGGCGATCGTCGAAGACGAACCGCACCACGGCGCCCCGCGGCTTCGTCGACTTCGGTGGGTCCTCGATATCGAGACGGCCACCCTGCGAGAGGTGCACCAGGATCCGGGGCCCGCCGCACTCGAAGACCAGGTACTTCCCGCGCCGACCCACACGCTCCAGGGTCCGACCGAAGAGCTCCGACGCTCGCGGCCGCACCGTCTTCAGCGAGGAGAACTGCAGCGGGTTCGCGGCCGTGAGCGCGGAACCACTCTCTGCGTCCGTGAGCCGCTCGGCGAGCGCCTGGACCTCGGGGAGCTCGGGCACGGGGTCATGCTAGCCACGGACGTGCGGAACCGCCGGCTCGGGACCGGCGGCTCCGCACGACGGGCGGCTGTCAGCCGGTCGCCAGGCTGAAGCTCCAGCGGCGGCGCATCGCACCGACCTGCGCGGCCACGTAGACGCCGGACAGGCCCACGAGGCCGTAGACGACGCGAGTGAAGGCGTTCGTCTCCCCGAAGTCCAGGCCGGCGATCGCGGCGACCAGGTCGAACTGGAAGAGCGCGACCAGACCCCAGTTCAACGCCCCCACGATCACGAGGAGCAGCGCGAGACCATCGATCTTCCTCATCTCGAGACCTTCCTTCCCCGGTTCCCCTCGGAACCGATGCACACGTTGTACCGGAGAGGCACGTAGCTCTGCACGTATCGCGCAGAAGGTGCATAGGTTCTGGCGTGAGGGGAGGCGGTTCAGGGCTCGAGCCCGAACAGCTCGACCATGCGCCCGTGGAACTCGGCGTCGCGCTCGTAGGTCATGCCGAGCTTGCGCGCCACCCGCTTGGAGGCCTCGTTGTCGCGGTGGATGAGCGAGATCAGCCGCGTCTCCCCTGGCACAGATCGGGCGTGATCGCGCATCGCGGTCGCCGCCTCCGTCGCGTAGCCGCGTCCCCACCGTTCCCGCGCGAGCACGTAGCCGAGCTCCCGCTCGATCGCACCCTCGATGTCCCAGACGGCGATCCCGCACCAGCCGATCAACGAGCCGTCGTCCGCGAGGACGACCGATCTCCGGTCGAACCCCTCGTGGTCGTTCCGATGCATCGACCGCGTGAGCCACTCGGCGGTCTCCGCGGCGTCCGCCGTCGTGCCGTCGGCGATGAACCGCACCACCTCGGGGTCGGCGAACAGCCGCGTGTACGCGTCGAGGTCGCCGAGCTCCATCGGGCGCAGGATCAGCCGTTCGGTCCGGATCGATTCGGCGGGTCGGCCGGTCAACGCCGGGCCACGTCGGCGACGGCTCGCCGGACGATCTGCGCGCACTCCTGGACGCGGTCCCGGTGCGTCCGGTGCGACAGGATGCACGCGCGGATCGTGAACCGGTCCTCCACGATCGTGCTCGAGAGCACGACGCGTTTGGAGGCGTTGATCAGGTCGAGGAGCCGTCGATCGGCGTCGTCGGACCCGTCTCGGAGCCGGAAGGGCACGACGGTGAGCTCGGGCTCCCAGGGCAGCTCGAGCTCGGGGACGGCCGAGAGCTCCTCGTACAGGAAGCGGGCCAGGTCGAGCTTCTCATCGAGCGCCTCGCGGAACGCGTCCACGCCGTGCAGCACGAGGGGGAACCAGACGCGGAGACCCCGGAAGTCGCGCGAGAGCTCCGCCGAGTACTCGGTGAAGTTCGGCAGCTCGTCCTCGGGCGGGAAGTCCTGCAGGTACGCGGCACCCACGACGTGCGCCTCGCGCAGGCGCGCGCCCTCGCGTACGACGAGCGAGCCCGTCCCGTACGGCAAGAACATCCCCTTGTGCGGGTCCAGCGTGATGGAGTCCGCCCGCTCGACCCCGGCGAACGCACTCCGCCCACGCTCGGTGAGCTGGAAGAAGCCGCCGTAGGCGGCGTCGACGTGCAGCCACAGATCTTCCTCGGCCGCGACGTCCGCGACCCCGGCGATCGGGTCGATGGCGCCGGTGTTCGTCGTCCCGGCGGACGCGACCACGAAGAACGGCGTTCGCCCCGCCGATCGATCGGTCCGGACCATCTCGCGGAGCGCCTCGAGATCCATCCGCAGCTCCGCCGTGCACGGGACCGAGCGCACGTTCGCGTTCGGGAAGCCCGCGATCGAGGCCGCCTTCGCGTTCGAGGCGTGGACCTGCTCGGAGACGTAGAGCGTCCCGTCGAGGAAGTCCTCGGGCAGCTTCGCCTTGCGCGCGGTGACCAACGCGGACAGGTTCGCCATCGATCCGCCGGAGGTCAGGATCCCTCGCGACCCCGGACCGTAGCCGAACAGGTCGCAGAGCCACCGCACGACGTTGTCCTCGATCTGCGTGCCGACCGGCGCCTGCCCCCACAGGTTCACGAACCGGTTGATGCCGGTCGCCAGGAAGTCCCCGAGGACCGACGCGAACAGGCCGCCACCCGGGATGAACGGGAGGAACCCGGGACCCGTCGTGTTGTACGAGTTCGCGGCGATCAGGTCCACGGTGTCCATCAGCTGGTCGAAGCTCCCGGGGTCATCCGGCGGCGCCCCGCGGACCCGTCGAGCGGCCTCGACCGCACCCTCGACGTCCATCGCCGCCGCGTCGTCCTGGGACTGCACGAACTCGATCAGGTACCCGAGCGCGGCCTCGCCCATCGCGCGCATCTGCTCGGGACCGGGTTCGAGGGGGTACGGCACGGCGCCCATGCTACGGAACCCGGACGCGCGACAGCCGCGGCCGCTACGCCGGCCGGGTGACGGCCTCGAGCAGCCGCCGGGAGGCCTCGGCGACCTCGTCGACGGCGCCGTTGAAGGCCTCCTCGTTCCGCCTGGAGGGGGCCCGGAAGCCGCTCACCTTGCGCACGAACTGCAGGGCCGCCTCCCTGATCTCAATCTCGGTGGCCGGCACGTCGCCCTCACGCAGCCGCTTGATGCTTCGGCACATGCGGGGATGGTACCGACGGCGCCGGGGACGTGGCCCGTCCGAGGGTCCTTGCCCAGGTCCGACCTCGGCCCTATCCTGCTCGAACACATGTTCGACCCCGAGGAACGCCTCAACCCCGAGCAGCGCGCGGCCGTCGAGCACCGGGGCGGTCCGCTGCTGGTCGTGGCGGGTGCTGGATCGGGCAAGACCTGGACCTTGGCGTGCCGGGTCGCGAACCTGGTCGATCGCGGCGTCCCGCCCGAGCGGATCCTGCTGCTCACCTTCACGCGCCGAGCCGCCCGCGCGATGCTCTCGAGGGCCGAGGGCCTGACCGGCGATCGCGCGCTCGGGCGCGTGTGGGGCGGGACGTTCCACGCGACGGCGAACCGCCTGCTGCGGCTGCACGGCGGCGCGCTCGGCCTGTCCCCCGGCTTCACGGTGCTCGATCGGACGGACACGGCGGACCTGATGGACCTGATCCGAGGCGAGGAGGGGTTCGGCGAGGGCGAGCGGCGGTTCCCGCGCAAGGAGACCCTCGCCGACGTCTACTCGCGCACCGTGAACGCGCGCACCAAGCTCTCCGAGGTGCTCGAGCGCGAGTATCCGTGGTGCGCCGAGGAAGGCGAGCCGATCCGCACGATCTTCGAGCGCTACACGGAGCGCAAGCGCGCGCAGCACGCGCTCGACTACGACGACCTGCTGCTGTTCTGGGACGCGCTGTGCCGTCACCCCGCCGCGGGGCCGGCGATCTCGGAACGGTTCGACCACATCCTGGTCGACGAGTACCAGGACACGAACCCGCTCCAGGCGGACATCCTGGCGTCGCTCCGGCCGAGCGGCGACGGGCTGATGGTGGTCGGCGACGACGCGCAGGCGATCTACGCGTTCCGGAGCGCGACCGTCGCGAACATCCTCGAGTTCCCGACGCGGTTCCCGGGGACGACGATCGTGAAGCTCGAGCGCAACTACCGTTCGACGCGCCCGATCCTGGAGGCGACGAACGCCGTGATCGCGCTCAGCCCTCAGCGCCACGAGAAGACCCTGTGGACCGAACGGGTGGGCGGACCGCTCCCCTCCCTGCTCACCTGCATCGACGAACGCGACCAGGCCGACGCCGTCTGCCGGTCGATCCTCGGCCATCGCGAGCGGGGCACGCTCCTTCGCGAGCAGGCGGTGTTGTTCCGAGCCGGCCACCACAGCGACCTGCTCGAGGTCGAGCTCACCCGCCGCAACATCCCGTTCGTCAAGTACGGCGGGTTGAAGTTCCTCGAGTCGGCGCACGTGAAGGACGCCCTCGCGGTGCTCCGGATCGCGGATAACCCGCGCGACGAGGTGTCGTGGTTCCGCGTGCTCCAGCTGCTCGACCACGTGGGGCCGGCCGGCGCGCGCCGCGTGATGGCGGCGATCGGCGTGTCCGCCCCAGGCGACCCGATGACGCGGTTCCTCGGCCAGGCGATCGCGGTGCCGGCGCCGGCGAGGTCGGAGCTCGAGGGTCTGCGCGCCGCGTTCGCAGACCTGGCGGGCGAGGCCGCGCCGCCCGCCGCACACGTCGAGCGCGTCCGGCGGTTCCTCGAGCCGTTGCTCCGCCGCCGGTACGACCAACCCGAACCGAGGCTGCGGGACCTCGAGCAGCTCGAGCAGCTCGCGACCGCGTTCGACACCCGAGCCAGGTTCGTCACCGACCTCACGCTCGACCCACCCGTGTCGACCTCGGATCTGGCGGGACCGCCGCACCGGGACGAGGACTACGTGGTCCTGTCCACGATCCATTCCGCCAAGGGCGGCGAGTGGGACGTGGTGCACGTGATCCACGCCGCGGACGGCATGATCCCCTCCGACATGGCGACCGGCGATCCCGAGCAGCTCGAGGAGGAGCGCCGGCTCCTCTACGTCGCCCTCACCCGCGCGCGGGACGAGCTCCACGTCACGTTCCCGCTCCGCTACCACCGTTCGAACCGAGGCTACGAGGACCGGCATTGGTACGCGCAGCTGACCCGGTTCCTGCCCGAGGAGGTCCGGAGCCGCTTCTCGCTCGAGACGACCTACGCGGACGGCGGCGCTGGCGACCGGACGGGAGCAACGGACCCGAACGGGACGGCGAGCGGCGTCGACGCGCTCCTCGCCGGCCTGTGGTCGGAGTGACCGCCCGCTAGCATCGGGCGATGGAGGTCCTGCGTCCCGACGACGCGCCGACGTTCCTGCGGCTCGCCGGTCCGCTGCTCGGCAGGGACGAGGCGCGCAACCAGCTGCCCCTCGCGATCGCCGGGACCCTGGCCGAACACCCGGACACGTACGACGTCGTCAGGTACTGGGTGGTTCGGGAAGGTGGGGCGCCGGTCGCCGCGGCCCTTCGGACCGAGCCGTACAACCTCGTCCTGGGGGACCCGGACTCGGAAGCGGCCCTGGAGGCACTCCTCGACGCGGTGGCGGCCGACGATCCCGCTTCCCCCGGTGTGGTCGGCAACGACCCCCATGTCCGGCGGGCCGCCGAGACGCTGGCGACCGCGACGGAACGGGAACCCGACCTCGTCCTGTCGCAGGGGGTCTACGGGCTGACCGCCGTGGCGGACGTGCCGAGGGCATCGGGCTCTCCCCGCGTTGCCGGTGCCGGCGATGTCGGGCTCCTCGTCGCCTGGCTGCGGGCGTTCCTGGAAGAGGCCATACCCGACCCCGAGACCGAGCTCGAGCACGTCGAACGGAACGTCCAGACACGTCTCGAGACCGACGATGCGGGCTTCTGGCTGTGGGAGGCCCACGACGACCCCGTGTCGCTGTCCGGCTACGGCGGTCCGACCTTCACCGGCATCCGCGTGGGGCCCGTGTACACGCCGCCGGAGCACCGCGGCCACGGATACGCCACGACCCTCGTCGCCGATCAGAGCCGGTGGCTCCTCGAACGCGGTCACCGGGCGTGCTTCCTGTTCACCGACCTCTCGAACCCGACGTCGAACCGCATCTACGCCCGCATCGGCTACGAGCGGGTCTGTGATTCGGCGGTGTTCCGCTTTCGCGAAGTCTGACGCTACCGCGAGTTCCGCTTCTTGAGGTCGCCGAGGATCTCGCGCGCGGCGTTCGCCCCCGGGGCGCCCGTCACGCCGCCCCCGGGATGCGCGCCCGAGCCGCACAGGTACAGCCCCGGGAGCCCGAGGCGATACCGTCCGTGACCGAGCAGCGGGCGCCAGACGAAGAACTGATCCAGCCCGGGCTCGGCATGGTAGACGTGGCCGCCGGGCAGGCCGTAGTCGGTCTCGAGATCGACGGGCGTGATGACCTGCCGGGCCGTGACCAGGTCCGAGAGGCCGGGCGCGTACCGCTCCATCGTCTTGACGACGAGGTCGCCCAGGCGGTCCCGCTCCGCCGACCAGTCCGCCTCGCGCAGGGCGTACGGCGTCCACTGGGCGACCACGCTCATCACGTGGGTCCCCGCCGGCGCGAGCGTGGGGTCGGAGATCGTCGGGATCGTCGCCTCGAGGTACGGCTCGTCGCCGATCCGCCCGTACTTGGAGGCATCGAACGCCTGCTCGAGATGGTCGACCGAGGGGGCGATCACGATCCGGCCCGCCAGGCGCTCCGGCTCGGCGCCGTTGAACGCCGGCAGGCCCGAGAGCGCCAGGTTGACCTTCGAGACGGTGCCGGGGGTACGGATGTTCGCGGCGCGCCAGCGCAGGTGGGGGCCGATCTCGACCGGGTCGACGAGGGAGGTGAGGGTCCGCTTGGGATCGGCGGCCGTGATCACGACCCGCGAACGCACCTCGGAGCCATCGGCCAGGACCACGCCCGTCGCACGGTGGTTCTCGACCTGGACCTGCACGACCTCGGCGCCGGTTCGGATCTCGGCGCCGAACCCGCGGGCGGCGTTCGCGAGCGCCTCGGCGAGCGCGCCGGGGCCCCCGCGCGCGAACGTCGACTGCCCCGGCGCTCCCCCGTCGTTGCCGGCCGAGTCGGCGAGCAGGACGGTCGCCGAACCCGCCGACCAGGGACCCATGGCCGTGTACTGGACGGCCCGGGACGCGATCGCGCCGCGGACCGCGTCGCTCTCGAACGCCTCCGCCACGTAGTCGGCGATCGCCATGGGGATCGCACGCGTCGCCTCGCGGCCGGGCTTGCGGCCGAGGCGCCGGAACGCGTTCCCGAGCCTCAGCCCGTTCAGGGCGTCGGCGAGCGACGGCTCCTTCACGTCGGGCGGCGTGATCGCGTGCAGGTACGAGAGGAACGAGGCGAGCGAGCGCACCTTCCTGTCGAAGGCCGGGTACGCCTCGGCGTCGACGGCCGAGCGCTCGCGGAGCTCGGACGCCGTTCGGCCCGCATCGGCCCACAGCGTGAGCGGCGGGCTCTCCGGCTGCGGCGCGAAGACGCGGACCCCGGGCTCGATCGTCACGAGCCCGTGCTTGCCGAGGCCCAGGTCGCGGATCACCGACTTCCTGAGCCGGCCGACCGTGTGGACGATCCCGGGGGCCGCGATCTCCGGCGCGATCGTGATCGTGTCGAGGATCCCGCCGACGCGCTCACGCCGTTCGAGGACCAGGACCGAGCGGCCGGCCTTGGCGAGGTACGCGGCGGTCACGAGGCCGTTGTGGCCCGCCCCCACGATCACGGCGTCGTAGCGAGCCATCAGGCGACCTTGCCCTTCGAGCCCGAGCGCGCGCCGAGGAGCTCGAGCGCGGCGATCCGGCCGGGGGCGCCCATGATCCCGCCGCCCGGATGCGTGGCGGAGCCGCACATCCACAGGTCCTTGATCGGCGTTCGGTAGCGCGCCCAGCCCGGGACGGGCCGGTTGAAGAACAGCTGCTCGAGCGAGAGCTCGCCCTGGAAGATGTTGCCCTCGGTGAGGCCGGTGATCCGCTCGATGTCGAGCGGCGTCAGCACCTGCTGGTGCAGGATCAGGCTGCGCAGGTTCGGGAAGCGCTCCTCGAGGGTATCGAGCACGGTGTCGCCGAACGCGTCACGCTCGGCGTCGTCCCAGGTTCGACCGTCGGACAGGTGGTAGGGCGCGTACTGCACGAAGCACGACATCACGTGCTTGCCGGGCGGCGCCATCGATGGATCGACCAGCGTCGGGATGATGCAGTCGATGTACGGGCGCCGCGAGAAGCGTCCGTACTTCGCGTCGTCGTACGCCCGCTCCATGTAGTCGACGCCGGGCGAGAAGCTGATCGCGCCGCGCAGCCACTCCCCCTTGCCCGGCCGGCACGCGAGCTCGGGCAGGGCGTCGAGCGCGAGGTTCACCTTGCCGCTGGACCCTCGGAACTTGTACCGCCTGACCTCCTCGAGGAACGAGGGCTCGAGGTGCGACGGCTCGACGAGCCGCAGGAACGTCACGTGCGAGTCCACGCTCGACAGGACCGTTCCGGCCGCGATCTCCTCCCCGGACTCGAGCACCACGCCGGTCGCTCGGCCGTTCCGGACGTCGATCCGCGCGACCGGCGCCTCGGTGCGGATCTCGGCTCCGAGCGCACGGGCCGCCGACGCGATCGCGTTCGAGATCCCGCCGGTGCCTCCGCGGGGGATGCCCCACGCGCGGAACGCGCCGTCGATCTCGCCCATGTAGTGATGGAGCAGCACGTAGGCGGTGCCGGGCGAACGGACGCCCTGGAACGTGCCGATGATCCCCGACGCAGACATCGTCGCGATGAGCGGATCGGTCTCGAACCACTGCTGGAGGAACTCCGTCGCGCTCATCGTCATGAGCTGCACGAACGTCGACTGGAGGCGTTCGGGCAGGTCGCGGAAGGTCTTGGCGAGGCCGACCACCGGCATCCAGTCGAACGGGTTGAACGCGCCGGGGTCCGGCGGGACGACCGACAGGATCGGCTTGATGAAGCGCGCCATGTCGGCCATCAGGAGCCCGTACTCCTCGTAGGCCTCGGCGTCGCTCTTGGACCAGCGCCGGAGCTCTCGGATCGTCTTGCCGTGATCGTTCACACGCCACAGCGAGTCTCCGTCGAGCGGGGTGATCGTGCCGTCGAGCGGCAGGATCTCCAAGCCATGCTTGGGGAGCTCGAGCTCGCGGATGATCTCGGGCCGGAGCAGCGAGACGACGTAGGAGAACTCGCTGAAGCGGAAGCCCGGGAAGACCTCCTCGGTGACCGCGGCGCCGCCGAGCACGTGGCGGCGCTCGAGCACGAGGACCCGGCGGCCCGCCCTCGCCAGGTAGGCGGCGGCCGTGAGGCCGTTGTGCCCGCCTCCGATGATGACCGCGTCGTACCGGTTCGCCACGGCGTCATCGTAGGTGCGAGGTCCATGGTGGACCAACAGGGGCTTGACTGCAGGTCAGCCTCGGCGCGCGCGGCACCGCTACGCTAGGCGCGAAGCAGGATCTCGACCGGACCCGAGGAGGTCAGGCGTGAGCGTCGGCACGGCGTTCCACCCGCGCACATCCGCGCTGAACTCCACGATGGCCTGGGGCGAGTGGTCCGGCTACTTCGCCGCGGCCGTCTACGCGGACTCCCACGACATCGAGTACAACGCCATCCGCGAGCAGGTGGCGCTGATCGACGTCACCCCGCTCTACAAGTACGAGATCACGGGACCCGACGCGGCGCGGCTCGTGGACCGCGTCGTGACGCGCGACGTCTCGAAGCTCGCCGTTGACCGCGTCTTCTACACGCCGTGGTGCAACGAGGACGGCAAAGTGGTCGACGACGGCACGGTCACGCGCCGGGGCGAGGACGTGTTCTTCTGGACGGCCGCCGACCCCTGCTACCGATGGTTCTCGATGAACGCCGCCGGGCTCGACGTGCGGATCGACGACGTCTCGGAGCAGGTGGCGGCCGTCGCGCTCCAGGGTCCGCGCTCGCGCGACGTGCTCGAGGGAGTCACCCGCCGGGACTGGGCGGACCTCCGGTACTTCGGTCACCGCGGCTCCGAGATCGCGGGGGTGCCGGTCCGCGTCTCGCGAACCGGCTACACGGGCGACCTCGGCTACGAGGTATGGGTCGACTCGGGTTCGGCGACCGAGGTGTGGGACGCGCTCTGGGAGGCGGGCGAGCCCCACGGGATCCGTCCAGCCGGGATCCGGGCGCTCGACGTCGCCCGCGTCGAGGCGGGCCTGATCCTGATCGAGGCCGAGTACACGAGCGCGCGTCACGCGATCAGCCCGGAGCAGCACTACTCCCCGTTCGAGATCGGGCTGGGCGCCTTCGTCGATCTGGCCAAGCCCGCCTTCGTCGGCAAGCATGCGCTCGAGTTGGAACTCGGCCGAGGCGGCCCGGCGCGGCGGTTGGTCGGCCTGGACCTGGACTGGTCGGGGATCGAGGGGCTGTTCGCCCGGCACGACCTCCCGCCGATGGTCTCGGCCCTCGTGCATCGCGATCCGGTGCCGGTCTACAAGGACGGACAGCAGATCGGTCGCGCTACGAGCGTCACGTGGGGGCCGACGATCAAGAAGATGGTGGCCTTCGGATCGCTCCCACCCCGGCTGGTCGAGCCCGGGACTCGCGTCTCGGTCGAGTGGAGCGTCGAGGGCGAGCGCGGCAAGGTCGGGGCGACCGTCGTCGACCTCCCGTTCCTGGACCTCGAACGCAAGCGCGCGTAACGAACCCCGACCGGCACGAGGTCGAACCCCCGTCTGGGATGATTCGTTCACCGATGCGTTCCAGGGGTGTCCTCGTGCTGCTCGCGCTCATGGGCGGTGCGGTCGCCTTGGTGCTCGTGGCGACCGGCAGCCTGATCGTGGGGGCCCTCGCGGGTCTCCTGGTGCTGGGGACCGCCCTGTTCGCGATCCGGGCGAGCGTGCCCGAGCAACCCGACCGGCGGCGCTTCCTCGCCGTGATGGGCGGCCTCGGTCTCGCCGCCGTCGCGGCGGGCACTGCGGCCGGAGCCGTCGTTCGACGCCTAACGCGGCCCGACCCCCGCCCGGCCCTGGAGGCGATGGCGACGGACCTGGGCTCCGAGTACCTCGAGCTCGTGACCCGGGCCTACAACGCCGAGCGACTCGGCGACCTGCAGCTGCTCGTGACGCCGTACTCGAGCTCCAACTACGCGCAGGAGTCGCTCTCGCTCGCGCCGAACGACCCGCGTTCGAGCCACGCCGTGACCTGGATGTACGGCGAGCGCGTCCCGATCGTCGTGTGGTCGCCCGGCCGCATCGAGCCGCAGGACCACACCGAACGCGTCACGCTCGCCGACCTCGCCCCCACGACCGCCCGGCTGATGGGGTTCGATGAGTTCCGCGCGGCCGACGGGGTGTCGCTCCCCGGGATCCCGTCCGTGACGCCGCCGGTCCAGCCGAGGGTGATCGTCACGCTCGTGATCGACGGGGGCGGCTGGAACGTCCTGCGGCGGTGGCCCGACGCCTGGCCGAACCTGAAGCGCCTGATGCGCGAGGGAGCGACGTACCGGAACGCGGTCTCGGGCTCGTTCCCCTCGGTGACCGCGTCGACGCATGCGACGATCGGCACCGGCGCCTTCCCCCGCACGCACGGCATCACGGGCCACAACGTCCGCCGGGGCGGTGGCCCCGTGAAGGCCTGGGGGGAGGCCGGGAACATCGACCCTTCGTTCCTGCTCGAACCCACGCTGGCCGACCGGTGGACCGGATGGACGCAGGACCGGGCGTGGGTCGGCGAGATCGGGTACCAGGTGTGGCACGTCGGCATGCTCGGGCGGGGAGGCAGGCCGATGGGCCGGGTGCCCGTCGGCGTGTTCTGGGACGAGAACGGCGGCGGCGGATGGGCGCCCCACCACCCGGACCTGTACCGGCTCCCGAGCACCACGCCCGGGCTCGACCGCCTGGACGAGCTGAGCGCGGGCTACGAGCCGCCCGCGCCGTCGCCGTACGACCCGACCGGCAAGAAGGCGATGTGCTGCTTCCCGCCGGTCGTGCGCTACCAGGGCGAGCTGATCCGCGCGACGTTCGACTCCGAGCCGATCGGGCAGGACGAGGTCACCGACCTGCTGTACCTGAACTTCAAGGCGCCCGACTACGCGGGGCACGTCTACAACATGGACGACGAGCGCCAGGCCCTGGTGCTGGGCTCCGTCGACGACGAGATCGGGGCCATGGCCGACCTGCTGGCGGAGCGGTTCGGTGACGGCCGTGGCGTCCTGATCGTGGCGGCCGACCACGGCCAGTGCCCCGAGATCGACGCGAGCGGCGGCGTGCGCATCGACCCGATCCAGCTCGAGCAGGACCTGAACGCGGAGTTCGGCACGAGCGTGTTCGGCCTGGTCCAGATGGTCGCGCCCTCCGAGGTGTACCTGGATCCGAAGGCCCTCACCGACTCGGGGCTGTCGACCGAGGACGTCGCGGCGTTCCTCGCCGACTACCGGTACGGCGACAACATCGGCCCGTACATCCGGCCGGCGGCGATCCGGCGCGACCGGCTGCACGATCGGTCGTTCGCCGCCGTGCTCCCGGCCACCTACATCGCCGAGCTTTCGCGGACGGACCTCTCGCGGTTCGGGGCGACGCGCTACACGCAGGCCGACCCGGACGGGATGCCCGCCGTCACCTGGTAGCTCACACGCCCGGTGATAGGGTTTCGCGGCACGAGCAACGCGAGCCCGTCGACCCACGGAGGACCACGATGCCGCACCGACTCTCGCAGAGCCTGCAGCGCATGATGGACGTCGAGGAAGACCTTCGCACGTTCTTCTACGACAGCGGGTATGCGCGTCGCGACCTCGCCGACCCGGAGAACTGCGACTTCGTCGCGGGCAACCCGCAGGAGATGGTGCTGCCCGAGTACGTCGAGTCCCTGCAGCGGTGGACCGTCCCGCAGGACAAGGACTGGTACGCCTACAAGTTCAACGAGCCGTACGCGCAGGAAGCGGCGGCCGCCGGCCTCCGCGAGCGGCGCGGGATCCCGTTCGAGGCCGACGACATCCTCGTGACCGACGGCGCGTTCGCCGGCCTGAACCTGTGCATCAGAACGGTGACCGACCCCGGCGACGAGGTGATCTTCCTCACGCCGCCCTGGTTCTTCTACGAGGCGATCATCCTCGGCGGGGAAGCCACTCCCGTGCGGGTCGCCGTCGACTACGAGACGTGGGACCTGGACGTGCCTGCGATCGAGACCGCGATCACCGAACGCACCTCGGCGATCATCGTGAACGCGCCGAACAATCCCAGCGGCAAGATCTATCCACCCGAGACCCTGCGCGCGCTCGCGGACGTGCTCACGGCCGCCTCGGAGCGCACCGGCCGGCCGATCTACCTGATCTCGGACGAGGCATACTCGCGGATCGTGTTCGACGACCGCCCGTTCCCGAGCCCGACCGAGTTCTACGCGAACTCGTTCCTCGTCTACACGTACGCGAAGCAGCTGCTCACGCCCGGCCAGCGCTGCGGCTACATCGCGCTCCCGCCCACGATGCAGGACCGGCCGGCGATGCGCGACGCGTTGATGCTGGGACAGCTCACCTACGGGGGCCACGCCGCGCCGAACAACGTCCTGCAACGGGCGATGGGCGAACTCGAGCAGATGAGCGTCGACGTCAAGGCCCTGCAACGCCGCCGAGACCGGATGGTGGACGCGCTCCGCACGTACGGCTATGACCTGCACTCCCCCGAAGGGACGTTCTACCTCCTTCCTACGAGCCCGGACCCCGACGACGTGGCGTTCGTCGCGCGCCTGGCCCAGGACAAGGTGTTCGTGCTCCCTGGCGCGGTCGTCGAGATGCCGGGAAGGTTCCGGATCTCGGTCACGGGCAACGACGAGATGGTGGAGAGGGCGCTCCCGATCTTCGAACGGGCCGCGAAGCGGGCATAGGGTCGCCGGTGCCGGTCGAGCTCGCCGAGAGCGACCGGGCCTTCCTGCTCGGCGCGCACGGTGATGCGGCCGCCCTCGCGATGCGCATCGTCGTCGAGATGGCCGGCGTCGTGGGCGCCGAACGCCTGATCGACGTCACCTCGGCGCACGTCGACGGGTGCCTGTACCACGGGCTCGCCGGCCTGGAGTTCGCCGATCGCCTCGCCGCGGGCGGCGCGCGGGTCGCCGTGCCGACCACGCTGAACGTCGGGTACCTCGACCTCCTGCACCCCGGCCGGTACCGCGGGGATCCCGAGACCGCCGCGAACGCCCGGCGACAGATGGACCGCTACGTCGCGATGGGCTGCCGGCCCACGTGGACGTGCGCCCCGTATCAGCTGCCCGAGCGACCGGCGTTCGGACAGCATGTCGCGTGGGCCGAGTCCAACGCCATCGTCTTCTGCAACTCGGTGCTCGGTGCCCGGACCGATCGCTACGGCGACTTCATCGACATCTGCGCCGCGATCACGGGCCGCGTGCCGCTCGCCGGACTGCACCGGGACGAGGATCGGCGGGCACAGGTCGCGTTCACGCTCGAGGGCGTCCCCGAACGGCTCCTCGCGTCGGACGCCCTGTACCCGGTGCTCGGGCACCTCCTCGGCAAACACGCGGGGACCGAGGTCGCCGCGATCGTGGGTCTGCCGGCCGACGCGTCGGAGGACCGGCTGAAGGCCCTCGGGGCCGCCGCCGCGTCGTCGGGCTCGGTCGCGATGTTCCACGCGGTCGGCGTCACGCCCGAGGCGCCGACGCTGGAGACCGCGACCGGCGGCAACGAGATCCCCACGGCGGTCGTCACGATGGAGCGGCTCCGCGAGGCCCGCGACGAGCTCCGCATGGCGCCGGATGGGCCGCTCGGCGCGGTGAGCGTCGGGACCCCCCACGCCTCGCTCGCGGAGCTCGAACGGCTGGCAGGTCTCCTCGGTTCGGACGAGCCCGTGGTTCCCGTCTACGTGAACGTCGGACGGGATGTGCTCGCCGCGGCGGAGGAACGGGGCCTGGTCTCATCGCTCGGAACCGCCGGCGTGCGGATCGTCTCCGACACGTGCACCTACATCACCCCGATCATGGAGGCGATCGAGGGGGTGGTGATGACCGATTCGGGGAAGTGGGCGTGGTACGCGCCCGCGAACATCGGCGCCGACGTGGTGATCGCGGGTCTGGAGGAGTGCGTCCGGTCGGCCGTGACGGGACGCGTCCTGCTCGACCCGACGCTCTGGGCCGATGGCTGACGCCCGGACCCTGGTCGCGGGGACGGCGACGGGCCCGGCGCTCGTCCTGCAGGAGCCGCTCTCGTTCTGGGGGGGCGTCGACCCGGCCACCGGCGACGTCATCGACCCCCGCCACCCTCAGCGCGGCGCGAACGTCGCCGGGCGGATCTTGGTGCTGCCGGCCGGTCGAGGTTCGAGCTCGTCCTCGAGCGTGTTGGCCGAGGCGATCCGCGCCGGGACCGGGCCGGCCGCGATCATCCTGGGCGAGGCGGACCCGATCCTCGCGCTCGGCGCGATCGTGGCGCGCGAGCTCTATGGCATCGTGACTCCTGTGGTCGTGGCACACGAGGAGGTGCGGACTGGGGACTCCGTGCGCGTCCGGGCCACCCCGCGGGTCGTTCGGATCGAGACCGGCTCGTAGCGTCGAGCCGTGAGGCCCTTGAACGTCCGCCGCGACGAGGCTGCGTCGCCGGTCGTTCGACCGGGAGCGCGCGGGTCCTTCCGCCCTCATCGGCCCTCGACAACGATGGTGCACTGGCCTCGGTCTGGACGAGGAGGGCTGATGCCCACGTTCCGATGGATCCCCGTCGCATCTCCGCTCCACGACTCGGCCTGCCTCGACGACCTGCTCGGAGCGCTCCGGCCGGCGCTCGAGCGCATCGGCGGGGAGCGGGCCGGCGAAGACGACCTCGCGGACGCGCGACCCCTGCTCTACGTCGTCGTGACCGGAGGGACCGAGCAACGGCTGCTGGCGCTCCGGCAGCGGCGGACCGAGCGCGAGCCCGGTGAACCGACCTTCCTCGTCGCGCACGGGGCTCAGAACTCGTTGCCGGCGGCACTCGAGACGCTTGCCCGCGTCCGTCAGCTCGGCGGCAGGGGCAGGATCGTGTATCTCCGAGATCCGGGGGACGCCGAGGGGCTCGAGCACCTGGAAGGTGCCGTCCGGGACCTGACGGTTCGGCGCTCGATGCTCGACGCGCGGATCGGCCTGATCGGGGAGCCATCGGACTGGCTTGTCGCGAGCAGCCCGGGGGCCGAGCTCGTGCGGGAGACGTGGGGACCGCAGATCGTTCGGCTCGACGTGGCGGAGGTGATCAGGCGCCACTCACAGGTTCCGGCCACGGCGATCGCCTCGTCCGTCTCCGCGGGGGCCCTCGCGGTCGATGGGCCGGGCGTCGCGCAGATCGACGAGGCCAACCGCGTGTACCCCGTCCTCCGCGAGATGGTGGATGCGGAACGGCTCGATGCACTCACCGTGCGCTGCTTCGACCTCATCACCGAGCTCCGCACCTCGAGCTGTCTCGCGCTGGCGGAGCTGAACGACGAGGGAGTCATCGCGGGCTGTGAGGGGGATCTCGTCAGCACCGTGGCGATGCTGTGGATCCACCGGCTCCTCGGCCGACTCCCCTGGATGGCCAATCCCGCGCGGGTCGACGAGGGCCGGAACGCCGTGCTCCTCGCACACTGCACGGTGCCGACGTCGATCGTCGATGGCTACCGGTTGCGGACGCACTTCGAATCCGGGCTCGGGGTCGGGCTCTCCGGAGACATGCCTCCCGGCGACGTCACGCTCGTCCGGATCGGCGGTGCGCGCATGGATGAGGTCTGGCTCGCGGAGGGGACCTCGCTCGCGACGGAGCCGAAGGAGGGCCTGTGCCGGACGCAGCTCGAGGTCGAGCTCAGCCGGGGGTCCGTCGCGGACCTGCTCCTGGCGCCGCTCGGGAACCACCTGGTCGTGACCGCCGGCCATCACGCCGGCCGACTGCACGAGTGGTGGAGCACGATGATCGCGGCCTAGATCACCGACCCGATCCGGCGGGTCGGAGCGGACATCTCGTGGAGGTGGGGGGAGTCGAACCCCCGTCCCCGGGCGACCGTTCAGGGCTTCTCCGGGCGCAGCCGGCGGGGAGATCTCGCCTCGAGGCTCCCACCGGCGGAGGACCTCTCGGCCAGCCCGGGTGCGATGTCCGGCGGCGGCCCCCGGGCGGAGCCGTTGCCGTGAGCCTGCTCACGACGCCCATCCTCCCGTCGCAGGCGACCGGGAGGGGACGGCTACCTAGCTACCTAGGCAGCGAGCGCGTATTCGTTATCGGCGCTTGTGTTGGTCCCGGCTTTTATCGAGGCATCCGGGGACCTCGGCCCGCTTCCCCTGAACGGTTCTCGCTCAGGTCGAAGCCAGTACACCCCCATATGCGGTTGTGCAGGAAGTATACGAGCGCTACCGACGCCGGCCCGCCTCGCGCTCCATCTCGCGCCGGTGCTCCCGCTCGGCGATCGCCTGGCGCTTCTCGAACTGCCGCTTGCCTCGCCCCAGGCCGAGCTCCACCTTGACCAGCCCGTGGGAGAGGTACACGCGCAGCGGGATCAGCGCGAGCCCCTTCTCGGCCGTCTTGCCGATCAGCCGCTCGATCTCCTTGCGATGGAGCAGCAGCTTGCGGGCCCGCGTCGGCTCCCACCGGGTCTTGTCCATCGCCTGCTCGTAGGGCGGGATGTGCATGCCCTCGAGCCAGACCTCGTCGCCGCGGACGCGCCCGAACGCCTCGGCGAGGGAGCCGCGACCGCCGCGCAGCGACTTCACCTCGGCGCCGGTGAGCACGATGCCCGTCTCGTACCGCTCGAGGATCTCGAAGTCGTGCCTGGCCCGCCGGTTGGAGACGACGGTCTTCTGGCCTTCGGGATCGCCTTTCGGGCTCATGGCCCGCCCAGGTTAGACGTCGAGGAAGCGCCGCATCCCGACGAGGCCGGCGACGAGCGCGACGACCGCCCCGGCGACCAGCAGGATCGGGACGATCGCGATCAGGTCCTTGTTCACGATCCACGGGATGAACTGCACCGACTCGTTGAGCGGCTCGATGAACGCCACCTTGATGGCGAACAGGAACAGGATCGCCGCGATCGCCCCGATCAGGCTCTCGAACAGGCCCTCGACCAGGAACGGGAGCCGGATGCGCCAGTTGGTCGCACCCACGAGCTTCATGATCCCGATCTCCTTGCGCCGCGCGAACAGCCCCATCCGAACGGTGTTCGCGATCAGGATCGACGCCGAGACCAGCATCACGAACGCGACCAGCAGCACCCCAACGCGGAACACGCGGGTGACGGCGAACAACCGGTCCAGGAACGCGCTCTGGTCGACGATCTGATCGATCCCCGGCTGGCCCTTGAGGACCGCGGCGACCTGCGAGTACTGCTCGGGATCCTCCATCTTGACCCGCAGCGACGCGGGGAGCGCGTCGCAGTCGACGTTGTTGACGAGGGCCGGCTGCTCGGCGAAGAGCCGGCGGAACCGTGCGCACGCCTCGTCCTTGCTCTCGTAGTCGACGTTCGCCACGACCGGGAGATCCGTGAGCGTCTTCGTCAGCGAGCTCACGGTGGCGGGGTTCACGGGATCGGTGAGGTAGACGGCGACCTCGACGTTGCCGGTCGTCGCCTCGATCATCAGGCTCACTTGCCGGGAGATCAGCAACGAGAGCCCGAACAGGAACAGCGCGATGAACGTCGTCGAGATCGCGGCGAACGCCACCAGGCCGTTCCGCCGCAGACCCGACGTGGTCTCGCGGAACAGGTACTCGAACCTCGCCACTAGCTGTACACCCCGCGCGCCTGGTCGCGGATGACCTTGCCCTTGTCGAGCTCGATCACGCGGCGGCGCATCGCGTCGACGATCGCCTGGTCGTGGGTGGCCATCACGACGGTCGTCCCGATCCGGTTCACCTTGTCGAGCAGTCGCATGATCTCGACCGAGGTCGACGGGTCGAGGTTGCCCGTGGGCTCGTCGGCAAGGAGCACGAGCGGGCGGTTCACGCAGGCGCGCGCGATCGACACGCGCTGCTGCTCGCCGCCCGAGAGCTCGTCCGGGAAGTTGTTGAGCTTGTCGCCGAGCCCGACGAGCTCGAGGATCTCGGGCACGCGCTGGTCGATCACGTGCTTGGGCTTGCCGATCACCTCGAGCGCGAACGCGACGTTCTCGAACACCGTCTTGTCCTGGAGCAGCTTGAAGTCCTGGAAGACCGTCCCGATGTTGCGTCGCAGGTGCGGCACCTTCCAGGTCGTGAGCTTGGCCAGGTTCTTGCCGGCGACGTAGATGTCGCCCTTGGAGGCCTCCTCCTCCTTGAGCAGGAGGCGGATGAACGTGCTCTTGCCGGAGCCGGACTGGCCCACGATGAAGACGAACTCGCCCTTCTCCACCTCGACGGTGACATCTTCGAGCGCCGTCGTGCCGTTGCGGTACACCTTCGTGACGTGCTGAAGACTGATCATGTGGGGTCCTAGGGTGATCCGGGGGGCCGAACCGGCGCGGAGTCTAACAGACCCCCCCTGGAACGGGAACGAAGCTCGCTCGGTAGCCTGGGGCGATGGAGACGGCGACGCGCGCCGAGCGCGACCCGACGCGCGCCGACGAGCCTCCCCCGCCCGCGATGGCCCGGAGGATGGTGAACGCTGCCGCCGGGCCGGCGCTGATCGTCGGGTCGGTCCTGATCGCGTTGCGGGGCATCGCGTTCCTGCCGAACCTGTCGGACCAGCACCCGGACATCCTGTCGTTCTGGCTCCCCCGCTCCTGCATGCTCGGACGAGCGATCGCCGACGCCCACGTCCCCCTGTGGAACCCCTTCGAGATGTCGGGAACCTGGTTCGCCGCCGACCCCCAGAGCGGGTGGCTCTCCCTGCCCACGATGGGCACCTCCCTGCTGTTCGGCTGCGGAGGCGGGCTCCGGGCGCTGATCGTGCTGAACCCCGTCCTCGCGGGCCTCGGGCTGTTCTGGTTCCTGCGGAAGGAGGGGCTCGGGCGGATCGCCTCCACGGCCGGAGGGCTCTCGCTCGCGATGGCCGTCTCGGCCTCGATCTTGGCCATCAGCCTCCCGTTCGCCGGCACGCTCGCCTGGACCCCGCTCCTGCTCACGGGGGCGTCGGGGTTCTTCGGACGGACCGGATGGCGACGGCTCGCGTGGCTCGCCCTCGCCGCGTTCGCATGGGGGCAGGTCGCCACGGCGCACCTGTCGCACGGCCTGGTGATGGCGACGGGCCTGGTGGTCGCCTACGTGGTGGCCCGCGCCCTCCGAGAGACGCGCCGCGGCACCCTGCGACCGGCCGGCGCGGTCGGGCTGTCGGTCGCCTTCCTCGCCTTCCTGCCGCTCGCGAACCTCGCGATCCTCGTCCCCCACTTCGCCGTGCTCGCTCGGTCGAGCCTGGCCGACGGGTACGGCGCGATCCAGGGCACCGTCGCGCGGTCGTCCGCGCGACCGACCGAGGACCTGCCGATCCCGACGACCGGCATCTGGGGGGGGTGGCCGCTCGCGCTCGCCTCGACCCCCGGCGGGTACCTGGGCGCGGCCGTCCTGCTCTTCGTGCCGTTCGCGATCCGCGACGCCGCACGCCGGTACCTCGTCGCCGGCCTCGCCGCCGTCGGGGTCGTCGCGTACCTGCTCACCAACACGGTCCTCGTCGGCTCGGGGTGGTTCCGATCGTTCGTGCGCACGCTCCCGTTCGGCGACGTCTACCTGCACAACCCCAGCCGGCTGCGGTACCTCGCGTTCCTGATCGTGCCGACGCTCGGCGCGGTGGGGATCCAGTGGGTCCTCGACGAACGGCCGCGGTTCGCGGACGCGATGCGATGGATCGGGGCCGGGCTGGCCGTGTTCCTCGCCTTCCCCCTGCTCATGGGTGCGCGGTTCGGGCGGCTGACGATCTTCGCGCTCGCATCGGTCGCGGTGATCGGCGTGGTGTGGGCGCTGTCGCGCGGCCGGCGCTGGGCGCCGGTCGCGATCTGCGCGGTCCTGTGCGCCGAACTCCTGGCCGGCGCCGTGTGGTCCTCGGTCTACCGGGGCGGGACCGTGTACCTGGGGCTCGAGACCGGGGAGAACCCCGCGCTCGTCGCGGCCCCGCTCCGATGGCCCGACGTGAACCTCCACGACTACCTGGAGCCGGGCGCGATCACTCGCGCGATCCGGCGAACGGGGCGGTCGGACGGGCGCTACCTCGCCTGGATCCCCCCGGACGCGTACTTCAACAAGGGGTACCTGTTCACGCGGAAGGAGTCCGACTGGCCGGCCCTGCTGATCGGCCGCTCGGTCCTGTTCGAGGTCCCGGACACGCTCGGCTACTCCCCCGTCCAGATCCCCGGGTACTGGTCGTTCGTCCACGCCACCAACCGGCTGCCCGTCTTCTACAACGCCGCGGTGGTACAGGTGCCGACCCTCGTCGACCTCCGACTCCTCGGCGCCGCTACCTGATCACGCTGCAGGAGATCTCCCTGCCGGCCGGCCTGTCCGGCCGAACCGTCGCCATCGAGGGGGCGTACCGGCTCATCGAGATCGATGGGGCCGAGCCACGCGCATCGGTCGTTGCCTCCTGGCAGGTCGTCGACGACCGGGCGTCGGCGCTGGACGCGGTCCTCGGCCCGGGATTCGACCCGGCCGAGGTCGCCGTGCTCGAGTCCGATCCGGGCTCGACCTCGGCCGCCGGCGGCGCCGCCGGGACCGCCGACTACCGGGAGGTCGGTCCCGAGGACGTGCGCATCCGGGCCGAGGCGGCCGTCCCGTCGATCCTGGTCGTCCGGAACGCGTGGGACGAGGGATGGTCGGCCACGCTCGACGGTCGAGCCGTGCCGGTCCTACGCACCGACGGGTTCCTGCAGGGGGTCTCGCTCCCGCCCGGCCGCCACGAGGTCCGCCTCACCTACCGGGAACCCGCGATCGCCCGCGGGCTCGCGCTGTCGGCGCTCGCCTGGCTCGGGTTCCTCGGGGTGTTGACGTTCGAGATCGTGAGGAGCCGGCGCGCCCGGGATCAGGAGCGACGGGACCTCGGCGCGGCGCGTCTAGCGGCGGCGGCGGGCGCGAGCCTGCGGATCATCGGGATCGCCGCACCGACGGGCTCTACCGGGCCCGTCGCCGGCACCTTGGCGGGCCGGGATCGTCGTCGGTGATCGTGATCGATGCGGCGTCCGTCGGCGTCGCGCAGCTCGCCGAGGCCGTGATCGAGTAGCTCCCCGGTTGGTCGATCTCCAGGTTGGTGAAGGTCACCGTCCCCTGCCCGGTCCAGGTCGCGGACGTCTCGCCGCCGTGAAGCTCCCGCCCTGGAGTGAAAGCCCGATGCTGAGCGGCCCGTCGTCCGAGCCTCCCTCGAGCACCTCGACCTTGACCTGCACGTTGAACTTCGTCCCCTCGTCTCGCGTCGCCGGCGGCCGGGTGTGGAACTCCAGCGCGTACGTCGGGCACGTTGGCGGTGGCGGTGATGGCCCTGGACCGTGAGCTTCGCGGTGTCGCGTCGCCGGAGATCGTCCCCGTCACCTTGTGCTCACCGGGCTGCGTCGCCGTGCGGTGTTGCCGTTGCACGACCCGTTCGGATCGATGGAGAAGTTCGTGCTGGCCGTCACGTTGCCCATCGAGGCGCCGTCCGTGTCGATCGCCTCCGCCGCGTACGACTGCGAGCCACCCGGCTGGATCGTCGCGTTCGAGGGCGAGATGACGATGTGGTCGAAGACCGGCTCCACGCCGCCGCTTTCGGTATCGATCCTCCACGCGTACGAAGCGGATCCGGTGTTGCCCGAGGCATCCGTCACGGACACCGAGAACGCGTGGTGCCCCTGGGAGAGGTTCGAGTAGCTCACCGATCCGTTGACCACGGGCCCGTTCGGACGCCACCCCCTCCGCCGCACGGATCGCTCGTCGCCGTCCAGCGTGCAGACGAACCCTCGACCCGCTTCGTCGGAAGTGAACGTGAACGTGGCGTTCCTCGAGCGCGCTCGGGTTGCTCGGTGCGCCGGTGATCGTGACGACCGGTGGCACTGGTCCTGCGGCGACCCGACGTCGATCACCCGGCTCTTCGAGTCGCGCTCGCCGTGGGGATCGGACACCGTGAGCGTGACGGTGTAGTCCCCGGGGTCGGTGTACGTGTGCGATCGGGCTCAGTCCGCCGGACTGCGACGAACCGTCACCGAAGCTCCAGTGCCGCGAGATCTGGTCGCCGTCCGGGTCGCTCGACGAGTCGGTGAACCGCACGCGCAGCGGCGCCGTACCGAGCTCCGGCGATGCGGTGAAGCCCGCGTGTGGGGGCTGGTTATGTGGTGGTGGGGGGGGCGCACCGTCGTGCGGTGGTCTCGCCGCCGCCGCCCCTCGCCGCCGGTGTCGGCGTTCGGCGGGGGCGACCGCCTGCTGACGTCCTCGTGCCGGAGTTCGTCGGTTCGTTGCTCGGCCCCTGGGGTTCTACCCCGGTGGGTTCCGTTCGGGACATCCGCGCGGACGCTGTCGAACTCGCACCAGTTGAACCTGAGCCAGTCACTGTCGAGCAGCTCCTGGGAGATCTCCTCGATCTGTCCGATGATACCGTCGGGCCCGACGACGACCATGTAGCCGGCGGGAACGGCGACGGAGCCGGTGGCGCCGGTCGCCTTGACCAAACGGTCCACGACCGCGATCGTCGTCGATCGCGCCGTCCACCATCAGCGCGTACTCGGTGCCCTGCACCGATGCCGTCACCGTCGGCGTCTCGATCTCGAATCGGCTCTCGGATCGGTGAGCTCCGCCACGCGGTTGTAGGAGTTGCCGTCGGCCTGGCTTGCCTCGATCACCTTCGAGCCTGCAGCGTTGCCCAGCGTCTCAAGCACGACCAGCGTGAACGTCGTGTCGTAGTCGAGACGCGTCTCGCTCCCGTCGAAGTACTCGATCGACGCCCGTCCGTCCGGGCCGGTCCGAACGGTGTCACCCTCGAGGAGCGACGCGCCGTCCTCACCGCCCACGAACGCACCGCTGCCATGCTGCACCGCGACCTGTCCACCGAAGAGTCTGAGCGTCGCGATCTGTTTGGCGGAAGCGGTTCCACCGGAGAAGATCAGGATGGCCCCGACCAGCAGCAACGCGAGCGTGAAGGCCGCGGTGACCGAAATCTCGAGACCGCGCTTCGTCGTTTCGGACAACGTTCGGGCCCTCCCGCGGATCGGTCCGATTCTCGTTCGTTCGTACCCCCACGGCAAGCCTGTCGGACGTGATCTGGAGACACGGGCGGCACGACCGAGACCAAGGACCCAGTGCGAAGGTCCGTAGGGATACGCTCCTCCCCTACGATGCGCCTCCTCGACCCGCCCGACGTCGGAGCTCGGCCTCGATCAGCGCCTCGAGGTCGCCGTCCAGGACCCGGTCGACGTCGCCGAGCTCGACGTTCGTCCGGTGGTCCTTGACGAGCCGGTACGGGGCGAGGACGTACGAGCGGATCTGCGAGCCGAAGTCGATCCCCTTGCGCTCCCCGCGCAGATCCTCGAGCTTGGTCTGCTGCTCCTCGCGCATCCGTTCGGCGAGCCGGGCCTTCAGGATCCGCATCGCCACGGCGCGGTTCTGCAGCTGCGAGCGCTCGTTCTGGCACGCCGCCGTGATCCCGCTCGGCAGGTGCGTGATCCGGACGGCGGAGTCCGTGGTGTTGACCGACTGCCCGCCCGGGCCCGTCGAGCGGTACACGTCGATCCGGAGGTCCTTCGGGTCGATCTCGATGTCCTCGTCGCCCGTCTCTTCGAGCAGCGGGATGACGTCGAGGTTGGCGAACGACGTGTGCCGTCGCTTCTGCGCGTCGAACGGCGAGATCCGCACCAGCCGGTGCACGCCTCGCTCCGCCGAGATGAGCCCGTACGCGTACGGGCCGTGGACGATGAACGTCGCGCTCTTGATCCCCGCCTCGTCGCCGAGGAGCGTTTCGTCCACCTCGACGTCCAGACCGCTCGCGTTCGGCCCACCGCAGGTACATCCGCAGCAGCATCTCGGCCCAGTCCTGCGATTCGGTCCCACCCGCGCCGGCGTGCAACGTGGCGACCGCGTCGTGGTCGTCGTACTCGCCGCCGAGGAGCGTGGCGAGCTCGAGCTTCTCGACGTCTCGCGCGAGCTCGCGCACCGCGCGCGCCAGATCCGCCGTCATCTCGGGGTCGGCCTCGGCCGCGAGGAGCTCGTCCATCGTGCGCGCGTCCTCGAGCCGCCGGACCAGACCGTCGTAGCGCTCGAGCTCGGCACGCAGGCGGGCGAGGCGCGGTGGTCAGCTGCTGGCCGCGAGCGGGGTCGTCCCAGAGCGACGGGTCGGAGGCCTGCCGCTCGAGCTCGGCGGCCTTCGCCCGCTTGTCGTCGACGTCAAAGGAACTCCTTGGCGGCCGTCGATCCGCTTGCCGAGGTCCTCGAGGCGTTCGGTGTGCTCGCTCATGGCGATGGCATCGTACCGGCCCGCTCGCGCCTCACGACGGAGCCGGGGGCGAGGGCGATCCGGTCCAACGCGGGCAGGCCCGTGGAACTGATCGAACGAGTACGCGACGACCCGCTCCGAGACGACCTGCGCCTGTTCGATGAACATGAACGGGACCCGTGGAGACGACCTCGGTCGTGAGGTACTGGTCGAGCTCCGCCCAGCACTGCGGTCCGGGCCACGCCTCGACCCTCGAGACAAGCGTGGAGTCGGTCGTCGACGCTCGGGACCGAGGTGACCCGGTACCCCCACTCTCGGAGCTGGCCGGGGTGGCGCCGAGCAGCGAGGTGTTCCACCAACCTCCACGTCCCGAGCGGTCGAACAGCGGCGAGAACCAGCCGCCGCCGTCCGGGTAGTCCTGTCCCCACGGGTACGCGATACCCATCGAAATCTGGTCGCCGGGTCGTGGATGAGATTGAAGAGACCGCCCCCGAAGAAGCCACCGGCGTCTGGATCCAGGTCGAGCTCGATTCCCGACTCGGCCAGGTCTTCGCGGATCGCCCGCGCCTGCTCGGGGATCACGCCGCATCCATGACCAGCGCTTGGACGTTCCGACATGCGCGCGCGTCGCACCGGCCGTCGCCTGTCCGGTCGTAGGCGGACGCTCGCATCTCCTCCCGGGCCGCCTCGGGGTCGTAAGGGTACGGGTCGAAGCCCGCAGGAGCCCTCCCTCGAAGGCGTCGGCGCCATGTGCGTCGCGACCTCGCCCCAGCTGACACCGAACGGACCGTAGGGCGGCTCGGAGAGCAACTCGACGAGTGCCGCCCTGTCGATCGCGAGAGCCACCGCACGGCGGACGTGGACGTCGTCGAACGGCGGAACGGCGAGGTTCATGGTCACCGACCAGAAGGCGTTCTCCGGATGCACGAACACCCGACCTTCCAGCGCCGGGTCGTCCCGATACGCGGCGACCTGCTCGAACGGCAAGAGTCCGATCCGAACACCAGGTCCAGCTCGGCCGTGTCGACACGCTCGCGCGATCTCTTCCTCTGGGCCGCCGATCGTGAACTCGATCCGATCCGCGTAGGCGGCGCGAAGCCGGTCGGTGGCCGGGTCCCAGGATCGGGTTCCTTACCAGCACGAGCGAGCCCGGCTCCTCCGCGACGAGCGTCCTCGTGAGCACCGCCGGTACGAACCCCGCCGCCGGCTCCTGCTCGTCCGGTGGGGTCGAGAAGTCGAGCTCCTCCGATCCCTCGATCATGTACGGCCCGGAGGCCACGAGGAACCTCCCGTAGTCCTCGTCGTGGCCCTCGTCGGCGCCCTCGGGGATCGGAGCCGTCGCCGGCATCGCGAACCGGTACGCAAGGTCGCCCGTCGCCTCTTCGAGGCGGACGACGAGCGTCCGATCATCGGGCGTCTCGAGTCCAGCGATCGAATCGGCCTGTCCGGCGTCGAATGCGTCGAATCCTCTGATCGCCGAGTAGTAGAACGGGTAGCCGATCATCTCCTCCGCCGACGTGACGCGCGCGGTTCGCTCCAACGCTCGAACGACATCCGGAGCGACGATCGGCGTGTCCTCGAACGGTGGCGCGTAGCGGAGGCCCTGCTTCAGGCGGAACGTCCACGTCAGAGCCGTCGGCGGAAACGACCGCAGGGCCGACCGCGAGGTCCGGACGCGGTTCGCCACCGCCGTCCTCCGTCGCCTTGCCGTTGTAGTGAGTAGAGCGTTCGCAGGAGGCAGCACCGGAACAATCCCCACTCCGCGCCCCAGTATGAGCTCTGTGGATCCAGATGGACGTACCCCCCCGAGAAGTCTGGGATCGCGACCCGAAGCGTCCCGCCACGCGGCGTCGTGTCAGGGCTTGATGTTGCTTCCGGTAGATCCGTCACCGACGTGCATCCTGCGATCAGCAGGATCGCGATCAACGGTGCCGGCCACTTCCGCATGTCTCCTCCGATCCGACCTACGCCTGGGGAGCGCGTATGGTCACCCATACGTCGCCATTCCTGTCAACCGCCATCCCACCCGTGATCCCCCCCAGAGCAACGCGGTCGACGGTGTTCGTCTCCGGGTCGATCCGGGCGACCGCGGTCTCCAGGTCGCTGCCGATCCAGACCCGCTCGGAACGATCACGATCGCCGTCGGTCCATCGAGGATCCCGTCGGAGTGCTGCAGGGTTTGAAGAGCCCTGCCATCTGCGTCGAAGTGATGCACGCGGTCGTTCGCCTCGCTCGTCACCCAGACACCGCTGTCGTCGGCCGCGACGGCCGTCGGCGACTCGACATCGATCCGAACCGGCGACCTTGTTCGTGTCCGGGTCGATCCGCACGACGTTGTCTCCGAGCTCGTTCACGACCCAGATGCCCTCGGCGGCCCTGTCGCCAACCGCCAGGAACCGCGGAACGGCGCTCTCGGGTCGCGTCGTCATCGATGGGGATCTCGATGGGATCGGCCGCCAGGTCCTCCGGGTCGTACCGAAGCACGAGGTCGCGATCGGCGTCGGCGAGCCAGATCGAGTCGAACTCGACGACGATCGCCTTCGCGTTGCCGGTCGGGAACGCGATCTCGACCGATTCGGTGGTGGGGTCGACCGTCACGACCTGCGTTCCGCTTGGACTGCCGAAGCCGTTCGTGATCCAGACGGCGCCCTCGCCTGTCGCAATCCCGGTGGGGATGCCGAGCGTGGACTTCGCAGGCGTTACCTCGCCGGTCTCCGGATCGATCCGGTTGACGGTCGAGTCCCCCTGGTTGATCACCCAGAGGTCCCCGTCCTCGCCGATCGCGACGCCCGTGGGATCCTCACCGACACGTATCGCCTCGTCGAACGCGTTCGTGCTCGCGTCGATCCGAGCGACCGAGTTCGCTGAGGGCACCACGACGCCGGCTCCGCCCCCTTGGGTGAGCAGGAAGACCCCTGCAGCGGCCAAGAAGAACGACGCCAGCAACGATCGCCGCGATCAACGTTCTCCGCGCGCCGTGGCTTCGGCTTCCCGCGGCGAACGACCACCCGTCCACCCGCTGGAGCCTCGAGCCCGAGCGCCGATCGGAACCCCGCGGCCACGTCACCCGCTGCCGCCGTGCGCTCGGCTGGGTCCTTCGCCATCGCGAGGGCCAGGACGTCGTCGACCTCGGACGGCAGTTCGGGACGCTCCTCCGTCAACGACGGCGGAGGGGTCTCGACGTGCGCCCACAGCACGCCCACCTCGATGTCGCGCGGGTAGGGCGCATGCCCGGTCAGGCATTCGAAGAGCAGGCACCCGAGCGAGTACACGTCGGCGCGTTGGTCGACGGGATCGCCTTTGATCTGCTCCGGTGCGACGTAGTCGATCGTCCCGATGAGCTGGCCCGTCTCCGTGAGCCCGCTCACCGACACGGCCCGCTTCGTCAGGCCGAAGTCCGACACGTACGCGTGGTCCTCGGGCGTGAGCAGGACGTTCGCCGGCTTCACGTCGCGATGGACGAGCCCTCGGGCATGGGCGGCATCGAGGGCGCTCGCGATCTGGTCGACGATCGCCGACGCGCGCAGCGGCTCGAGCCGGCCTTGTGTCGCGGATCGCCTGCTTGAGGTCGGATCCCTCGACGTAGCGCATCGCGATGTACAGGACGCCGTCGGCCTCGTCCGCGTCGTAGATCGGAACGATGTTCGGATGGTCGATCGACGCAGCGAGCTTCGATTCGCGGAGGAAACGGTCGTGGAACCGCTCGCTCCCGGCGAGCTCGGGCGCGAGGACCTTCAACGCCACCTTGCGTCCGAGCCGAACGTGCTCGGCCAGGTAGACCACGCTCATGCCGCCTCGCCCGATCACTCCCTCGATCTGGTAGCCGGCGAGCTCCGTCCCGACCCTCGTGTCCTCGGCCATCGCGGAAGGTTCTAGCACCCCCGTGCCCGCCCGGATAGGCGCCTCCGCGGGCGGAGCGCTCTCGGAAGCGGACTATCCTTCGTGCGTGGCGGATCTCGAACCAGGCACGCGGCTCGGCGTCTACCGCCTCGAGGAACGGCTCGGGGAGGGCGGGATGGGCGTCGTCTTCCGTGCCGTCCGCGAGCCCGAGGGCGACGAGGTCGCCCTGAAGGTCCTGCGGGCCGAGCTGTCGGCCGACGAGACGTTCCGGCGCCGTTTCGTCCACGAGGCTCGCGCGGCGGGTGAGGTCCGGCACAAGCACCTCGTGCCGATCACCGACGCGGGCGAGGCCGAGGGGCGGCCGTACCTGGCGGTCGCCTTCGTCCGGGGCCGGACGCTCGAGGATCGCCTGAGCGAGGGCCCGCTCGCGATGGATGAGCTTGTCCGGGTGGTCGCCCACGTCGCCTCGGGGCTCGACGCGCTCCACGCCGGGGGCATCGTGCATCGCGACGTGAAGCCCTCGAACGTGATCATCGACGAGACGGGGTCGGCCAACCTGACGGACTTCGGGCTCGCGAAGGGCCGCGCGTACACGGTGCTGACCAAGCCGGGGATGGTGATGGGGACGCTCGACTACCTCGCACCCGAGATGCTCCGGGGAGCCGAGGCGACGCCCGCCTCCGACATCTACGCGCTCGGATGCCTGACCTACGAATGCACCGCCGGCCGGGCGCCGTTCGCCGACAAGTCGATGTTCGACCTCGCGAGCGCGCACCTGAACGTCGAGCCGCCGGACCCGTGCGCGGACCGCTCGGACGCGCCCGAGGGCTTGTCATGGGCGATCCTGCAGGCGTTGGCCAAGGACCCGACGAAACGGCCGCCCACGGCGACGGCCTACGCGCACCTGATCTCGTTCGCCGCCGGGAGGCGGGACCCGTCGCCGTCGATGCCGGCGCCCCCTCCCCCGCCGTCGGCTCCGCCGCCGCCTCCCTAGGACCCGCCGTCCTCCGGATCGATGGGCGGGAGCGGCAACTCTCCGCTCGAGCGCTTCCGCAGCCTGGAAAGCTGCTGACCGAGCCGATCCGTTCGATCCTCGTCGCCCGCCCGCTCGGCCAGCTTGCGAGCGCGCGTCCACAGTTCCTCGGCGCGTCCCAGCGCCTCGACCGACATCGCGTGCTCGGCGGCTCGGTCGAGGTAGGAGAGCGCCTTCTCCGTGTCGTCGCTCCGGTAGAAGTAGAAGGCCAGCTGCTCGAGCCGCTCATCCGCCTGATCGCCGAGATGGGCCTCCATCGCGTGACCGATACGCCCGTACAGCTCGCGCTGCGAGGTCGGCGTGAGCGTCGACAGGGCCGCCTCCTGCAACAGGCCGTGACGGAACGTGCACTCGAGCTCGGGGAAACGCCGGACCTCGCGGACGATCTCGGCACGAAGGAGCGCGGAGATGTCGCCCTCCGCGTCGGCGCTCCCTGCGACCGCCGCAGCGACCGCGACCGGGAACTCGCGACCGACGACCGCCGCCACCTGGGCCAACCGGCGCGCGCCAGGTTCGAGCCGGTCGATCCGCGCGACCAGGAGCGCCTCGAGCGCGGGTGGGAGCTCCGCCGCGGTCCTCGGCGTGATGGTCCACGTCCGGCGCCGGTCGCCCCCGGACTCGAGCAAGGCACGGAGCAGCTCCTCGAGATACAGGGGGTTGCCCTCGGCCTTCGCGACGACCTCGTCCTTGACCGGTTCGCCGACCAGACCGGCTGGCACCAGCTCGTCGATCAGGGCGCGAGCGGCCTCGGGCGCGAGCGGGGGGAGCGGGAGCTCGTCCACCCGGTGCGCGAACCGTGACTGTGCGGCGAGGCGGAAGGCCCACCCTTCCGAGCCCGGGTCGGGCCGCAAGGCCACGGCGAGCATCAAGGCGGACCGGTCGGTGAGCCCCAGCAGGCGCTCCGCGAGGTCGCGGGTCGTCCGGTCGGCCCAGTGCAGGTCGTCGACGGCAAGGACCAACGGTCGCGTCGAGGCGAGCGCCTCCGCCCAGAGCACGAACGCCTCCTGCATCCTTCCGGAGAGCTCGTCGGCCGAGAGCGCGAGCAACTCGCGCTCGACGTCGGGCTCGAGTCGGATCGAAAGCAACAACCCGAGGTACGGGAGCGCCTGATCCTGCATCGTCCCGAGGAGGGCGCCCGCGCGTGCGCGGAGCTTCGTCCGGAGCGCGAGTTCGGCGTCCTCCTCCTCGACCCCGAGCCACGTACGGAGCAGCTCTACGAACGGGCCGTAGGGCGATCCGGCGCCGTACGACACGCACCGCCCTTCGAGCCAGGTGACGTCCTCGCCCCGCAGCGACCGGAGCTCTGCCAGCATCCGCGTCTTCCCGAGGCCCGCGTCCCCGACCAGGAGCAGCACCTGGCCCCGCCCCGAGCGAAGGTCGCCGACGGCCGCCTGCAGGCGCGCGAGCTCCCCGTCGCGACCGACCAGCGGTGTTCGAGACGGCGGCTCCGACACCGGGCGTGGACCGACGAGGCTGGAGGCGACGACCGTCTCGGTCCGACCCTTCACCGTCACCTCCCCGAGCGGCTCGAGCACGAACCGTTCCTCCAGGCGCGCCGCCGTCCCCGGACCGATGGCGATCGATCCCGGTTCGGCCGCACTCTGGAGCCTCGCGGCCACGTTCGTGGTGTCCCCGAGCGCGACGGTCTGCGAGTCCTCGCCGCCCACGAGCCCGACGGCGGCGGGTCCGCTGTTCAGCCCGACCCGGACGTTGAAGCCCTCGATCCCCCACGCCGCCTCGACCTCGCCCGCGTACCCGGCGGCGACCCCGATGATCCGCAGGGCGGCCCGCGCCGCCCGCTCGGGATCGTCCTCGTGGGCCGCGGGAACGCCGAAATACGCGCAGATCCCGTCGCCCATGAAGGCCTGGATCACGCCGCCGAACTCCTCGACCGCCCGGCTCATCCGGGTCACGCACTCACCCACCAGTGCCTTCACCTCGTCGGGCCCGAGCCGCTCGCCCAGTCCGGTCGATCCGACGATGTCGGCGAACAGGGCCGTGATCGGCCGCATCTCGTCCTGTCGCATCTCGTCCTGTCGCATCTCGTCTGGCCGTCGCGGTTCGTGGCCCACCGGCACCTCCTCGCGCCGCAGCCTAGCCCGCCGAGCACGACGTGAGCCAGGTCACCTCGCGCCGGTGCCCGCAAGCACCGACCTCGCGCGGGCATCGGCCTACGTTCGAGGCATCCGAACGGAGAAGGCGAGCCGAAGGAGGGGGTCATGAGCACGAGGGTCGGAACACTCCGAGGGACAGAGCCCGGACGGTCGATCTGGCCGGCGGCGGTCCTGGCGTCGCTCGTCATGCTGACGATCGCGGTGGGCGCCGTCTCGCTGGGTCGGGATCGGCCGCAGACGAACCCGAACACCACAGTCGGCGGGACCGAGCAGACGTTCGTCGGCGGGACCGCGGCCAACACCCCGAGCGAGCTCCGCGGCGCGCTGACCGATGAGAACGTCGGCGGCGTCCGCCTCGCTCCCCACGTTCCGAGGCGGTCGGCGAAGGAGTCGACCGGTCCGTTCGTGAGCGGGAACACCCCGAGCGAGCTCTCCGGCGGACTCTCGATCGGCGAGGCGCGCGCACTGCACCAACGGATCTGACCGGATCGAACCGCCAACGCCCCGGCCCCGGCGGCCGGGGCGTTCGCGCGTCGATGTGCCACACGTCACAGCCGCCCGGTGCCGGGGACCACCGAATGCGGGGGGCACCCGAGTCTAGCGTTCGCCGAAGCACCGACGAGCCAACAGGAGGATCCCGATGGCCACCCGGAGCATGAGTCTCCCGATCGAGCGGACGTACCTCGCGAAGGCGCGACTGACCGTGACGGCGATCGTGCTGGTGGCCGCCGTGATCGTGACGATCGCCGTCTCCCTCGGCCGGGCGACCCCGGCGGGTGGCACCGGGCTTGGTCCGGTCTCCGACTACGGGCCGGTCACGGTCCAGAACCAGCCGATCGTCGTGAACGGGAGCGTCTGCGGACAGTGCCGGTGAGGTAACCCCCCTCTCCAGGCGCGAAGGAGGCCGGCCCCTCGGGGCCGGCCTCCTTCACCATCCGGGTCCTACGCCACTGCGCCGTGGCACTTCTTGTACTTCTTGCCGCTCCCGCATGGACAGGGCGCGTTGCGCGGCACCTTCCCGCTCTTGGCCTGCGAGCCGCCACCCGCACCGCCTTCGCCCTCGTCCCCGTGCGAGGTCTGCACCCGCTGCGGGCGGGGGCGACCCGGCTCGTCCTGACGCACGAGCTCGACGCGGTAGATGTACCGGACGAAGTCGTCCTGGATCGAGTCCGTGAGCTCCTCGAACATCAGGTAGGCCTCGCGCTGGTACTCGGTGAGCGGGTCCTTCTGAGCGTACGCGCGGAGGTGGATCCCCTCCTGCAGGTAGTCCATCTCGTACAGGTGCTCGCGCCACTTGGTGTCCGTGATGTTGAGCAGGACGAGCCGCTCCAGCTCGCGCATCGTCTGGGAGCCGAGCGCCTGCTCCTTCTCCTCGTACCGCTCGAGGGCATCGTCGAGGGCGCGCTCCTCGAGCTCAGCCGAGCTGATCATCTCGTCGAGCTCGTCGCGCGTGATCGTCGTCGGGAAGACCTCGGTGAGCCCGGTCAGCACGAGCTCGAGGTCCCACTCCTCGTTGAAGACCTCCTCCGGCGCCAGGCGCTGGACCGTCCGTCGTACGACGTCCTCGACCATCCGGAGCGCCTCGTCCTTGAAGTCCTCGCCCGACAGGAGCTTCTGCCGCTCCTCGTAGATCACCCGGCGCTGCGTGCTCATGACGTCGTCGTACTTCAGGACGTTCTTCCGGCGTTCGAAGTTCAGCTCCTCGATCTGCCGCTGGGCACCCTCGACGGCCCTCGTGACCATCTTGGCCGTGATCGCCTCGTCCTCCGGCCATTTCAGCCGCTCCATGATCGAGCCGATCCGCTCGGAGGCGAACATGCGCATCAGGTCGTCCTCGAGCGAGAGGTAGAACAGGGACGCGCCCGGATCGCCCTGCCGGCCGGAACGACCACGCAGCTGGTTGTCGATCCTTCGCGACTCGTGCCGCTCGGTGCCGAGCACGTAGAGCCCGCCGACGGCAACGACCTCCTCGTGCTCGGCGTCGGTCTGCTGCTTGAGCTTGCGGAAGATCGGGTCGTACTCGGCGTCGTACTCGGCGCGCTCCTCCGGCTCCATCTCGAAGAGCAGGTATCGGTCGTTGTCCCACTCCCGCGCGGCCATCTCCTGGCGCGCGAGGTACTCCGGGTTGCCCCCCAGCAGGATGTCGACGCCTCGGCCGGCCATGTTGGTCGCCACCGTGACCGCCCCGAGACGGCCCGCCTGCGCGACGATCATCGCCTCCTTCTCGTGGTTCTTCGCGTTCAGGACGTGGTGTTCGATCCCCCGGCGGTTCAGCAGCGTCGACAGCTTCTCCGACTTCTCGATCGAGACGGTACCGACGAGGATCGGCTGCCCCTGCTCGTGACGCTCCACGATGTCCTCGACGACCGCGTTCCACTTGGCGTCCTCGGTCTTGTAGATCAGGTCCTGCTCGTCCGCGCGGATCATCTGCCGGTTCGTGGGGATCTCGGCCACGTCGAGGTTGTAGACCGACTGGAACTCGGCGAGCTGCGTCTTGGCCGTACCGGTCATCCCGGCGAGCTTCTCGTACATCTTGAAGTAGTTCTGGATCGTGATGGTCGCGAGGGTCTGGTTCTCCTCCTTGATCCGGACGCCCTCCTTGGCCTCGATCGCCTGATGCAGGCCCTCGGAGTACCGCCGGCCCTCGAGCACGCGTCCGGTGAACTCGTCGACGATCTTCACCTCGCCGCCGGTCACGATGTACTCGACGTCGCGGTGGTAGTGCTCCTTGGCCCGGAGCGAGTTCTGGAGGTGATGCACCAGCGGCGTGTGGACGTGCTCGTAGAGATTGTCGAGCCCGAGCGCCTCCTCCACCTTCGCGACGCCGGCCTCGGTGACGGCGATCGTCTTCTTCGCCTCGTCGACCTCGTAGTCGTCGTCGCGCTTCAGGCGCGGCGCCAGCCGCGCGAAGGTCTGGTACCACTTCGCGCTGTCGGCCACCATGCCGCTGATGATCAGCGGGGTCCGGGCCTCGTCGATCAGGATCGAGTCGACCTCGTCCACGATCCCGTAGGCGTGGGTGCGCTGCACCATGTCCTCGGGGCGCATCGCCATGTTGTCGCGGAGGTAGTCGAACCCGAACTCGTTGTTGGTCCCGTAGGTGATGTCGGCCGCGTAGGCCGGGCGCCGTTCTGACGGCGTCATCTGGGCCTGGATCAACCCGACGGAGACGCCGAGCGCCCGGTAGATCGGGCCCATCCACTCCGAGTCGCGCTTGGCCAGGTAGTCGTTCACGGTCACGACGTGCACACCGTCCGCGAGCGCGTTGAGGTAGGCGGCCATCGTGGACGTGAGGGTCTTGCCCTCACCGGTCTTCATCTCGGCGATGTTGCCCTGATGCAGGGCGATCGCGCCCATCACCTGCACGTCGAAATGCCGCTGCCCGATCGTGCGCCGGGCGGCCTCGCGGACGCACGCGAACGCCTCGGGCAGGATGTCGTCCAGGGTCTCGCCAGCGTCCAGCCGTTCACGGAACCCGGCGCTCATCCCGGCGAGCTCGGCGTCGCTCAGGTCCTCGACCTCGGGCTCGAACGTGTTCACGAGCCCGGCGATCTGTCCGAGCTGCTTCTTCTTCCGGCCTTCGCCGAACTGGCCGAGCTTCTCGATGACCATGCTTCGCCTCGTGTGGGGAGGGTTGGGACCTCCATGGTACCGGAGGTCCGGAACGTGTCCGAGCCCGCGGCGGGCAGGGGCTCAGCGTGGAGCGACGATGGGCCGGACGGGTTGGCGGACGCGCAGGGTCGAGACCATGAAGGCCAGGACCGCGCCCGCCACCACGACCCCTCAGTTGATCTCGATCATCTTCTCCCGCACGGCGTAGACCACCGCCTCCATGCGCGAGTGAAGGTGGAGCTTCTCGAGGATATTGCGGATGTGGTTCTTGACCGTGTTCTCGGAGATGAAGAGCTTGCCCGCGATGTCGCGGTTGTTGAGCCCCTGGGCGACGAGGCGCAGGACCTCCATCTCGCGGTCGGTGAGCTTGGGCGCCGGCATCTGGGGCCTCTCGTCGGACGCCTTGCTCATCGCGGCGAACTCGGTCAGGAGCTTGCTCGCCATCGAGGGGCTGATCCTCGACTGCCCCGCCCAGACCGAGCGGATCGCGTCGGCGACCTCCTCGATCGGGATCTCCTTCAACAGGTACCCCGAGGCGCCGGCCTTGATCGCCTCGTACAGGTCGGCCTCGTCGTCGCTGATCGTGAGCATGAGGATCTTGACGTGCGGCAGCGCATCCTTGATCTCGCCCGCGGCCTCGATGCCCGATCTCTTCGGCATGCGGACGTCCATCAAGATCACGTCGGGCATGAGCTCCTGCGCGCGGACGACGACCTCCGCCCCGTCCGAGGCCTCGCCGACGAGCTCGAGATCGGGCTCCTCGTCCAGCACCATCTTCAGCCCGCGGCGGAACAGCGCATGGTCGTCGCACACCAGCACCCGGAGCTTCTCCGGGTTCGTGTCGGTCTCGTCGGTCACTCCGCGCTCCTCGCGTCGCGCCCCGCGGTCCCGCCGGGCGTCTGGGCGGATTTTACGCGACCCGCCCCCGCGATCCGTCGAGCGCGGCGACGTTCGTGGTGGTCACGGATCTGGCGCTCGAGGCGCTCGGCGACCACGTCCAGCGCGGATCCCACGTCCTTGGCCTCGGCGTGGGCACGGTAGGTCTTGCGAGGAGCCGCCGCGAGCACGTCGACGCGGTGGACCCCACCCTGCCGGGGGTTCCTCTCGACGGTGACCTCGACCTCGAGGCGCGTGAGCCTCGGTTCGATGCGCTCGAGGCGGGCGAGCTTGTGCTCCGTGACCTGTCGCAGGCGCTGCGCCACGCGCTCCCCGTGACCCTTCAGGACGAACTCCATCCCGCTCCCCCGAGCCCCGTCTCACCGTTCGTCAGCACCGGACGAGGAGGCTCGCGTCCGGCTGACCTGGTCTTTGGCCCCACATCCGCCTGCGGGGGTGATCGCCGCCCATCGGACGGTTTCGCACCCTCTCTCGGCGAGGTCTCCCTCGCCGGGGCAGGACTTACATCTAAACCGCGCCATGCTCACCGACCAAGGGTCGGCTTACGTGGGTCGCTTCGCCCGCGGCTGGCATCGACTACCGGGGATCCGTTCCCCGGGGCAACCACAGACCCGGACGCGAGCCCGTGATCGAGTATAGGCGGCGGCCGTCGCGCCGAGGACGCGGCCCGGGCCGCGGTGAGGAGCCCCACCGCCTCGGCCCCGGCGGCGAGCAGCGACGAGGCGCACGCCCCTGCGGTCGCGCCGGTCGTGAGCACGTCGTCCACGAGCAGCACCCGGCCGGACGCCTCCGTGGCGACGAACAGCCCGCGCATCGCCTCGCGGCGCGCGGCGGCTCCCCGGCGAGCCTGCGGCCCGGGATCGCCCGTGCGACGCAGGAGCGGACGGGCCGGCGCACCGAGCCTGGGCGCGACCGCGCGGGCGAGCGCCCTCGCCTGGTCGTACCCGCGGGCGGCGAGCCGGTCCCGCGAGAGCGGAACCCACGTGACCGCGCTGGGCGCCCAGGTGACGTCGGACCACGCCTCGACCATGGCCTCCGCCAGCGCGTCCGCGACGGCCCGCCACCCGCCGAACTTCAGTCGATGGACCGCTCGGCGGATCGGCCCGTCGAACCCGAACGGCGCCCGCGCGATCTCGATCGGTTCGGGCGGGCAGTCGCGGCAGGTGGCCGTCGGACGGGGAGCCGGGGCGCCGCACCGCTCGCACCACGGCGGCGACAGGACGACGAGCTCCGACCCGCACGTCGCGCAGAACGGCCACGGGCCCGATCCGCACCCGGCGCATCGCTTCGGGAACAACGCATCGAGCAGCGGAGCTAGCACGCCCGGACGCTAGCGCGCGGGGACGACACACGCGGCCGACGCGTTACGGCAACGGGATGTCGACGGCGGCCTCCGAACCGCGACCGTGCCCCTTGAGCTCCACCCGCAGCGCTTGGTCGGTGCGCATGAGCGGATACGCGGTCGCCTTGGCCCGCCCCGTCTCCTCGTCGAGCTCGAGGTCGAGCACCTGCAACCGCCGTCCGTCCGCGAACAGCTTGAGCGTGACCTCGCCCGCAGGCTCCACACGCAGGTGGAGCTTGATCGAGTCGCCCGAACAGTCCACCTGCTCGACGTGCACGGTCACATCCGCCAGCTTCACCTGACGACCGACCTTCACCTGCCCGCGGCGAACCGTAGCGCGAGGCCACGGCACGGAGAAGCGGCGCCCGCCGTCGTAGGCGCCGGGCGACCCGTCCACGTCCACATCACACACGAGCGTGTACCAGCCCGGCTCGAGCTCGGAGAGCGGGAGCTCGAACGGGACGAACACGTCCCGGTGGGGCACGACGTCGAGCGTCACCGGCGCGAGCGGGACGGGGTTCGATCCCCCCGCACCCAGCGCGGTCACGCGCGCGCCCCCGACCACCACCTGGTGTGGGTTCGCGTCCTCCCCGCGGAAGATGAAGGCCCCTTTCACCGTCGCGGGGAACCGTTCGAACCGGGCGCGGACCGAGATCGGTTCGCTCACCGGCGGCCCTCCCGCGCCCGCACCGAGATCAGGTCCCTTGCTTCCAGGAGCTGAGGTAGTCGCGCTGCTGCGTCGTGAGCTCGTCGATCTCGACCCCCATGGCCTGGAGCTTCAGCCTCGCGACCTCCCCGTCGATCTCGGGCGGCACCGGGTACACGCCGGCGTCGAGGGTGCCGCGCCGCTTGACGATCCATTCCACCGACAGCGCCTGGTTCGCGAACGACATATCCATCACGGCCGCGGGGTGCCCCTCGGCGGCGGCGAGGTTCACGAGGCGCCCCTCACCGAGCAGGTGCAGGCGCCGGCCATCGCCCATCGTGTACTCGTCGACGAAGCCGCGGATCCGGCGCACGCGGCCGCCGGAGAGGTCGGCGAGCGCCTCCTTGTCGATCTCGACGTCGAAGTGGCCGGCGTTCGCGAGCACGGCGCCGTCCTTCATCACCTCGAGGTGCTCCCGCCGTATCACGCTCGTGTCGCCCGTGACCGTCACGAACACGTCGCCGATCCGAGCCGCCTCTCGCAGCGGCAGGACGCGGTAGCCCTCCATCGCCGCCTCGAGCGCCGGCAGCGGGTCCACCTCGGCGACGACCACCTGCGCCCCCATGCCACGGGCGCGCGAGGCCACGCCGCGACCGCACATCCCGTACCCGGCCACGACGAAGGTCCGTCCGGCGAGCAGGAGGTTGGTCGACCGCATGATCGCGTCGAGGGTCGACTGGCCGGTGCCGAACCGGTTGTCGAACAGGTGCTTCGTGTTGGCGTCGTTCACCGAGACGATCGGGTACCGCAGGGCGCCGTCCGCGGCCATCGCACGCAGGCGGATCACGCCGGTCGTCGTCTCCTCGGTCCCTCCGAGCACCTCCGAGACCTGCTCGGCACGCTGACGGTGCAGGAGTGAGACGAGGTCCGCGCCGTCGTCCATCGTGATCTGCGGGCGCTGGTCGAGCACCGCCTCGATGTGCCGGTAGTACGTCTCGTTGTCCTCGCCCTTGATCGCGTAGACGTCGACGCCGCTCTGCTCGCACAGCGCCGCCGCGACGTCGTCCTGCGTCGACAGGGGGTTGGAGGCGCACAGCGAGACCTTCGCGCCGCCGACTGTGAGGGTCTCAACGAGGTTCGCCGTCTCGGTCGTCACGTGCAGGCACGCGGCGATCTTGATGCCGTCCAGGGGTCGTTCCTTCTCGAAGCGAGCCCGGATCAGGCCGAGCACACCCATCTCGCCCGCCGCCCAGTCGATCCGCTCGCGGCCCTGTTGCGCGAGTCCCAGGTCCTTCACGTCGCAGTCCATGTGTCCGCCCTTCCTTTCTCTGGCCTTTCTCTGGCCTTCCGTCAGCCGTGCACGTCAGAAACGGTTCACGAGCTCCACGATCACCTTGCCGATCGTCCCGGCCGCGGCCTTCGATGCGGCCAAGACCTCCTCGTGGGAGACCTCGACGCCCGCCGCGTTCGTCGCGAAGGCGAGCCCCAGCACCCGCATCCCGAGCGCCCGAGCGACCACCGCCTCCGGCACCGTCGACATCCCCACGACGGTCGGCCCCGAACTGGCGGAGCATCGCGGTCTCGGCGGGCGTCTCGTAGGACGGGCCGGGGAGCGCGACGTAGACGCCGTCGCGGACCCGGCCCGCGTGATCGGTGCCCTCGAGGTGCGCGCGCGCCGAGGCGAGCGCCAGATCGGCGAGCTCGCGATCGTAGACCTGGGGGATGTCGACGAACGCCGGCGAGCCGTCGGGGAACCGCCATCCGCTCAGCGGGTTCACCCCCATCAGGTTGAGGTGATCGCGCAGCACCACGAGCGTTCCCGCCTGCATGTCCGGATCGAGAGCGCCGGCCGCCGCGGTGAGCACCATCGCGCGGGCTCCGAGCTCCGCCGACACCCGAGAGGTGATCGAGGCCATCGCCATGCCGTGCCCCTCGTAGAAGTGGATCCGCCCTTGGAAGATCGCCAGGCCGCGATCGCCCACCGATCCGATCCACAGACGTCCGGCGTGCCCCGCCACGGTCGGCGGCGGGAACCCGGGGAGATCCGCGTACGAGATCTCGACCGCCTCGCCGTCCGCGGCGGCGCGCACCGCATCCACCGCGTCCGACAGCCCGGATCCGAGGACCACCCCGACCGTCGGCTCGAGCGCCGTCCGCTCGCGGATCGCGTCCGCGATCTGCTCCGGGACCCCGTCCCCGGGCGACGGCACCCTCCGGGTCTCGCTCAAGCGTCGGCCAGTGCGCGCTTCAGGCTCACGATCGCCTCGATCGGCGACGGATCGACGCCGCGAGCGATCCCGAGGTACGTGGAGACGAGATCGCCGAGCTGCACTAGGCTGAGCAGCTTGGCGAGCTCCCGGCTTCCCCGGCTCGACACCTCGCGGACGACGGCACCCGACCCGCGGGCGATCTCCTGCGAGAGGGGGAACCGTGCCGCGACGTCGCCGTGCTCGCCGGGGTGGCGCAGCGCGATGAGCGCGAACCCGTCGCCCTTCCCGGCGGACCACCCGACGACCTCGTTGTGATCGAGCTCGGGCAACGCGGAGGCGAAGGCCGGCACCTTGGCGTTCTCGTTGAACTGGGACTTCCAGCGCATCGCCGCGACCGAACCGATCCCCTCGGCCCCCCACACGACGGGCACGCGCTCCCCGATCGCGAGCGCGAGCTCCTTCGCCGGGTTCGTCGTCGACGGGACGTCGGGACCCGCCTCCCCGATCACCCTCGCCATCTCGGCGACCGCCTCGTCCAGGTCCTCGGCATGCCCCGGCATGACCCCCACGGCCTCGAGCGCACCGAGCGCCCCGAGACAGAGGTAGCCGAACGCCGCCCGCGGCATGAAGCCCTGCGGGACCACGACACGGCCGACGCCGAGCTCCTCGGCCCGCTGCTCGAGCCGACCGCCGGCCGTGACGGCGATCATCCGGCAGCCGCGGCCGACGGCGTCCTCGAACAGCTCGAGCGTCTCGGCAGTGTCCCCCGAGTACGACGAGGTCACCATCAGCGTCCTCGGGCCGCAGAACGCCGGCAGACGGGGCGTCCGCACGACCGCCACCGGGAGCCGGATGCGCGGCGCGGCCAGGGCGGCGACCGCGTCGCCCGCGATGGCCGAACCACCCATGCCGCAGAAGACGATCGACGTGATCCCCTCCGCATCGGGGAGCGGTCGCGCCCGGAGGCCGAGCGCGTAGCCCTCGAGGCACTGCGCCGCGAGCCCCGTGACGATGTCGAGCATCCCGCCCGGATCGGCGGCGCGCATCGCCGCTCGGTCGTCGAGGACGGTCACCGGCCCTTCTTCTTGGCCACCGGCTTGCGGGCGGTTCGAGCGGTCGGAGGCTTCTCCGCCTCGTCGATCAGCATCACGGGGATGCCGTCGCGCACGGGATAGCGATAGCCGCACGTCCGGCAGACGAGGACCTCGGGGTCGTGTTGGTAGTCGAGGTCGCCCCGGTCGTTCGGGCACACCAGGATCTCGAGCAGCTCGGCGTCGAGCGTCACGTCGGTCCTCCTTCGCGTCGGATCAGCTCCAAGACCTCGGAGGTCTTCTCGTCGAGGAGCTCATCGGTCTTCGCCTCCACGTTCAGCCGCAGGAGTGGCTCCGTGTTGCTGGGCCGAACGTTGAACCACCAGTCCTCGAACTCTACCGTCAGCCCATCGGTGCGGTCCTGGCGCCCGCCCGCGTACGCCGAGGCGAGCTCCTCGATCCTTCCGAGCTGGTCGGTCACGCGCGAGTTGATCTCGCCGGACGCGTGGTACCGCTTGAACGGGGCGAGGACCTGGGACAGGGGCTCGGCCGCGCGCGAGAGTCGCTCGAGCACCACGACCGCGGCGATCAGCCCCGAGTCGGCGCGGTAGTTCTCGCGGAAGTAGTAGTGCCCCGAATGCTCGCCGCCGAAGACGGCGCCGGTCTCCGCCATGACCTGCTTGATGAAGGAGTGGCCGACCCGCGCTCGGACCGGTCGGCCGCCGTGCTCCCGGATCACCTCCGGAACGCTCCACGAGCAGATCAGGTTGTAGACGACGGCGGCGCCGGGGTCGCGTTCGAGCATCGCCGCGGCGACCAAGGCGGTGACCTCCGAGCCGCTCACCCCTTCGGCGCGCTCGTCGACCAGGAAGACGCGGTCGGCATCGCCGTCGAACGCGAGCCCCACGTCGGCGCCTCGCGCGAGCACCTCGCGTCGGAGGTCCCGCTGGTTCTCCGGATCGATCGGGTCGGCGGGATGGTTCGGGAACGTCCCGTCCAGCTCCGGGTACAGGTGCACGAGCGTCATCGGCAGGCGCTCGAACACGGGAGGGAGGACGAGCCCCCCCATGCCGTTCGCGGTGTCGGCGACGACGGTCAACGGCCGGATCGCCGAGACGTCGACGAAGGAGAGCACATGCTCGACGTACGCCTCGAGCATCTCCTCGTGCTTCACGGTCCCGCCGACCGTCGACGAGCCTGCCGTCCGACCCTCGGCGAGTTCGCGGATCTCGGCCAGGCCGGTGTCCTGCCCGACCGGGCGCGCGCCCGGCAGGCAGAACTTCATCCCGTTGTACTCGGGCGGGTTGTGGCTCGCCGTCAACATCACGCCGGCGACGTCCCGAGCACCCGACGTGAAGTACAGGAGGTCGGTCGAGGCGAGCCCGATGTCGAGCACGTCTGCGCCGCGGGAGGCGATGCCCTCGCTCAGGGCGGCGGCGAGCGAGGGAGACGAGAGACGGCAGTCCCGGCCGATCGCCACCGCATCGACCCCGGACCAATCGGCGAAGGCCGCACCGATCGACCGCGCGATGTCTTCGTCGAGCTCATCGGGAACGACGCCACGGACGTCGTACGCCTTGAAGATGCGTCCCAGATCCCGATGCGGCGGCACGATCACCGCATCGTACTGAACCCCGTCCTCGTCAGGACTTCTGCTGCAGCACCGAGCCGATCACGGAGCGCAGGGGAACGCTCTCCCCGTCCCGGTACCACCACTTCGCCTCGCACATGTGGCAGGTGGTGAAGGACAGGTCGTTGGCGCTCACGCTCATCGAGATCGTGATCAGGTCGCCCTGGTGACACACGGGACAGGTGCCTTCGCGTCGCTCTTCCATGCCACAATCTTCGGCCGCGAGGCATCCGCGGGCACATAGCACGGTGCGCTCAGATCCGGGCGTCCGTCCGGACCCCGTGCCCATCCTCCGGACGGGGACGAGACCGGCCGTTCGGGGGATGCTCACGTGCGGGGCAGATGACGAGGCCCGGGACAACTCGAACGGCTGCCCCGCCGCTTCAGGCCGAGACCGGCTCCTGCACCGAGCGCCCGGCGATCGTCCACCCGAGCGGTGGGGTGAGCCGGTCCGCGTGCTCCGAGCACAGCTCGACGAGTCGTGGATCTGGCTCGTCGAGCAGGTCGGTGAGCTCGATCTCCCGCGCCTCGTATCGGACGAGCGCCGTCGTCGACGCGGGGATGGAGCACCCGATCCTCGAACAGGTCCGCATGACCGGATGCTAGATCACACGGACGTGATTTCAAGCAACACGCGCCCCTCGGTAGGCCGAGCTTCCCGACCGCGACCGACACAGGGCCCCCGAACGAGATGTACTCCGCGGTGGCCGCCGGGTCGCCCCTTTGGTCTCCACGGAGTACGGCCTCAGCGTAGGCCCGCTCGAGCCGTCGCGCAAGCCCGAACCTCCGCGCACGGGCAGAAAGAGTGACAGGAACCGAACGCCGACGCCTACGGCTTGATGATGACGCGAGCGCCCACGTCGACCTGGCCGAACAGCGCCTCGGAGTCCGAGATGTACATGCGGATGCAGCCGTGCGAGGCGTAGGTGCCGATCGACGAAGAGCTGTACGTGCCGTGGATCCGGATCCCCGGTGCGTTCAGGTAGATGGCGCGCGTCCCGAGCGGATTGCCCGGACCGGGGCCGATCACGGGTGGGAGGTCGGCGCCCCACGAGTCCGGGGCCGGGTTGTACCAGGTCGGGTTCTCGCGCTTGTCGACGACCTCCCAGGTCCCGACGGGCGTGGTGTAGCCCGGAGCGGCCGTCGCGACCGGGTAGTCGTTCACAACCTTCAGTCCGTCGTACAGGTACAGGTGGTTCTCGGACAGGTCCACCACGATCGACTGTCCGAGGGCGGCCGTCGTCACGGCGGGCTCGAGCGTTCGGACCGGGACCTCGACCTGCGTGGTCCGCTGCGCGAGCGCCTCGAGGATCCCGTCGGTGGCCGACCGGACGGCGAGCTCCTGCCCTTCGTGCGACCGACGCGTCACGAGTTCGCCGTCGACCAGTGCGAACCTCGCGTCGACGGCGGGCACCGACACCTCTGCGAACGCCTGCTCGACGAACGCCTTCACGCCGGCGCGATCGGAGACGAAGGGAAGGTCGAGGGACGCCTCGACGGGGACGTTCCGCAGCCGGTGGTAGACGCGCGAGGTGAAGGACATGTCGCCGGCGACGGCGATCGCCCTCGAGACGGCGCCCTCGACGTCGGCCGTCATCCCGAGCGAGGCCGGGGTCACGCTCCAACTGTGGCCGGCGGCGCGCACCACCAGATCGGCGTACAGGGTCTCCTCGGCCTTCTCGCGAAGGATCCGGACGGCCTCGTCCCGTTCCATGCCGCCGACGTCGACGCCGGCGACGGTCACGCCCGGCAGGATCCGGTCGGAGGCCGACTCGTCGTAGCGGTACGCCGCGAACGCGGTCCCGGCCGTGACCACGGCCACGACGGCGAGCGTGACGGCGGCGATCACCCAACGCCCACCTCGCCGGTGCTTGGCTCTGGCCACCGTTCACAACCCCGTTCGTCGTCGTGCCGCGGCGGTTGCCGCGGAGCACATCATCCTATCGGGTGAGACCAGCGTCCAGACCCGCGGGATCGACCGGCCCGGTTGCCCTACCGAGCGTCGTCCGGAACCGGGATCCCGAGCGCGACCGCGTAGGTCGCGAACCCCTCGTGGCCGAGCGAATACGAGGCGGCCGCCGGTACGAAGGTTCCCGACGTCGCCTGCGCCCACACCCCCACCTCCGGGGCGACCTGCAGGAACTCCGGCGGCGCCTCGACCGTCGACCCGGGTGGAACCGTCACGCTCACCTGCTCCGCCGGCCCCGGCGACAGGAACCCGAGCGTGACGATCGCCGGCTCGGGCCCCGGGTTCGCGAGCACGAGCCCCGGGTTCGACGGCTCGCCGGCGACCGCGGGGAGCACGATCCACGACGAGGCGGGCAGGGCGCCGGTCACCGCAGCCTGGTCGGAGACGACCCCGAACGTCCGTCGCACCGCGGCCACGTCCGGCCCGTTGACCGTGAGCCGCACGGAGGTCGCGCCGGAGGTCGTCGCCGGGAAGGTGCGGGCGGACGATGCGGGCATGCTCGCGTCGGCGAGGCCCTCGAAGGCCTGGGGCTCCGCCTCACCCAGGATCTCTCCCTGCAGATCGACGCGCTCCCCCTCGACGCTGCCGCCCGCACTCATCACGACGAGCTGCGTGCGACCGGCATCGGCGCCTCCGGGGAACGTGAGCGTGGCGAGCGGCTGCCCGAGGTAGCCGAGCGCCGCGCGGATGCCGCCCGTACCCGAGACACCGAGGGTGGCCGCCGCCACGCGGCCGACCGAGACATCCACGAGTGCGGAGACGGTCGGCTCACCGAGGACGATGTCGTTCACGTTGAACGCCGCGCTCCGGAACGGGCGGAGGACCACGTCCGTGAGCGAGCTGTGCTGCACGGGCTCCTTGCGTTCGGAGAGCAGGGTGATCGAGAAGACGGCCTCGCGGGCGAACGGGTTCATGACGATCACGTAGTCGTCGTCGCCCTCCACCTCGGTGGTCCCGTCCGGCAGGAACCAGCGGCCGCCCGCGGCGGGCGCGCACGGCTCGGCGGCCACCCCGCCCTCGTCCCCACCGGCGTGGGCGAGCCACCCGACCGCCACCCACTGGCCGAACCACTCGACCATCGACGACCGGCTCCGGCCCTGGGCGGACACCGGGATGCGGATGAACGCGCCGGGCTGCACCTCGAACGTCCGCGGTTCGTCGGGCTTGCCTTGCCCGAGCGACCGGACCCGGACCGTGGCGGTCCGCTCGCCGGGGTTGGCCACCTGGAGCTCGATCTCCCAGCTCTCGCGTCCGCCGCCGTGCGGACAGAACCACGCGCCGGACGTCGCTCGCATGTCGGTCGCGTCCTCGAAGGTCCGTGGCGTGAGATCCCGATCGGCGTACGCCGCACCCGCGAGCAGGAGCACCGGCACGAGGATCGCCACGAGCGTTTGGAACCGTCTCACGACGAGCCCGGCTTCCGAGTCACCCAAAGGGCGATCGCCCACAACACGGCTAGCAGCACGAGTTCGGCCGTGCGGAGCCACTGACGTGTGTAGTGGACCGAGACGTCGCCCGGCCGGACCGCGGCGGCGATCGCCCAGCCGTAGCCGGCGTACGGAGCGAGCACCTCGCCGTCGTTGTCGACGCTCCATCCGGCGTCGAACTGCTCGGTCACGACGACGTGCCCCTGCGCATCGGCGCTGCCCGTGAAGGTCTCGCCCCCGCCGTCCATCGCTCGGGCGTCCACCGCAGGCGACGCCTCGATCGCTCGGGGATCGGACCCAGCCGGCACCGGCGCGTTCGACGAGACGAACGCCGTCGGCAACGCGGCCGCGTTGCGGAAGATCGTCAGTCCGCCGGCGGGCACTCGATCGAGGTCGAGCTGTTCGGAGAGCCGGCCGCTCACCCCGGCGGGCAGGTCGCCCTCCCCGGCGATCACGAAGCGCACGCCGAACGGTCCGAGCAACGCCCCGACGTGCTCGGTCCCTCCGGCGAGCAGGGTCTGCAAGACGCCGTGCAGCTCCTCGTAGCCGGGGCCCGATCGCGCCCGACCGTCGTCGAGCGCGGTCCCGCCGTCGCGGTCCGTGAGACCGAATCCGACGGTCTCCTGCCCCGCCCCGACCAGGGCGATGGGATCGCCGCCGGGCGCGGGGAACCGATCGCCGTTCGGCGATCCCAACCACAGGATGCGGAACTCGCCCGGCGCGCTCGCGATCACCGGCCACGCGGGAGGAAGCCCACCGGGCCGAACCTCCCACTCGGCGAACGTGACCTGCAGCGCCTGCGCGGCGATGCCGACGAACAGCAGCAGCGCCACGATCGCGACGCCGAGCTGCCGGGCCCCGAACGCCTGCCGCCCCAGGCCCGTCGCGAACGTCGCGAGCCCGTACGCAACGAGCGCGCTCTCGGCGACCGCGGCCGCCGCGAGCCAGGCGGGGGCGTTCGTCAACGCGACAGGCAGGTGCCCGGCGACCGAGGCCCATGCGAGGACGGTTCCGGAGACGGCCACCATCAGCGCCCGCCACGCCCGGCCGCGCTGCGGGTCCCCCGCCCCCGCGAAGCACACGATCGCCGCGAGGGGAACGAACGCCGCGGCGGCCCACGTCCCCGGGCCGCCTCCCGGTGCCAGCCGGAGCAGCGACCAGACGTCCTGCGTACCGATCGACGACGTCAGTGCCGCCGACGGATCGCCCGCCGCCGCGAGTACCACGGGGAACGCCAGCAGGACCGCGGCGCCCGCGGCAAGGGCGACCAGGCCGAAACCACGACCTCGTCGCCGGCCGGCGACGAGGTTGGCCGCGACGATGATCCCGACGGGCAGCACCAGATCCGGGGCGAACGCCGCACCGATCGCGAGGGCCACCCCGACCCCGACCCCGAAGCGGAACGAGCGCTCGGGAGCGCGTCGACCGAACGCCGCGTCGATCCGGTCCCACGCGAGAGGCAGGACGGCGAGCACGATCAGGAGATCGATCCGACCCTCGGAGAACGCCCAGAGCACGGTCGCCGAGAGCACGTACGCGCCGGCGGCGACCACCGCGGCCCCCGGCGAGCCGGTCTGCCGGGCCATCGCGCGGTACATCGCGATCCCGGCCAGCGCGGGCAGTGCGCCGAGCACGACCTTCTGCGCGAGCGCCGTGCTCCCGAACGCGACCCAGGACCCCGCGCCGAGGGCGGCGAGCGCCGGGCTGCCCGGCTGCACGCCACCGAGGACGGTCGTTCGAACCCCCGAACCGAGCTCGCGGAAGAACTCGCCGAGGTCCGCGGGGAAGGCGGCGAGCGCGCCGCCCGACAGGACCTCGGGCCCCACGAAGTGCCGGATCGCCAGGAACCCGAGGCCGATCGCGAGGATCGTGCCGAGCAGGACCGGGTGACCCGCCGCGACCCCTGCCGCCCGCCGGGGCAGCGGTCGGCCGAGTTCCTCGTCCTCGAGCTCCTCGAGCCCCTCGTCCAGGAACTCCTCCGCGCGCTCGAACCATCTCGGCAATCGGAACGTGGACGCCATGAACGGCCGGATCTTCCGGTCGGCCACCGATCGGACCGACTGCGCGCGGACCCGGCGCCGGAGCGTGCCGGGCAGATGCAGGAGGTTCCAACCCCAGGCCGCCAGCAGGTCGAACGCGTCCTCGAACCGCCGCGACAGCGCCAGGTAGAGCATCCGCGCCACGCCGAGCACGACGTACACGGGCAGGAGCCACAGCAGGGTGAGCACCCCGTAGTCCTTCAGCATCGACGCGAGCGCGGCGCGCTCCGCGTAGTAGCGGGTGCTGCGTGCCCTGGGGTCCTCCCCGCGCTCGCCGCGGGCGGTCGCGTCGCGGTGGCGAGCGGTCGCGAGGGGGGTCATCAGCACGCGGAAGCCCGCCAGGCGGGCTCGCCAGCAGAAGTCGAGATCGTCGTGGTGACCCGCGAACCGTTCGTCGAACGGCCCCGTCCGCTGCCAGGCCTCGCGCGAGACGAGCATGACGGCGGAGGACACGAACAGCACCTCCAGGACCCGGTCGTACTGACCCTGGTCGAGCTCGCCGTCCTGCAGGGGGGTGTAGGGGTGACCGAACCGGTCGGTCGAGCGCCCGACCTCACGCAGGATCCTCGGCTCGTCCCAGTCGACGATCTTCGGGCCGACGATCCCGACGCGCTCGACGCCCTTGATGCCCTCGGCCCCCTCGAGCAGGCGCTCGACCGCGTCCGGCGCCAGGGCGGCGTCGTCGTGCACCAGTAAGAGGTAGTCGGCCGCCTGCGCGGGCGGGAGCTCGGTCGCGACGGTCAGGGCGCCGGCGACCCCGCGGTTCTCGCCGAGGGCGACCACCCGCGCGTCGCCCAGGGCCTGACGGACCAGCTCGAGCGTCCCGTCCGTCGATCCGTTGTCCACGGCGACGACACCGAGCCGAGCATGCGTCTGGGCAGCGAGCGACTCGAGGCATCCGCGCAGCCACCCGACGGCGTCGCGCGTGACGAGTACGACGAGCACGCTCGGCGAGCGGACGTCGTTGGGAGCGGGAGAACGATCGACGGTTGTCGTGGCCATGAAGTCCGCCCTGAGGCGGCGCGCAGCCTAGCACGCCCCCGTGCTCATAGACGCGGAAGGGGGGCCAGGCCCCCCTTCCGAGTTCTCACGGCGATCCGACGGCTACCGCTTCTTCGCGGTCCGCCTCTTCGCCGGCCTACGCGCCGCAGTCTTCTTCGCCGCCGTCTTCTTGGCCGCGGGCTTCCTGCGTGTGGTCTTCCTGCGCGTCGTCTTCTTCGCCGCCGGCTTGCGCGCGGCGGTCTTCCTCCGCGTGGTCTTCCTCCGCGTCGTCTTGCGCGCAGCCGTCTTCTTCGCTGCGGGCTTACGCCGCGCGGTCTTTCTCCGTGTCGTCTTCTTGGCCGCCGGCTTGCGCGCGGCGGTCCTTCTCCGTGTGGTCTTGCGAGCCGTCGTCTTCTTGGCCGCCGGCTTGCGAGCCGCCGTCTTGCGCTTCGCGGTGGATCTCTTCTTTGCGGGAGACATCGGTCACCCCCTTTCCATCGGTATCAGGACGCCATGCGCTTCAGGCGTCGCCGCTCTCGTTCGCTCATCCCTCCCCACACCCCGTACCGCTCATCGCGGCGGAGGGCGTAGTTGAGGCACTCGATGCGAACCGGGCAATCGGCGCAGATCCGCTTCGCCTCCCTCGATGAACCCCCCTTCTCGGGGAAGAACACCTCCGGATCGTGTTGTCGACACCGTGCTCGCTCTTGCCATGGGATGTAGTGATGCATGTGGTCCCCGTTCTCCCCCCGAAATCACACGCGTGTGATTCTGGGCCATCTGCTCCCCTCTTGGCAAGAGGGAAACTCGAGATCTCGAGCATCTCCACATGCGTCCCCATGGGAATCGAATACGTGCTTCGGCGCAGGTGCAAGGGGTTGTGAGAAGAATTTCGATGGTCTAGCTCATTGACCGCTTCGGTCAATATGCTTGACGGAATCGGTCGTTCGGGGCGGTTCGATCGCCGTTCATGGCTGCGGAGCGACCATCGGACCACCGCTCGAAGCGCGTAGGGTCGGCTCGTTCACGTTGCGCTGCAAGCGTTCATACGTGGTCGACCGCTCGACGGGGATTCGACCGATCGAGGTGATCGCGTCGCGGATCTCGTCGGGCTCCATCCGGATCCCCCACTCCGCGCCGGCCATGCGGCTGATCGTTTCCTCCATCAGGGTGCCACCGAAATCGTTCGCGCCGCCGTTCAGCATCGTCTGACACGCTCGGACCCCCATCTTCACCCAGGACACCTGCACGTTGTGGATAACTCCATCGAGCAGGATCCGCGCGACCGCGTGCATCCGGCGGTTGTCGTCGAACGACGGGCCGGGCCTCGCCTTGCCGGCGAGGTAGATGGGCGCGTTCTGGTGGACGAACGGGAGCGGGACGAATTCGGTGAACCCACCGGTGTCGCGCTGGATCCGCGCCAGGCGCCGGATGTGGAAAACCCAGTGCGGCGGCGCATCCACGTGCCCGAACATGATCGTCGAGGAACTGCGGATCCCGAGGTCGTGCGCGGTGCGGACGATCTCCTCCCACGAATCGGCCGGGAGCTTCCCCTTCGTCAGCACCCACCGGACGTCGTCGTCGAGGATCTCGGCCGCGGTGCCCGGGATCGTGCCGAGGCCGTGGTGACGGCACTCCTGGAGGAACTCGCGGAACGAGATCCCCAGCTTGGTCGAGCCGTTCAGGACCTCCATCGGGCTGAAGGCGTGGATGTGGATATCCGGCGCCGCGGCCTTCACGGCATCCAACAGGTCGAAGTAGAACGCCCCGGGCAGGTCCGGGTGGATGCCGCCCTGCATGCACACCTCGGTGCACCCCCATCCCGCCGCCTCGCGGGCGCGGTCGGCCACCTCCGCGAGGGTGAGCGTGTACGACTCGGGGTCGACCTCCCGCTGGGCGAACGCGCAGAAGCGGCACCCCACGTAGCAGACGTTCGTGAAGTTCACGTTCCGGTTCACCACGTAGGTCACGTCGTCGCCCACCGCCTCACGACGTAGACCGTCCGCGACCGAACACAGCGCCTCGAGGTCCTCACCCTCGGCGCGGAACAGCGCGAGGGCCTCGTCGTCGGTGAGCGGCCGGTGCGCCTCGGCCTTCATGAGCGCGGTTCGGACCAGCGGTCCGAGCCGGCTCGGTGCGACTCGTTCCGCGCGCCACGCGCGCGTCCGCTCGGGTACCTCCGTCTCGCCGTAGACGACCTCGGCGTCGGCGCGCAGCGCGGCCCCGTCGACCTTGGCGAACGTCAGCTCCGTCGACCGCGGCTTCCAGGCCACCTCGGGGTCCTGCCACCCGATCGGCTCGGGGATGGCGCCGGCCGCGGCGAAGCCGTCCGGACCCATGAGCGCGGCGACCGGGCCCCGCATCTTGCCCGCCAGGAACGGATCGGGTCGCAGCGCGAACTCCGGGTAGATCGTGAGCCGCTCCCGGAGCTCGAGCCCGCGCTCGGCGGTCCGCCGCGAGAGGCTCTCGATGGCCGGCCACGGCCGCTCGGGATTCACGTGATCGGGCGTGAGCGGGGACACGCCGCCCCAGTCGTCGATCCCGGCGTCGAGCAGACGAGACTGCTGGTGCGGGTCGGACAGGTTCGGCGGCGCCTGCACGTGCATCCGTGGTCCGAACACCACCCGGGTCGTCGCTACCGAGGCGAGGAACTCCTCGTCCCCCGGCTCCGCGGCGTCGTGCATCGCGGTCCCCGGCTTGGCGCGGAAGTTCTGGACGATCACCTCCTGCACGTGCCGGTACCGGCGATGCAGGTCTCGGATCGCGAGCAGCGAGGCGGCGCGTTCGGCGAGGGTCTCGCCGATCCCCACGAGGATGCCCGTGGTGAACGGGATCGCGAGGCGGCCCGCGTCCTCGATCGTGCGGAGCCGGACGGCCGGGACCTTGTCGGGCGAGCCGAGATGCGGTCCGCCGCGTTCGGACAGGCGGTCCGACGAGGTCTCGAGCATCATCCCCATCGACGGCGCCACCTGCTTCAGCCGGGCCATCTCCTCGTAGGACATGACGCCGGGGTTGAGGTGGGGCAGCAACCCCGTCTCCTCGATCACCCGGATCGCGACGGCGCGGACGTAGTCGAGCGTCGAGTGGTACCCGCGCTCCTGCAACCACGCGGCCGCGACGGGATACCGCTCCTCCGGCCGGTCACCGAGCGTGAACAACGCCTCCTTGCATCCGAGGCGCCGCCCCGCGTCCGCGATCGCCACCGCCTCCTCGGGCGACAGGAACGGCCGCTCGAGCCTGGCCGGCGGCTTGGCGAACGTGCAGTAATGGCAGTGGTCGCGGCAGAGCATCGTGAGCGGGATGAACACCTTGCGCGAGTAGGTGACCGACCGCCCGTGGCCGAGCTCGCGCAGCTGCGATGCGAGCGACATCAGGAGCTGCAGCTCGGACCCGCGCGCTCCGAGCAGCGCCTCGATCTCGCCGGCCGACAGCGCCTTGCCGGCGCCGGCGCGGGCGAGCGCGCGCCCGAGCGCGTGCGTGGTCGTGGCCTCGGCCATCGGCTCGCGAGCGTACTACGCTGCCGTGGATGCGGGTCACGGCGCTCGCCGGCGGGATCGGCGCGGGGAAGTTCCTCCGCGGTCTCGTGCGCGCGGTCCCGCCGAAGGACGTCACCGTCATCGTGAACACGGGCGACGACATCACGATGCACGGTCTGCACGTCTCGCCCGATCTCGACTCCGTGACCTATTGGCTCGGCGACGTATTCGATCGCGATCGCGGCTGGGGCCGGCGTGACGAGACGTTCCGAGCGACCGAGGAGCTGCGCGCGTTCGATCGCGACCAGGCGTGGTTCAATCTCGGCGACCTGGACCTGGCCACCCACCTGTTCCGGTCGAACCTGCTCTCGGCGGGCCGGACGCTCACCGAGGCGACGGCCGCGGTGGCGTCGAGGTTCGGCGTGGTGCCCCGCCTCCTGCCGATGAGCGACGACCCGGTGGCCACGCGGATCGAGGTCGTCGCCGACGGCGAGGTGCTCGACCTGCACTTCCAGGAGTACTGGGTCCGGCGCGGCGGGCGCGACGAGGTGAAGGCGATCCGGTACGAGGGCGCCGAACGGGCGAGACCCGCGCCCGGCGTGCTCGACGCGCTCGCGGACGCGGACGCGATCGTGCTATGCCCGTCCAACCCGGTGGCGTCGCTCGGCCCGATCCTGGCCGTGCCGGGCATCCGCGAGGCCCTGGCGGCGCGACGTCCCGACGTGGTCGGGATCAGCGGGATCGTGGCGGGCGCCCCGCTCGCGGGTATGGCCGACCGGCTCATGCCGGCGGCGGGCGCCGAGGTGACGGCGGCCGGCGCCGCCGAGTGCTACCGCGGGCTCCTCGGCGCGTGGGTCGTCGACGAGGCGGACCGGGCGCTGATGCCGAGGATCGGGTCGGCCGGCGTGCGCGTGGGCGCCACCGACTCGATCATGACCGACGACGCGAAGGCGGAGGCGCTCGCCCGCGTCGCGCTCGGTCTGCTCGCGTGACCGCGGGGACCCCTCCGGCGTGAGCATCGAGGTCCTGCCGGTCGAGGGACTCCCAGAGGTTCGGCCCGGAGACGACCTCGCCGCCCTGCTCGCGGAGCCGCTCGGCTCGATCGGGATCCGTGACCGCGACGTGGTCGCGGTCACGCAGAAGGTCATCTCCAAGGCGGAGGGGCGCGTGGTGCCAGAGGAAGGTGGCCGCGGGGCGTGGGTCGAACGGGAGACGCGCCGGGTGGTCGCGCGGCGGGGCGACCTGGTGATCGCGGAGACGCGCCACGGCTTCGTCTGCGCGAACGCGGGCGTCGACGCCTCGAACGTCGAGGAGGGCTTCCTCACGTTGCTGCCGGAGGACCCGGACGGCTCGGCAGACCGGCTCCGCCAGGCGCTGATGACACGGCTCGGTGTGGAGTTGGCGGTGGTGATCACGGACACGTTCGGCAGGACGTGGCGTCGCGGCGTAGTCAACGTCTCCATCGGATGCGCGGGGATCCCCGCGCTCGTCGACCTGCGCGGGACGGCGGACCACCACGGCCGCGAGCTGGAGGCGACCGTGGTCGCGCTCGCCGACGAGGTGGCCGCGGCGAGCGGGCTCGCGATGGGGAAGGCCGCGCGGGTGCCGGTCGCGATCGTCCGGGGGGTGGGGTTCGAGCCGTCCCGGGTCCCGGTCTCCGAGCTCGTACGCCCGCCCGAGGAGGACCTGTTCCGGAACTCCCCGCTGCTGTCGGTCTCGGAGCGCCGGACGATCCGTTCGTTCGGGCCCGGCGAGGTGCCGCGCGACGCCGTGGAGGAGGCCGTCCGAGCCGCGTGCACGGCGCCCGCACCCCATCACACGAGGCCGTGGTCGTTCAGCGCGGTCTGGTCACCGGCGGCCAAGCGTCGCCTGCTCGGCGCCATCGCGGAGGCCTGGCGCGAGGACCTGCGAGGCGACGGCACGCCGGAGACGACGATCGAACGCCGGATCGGGAGGAGCGACGCGGTGCTCGGCGCGGCACCGGTCCTGATCGTCCCGTGGGTGCGGTTCCACGGCGCGCACCCGTACGCCGACGCCGAACGCGTCCACGCGGAACAGGAGATGTTCCTCCTGTCCGGTGGCGCGGCGATCCAGAACCTGCTCCTCGCGCTCGCCGCGCAGGGGTACGCGTCGTGCTGGATCTCCTCGACGCTGTTCTGCCAGAAGGAGAGCCGCGCGGCGCTCGGGATGTCGGACGAGTGGTTCGCCCTCGGCACCGTGGCGGCGGGCCCGATGCCGGCGGGAGCCGCGTCGCCGCGGCCCCCGCTCGACCTGTCCGAGCACCTGCGGACGGAGTGACACGGTCCCGGTAGCGAAGCGCTCGGGACGCGCACGATCTCGGCCATCGGATGGCCGTCCGACGTCGGAGGACGCAGCCCGGTCGTACGGCCGCTTCCTCGTTATCCTTGTGACCCGCCCTCGGGCGAACCCGACATGGCCGACCCAACCTCGAAGCAGCGTCTGACCAAGGCCGAACGCAAGGAGGAGGCCCGGCGTCAGCGTGTCGAGCTTCAGCGCAAGATGGCCGCGAGCCGCCGGAACCGGCGGATCGCGATCGCCCTCGTGGTGGTCCTGACCGCCGGCGTCGGCGCGTTCGCCCTCCTTCGACCGAAGGAGGCCGCCGCGACGCCGAGCGAGCTGCTCGCGAGCGTCGACCAGGCGAGACAGACCGCCGGATGCGGCAAGATCGAGGACGTGGGCCCCTTCCAGCCGAAGAGCCAGGATCGGGCACACATCGTCGCCCAGCTCCCCCTGTCGAAGTACGCGTCGGTGCCCCCGACGTCCGGCCCGCACAATCCGGTGCCGTACGGGGCCGGCGTCTACAGCACGCCGCCGCCTATCGACCGCGTCATCCACTCGCTCGAGCACGGTGCGGCGATCGTCTGGTACTCGCCGGACGTCTCCGGCGAGGAGCTCGATCGGATCCGCACGTTCTACGAGGGCTCGGAGGTCGGGAGCCGGGTCATCGTCGCGCCGTACGACTACCCCGACCAAGGGGCGGCCGGCTCGCTACCGGCGGGCTCGCAGATGGCGCTCGTCGCCTGGCACAAGATGCAGACGTGCGCCCGCGTGAGCCTCGCGGCCGCGTTCGGGTTCACGTCGTCGTACGCGGCCCCGCCGTTCGGACAGCACGCCTACCTGGGCGAGGCGCCCGAAGCGGGCGGCAACTTCTGACCCCGCGAGGACGCTGACAGCCATGGCCAAGAAACGACGCAAGCCGCAGAACCGGGCGAGGAACCGCCCGCCCTCGGCGGCCACCCGGACCGCCGAACAGCCACGGACCGGCGCCCCGACCTCGACCAAGACGGCCGAACCGCCCGACGGGAAGACCACGGAGACCGCGTCGCCCACGAGCCAGCCGCGGCCGCCACGCCCCGCCGCGAAACCCCGCCCCGCCGCCGGACCGCAGCGCAGCAGGGCCGAGAAGAAGGAGCTCGCGCGCAAAGAGCGCGAGGCCGTCCGGCGCCGGATGGCGCGCGCGCAGCGCCGGCGCCAGCTCGCCTGGATCGCCGGCCTCGCGATCGTCGTCGCGGCGGGCGTGTTCCTCTTCACCAACCGGAACGGGTCCACGACGCCGACGAACCTCCCGGGCGAGCTCACGACCAAGGCTCCCTGGGACTCGAACGGAGCGAAGTCCCCCGAGCGCGCGACGGCCCTCGGTCTGCCCAAGGAAGGCACGACCATGCACGAGCACGCCAACGTGCAGATCTTCGTGCACGGCAAGCAGGAGCCGGTCCCGATCGACATCGGGATCGACCCCGCGAAGGGGACGATCCAGTCGATCCACACCCACGACGACACGGGGACGGTGCACCTCGAGTCCTCGGAGGCCCGGACGTTCACGCTGGCCGAGTTCTTCGGCGTGTGGGGCGTGCGCTTCACCCCGGATTGCCTCGGCGCCTACTGCAACGACCAGACCAACCACCTCCAGGTCTTCGCGGACGGCAAGGAGGTCACCGGCGACCTGCAGTCCGTCCCGCTCGACGACCAGAGCGTGATCGTCGTCACGTTCGGGACCGCCGACGAGCTCCCCAACCCGATCCCGTCCACGTTCGACTTCACCTCGATCGCGCCGTAGCGGCGTCGTTGGCGAACAAGCGCAAGCGCCGACCCGCGGGTTCCGGGCCGCCCGCGGCCGCGAAGGGTTCCTCGCGGGCGCCGACCCGAACGAGCACGCGGCCCGGCCCTCGCGCGCCGGAGCCGACGACCCGCCGATCCTCGCCGGTCGTGCGCGCCGTTGCGATCGCGGCCCTCGTCGGGCTCGGGTGGCTCCTGTTCTTCCGAACCCCGGGGCCCGGCGAGATCTCGACCGAGGCGCGCGCGGCAGCTCGGGCCGCGGGGTGCGGCGACCTCGAGCGGAACGTCGTGCCGAACCCATCGCGGGCCCACCTCGCGCCCGGCGAGTCGTTCGACTACCCGGACCCGCCCGCCGCCGCGGGGCCACACGACGCGTCGCCGCTGCCCCCCGACCCGCACGTGTATCGGATCCCCGTCCCGGAGACGCGCGCGGTCCACAACCTCGAACACGCCTACGTGATCGTCTACTACCTGCCGACGGCCGAGGGCGGCCTCCCGCAGGCGACGATCGAGCGCCTCGCTGCGCTCGCACGGGACCAGAGCCGCGTGATCATGGCGCCCTACCCGGCGCTCTCAAACGACCGGGGGCTGGCGCTCCTCGCGTGGAACACCCGGTGGATGTGCCCGGCGACCGTGACGGCCGATCAGGCCGTCGCGATCGCCACCGGCTTCATCGACGCGTACCGGGGAACGTCGGTCGCCCCCGAGGCCCCGCGGGGCCTCCTCGGGCCCCTGTTCATGAAGTGAGGTTCGCGGGCCGCGGAGGCGTCAGTCGACCTGACAGCTCGAGCCGTCGGTCCGGCAGGTGATGACGCCGCCCTCGAAGCTCGCGCGCAGGTTCCCGTTCGGCAGCCTGTGGACGTCGGAGGTGGGGAACCCGAGGTGGCCGGCGGGACCGCCCTCGTCGAGGTAGCTGGCGAGCACCGGGTCCCGGACCAGGTGCGCGCCCGTCGAGCCCGAGTGGAAGATCGTGCCCCCCTCGAACTTCTGACGTTCGCCGCCCGCGACCGAGACCTGACGGGAGGTCGGCAGACCCGGCGAGCAGCCGAGCGCGTCGTACTTCGAGCGGATCTCGCCCGTGACGCGGCGGTCCGCGTTGATCCAGAGCCGGTCGTCCGGCAGGCCGAGCGCCGATCGCAGGGTGTCCCCGCTGATCGAGGCCTGGCCGCTCGCGCCCGTCACCGTCATCGACAGGATCCGTCCCGAGACGCCCCGCGAGACGTCGGTGAAGCCGGTCACGATGCCGATGCCGAGCCCGAGGTGCTTGGTGACCTGTCCCGGCGTGAACGTCTGCTCCCAGACGGCGTTCGGGTTCGCGGTCGTGTAATCCCCGGGGTCGCACACGCCGCGCAGGTAGTCGATCGGCGTGCCGCCCCACACGTTCTCGTTGTTCTCCGTGTAGCCGCCGGACGACGACATGTAGAAGGCCTGGATCGTCTGCCCCCGTCCAGCACGACCTGGTCGTCGGTCTGGTCCACGGCCGAGACCCACCGGTCGCCGTCGACGCCACCCTCCTTGTCCCAGCCGGCGTAGACCTGGTCGTACGAGCTCGCGTAGAGCGCGCAATCGCACACCGCCCGGTGCTGCGAGCTGGCGGCCTTCGTGAACGCGTAGGTGCGCGCCGCGATCGCCTGCGTCTTCAGCGCGGACATCGGCCACGAGCTCGGGACCTCGCCGAGCCCGTCGAGGTAGCCCTGCGGGTCCACCGTGAGGACCAGGCGCATCTCGCACTGGCCGCCCGCGCACGCGTAGAGGTCGAACTCGATCGAGCCGCGGTTGTACGTGTGGGTCGCCTCGGGGACGCGCACGCGCGAGCCGGCCTGCTCGTAGACGAGGAAGATCGGTTCGCTCGGACCGCCCACGCGGTCGACCGTGGCGCCCGTGGCATCCACGATCCGGTAGTCGTTGCCGGCGGCGCGCACCTTCCACGTCTCACCGGAGGGGATCGTCGCGACCTCCGTCCCCGTCTGCGGGTCGCCGAGGACGATCTCGACGGGGCCGGCCTGCGCCTCGAGCCGCACGGACGCCTCCCCCTGCACGAGCCCGATCCGCAGGTTCTTCGGCGGCGAGGCCTCACGGTCGACCCTGGTGCCGGAGTAGAAGTGCTTGAGGATCTTCGACGGCCCCCATCCCTGCTGGGCCAGGCCGTACGCCCCCCACTGCGACAGCCCCAGCCCGTGCCCGAACCCGGCCCCGAACATGCGGAACTCCGCGGGTCCGTTCGGTCCGCGGTCTGGGTCCGGCCTGCGCCGGCATCGCGGCGGCGGCCAGGACGACCACGGAGGCGGAGATGAGGATCTTGCGCATGGTCCGAAGGGGGTTCGATGCGGATGATGGAGCGGTTCCGCACCGTATCACAACGTTCGGCGAGAACCGAAGGTTACGCCTCGATCCGTTCGCCGGGTGGGACCTTCGCGCCGGTCACGGAGGCCCCGGCTCCGACCGACGCGCCCTCGCCGAGCACGGAGTGCTCCACCGTCGCGCCAAGTCCCACGTGCGAGCCCGGTCCGAGGATCGAACGCTCGACGACCGCATCGGCCTCGATCGTCGCGCTGTCGTGTAGGACCGAGTCCGTCACGCTTGCGCGAGCCTCGATCGACCCGTGCGGCCCGACCACGACGTGGCGATCCACCGTCGCGGCTTCGTCGACGTGTGCACTCGGATGGACGAATGGCGCCGGGTAGGCGCGATGGCCCGCGACCTTCCCGTCGAGCAGGTCGACATGCGCCTGCAGGTACGCCTCGGGCGTCCCGAGATCGATCCAATAGGCATCGGTGACGAACCCGAACAACGGGCGTCCGTCCGCGATGAGCGCGGGGAAGATCTGCCGTTCGATCGAGACGTTCTCCCCGCGCGTCCAGCCCGCGAGCGCCGAGGGCTCGAGGACGTACGTGCCCGCGTTGATGTCGCCGGGCACGAGCTCGTCCGGCTTCTCCCGGAACTCGAGCACGCGTCCGTCCGGCTCCATCGGGACCAGCCCGTAGGGGCGGGCGTCCTCGACGTGCGTGAGCGCGATGGTGGCTACGGCGCCTCGATCACGGTGCAGCGCAAGCATCTGTGTGAGATCGAGATCCGTCAGGATGTCGCCGTTCAGCGCGAGGAACGGCTCGTCGGTGTCGAGCGCCTCGAGCGCGTTCACGAGCGCGCCGCCCGTGCCGAGCGGTTCGGTCTCGGTGATCCAGGCGATCGCCGGGTCGCCGTGCCGTCCCTCGATGAAGGCGTGGAAGGTCTCCTCGAGGTACGAGCTCGACAGCACCACCTCGTGCACGCCGTGGAGCGCGAGGTGGTCGAGCACGTGGTCCAGGCTCGGCCGATCCATGAGCGGGACGAGTGGCTTCGGCATCGTCTCGGTGAGCGGGCGCAGGCGGGTGCCCTCGCCCCCGACGAGCACGACGGCTCTCACTCGCTCAGGCGTGCTGGGTCTGGGACACCAAGATGATCCCGATCCCGATGAACGCGACGCCCGCCCAGCGGAGCGGCGGCACGGTCTCATCGAGCACGAACTGGTCGAAGAGCAGGATCAGCACGTAGGTCAGCGCGGCGAACGGATACGCGAACGACAGGGACGCCCTCGACAGGACCAGCAGCCACACGAGCGCGGACAGCCCGAACAGGAACAGGCCGCCCCAGACGTAGGGCTGCCCGACGATCACGCGCAGCGAGGGCCCGTTCAGCGAGAAGCGCTCGGGGGCGAGCTCGTCGTTCACGAGGTTCATGCCGTGCTTCAGCGCGAGCTGCGCGATGGCGGCCAGGGTCACGGAGAACAGGATCAGCACGATCAGCATGGGAGGGGTTCCTTTCGTCTGCGTCGCCGCGGGTTGCGAGGTGGGCCCGGCCGCGGGGTCGCTCACAGATCCTCGACCTCCACGACCACCGGCACCTCGATCCGCTCCTGCACCCTCGGCGCGTCGAACACCTCGAAAAGGTACCGCTGGGTCTGCACGTGGTACAGGTGCCCGCTCGTCCGGCTCGACAGGCCGATCGTGACCCAGTACTTCCCCGGGTCGTACGGGAACCCCTCGATCCGGAAGCGCACGCGCTTCTTGTCGAACCGCCCGAGCTCGAGACCGGCGCGCGACGTCCGCGCCTCGAGCACCGCGTGGTTGGTCCCGCCGTCCAGCACCGCGAAGTCCACGTCGAGGTCGTCGATCGGCTCGTTCTGCCGGACGTCGATCACGATCGTCAGCGGGTCGCCGCGCAGGATCGCGCCCTCGCTCGACCCGTTCGGCCGGACGATCTGGACCTCGGCGATCTCGGCCTCGCGCGTGCCCTCCTCCGGGACGAAGTTCGGGTCGGTCACGCCGAGGAGCACGTACCGCATCTCGCGCACGACGTCGGCGGGCATCCCGATCGCGTGCAGCTTCCCGTGGTGCAGCATCGCGGCCCGGTCGCAGATCTCGATCACCGTGTCGAGCGCGTGCGTCACGATCACGATCGTCCGTCCCTCGTGCTGGAACGCGCGGATGCGGTCGAGGCACTTGGCCTGGAAGGCCTCGTCGCCCACCGCGAGCACCTCGTCGATCAGCAGCACGTCGGGCTCCACGTGCACCGCGACGGCGAACCCCAGACGGACGAGCATCCCCGACGAGTAGAACTTGACCTCGTTGTCGATGAACCGCTCGAGCTCGGCGAAGGCGACGATGTCGTCGAACGCGGCGTCGGTCTGCTTGCGCGACAGGCCGAGGAACGAGGCGTTCAGGTAGACGTTCTCGCGACCGGTGAGCTCGGGATGGAACCCGGCGCCGAGCTCGAGCAGCGCCGCGAGTCGGCCGCGCTGGCGGATCGTCCCCGAGGTCGGACGCAGGATCCCGGCGACGCACTTCAGCAGCGTGGTCTTGCCCGAGCCGTTGTGCCCGATCAGGCCGAACGTCGACCCCTCGCCCACGTCGAGCGCCACGTCGCGGAGCGCCCAGAAGTCCTCGGCGCGGCTGCGCGAGGTGAGCAGGCGCTGCTTGAGCGACGTCGGCTTCTCGCGGAAGATGCGGAAGCGTTTGGAGACGTCGTCGACCTCGATCGCGGGAGCGTTCACAGCTCCTCCGCGAAGTCGCCGGAGCGCGAGAAGAACAGGCCCCACGTGAACCGGAGCAGGAGCAGCGACACGACGACGACCGCACCGAGCACCGCGGCCAGCCAGCCGAGCGACACGTGGAACAGGACCGGGACCCGCTCGCCCTCGACGGTGATGACCGTGACCACCCCGTACAGCGCCCGGTGCATCCCCTCGACGATCGCCACGAGCGGGTTCAGGAAGTACAGGAAGCCGAGCAGGTCGTGGCCGCGCAGGTGCTCCTGCACGAGGGCGCCCGCGTACACGATCGGCGTGATCCAGAACCACACGAGCAGCGCGATGTTCAGCAGGTGGCCGACGTCGCGGTAGCGCACGTTGAGCGCGGCGAGGGCGAACGTGAGCATCGTCGTGAACGCCAGCAGCGCGAGGAACGCGAGCGGCAGCAGCGCGATCTCGGGCACGTGGATGCCGTACCCGGAGACCACGATGAACAGCAGGAGGACCACCATCTGCAGCACGTAGTCGACGAGCGCCACGCCGATGGAGGACAGCGGCAGGATCTCGCGCGGGAACGCGACCTTCTTGACGAGGTTCGCGTTGTCCAGCACCGACCGCGAGCCCGCCATCAGCGACGCGTTGAACAGGTTCCAGGCCAACAGGCCCGACAGCAGGTAGACCGGGTAGTCGGGGATGTTGTTGCCCAGCACGCGCGTCACGAACGTGAACACCGCGAGGTACACGATCGGGTTCAGCAGGGACCAGATCGCCCCGAGCACCGAGGCCGCGTACTTGACCTTGAGCTCCTTGCGGACCAGGTTCGCGAGGATCTCCCGGTGGGCGACGAGGATGCGGAGGCGCTCGCCGACGCGCAGGCGCGGCGATTCGGAGGTGCGCTCGACGGTCTGGTCGGTTGCGGCCATGGCTGGTGACGTGGCCGGACCGGCTCGCGCCGTGCGTGCCGGTCGGCGTGGCGAGTCTAGCAACGGGGTTCCGGCGGACCGGGAAGCCGGGCTATGGAGAATGCGTGGGTTCCGCCGCCCCGCGTGCGTGCGGAGGACGGAACTCGTCGAGCGCCCGCGCGTAGGACATCCCGTAGCCCTCCGCGAGGCCCTCCTCGGTGATGCCGAGGTCGACCAGCGCCCCGCCCCAGCGGGCGAGCGCGCGCCGGGCCGGGTCCCACAGGAGCGCCATCGTCGCGTCCATCGCTTCGGCGTAGACGTGCGCGGTCGCCTCGGAGGCCGCGAGCTTGGCCGAGTGCGCCCGGGCGGCGTCGCCGATCCGGCGGCGGCGTTCGGGGTCCTCGATCAGCCCGCGGAGCGCGGCGGCGAGCTCCTGCGGCTCGAGCCGGCCCGCCGGCACGCGCACGACGACGTCCTCGGGCAGGTCGAGGTAGGTCCCGGTCGAGCTGACGACGGTCGGCCGCCCGCACTGCATCGAGCGCGAGAGCGACCCGGACACCTCGCCCCGGTGCGGGTACCGCAGGTCGATCGCGACGTCGGCGGCGCACATCCAGGCGAGGAAGTCCTCGTCCGACACGTCGGCGTGCACCGAGACCCGGGCGCCGAGCCCGCTCGCCCGCACCAGGGGCTCGACGTCGTACCCGGGGATGCGCCGGCCGACGAGCGCGAGGTGCACGTCCTCGGGCAGGTGCGCCATCGCCTCGATCACGACGTCGATCAGCTTGGCCGCGTTCTGGTCGCCGAAGACCCCGATCATCGTCCGCATCCCCATCGACTCGAGCGAGCCCCGGATCACGAGGGCGCGCCCCTCGGCCCTGCGGACGTCCTGCTCGCGCTCGACGACCGGGTGCGGCGCGACGTAGATCGGGGTCTTGCAGCCGAACGCGCGCAGGTACGCGCTCGACGAACGGCGAGTGCACGACGATCCCGCGGGCGTTCCGCGCGGCGTGCGCGACGTACGGGACGCGGAGCGGCTCGTTGCGCTCGGCCTCCTCGAACCCGTGGAGGCGTGGCGCGAGCAGGAGCCCCTCGCGCAGGGCCTGGTGCCCGAACGGCTGCGCGGTCGCCACCATCCCCATCACGAAGTCGTCGAGCGCGAGGTCGTGGATCACGAGGAGCCCCGGCGTCCGGATCGCGAGGTCGTAGATGTCGGCGTGGAACTCCATGTTGTTGCCGAGGTGGTACACGGCCATCGTGTGCCACGGGACCGTGGCCCAGTGCTTGTGCTTGATCGGCCAGTAGGGCTGGATCTTGTGCTTGCCGGGCGTGTAGCCGATGCGTTCGAGCCCGTCGAGCACCGCCTGCGAGTAGGTCGCGATGCCGCTGCGCGCCGGCGGCATCGGCGAGAGCCACGCGACCCGCGGGTCCATCTGGTGGTCCCAGCGGTAGAGCCTGCGGACCGCGCCGACGACGGGGGTGGTCAGCTTGTTCATCCGCTACTCCGTCAGCCGCGCGACGACCTCGGGCCAGCCCGGCACCGTCGCGCGGAGCTTCTCGTTGCCCGCCTCCCCCATCTTCTTGGCGAGCGGGCGGTTCGAGAACAGGCGGTCGAACGCGTGGGCGATCGCCGGCGGTTCGGGCGGGGTGACCAGACCGGTCTCGCCGTCGGTCACGAACTCGAGCGGCCCGCCGGCGTCGGTGAGCGTCACGACCGGCCGCCGCGCCGCGAACCCCTCGAGCGTCACGTACCCGTAGTCCTCGTCGAACGGCCCGTAGTACACGCCGAGCGCCCCGAGGTAGAGCTCGTGGAGCCGTTCGTCCGAGACGCGGCCGGCGAGCTCGACCTTGTCCTGGAGCCCGTGCTTCTCGATCTGCTCGCGGAGCGCGTCCTCGTCGGGTCCGCCGCCGACGAGCACGAGCCGAACGCCGGTCTTCACGTGCCGCATCGCCTCGACGACGAGCGCCTGGCGCTTCAGGCCCTCGAGCCGGCTCGGGAAGACGATCGCGTCGCCGTAGCGGCCCGGGTTCGAGCGGCAGCAGCGCCTCGACGATCGGCGACGGGTGGTACAGCACGTCGCTCGACAGGCGGAGCGAGTTCCAGAGGCGGTCCTGGACGTTCTTCGAGTTCGTGAAGATGCGCTTGGCCTCGCCGAGCGCGATCCGGTCGCTCTGCTGCACCATGTCGCGCACCTGCGGCCCCTCGACCTGCTTGCCGAGGTCGGCGAACTCCGGGTGGTCCCACAGCTCGTACGCGGTCCGGTGCTGGTGGATCAGCCACACCACCTTGCGCTCGTGCGGGACGAGGTACGCGGGGAACTTCAGCGCGATCACCATGTCGATCGGCAGCCCGTTGGATTCGGACAGGTCGAGCGCGCGCCACACGGCCATCTGGTGCACGATCTCGGTCGCCGGGTACCACTTGCCGGCGACCACGACCTCCTCGGCCTCGTGCCCCGCCTCTCGGAGGGCGCTGACCACCGACTCGGTATGCGTCTCGGCTCCCCCGCGCACGAACGGCGTCTGGGGGTGGACGACCGCGATCCTCACTCGGCGTCCCCGAGCCTGGCCTGCAGCTCCCGCACCTCGGTCTCGAGCGCGACCACCCGGTCGGCGAGCGCCGCCGCCAGCTCCCCGAACTCGGCCAGCAGCCGGTCGTTCCGCCGTCGCATCGGCCGGAACAACCGGAACTGCATGACCTTGGTCTTCCGCCGCATCCGCGAGCCCGACCCGAGCTCGGGCTCGCCGCGCGGGACGGCCTGCTTCTCGTCGGCCCGCATGAGCATCGCGAAGTCGTGGAGCAGGTCCCGAACCTCGGAGGTGTCCATCCGAGACCGAACCGAGGCGTCCTCGGCCCAGTAGATCTCGCGTTCGAGCGCGCTCCGAGCGTCGTTCTCGCTGGTCATCGGGCGTGAGGGTAACACTGGGGTTTGGGTGTCCCGAACCGGGCAGCCGTGACGATTCCATGATCTGACGCCCTAGAATCCCATCACACGCTTCACTCGAAACACGCCCGCGCTTGTGCGCACGCCCCGACGATCGAACTCAACCTGCCCGGGCTCGTTGATCCTCGCTGCCTTCGGCGTTCTCTTCCGCAGCCACATTGCAGCCTCGATCTCGTCGGCAGCCATGAGCTCGATCTTCATGCGCGGGTAGCTCAGCTCGGTCCACGACATGCCGAGCCAGACAGGGCACGCTCGCCAAGGCTCCGGGAACATGGTCCGCGCCAGAAGCTGAGCGCGGCCGTTGGAGGAGATCCCGCGCGGCGCTTTCGGCACTCGAAACATGGCGCGCCAACGAGCCGCCTCACGAACTGCCAGGTCACGGTTGAGATAGACCTCTGGCGGCAGCCAGACGCGTAGGCCGCGCGTCACGATGAGAACCCAACACGCATTCATTCGCTTCCCTTCGATAGGTCTATGGGTGGATGAGAGCGATCCACACGGCGTTGGTCTGTGAATTGCGTCACACTCGTGCGCGGCATAGCGATCGCAGTCAGAACCGACCCAGTCGGACCCAGGGCGTGCGCCCAGCCTCATGGCTACCCATTGCTTCTCCGACGTGCGTCGGCGAATGAGCATGCCTTACGGGTAGCACAAGAACTCCGCGGCTCACGTTCGAGTAGCGTTTGAGCCCTTGGCGATGCTTCGCGACGGGGGTAACCATGTCAAATGCCTATCGTCTAGGAAGGGAGTACCGGGACACCGGCTCATCAAGCAACCCGGAGGACGAGTTCCTTCGCTGGCTGAACATCCCCGGCAGCGGTATGAAGAACATGCCTGGCATCAGACCGTTTAGGTTCGTGAATCTGCAGCTGCCAATCCATGCATACATCGTCCTCGTGACGCACGAGCGATCGGCCAACCCAGGGGCCAACCCGTGGGAAGACAGCGTCGACCTCAATTCGGGCCGAATCACATACTGGGGTGACGCGAAGTTCGATGAGCGGCGAATGATCGACGACTTCGTTGGGAATCGAGCGATCCGAACCGCCTTTGACCTAGTGCTGGACAACCGCCGAAGCCTTGTTCCCCCCATCCTCCACTTCTCCAAACCGAAGGCAGGCATCGTGAAGTTCAACGGAGTCTGCGCCTTCGACGAGCTTGAGTTGACGTGGTTTGAGGACAAAGGCCGCCCGGTTAGGAACTACAGGGCCCAATTGTCGATTCTCGATGTCGAATCGGTCGACGTCGATTGGTTGCATCAACGCGCTACTGCGACAACGGAGTCTCAACTCCAGGGATCGGGTCCCCCTGCGTGGCGCCTGTATCAGGCGGGGAAACTCGAACGCCTAAAGGTGTGGGCGCCAAACATTCGAACGACTGAAGCTCAACTGCCATCTGAGGATTCCAGCGGAGCCAAAGTACTTCATCAACTTGTGGACTTGTCGCCCGCCGTCTTCGAGGGCGCCGTTGTTTCGTTGTTTGAGGAAGTCGACATCGTCCACCACGTCTCCCAAACGAGACTGACCGCTGACGGGGGATTCGACTTTGAAGGGACGTTCACGCTCCCACCGCCACTCGGGTACTCAATCGATTTCCGCGGTGAAGTCAAACGATACTCGCGGAAGACTGCAGTGAAGCCAAAGGACGTCTCCCGCCTCGTTGCTCGTTTGGGGCGGGGTCAGTACGGCCTGTATGTCACGACTTCCTACTTTACGAAGCAGGCGCAGCAGGAGGTCTCGGAGGATGGGTCTCCAACCCGACTCTTTGCAGGTGCTGACGTTGTCCGATTCATGCGTGAGTTGCGCGTCGTGAGAGGGGCGGAGATCAAAGAGTGGCTGTCGGCAATCGCCGCCCGAGCCGACGTTGGCTAGTCCGTGAAGACCCCGCACACTGATTTCACACGACTGGCCACCGTCGCCTCTTCCCCTCTAATCAAGAAGCTCGCTGCAATCTGCCACTCGTTGGCCTCGATGCCTTGAGCCACTCCCTCGCCTACCAGGGGCGAGGGACGCCCAAGCTTCAGCCTCGGCCCTGTCAGGGAGCATGATCGCTTCGGGATCCGGATAGCCATCTCGCGTCCAGTAGGTGCCCACCCAAGGTTCCTTCCCTTCAGATTCATTCGGCAAGTCGACCTCGACGAGGCGCACGTCTCGAATACCGACTTCAAATCGTCCAGGAATGGCGCTCACGAATCGCAATCTGACCGCCGGCCGACACGAGCCATGCCCAACGACGAGCTCTTCACTCTCCGCAAGGATCCCTGAGCGATAGAACTCCGGCGCGAATTCGATCACCGTGCCGTCCGTGACCAATACGACCCAGCCCAATGTCATCCATTTGCCTCCATTGGTGACTGAAGGGTTGCACGATCGCGGGGACACGACTGTGACAATTCTCACTCCTGCCGCAGAACGCTGCGACAACACCACCCGCAGACAAGAGCCCGCGACTCGGCGATGGCGCCTACCGCTCCCGGGTCACCTCGAAGTGCCTCAGCCTCGGGGTGAACTCGAGCAGGAAGCGTTCGTCGTCGGGGAAGTAGCGGGCGACGTCCACGTCCTCGCCGGCGAACGCCTTCACGTCGTCGAGGGAGTCCCAGAAGGACATGACGCCGAACTCGGCCTCGTCCCCGTCGATGCGGCGGAGCACCATCACCCCGCGGTTGCCGGGGGTGGCCTGGAGGGCGGCGACGCCGCTCTCCTCCATGTACGCCAGGTACCCGTCGTAGTCCTCGGACTTCGTGCGTCCGAACCACAGCCGTGCGATCACATCTGCCTCCTCCCTCGTGGGCTCCGGCCAGTATGGTTCGCCGGTGACCGATGACCACGTGATCCGTAACCGGGGGGCCTGGGACCGTTTCGCCGAGGAGTTCGTCGAGCCGGGGCAGAAGGCCTGGGCGAGCGACGAGCCGTCGTGGGGAACCTGGGGCGTGCCGGAGGCCGACATCGGCATGCTGGACGACGTCGAGGGCCTGGACGCGATCGAGCTCGGCTGCGGCACCGGGTACGTCTCGGCGTGGCTCGCCCGTCGAGGAGCGAGGCCGATCGGCCTCGACAACTCGCCGGTGCAGCTCGCGACCGCGCGCCGGTTCCAGGCCGAGTTCGACCTGCGCTTCCCGCTGATCCACGGCGACGCCGAGCGGACCCCGTTCGTCGACGGAAGCTTCGACCTGGCGATCTCCGAGTACGGCGCCGCGATCTGGTGCGATCCGTACGCGTGGATCCCCGAGGCCGCACGGATCCTCCGGCCGGGCGGCCGGCTCGCGTTCCTGGGCAACTCGTACCTCTGCGCGATCTGCTCGCCGCTCGACGAGGACGCGCCGGTCGACGAGCGCCTGCACCGCGACCACTTCGGCATGCACCGGTTCGATTGGCAGGACGATCAGTCGACAGAGTTCCACATCCCGCACGGCGAGTGGATCCGTCTCCTGCGCTCGAGCGGGTTCGAGATCGAGGACCTCGTCGAGCTGCAGGCACCTGAGTCGTCAACGACGCACTTCCCATGGGTCAGCCTCGAGTGGGCCCGACGCTGGCCGAACGAGGAAGTCTGGAAGGCGCGCAAGCGCTGAGCGGTCAACGACGCCACCCGTCTACGGCCGTCGTCGCCCGCGCTCACCGGTGGATCGCGTCGCAGACGATCCGCCGGGGATGGATGCGGGCGATGACGCGGGTCTCGCGTTCGCGTCGGGCGGCCGGATACACCCACCCGTAGAAGCGGGGATGCTCCGTGTACCGCCGTGTCAACCGATCGAGCTGTTCCTCCGCCCCCTCGCCGACCAGGTCGACGTCGCCCCGAACCTCGATCCACTGTCCATCGTCCTCCGGGTCGATCACCAGCAACGTGGCCCGTGGGTCCGCCTCGAGGTTGCGGCCCTTCCGTCGCTCCCGCGTGGTGCTGACGAGGAGATCGTTCCCCTCCCGCTCGAACCAAACCGGTTGGGTCTGGGCGAAGCCGTCGGGCAGCCGGGTGCTGAGCGCGGCCAGGAGCGGCCGTTCGAGCAGGTCCCGGTGCGTGGGCGGGATCGACGGCTCGTCGACGCATGCTCGTAGGAGGTTCCACCCCTGGGGCAACGCTCGGGCCGTCCGGCGTCCATCCGGGACCCGGAAGGGTCCGGTCCGGACCACGACCGGCCGCAGCCGGACCCGGACCGGGTGCTCGGAGGCGGCGAGGTCCGCGGGCACGACCGAGCCGAAGTACGGAGCCGAGCCCGAATACAGACGTGCAAGCGCATCCAGGTGCTCGAGCGCTCCGTCGTCCTCGAGCTCGACCGGACCTCGGACCTCGAGCCATCGATCGCCCGACGACGGATCGACGATGAGGACCGTCGCTCGAGGCCGCGTCGCGAGGTTCCGAGCCTTGCGGAACTCGCGCATCGTGTTCAGCAGGACCTGGTTGCCCTCACGGTTGCACCAGACGACCGTCGATTGCAGCCGCCCATCGGGCATCTCGGTCGTGAGCACGGAGGGGAGCGGCTGGTCGAGCAGATCACGGTGGCTCGCCGGCACCGGCTCGTTCATCGGGACCACCTTCCAGCGCTCTCAGCCGGTTCGCGATCCGCAACGGCGCGAGCCCGGCCGGCAAAGGGTATAAGCTCGCCCGCATGATCCGATTCCTGGTTCGGACCCTCGTGTTGCTGCTGGCCAACGCCCTGGGCCTGCTGGTTGCCTCGCTCGTCCTGGACGGGATGGACGTCGACGCGTCGGCGTTCATCATCGACGTCGTCATCTTCACGGTCGTGCTCGCGTTGATGATGCCGTTCATGGCGAACCAGTTCCGGAGGCGGCAGTCGGCCGCGCTCGGTGGAGTGGCGCTGATCGCCACGCTGATCGCGTTGATCGTCACCGACCTCATCTCGGACGGGTTCACGATCGACGGGATCGGGACGTGGCTGGCGGCCACGGTGATCGTCTGGGCCGCGTCGCTCATCGCGGCGTGGATCCTCCCGCTCCTCGGGTTGAAGAAGTACATGGAGGAGAAGCAGTAGGATTCGCGGAGGGGCTCACGGGAGACCGGTCGTCGAGTCAAGCTGTGGTCGATCTGACCGTGGGTACGTTCCAACCTCCTGAAATCATCTACCCGCCTCGAGACCAGTCACCAGATCGATCAAGCCATCGACCTCCCATGCCCGATTCCGCTTCGAGGCACTCACCGGATGGAGCACGTCGGCCCCCTCCAGCTGCGCTATCGCCGCCTGAACCGCCGCTCGTGACCGACGACGACCGCTCGCCTCCAAGGCTGCGATCGCAACTGCAACGGTGATGACCGGGTAGCCCGGGAGGATCTGGATCAAGCTCCACGCGGCGGCATCCATGCGAAGATCGGAGGCTTCCTTGAGCTTCGCTCGCCAGCCCTCTTGGAGGTCACTCACCTGCAACAGGTACTCCTGGGCGAGGTCAGCGGAGCGAGCGGCAGCGGAAGCGAAGATCTCGAGCCATGTCGCGAGGTCATCTTCTCGGAAGGTGATCAGGCCCTCGATGTAACGCTCCTTCTCCGCCGCGAGAACAACGCTGATCGGCGGGACGAAGGCCGGGGCAAGGTTCCGCCGCCGGAAGAGCACCTGGACGAGTGCGCGCCCGGTGCGCCCATTACCGTCATCGAAGGGATGGATCGTCTCGAACTGCGCGTGGGCGATCGCTGCCTGGACCATCGGAGGCAGGCGATCGTCGTTGCAGAACTGATAGAGATCCTTGAGTAAGGGTTCGATCCGGTCCTCTGGCGCGGGTACATAAGCTGCATCACACGGGTTGTAATCGTTCCCGCCTATCCATCCCTGAGTCTCACGGATCCGTCCGGCACGATCGGGGAGCGATCGAGCGAGCAGCACCCTCTGGATCTCGATGAGGTGCGCGGGCATGATCGTTGGGTGCGCCGTTGCCGTCTCGATCGCGAACTGCATCGCATCGATGTTGGCCAGGATCTCGGCGACCTCAGGACCGACGCGCCGACCGGTGTCGTAAGCGACCTCGCCGCGGGCGAGACTTCGGGCGTCGGCCTGCATGCCCTCTACCTTCGAGGAGGCGATGGATTCCGTCCGCAGCAAGAGCCGGCCGAGCGGCGCAAGTGCGGGAGAAGCCGTGCGGTTGAGCGCTTGGATCTGAGCTTCCGCATCGGAGATGAGCCCCGCCAGTTCACCGCTGATCCTCAGTTCGAGGTCGTTGAGCGGATCGGGCACGAAGGCCTCATAGGCACAGGCACGTCGATACCGGGCCGGTGCGTGGAGCGTCGGGTCATACGCCCACGTTCGCTTCACGAGGGTGCCTCTCATGCCTGGCATCTTGGCGCAATCATGCTCAGTACGCAAGGTTAAGGGCTAAGTTGGCGTAAGCGCTCCTCTTGCGCCAGTTTCTGTGCCCTGCTCCGGCCTTCAGTCCGCCGGGGCCCAGATGGGGCCCATGCAGTCGTCTCGGAGCGGCAGCGGGTCGGGCGCCCTCGGCTCCTGCTCGAAATCGAACGCGGAGAGCATCGGCGTCGCCTGCTGGTCGCGCCTCGTGAGCTGCGTGAGGCCCCAGTTGTCCTCGATGAACCGGAGCACGCTCGAGAACTCGCCGAGCTCGCTGCTCACCTCGCCCTGCTTCGCGTAGGGGCTGAGCACCAGCATCGGCACGCGGATCCCGAAGCCGAAGTCGTCGACCTGCGGCGGCGGCACGTGGTCGTAGAAGCCGCCGTAGTCGTCCCACGTGAGGAAGATCGCGGTCGAGTCCCACATCGGCGAGCGCATGATCGCGTCGATCACCTGGGTGGACCAGTTCTCGCCGTGGCAGAAGTTGTACTCGGGATGCTCGGACAGCTCGAACCTCGGCGTGATCCACGTGACGGGCGGGAGCAGCCCGTCGCGGATGTCCTGCACGACGTCGCCGACCGGGAACATGTGCTGCTGCCAGCGGTCCTCGTGCATGCGGTAGCGGCGGATCGCCGAGTACGCCGACCAGATGTAGCCCTCCTGGTCCTCGCTCGCCGCGTAGTAGGCCCACGGGATGCTCGCGCCGTTCAGCAGATCGCCCTCCGTGAGGAAGTCGAAGCACGGGGGCACCTTCCGCATGCGACCCTCGCTGTCGTACACCTCGACGGTCTGCATGGGTGGCGCGTCGCAGCCGAACGTGTTCGAGTCGCGGGCGAGGCCTTCCCTCCGCGGGTTGTCGTGGGCGCCGCCCGAGGTCGCCGCGATCGAGTACAGGTGGTTCGGGAACGAGGGACCCTGCGCGCTCGCGAAGAAGTTGTCGAACAGGACGTTCTGCCGTGCCCAGTGCCAGTAGTTCGGCAGCTGGTCCTCGTGCAGCTGCGTGTACGCCCACGGCGCGTGCTCACCCTGCAGGAAGCCGTCCATCTTCCCCTCGTCCCACGCGGTGAGCGCGCACGTGTAGCAGTGCGGCAGGTCGCCGGGGACGCGGCCGTCGGTGCCGCGCGTGAGCGTCCGAGGCTGCCCGAAGGCCATCCCGCTCGTGACGCCGTTCGCCCCGGGGAACGTGCCGAAGAGGTGGTCGAACGTCCGGTTCTCCTTGATCAGGAACACGACGTGCTTGATGGGCGTCGCGGTGTCGAGCGAGGCCGCGTCGAACGCCTCCGGGTGCCCGGTCGTGATCACGCTCGGGCTCGGCGACGCGGCGGGTGAGCTCGGCGGCGCCGGCTCGGCCTGGCTCGTGCTGCACGCGGCCGCGATCAGCCCCAGCCCCAAGATGGTTGCGAGCCAAGGCAGTGCGCGTCGATGCGCGGGGGTCCTCATGGGGTGCCCCGAGTCTATCCAGACGCAGCCGAACGCCCCCCGGCCTCCCGCAGCACCTCCGCCGTCGCCGAGGCCGACCGCTCCCACGAGAACATCGGCAGCCGCGCCCGGCCGGCGGCGGCGAGCCGTTCGCGCAGGGCGGCATCCCCGAACAGCCGGTCGAGCCCGTCCCCGATCGCCTCGACGTCGTCCGGGTCGACCGCGATCGCGGCGTCCCCGGCGACCTCGGGCAACGACGCCGCGGTCGAGACGAGCACCGGGACGCCGGCCGCGAACCCCTCGAGGACGGGGAAGCCGAACCCCTCGTACCGCGACGGGTACGCGAGCGCGGTCGCGCCGGCCAGCAGCGCGCGCTTCTCGGCGTCGGAGACGTAGCCGGCGAGCACGACGCGCCGCCGGACGCCGTCCGGGAGCGCGTCGACCCGCGCCCGGAGATCCTCGACGGCGTCGGGCGCCCAGTGCACGCGTCCCCCGGCGATCACGAGCCACGCCTCCGCGTCCCGCAGGCGCGTGAACGCGTCGACGAGCGCGCGCAGGTTCTTGCGCGGCTCGATCCCGCCCACGAACAACGCGAACGGGCCCAGGACGCCCACGCGCGCGCGGACGCGCTCGACCTCGTCGGGCGCGGGCCGGCGCGAACGGGTCGGCGCCGTGCGGGATCACGCGCACGCGGCCCTCGTCGATCCGGTGCCGTTCGAGCAGGTCGGCCTTCGCGCTGACCGACGGGACGATCACCGCGGCGGCCCGCCGCAACCACCCGTCGAACCGCCGTCGCCACCGATCGCCGAACCCCGGCCCGGTCTCGGGCAGGACCTCGAACGCGAGGTCGTGGACGACCAGCACGACGCCGTCGCTGCGCGTCGGCGGCGGGAGGAAGTTCGTCGCGAGGAGCGCGTCGAAGCGCACGAGCCGCTCGAGCCTCGGGACCTCGAGCCGGCGCCAGACCGGCTCGAGGACCGTCGGGACCCGGGAACGGTGGTCGGTCAGGTTCGTGGAACGCGGCAGATCCGGGCCGCCGTCCCGCAGGTGCCACGCGACGATCCGCTCCGCCGGCATCGCGTCCGGCAGGTGCTGCAGCATCCGGCGCGTGTAGTGGCCGACGCCCGTGGGTTCGGCGTCGGAGGCGGGACGAGCGTCGATCGCGATCCGCACGCGGGCAGTATCGCCGCTCGAGGCGGCCGGCACCGGCCGAGCGGTAGCATCCTCGCGTGGACCGGATCCGGTATTCGGTCATGACGCGACTCGCTCCGTATCCCTCGCTCGCCGTGCCACTGGCCAGGTTGCGCCGCGAGGGTGAGCTGGTCGACTCGCGGACTGACCTGCTCGTGGAGTCGTACCCGCGCTGCGCGTCCTCGTTCGCGATCGCGGCGTTCCGGCTCGCCCAGGAGCCGAGGAGCGTCCGGATCGCGCACCACACCCACGCGTCGGGTCACGTGATCGCGGCGATCCGGCTGGGCGTGCCGGCGCTCGTGCTGATCAGGGAGCCGCAGGGCGCGGTCGTGAGCAGCCGGATCCGCCATCCCGCGCGGACGTACGCCGACCTGCTGCGCGGGTTCTGCGCCTTCTACGAGCCGCTCATCCCCCACCGCGGCGACCTGGTCGTAGGAACGTTCGCCGAGGTGGTCGGCGGCGAGCTCGGCTCGATCACCCGCCGGCTCAACGCGCGGTTCGGGACCGGCTACGCCGAGTTCGAGCCCACCGAGGAGAACGTGGCGCGCTGCCTCCGCGAGATCGACGAGGACTGGCGGGACCGGCGCGGCGGCGGCGAACGCCTCGAGCGCATCGTCCCGCGCCCCTCATCGGTGCGCGAGGGCCTGAAGACGCAGATGGCCGAGCTGTACGAGCGCGAGGCCCCGCCGGCGCTCCGGCGGCGAGCCGAGCGGCTGTACGCGTGGTTCACGCGGGACGCGGTGGTGTGGCCTTAGTGTCGTCGCTCATCTTCGGTGTGCGCCTGGACGAGCTCGACTCGGTGGACCAGTTCCGGACCGTCGTCAGCGGGTTCCTCGACGGGGACCGGGCGTTCCGCGTCTTCACGCCGAACCCCGAGATCCTCCTGCACGCCCGCGACGACCCCGCGTACGCGGACGTGCTGCGCTCGGCCGACCTCGCGCTCCCCGACGGGACGGGCGTCGCGCTCGTGCAGATGCTGCGCGGCCGCCGCTCGGTCCGGCGGTGGCCCGGCGTGGAGATCGCGGCGCTGCTGCTTCGCCTCGTCGCCGAACGCAGCGAGACCGTCGCGTTCGTCGGCGGCACGGCCGACGTCGCCGAACGCGCCGCCGCGAGGTGGCGCGCCCTCCCCGGCCTGAAGGTCGTCGTGGCGGGCGCCGGCGTGGCCTTCGACGAAGGTGGGTTCGCGCGATCCGCGGACGCCGACGACGCGATGGTCGACGCGATCCGCTCGGCCGCGCCCACGGTCGTCTTGGTCGGGCTCGGCGCCCCCAAGCAGGAGCGCTGGATCGACCGGCACGCGGACGCGTTCCCGTCGGTGCGGATCATGGTCGGCGTGGGCGGCGCGTTCGACATGTGGGCGGGGTCCAAGCCCCGTGCGCCCCGCGCGTTCCGCACGCTCGGGCTCGAGTGGCTGTGGCGCCTCGCGCTCGAACCCCGTCGATGGCCGCGGATCGTCCGCGCGACCGTCGTGTTCCCCGTCCTCGCGCTCCTGGATCGGAGCGGCTGAGTGCGCGTCCTGTTCCTCACGGCCCGCCAGCTAGACCAACCGCGCAGCGGCGGGACGATCAAGTCGGCGGCGCTGCTCGCCTACCTCGAGGCCCGCCACGACGTCGACGTCGCGTGCTTCCGCGGCCGCGACGAACCCGAGTGGGCGCGATCGACCGGCCGCGTGGAATCCGTCCCGTTCGAACGCGGTCGCTCGGTCCGCCACCTCGTCTCCAGCTACGCCGCGCGCGTGCCATTCAGCATCGAGCGGAACCGGAGTGCGGAGATGACCGACCGCGTCGCCGAGCTCGTCGCCTCCGGCAGCTACGACGCGGTGTTCGTCGACGGCTGGCTCATGGCCCAGTACGTCCCGGACGCGTTCGGGGGTCTCCGGCTGTTCCACGAGCACAACGCGGAGCACGTGATGTGGCAACGCCACGCCGAGCTCGAGACCACGGCGTTCCGGCGCCGGCTCGTGCGCATGGAGGCCGGCCGGGTCCGCCGGTACGAGGCGACCCTGCTGTCACGGTTCGACGTCGTGTTCGCGGTGTCCGAGCGGGATCGGGACGCGCTCGCGGCGCTCGGTGCGACCGGACCCGAGATCTCCCTGCTCCCCAACGTCGCGGACCCGGCGCTGCTCGAACGCCCCGAGCTGACCCCTCCGGCCGACCCCGTCCTGCTGTTCCTCGGGACGCTCTCGTGGCCGCCGAACGCCGAGGGACTCGGGCGCTTCCTCCGCGAGGACTTTCCCCCGCTGCTCGAACGCGTGCCGGCCGCGCGCCTGGTCGTCGCCGGATCGGGCGCGGCCGAGGACCTCGTCCGCCAGGTCTACCGGAGCCGCGGTGCCGAGTTCGCGGGGCCGGTCGAGGACGACGAGGTCCTGTACTCGCGGGCGCGATGCTTCGTCGACGTGGGCGTCGGCGGGTCGGGGACCAAGGTGAAGGTGCTGAACGCGCTGGCGCGCGGGCTCCCGGTGGTGACCGGACCCGACGGCGCCGCGGGGCTCGACGTGACCTCGGGCGAGCACCTGCTGGTGGCCGAGGACCCCGAGCGGCTGCTCGCGGCGCTCGAACGGATCCTGCGCGACGACGAGCTGTGGACGACGCTCGCTCGCAACGGCCGGGACCTCGTCCGCCGGCTCTACGTGCCCGAGGTCGCGTTCGGGGCGCTCGATGCCGCGCTGGCCTGGCGTCCGTAGATGGCCGCCATCGACCTGTACTGGCTCCCGCTCGGCGCGGGCGGCCACTTCGTCCGGCTGAACGGGCGCCTCTACGAGGCCATCCGGGCTCACCGCGAACGGCGACGGGCGCTCGATCTCTACCACTCCGCGCTCGAGGTGAGCGTGGCAGGGGGACGCTTCGTCATCGAGACCGCGTGGCCGATCCCCGACGCTCGGCCGGCATCGCGCGGCGTGGTCCTGGAGGGTCCGGTCTTCAGCCCCCGGATCGCTCGGTTCCGCGTCTGCCGCTACGAGGTTCGCCGCTGGCGCGACGGGGTCATCCCGGATGCCCTCGAAGCGGTCGCGAGTCCGCAACGCCTGAGCGACGACGAAGAGCGGGCGCGTCACGTCCTCGACCTCGTCGATTCGGTCCCCGCGCTCGTGTGGGGCCGGGACGAGCTCGGGACGGGCGACATGTGGAACTCGAACTCGGTGGTCTCGTGGCTCCTGGCTCGAAGCGGCCTCCCGACGGACGCGATCCGCCCGCCGGTCCGGGGCCGCGCGCCGGGCTGGGAGGCCGGGCTCGTCACGGCCCGCCGGTGGCGGATCTAGTTCGGGCAGTCCACGGGTTCGCTGGTGTTGGGCGGCGGGACCTCGTACCGGCTCCCCACCACGACCGCGACGTCCTGACCGTTCGGCAGCGCCCCGGGCGGCGCGGGGACCAGATCCAGGTTGCCGAAGTACGTCCCCACGACCTTGGCCATCTCCTCGGCGCCCGCCGCGTACAGGATCATCGAACCCTTCGTGGGCAGGTTGACCTTCGTCGTGTCGATCACGCCCGGCGAGGTGTTGAACCCACCCTCGGTGAGGATGTCGAACACGTGCGGCGCCACCGGGCTGCCGTCGCGGTCGACGACCGAGACGACGATGTTGGCCGGCGACGGCGCGGTCTGCGAGAGCGCCTGCCCGAGGTCGCCGAGCGGCTTGCCCTCTCGGATCCGGCGCAGCAGCTCGTCCGCGTCCGGCTGCACCATCCGGACGATCGACAGGAAGGTGCCGTTCGAGTCGTAGATGCCCTCGGGGACCGTCGGCAGCGCGCGGAAGTCCGCGTTGTCCGTCCCCACCCCCTGCAGCAGCCCGGCGAGGTAGACCAGCTCGGCCGGGTTCAGCCCCTCGTCCACGACGAGGTTGCCGAGGAGCTCGGGCACGAGCTGCTGCAGTCGGAGCAGCTCGCCGGGACGGAGCAGCTTCGCGATCACCGCGCGCAGGAACTGCTGCTGGCGGCTGATGCGCGCGAAGTCCGGCACCGTGTCGCACGGCTGGTGGCGAGTCCGGACGTACGCGAGCGCGGTCCGCCCGTCGAAGTGCTGGCACCCCGCGGGGATGTCGAGCAGGGTCAGCTCGTCGACCATCGGATACGGGACGCACATGTCGACGCCCCCGAGCGCGTCGACGACCTTCTGGAAGCCGAGCAGGTTCACGTACAGGACGTGGTGGATCTGCATCCCCGTGATGCTCTTGATGGTCCGGGCGACGCGCTGCGGGCCGCCGCCGTCGATGCCACCCTCGAACGCCGAGTTGATCTTGCCCTCGCCCATGCCGGGGATGTCGACCCACAGGTCGCGCGGGAACGAGAGGAAGGTCGCCTCCTTCCGGTCCGGGCGCGTGTGCACGAGGATGATCGTGTCCGCGCGGTTCTCGCCCCCGATGTGCGCGTTGGTGCCGAACGCGATCAGCTCCTCGGGCGTCAGTCCCTTGCGCGAGTCGCTCCCGAGCAGGAGGTAGTTGCACGCCCGCTCGTCGCACTTGCCGGCGATGTCCGGCGGACCCGTGGCGCCGGAGGCCGACGAGGGCAGGTCGGGGATGTGCTCGATCTGGGCGTCGGCCCAGAAGTACGAGCCCATGACGACCGCGGCCACCACCATGACGAACGCGGACACCGTGGCCGTGGCGGCGAGGAACACCCTGCGCACGTGCGGATGCGGATGTGCGGTCGCCGTGGTGGGGGGCGTCGTGGGGGGCGTCGTGGGGTCCGGGGTCATAGGCTTGGGTTCGGGGACGGCGGCGCTCCCGATGGGCAGAGCGTACAAGTCCTCCCGGAGAAGGAAGCGGGGCAGGCCGTGACGATCGTATGGAGACCCTCGGCCGAGGTCGTCGAGCGGGCGAACGTCACCCGGTTCATGCGCGCGAACGGCATCGCCACCGAGCAGGAGCTGATCCGGCGCTCCACCGACGACGTCGAGTGGTTCTGGGACGCGGCGATCCGCGACCTCGGCCTCGAGTTCTACGAGCCCTACACGCAGGTGCTCGATATGTCGCGCGGCATCGAATGGGCCACGTGGTTCGGTGGCTGCTCGGTGAACCTCGCGCACGACTGCGTCGACCGGTGGGCCGAACGCACCCCCGACGCGATCGCGATCGTCTGGGAGGGCGAGGAGGGGTCGACGCGGCGGGTCTCGTACCGCGAGCTGCGCGAGCGCTCGGATCGCCTCGCGAACGCCCTCGCCGCGCTCGGCGTCGCGGCGCTCGACGCAGTCGGGATCTTCCTGCCGCCGACGCCGGAGGCCGTCGTCGCGGTGATGGCCTGTTCCAAGCTCGGGGCCGTGTGGCTGCCGCTGTTCTCGGGGTTCGGCGCCGACGCGGTAGCCAAGCGGCTCGACGACGCGCAGGCGAGGGTGCTCATCACGGCCGACGGCTTCCCGCGGCGCGGCAGGCCCGTCCCGATGAAGGAGACCGCCGACGAGGCCGTGGCCGCCGTGCCGTCCGTCGGTCACGTGATCGTCGTCGATCGCGCCGGTCGCTCGGATGCGCCGTGGGACCCCGCGCGCGATCTCCGCTGGGACGACCTGTTGTCGGCGCACCCGGGCCGGTTCGAGACCGCGCGCCTGGATCCCGAGCATCCGCTGTTCATCGCGTACACGAGCGGGACCACCGGCAAGCCGAAGGGCGCGGTCCACGTCCACGGCGGCTTCCTCGTGAAGATCGCGGAGGAGGTCGCGTACCAGACCGATGTGCAGCAGGGCGACCTGCTCTTCTGGTTCGCCGACCTCGGGTGGATCATGGGGCCGTGGGAGATCGTCGGCGCGACCGCCCTCGGGGCCACGGTGTTCCTGTTCGACGGGGCGCCGAACCATCCCGGCCCCGACCGGCTCTGGTCGATGATCGAGCGCCACCGCGTCACGCACCTCGGGGTCTCCCCCACCTTGATCCGCGCCCTCATCCCCGCCGGCGAGGAGCCGGTGCGCTCGCACGACCTCTCGTCGCTGCGCATCCTGGCCTCGACGGGCGAACCGTGGAACCCCGAGCCCTACCGGTGGTTCTTCGAGGAGATCGGCGGGTCGAGGTTGCCGATCATCAACCTGTCGGGCGGGACCGAGGTGGGCGCCTGCTTCCTCTCGCCGCATCCGATCAGCCCGCTCGAACCGTGCACCCTGCGCGGGCCGGCGCTCGGGATGGACGTCGCGGTGTTCCGCGCCGACGGGACCGAGTCCGGTCCCGGCGAGGTGGGCGAGCTCGTCTGCCGCAAGCCGTGGCCGAGCATGACCCGCGGCCTGCGGGGCGATCCCGAGCGCTACCTCGACGCCTACTGGCGCCGATTCCCCGGCGTGTGGTGCCACGGCGACTGGGCGAGCGTCGACGAGGGCGGTTCCTGGTTCCTGCACGGACGCAGCGACGACACGATGAACGTCGCGGGCAAGCGCCTCGGACCGGCGGAGGTCGAGAGCATCCTGACGCTGCACCCGGCCGTCATCGAGGCGGCCGTCGTCGGCGTCCCCGACCCGGTCAAGGGCGAGGCGGTCTGGTGCTTCGTGGTCGCGACGGACGCCGCCTCGGAACGGCTCCCGCAGGAGCTCTCGGCCCTCGTGGCCGAGCATCTGGGCAAGGCGTTCCGGCCGGCACGCGTGATCGTGGTCCCCGAGCTCCCCCGGACCCGTTCGGCGAAGATCCTGCGACGGGCGATCCGGGCGACGGTGGTCGGGGCGGAGCCGGGCGACCTGTCCAGCCTGGAGAACCCCTCGTCGCTCGAGTCGATCCGGGCCGCGCTCGGCTGATCGGGCCGGCATGATGACCTCGGCGACGACGAACGGCGGCGCCGCCGGGATAGGCTTCACGGGTCGATGAACGCGATCCGCGAACCGAAGCTCGCGGTGCTGGCCGTCGGGGTCGACCCGGGGGGACTCGAGGGCTGCACCGTCGAGATCGCCGAGGACATGCTCGGCGCCCTGGCGCGCCTGGCCGACGGCGGGATCGACGTGGTGTACACGTCCCTCGACCTGCCCGACGCGTCCGGCACCGACGTGATCTCGTCCCTGCGCGAGCGCGCCCCCGAGGTGCCGGTCATCGTGGTCGGGGCCGTCGAGGCCGAGCCGAGCGATGCGTTCGGAGCCGGCGCGAGCGACGTCGTCCCGCCGGACGCCGCGGCCGACCTGGTCGCCCGGGCGATCCGGTACGCCGCCACCCTGCGGAAGGTCGAGGCGGGTCTCCGCCGCTACCAAGCCTTCGACGAGCTCACCGGGCTGTTGAACGCGAGGGGGTTCGACCTGCTGGCGAACCATCACTTCCGGCTGGCCGATCGTTCCAAGGACCCCGTTATCATCGTGTTCCTCCGGGTCGACGAGGACGGCGATACCCCGGGCGAGGGCCCGGTCGCCGATGCCGCCACCGTCATCAGCTCGGCGGTCCGGGTGTCCGACGTCGTGGCTCGGGTGGGGGCCGGGGCCTTCTGCGTGCTGCTGGCGGGAGCGGTCCCGGGCTCGGAGCCGATCGTGCTCGAGCGGATCGTCGAGGCGGTCGCCGCCCACAACGCGGAGACCGGCCACGAAACCGGGCCGTCGCTGTCGGTCGGAGCGGCCTCGTACGACCCCGAGCATCCGGTCGCGCTCGAGGACCTGATCGCGGAGGCCGACCGGCGGATGCGGCGCCCGGCGGCCGGCTCGGGCCCCTCCGGCATCCCCGGCGCATGAGGACCGCCCGGTGGAACCGGGCTCGCCGATCCGAGCACCCCGGGACCGCGAATGCATCGCGAGGAAAGGACGGCACGCGACCGTGGCTCCGGCTTCGCTCCTCGAGGCGCTCGATGCCCGCGCGTCGCGGGAGGCTTCCGTGACGACCGACCTCTCCGACGCCCGAGACGCGGAGCTCGTCCAGCGGATCCGTCTTGGCGACGGCGAGGCCCTCAAAGGATTGTTCGGGCGGTACGCGCCGAGCGCGATGGCGCTCGCGCGCCGCGTCGCGCGACAGCCGTTCCTCGCGGAGGAGATCGTGCAGGAGGCGTTCTTGGCGGTGTGGCGCGACCCGGCGGGCTACGACCCGCAGCGGGGGTCGGTCCGCGCATGGCTGATGGGCATGGTGCACCACCGTGCCGTCGACGCCGTGCGACGGGAAGCGTCGCAGCGCCGCCGCGTCGAGGAGTCGCAGCGCTCGGACCCGGTCGTCCAACCCGACCCGGCCCAGGACGTCGTGGACGAGCTCGGGCTGCCGCAGGAGCGCGAGGCGGTCCGCGCCGCCCTCGCCACCCTGCCAGCCGAACAGCGTCAGGTGATCGAGCTCATGTACTTCGACGGCCTCTCGCAGTCGACGATCTCGGACAGGCTCGACCTGCCGCTCGGGACGGTGAAGTCGCGGACGCTGCTCGGCATGCGCCGTCTCCGCACCTCGATGGGAGGGCTGCAGCGATGATGCGCAGCCACGAGCGGATCGAGGAGCTGATCGTGGTCCGGTCGATCGGCACGCTCGAACCCGAGGACGCGGCCGAGCTCGAGCGGGAGATGGCGGCGCACGGCCCCGACTGCGAGGAGTGCCGGCGCCTGGAGACCGCGTACGGCGAGGTGGCCGGCGGGCTCGCCTTCGCGCTGGATCCGGTCCCCGTGCGCGAGGGGTTCGCGGACGAGACGATCGAGCTCGCGCTCGGGCAGTCGCAGGTACCCCAGCCGGGGGGGACGGCCTCGGCCAGGAGGTGGTTGCGGCCGCTCGTCGCCGTCGCCGCCGCGTTGGTGCTGTTCGTCGGCGGGGCGGTCGTCGGGGCGGCGGTGTTCGGCGGCGGCGAGGTGCCCCCGGAAGCGACGGTGCTCGCCCTCGAGCCACAGGATCCGAACCTCACCGGGACGATCACCGCGGCGTTCACGCCGGGCGAACCGGGCATCTACCTGCAGGGGTCGGGCCTCGAACCGCTCCCGCCGGGCAAGGTGTACGAGCTCTGGCTCATCGAGGGGCAGACGCCGGCCTCCGCCGTCTGCGTCCGCCCCGGGGAGGACGGCTCCGTGTTCGCGTTCGCCGACCGCGAGGTGGCGGGCAACGATCTGATGGCCGTGACGGTCGAACCGTCGTCGTGCTCGGACGCCCCGACGACGACCCCGATCTGGGTCGCCCCGATCACGTCCGCGTGAGGCCGACCCCGGCCATGGTCCCCGCGGGCCGCGCTCAGCGCGCGACGAGCACGGGCACGTGCGCCAGATGCACGACCTTGTGGGCGACGCTCCCCATCAGCAGGCGTCCCCATTCGGACAGCCCTCGGCTGCCCATGACGACGAGGTCGATGTCCTCGTCGGTGCAGGCATCGAGGATCGCCCGGGCCGTCTGACCGAGCGGCGCGCGGAGCACCTCGCCGCGGGCGCTCGTCCCCTCGTCCTTCAGCGTGCGAACGATGTCGTCGACCAGGTCGCGGGACTCCTGCTCGGTCTCGACGTCGATGTCGCCCGCCCAGCTCATCTCGTGCTCGCGGACGTGGAACACGATGACCTCCGCCCCGTACCGGCGCCCGAGGTCGCCCGCGATGGGGACCCCCTTCTTGGCGTGGCCGGAGCCGTCGACCGCGAGAAGGATCCTGTGGAACACCGACGACACCTCCTTCACCCGGTTCGGCACCTCTGCGGCGCCCTCCCGGCTGGGCTCCGAGGCAAGCGTGGCCGATATGCGGGGCCATCCTCAGGGCCGCGCGACCCTACTCGAGAGGGTGGTTCGGCCCTGCAGGCACCCGCGGCCCGACCTGGCGTGGTCGGCCTCGGCCGAGGCCAAGAGAGTTATCCGACCCTTAGCGTCCGCCTGGCTGGGGGCTCACCCGCCTCCCCCTACCGTGGAGTCACCGACACAGGAGGTGGACAGGATGAAGAAGCGGTTCGCGATGGTGGTGGCCGGAGGCCTGGTGGCGGCGCTGCTGGCCGGTTCGGCGGCGCTGTCGCTCGGGCTCCTCGGCGCGAGCACGGCCTCCGCCGGCGGTGACCGGACGGCACCGAGGGTCCGCACGGTCGAGCACACGGTCACGATCCACAAGAAGGCCAAGAAGTCGGCGGGCGCGGTCAGGTACGTCATCGCCGCCGCACCCGCCAGCAGCTCCGTGTCCGGGTCAGGGCAACGAGTCCGAGTCCGAGTCCGAGTCCGAGTTCGAGGGCGACGAGGGGTCGTCCGGGTCCCAGGGCGGATCCGGCGGTTACGAAGATGACTGAGCAGGCCGAGAAGGTCCGACGCCCGCGCGCCTCCAAGCGTGAGCTGCGCGCGTGGGCCTGGGTGGCGGGCGCGCTCGCGTTCCTCGCGCCGGCCGCGATCCTCGGGGCGGTTCCCAAGCCGCCGCAAGACGCGGCCGCCAGCACGCGCCAGCGGCCCACGGTCGTGGTCCGCAAGATCACCCGGCGGATCATCGTCACCAAGCCCTCCGCCCCGGCCCAGGTCCGGTACATCTCGGGAGGCTCCGCCTCGTCGGGGACGAGCTCGGTGAGCTCCGCCCCGGCCGCGACCTCGACGGGAGGCTCGTGATGCCGGCGGGGATCGCCGAGGGGATGGCCCGAGCCGGCTTCCGTGCGATGGGCACGAGGGTCCGGTGCATCGGCCCGGCCGGTCACGGAGCGTTCGAGCCGGCGGTGGCGAACGTCCGAGCCACGTTCGAACGCGAGGAGCTCCGGTTCTCGCGGTTCCGCGGCGACAGCGAGCTCTCGCGCGTGAACGCAGCGGCCGGCTCGTGGGCCACCGTGTCCCCGCCGTTCGCCGAGCTGGTCGGGTTCGCCCTCGCGGCGTGGGAGCAGACGGACGGGCGGTTCGATCCGACGTTGCTCGGTGCGATGGTCGCCGCCGGGTACGACCGGGACTTCGACGAGATCCTGGCGGGTGCTCGTGTCGAGCTCCACGCCGGGAAGCCCGCGGGCGGAGCCGGAGACGTCCGGTTGGACGGCCGACGTCTCCGGCTCCCCAACGGGGTGGCGCTGGATCTCGGCGGCGTGGCGAAGGGGTGGACCGTCGACCGGGCCGCTCGAGCCGCCCTGGCGGCAGGCCTGCCGTGGGCGCTGATCGAGGCGGGGGGCGACCTCCGTCTGGATGGTGAGCCGCCCGTCGGTGGTCTGGAGGTCGCCGTCGAGGACCCCGAGTCCTCGGACACCGACGTCGGACGGATCGTGTTGGAGGACGGCGCGCTCGCGACCTCGTCGGTGACCCGGCGCGCCTGGGGACCCGGCCTGCATCACCTGATCGACCCGGCGACGGGAGCTCCGTCGACCGGACCGGTCCTGCAGGCCACGGTCTGGGCCCCTACGTGCGCCGATGCCGAGATCGCGTCGAAGGACGCGCTCCTCGGTGGCGAGCCGTCGCTGGACCGGGGTCCTGCCCTGCTCGTGCTCCGGGACGGGCGGATCGTGACGAACATCGACCCGCTGGAGGTTGCCGCATGACGACGTGGGTGCTCCTTCGCGCCGCCGGGATCGGCGCCTACCTGATGGTGTTCCTGTCCGTCGCCTGGGGCCTGGTCTCGACCACGGGTGCGCTCGGGCGGAGGGTCTCGAAGGCCTCGGCCACCTCGATCCATCAGTTCGTGGCGACGTGCGGCCTGTTCCTGCTCGCCATCCACCTCGGCGGACTGCTCGTCGACTCGTTCATGCCGTTCGGTGTGAAGGACGTGCTGATCCCGGGCGTCAGCTCGTACCGGCCCATCGCGACCGCGTTCGGTGTGATCGCGATGTACGCGATGGTGTTCGTCCTTGTGACGTCGTGGATGCGCAAGAAGATCGGTACCAAGTGGTGGCGACGCTCGCACCTGGTGGCCGTGCCGATGTTCGTGATGTCGATGGTCCACGGCGTCTTCTCGGGGTCGGACACCACGCGGCCGTGGATGTGGTGGACCTACGTCGCGACCGGTTCCATCGCGGTGTTCCTCGTCGTCCTGCGGGGCCTGACGGCGGGCTACCGCCCGGAGCGTGCCGAGCGCCCGGCGCGCCGGAGCGTCGGCGCGACGGTCGCCCCGGCGCCCGCCCTCGCGGAGGTCGAGTCGGCCGCCTGACGCGTCCGACCGGCGGGTTCGGTCGTCCCACTAGGATGGCCGCATGTCGTCCGACACGTTCCCACAACACCTGGTCTCGGACGTGGCGCTGCGGGACGGCTCGACGGTGCGGATCCGTCCGGCGCGACCGAGCGACCGGACCCGCGTCGAGGACTACCTGATCGGGCTCTCGCCCGAGACGCGGCGTCTGCGGTTCTGGTCCCAGGCGATCGACGTCGGCGGCCTCGCCAGCAAGATCGTGGACGTCGACTACGAAGACCACCTCACGCTCCTGGTCCTGCACGGCGGGGATGAGGGGACGATGATCGGAGGCTCGCAATACATCCGGATCGACGGCGGGCGCGCCGAGATCAGCCTGTCCGTCGCCGACGAGTTCCAGGGCCGGGGCATGGGGTCGATCCTGCTCGGCCAGATGGCGGAGGAGGCGGTCCGGCACGGCATCACGACGTTCGTCGCCGAGGTGCTCGCCGAGAACCACGCGATGATCAACGTGTTCCGCGCGAGCGGGTTCACGGTGTCGATCCGGGCCACCCCCGGGTCGATCGAGGTCGAGTTCCCGATCGTGCTGACCGACGAGGCGATCGGGCAGTACGAACAGCGCGAGACGCAGGCGGCCGTCGGCGCGATCGAGACCTTCCTGTCCCCCCGTTCGGTCGCGGTGATCGGCGCCTCCCGCGACCCCACGAGCATCGGCGGCCAGCTGTTCGAGAACCTGCTGATGGCCGAGTTCCAGGGGCCGGTCTACCCGGTGAACCCGAAGGCTCCGTTCGTGCACGGCGTCGTGGCGTACCCGTCGATCGGGGAGGTCCCCGGTGAGGTCGACGTCGCGTTCGTCGTGGTGCCGGCGGCCCTGGTCTCCGACGTCTCGCGGGCGTGCGGCGAGAAGGGGGTCAAGGGCCTGGTCGTGATCTCGGCAGGGTTCAACGAGATCGGTGGGGTCGGGCCGGATCTCCAGCAGGACCTGGTCGAGATCTGCCGCGCCTACGGGATGCGTCTGATCGGTCCGAACTGCATGGGGATCGTCAACACGGCCGAGGACGTCCGGCTGAACGGCACCTTCGCCACCGTCTACCCGCCGGCCGGCAACGTCGGGTTCCTCTCCCAGTCGGGCGCGCTCGGCCTCGCCGTGATGCAGCACGCCGCCAAGCTCGGGCTCGGCCTGTCGACGTTCGTGTCGATCGGCAACAAGGCCGACATCTCGGGCAACGACCTCGTCGCGTACTGGGCGCAGGACCCTCGGACGGACGTGATCTTGCTGTACCTCGAGTCGTTCGGCGATCCGCGGCGGTTCAGCCGTCTCTCGCGAGCGGTGGGTCGAACCAAGCCCGTCGTGGCGGTGAAGTCGGGGCGGAGCGCCGCGGGACAGCGGGCCGCCGCCTCGCACACGGGTGCGCTCCTCGCCGCCTCCGACGTCACCGTCGACGCGTTGTTCGACCAGGCGGGCGTGATCCGCACCGACACGCTCGAGGAGATGTTCGACGTGGCCACGATCCTCGCGAAGCAGCCCGCACCCACGGGGAACCGCGTCGCGATCGTGACCAACGCCGGTGGTCTCGGGATCTTGTGCGCCGACACGTGCGAGGCCAACGGCCTGCAGGTCCTCCCGTTGTCGGACGGAACCGCGGAAGCGCTCCGGTCGTTCCTCGCGGCCGAGGCGTCGGTCAACAACCCGGTCGACATGATCGCGTCGGCGACGGCCGAGGACTACGGCCGCGCGATCGCGACCGTCGCCGCCGACCCCGACGTCGACGCGATGATCGTGATCTACATCCCGCCCCAGGCGGACAAGGCGGCCGAGATCGGACACGCGATCGTCGACGCGGTCGAGGGCGTCGGCGGGAGGATCCCCATCGCGACGACGTGGGTGTGGGCGCAGGACCTCCCGGCGGACCTACGCGAGGCCGGCTCGAGGATCCCGTCCTTCGCCTTCCCCGAAGCCGCCGCGATCGCGATGGCGCACGCCTGTCGGTACGGGCGCTGGCGCCAGCGGCCCGAGGGGACCATCCCGACCTATCACGACATGGATCCCGACCTGGTGACGGCCACGCTGGCCGAGGCGCTCGGTCAGGGCGCGGGGTGGCTCACCCAGGAGCAGGTGGAGCGGGTGCTGACGGCGGTCTCGCTGCCGGTCGTGCGGTCGCACCACGCGCAGACGCCCGAAGCGGCGGGCGAGGCGGCTGCGGGGATCGGCCGGGCCGTGGCCCTGAAGGCGCAGGGGCCGGACATCGTGCACAAGACCGAGCTCGGCGCCGTCCGGATCGGCCTGTCGGGTGCCGGCGCGGTCCGGGAGGCTGCCGAGGAGATGAGCCGGACGATCGAGGCGGCGGGGATGACGGTCGACGGGTTCGTCGTGCAGGAGCTGGTCGAGCCGGGCGTCGAGATGCTCGTGGGCGTGGTGCACGATCCCTCGTTCGGACCCGTGGTCGCGTGCAGCGCCGGCGGCACGCAGGCCGAGCTGCTGCGCGACGTCTCGGTGCGCGTCACGCCGATCACCGACCTGGATGCGACCGAGATGGTGCGTTCGCTGCGAACCTTCCCGCTGCTCGAGGGCTTCCGGGGCGCACCCGCCGCCGATGTCGGCGCCCTGGAGGACGTGATCCTGCGCATCGGGGCCCTCGTGGACGGGCATCCCGCGATCGCCGAGATGGACTGCAACCCCGTGATCGTGCTGCCCCGCGGCGCGGCGATCGTGGACGCGAGGATCCGGGTGCAGGAGGTCGCCCGACCCAAGCCGCTCGCCGCACGGGCGTCGCTCGGATAGCGCTCAGGGGCGAGCGACGAGCACCGAGCACGGCGCATGCTCGGCGCAGTGCTCGCTCACGCTCCCGAGCAGCACCCGGCTCACTCCTCGCACCCCCCGGTGACCAACGACCAGCAGATCGCTCCGGTCGCGCCGTGCCGCGGCGACGAGCGCATGCTCCGGACGCCCCATGGCCATGTCCCGGACGGGAACGAGCCCGCGATCGGTCGCCGTTCGTACCGCCGGTTCGAGCTCCGGCGGGCTCTCCTCCCCCGCCTCGAGCGTCCACTCGGAGTCCCGACCCCGGAAGACCGGGACCACGTGCAGGAAGTGGAGCTCGGCGCCGGTGGCGGCCGCGATGGCTGAGGCGAGCGAGGCCGTCGACACGGAGGCGTCGGAGCCGTCGACGCCGCAGGTGATCCTCGTCGGGAAGCTCGCCTCCGCGGCGCGCGCCAGCATCACCGAACAGTCCGCCTGTCCCAGGACGTGCTTGGCCACACGCCCGACGTGCACGGCCGCGCCGAGCCCGCCGTCCGGGCCGACACACACGAGGTCGGCGCCGTGCTCACGCGCCTCGGCGACGAGGGCGTCGGCGGCGTCGCCCGCGACGATCCGGCCGACGGTGTCGATCCCGCTCTCGCGGGCGCGGGCCGCGGCGCGCTCGAGCGCCGCCTCGGCCTCGGATCCCACGTCGGTGTCGTGAGGTCGGTCGGTCTCAACCACGTACACGAGATCGAACGCGGCCCCGAGCGCCGACGCGATCCGAGCGCCCTGCCGGGCCGCCTCCTCCGCCCGCGCGGATCCGTCCGTTCCGACGAGCACGCGTGACAGACCGCGCTCCCGTTCGGTCAACCGGCGGGCCTCAACGACGATCGCCCGTCGGCATCGGGGCGGTCCACGACGTGAGGGAGTCCGCCTTCGGGCCGTCGTCGTGCGCGTAGGTCAGGCGATCGTCGACCGCGACGACGCCCTCGACGGCCCCGACCAATCGGTCGACGACCGGAAGCAGGCTGCGGCGCTCGACCTGCCCCCGGAGCCGGACGACGCCATCGCGCACCACGACCTGGATGGTATCCGGTTCCATCCACAGGGTCCGTCGGACGACGTCGCCTCGGACCTCCTCGGCGATCTCGGCGTCGCTCCGCAGGAAGACCTCGAGCAGGTCGACACGCGACACGATCCCCACGAGCCGGCCGTCCGCATCGAGCACCGGGAGGCGTTTGACGGCGTGGCGACGCATCAGGTTCGCGGCCTCGCCGAGCGAAGCGTCCGATGCCACCGTGATCACCGGGCTGGTCATGAGCTCCCAGGCGGTCCCCGCCGCTGCCTTTGTCCGCGCGACGGCGCTGTCGTGCCCCTCGAACAGGTGCCTCCGACCCTCGAGGTCGGGGTCCTCCTTCAAGATCAGGTCGCCCTCCGAGACGATGCCGAGCATCGTGCCGTCCTCGTCCACCACGGGCAGGGCGCTCACGCCGTTGGCCTGCATGAGCCGGACGACCTCCTTGAAGGGCGCGAGCCCGTCCACGGTCACGACCCCCCTGCTCATCACGTCAGCCACGGTCCGCTTCATCGTCGATCGCCTCCGTCGGTTCACGACTCCACCGTAGGGGCGGCCGAGCCCGGTCCCCACGGCCGACCGTCCCGCGCGAACCGGACCCGCGGCCCGTCGCTCGAAGGCCGGTCGACCCCCCGTCGGCCCTCGGCACGGTGCCCGCGCTACGCTGCGTCCGACGTGGACCGACGCGACGCACTGATCCGTTCGGGCATGGCCCTGGCGGCCGAGCTCGACCTCGACGCTGTCCTCCAGCGCATCGTCGAGCTGGCCGTGGAGCTCACCGGCGCGTCCTACGGGGCCCTGGGCGTCCTCGACCCGGACGACACCATCCGGGAGTTCATCACGACCGGGGTCACGGCGGAGCAGCGGGCTGCGATCGGTGACCCGCCGACCGGCCGAGGCGTGCTCGGTCTCCTCGTGCGGGAGGGCCGCCCGATGCGCCTGTCGAGGATCTCCGATCATCCCGCCTCCGTCGGGTTCCCCCCGAACCACCCGGCGATGATCTCGTTCCTCGGGGCCCCGGTCTCCGCCCGGGGACGGGTGTTCGGGAACATCTACCTGACCGACAAGCGGAACGCAGAGGCGTTCGACGAGCAGGACGAGGAGGCCCTGGTCGTGCTCGCCGCCCAGGCAGGAACGTCGATCGAGAACGCGCGCCTGTACGAGGAGGCGACGACCCGTCAGCGCTGGCTCGAGGCCGTGCGCGAGATCGGCGAGACGATCCTCGCGAGGGCTCACCCCGACGACGCGCTCCAGATGATCGCCGGACGAGCGCTGTCGCTGGTGGGCGCCGACGTCGCCGTCGTGGCCGTGCCCGAGGGCATCGATCACCTCCGCGTCGCCTACGCGGAGGGGCTGAAGGCGGCCGGGATGATGGACACGATCTTCCCGATCGAGGACTCGATCTCGGGGGAAGTAGTCCGCAGCGGCAAGGTCCAGACGGCCGACGCGTCCACGGACGAGCGGGACGTGGGCCCGATCGCCTCGGCCGGCGGGTTCGGTCATACGGTGGTGGTGCCGTTGAACGCCCGCGGCAGCGCGTTCGGAACCCTCTCGGTCGCCAACCGCCTCGGGCGGCCGGCGTTCGCCGGTCAGGAGATCGAGCTGATCCAGACCTTCGCCGATCAGGCCGCCGTGGCGCTCGAATACGCGCGCGTCCAAGAGGAGATCGAGCGGCTCGTCGTGCTCGAAGACCGTGAGCGGATCGCCAAGGAGCTCCACGATGGCGTGATCCAGGCCCTGTTCGCCGTCGGGATGGGCCTGGAGGCGACCGGGATGATGACGAGCGAAGACGAGCTGACGACGAGGATCGAGGGCGCGGTCAACGAGATCGACCGGGTGATCCGGGACCTGCGCAACTACATCTTCGGCCTACGGCCGGGCATCCTCGCCGACCGGGAGCTCGACAAGGCGCTGCGCACGCTCGTCGACGAGTTCCAGGCGCAGAGCGGCGTCGTCACGATCATCGAGCTCGACGAGGAGGTCGCGGCCGGGCTCGCGTCCGTCGCCAGCGACGTCGTGCAGCTCACGCGGGAGGCGTTGTCGAACATCGGGCGTCACGCGCACGCCACCACCTGTCGCGTCACGCTCCGGCACGAGGGCCACAAGGCGGTGCTCGAGGTCGACGACGACGGCGCCGGCTTCGATCCGGCGACGGCCCGGCGCGGCGACGGGCTCACGAACCTCGAGAACCGCGCCGGATCGCTGGGCGGCAGCGCCTCCATCGACTCCATCCTCGACCAGGGCACGACCGTTCGGATCGAGCTCCCGCTTTAGCTCTGCTGCCCGCCCCTGTCCTACTGGACGACCAGGGCCGTCACCATCCCGTACATCCCGTGCGGCCCCTCGACGTGCGGCAGGATGTGGCAGTGGTACGCCCACACGCCGGGGTAGATCGCGTGGACGAGGATGTCGAAGCGTTGTCCCGGGGCGATCATGAGCGTGTCGGCCATGTACCGGTTCGCCGGGTCCAGCGCCCAGCCGTCCTCCGCGACGACCTCGAAGTGGTACCCGTGCAGGTGCATCGGGTGGATCTGCGCGCCGTCGTTCGCCAGGTGGATCAACACGGTGTCGCCGAGCTTCGCGACGATCGGCTGCGTGGCCGGGAACCCCTTGCCGTTCAGCACGAAGCCGGTCGGTCCGTCGCCCAGGAACAGGGTCGACTCGACATCGACCGTGCCCCCGTAAACGGTCCCCCAGTCGTCGCCCTTGGGCTGGACGTACAGGGCGCCGTAGAGCCCCTTGCCGACCTGCTCGGTCGAGTTGAAATGCGAGTGGTACACGTACATCCCCGGCGGGTCGACCACCTCGAACTCGTAGGTGAAGAAGTCACCCGGAAGGATCGGGTCCTGCGTGATGTAGGGCACGCCGTCCATGTCGTTCGGGACCGTGAGGCCATGGAAGTGCATGATCGTGGGCTGCGTCATGTCGTTGTGGACGACGATGCGGACCCGATCTCCGCGATCGACCCGGATCTCGGGTCCTGGGACGGTGCCGTTGTACGCCATCGCGTCGACGAACACTCCCGGCGACGTCTCCCACTTGACCTCGGTCGCGGTCAGGTCGAAGACCTTCACGCCGTCCTCGATCCTCGGCTCGAGCGGCTGGTTGCCCTGACCCTCCGTCTCGGCGGGGAAGGCGGCGACCCCGGCCTCGTGACCCGAGAGCATGTCCTCGGTGCTCACGGTCCCGCCCGTGGCTCCCGCCGCGCCGGTCGCGCCGGCTCCGCCCGCCCCTTCCGCGGCGACCATCAGGGACCCGATCATGCCGGCGTCCTTGTGGCCCGAGATCGTGCAGAACGTCTCGTAGGTCCCGGCGCCGAGCGCGGGGACCTCGAGCGTCGCGCTCGAGCCGGGCTGGATCTCGGGCGTCTGCTTCACGCCCTGACCGGTGTCCACGGCGAAGGTGTGGGGTGCCGTCCCGTCGTTCGACACCTCGAAGGTGAGCGCCTGGTCGGCCGGCGCGTGGATCATCGCCGGGCTGATCGTGAACTCCGCCAACGAGACCTCGAAGCTCGCCGCCGCTGCGGTGGCCCCGGCGGCCCCCTCGCCCGGCGCGTCGCCGCCCCCGCCCGTGCAGGCGGCGGTGACGAGCATCAGGACCAAGCCCACCGCCGACGTTCCGATCACACGCATCCGCTTCCGCATCCTCGTCCTCCTCGGCTCCACGATGGTCAGATCGTATGACGGGGTATGGAACGCGACCGCTGAGCGGCGACGGAGGGCCGGAAGACCCCCGCGCACTTGGGACCGGGTCCCGGACGTTCCTCAGATGGTGGTGGACGCCGGCGGGCGCTCGAAGGAACGGATCGCCGAGGTGAGCTCGTCGAGCTCCGGGTGTCGCGGCAGCCGGATCAGCTGACCGGGCACCTCGCCGCCGGGATGTGACCCGAGCACCACGAGCCGATTGCCGCCGAACAGGTAGAGCGCGAGCAGTTCTTCGGCCGCCGTCCCGGTCATCACCGCCTCGCTGTCGAGGCTCATGTCGAGCACGATGACGGCCGCCTCTGACGCGAGCGCACAGGTCCCCTCCCGCGAGCCGACGCACGTGTAGTCGGGACCGGTCGGACCGGGACAGATCGACACCTCGTATCCCGATCGCTCGAGCCACGAGGCGATCCGTTCGCGCTCCTCGTCGTCGGCCTCGACGACCAGGACGTTGGCCGGACGATCGGTGTCCTCGCTCACGAGCCCGAGTCTGAACACCGGAGCCCGCCCTCGGCGCGTGCTCCGGGTCCCGCTTCGGCCGGGTCGTTCGACCCTGCGTGCCGCTCGGCACGGACCCCATCCTTGGCCGATGTTCATCCGCTACTACCTGGAGCTCGACCGTCCCATCGACGAGGTGAACGAGACGTTGTTCGCCGACCCCTCGTCGTGGGTCCCCGGGATCGTGCGCGAGACCGACGATCGCGCGCAGCAACTGCTGACGGAGGTCGGCTTCGACGTCGGCGAGACGCGGCGCGTCGACAAGGAGGTCGAGATCCAGGTCGGGACTCCCCACGAGTTCGCCTCGAAGACCCTCCTGCCGATCTCCTGGACGCCGCGCGGCAGCGAGCTGTTGTTCCCCCGGCTGGACGCCGACATCGAGATCGCCCCCCTCGGATCCGGCCGGACCCAACTGTCGATGAGCGCGCGGTACCGCCCGCCCCTCGGCGTGGTCGGGAAGGCGCTCGACAAGGCGCTCCTGCACCGGGTCGCGGAGGCGACGATCAAGGACTTCCTGGACCGGACGGCCGAGCGGCTCGCCGCCGGCACCCGGGCCATCGGGGGCTGAGCGGCCCCGGCCTCGATCGAGGCTAGGATGGTGGGCGTGACCGACGACTCCACGAAGCGACCACCGCTGCGCGTGCTGCTCGTCGACGACCACGAGGTCGTCCGCAGCGGCATCAAGGCGCTCCTGCAGACGACCGACGACATCATCGTCTCGGGGGAGGCCGGCACGGTCCGCGAGGCCGTCGACGAGGCCGACCGGATGCGCCCCGACGTGGTCGTGATGGACGTGCGTCTGGCCGACGGCAGCGGGATCGAGGCCACGCGAGAGATCCGGGCCAACCATCCCAAGACGCAGGTCGTCATGCTGACGTCGTTCGCCGACGACGAGGCACTGTTCGCCTCGATCATGGCTGGTGCCTCCGGGTACGTGCTCAAGCAGGTGAAGAGCGGCGAGCTGATCCGGGCCATCCGCACCGTCGGCAAGGGCGAGAGCCTGCTCGACCCGGCCGTCACGAGCGCCGTGCTCGATCGTCTCCGCAGGGGCAAACACCTGCTCAAGGACGAGAAGCTCGCCCGACTCTCGCCCCAGGAGGAGCGGATCCTGTCCCTGGTCGCCGACGGCAAGACGAACGGGGAGATCGGGACCGAGCTCAGCCTCGCGGAGAAGACCGTCAAGAACTACGTCTCGAGCATCCTGTCCAAGCTCGAGGTCGCCCGACGAGCGGAGGCCGCCGCCTACCTCGCCAGGCACACCACCATGCCCGGCACGCAGGGCTAGCCACCCCCCGGACGCGACCCCCACGTCCGTTGTGCTCGCCGGGCCCGGGCCGAACGGCCCGGATCGGGGCGTGACACGACGCAACGATGGATGCAGGGTGGTTGTCTGCGCGCGTTCGGAAGAGGGATGGGTGAGATGAGCGAGACGGGAACGCTGGTCACGGTCGACGGCAACGAGGCGGCGGGCCGGGTCGCCCATCGCCTGTCCGAGGTCATCGCGATCTACCCGATCACGCCCTCCTCGCCGATGGGCGAGCTCGCCGACGCGCTCTCGTCGGCCGGGACGCCCAACCTGTGGGGTGCCGTCCCCCAGGTGATCGAGATGCAGAGCGAAGGGGGCGCGGCGGGCGCGCTGCACGGGGCCCTCCAGGCCGGCGCCCTGTGCACCACGTTCACCGCGTCCCAGGGCCTCCTGCTGATGATCCCCAACATGTACAAGATCGCCGGCGAGCTCACGCCGGCCGTGATCCACGTCGCGGCGCGCACGCTCGCGACCCACGCGCTCTCCATCTTCGGCGACCACAGTGACGTCATGGCGGTCCGGCAGACGGGCTGGGCGATGCTGTGCTCCTCGGACGTCCAGGCCGCGCAGGACCTCGCGGCGATCTCCCACGCCGCCACGCTCGAATCCCGGGTGCCGTTCCTCCATTTCTTCGACGGCTTCCGCACCTCGCACGAGGTCAACACGATCGCGCCGCTCGGCGACGACGTGCTCCGCTCGCTCGTGGACGACCACCTGGTACGCGCGCACCGGGAACGCGCCCTGTCGCCCGATCACCCTGCGCTGCGCGGTACCGCGCAGAACCCCGACGTGTTCTTCCAGGCCCGGGAGGCCTCGAACCCCTTCCACGCGATCGTGCCGCAGGTCGTGCAGTGGACGATGGACCGTTTCGGCGAGCTCACCGGGCGCCGGTATCGCCTGTTCGAGTACCACGGCGCCCCCGACGCCGAGCGCGTCATCGTGCTCATGGGGTCGGGCAACGGCGCGGTGCGCGAGGCGGTCGACGCCCTCGTGGCGCGCGGTGACAGGGTCGGTGTCGTCAACGTGCGGCTGTTCCGGCCCTTCGACGCGTCGGCGTTCGTCGCCTCGGTTCCGGAGACGGTCCGGGCGCTCGCCGTGCTCGACCGGACCAAGGAGCCGGGAGCCCTCGGCGAGCCCCTGTACCAGGATGTGGTGACCGCGTTCGCGGAGTCGGAGTCGCGACGGGCACCCCGGGTGATCGGCGGACGCTACGGGCTGGCATCCAAGGAGTTCGACCCGCCGATGGCCAAGGCGGTGTTCGACGAGCTCGCGACGGACACCCCGAAGAACCACTTCACGGTGGGGATCATCGACGACGTCTCCCACACGTCGCTGCACGTCGACCGGTCGTTCGCCACCGGCGGCGACGACGTGGTGCAGGCCGTGTTCTACGGGCTCGGGGCCGACGGCACGGTCTCGGCGAACAAGAGCTCGGTGAAGATCATCGGGGGCGGCACCGACCTGTACGCGCAGGGCTACTTCGTCTACGACTCCAAGAAGTCCGGCTCGATGACCACCTCGCACCTGCGGTTCGGACCCCGACCGATCACCTCGACCTACCTGATCGGCTCCGGGCGCGCGAACTTCGTCGCGTGCCATCAGTTCGGGTTCCTCGAGCGCACCGACGTGCTCGACGCCGCGGCGCCGGGCGCGACCTTCCTGCTGAACAGCCCGTTCGGCCCGGACGACGTCTGGGCGCACCTCCCGGTCGAGACCCAGCGGCAGATCCTCGACAAGGGCCTCCGGTTCTTCGTCGTGGACGCGCAGAAGGTCGCGACCGCAGCCGGTCTGGGTTCACGGGTGAACACGATCCTGCAGACCTGCTTCTTCGCCCTGGCGAACGTCCTCGATCAACAAGACGCGATCGAGCGGATCAAGGGCGCGATCGAGAAGTCCTACGGCAAGCGCGGACGCGTGGTGGTCGAGCAGAACTTCGCGGCGGTGGACGCGGCGCTGGACGGCCTGCACGAGGTCTCGGTCCCGGCATCCATGTCGGGCGACCGGCACCGGGTGCCGGCCGTGCCCGAGGACGCGCCCGACTTCGTGCAGCGCGTCACGGCCAAGATCGTCGCCGGTCAGGGCGACCTCTTGCCCGTCTCCGCGCTGCCCGTCGACGGCACCTTCCCGACCGGCACCGCTCGGTGGGAGAAGCGGTCGATCGCGCACGAGATCCCGATCTGGGACCCGGAGATCTGCATCGACTGCGCGAAGTGCGCCCTCGTGTGTCCGCACGCCGCCATCCTGATGAAGGTGTACGAGCCCCTCGCGGTCGACCACGCGCCGGAGGGGTTCCGCCACAAGGAGTGGCGTGACCGCGATGACCCCGGGCGGTGGATGACCATCCAGGTGGCGCCCGACGACTGCACCGGTTGCGGGGTGTGCGTCGACGTCTGTCCGGCAAGGTCCAAGGAGGTCGTCAAGCACAAGGCCATCGACATGGAGCCCAAGGAGCCGCACCTGGAGACCGAGCGGGCGGCCTTCGACTTCTTCCGGGGCATCGCGCCGGCGGATCGGACCGGGGTGAAGGTCGGCACGATCAAGGGCTCCCAGATGCTGGAGCCCCTGTTCGAGTTCTCGGGCGCCTGCGCCGGGTGCGGCGAGACGCCCTACCTGAAGCTCATGTCGCAGATGTACGGCGACCGCGTCCTGGTCGCGAACGCGACCGGATGTTCCTCGATCTACGGCGGCAACCTCCCGACGACGCCATGGAGCACGGATGCGAACGGCCGGGGCCCGGCATGGTCGAACTCCCTGTTCGAGGACAACGCCGAGTTCGGCCTCGGGATGCGTCTCGCGCTGGACCACCGGGCGGCGTACGCCCGGGCACTGCTCGAACGGCTCACGCCCCAGGTCGGCGACGAGCTCATTCGATCGATCCTGGAGGCCCCGGCCGGCGACGAGACCGATGTGGCGGCGCAACGGGCCCGGGTCGCGGAGCTGAAGGAACGGCTCGCCGAGGCAGAGGACGCGGACGCTCGCAACCTGCTCGCGGTCGCCGACGACCTCGTGCGCAAGAGCGTCTGGATCGTGGGCGGCGACGGGTGGGCCTACGACATCGGGTTCGGGGGTCTCGACCACGTGCTCTCGACCGGCCGGGACGTGAACGTGCTGGTCCTGGACACCCAGGTCTACTCGAACACCGGCGGACAGGCCTCGAAGGCGACGCCACGGGGCGCGGTCGCGAAGTTCGCGGCCGGCGGCAAGCGCATCGGGCGCAAGGACCTCGGCCTGTTCGCCTCGGCGTACGGCAACGTCTACGTAGCGCAGGTCGCACTCGGCGCCGACAACGCGCAGACCGTCAAGGCGCTCGCCGAGGCCGAGTCGTGGCGCGGCCCGTCGCTGATCATCGCGTACAGCACCTGCATCGAGCACGGCATCGACATGTCGACCTCGATGTCCCATCAGGCCGAGGCGGTGAAGAGCGGGTTCTGGCCGCTGTGGCGATACGACCCGCGCCTGGCCGTCGACGGCGAACGGCCGATGCAGCTCGACAGCCGCGCGGCGTCGATCCCGCTCAAGGACTTCCAGGCCAAGGAGGCGCGCTTCGCGATGCTCGCCCGCACCAAGCCGAAGGAGTACGCCGAGCTGCAAGAACTCTCGCGATCGGACGCGCAGGAGCGCCGACGCCTGTACGAGCAGCTGGCCGGGGTGGAGCGACACGCCCCGGGGCACCTGGAGGAAGATGGGGGCGGGACCGAACCCGCGGTGACGGGAGGGGTGGAGACATGAGCGTGGACCTTCGGACGACCTACCTCGGGCTCGAGCTTGACAACCCGATCGTGCCGAGCGCGTCGACCCTGTCGTCGCGCATCGACAACCTGAAGCGGCTCGAGGACGCGGGCGCCGCCGCCATCGTGATGCAGTCGCTGTTCGAAGAGCAGATCGAGCACGACGAGATGCAGGTCCACCGGATGCTCGAGACGGGCTCGGAGAGCTTCGCCGAGGCGTCGAGCGTTTTCCCGGACCTCGAGGACTACAACACGGGACCCGACGAGTACCTGCGTCACCTCGAGGCCTCCAAGAAGGAGCTCAGCGTGCCCGTGATCGGATCGCTGAACGGCACCTCCGAGGGAGGGTGGATCCGGTACGCGAAGCTGATCCAGGAGACCGGGGCCGACGCCCTGGAGCTGAACGTCTACTTCGTCGCCGCCGACCCTGCGGAGACCGGCGAGCAGGTCGAGCGCCGGTACGTGGACCTCGTGGCGGCCGTGCGAGGGTCGGTGACGATCCCGCTCGCGGTCAAGGTCGGGCCGTACTTCTCGTCGATGGCGAACATGGCCGGGCGCCTCGTGGAGGCGGGGGCCGACGGGCTGGTGCTGTTCAACCGGTTCCTGCAGCCGGACATCGACCTCGAGACGCTGTCGGTCGACCCGTCGCTCCACCTGTCGACGAGCGAAGAGGCCCTCGTGCCGCTGCGTTGGATCGCGATCTTGCGGGGCCGGATCGGGTGCTCCCTCGCGGCGACCTCGGGCGTGCACACCTCGGACGACGCCGTGAAGCTGCTCCTCGCCGGCGCGGACGTGACGATGATGGCCTCGGCGCTGTTCCTCCACGGACCGGAGCACCTCGGGACCGTGCTCGAGGGTGTCCGGACGTGGTTCGACGAGCACGAGTACGCGTCGCTCGAACAGGCGAAGGGCAGCGTGAGCCAGGTCAACGTCGCCGACCCGGTGGCATTCGGGCGATCGAACTACATGCAGATGCTCGTGAACTTCACGAGCCCGTACGACTGGCGAGAGATCCCAGGATCGGTCCAGACCTAGGACGTGTCTCCCAGGAACTCCCATCGCGGATCTCTCGTCATCGGCAACGTGGCGGGATCTTCGTGGGTCGGGATGTTCGCAGCCCACGGGATCGACGCTCCCGGTGGGTGCGTCGATGGTTGCGGCCCAGGCGATGTGGCGTCCGGCTCGTATGCGACCAAGGAAGCCGGTTCACCCTCCCACCAGTATCAACGTACACGAGGGTAGGGGTCTTGCTGCAAGTATCCCTGGTGTGCTGACACTGCACCACAAGCCGGCCGACACGCGGTCGGCGCGCCCGACAGCAGGAATGAGGGAGGCCCGAGGGGGCTGAAGGTGAAGGTGGACGGATGGGCGGCTACGTGCTGGGTTTCCAGGAGATCGACCAGACGCAGGTCGCGGTCGTTGGCGGCAAGGGCGCGCACCTGGGGGAGCTTTCGCGGATCGAAGGCATCCGCGTGCCGGCTGGCTTCTGCGTGACGACGGACGCCTTCCGGCGGATCATGGCGGAAGCGCCGTCGATCGACGAACGGCTCGATCGGCTGTCGCGCCTGAACGCGGATGACCGGGAAGCGATCCGTACGCTCAGCGCGGAGATCCGCCGGACCCTCGAAGGGATCGCCATCCCCGACGATCTAGCGGCGGCGATCACCCGCTCGCTCGCCCGGCTCGGCGAGCAAGCCGCCTACGCCGTCCGATCGAGCGCGACGGCAGAGGACTTGCCGACGGCATCCTTCGCCGGCCAGCAGGACACGTACCTGAACATCGTGGGACCGGCGGCGATCCTCCAGCACATCAGCCGGTGCTGGGCCTCGCTCTTCACCGAGCGGGCCGTGAGCTACCGCGTGCGGAACGGCTTCGACCACCGGAACGTCCACATGGCCGTGGTCGTGCAGCAGATGGTCTTCCCGGAGGCTGCCGGCATCCTCTTCACGGCCGACCCCGTCACGTCGAACCGGAAGGTCGTCTCCGTGGAGGCCAGCTTCGGCCTCGGCGAGGCCATGGTCTCAGGCCTGGTGAACGCGGACATCTACAAGGTGCGCGATGGCGAGGTCGTCGCCAAGGTGGTCGCCACCAAGCAGGTGGCCATCCACGCCCTGCCAGCTGGCGGGACACAGGAACAGGCGATCGACCCGGCGCGGCAGGAGCAGCCGGCACTGACGGATGCGCAGGTCGTGCGACTCGCGCAGCTGGGCCGGCGGATCGAAACGCACTTCGGCCATCCCCAGGACATCGAATGGTGCCTGGTCGACGATGACTTCCAGATCGTCCAGAGCCGGGCGATCACCACGCTGTTCCCCATCCCCACGGCCGACGATGGAGAGAACCACGTCTACGTCTCCGTTGGACATCAGCAGATGATGACCGACGCCATGAAGCCCCTGGGGCTCTCGTTCTGGCAGCTGACGACCCCTCGGCCCATGGCCGAGGCCGGCGGGCGGCTGTTCGTCGACGTCACTCAGATCCTGGCCTCGCCCGCGAGCCGCGCCAGCCTCCTCGAGCTCATGGGGAAGTCCGATCCGCTGATCAGGGACGCGGTGCAGACCATCCTCGAACGCGACGGCTTCATCCGGTCGCACCCGGATGAGGGTCCCGCCTGGACGCCACCCGGCGGCGGGTCAGCACCGATCGAGACCGATCCGGCCATCGTCACCGGGCTGATCGAGCACAACCAGGCTTCGATCGCCACCTTGAAGCGCGACATCCAGACGTTGTCCGGACCGGCGCTGCTCGACTTCATCCTTGCGGACATCCAGGAGCTGAAGCGGATCCTGTTCGATCCGCAGAGCCATCAGGTGTTCATGACGGCGATGGAGGCCACCTGGTGGCTCAACGAGCAGCTGCGGGCGTGGCTGGGCGAGAAGAACGCGGCCGACACGCTCACGCAGTCCGTCCCCCACAACGTCACGTCGGAGATGGGGCTGGCGCTCCTGGACGTCGCCGACGTGATCCGCCCGCATCCGGACGTGGTGGCTTTTCTGCAGCACGTCGAGGGCGAGGGCTTCCTGGACGAGCTGGTCAAGCTGGCGGGCGGGCGGGAAGCGCGAGACGCCATCCGGGCCTGGCTCGACACGTACGGCATGCGCTGCGTCGGCGAGATCGACATCACCAAGCCGCGTTGGAGCGAACGCCCCACCACGCTCGTGCCCATCATCCTCGGCAACGTCAAGAACTTCGGGCCGGGCGCCGGCGAGCGGCGCTTCGAGCAGGGGCGGCAGGAGGCACAGAAGAAGGAACAGGAGTTGCTGGAGCGCGTGCGGGCGTTGCCGGACGGGGAGCAGAAAGCCGAAGAGGTCAAGCAGAGGATCGACCGGGTCCGGACCTTCATCGGGTACCGGGAGTACCCGAAGTACGGCATGGTCAGCCGTTACTTCGTGTACAAGCAGGCCTTGTTGGAAGAAGCCGAGCGCCTCGTTCAGGGCCACGTGCTTGGTGAGAACGAAGACATCTTCTACCTCACGTTCTCCGAGCTCCACGACGTCGTGCGCACGAACCAAGTGGATGACCAGCTCATCCGCCAGCGCAAGGACGCGTTCGCGTCGTATCAGACGCTCACGCCGCCCCGGGTGCTCACGTCGGATGGCGAGGTCATCGCCGGGGCGTACCGACGCGATGACGTGCCGGCCGGTGCGCTGGTCGGCTTGCCGGTTTCCGCCGGGATCATCGAGGGGCGGGCCCGCGTCATCCATGACATGGCGGACGCCGATCTCGAACCGGGCGACATCCTGGTCACGGCCTACACGGACCCCAGCTGGTCGCCTCTGTTCGTCGCGATCACGGGCCTGGTGACGGAGGTGGGGGGCCTGATGACTCATGGCGCAGTGATCGCACGAGAGTACGGCTTGCCGGCCGTCGTGGGCGTGGAGCAAGCCACCCTGCTGATCCGGAATGGGCAGCGGATCCGCGTGCATGGAACGGACGGGTACGTGGAGATCCTGCCCTAGGAGGTTGTGGAGCGATTCGAGGTGGGAGGGCTCGCGTTTCGGGTTGGGATAGACGGAACCTAGGCATCGACCAGGAGCTCGACCGGCTCGGGGTGGAGCCACGCCCGGAGGCTGCCCCGGTGGAGCGCGCGCTCGTGGTAGGAGCCGTCGGGTCGAACGCCCTCGAACCCGTTGCGCAGCACGAGGGTCTCGAGCAGAGGCGCGAGCTGCTTGCCGTACAGTTCCATGCAGCGCTTGGGATGCACGCCCGGCCACGAGTAGCACGACACCACCGCGCGGCGATGCTCCGACGCGATCTCGGGCGGCACGGTCTCCTCCCACGCGGGATCGTCGACGTCGAACACGTACCGGTCGAGGTTGCCCTGCGGGATCCCCTCGATGCCCCGGACGGTCGGCGGATCGGCGGCCAGCAGGTAGGGGTCGACGACGAGGTCGCAGATGACGGCGTGCGCCGGGAGGAGCGCGACCTGCTCGTTGGTCACGAGCGGCACCGACGGGTCGTGGCGCTGCGTCGCGTCGACGAGCACGTCGGTGATCGCGAGCCGTCCCGTCAGGTAGCGCGCGTCGCAGGTGAGGTTCCGTCCGATCGTCACCACCTCGACGCCGACGAGGCCGTAGCGCGTGAGCAGCTCGGATCGTGCCTCGTTGCCGTACTTCGTCGCGGCCTCGACCGCGTGCTTGCCGATCTCGCCCGCCCCCATGACCGTCACGCGGACCGGCCCTCGGGCCCGCGACGTGAGCCGCGGCCAGGTCCGCTCGAGCATCTCGAACGCGGCCTCGAGCCCGTTCCAGGCGACGGCCCTGCTGTTGACGACGAGCCGGCGCCCCTCGTCGTCGGCGATCGTGTCGAGGCTCACGCCCTCGATGCCGAGGCTCTCGAGATGCTTCACGCGCGCGGGGCGGGTCGGGAAATGCAGCATCGCGACGAGCGTCGCGCCGGGTCGGACCCACTCGAACCTCCCGATCGGGGCCCGGAGCACCACCACGACGTCCTGCCCGTAGCAGGCCGGCTCGTCGGCGACCCGGATCCGAGGCGAGAACGAGATGTAATCGTCGTCCGAATAGCCCATGCCGGAGCCGATCCCGGACTCGACGACGACCGCGCACCCGAGCTCCGCGATCATGCCCACCAGCCCAGGCAGGAAGTCCCGCCGCTCCGCCTCCTCCTTGTGCATCCTGGGGAAGCCGAACGTCAGACGCGCGCCGCCGTCCATCTCGACACCTCCGCGCGGGCGACCGCCCGCTCCTCGTGATCGGCGCTCTCCAGATCCCACGTTCCGGGCGCCTTCTCCAAGATCACGCGCAACACCGGTTCGAGCTGCGCGCCGTAGACCCGCATGCTCTCGGCGGGGTCGAGCCCGGGCCACGAGTAGCAGGACAACGCCAGCCGGCGGTTCGTGGCGTCGACCCGGGGATCGATCGCGTCCCACGCGGGGTGGTCGACCGGGAAGACCCACCGATCCAGATCTCCCTGCGGGATCCCCTCGATCCCCTTGGTGACCGGGGGGACGTCGTCCAGGGCGTACGGGTCCGCGGACAGGTCCAGCAGGACGGCGTCCGCGGGCAGGGCCGCGAGCCACTCGTTGGGCACGACCGGCCGCGAGGGATCGAGGCGATGGGTCGCGTCGATCAACAGGTCGGTCCGCTCGAAGCGTCCGACCATGTACTCCTCGTGCCACGTGAGGTCGAAGTCGACCACCGTGACTTCCACGCCGGGGACGTTGCTCGCCACGAGCGTCTCGCGCAGCGACGCGTCGCCGTACCGGGTCGCCGCGTGGATCGCGTACCCGCCTACCGCTCCCGAGCCGAGACAGGTCACGTGCAGCGGTCGCCGGCTCGGGTGGTCGAACTGCGGATGGCGCGCCTGGATCTGCCGGAACGCCTCCCGCACCCCCGTCCAGGCCACCGCCTCGAGGTTCTGCACCGTCCGGCGTCCGCGCTCGTCCACGATCGAGTCCAGGCTGACGCCGTGGACGCCGAGATCGCCGAGGAGCCGCACGCGCTCGGGGCGCGTCGAGAAGTGGAGCATCGAGACCAGGACCGCTCCCTCGCGCGTGAGGCGCAGGTCGTCTGGGTCCGGACATCGCAGGACGACGACGACGTCGGCGTCCATGCAGTCGGCGTGCGAGCCGAACCTCGCGCGGACCGAGGCCTCGAGGTAGGCGTTCGGGTCCATCCCCATCCCCCCGCCGTACCCCTCCTCGAGGACGATCTCGCTGACCTCGCCGCGGTCGAGCCAGCGGACGAGGTCGGGGAGGAAGTCACGACGTTCCCCCGCCTCCTTGTGCATCCGCGGCAGTCCGACCGAGAGCCCCATCCTGGGACCAACCGTAGGAGCGACGTGCGCGGCCGAACGAGGCCGAACGGCCCGGCCCGAGGGGGCTGAAGGCCGATGCCTCGGCCCCGGGCAGCCCGGAGAACGGGCGGCTCCGGCGAGCTACGGCTCGGCGAGCATCTCCCGGAGCACCATCCGCAGGATCCCGCCGTGGCGCACGTACTCCACCTCGGCCTCGCCGTCGACCCGCAGGACCGCCTCGAACGCGGTCTCCTCGCCCGAAGGATCACGTGCGACCACCCGCACCCGCTGACCGGGTTCGATGCCCTCGTCGAGGCCTCGCACGTCGAACGTCTCCCGGCCCGAGACACCCAGCGCGGAGGCCGACTCACCCGGGAGGTACTCGAGCGGGAGGATCCCCATCCCCACGAGGTTGCTCCGATGGATCCGTTCGAAGCTCTCGGCGATCACGGCGCGGACCCCGAGGAGCGCCGGACCCTTCGCGGCCCAGTCGCGCGATGACCCGCTGCCGTACTCCTTCCCGGCCAGGACCAGCAGGGGGATGCCCTCGTCTCGGTACCGCATCGCCGCGTCGTAGACGGTCGTCACCTCGCCGTCGGGCAGGTGGGTCGTCCACGGGCCCTCGCGGTCCGGTGCCAGGTCGTTGCGGAGACGGACGTTCGCGAACGTCCCACGCATCATCACCTCGTGGTTGCCGCGCCTCGCGCCGTAGGAGTTGAAGTCCCGCTGCTCGACCCCGCGCTCGATCAGGTAGCGCCCGGCCGGTGCGTCGACCTTGATCGACCCCGCCGGCGAGATGTGGTCGGTCGTGATCGAGTCCCCCACCTTGACGAGGCAGCGCGCTCCGACGATATCGCCGGGATCCGACGGTGTCGCGTCGAGGTCGCCGAAGAACGGCGGCTCCCGCACGTACGTCGAGCTCGTGTCCCAGTCGTAGACCGGACCCCCGGGCGTCGGGAGCGCGCGCCACCGTTCGTCCCCGTCGAAGATCCGCCCGTACTCACGCTGGAACTGGTCCGGCGAGACGGAGGCCGCGATCGCCTCGCGCACCTCGCCCGTCGACGGCCAGAGATCGCGCAGGTGCACCGGGGTCCCGTCCGGCGTGGTCCCCAGGGGTTCGGTCGACAGGTCGATGTCGACGTGCCCCGCGAGCGCGAACGCGACCACGAGCGGCGGCGAGGCCAGGTAGCTCGCCCGCACCAGGGGGTGGATCCGCCCCTCGAAGTTGCGGTTGCCCGACAGGACGGCCACGACGGCGAGGTCGTTCTCCGTCACGGCATCGGCGACCTCGTCCGGCAGTGGTCCTGAGTTCCCGATGCACGTCGTGCACCCGAATCCCACGAGCGAGAACCCGAGCTTGTCCAGGTACGGCGTGAGGCCGGCAGCGTCGAGGTACTCGGTCACCACCCTCGAGCCGGGGGCGAGCGAGGTCTTCACCCATGGCTTGGTGTGCAGCCCCGCGTCGATCGCCTTCTTCGCGAGCAGCCCCGCCGCGAGCATCACCGCGGGGTTCGACGTGTTCGTGCAGCTGGTGATCGCGGCGATCACGACGGAGCCGTGCCGGACCGACCCGTGGTCGAGCGGCACCGGCTCCTCGGTCCCCGGGTCGACGGCCTCGTGGCGATCGAGGCCCACCTCGGGGCTGCCACCCTCACCGAGGAGACGACCGACCTCGGTCGCCTCCGGGTCCGGCTCGAGTCGGTCGCGGAAGGCCTCGACGAACGAGCCCCACACGCGAGCCAGCGGCACGCGGTCCTGCGGGCGCTTCGGACCGGCCAACGAGGGCTCGATCGTCGCGAGGTCGAGCTCGACGATCTCGGTGAACTCCGGCTCGGGGTCGCCGTCGCGACGGAACAGGCCCTGCTCCTTCGTGTATCGCTCGACGAGGTCGACGCGATCGCCCCGGCCGGTCAACTCCAGGTACCGCACCGTCTCGTCGTCCACGGGCCAGTACGCGGCGGTCGCACCGTACTCGGGACACATGTTCGACAGCGTCGCCCGATCCGCGAGCTCGAGCGTCGAGCAGCCGTCCCCGAAGAACTCGACGAACCTGCCGACCACGCCGTGCTCGCGGAGCATCTGGGTCAGGGTGAGGACCAGGTCGGTCGCGGTCGTGCCGGGCGGGAGCGCGCCCCGAACCCGAACGCCCACCACGAGCGGCGTCGGCAGGAACATCGGCTGGCCGAGCATCGCCGCCTCGGCCTCGATGCCGCCCACGCCCCACCCGAGGACGCCCAGCCCGTTCACCATCGTCGTGTGCGAGTCCGTCCCCACCAGCGTGTCCGGTATCGCGACGCCGTCTTGGACGGTGATCACCTTGCCCAGGTGCTCGAGGTTCACCTGGTGGCAGATGCCGGCGCCTGGCGGAACCACCCGGACGCCGTCGAACGCCTGCTGCGCCCACCGCAGCAGCGCGTACCGCTCGCCGTTGCGCCGGTACTCCCACTCGATGTTGGCCTCGTACGCCCCGGCCGAACGGAACAGGTCGACCTGGACCGAGTGATCGATGACCAGGTCAACGTCGACGACCGGGTCGACCCTCGACGGGTCGCCGCCCGCACGCGCCATCGCCGATCGCATCGCGGCCAGGTCGACGACGGCGGGCACGCCGGTGAAGTCCTGCATCAGGACGCGCGACGGCATGAAGGCCAGGTCTGCGGACGGGTCCTGCAGCGGCCACGCGGCGAGCGCCCGGACGTCCTCGTCGGACACGTCGCGGGACCCGGCACGGCGCAGGAGGTTCTCGAGCAGGATCTTGACCGTGTGCGGCAGCCGGTCGGGGTCCGCCACGGCGGCGAGCCGGTACAGCTCGACCGGGCCGTCGCGGGTCTCCAGTCGGTCTCGGGAGGCGAACGCGTCGCTCACCCTTCCATGCTCTCAGACGCCACGGCGGAGCTCGTCGATCGCACGACGGTGCGCGATCCGCGTCTCCCGGCGGATCTTGGCCTCGCGCTGGCGTCGCCGCTCCTGTTCGGTCTCGGCGACGAGCGGCGGGACCGCCGTCGGCTTGCCGTCGTCGTCGAACGCAACGAACACGAGGTACGCGCTCGAGGTGTGCGTGCGCACGCCGGTGTGGAGGTCCTCGGACTCGACGCGGACGCCCACCTCGAGCGAGGTGGTGCCCACGTCGTTGACCGAGGCCCGCACGGTCACGGTGTCCCCGACATGGACCGGCGCGAGGAACGACATCTCATCCATCGAGACCGTGACGCACAGCCCTCCCGCATGCTTGAACGCCGCGAGGCCCGCGGCCGTGTCGACGAGCTTCATGACGACGCCGCCGTGCACGATCCCGGCGATGTTCGCGTCGGTGATCTCCATCAGCTGCACGAGCGTCACGTGACTCGACGCGACGTGCCGGGGTTCGAGCTCGGACACGTGCGGATCCTAGCGAGATCCGCCGGTAGCATGCGGGCGTGCGCCGCCTCGTCCCCCTTGCGCTGTCGTTTGCACTCGCCGCTGCGGGATGCACGGGGTCGGACGAGCCCACCGCCTCGCCCTCCGTGACCGTCGGGTCGGCCACGGTCACGTCCCCGTCACCGACGGTCTCGGCCGGGCCGTCGAGCCCGAGCGAGGGCCCCAGCCCGGCCGTCGACCCGGACGTCCGGCTCCCCGCCGACGTGTCACCGACCGTGGACGATCCGGGCGACCTCGGGCTGATCGCGTCGGGCGAGCTCAGCCCGCTCGTGCCGTCCGGCGCGAGTTACGCGAACCGCTCCTCGCTCTCTACGCCGGAAGATCCGATCGACCAGATCGCCATGACGTGGCTGGACGGCGTCCCGCCCGATCGTCGGAACGGCCTCATCGTGTGGCAGCGGTTCGATGACGACCCCGGCTGGCACGCGGTCTACGCGCTCACGGATCCGGCACGCATGGGTGTGTTCGGGATCCGGGTCGTCGCCGGCGATCTGACCGACGACGCGATCGCCGACATCCTGAGCTTCGAGGACGTCGGCGGCAGCGGCGCCTGCGGGACGTATCGGGTGATCGCGTCGGCCGTGGGGGACGCGACCGAGATCTTCCGGCGGGAGACCTGCGACACGCAGATCGTGATCTCGAACGGCGACCTGCGGGTCCGTGAGGCGGTGTTCGAACCCGACGATCCCCACTGCTGCCCGAGCGCCTTCCGCACGTCGACCTTGCGGTGGAACGGCACCTCCTGGGACGAGATCTCCTCCGAGGTCGTCCCGACCGACCCGAGTGGGGGCTGATCCCGACCCAACCAGCCTCCGACCCAACCAGCGTCCGACCCGGCCGCCGGCGTCGCCCGGCTGTCCGTCCACCGGACCGTGGGCCAGCCGGCGAACTCGTGCGGCGAAGGGCTTACGTAGGCCGCCACGGCGGCCGATACAGGGAACGATCCCGGCGATCGACGTAGGGAAGGCAGGCGCTGACGTGGGCGTTCCCGATGGGGCGCGAAGACTGGCGTTCGTGGTGCTCGCACTTGCGCTGGCAGGTGCGGCCGCGTTCGCGTTCCTGCAGTCCGGCAAGGCCGACGACGAGCTCGCACGCGAGGCGCGGCGCTCGGCCGAACGGGCCGCTGAGGCCGTCGCCTCGAAGCTAGAGACCGCCGACGTCGACGGGTCGATGGGCGCGACGCGGGCCGAGTCGATCACCTCGTTCCTCGAACGCCGGCTCCTCGCACCCGACGAGTCGGTGACGATCTGGAACTCCGAGGCAGTCGTCGTCTTCGCCGAGGACCAGACCCTGATCGGCTCGCAGGACCGCCGCCTGCGCGACAGGATCTCGCGCGTCCTGTCGAGCGACACCCAGACGGAGGTCGCGGACGGGTCGCTCCACACGTTCGTCCCCGTCCCGGTCGGCGAAGGCGAGGGGACGCTCGTCATGGCGGAGGTGATCCGTCCCGACGACGAGATCGCCTCGGCGGGCCGGCCCTGGATCTACGCATCCATCGCCGCCGGACTGCTGGCGTTCCTTGCCCTGGTCGCGGCGGTGCGGACCTCGAGCAGGAGCCCGAGCCGGTCCTCCGGGTTCTCCTCCGGCGCCGAGCTTCGCCGGGAGCACCGGAACCTCGTGAACGCGGAGAAGGCGCTCGAGCAGGCGCGCGCCGAGGAGGCGCGGCTGAAGGCCGAGCTCGAGCGCGTCGGCGACGAACTGCGCGAGTCCAAGGACGCGCTCGCGGCCAAGGACTCCTCGATCGGCGACGCCGAGTCCCGGATCCGCGCCGCCGAGGAGCAGGCCGCACGGGCCGAAGCCGAGCTGCGCGCCGGGGCGACCGTCAGGGACGAAGCCGCGCGTTTGATCGAGACCGAGCTGCAGGCGGCGCGGTCCGAGCTCGCGGCGATCAAGCAGCAGAGCGACGAGGCGCTGCGAGAGTCGGAGGCGGGGCGCGAGGCCCGGTCCGAGCTCGAGCGGCTCCGCGCTCGCGCCGACGAGATCGAGACGGCGACCGCACGGCACGCGGCCGAGACCGAGGAGCTCCGAACCCGGCTCGCGGAGGTCGAGGCCCGGGCGACCGAGGCGGATACACGCGCGGAGCGAGCGGACGCCAGGGTCGAGCGGGCGGAAGCGGCCGCGCGGGAGGCGCAGGCTCGCACCACGGAGGCCGAGGCGCGCGCGGAGGAGGCTGCGGCCGTCCACGGGAACGCCCCGACCCAGCTCTCCGCCGAGCTGCGGAGGCTCCGGACACAGGTCGCGTCGTTCGACGCGGACCGCGCCGCGCTCGCGGCCGAACGTGACGCGTTCGCCGCCGAGCGCGATGCCGCCATCGCGGAGCGGGACGCGCTCGGCGATGCGGCCGCGGCCGCGGAGGGTGAACTGGACTCGGCGCGCGCGAACCTCGAGATCATCACCCGCGAGCTGAACGAGCTCGGGGCCCGGTACGAGGAATCCGCCGAGCGGGCCGCGCACGCCGAGGCCAAGGTCCTCGACCTGAACGCCGACCTGCGCGAGATCGAGGACCGGCCGGATCTCACCGAGGAGCTCGAGGGCACCCGGACCGAGCTCGGGGAGTCGCGTCGCGAGCTCGCCGACGCCCGCCGCGACGTCGGCGCGCTCGAGACGCAGCTCGGTGTCTCCCGCAACGACCTCGATTCGACTCGCGCCGAGCTCGAGAGCGTCGGCAACGACCTCGAGATCGCCCGGAGCGAGCGGGAGCTCGCGCAGGCGGAGCTCGAGGGGACGCGGGCGGAGCTGGATTCGGCCCGCACCGAGCTGGAGGCCACGCGCGCCGAGGTCGGGTCGGCTCGCGGCGCGCACGATTCGACGATCGTCGAGCTCGACGCCACGCGGATCGAGCTCCAGGCCGCCCGGGCGGACCTCGACGCGATGCGCACCGAGCTCGCAACGACGCGATCGGAGGTCGGCACCGCCCACACCGACCTCGAGAGCACGCGGGCAGAGCTCGAGGCCTCACGTCGCGAGCGCGAGGCGATGCTCGCCGAGCTCGACGCCGCCAAGACGGAGCTCGACGCGGTTCGAGACGAGCACGGCTCGTCGAGCGATCAGCTCGAGGAGGCGATGCGAACGCTCGACACCCTCCGAGCGGACCTGGCCGCCGCCGACGCCGAGCGGGAGGCCTCGCGCGCCGACCACGAGCGGACCCGGGCCGAGTTGGAGACCACCCAGGGCACCCTCGACTCGATCCGGGCACAGAACGAGACCAACAGCGCCGCGCTCGACGAGGCCCGCAAGGAGCTCTCGGCGTCCAAGGCCGCCCTCGGCTCCGCCCGGTTGGAGCTCGAGACGGCCCGGTCGAACGAGCGGCGCGCGCTCGCCGAGGCCGCCGAAGCCCGGTCCACGCTGGACACGGTCTCGGCCGACCTGTCGACGGCCCACGAGGAGACCGAAGCGGCGTGGGCCGAGGCGACGGCGCTCACGAAGCGGATGGACGAGCATGTGGAGCGGGCCGCCCACGCCGATGCGCGGGTGTTCGAGCTCTCCCAACGGATCCACGAGCTCGAGTTCCGTCCGGATCTCACCCCTGCGCTCGAGGACGCGCGTGAGGCCCTCGAGGCGGCGAAGCGCGACCTGAAGGATCGCGACGCGCAGTTCGCCGAGGCGCGCAACGAGCTCGTCGCGGTCCGGACCTCACTGCAGAACGCCAACGCACGCGCGGAGACACTCGAGGCCGAGGCGGCGAAGTTGCGTTCGGAGAAGCAGGCGCTCGAAAGCGGCGTGTCGGAGGCCTCGAACCTGGCCGGCGTCCACGAGGGCCGGGCGGAGGAAGCGACGGCGCGCGCCGAGGAGCTCGCGCACGCGGTCGAAGAGGCTCGAGCCCGGGCCGAGGAGCTCGCGGGGGAGGTCGAACGGGCGCACGCCCGGGCCGAGGAGCTCGCGAGCGAGGTCGAACGGGCGGACGCTCGTGCCAGGGCTGCCGAAGACCGGGCGGCCGAGCTGTCCGCCCGGACCGAGGAGACGGACGTAAGGATCGGCGAGCTCGCCGAGCGGGCCGACCGCGCCGAGGGTCTGGTCACCGAGGTCGCGGCTCGAGCGGAGCGCGCCGAGGTGCGCGCGGACGAGATGGCCGTACGCGCGGAGGCGATGGCCCTGCGTGCGGACGCCGCCGCGCACCCGGACGTGAGCGCGGAGCTGGAGGCCGCACGGGCCGAAGCGGCGGCGCTCGTCGGGCAGCTCTCGGCCGTGACCGCCGAGCTCGAGGCCGCTCGCGCAGCGGACCGCTCGACGCCGCCCGAGGTGGCGTCCGTCCAGCAGGAGCTCGTCGCCGCCCGCCGGGAGCTCGCAGAGGCGCTCGACTCCGCGCAGGAGCTCACCCGTCGGAACGCGGGGCTCCAGGAGGAGATCGAGTCCCAGGCGCTGCGCTCGGAGGCGGAGGCGGCCGACGCCCGCGCCCGCCTGCTCGAGACCCAGGAGTTCCTCGCGCGACTGCAGGACACCGTGGAGCGTGGCGGTGACGACGGAGCCGCCGAGCCCGCCACACCCGCGATGTCTCCGAGCGCCGCGACCGAGGTCGTCGACGCGCTCTCGCTCGACGCCAAGCGTTCCCTGTCCGCGATCTTCGGCCTGGCGCGCGCCCTCTCGACACACGAGCAGAGCCGGGAGGACGGACGGCTGCTCCAGCAGCTGATGACGCAGGCCAAGCGGATGGAGCACGCCATCGGCGACATCCTCGATGCCGATCAGCTGACGCGCGGCGAACCCGTTCTGCAACGTCGCAGCACCGAGATCGACACCTTGGTCCGCCGGGTCGTGCGCGAGTTCCCGTTCGCGGACGACCGGACGTTCGACGTCTCCGTCGAGACCGCCACGATCAGGGTCGACCCGGCTCGCGTCGAGCGGCTGATCGACGACCTGCTCACCTCGGCCGTCGCCCGAACGGATCCCGGCGACACGATCACGCTCCGGCTGGAGCGAACGCCGGACGGCGTGCTCATCTCGGTCGAGGACGGCAAGCGCGCCGACGGCGGCGAGGCCGTGGGCGCGGCCGCGGCGTTCCTGGCCAGGCTCCACGGCGGGTGGACCCGGGCGGACACGCTCCCGGACGGGACCGGCGTGGTCCAGGCGTTCATCCCGAGCGTTCGGGTCACCGAAGGGGCGGACGAGGCCGAGGCTGAGGCGACCGCCGCCTTCGGCTAGACGGTCACACGAGGACGGCGGTGCTCCGTCGTCGACCGACCTTCTGCACCAGGATCGACGCGGGGAACTGATCCTTGACTTGCTCCGCGTGCGTCACCACGAACAGCTGATGGAAGCGCGACGAGAGCCGGCCGAGCGCCTGCACCATCAGGTCCTTGCGCTCCTGGTCCAGCGAGGCCAGCACCTCGTCGAGGACCATCATCCCGACGTCCGCGCCGGACAACCGGGACAGCTGGGTCGAGATCGCGACGCGCAGCGCGAGGTTCGCGAGGTCGGTCTCGGAGCCCGAGAACCGGTCGATCGCGAAGTACGAGTCTCCGTCGGCGATCTGGATCGTGAGCTTCTCCTCGTCGACCTTCAGGTCGTCGTACTCGTGGTTCGTCAACTCGCGGAACAGGGCCTCGGCCTCGCGGGAGAGCTCGGGTCCGACGCGCGCGACGAGATGATCGCGGAACCCCTCGAGCAGCATGGCCACCCGCTCGACGTACCGCGCCTCCGAACGGAGCTCGTCGACCTTGGCCTGGGTCTCCTTGGCCTGACGCAACGCGACGGCGAGCTCGGCCTGCGCCTTCTCCGCATCCTTCCGCGCGTCGCTCGCCTCGCGTTCGGCGGCCCGGACGGCTTCCAGCGCCCCGGCCGCGCGCTCGAGCTCGTCGACGAGCTGGGCGTGCTCCGCCTCGTCGAACGCGAGCCCCTCGGCCACCTGCGTCAGCCTCGAGAGATCGGCGTCCAGGGAATCGACCCGTCGCCGTGCCTCGTCCAGGTCCCGTTCCGCCTGATCGAGGTGCTGTCGCTCCGCCCCGAGCTCCGCCGCCCGGGCGGCGAGCGCCCGTGCGTGCTCGGCGCTCGCGCGCAGGTCGTCGAGCTCGGGGATCGCGCCGTCGAACGGCTCGGCCAGCGTGGCGACCTCGGCCGTCAGGGTCTGGACCCGGGCGGCGAGCTGCGCCCGGCGATCGCGCTGGGCGCGGACGCGCTCGCCGGCCTGCGCCGCGGCGAGCTGTTCCTTCTCCCCACGGGCCCGGTCGGCCAGGCTCTTCCTCGCGGCCGATGCGGCCGCGGCGGCGGCCTTCTTGGCCGCAGCGACCTCGGCCTTGCAGTGCTTCAGGTACGACGCGAAGTCCTCGCCGAGTGCCCGGCCGCAGGTCGGGCACGGCTGGGACGGGTTCGCCTGTGCCGCTCGGTCGACCCGCTCGACGGCCTGCTCGAGGAGCGACGCCCGGTGCGCGCGCTCGGCCTCGGCGGAGGCGGCCGCGGCCCGCGCCCCTTCGAGCGCCGTCGCGGCGGCCTCGAGCGCAGCGAGCGCCGCTCCCTCGTCGATCTCCGGGAAGGCCTCGAGCTGTGTCCGGGCCGCCGCCAGCTCGGCGGAGCGCTCGACGAGGCCGGAGCCGAGCCTGAGCCGGTCCTCGATGCCGGCGAGGCCCACCAGCTCGGCTTCGATCGCGGGGAGCTCGGCGACCGCCTCGGTCATCCGCTGCACGCGCTCGACGAGGGCGCCCTGCTGCTCGGCGGCGTGATCGCGTTGTTCGGTCTTCGCGCGGAGCTCCACCGTGAGCGTCTCGATGCGCTGGCGGACGGCATCGGACCCGGCGAACGCACGCGTCGCCGCCTCCTCGACGGCGATCGCCTGTTCGAGCTCGGCCGCCGCCGCCTTCGCGACGCGCGTCGCGTCGGCGGTGACGTCCTTCGCGTCCTTCAGCTCGGCCTCGAGCGCGGCGAGGTCGGCGACGGCGCCGGAGAGCTGGACCGCGCTCTCCTTGGTCGCCTTCGCCTCGCGGCGCGAGGCGTTGCGCGCCTCCTCCACCGGCCGGATGCCCAGCAGCCGCAGCGCCATCTCCTTGCGCTTGCCGGGCGTCACGTCGGAGAACGCGTCGAGCTGCTTCTGCTCCGCGTACACGGACGCCCGGAACACGTGCAGGTCCATGTGGAGCAGGCGACGGATCTCGGCGTCCACCTCGCTCGTCCCCGACGCGAGATGCATGCCGCCGCCGAACAGGTCCGCCTCGGGCGAGTGCCCCCGACCCCTGATCGTCCGGCGGACCTCGTACGGCTGGCCGGCGTGCTCGAAGACGAGCCGGACCTCGCAGTCGGAGAGGATCCCGTGGGTCCGGATCTCGTGCTTCTTCGTGCGCGCGGCGTCGACGCCGTAGCAGGCGAACGCGATGCTCTCCATCAGCGAGGACTTGCCGGCCCCGTTCTCGCCGAAGATCCCGATCACCCGCGCGGGGAGCTCGAGGTCGACCTCCTCGAACACGCGGTAGTTGCGCAGGGTGAGCTCGAGCACCCTCATGCGGTCTCCCCGCGGGCGTCCTCGAGGAAACGGGCGCCGAGCGCGAGGACACGCTCGCGATCGAGGCCGGCCAGGTCCTGCAGCTCGACGTACGCGACCCACTCCTGCTCGAGCGAGCCCACCGTCGGGCCGCCCTGGACGGCCATCGGGTCGGCCCCCATGTCCGGCTCGACCTGGACCCAGAGCGCGCCGGGGACCGCCTCCTGGAACTGCTCGATCGCGACCTGACGGAACGACGCGGGGTCCACCTCGTTCAGGTACACGCGCACGACGGCGCCCTCGGGCGTCCCCCTGGCCGAACGCTCCACCGCCTCGACGAGCTCACCGGCCGACATCGCCCCCGCGGGCACCGACACCGTCGCGAGCGGGCGCTCGTGCGGGTTCTCGACGTGCTCGAGCGCCCCCGAGTCCGTGTCCACGACCACGAGCCCCTTGGCCGTCTCGGGGGAGTCGGCGAACGAGAAGGTGTCCGTCGAGCCCGCGTACCACGTCCGTTTGGAGACCTTCTGGACGGCGTGGTAGTGCCCGAGGACGACAAGGTCGAACGCGCGATCGAACGCCGACTCCTCGACCTCGAGCTCGTTGATGTCGCGGTAGGCGCGCGAGGGCAGCGACGTGAGCGCCACGTGCGCGATCAGCAGGTTGACCGCGTCGGCGCGGACCGCCTCCGAGGCGACCTGCAGCTGCGCCCGCAGGTCGTCTACGGCGAGGGTCTGCGGGACGGCGTGCACCGCCACCCCCGCGATCTCGGCGCGCACGGCCTCCATGCGCCACGCGAAGGTCAGGTTCGGGAACACGCGCTCGAGCGCGTCGTAGGGCGACCCCGTCCCGCGTACCCGCGGGGTGTCGTGGTTGCCGCTGATCGCGACCCCCGGCAGGCCCGCCGCGGCGAGTCGCTGCAGGCCGGCGAGGACGTGGGCGAACGTCCGGTACGTGGGACGCGCGTGGTCGAAGACGTCGCCGAGCCACAGGAACCCGTCGGGCTGTTGGCGGATGGTCTCCTCGATGGCCCACGTGAACGATCGCAGGAAATCCTCCTCGCGCAGGTTGCGACCCTGGTCGTCGCGCAGGTGCGCGAGGTGCGAACGCCCGAGGTGTGCGTCGCCGAGCGCGACGAGCCGCGCCATCTACTCGGCGAACCCCTTCGACGCGCCCGCGGGCCGGGGCGGCAACGGCGACGGCCCGGTCACGGACTTCAGGTAGTCCTCGTACAGGTAGATCTGCGCCGGGAGCGCGAACGGCGCCTCGAGGTTGGTCACGATCGCCTCGCCCGGCATCAGCGTCTGGATCTCGGGGCCGAGATCGGAGATGTCCTGCTTCGAGCTCCCGCGGAGGATGTTGCGGTCCTTCTCGTCGGCCAGACCGAGGATGAAGAAGGTATTGAACTGCGACAGCAGTTCGTCGTCGATCAGCTTCGGCTGCTGCGAGACGGCGCACAGCCCCACCTTGAACTTCCGGCCCTCCCGGGCCAGGCGCGGGAAGACGTTCTCGTCGGATCGGGCGACGCGCGACAGGACACGCTGCGCCTCCTCCAGCGCGACCAGCGTCGGCGGCAGCGCCGCGAACCGCTCGCGGTCCTCCAGGTACAGGTTCGCGTACGCGTCCAGCACGGTGCGGGTGATCACCGAGGCCACGAGGATCTCCTCCATCGAGGACAGCCCGCTGGTGTCGACCAGGACGCTGAACCCGTCCATCAGCTCGTCGACGATCCGGGCGGACAGCGACGGCTGCGAGGGGTCGCGGGAGATGCACGGCATGTCGAGGATGCGCTGGGCCCGTCGCTGGATCACCTGCATCGTGCTGGTGGCCACGCCGAGATCCTCGGCGAGCGAGGCGACGTCCGGCTCCTCCCCCACCCGGACGATCCACTCCTCGTGGAAGTACCGGATCAGGCGGTAGATGGCGTCCTCCTGGGCGTGGCTCCACTCGTAGGCGGTCTGCAGGTCGCCAGGCGTGAGCTCCGCGAGCGAGAGGCGGAGCGCGGTCGCGCCGGCCCCCGCGGCGCGGGTGGCGTAGACACGCAGCCGGTCGGCGGCCCACGCGTGGGAGCGGAGCCCCTTGCGTGTGCCGCTCCCCCCCTCGAGGTACTCGCCGTGCGGATCGAACAGCAGGCAGGCGTACCGACCCTGCGACGCGAGGATCTGTCCCGCGAGCACCTTCATGAGGTTCGACTTGCCCATGCCGGTCGTGGCGAAGACCCCGACGTGCGACGTGAGGGTGTCGCCCTGAACGCCGATCTCGAGGTCGATCGTGTCCTCGCCCGATCGAAGCAGGCCGACCCGAACGTCGCCCATCCGCTCGCGCAGGAAGTCGAAGTCCTCGGCGGTCGGGGCGGTGACCCGCGCGAACTGAGCGGGCAGGGACTTCGGCTTTCGGAACGCCCCCGCGGCGTCGATGTAGCCGAGCGGCTGACACGTCGCGACCTTGTACAGGCGCTGCTCGGGATCGCGCAGCGTGTACTCGGTGCCGGCCACGTCGCCCGACATGTACGAACCCGCCGTGCGCTCCGACCACGAGGGATCGGACGAGTCCGAGCCGTACGTCACCTGGATCACGCGGAACAGGAACCGGCGAGCGCGCTCGGGATCCTCGGCGGCGAGCAGCTCCCCGAGGAACAGGTCGGTGCCGTGGAAGGAGCGGAAGGTCGACTCGAGCACGTTCTTGCCGAAGATCCGTCCTTTGTATGCGGTCATCGGTTCAGCACCTCGTGGAAGTCCTGGAACAGCAGTTCGACGTCGTCCTCGGCCATCCCGCGGCGCGACAACGCCTCGCGGAACGAGCGCCGGACGTCGACGACGTCGTAGCCAGAGATCCGCGCGGCCTGATGCGCTCGGGCGAGCGGGTACGGATACCCGACGAACGCGGGATCGTCGGCGAGCGCGGCCAACCGACCGAGGACCTGGTCCGGAGGCGCCGGCCCGCGGGCGACGTCGACGCGGAAGGCGTGCGGCGCGGTCGGGGCCAGGTGGGCGACGAAGATCTCGCCCACGTACAGGCGACCGAACACCGGGGCGGTCGAGATCCTCGCGGCCCATCGCGACGGCCCGACCTCGCGATCGCCCCGGCGCTTCAACAGCGTGACCAGCGGGGCGTTCCGTCCCCAGTACAGGGTCGACGCCTTGACCACGCCGGCGAGCGACACCCCGCGCGCGAGAGCCTCCTCGTGCACGCGTTGCACCACCGTCTGCGGCACGAGCGGTCCGCCGTGCAGCGAGCCGTCCACGAGCACCAGGTCGCCGGGACCGGCCTCGCGGACGGTCCGAGCCACCTCGCCCCACTCCGCCCACTCACGGAGCGCGTCGACCGGGCGCGGGAGCTCGGGGACGCGTTCGGGTTCGGCGCCACAGAGCTCGGTGAGCGTGGCCCGCGCCAGCCGCGCCATCTCCTCCGGAGCGACGGCTCGGACGTCGAGCTGCGGGCGCTCGACGGCCACCGTCTCGACCCCGTCGAACCGCACCCGGGCCGCCCGGAACGCGGCGACCTGGAACGACCGCCCGTCGGCCACGGTGCACGAGCCCCCGTCCACCGCCCACACGGTCCCGGGATCGACGACGCCCACCGGCGACAGCTCGAACGCGTCCGGGTGTCCTGGCACCACCAAGGCCTCGTCGAGCCCCAGCTGGCCCTCGAGCACGTGGATCTGGGACGCCGGCCGTTCGAGCAGATCCACGACGAACGAGGCGGCCTCGTCGAGCTGGTCCCGTTCGACGAGGTCGAGGCTCAGCACGGGAGCGTCTCCCCCGCGCGCCTGTGCGTCCGCCACGCGTCGAAGGGTACCGCGGTCCTCGGACGACCAGATGGAACCGGCCCTCCACGGGCGAACCCAGGTAGTCATTCCTGACTAATCCCCCCTTCGGGGGACTCCGGTCCGCCCGCCGCCCTGCCGATACGTGCTCTGACGCGCTCGAAAGCTGGACCGAGAGGACGAGATGATTGGCTCCTTGACCAGGCGGCAGCGGCGACCGCTCTGGGGATGGTCGACCTTCTTCCTGCTGCTCGCGCTCGTCACGTCCCTGTTCCTGGCCACCCGTGCCAAGGCTCAGGCGATCCAGACGGCGTCCACGGACGCCCGGCTCACGGCGCAGACGGAGCTCGCGACCTTGCTCGAGCCGGCAGACCTGGCCGCGCCGGTCGTAGGCGAGCGCGCGGTCGAGCTCGGGGCCGGCATCGACGGTCAGATCACCTCGGTGACGCCCGTCGACGAGGTTCGCATCTACTCCTCCCTCGGGCGCATCCTGTATGCGGACGACCCCGAGATCATCGGCACCCGGCCCTCCTACCTGCGCGACCTCACCTTCGCGGTGGCGAGCGGCGAGGCCCAGACGCAGGTGCGAGGCGGGGTGCTGCAGACGCTGGTCCCGATCTGGCTCACGCCCGGGGGAACGGTCGTGGTCGCGGAGATGTCCCAGCCGGTCGGCCCGGTCGTGTCCCCTGCCACCGCGCCCTGGTACTGGGCAGCGCTCGCGTGCGGGGTCCTGCTGCTTGGCGCGATCGCGCTCCTCGTGCTCTCGAGCCGGGCGAAGCCGACGACGATGCCCGTGCAGGTCTACCCGGTTGCTCCCGCTCCCCACGTGCCGGCCGACCCGGGGCCGACCGGTGTGCCCGCCTCACAGACGATGGTTCGCGACCTCGACGCGTCGCGTCGGGCCGCCGAGGAGCGAGCCGCGGCGGCCGAGCAGAACCTCCGGGGGATCCAGAAGCAGCTGACGCAGGCCCTCGAGCAGATCACCGCGCTCGAGGCGAGGCTGATCGCCGCCCAGAGCACGAGCCACACGAGCGATTCGGAGTCCACGGCGCTCCGGGAGCAGCTCGCGCGGACGACGGAGCGACTGAACGCGGCCGAGCTGGACGCGAAGGCGCTCCGCGAACGGCTCTCGCTCCGTCAGCTGGAGCTCGAAGAGGCACAGGGCAAGCTCAACTCCGCGCGCGCGAGGTCCGACGGCGTCGAGGAGCTGAAGCAACGACTGGAGGCGGCCGAGTCGCGCACCGGCGAGCTCGAGCAGCTGCGGACGCGGCTGAAGTCGGCCGAGAACCGCGCGGACGAGATGGCGAACGAGATGGCGCGTATGGAGGCCGAGCTCGACTACACGGCCGGCCAGTTCCACATGACCAAGCTCTCGGAGGCGCTGCGGGACATCGACCAGGAAGCGATCGACGGCAACGGAACGGCCCTCGAGCACCCGGTGATCATCCGGGGCGGCAGCGGCAGAAAGGCTCGGTGACGATCAGATGTCCGACATCCTCGAGCGCATGGAGGCCTTCGACCCCGACGGCTTCGGCTCCGGCGCCTACGGCGCCGAGACCTTCGGGAGCCGGACCCTCGGCTCGCACGCGCTCGGAGCGGAGACCGTCGACGATGATGACGTCGAGCCCGACCCGAGGATGGATCTCGAGCCCTTCGATCCCGAGACCATCGGGTCCGCCGACCGGACGCCCGACGAGGCGGGCCTGGTGAGCCGGGTCTCCGCGGCGGGCTTCCAGGTCTCGCAGGCGATGGAGGGCCTCGAGCACGTGGCCGGGCTGCTCCGCGCCGCGGAGGAGCTGGCCAAGGATGCCACCTCGCAGCGCCGCGAGGCGCAGGAAGCGCTCGGGATCGTCGAGCGTCAGCGAAGGGACCTGAGCGAGATGCTGGCGACGGTGCGCTGGGAAGCCGCCGAGGCCGAGCGGGCCGCCGCCGAGGCCGAGCGGACCGTCGCCGAAGTCGAACAACGGGCGGCTGCCGCCGAGGAGCGCGCGACCACCGCCGAGGAACGACTCCAACAGGCGCTGGAGCGGACCTTCGCGCTCGAGGCTCGCCTCGACGACGGACCCGGGGCGAGCGCGACCCCGAGGGCGCCGCGCCAGCTCACCGTGATCGTGGACGATCAGCGCGAGGAGCTCCGTGAGGCCGTGGCCACCGAGATCCGACGGCCGCTGACCTCGATCATGGGGCTGACGCTCGCGATGAAGCACGCCGACCCGACCTCCACTAACGGCGCGGACATGATCCGGCAGCTGGGCGCGAGCGCCCGGCGGCTGGAGCGTCTCGTCGTCCAGATGATCGAGCTCGACAAGATCGCCAACGGCTCGTTCGTCCCGAATCGGCGACGGGTGGACCTGAAGGCGCTCGTCCGGCGCGTCGTCGAGGAGACGCCGGACATCGCGGAGCTCGACGTGCGTGTCCACGCCGAGCACGCCGCCGTCGAGACCGATCCCGCCCTCACCGAGCAGATGGTGGAGATCCTGCTCACGAACGCCGGCAGGCGGAGCGCGGCGGGGAGCCCGGTGTGGGTACAGGTCTCCGCGGACCCGACCGGCGCGGTGATCGCCGTCGACGACGCCTGTCCCGAGATCCCCGGCGGGATGCGGGTGCAGGGATCCGCGGCCCGGTCGGACGATGGTTTCGGCGCTCGGCAGAGACGACCGAAGGGGGCGACGGGGCTCGCGCTGTTGTCGAGACTGGCCGAGCTGCACGGGGGCAAGGCCTGGGTCGAGGAGCGGCCGGGCGGTGGCGCATCGTTCCGCGTGTTCCTACCGAACGCGTCACAGGAGCCGCATGCAGGCACACCGGATGCGAGCGCCACCGCCCACGATCTGGACGACGACCACGACAAGGTGGTCGTCGACGCCGCCTCGGTCGGCTCGAAGTCGGTGATCGAACAGCTCCGGGAACTGTCGGCCTTCGACGACCTGTCGGACGAGCTCGCGATCTAGGATCCGGCCGCGACGCCGGAGCGCGCAGCCCGCGGCGCTCCGGCGACCCAGATCAGGCCAGCGTCCTCAGCAGCTCCCGCGCGATCACGACGCGCTGGATCTGGTTGGTGCCCTCGTAGATCTGGGTGATCTTCGCGTCGCGCATGAACCGCTCGACCGGGTACTCGCGCATGTAGCCGTAGCCACCCAGGACCTGGACGGCGTCGGTGGTGATCTTCATCGCGGCGTCCGAGGCGAAGCACTTCGCCACGCTGGAGAAGTACGTCATCCGGGGGTCGCCCGCGTCGCAGAGCGCGAGGGCCTTGTACACCAGCATCCGCGCCGCCTCGAGCTGCGTCGCCATGTCGGCGAGCATGAACGAGACCCCCTGGAACTCGGCCACCGGCTTGCCGAACTGCTGCCGCTCCGTCGCGTACCGGCTCGCGGCCTCGAGGGCACCCTGAGCGATGCCGAGTGCCTGGGCCGCGATCGCGGGTCTCGAGTAGTCGAGGGTCCGCATCGCGTAGCCGAACCCGCTCCCCTCCTCCCCGATCAGGCGGTCGGTCGGGACCCTCGTGTCGTTCATGATCACCTCGCGGGTCGGCGATCCCCGGATCCCCATCTTGTCTTCCTTGCGGCCGAACTCGACGCCGGGATCGTCCTTCATCACGATGAACGCCGAGACGCCCTTGGACCGCATCGCGGGGTCCTTCGTCGCGAACACCACGTACGCGTGCGAGACGCCGGCGCCGGTGATGAAACGCTTCGTTCCGTTCAGCACCCAGCCGGCGCCGTCGCGCGCGTACCTCGTCGTCATCGCCGCCGCGTCCGACCCCGCGCCGGGCTCGGTGAGCGCGTACGACATCAAGAGGTCGCCGCGGGCGATGCCCTCGGTCATGCGCTTGGCCTTGTCCTCGTCACCCGCGATCGTGAGCGGGATGACGCCGAGCTTGGAGACGAGCGGCGTGAGCGAGACGCCCGCCGACACCCGCGACAGCTCCTCGATGAAGACGCCGAACGCGAGCGACCCGCCCCCGGAACCGCCGTGCTCCTCGGGATAGCCCACGCCCATCAGGTCGTTCTCGACGAGGAGCTTGTAGACATCCTCGGGCCACTCGTCGGTCTCGTCGATCTCGGCCGCCCGGGGCGCGATGCGCTCGTCGGCGATCGTGCGGACGAGCGCGCGGAACTCCTCGAGCTCCTCCGGCAACGCGAACCGCTCGAGGTCGCGCATGTCAGAGGCGCCGGATCACCAGCGCGTCACCCTGCCCCCCGCCGCCGCAGATCGTCGCCGCGCCGAGGTCGACGCCGCGACGTCGCATCTCGTGCGCGAGCGTGAGCACGATCCGAGCGCCGCTCGCGCCGATCGGGTGGCCGAGCGCGACGGCGCCCCCGTTCACGTTCACGAGCTCCTCGTCGAAGCCGAGGATCCGCGTCACGTGCAGCGACACGGCCGCGAACGCCTCGTTCACCTCGAGCAGCCCGAGGTCGTGGACGTCGAGGCCGGCCTTCTTCAGCGCGTTCTGCAGCGCGATGGCGGGGACCGTGTGCAGGTACGGGAAGCGCTCCGCGGACATGCCGTGCCCGACGATCTCGGCGAGCGGCTCCAGGCCGAGTTGCTCGGCCCGCTCGGGGCTCGTGACCAGGAGCGCGGCGGCGCCGTCGCTGATCTGCGAGGCGTTCCCCGCGGTGATCGTCCCGGTCTCGCCGAACGCGGGCTTCAGGGCCGCGAGCCCCTCGGGCGTCGAGTCGGGGCGGATCCCCTCGTCGCGTTCGACCACGACGGGGTCGCCCTTGCGCTTCGGAAGCACGACCGGCACCACCTCCTCGGCGAGCGCGCCCGACTCCCATCCGGCGTCCGCGCGCCGATGCGAGCGGGCGGCCCACGCGTCCTGCTCCTCGCGACCGATCCCGAGCTCCGCGTTCACCGCGTCGGAGGACTCGCCCATGACCTGCTCCGTGAACGTCGACCACAGGCCGTCGTGGATCATCGCGTCGACCATCTCGACGTGACCCAGGCGGGACCCCTCCCGCGCGCTCGGGAGCACGAACGGCGCCTGGGTCATGGACTCCATGCCGCCCGCGACGACGACGTCGACCTCGCCCGCGCGGATCATCTGGTCGGCGAGCGCGATGGCGGTGCTCCCGGACAGGCAGACCTTGTCGACGTTGAGCGCCGGGACCTCCTTGGGGATCCCCGCGGCGATCGCGGCCTGGCGGGCGGTGATCTGTCCGGTCCCCGCCCGAAGGACCTGGCCCATCACGACGTAGTCGACCTGGTCGGCGGCGACGCCGGAGCGCGCGAGCGCCTCGCCGATCGCGACCGCGCCGAGGTCGACCGCCGTCATCCCGGCGAAGGCGCCTCGGAACTTCCCGATCGGCGTTCGAGCACCCGAAACGATGACCGAACGGCTCATGGGCCGAGTCTACCCTCGCGCCAACGCTCGAAGACCTCGAGCCCGTCCGGGCAGAAGCGCTCGCGCGCGATCATGGCGTCGATCTCACCGAACGGGACGAACGCTCCCCAGACGACCTCGCTCGGCTGCCAGACGATCGGCCCGTCCCACACGACGTCGAACGCCGCCCCCCACACCCGACCGCTCGGTCCCTCGTACCGATGCAGGAACCGGAAGGTCGGCTCCGCGCCCACGCCGAGCTCCTCCTGGAGCTCGCGGCGGGCGCACGCGTCGTAGGACTCGCCGGCCGCGTTCACGCCGCCTGCCGCCACGTCGTAGAACCCCGCGTAGACGTCCTTCGTCTCGGTCCGACGATGGACGTAGAGCTCGCCCACGGCGTCCAGGACGAACACGTACGTGCATCGGTGCGAGAGGTTCTCGGCCCGGAGCGTCCTGCGAGGGACCACGCCGACGACCTCGTTGCCCTCGTCGACCACGTCGACGAACTCGTCACCCGGGTCCACGTGCGTCAGGTCGGACGGTGCCGCTCGGCCCAGAACTCCCACCCGTCGAGCTCGGGGACCTCGAGGCCGAGCGCGCCGAGCGTCGAGCAGATCTGCGTCCGATGGTCGTTGCCGTGGTGGATCGCCTGGATCAGCAGCATCGATTCGGCGGGATCGGTGTCCGGGTAGTCCTCCCGTCCGAGGATCGCGGCGGACAGCGTCCCGGCCTTCAGGTCGTCGAGCGCCTGGTCCCACCGCCGTCGGTTCTCGTGCAGCTCGCTCCTGAGTTGATCGAGCGGCACCGTCCCGCGTTCGTCCAGCGCTTGCGGTGAGGGGTCACGGAGCCGGATCAGGTAGCGGTCGTCCGCCTCGAGCAGGTGCGTGAGCGTCTCGAGGATCGACCCGTACGTGCCCGGCACGGCCTCGTCCAGCCGCTCCCGAGGTATCGCCTCCAGGTGGTCGATCAACGTCTCGGTCGCCCACAGGTGATGCTCGAACATCCCCCGGAGCACCTCGTTCGGCGTCGTCATCTCGACCGACGATAGCGTGAGGCGAGGCCCGACGTCAGCGCGCCGATGGGTTCCGCGAGTCGAGGACGAGATCGATCTGCTGGATGATCTCGTCGCCCACGAGCTCGTCGCGCGCGATCAGCGAGTCCCGGAGCCCGATGACGACGTCGCGGTTCTCCTCGAGCAGCTTGGTCACCCGCTCCTTCTGCTCGGTGAGGATCTCCTCGACCCGCGCCTTGCCCTCGGCGTCCGCGAGCACCTTGCCGACGAGGTTCTTCGAGCCGATGGGACCCTCGGCGATCGCGTCGTAGGAGACGAGCGACCCGGCCATCCCGAACGAGCCGACCATCTGCGCCGCGAGGGTGGTGGCGTGCTGCAGGTCGGAGGCGGGACCCGTCCCGCTCTCCCCGAAGAAGACCTCCTCGGCGACCAGGCCACCGAGCGCGATCGCGACGTTCGACTCGATCTCGGTCCGCGTACGCGTGAAGCGCTCCTCCTCGTCCCCGTGCGCGAGCAGGCCGAGCGCCATCCGCCGCTTGATGATCGAGAGCACCTCGAGCCGTCGGCCCTTACCGAGGAAGTACGCGACGGCGGCGTGGCCGGCCTCGTGGGTCGCGACCGACACGCGGTCGGACTCCGTGTACGTGACGGGCTGCTTGAACCCCAGCTCCTCGGTCAGCTTGGCCTCATGGATGTCCTGGACGTTCATCGCCGTTCGGCCGCCGCGCAGCGCGACCAGCAGCGCCTCGTCCAGCAGGTGCTCGATCATGACCGGCGTGTAGCCGAACGTCTCGTGCGCCAGCTCCTCGCGGGTCTGGTCGTCGTCGAGCTGCTGGTGGTGGTTCTTGCGCTCGAGGAAGAAGTCGATGAGCTCGCGGCGACCGGACTTCGACGGGAGGTCGAAGTACAGGCGGCGGTCGAACCGGCCGGGTCGCAGCAGCGCCGGGTCGAGGTTGTCGGCGCGGTTGGTCGCGGCGATCAACAGGATGTTGCTGTACATGGGTTTCGTCGCGGCGATCCGCTTGTCGGGCTTGCGGAACCCGTTCACCCACTCGATCGTCCGCGCCTTGACCCGCGCGCCGAACGGCGGCTGGTCGAACGACTGCATCTGGATCAACAGCTCGTTCACCATGCCGGAACCGCCGGGACCCATGAACGACGACGCCACCCGGCCGAGGCCGGTTGCGTCCGGGCTCGCGTTCATCCCGCCGCGCTCGCCGCCGATCGCGTCGATCTCCTCGATGAACCCGATCGCGCCGCCCTCCTTGCGCGCCAGCTTGCGCAGGCGCCGGAAGAACGAGCGGATCTTCGCGTTGGTCATGCCGAACCACATCGACTGGAACGCCGGCGCCGCGCTGAACAGGAAGGGGACGCCCGCCTGCTTGGCCATCGCCTTGGCGAGGTACGTCTTGCCGGTGCCCGGCGGGCCCTCGAACAAGATCCCCCGCCGCGGGTTGCCCCCGAGCTGATCGCGGAACGTCGCGTACCCGAGGAACACGTCGAGCGTGCGCCCGACCTCGTCGACCTGGTTGTCGAGGCCCCGGACCTCGCTCAGCCCGACCTCGATCTCCTCGGGCCGGACGATCGAGTGCGGGGAGCGGCCGCTGAAGAGCGGCATCGCCATCATCAGGACGATGGCGAGCATGATCACCATGACGGGGGCCCAGATGATGGCCTCCGGCCCGAGCGTGGGCATCTTGAACGGGTTGTCGGTGAGGTAGCGGTACCAGAGGTAGAAGTCGAAGACCGCGAGGATCAGGATGAGCCGCGTGAGGCGGCGCTTGCGGGTCTTCTCGCGGACCCGGGAGACGTCCGCACGGCCCTTGGCTACCGCATCCGACCCATGCAGGAGGGTTGCGGTCGATCGGCTCGTCTGCTTCACGTCCACCCCTCGTGTCGGTTGCGACGGCGAGCCCATCCTATGGCCGATGGCCGATGGGCGCATCGGACCTTTGCACTAGACGTAGGTCTCCGGAGAGGCGGCCTACTCGATCTGCACCATGCTTCTCGCCCTGTGCGCCCACATGCCCAGCGGCTATCGTTCGAGCCGATGGCGAGGAAGAAGCTCCAGCCCGTGACCAGGGACGATGCGCGCGCGATCGGCGCCCTCCTGCGTGGGCTCCGCCGGGCTGCGGGGTATCGGGCGGTCCAGGACGCGGCGGCCGCGAACGGCTTCCCCGCCGCGCGGCAGACGATCTATGCGTACGAGCGTGGAGGCCTCACGCCCTCGCTCCAGCAGTTCCTCGAGATCACCGAGTTCTACGCCTTGCACCCCGCCCGTGGGGACGGCGCGAAGGCGGAGGAGGACCTCCGCGCCCAGGCCGTCGCCGCCGTGAGCCGGGTGCTCACGCTCCGTGCCTACCACGTGCGGCAGGCTCATGAGCTGATGGACCGGCTCCAGCCGCCGCTCACCGAGGGCAACCGCCGCACGCGCCGGGGCTCGTGATGCTCACGCAGATCGATCACGTGGGGATCGCGGTCTCCGATCTGGGCGAGGCCGTCGGAGAGTACCGGCGGGTCTTCGGGATCGAGCCGGTTCATCGCGAGCGGATCGACGACCAGGGCGTCGAGGAGGCGCTGTTCGCCGTCGGGACCTCGTACGTCCAGCTGCTCGGCGCGCTGGGCACCGACACGCCGGTCGGCCGGTTCCTCGCCAGGCGCGGGCCCGGCCTGCATCACGTCGCCTACCGCGTCGCGAACGTGGTCGACGCGCTCGAGCGGCTCCGGGCCGAGGGCGTCGCGCTGATCGACGAGACACCCCGCGCCGGCTCCCGAGGCACCACGATCGCGTTCGTCCACCCCCGGAGCATGGGTGGCGTGCTGGTCGAGCTCGTCGAGGAACCCTAGGGCAGGCCGGTCAGGCCGCGCTGCGGCGCGCTGACCAGCACGGCCACGTTGCCATCGGGCAGGGCCCCCTGCTCCATCAGCTGGTGCGCGAGCCCGGACTCGGCGTAGTCGTAGGCGTGCCCGAGCGTCGTCGTGACGCGCCCCTCGCGGACGAGGTCGTTGAACGCGGTGGCCTGCTCGTCGTTGAATAGGTGCGAGCCCTGGTAGCGCTTCTGCAGGTACCAGAGGTACCGGACGTCCACCACCGTGTCGTAGCCCGTCGTCCCGGCGCAGATCACGACCATCCCGCCGCGCTCGCACACGAAGATCGAGGTCGGGATCGTGTCCTGCCCTGGGTGCTCGAACACGATGTTCGGGCTCCTGCGCTCCCCCACGACGTCCCAGACGGCCTTGCCGAACGCCTTCGCGCCCTCGAACCACGTCTTCCACTCGGGCGCGTCCCATCGCGGCGGGACCCCCCAGTGGTCGAACGCCGTCCGGTCGATGTACCCGACCGCCCCTTGGGCGACGGCGAAGTCGCCCTTCTCGGCCGAGGAGACCACCGCGACGGCCTTGGCACCCGCGAGCGCGACGAGCTGGACCCCCATCGACCCGAGCCCGCCGGCGGCGCCCCACACCAGCACGACGTCGCCCTCCTTCACGGTGTTCGGGGGCCAGCCGTGGAGCATGCGGTAGGCCGTCGAGCCCGTGAGGGTCGGGGCCGCGGCCTCCTCCCATGTGAGGTGTTCGGCCTTCGGCAGGCACTGGTGCGCCTGCACCTTGGTGAACTGCGCGAACGAGCCCCAGCAGGTGTCGTAGCCCCACACACGGAACGTCGGGGCGAGGCCCGGGTCGCCGCCCCCCGTCACCCACGGATCGCCCAGGTCCCATTGGCCGGCATGCACCACCACCCGGTCGCCCACGCGCACGTTCGTCACGCGGTCGCCCACCGCGTACACGACCCCGGCGGCGTCCGAACCGACGATGTGGAACTCGGTGGGCTCGCCCCATCTCGCCTGGGTCTTCGTGACGTCGACCGGCACCCCGCGGGCGGCCCACACGTTGTTGAAGTTCACGCCCGCCGCCATGACCATCACGAGCGCCTCGTCCGGACCGATCTCGGGGACGTCGATGACCTCGTCGCGGATCGCGTCCTTCGGATCCCCGTACCGGTCGGGCCGGACCAGCTGCGCGTGCATCCCGCGCGGAACCTCGCCCACCGGTGGGATCTCGCCGACGTCGTACACGTCCTTGGTCATGCTTGCTCCGTTCGAGGTCGCCGGTCCGGCCGACGATAGGCGAGCCCTGCCGGGCCCGGCAACGTCCGGACTCAGGCTGGCTGGCGGGCGGCGCTGGACGGGCACGTGAGCGAACGGGGACACCACGTGCAGTACGGCCCCGGCGTGAGCGCCGCCGACCGCCCCGCCGCCGATGCGGCGGCCGCACGGATCGCCTCGATGACGCGGTCGGCGGCGCGCTCGAGCACCCGCTCGTCGATGTCCTCCGCCTGCCACTCGCCCGAGTCCAGGTACAGGGTCGCCACCCGGTACGGCGGGATCCCGAACCGGAGACCGAGCAGCAGCGCGTAGAACCGCATGTCCTCGGCGTGCGCGGGCCACGCCCGCCCGGTCTTCAGGTCGATCGCGAGCCGGGTCGCGCGCGACGCCCCGTCCGTGCGACCCGAGCCGAGGACCAGGTCCAGCTGCCCCGAGAGCACGACCGCGCCGCCCAAGAGCTCGACGCGAACGTGCCACTCGGTCGACGGGGCGAGCTCACGACGCATCCGGCGCAGCGGCGGCATCGTCGATCGGAACAACTCGAGCGTCTTGGCCGCATCCATCAGGTTCTCGTCACGGCGGAGCCCGTCGAGCCCGTCCCAATACGCCGAGAACGCGCCGTCCTCCCGCAGCCGTTCGGCCGCCTGCTCCACGAGGGTGTGCGGGTCGCGCTCCTCGCGGCCCGCCACCTCGAGCTCGACCGCCTTGTGGGCGAGGCGTCCCGCCGCCGATCGGGCCGAGAACGCGAACGGTGCGCGTTCGCCGGCGCGGACCGCGTCGAACAGCCCGGAGCACCGCGCCAGGTCGCCGAGGTTCGACTTGCCGAGCCACAGGGGTTCGGGGAGCTCGAACGCGCGGGCGGCCTCCTCGATCCGGTCGCGCAACCGCAACACGGCGTCGACCGGGAACACCGGGCGCTCCTCGGTGCCGATCAACCCCTCGAGCGTCCGGCGCTGGGCGGGGGTGAGCTCGGCGATCGCCTGCATGCGGCGGATGGTAGGAGTAGCCACCGACATGGCCGAGACCCCCGACGACATCCTGCGCGCGCTCGCGGACCCCGAGCGCCTCGCGATCGCGGGTCACCTCGCACGTTCGAGCGGGACCGCCGCGACCGCCGCGACCCTCGCGGACGCCGTCGACCTCCCGCTGCCCCGCGTCCGGAAGCACCTCAACCGCCTGAGCGCGGCCGGGGTCGTCCGCCTGCAGGACGATCGCCGCACGTACCGGCTGGACCCGGAGACGCTTCGCTGGGCCGCCGAGCAGGTGGGCCCGTCCCGCGAGGCCGGTCTGACCCTCGGCGCTGCGAGCGAGGACGAGGAGGCCGTGCTCCGCGCGTTCTTCCGCGACGGCCGGCTGACGGAGATCCCCGCAAAGGAGGCCAAGCGACGCATCGTGCTCGAACGGATCGCGCTCGAGTTCGAGCCGGGCGTTGACTACGACGAGGCGACGGTGAACGCGATCGTCGGACGCTTCTCCACCGACCACGCCGCGCTCCGCCGCTCCCTCGTCGACGAGGGGTTCCTCGACCGCGATCACGGACGGTACTGGCGGAGCGGCGGGCGCGTCGACGTGTGAGCGGCACCGCCGGTGCGGGAGAGCCCGGTCCTCAGGTTGGTCTGCGCGGTCTGTGGAGATCGGCGGCAAGGGCTGCGCGTGGGCGCAACCCGGCGCCGGGCGCTCGAGTGCTAGGGTCCGTCCTCGTGCGCGGTCCCACACGCATCGTCGCGCTGACCGTCCCCATCGTGGGCCTCCTCCTCGGCCTCGTGCAAGCGACGCCGGCGGTCGCCCGCCAGGGGTCGGGGCCGTGCGACCTGCAGCGGCAGGACGACGAGGCCGTGCGAGCGCACATGAAGCGACTGATCCGGTGCGCGGCCGACCGGTGGGAGGTGCCGGGCGGCGCTCGACGGGCGATCTGCGTCGCGGTGGTCGAGAGCGACCTCGACCCCGAGGCGACCTCGGCCGGCGGGGACTACCTCGGCCTGTACCAACACAGCGCCGAGTACTGGCCCGATCGCTACGACACGTGGACCCGCCCCTCGTGGGACCTGGACGAGAGCGCGCTCTCCGGTCGCACGAACGCGATCGTCACCATCAGGATGGTGAACGACGGCGGCTGGGGGCCGTGGGCGAACGTCGGCGACTGCGACGAGGGTCGGCCTCGGGTCCGCGGGTCGCTCCGCTAGACTCCGGAGGATCATGGCCAAGACCGAGGATCCTCCCCAGCCTTCGGTACGCACGGTCGAAGACCGCATCGAGGAGCTCCGCAAGCGGCGGGCCTCGCTCCTGGACGGCACCCGCAAGGACGCCGTCCGCAAGCAGCACGAGAAGGGCAAGCTCACGGCGCGAGAGCGCGTCGAGCTGCTCCTCGACCGCGAATCCTTCCAGGAGACGGATCCCTTCGCCGCGCACCGGTCCCACGACTTCGGGATCGAGCGCAACCGGCCCGCCGGCGACGGCGTCGTCACGGGCTACGGCACCGTCGACGGGCGGCGGGTGTTCGTCGCCTCGCAAGACTTCACGGTGTTCGGCGGGTCGCTCGGCGAGATCCACGCCCAGAAGATCTGCAAGGTCCAAGACCTCGCGATGTCGACCGGCGCCCCGTTCATCCAGATCAACGACTCGGGCGGCGCCCGGATCCAGGAGGGGGCCGCGAGCCTCGCCGGCTACGGCTACGTGTTCGAACGAAACGTGCGCGCGTCGGGCGTCATCCCGCAGATCAGCGTGATCATGGGCCCGTGCGCCGGCGGCGCCGTCTACTCCCCCGCGATCACCGACTTCACGTTCATGGTGCGCGAGACCTCGCACATGTTCATCACGGGACCCGACGTGATCAAGGCGGTGACGGGCGAGGAGGTCACGTTCGAGGAGCTCGGGGGCGCGATGACGCACGCGAGCCGGTCGGGCGTCGCCTCCTTCGTGAGCCAGGACGAGGAGGAGTGCCTCGCCCTGGTTCGGCACCTCCTGTCGTACCTGCCGTCGAACAACCTGGAAGACGCCCCGTCGTTCGCGCCGGTGGACGATCCCGACCGGCACGACGAGGGTCTGACGCACGTCATCCCGGATTCGGCCCGCGAGCCGTACGACATGCACGAGGTGATCCGGCGCATCGTCGACGACGGCGACTTCTTCGAGGTCTTCCCGTTCTGGGCGATGAACGTGGTGACGGGGTTCGCCCGCCTGGACGGACGCGCCGTGGGCGTGGTGGCGAACCAGCCCAAGGTGCTCGCCGGGACACTCGACATCGAGGCGTCCGAGAAGGCCGCCAGGTTCGTGCGCACCTGCGACGCGTTCAACATCCCGATCGTCACGTTCGTCGACGTCCCAGGCTTCCTGCCCGGGACCGACCAGGAGTTCCGGGGGATCATCCGCCACGGCGCGAAGCTGCTGTACGCCTTCACCGAGGCGACGGTCCCGCGGCTCACCGTGATCACGCGCAAAGCCTACGGCGGCGCGTACCTCGTGATGAACTCGAAGCACCTGCGCGCGGACGTGTCGTTCGCGTGGCCGACCGCGGAGATCGCGGTGATGGGCCCAGAGGGAGCGGTGAACGTCGTGTTCCGGAAGCAGATCGAGAAGGCCGAGGACCCGGCGGCCGCGCGCGCCGAGCTGATCCAGCAGTACCAGGACAAGTTCGCGACCCCCTACATCGCGGCCGAACGCGGCTTCATCGACGACGTGATCGAACCCGCGGAGACGCGCCCGCGCCTGATCAAGGCGCTCCGGATGCTCTCGACCAAGCGGGAGACCGTCCCGGCGCGCAAGCACGGGAACATCCCCCTGTGAGCGACGACCGCCGTTTCGAACTCCCCGGCGACCTCATCCCCGACGAGGAGCGAGCGATCATCCGAGCGCTCGAGCGCTACTTCGCCCACGAGAGCCCTCATCCGCATCCATGGGTGCTGGCTGGCCGGATCGACGCCACGGGGTTCGGCGCGCTGCAGGCCCGGCACCACACCGACGCCCCGTGGCGGAGCGGGTCCTCGACGTTCGCCCGCCGCGGCGTGCCGCCCCAGGCGGGTCGCGGCGACGCGGGGTAGATGACCGCGACGAAGACCGCCTCCGCGGTCGGGGGGCGCGAGGGAGCCCTCGAGGCGTTCCGGGCCGAAGGGTGCTCGGCGCCCAGGTCGTGGGGCAACGGACCCGGCGACACGTACGGGCGCCACGCCCACGACACCCACAAGGTCCTGTTCTGCCTCGACGGCTCGATCACGTTCCACCTCGGCGACGGCGATGTCGAGTTGGGGCCGGGCGACCGCCTGGACATCGAGCCCGGGACCGAGCACGCCGCCACTTTCGGCCGGGCCGGATGCTCGTGCGTGGAGGCCTCCCGGTGAGGGTCGCCGTGCACGTGGATCAGCTGTTCTTCACCGTGCCCGGCGGCGTGGGGACCTACATCCGCAACCTCGTGCCGGCGCTCGCCCACCGCGATCCGTCGCTCGAGGTGACGCTGTTCCACGCGCGGTTCGAGCCCTCGGGACCGGGCGAGCCGTGGACGGAAGCGTTCGCCGACGAGGAGATCCCTGGGTCGATCCGGAGCCTGTACCCGCGGTGGAACCTGGTCGGGCGGCCGGCCCTGCCGGCGGCACTGCGCGCGACCGACCTCGTGCACGCGATGAGCGCCTCGTCGATCCCACCGACCGCGGAGGGGCAGCGCCTGGTCGTGACGGTGCACGACGTGGCGTTCGACCGCTACCCGAGCATGTTCCCGCGAGTCTGGCGAACGATGTACCGCCTCGGCCTGCGGGCGGCCGTCCGGCGCGCGCACGCGATCGTGACCCCGTCGCGCAACACGGCCGAGGACCTGTTGTCGGGGACGAAGGTCGACCCGCGGAAGCTGCACGTCGTGCCGGAGGCCGCGGCCCTGCCGGCGAGCGACGTCGACGTGAGCGAGGCCCTCTCGCGCCTCAAGGTGCGCCCGCCGTACGTGCTGTTCGTTGGCACGATCGAGCCGAGGAAGAACCTGGTCCGTCTCGTCCGCGCCTACCGGCGGGTCGCCGCCACCGGGGTCCCGCACGCGTTGGTGCTCGCCGGCCCGCTCGGATGGCACCACGAGAGCCTGATGCGCGAGCTCGCGCTCGAGGGGCCGGGCGAGATCGTCATGACGGGTACGCTCGCCCCCGGCGAGCTCGACGCCGTGTATCGAGCCGCCGACGCGTTCGCCTACCCGTCCGTCTACGAGGGGTTCGGCCTGCCGGTGCTCGAGGCGATGACGCGCGGGGTCCCGGTGGTCGCGTCGAACACGTCGTCGCTGCCCGAGGTCACCGGGGACGCGGCACTGGGTGTCAACCCCCGGTCGATCCGCGAGATCGCCGCCGCGGTCGAGTCGCTGTGCACCGACGTCGACCTCGCCGAACGCCTGGCCGCGGCAGGCCGGCGACAGGCCGAGCGCTTCACGTGGGACGAGACCGCGCGGCGGACCCTCGAGGTCTACGAACAGGTCCTCGACGCGAAGTGACCGGAGCTCAGGACCCGTAGTCGTAGAAGCCACGACCCACCTTGCGACCGAGGTGCCCCGCGGTGACCATCCGGCGCAGCAGCGGGGGCGGGGCGAAGGTCGGCTCCTTGAACTCCTCGAACAGCACGTTCGCGATGAACAGGTGGGTGTCGAGGCCGATCAGGTCGATCAGCTGCAGCGGGCCCATCGGGTGGTTGAGACCCAGGTGGATCGCGGTGTCGATGTCCTCGCGCGTCGCGAACCCCTCCTCGAGCATGCGGATCGCGCCGTTCAGGTACGGGATCAGGAGCGCGTTCACGATGAACCCGGCGCGGTCGCGCGATTCGACGGTGGTCTTGCCGAGCACCACGCCGTATGCGCGGCCGAACTCGACCGTGTCCTCCGACGTGGTGATCGCCTTCACGAGCTCGATGAGCCCCATCACCGGCACCGGGTTGAAGAAGTGCATCCCGAGCACCTTGTCCGGCCGGGTGGTGGCGGCACCGAGCTCGGCGATCGGGATCGAGGAGGTGTTGCTCGCTAGGATCACGTCCGGCTTGGTGACCTCGTCGAGCCGGCGGAACATCCCGACTTTGGTGTCGTGATCCTCGGTCGCGGCCTCGATCACGAGGTCGACGTCCGCGAGGTCGTTCACATCGGTCGTCCCCGAGATGCGACCGAGCAGCGCGTCGCGCTCGTGGGCACCGAGCCTGCCGCGCTCGACCGCCCGCAGGGTGGACGTCTCGATCCGGTGGCGCCCACGCTCCGCGAGCTCGTCGCTCGCCTCGAGGACGATCACGGCCTGACCGGCTCGGGCGGCGACCTCCGCGATGCCCGAACCCATCAGGCCGCACCCGATGACCCCGACCGTACGAACGTCCTCTGCGCGCATCGCCCCCGCCCGCTCGTCCCTCGCTTCGTCAGAGGGGAAGCGTACAATCAGCCGAGCCGCTTCAAAGGAGAGACCGTTCCGCATGCGTGAAGGACCCCGGCTCCGAGGCTTCCCGGTGTTCGGCGCGGCCGCCGCCGGGCTGGTGCTGGGGCACGCGATCGCCTACCTGATCGTGATCCCCGATCCCCATCAGCGAGCGTTCGCTCTGCAGCGCACCGGCCACGCCTACCTCCCCGCGCTCGATCAGGTGGTCCTGATGGTGGCGATCGCCGGGGTGGCGGCCCTCGTCGTTCGGGCCTTCGCGGCGGCGGGCGACCGAGGCTCGGAGCGCTTCGGCCGGCTCGCGACCGTGATCGTCGTCGCCCAGTCGTGCGCGTTCGCCGCCCAAGAGGTGCTGGAGCGATTGGTCTCTCGCGCCCCGCTGGGCGATCTGTTCCACCACCATCTCCTGGTAACAGGGATGACCGTCCAGGTCGCCGTCGCGCTCGTGGTGGCGGGGATCCTCTGGTTGCTGGCCCGAACCTCGAGCCGTCTGGCGGGGACCTTCGCGGTCCGCGTCCGCCTCCCCCGCCATGTCCCCGTGCTCGCTGTGCCCCTGGTGGCCCTGCGGCCGTTGATGCCCCTGTTCGCGACGGCGGACGGCGCACGAGCACCGCCCCCCTCCTGATCCTCCCCCTCGCCGTTGATCCACGTGGCCTATGGGGTCGCGCCCGGACACGTCTGGAGGTTCATCCATGTGGAAACGATCCGCTCGTTCAACGTTCGCGGGAGCGCTCGCTGCGACGATCCTGCTGTTTGGCGCCGCGCCGGCGCTCGCCCATGAGGAGCGGACGGTGGGAGATCTCGATGTCGAGGTCGGGTGGGGCACCGAGCCCGCGTATTCGGGCGAGGTGAACAGCGTGCAGCTACTCCTTTCACACGGCGGGAAGCCCGTCGTCGATCTCGGGGACACCCTGGATCTGGAGGTGACCTTCGGCGACCAGACCACGACGCTCACGCTCGAACCGTTCTTCGGGGAGGGCGAGGGGACGCCTGGCGACTACCGGGCGTGGTTCATCCCGACCACACCCGGGCAGTACTCCTTCCACTTCTCGGGCACGATCGACGGCGAGGACTTCGACGAGACCTTCACATCGGGGCCGAGCACCTTCGACGACGTGGAGAACCCGCAGTCGGTGGAGTTCCCCGTGAAGGAGCCCTCGGCCGGCGAGCTCGCGGCGCGCCTCGACCGTGAGGTGCCGCGGCTCACGAGCTCGGTCGACGACGTGCAGGCCTCGGCCCAGGCGGCCGGCGACGATGCGTCGAGCGCGAAGAAGCTCGGCCTCGTCGGCCTGGTCGTGGGCGCCGCGGGGCTGGTCGTCGCGATCGTCGCCTTGATCTCCTCCCGTCGGAGGAAGGTCGCCTGAGCCCGATGCTCGCGCACGCGGGCGGTGCGCCGGAGTTCGTCTCCTCGGGCCTGGTTGGCCTCGGGTTCGTCACCGGATGGATCGGCCTGGCCCGCCTCCGGGGTCGCGGGTTCGGTTCGCTGCCGCGTTGGAGCGCGCTCGGCTTGGTCGTGGTCACGCCGGTTATCCTGATCGCCTCCGTGGTCGTGCCGTCCCGCCTGTGGCCACCGCCCGCAGCCATCCGGCCGAGGTCGACGGCCACGCTCGCGTTCGCCGAACCCGCCCCCGGTCAGGCCGAGGACGGGACCACGATGGACGTCGTCGTCGACCTCGAGGGTGGCCGGATCGTCCAGAGCTCGTCGACATCACTCACGTCGAACACCGGCCACATCCACCTGTTCGTGGACGGCGTGATCGTCTCGATGACCTACGGCGCGACGCAGGAGATCCCGATCGGCGACCTCTCCCCCGGTCCGCATCGGCTGCGGGCCGAGTTCGTGGCGGCCGACCACGCGCCGTTCGCCCCGAGGGTCACGGCGAGCGTGACGTTCGTGAAGGAGGGGCCGTGAGGCGGGGTGCGCTCGTCCTGGCCACGGTGGCGATCGCGTGCGTGTGGTTCGCTGCGGCGACCGTCCCGGCGAGCGCGCACGCCGAGATCGAGTCGACGGACCCGGCGAACGGCGAGCTGCTTGCAGATCCACCCGGCCAGATCGTCCTCACGTTCACCGAACCACCCGACCTCGACCTCACGACGGTTTCCGTGGTCGCCGACTCGGGTACCACGGTCCCCACGGGCCCGCCCGAGCAGCCGCCGGGCTCGAACCGCGGGATCCGCGTCCGCCTGGATCCCGTGCCCGACGGCGTCTACACGGTCACCTGGCGAACGGTGTCCGCGACGGACGGGCACGTGACGACGGGCGCGTTCTCCTTCGGTGTCGGCGTCTCGCCCGGCGAAGTGACGCCGGTGGAGCAGAGTGGATCCGGAACCCCGACCCCGACCGCGGGCGCGGTCGCGGGCCGATGGATGCTCTACGTCGGGCTGGTCATCCTGTTCGGCGCCGCCGTCACCGGCCTGTTCGCGTTCGGCCCGAGGGTGACTTCCCGGCCGTGGCTCCTCGGCGTCGCGTGGGCGCTGGCGGCGGTCGGCGTCGTCGTCATGACCCTCGCCGAGCGCCATGCGGTCGGGGTCCCACTCGGCACCCTGCTCTCGTCCGACGCCGGTGGGAAGTTCATCCTGCTGGCCGTCGCGGTCGCGATCGCCGGCGTGGCCGCCCTCGCGGCATCGGTGCGACCCGGGCGCGCGACGTTGGTCGCCCTCGGCCTGACCGCGGCCGGCGCGATGCTGGTACGCGCGACGGGCGGGCACGCGGCCGGCTCACCGGTCACCGCCCTCACCCAATGGGCGCACTTCGTCGGGGTCGGCGCCTGGATCGGCGGGCTCGTCTGGCTCGTCCTCGGGCTGATGCGGAGCGTCGAGCCGGCGAAGGTACGCCGTTTCTCGAGCCTCGCCGGGGTCGGCCTGCTCATCGTGGTCGTGTCGGGTGTCCTCCGATCGACGAACGAGCTCGGCTGGGGATGGTGGCTCCACCCCTTCCAGAGCGACTACAGCACCACCCTGGTCGTCAAGCTCGCGATCGTGCTGCCCTTGATCGGGCTCGGAGCGCTGAACCGCTACCGCAACGTCGCGCGCTACGAGCAGCGGGGTTCGCGGTCCGTGCTCCGCACCGCGGGCGCGGAGATCGTGCTGGCCACGGCCGTCTTCGCGACGACCGCCGTGCTCACCGGTCTGCCCCCGCAGCCGAACGCCGAGGCCGCACCGCACGGGACGGAGCCGCTGCTCGTGACCGGTTCGGACTTCGCGACCACCACACGGGTCGAGCTCCGGATCTCGCCGGGGACGGTCGGCCCGAACGCGTTCGTCGCGAGCGTCAGCGACTACGACACCGGCGAGCCGATCGACGCCCGTCACGTGTCGCTCACGTTCGAGCTCGCCGGGCAGCCCGAGGTGCGCTCGACGCTCGAGCTCGAGCCGGGCGAACGCGACACGTGGCAGGCGGCGGGCACCGCGCTGGCACAACAGGGGACATGGACGGTCACGGTGCTGGTCCAGGAGGCGGAGGGTTCCGTCGAGGTCCCGCTCACGGTGAGACCGAAAGCACCGGAGCAACACGTCGACGTCTCGAGGGTCGAAGGGCAACCGGACCTCTACACGATCACGCTCGAGGACGGTTCGCAGATCCAGTCGTATGTCGACCCTGGTGAGCCGGGCCGGACCAACCAGCTGCACGTGACGGCGTTCGACGCGGACGGGGCGGAGCTGCCACTGCATATGGCCACCGTCACGATCCACCCGCCCGATGGGGAACCGTTCGAGCCCGAGATGCTTCGGTTCAGCCCTGGGCACTTCGTCGCCAACATCGATCTCACCCCCGGCGACTGGACGTTCGACGTGACCGCCCATGCCGAGGACGGCCGGGAGCTGGTGGCCTCGTTCAGCCAGACGTTCCCATGATGAGGGTCGATGATGAGGGGCAGGCGATGAAAGGGGCGCTCGTGCCGCACCACCGGAAGCTCGTCGTCTCGGTCGCGATGGCGTTCGCGCTCGCAGCGTGCGGCGGGGGCGGCGGGACGTCGGGCGAGACCTCGGCCTCCGCCGACCGACCGAGCAGCACCGCCCGACTCTCGATCGTGTCGCCGAAGGTTGGCGAGGTCGTGCACGGCTCGACCGTCGATCTGCAGGTGAAGCTCCAAGGTGCGAAGCTCGTCCCGGCGACCACCACCGACATCGTTCCGGACGAGGGACACCTCCACGTGCTCTTGGACGACACGTTGATCTCCATGACCGAGGGCCTCGAACAGACGATCCCCGACGTCCCACCCGGACCGCATCGCATCCAGGTGGAGTTCGTCGCGAGCGATCACGCGCCGTTCGACCCGCGCGTCGTCACGGTCGTCGCGTTCGAGGTGACGAAGTGAGCGCCCGTCTCGAAGGCGTGAGGGGTCCGCTCGACGCGGCGGGTCCGCGCGTCGGATCCCGGGAGGCGCGGTCGGCGACGATCGTGGTCGTCGTCGGGATCGCGGTGCTCGTCCTCCGGCCGTTCGCGGACGCGGCCGCGGAGACGCGCGTGGCGCTGTTCGCGGCGTCGTACCTGACGATCGGTCTGGCCTCGATCGCCGTCCCGCTGCAACGGGACCGCTCCAGGCTCGCGCCGAGCGTCGCCCTGCTGATGGGGCTCGCGGCGGTCACCGTCTCGGCGAGGGTCGCCGGCTCGCCGGTGCCGCTGCCGTGGAGCGCGGCGGCGCTCCCGCTCTCGCTGCTCGCGGCGGTGGCCGAGGAGGCACTGTTCCGGCGCCTCGCGTACGCGCGCCTGGAGCGGTTCGGCGCGGTGGTCGCGATCGCGGGCTCGGCGCTGCTGTTCGGGTTCGTGCACGTGCCGGCGTACGGCGCGGCGGCGCTCCCCGTGGACGTCGGTGCCGGCCTGCTGTTCGGCTGGCAGCGATGGGCCTCGGGGACGTGGACGGTCCCGGCCGCGACGCACGCCTTCGCGAACGCCCTGGTGGTGCTCCGATGAGGCGGGCCGCGGCGATGCTCCTCACGGTCGTGCTGCTCGTCGGCGCCTCGTGCACGTCGTCCTCCCCCGAGCCGATCCGGATCGGCGCCGTCTATCCGCTGTCCGGCGCCCAGGGGCCGGGCGGCGTCGACGAGTTCGACGGCGTACGACTCGCCGTCCAGCTCGTGAACGCGGACGGGGGGGTCGGCGGCCGCCCCGTCGAGCTCGTCCCGGTCGACACGCCGAGCGCCGACGCGGCCCCCGGCGCGATCGCGCAGCTCCACGACGACGGCGTGCGGCTGGTGTTCGGCAGCTACGGCAGCACGATCTCGGAGCCGGCGGCGGAGGCATCCGCGCGCAGGGACATGCTCTTCTGGGAGACCGGCGCCGTCGGCGAGATGACCGGACGCGGCGCCGGCGAGCTCGTGTTCCGCGTCGCGCCGTCGGGTGCGATCTTGGGCAGGAACGCGATCGCGTTCGTCGCGGACCAGTACGCGCCCGTGCTCGGCGTCGACCCGTCGAAGCTCCGCTACGCGGTCACGCTGGTGGACGACGCGTACGGACGCGCGGTGGCGCAGGGCGCGCTCGACGAGCTCGGGGCGCGCGACTACCACGTGGTCGGGACGTTCGGCTACGACCCGCGCGCGGTGAACATGCACGCGTTCGTCCGCGACCTCGCGGCGAGCCGGCCGGACGTCGTGTTCGTGTCCGCCTATCTGCACGACGCGATCGTCATGCGCCGCGAGATGGTGCGGCAGGGCCTCGACGTGCTCGTGGGCATCGGAACGTCCTCGAGCTACTGCATGCCGAGGTTCGGCTCGACGCTCGGGAAGGACGCCGTCGGGCTGTTCGCATCGGACAAGCCCGCGTCGGGATCGCTGAACGCCGCGGGCCTCACGCCCGAGGGCCGCGCGCTGCTCGAACGGGCGCAGGCCGCGTACACCGAACGATTCGGCGGCACGATGACCGCGGCAGCGCTCGCCGGATTCTCCGGGGCGTGGGCGCTGCTGCACGACGTGCTCTCGAACGCGGCGCAGCCCACCCCGGCCGCGATCGCGACCGCCGCGAACGCCGTCGACCTGCCGCAGGGCTCGCTGCCGAACGGCAGCGGCCTGCGGTTCGGCGAGCCCGGCACCGTGACCGCCGGTGCGAACGTCCTCGCGAGCAGCGTCGTCTGGCAGTGGCAGACGCCGGGCGAGTACGCCGTCGTCTGGCCGCCCCGGTACGCGACCAGCCCGATCGAGCGGATCGACCCGCTGCCGTGACCCTCCGTTCGCGCGCGCTGAGCGCCGGCGCTGCGGTCGCTCTCGTGTACGCGGTGACCGCGGGCCTGTCGGGACATCTCAGCCCACTCGCCAGGTGGCCGCTGCTCGACGGCCTGGCACCCCCGACCGCGTACCGATGGGTCGAACCCCCGCCGGAGCTCGCCTCGACGAACCAGGAGCCGACCCCCGGCACGTTCGGAGCCAAGCTCGGCAACAAGGGGAGCAAGACGGAGGTGTTCACGACCGACGACGCTCAGGTCACGCTGATCCTGCCCGAGGGATCGTTCGCTCCGGCCGAGGGGCAGACGAGCGTCCAGGTCACGGTCGAGCCGATCGCGCCGTCCTCGGTCTCCGAGCCGGATGCCCCGCTCCACCTGGTGGGGAACGTCTACCTGATCGGTGCCACGTACCAACCCTCAGGCAACGAGGCGGAGCTCGCGAGCCTCGCGACGGTGGTCCTCGTCTACCCGCTCCTCGCGAACGACCACGGTGACCACTCGATGATCCGGTCGCGCACAGGGAAGACCTGGAAGACGCTCGACACCGACGACCTGCCGAGCATCCAGCAGGCAGGCGCGGACATCGAGCAGCTCGGCTACCTCTCGGTCGCGGGGCTACCCGCCGCACCCACCGCCGGGGCCGAGACCGGAGGCGGATCGTCGGTCACGACGATCGTGATCGTAGCCGGGCTGATCGTGCTCGCCGTCGTCGCGGCGATCGTGTTGCGGAGGCGTTCGCGGACGGAGTGAGCCCGCCCCTAGCAAACCTGCGAGAGCAGCGGGAACGGGTTGACCGCGGAGCCGATCACCGAGTAGCCGTATGGGCTTGCCGGCCAGTCGGACGGGATCGTGTTCGGATGCCACTCGAAGTGGTCGTGGGGCGTCGAGGTGTCGCCGGTCTCGCCCACGTAGCCGATGATCTGTCCGGCCGAGACCTGACCCGTGACCCCTGGCTGCATCAGGTGGGCGTTGTACGTGTACCCGAGATCCCCGAACACGTTCTCCGAGTACCCGCCGAGCGTGTTGGAGCCGGCCTGGGCGTAGCCGTCGAAGGTCGCCCGGATGGGCGTGCCCTGCGGCGCGATGATGTCGTTGCCGGCGTGCGGGTGGTAGCCGCCCGCGTACCGCGGCGCGCCGAACCCGTCGTACACCGCCCGCGGCTGGTCGACCGGGCAGACCTTGAAGACGCCGTCGAAGAACTTCACGTCGAACAGGGCCGCCAGCTCCTGTTTGTACTGCTTCTCGAGATGGCCGACGAGCTGCTCCGCCCGCGCCTTCTTCGCGTTCAGGTCGTCGAGGACGTTCTGCTGCTCGGCGAGCTTGGCGTCGAGCGCCGCCTCCTCGGTCTTCACCTTCTGGAGGGCCGTCGCGGCCCTGGACTGGAGCTTCTCCTGGTCGTCCTTCTTCGCCGCGAGGGTGTTCCGCACGTTCTGGACCTGGGTGGCGAGGTCCGCGTCTTCCTGGCTGAGGGCGTTCACGTACTCCATCCTGGCCGACAGGTCGGCGATCGACGTGGCGCCGAGGAGGAACTCGAGGCCGGAGCCCGGGCCCGTGATGTAGGCCTCTCGCGCGCGCTCCTCGAGCTGGTCCTGCAAGCCCTGGTACTCCGCCTGCGCGTCGCCGAGCGCGACCCTCGTGTCGTGGAGCTCGGAGGTGATCTGCTCCCACCGCCCGTAGGCCTCCTCCCGGCGTTCCGCGATCACCGCCGCCTGCATCGAGAGGCGGCTGAGGACCTGCTGCTGGGCCTCGATCTGGTTCTTCAGCTGCTCGAACTCCGCCTGGGCGGCCTCGAGCTTCTGCTTGGTGCTGGGATCGGCCAGGGCGACCTGCGCGAGGGAGGTCAGGAGCGCCATCGCGGCGAGCACCGCGAGGGCGCGGCGGACCACGACGCGGGCTCCTGTGGAGTTTTCGGCCATTGGGGAAGGCCTTTCCTATCGGACGGCCGAGCGGGGTGTCAACCGTGCTCGCTCGCGGGACCGGATGCAACCATCCTCGGCGGCCTTCTCATCACGCTTGAGGAGCAGGCACGATCCGTGCCTGGCTCGCCGACTACAGCTCGGTCCCGGGCAGCCCCACCGACCGGGCGATCAGCACGCGCTGGATCTCGCTGGTGCCCTCCCCGATCTCGAGGACCTTGGCGTCCCGGTAGAAGCGGGCCACCGGGAAGTCCTCGACGTACCCGTAGCCGCCGTGCACCTGCACGGCGTCGCGCGCGCTCGATACCGCGACCTCGCTCGCGTACAGCTTGGCGATCGAGGCCTCGGTGGCGAACGGCCGCCCGTGGTCACGGAGCCACGCCGCGCGCTGGTACGCGAGGCGGGCCGTCTCGACCCCCACCTGCATGTCGGCGATCTTGAACTGCAGCGCCTCGAACGCGCCGATCGGGCGCCCGAACGCCTCCCGTTCGCTCGCGTACCGAACGCTTTCCTCCAGGCACCCGCGCGCCAGGCCGACCGAGAGCGCCGCGATCGCCACGCGCCCGTCGGCGAGCGTCTCGAGGAACTGCGCGTACCCGCGGCCGCGTTCGCCGAGCAGGTGATCGGCCGGCACGCGAACCCCGTCGAACGAGACCTCGTGCGTGTCGCTCGCGCGCCAGCCCACCTTGCGGTAGCTCGGGCCGACCGTGAGCCCCGGCGTCCCGATCGGCACGACGATCGCCGAGACGTCGCCGTCGTCCGTCGCGTCGTGCGCCGCCACGATGATCACCGACGTGAGCGGCGTCCCCGAGTTCGTGATGAACGCCTTCGAGCCGTCGATCACCCACTCGTCGCCATCGATCCGCGCCGTCGTCCGGATCGCGCGGGCGTCCGAGCCGCCGCCCGGCTCGGTGAGCGCGAACGCCCCGATCGTCTCGCCGCGCGCCATCGGGACCAACCACCGCTGCTGCTGCTCCTCGTTCCCGAACCGGTGCACCGGGTTCGCGGCCAGGCCAACCGCGGCCTCGAGCGTGATCGCGAGCGACGAGTCGTACCGACCGATCTCCTCGAGGCACAGGCAGAACGAGAGCAGGTCGCCGCCCTGGCCACCCACCTCCTCGGGGAACGGGATGCCGAACAGCCCCATCTCGGCCGCACGCTTGACGACGTCGGTGGGGAACTCCTCGCGCTCGTCCGCCTCGGCCACGGCCGGCGCCACGACCTCCCCGGCGAACGCGCGGACCGCGGCTCGAAGTTGCTCCTGCTCGGGCGAGAGGTCGAAGTCCACCGGTCCGAAGCCTAGCGGTCAGGCCCCGGATGTGGCCGAGCGGCTCGTGACGAGCTCAGCCTCGCGGAACGGCTGACGGAAGTGCAGGCGTTCCAGCAGCTCCTCGGCGCGATGCACCTCCTGCCGGCCGCCCAAGGCGTCCGCGCCGAACACCTCCGCGATCCACCACACCCGGCCGGCAACGTCCTTGGCCGTCCCCTCGTCGCGCTCGTAGCCGAGGATCGACAACGCGCGTTCGAGCGCGGCCTCGCGTTCGCCCTCGGCGAGCAGGATCTCGACGTCGGCGTAGTCGAGCCAATCCTCGCTGGCGGCGGTGTGGACGCTCGCGACCGAATCGGTCTCGTCGAGCACCCGCCGGGCCGCACCCGGGTCGCCCGCGTTGACCAGGGCCCGCGCGAGCGCGCTCGCCGTCCAGGTGATGATGCTCCGCTCCTTCAGCTCGCGGCACAACCGGTAGGCCTCGCGCAGGTCGTTCACGGCGTCCTCCGCGCGGCCGGCGAGCCGGCGTGCGATCCCCCGCGAGGTGAGCGCGCTCGCGAGCTCCCACCTCGCGCCGAGCTCACGGAACGCGTCCACCGCGCCGTCCAGGTGCGACTCGGCCTCGCCGAGCCGCAGCATCCGTCGCATCGTCCCGCCCACCGCCTCGCGGGCCACCGCGATCGAGAAGCGGTCGCCGGCCGCCTCCGCGATCGCGAGCGCCTCCGCCGCGAGGCGGAGCGAGTCCTCCTCGTCGCCGTCCTCGCCCTCGAGCATCGAGAGGGCGACCAGCGCTCGAGCCTCGGACCAGCGATCGCCCTCGGGGTTCGCGCGCGCCGTGCGGAGCGCCTCGTCGAACATCGCATGCGCACCCTCGGAGTCCTGGCGGAAGTACGGCGCCCACCCCGCCACGAGCAGGGTCCGCGCGAGCGTCCACGGGTCCCCGAGCCCACGGGCCGCCTCGAGCGCGTCGTCGAGCAGCTCGGCCGCGCGCTTGCGGTCGCCGAGGATCGAGAGCTCGATGTCGCCGAGGAACCGCGACGCCTGCGCCCGGATCGCGAGGTCGCCGTCGCCGAGCTTGAGGGCGCGCTCGAGCGCCGGGACCGCGCGTTCGAACTCGCCGAGCCAGTACCGGATCTCGCCGAGGCTCGCGAGGATCCGGGCCTCGCGCAGCCCCCAGACTCGTTCGGGCCCCGCGAGCTCCAGGGCGCGCTGGTAGTCGTCCTCGGCCGCCCGCATGTTCGGTCCCTCGCGCGCGATGTCGCCGGCACGGGCGAGCGCCTCGACCGCCCGCTCGGCGAGCGTCCGGTCGCGCGGGTTGAGGTCGAGGGAAGCGACGGCCGCCTGCTCGAGATGGAAGGCGATCGCGCGCGGGCGGCGCCTGGCCGTCTCGGGGTTGCCGGACAGGCCGTCGGCGACCAGTAGGTGCAGCCGTTGGCGCTCGCGCTTGGGAAGGCTCTCGTACGCGACGTCGCGCACCATGCCGTGGCCGAACCGCCACACGTCGGGGCGGTCGTCCTCGTGTTCGAGCAGCTCCTCCTCCTCGAGCTGGCCGAGGGCTTCGGCGGTGGGCTCGGCGATCAGGTCGAGCTCGGCGAGCGTGAACGACGACCGCGCGAACACCGCGGCCTTGCGGACCAGGTCCCTGGCCGCCGGCGAGAGGTGGTCGATGCGAGCCGCGATCACGGCCTGCACGGTCGGCGGCAGCAGCGCCGGCGGCAGCGGCCCGGTGTCCGCTGAGAGTCCCTTGCCCGCGTGCATCAGCATCCCGGTCGTCTCGATGATGAAGAACGGGTTCCCGCCGGCGTGGCGAGCGATCCGTTCGGCGGTCGACCCGTCCAGGCCCTCCCCCGCGTCCCGCGCGAGCTGGGTCGAATCGTCGAGCGAGAGCGTCTCCAGGTACAGGTTCACCGAGTTCCCGCGCCCGCCGCCCCAGCCGGGACGGTCGTCGAGCAGCGTGTAGCGAGCCGCGCCGATCACGAGCAGCGGGATGCCGTCGGCCTCCCGGACCGTCTCCTCGATGAGGTCGAGCATCGGCGCCTGGGCCGCCTGCAGGTCCTCGAGGAAGAGCACCACCGGTCCGTTGCGCGAGAAGCCACGCAGGAGCGCGAGGAGCCCCGACCGGATCTCGGCGACGCGGTAGCGCTTCTCGTCGCGCGCCTGACCCCCGATGCCGAGCGCGATGCACAGGCGCGCGACGATCTGGCGGGCCTCGTCGAGCGAGCAGCACTCGACGACGATCTCCTCCAGCCGCGCGCGCAGGGCCTCCGGCGGCGCGTGCGCCGCCTCCCCCATCTCGTGCAGCAGGATCTGCGCGAGCGGCCCGAAGGTCACGTCCTCCTCGAACGGGCTCGCGCGCCCCCGCAGGACCTTCGTCTCGTCGGGCAGTCCGGCGAGGAACTCGTCGGCCACCCGACTCTTGCCGATCCCGGGCTCGCCGAACAGCGTCACCAGATGCCCGCGCCGCGTCTCCCGCGCGCCGTCGAGCGCGTCTTGCAGGAGTCGCAGTTCGCGCTTGCGGTTGACGAGCGGGATCGTCCGACGCCCCGAGCCCGGCTGGAGCGCGGCCACGGGCCAGGCGCGCGCCGCGTCCTCGAACCCCTTCGCTTCGACCTCGCGCATCGGGCCGTACTGGACCTGCGACTGCGACAACAGGTAGCTCGTCTCCGAGACGAGCACCGTCCCTGGGTCGGCCGCCTGCTGCAGCCGCGCCGCCAGGTTCACGGTGGCGCCGTAGAGCAGACCCTGTTGGGACGACTCACTGCCGATCGCGACCGGGCCCGTGTGGATGCCGACCCGGATCCGGAGCGGGACCGGCAGCCCGATCTCCTCCCCCAGGCGACCGATGCGGTCGACGAGGCCGAGACCGGCGCGCACCGCGCGGAGCGCGTCGTCGTCGTGCGTGTGCTGCAGGCCGAACACCCCGACGACGGCATCGCCTGCGAAGTTGTACGCGCGCCCGCGGAGCGACTCGAGCTCGTCGGCGACCATGCGGTAGTAGCGGGTGAGGACCTCCCGGTAGCGCTCGGGATCGATCTGGCTCGAGAGCTGGGTCGACCCCACGAGGTCGACGAAGATCACCGTGACGAACTTGCGCTCCTCCGGCGGCGGCGCGCCCACCGGATAGCCGCAGTTCGGGCAGAAGCGGGCCTCGTCGGGCAGAGGGAGCCCACACCGTTCACACGTCAGCGTCGCCACGCCACAAAGGATACGGGGCCGCGCCGACGGGCCTTCCGGCTATTCGAGGAGACCGAACCCCTCGATGTCGAGGATCGATCCCCTTCGTTGGGGTTGCGGCTTGACGACGACCTCGACGCGTTCGCCGATCTCGAGCGGCTCCTCGCCGGGTTCGAGCACGCGGTGGATCAGAACAGCATCCGCGCCGTCGAGCCGCACCGCCCCGAGGGTTTGAGGGCGCTCGAGCGGCTCACCCTCGATCCCGACGAACACGATCGTGAACGACACGAGCTCGCCGGCCGGACCGACCTCGGTATCAGCCGAGAGCTCCGAGAAGCACCGCTCGCAGAACAAGCGTGCCGGGACGTACGTGTAGCTGCAGCTCTCGCACCTCGAACCCAACAGGACGCCCCGATCCTTCAGCGCCGTGAAGAACGCGTCGCCGGCGACGCCCGGCGTGTAGCGGTGGCGGACGGGCAGGTCGCCCTCCCACCGTCGGATCTGTTCGGGGCGCGCGATCTTCTCGAGCATCAGGCGTCCGTCCTTGGTCGGAAGTGCGCGATGTCGAGGATCGAGCCGGTGCGCTCGCCGACCGGCTTCCAGACTGCCTCGACCGCCATCCCGATGCGCACGTCGTCGGGCTTCACCTCGCCGAGCGTGTGCAGGAACCCGCCGTCCGAGCCGTCGATCGCGATCACGGCAGGGAGTTCGGGCTCGTCGAGCGGCTGCATGTCCCAGCGCACGTTGCAGATCGAGTACGTCTGCACGACGCCGGTGTGCTCGACCTGCCTCCACGCGTCCGTGCCGCGGAAGCAGCGTTCGCAGAACATCCTCGGCGGCACCAGCACGCGCTCGCAGTTCCGGCACTCGCGACCCATGATCTTGCCCTCGCGGAGCCCGTCGAGGAACCGGCCGATCGCGACGCCGGTATCCCACGCGTAGCGCGCGCCGATCTCGTCCTCGACGGCGCCCGTCGCCGAGCGGAACTCGGCGTCCGAGAGCGACGTCGCCGGGGTCGCGGAGGGCGGGGTCTCGAGCTGCGTCGCCGTGGTCGGCGGGCCGCCCTCGCGACCCATCACCACGACCGTGCCGACCTGCATCAGGTCGCCCCAGGCCTGCGCGACCCCGCGTTCGGGGGTCCCCGGCACCTGGCGCGCGCCGGCCTCGCCGCGGAGCTGCCAGAAGAGCTCGGCGATCTTCATCAGGCCGGCCGCGGCGATCGGGTTGCCGACGCCGAGCAGGCCGCCGCTCGGGCACGAGGGCAGGTCGCCCTTGCGGTCGAGCACGCCGTCCCGAGCGGCCTCGGGCGCCTTGCCCTTGTCGAACAGCAGCAGCCCCTCGAGGTGGTGGAGCTCCTTGTAGTCGAACGGGTCGTAGGGCTCGGCGACGTGGATCTGCTTGCGGGGCTCGGTCACGCCGGCCATCCCGTACGCCATGCGGGCGGCGTTCGCGACGTACTCGGGGAACACGAGGTCGCGGTTGGTCCAGTACGCGGTGTCGAGGTTCCATCCGACGCCCTGGATCCACACCGGGTCACTCGTGATCTGCTTCGCGGCCTCCTCGCTCGCCACGACGATCGCGACCGCGCCGTCGCTGATCGGGGAGACGTCCAGGCGCTGCACCGGCCACGCGAGCGTCTCGGACGCGAGCACGTCCTCGATCGTGATGTCGGCCTGCCCGAGGAGCGCTGCCGGATGGTCGGCCGCGTTCCGCTTGTTCTTCACGGCGACCGCCGCGATGTCGCGCTTGTCGATGCCGTGCACGGTCATGTAGCGGTTCATCTCGAGCGCGAAGATCCAGAGCAGGTTCGGGCCCAGCGGACGCTCGAGGATGTTGTCGAAGATCGTGAGGAACGCGCCCTGCGGGTGCGGCTGCGTCGAGGACATCTTCTCCTCGGCTACGGCGAGGACGACGTCGGCCATCCCGCTCGCGACCGTGTAGTAGGCCTGGATCGCGGTGAACACGCCGCTGCCGCCGCCGACGTACGTGCGGATGAACGGCCGCCCGAACGCGCCGGCGCCATCGGACAGGTACTCTCCCTTCATGTGCACGCCGTCGAACGCGTCGGGCGCGCTGGTCAGACACACGGCATCGATCCGCTCGAGCGGCAGCTCGCACGACGCGAGCGCCTCGCGCGAGGCCTCCCACGCGAGCTCCTTGCCGGTCTCCTGCGCGCGGCGGACGAACCTCGTCATCCCGGCGCCGACGACCGCGACCCGGCGAGCCATCTCAGGCGTCCTCCGCCGGGGCGGCGTACTCGATCAGCTGCATCGAGTTGCCGTCCGGGTCCTCGAACGACGCGTAGCGAGCGATCCCCGGCACCTCGCCCAGGTGCTCCTCGAACGTCACCCCGCGCTCCTCGAGCGCGGCCTTCGCGAGGTCGAGGTCGTCCACGCGGAACACCGCCGTCCCGCCGTGCGGCGCGCTCCCCTCGCGCGCGCCGTGCAGCCCGATCCGGATCGAGCCCGCGTCGAGCTCGGCCCACTCGTCGCCGTGCCGGCTGTTCACGTCGAGCCCGAGGCCGTCCCGGTAGAAGCCGACGGCTCGGTCCATGTCCGAGACCCAGAACCAGACGTGGTCGACGCCGCCGAGCTTCATCCGCCGGCCCCCTCGTCGTTCGCGAGCACGACCACGGCGGCCGACGTCGACGGCGTGCTGCGAGCGGACTGCGCGACCGCGACGTAGGCCTCGTCGACCTGGCGCTCTCCGGCCTCGCCACGGAGCTGCTCGACGCACTCGAGCAGACGCACCAGCCCGTTCGCCTCGAACAGGTTGCCTTGCCCGAGCGACCCGCCCGAGACGTTCACGGGAAGGTCCCCGCCGGGCTCGAGCTCGCCCTCCTCGAGCAACTGTGCCAGGTCGGGCGCCTCGCCGAGGCCGAGCGCCTCGAGGTGCAGCAGCTCCCTGTACGCGAACGTGTCGTCGACCTCGGCCAGGTCGACCTCCTCCTGTGGGTCCGTGATCTCGGCCTGCCGGTACGCAGACTCGGCGGCCTTCGTGACCGGTTCGATCTCGCCCCAGGTGCGGCTCTCGAGGGTCGGGCTCCCCGACGACCACCCGGCGCCGAGCAGCCACACCGGCCCCTCGGTGAGCTCTCGAGCCCGGTCGTCTGCGGCGAGCACGACCACCACGCAGCCGTCCGCGCGCGCGGCGACCTCGAGCTCCCGGAGCGGCCACGCGACCGGGGCCGAGTCGTCGACGTCGTCGACCGCGAGCGCGGCGGGGTACGCGGCGCGCGGGTTGTCGAGCGCGTTCGAGCGGTTCTTGGCGGCGACCATCGCGCAGTGCTCCTCGGACAGGCCCGTGCGTTCGAGGAAGGCGTTCATGTCCAGCCCCGCCACCGCCATCGTGGGGAACCGCAGCGGGCGGTTGAGCACGGGGTCGAGCGCGAACGCCTCGATCGCGCCGAGCGTCCGGACGTCCGACACCTTGCTGTGGGCCTCGACCGCGACGGTCGACGCGAGGCCGGAGCGGATCAGCATCATCCCCGTCGCCACACCGAACAGCCCGTCGGCCGCGACCGTCTGCACCGGGCGCTGCATCGCGCCGAGCTGGTCGGGGACGTACTCGTCGAAGATCGACGTGCCCTCGAGCAGGTCCTCCGAGCAGCACACGAACGAGTCGATCTCGGTCCGGGGATCCACGCCGGCGTCGTGGTAGGCGCGCTGCGCGGCCTCGAACATCAGCTCCTTGTAGGAGACCCCGGCGCTGACGGGCGCGAACCCCGCATGCCCCACGCCGACGACGGCGACCCTCGGCTCCACGAACCCGATTGTCCCATCAGGGGCGTCGCCACCGCGAGCCCAGCTCCTCGGCCGTCCGGCTCAGAGATCCTCGAGCTGCCGGCGGAACTCGGCCTCCTCGTCGAACTCGCGCCGCTCCTCGCCGACGAACATCACGACGCAGCCGACCCACGCGGCGGCGAGCCCGAGCGCAACGTTCAGCAACCCGCCGATCTCGAAGATGCCGAGGGTCATCACGACGTATCCGACGGCCACGATCGCGAACCCCAGCAGCTCGAGCTTGGTCGCCGGCGGGGTTCGCGCCATCGACCGGTTCAGGGTGTCCATATCGTCGCCTCGTGCTCTCTCGGCTCCAGGTTACCCGCCGAGGATCTTCTTCTTCTGTGCCTGGAACTCGTCCTCGGTGAGCACGCCCTTGTCCCGGAGCTCGGCGAGTCGTTCGAGCTCGCCCGAGGTCGAAGGCGAAGCCGGCGGCATCGTGGGCACGGAGGCCGCGACGGGGGCCGGGGCGTGCGCCGCCGGGCCGCGTCCGGCCCCGCGGTACATGCGGTCCTGGTTGAGCTCGCCCTGTTGGTAGATCGTCTTCTGGACGTGCTCGGGGTTGCGGATGTCGCCGAACACCTCGCGTCCGAACTCGCTCGCCGAGCTGATGATGAGATCGCCGGCGCCGATCATCCGTTCGAACACGCCCTGGTGGAACCGGACGTCGTTGATCGCCTCGAGCGGGATCTCCATCGAGCGCTTCGCGATCCATCCCTCGCGGTGGATGATCCGGTCCGACGTCACGACGAAGTAGGACGTCACCCACGCGACGAACCTGCGCACCGGGAACCAGAACAGGATGAACACCGCGACCGCCGTCGCGCCCCAGAACACGACGTCGCGGCCCGTCCCGCTGTCGGGGCCGTAGGACACCGCGAGGATCCATCCGGCGACCACGAGGATCGTCACGATCGCCGGCATCACGAGCGCGATCCAGTGCGGCCGCAGCTCCAGGACGAGCTCCTCGTTCTCGACCAAGAGCTTGCGCGGGAAGGACATGGGCGCATCCTACTCCACGTGCTCGACCTCTCCGAACCGCACGATCTCGTCCCCCGCCGACGTCCGCAGAACCAGCCCGCCGCGCTCATCGAGATCGACGGCCTCGCCCTCGACGAGCGCGCCGCCGGCCGTCATCGCCCGCACGCGCGTCCCGAGGGTGGCGCACACCTCGCGGTAGGCCGCGATCACGTTGCCGGCGAACGCCGGGTGCGCGGGCTCGTAGCCGCGGACGAAGGCGGACAGGAACGCCTCGAGCAGCTCGTCGTCCTCGGCATCGACCGAGCCCGCGTCGGGCATCTCCGGAGGCGGGGCACCGAGGTTGACGCCGAGGCCGATCACGACGTGGTCGAACTGGCCGTCCTCGATGCGGGACTCGGCCAGGATGCCGCCGGCCTTGCGACCGGCGACCAGGACGTCGTTCGGCCACTTGCAGGCGGTCCGCTGGTCGGCGAGCTCGAAGCATGCCTGCGCCATGGCGGTCCCGGCGAGCAGCGAGAGCAGGCCCCCCGATCCCGGGTCGAGGTCCGGCCGGAGCACGAACGAGACCATCAGCGCCCGGCCGGGCTCGTCGACCCAGATCCGGCCCAGGCGGCCACGGCCCTGCGTCTGGTGCCCCGCTGCGACGAGCGTCCACTCCGGCGTGCCTGCGACCGCCATCTCGAGCGCTGTCTGCTGGGTCGAGGCAGTAACCTCCTCGAACCGCACGGGAGCGCGCAGGCCCACCCGTTCGAGCGCTCGGACCAGGGCGTCTTCGGACAGCACCAGACGTTTGACTCCCGTTCGGGGGTACCCGATTGTTCCGTGGGTACCGTGTCCACTCGGCCTTCGGCGCTGCCGAAGGCCCGATCATCGTCAGCATGACGGAGCGGAGCGCGTGGCGAAACCTCGGATCCTGATCGCGAACCGCGGCGAGATCGCGGTCCGCATCATCCGCACCGTCCGGGAGCTCGGGTACACGTCGGTGGCGGTCTACAGCGACGCCGACCGCGACGCGCTGCACGTCGAGATGGCCGACCAGGCGCACCGGATCGGGCCGGCCCTGGCCGCAGACTCGTACCTGTCGATCGGCGCGATCCTCGAGGCGGCGTCCCGGGCCAAGGCCACGATGATCCACCCGGGCTACGGGTTCCTGTCCGAGCGGGCGCATTTCGCGCGCGCGGTGGCCGACTCGGGGTTCACGTTCATCGGACCGTCCGCCGACGCGATCGAGATGATGGGCGACAAGTCGGCGGCACGACGCGCGGCCGACCGCGTCGGCGTGCCGATCGTCCCGGGCACGCCCGAACCCGTCACGATCGAGCGGGCGCCCGCCGAGGCCGAGCGCATCGGGTTCCCGGTGCTCGTCAAGGCGGCGTTCGGGGGCGGGGGCAAGGGGATGCAGGTCGTGCGCAAGGCCGAGGAGCTCGAGGGCGCGCTCGCGCGCGCGACCCGGGAGGCTCAGGCGTACTTCGGCCGCCCGGAGGTGTTCCTCGAGCGCTACGTCGACCGCGCGCACCACGTCGAGGCGCAGGTGTTCGCCGACACACGGGGCAACGTCGCCTTCCTCGGCGAGCGGGACTGCTCGGTCCAGCGCCGGCACCAGAAGCTGATCGAGGAGACGCCGTCGCCGGTGGTCGACGCCGACCTGCGCGCTCGGATCGGCGAGGCGGCGATGGCGCTCGCGAAGGAGGCCGGCTACGTGAACGCCGGCACCGTCGAGTGCATCGTCGACGAGGACGGCAGCTTCTACTTCCTCGAGATGAATACGCGCCTGCAGGTCGAGCACACGGTGACCGAGATGGTGACCGGTCTGGACCTGGTCGCGCTCCAGATCCGCATCGCGCTCGGCGAGAAGCTCGACGTCGCGGACGTGCGGCCGGCGGGGCACGCGATCCAGTGCCGGATCAACGCCGAGGACCCCGCCCGCAACTTCCTGCCGGGACCGGGCCGGATCACCGCGTACCGGGAGCCATCGGGACCGTTCGTGCGGGTGGACTCGGGCGTTCGGACGGGGCGGGAGGTCCCCGCCGACTACGACTCGATGTTCGCCAAGGTGATCGTCTCGGCCGAGACGCGCGGGCGCGCGATCGCGCGGATGGACCGCGCGCTCTCCGAGTTCCAGGTCGAGGGCGTCCCGACCACGATCCCCCTCCACCGGTGGGTCCTCGGTACGCGCGCCTTCCACAAGTCGAGCCACTCGACGACGTGGCTCGAGAAGGCCCTCCGGGACGCCGAGCTGCCGGAGGGGAGGACCCCCGCTCCCCCGCCGTCGGATTCACGGCAACCGGTGCCGGCCGAGCTGCTGCTCGAGGTGGACGGGCGCCGGGTGCCCGTCCGGATCTTCGACCAACGGAGGGATACCGCGCCAAAGGTGCCATCGCGCCACGCCGCCCACGGCGGGGAGCACGTCCACAGCATCATCGCCGCGCCGATGCAGGGGACGATCCTGCGGGTGCTCGTCGAGCCTGGTCAGGAGATCCAGGCCGGCGACGTCGTCTGCATCCTCGAGGCGATGAAGATGGAGAACGCGATCCCGGCCCCGCGCGAGGGCGTGGTCACCGAGATCCCGGTCACGGCCGGCCAGAACGTGCAGCCGGGGGACACCCTGGTCGAGCTCGACTGAGCGGGCGCCGGGGACCACTGACCGGGCTGAAGGCCGCGACAGGGAGGGACATGCCGCTCGTGGGCCGTCCGAGGGATCGCGCGGACGTGGTCCGGTCCGAGATCAGCCGCGAGGGGGCGCTCGCCGCGCGGGTGTTCTCCCTGACGTTGATCGGATCGGCGGTCGCGATGATCGGCCTGTCGTGGGACGATGTCTGGCACGTCTGCAACTCGGTCTACGGTCCCTGCGTGGAGCGATCCGCGGGCGCGATGCTCCTCACGATGGGCTCTACCGCCGCGATCGCGTGGGGCGTCGGGATCCTCGTTCGCCTCCGGCGCAGGCCGGTCGATCCCGCCGGGAGCGCTCGATACGTCTGGGCGCTCGGAGCCCTCGTCGCGCTCGGTGGGATCTTCATCGCCGGGAGGATCCCGGCGTTCACGTGCGATCGTGGTCGTTTCGACGACGTCCTCACCCTCTGCATGCACCCGCCGTCGGTCTCGGACCCGACGAGCTGGCTCCTGCCCAAGAAGGCGATCGTCGTGGTGAGCCTCCTCGCAGGGGTGCTGGTGTCGGTGATGCCACGGAGCGTGCGGCTGACCGCACCTATGGCCGTCGCCGTCTGGAGCCTCGGGTTCGGGTGGCTGATCGTCGACACGATGGCGTGACGGGCGCAACGCGAGAGCCTCCGGCGACGGGGCGCGACCTTCGCGTTAGCCGCCGGGAGCCCCCCATGACTCCCGCCCGGTGATCCGGAATCCGGCATCGCGGATCTTGTACGAGCGGTTGATCGAGATCATCAGCGCCGTCAGGGTCTCGGCGATGCGGGTTTGCGTGAGGTCCCCCGCATCGACCCAGCGCAGGTTCGGGATCTGCTCGATCAGGCCGCCGACGACGGTCTTGGCCTCCTTGTCGGTACCGCAGACGAGGACGTCGCTCTCCATGTCATGCTCGAGGTCCCGGAGTGGCTCGCCCGAGATCGTGTGGAACGCGGCCACCATCCGGACGCCGGGGTCGAGGATCGCCTTGGCCTGCTCGGCTGCCGAGCCGTGCCACGGCCGGACCAGGTGCCACGCGCGGCCACCGACGGCCGTCGCGAGCGGGCTCGTGCAGTCCACCACGATCGTGCCGGGTTTCACCGCCTGCTTGATCGAGCGGTAGATCTCGGCCTGCCCGGCGAACGGCACGGTGACGATGACCAGGCCCGCCTCCGCCGCCGCCTCGTTCGTGGTCCCGTCGACGTCGGCCCGGCCGCCGAGCAGCTCCCGGGCCCGCTCCGCGGTCGTCGACCCCTTCTCCTGCGACCTCGAGCCGATCGTGACGTGGTGCCCTGCCTTGGCGAGACGCAGGGTGAGGCCGAACCCCTCGTCTCCCGTCCCGCCGATGATCGAGATGTCCATGGCGGCAGACGATAGCCGAACGCCGCGATCCCGCCGGGCACGGCCCGGCGGGATCGCGTCACCACGGCGTCCGGATCCGCTTAGCCGGTGCCGACCGCCAGGTCGATCACCGCGAACCGGAAGCCCGACGCCGCGTCGCCCCAGGCGTAGACCTGGTAGGCGTGGCCCTTCGCGAGCTTCAGGACCGCGGGGCCGATCACCGGCTGGTAGTCGCCGGGCATCGACACCCATGCCGCGTAGATCCCCTTCGGAACGCTCGTCGTAGCCGTCTCGCCGTTCGCGAGGCCGGTGACGAGCGGGGCGCCGTTCGCCCACACGTCGACCTCGGGAGCCGCCGCCGTGTGACGCACCTGCAGGCGAGCCGTGCCGTTGTCGACCGGCTTCACCTTGTTCGCGAACAGGCCGAGGGTCGGATCGCCCGTCTGCGTGAGGTACGCGACGGCCGTGTAGTTCTTGCCGGAAGCGAGCTCGACACCGCTCGCCTCCAGGATCGCCGTGCCGGAGCAGTCGTCGGCCGCGGCGACGATCTTGACGTCGTACGCCCCCGCCGCGAGTGCAACGCCCGTCACGACCTCGCCGGGGTTGAAGTCCGGGATCGCCTCGGCGCCGTCCAGGCACACGTTGACGTCCACACCGGGGATGCCGTGCAGGACGTTCAGCGAGGCATCCGCCGCGCTCGCCGGCATCGCACCGAGGACCGGGGTCGCCAACGTCGCGGCGACCAACAGACCCAGGAACCGCTTCACCATGATCCACCTCCCGTATCGGGCGGGTCGTTCCCGCCCTTCCGGCAGATGTTCCCATTCCTATGCGCTCTAGACCCTTGAAGCGCGATGCATTGCATAGGTTCATGCCCAGGTTCGACCGCGAACGTACGCATCGGCGCTACCGGAACCAGGCAGGCGCGCCGATGGGGCGGTGCTCCCGAACGGCGGCGCCTACCCTGCGCCGAGATGGGCGAGACCGCGACGAACGTCATCGAGCTCCTCGTGGGCCTCGGGTGCCTCGCGGCCGCCGTGCCGGCGCTGCGGACGCGGCGCCTGCGGTGGCTCGGGATCGGGCTGCTCCTCGCCGGAGCCGCCGCGGCCGTCCACGCCGCGGCGCGACTGATCGGATAGGCGACCCGGGGCGGCGCTCGGTCAGCGCGGGTGGTACTCGCCGAACACGCCGCGGAGCACGTCCGAGACCTCGCCGAGCGTCGCTCGGGCGCGCAGGGCGAGCTTCATCGGCGGCAACAGGTTGGCCGTTCCGCGGGCGGCCGCCTCGACCCCGGCGAGCACTCGGTCCACCGCCTCCTGGTCGCGCGATGCCCGGAGAGCCCGGAGCCGGTCGACCTGCCGGGCGACCTCGTCCTCGCCGATCACCTGGATCTCGACCGGCTGCTCCTCGGGATCTACGAACCCGTTGACGCCGACCACGACCCGCTCGCCCGACTCGATCCCACGCTGGATCGCGAACGCGGCCTCCGCGATCTCGTCCTGGTAGAACCCCGCCTCGATCGCCTCGACGGCGCCTCCCATCCGGTCGATCCGCTCGAGGTAGCTGCAGGCGCGCTCCTCGACCTCGTTCGTGAGCGCCTCGACGTAGTACGAGCCGCCCAAGGGGTCGACGGTGTGCGTCACCCCGGTCTCGTGCCCGAGCACCTGCTGGGTCCGTAGGGCGATCGTGACCGCGCGCTCGGTCGGCAGCGCGAGCGCCTCGTCGAACGAGTTCGTGTGCAGCGACTGCGTCCCGCCGAGGACGGCCGCGAGCGCCTCGATGGCCGTGCGCACGATGTTGTTCCGCGGCTGCTGCGCGGTGAGCGTCGCGCCACCCGTCTGCGTGTGGAACCGGAGCATCAGGCTCCTCGGGTCCTTCGCGCCGAACCGTTCGGCCATGATCGACGACCACATCCGTCGGGCTGCGCGGAACTTCGCGACCTCCTCGAAGAAGTTCATGTGGCAGGCGAAGAAGAACGAGACGCGCGGCGCGAACTCGTCCACCTCGAGGCCCGCGTCGATCGCCGCCTGCACGTAGGCGATGCCGTCCGCGAGCGTGAACGCCACCTCCTGGACCGCCGTCGCCCCGGCCTCCCGCATGTGGTACCCGCTCACCGAGATCGTGTTCCAGCGCGGGATCGCCTCGCCGCAATAGGCGAACAGGTCGGTGATCAGCCGCATCGAGGGTCTCGGCGGGTAGATGTAGGTGCCGCGGGCCGCGTACTCCTTCAGCAGGTCGTTCTGGACGGTGCCGGACAGGCTCGAGGCGTCGATGCCGCGCTCCTCGGCTACGAGCTCGTACAGCAGGAGCATGATCGGCGCCGTCGCGTTGATCGTCATCGAGGTCGAGACCGCGTCGAGCGGGATCTCATCGAACAACCGATCCACGTCCTCGATCGAGTCGATCGCGACGCCGGTCTTGCCCACCTCACCCTCGGCCCGCGGGTGGTCGGAATCCAGCCCCATCTGCGTCGGCAGGTCGAACGCGACCGACAACCCCGTCTGTCCGTGCTCGAGCAGGTACCGGAAGCGCTGGTTGGTCTCCTCGGCCGTGGCCATCCCCGCGTACTGGCGCATCGTCCACAGGCGCCCGCGGTACATCGATGGGTACACGCCGCGCGTGAACGGCGGCTGGCCCGGGAGACCGAGGTCGCGGTCGGGATCGAAGCCCTCGAGGTCGCCGGCGTCGTAGACAGGCTTCAGGTCGATCTCGGAGTCGGTCGACCGCCGTTCGACGTCGTCCATCGCGACCCAGGGTAGCGGGTAGCATCGCGGGCGTGGACATCGTCGACCCGCGCGTCGAGGACTACATGGGCTCGCTGCTCGCTCGCTACGACGAACCCGTCCTTCTCGAGATGGAGGCCGAGGGCAAGGAGCGCGGCTTCCCGATCATCGGCCGGCTCGTGGGCGTGACCGTCGAACTGCTCGCGCGCTCGGTGGGCGCGAGGCGCGTGTTCGAGCTCGGGTCGGGGTTCGGGTATTCGGCCTACTGGTTCTCGCGAGCCGTCGGACCCCGCGGTGAGGTCCACGGGACGGACGGCGACCCGTCGAACGAGCCCAAGGCACTCGGCTACCTCTCGCGGGCGAGCCTGGCCGAACCGATCCGATGGCACGTCGGCGACGCCGTCACCCACCTCGGCGCGGTCGAGGGAGCGTTCGACGTCGTCTACAACGACATCGACAAGGTGGGCTACCCGGACGCGTGGCGAGCCGCTCGCGAGCGGGTGCGCGTCGGCGGGCTGTACCTGTGCGACAACGTGCTGTGGTCCGGCCAGGTCGCCGAGCCCGAGGGCGACCACGGCCGCGATCGCGCGACGACCGACGCGATCCTCGAGCACAACCGCCTGATCGCTGAGGACGACCGCTTCGTCTCCTCGATCGTCCCCACTCGCGACGGCGTGATGGTCGCCCTCCGAACGGCCTAGCGCCGAGCCGGCTCCTTCTCGGGTGTCACGACCTCGAACGGACGAGGCTCCAGGATCGGCTCGAGCTCCTCGCCGCCTTCGACACGGAGCTTCGGCAGCCACTGCAGCCACCTCGGCAGGTACCAGTTCCAGTCGCCGAGCAGTCGCATGCTCGCCGGGACCATGATCGTCCGGACGATCGTCGCGTCGAGGAACACCGCGACCGCCAGGCCGAACCCCATCTGCTGGAACTGCCCGAGGCGCCCTGCGGCGAATGCCGAGAACACCACGACCATGATCAGCGCCGCGCCGGTGATGATGCCGGCCGTGGTCCGCAGGCCGTAGGCGACCGCCTCGGTGTTGTCCTGCGTCTTGTCGTACTCCTCGCGGATCCGCGTGAGCAGGAAGACGTGGTAGTCCATCGACAGACCGAACAGCACCGAGAACAGGAACAACGGCAGCCAGGCCTCGATGGCTTCCACCCGCTTGAACGGGAGCCCGATCGCGTTGAACAGGCCGAGCCCGACCCCCTTCTGGAAGACGAGGGTCACGGCGCCGTAGGCCGCCGCGACCGAGAGCAGGTTCAGGATGATCGCCTTGACGGGCACCACGATCGAACGGAACACCACCGTGAGCAGCATGAACGACAGGCCGAGGACGAACCCCAGCACGATCCACTGGTAGCGATCGACGATCGACAGGAAGTCCGTGAAGAACCCGGTGTTCCCACCGACCAGGACCGTGACGCCCCCGACTCCCTCGAACGCCCGAGGGACGATCGACGTTCGCAGGTCACGGATCCCCTGGAACGCTGCATCGGTGAGCGGGTCTCCCGCGAAGGAGGCCGAGACCAGGAGCGCGCTCCCGTCCTCGGACGGGGTGGTGACCGTCTGATCCGCGAAGGTGGGGTCGGCGGCGATCCCCTGCTCGAGCTTGCCGAGCGCGGCGGCGACCCCCGGGGCCGAGACGTCGCCCGTGATCACGATCTGGGCGGGATCGGTCACCCCGCCGGAGTTGAACTCCCGCACGAGCGTGAGGAACGCCTGCCTCGAGGGGAACTCCTCCGGGAGCTGGCTCACGTTCTGCGACGTCCCCCGGTGGAGCTGGAAGTAGAACGCCCCCAAGGTGGCGATGATCAGGATGCTCGCGACGAGGAACATCACCGGCTGCGCCATGACTCGCCGGCTCATCCGGTCCCAGAACCCGCCCTTGGGGTCGTGCGAAGTCTCGAGGCGCGCGCGCTTCGAGAGCCTGGGCCAGTTGATCCGGTCGCCGAGGACCCCGAGGATCGCCGGCAGGAGGGTCATCGAGGCCGCGATCGCGGCCACCGTGACGAGGATCGCGCCCCCGGCGAGGCTGCGGAACATCGAGACCGGGATGATCAGCATGCCGAGGAGCGCCAGCACGACGGTCACCCCGCTGAAGAACACGGCGCGGCTCGCCGTGCCGCCGGAGCGGCGGATCGCCTCGAGCTTCACGAAGCCCTTCTTCCGCTCCTCCCGGTAGCGCGAGACGATGAACAACGAGTAGTCGATGCCGACCGCGAGGCCGATCATCGTGATCATGTTCTCGACGAACAGGTTGAACTGGAACACCTGACCGACGAGGGCGACCAGCCCGAGCGCGATCGCGATCGCCACGAGCCCCATCACCAGCGGCAGCAGCGCGGCCACGACCGAACCGAACACCACGATCAGCACGAGCAGCGCGACGCCGAGGCCGATCGTCTCGGACTTGCGCATGTCCTCCTCGGCCAGTTTCATGAAGTCCGTGAACAGGGCGGCCTGGCCGGCCACCTGGACGGTGAACAGGTCGTTCGAGTCACGCCGGGCGACCGCGCGCAGGCGATCGACGTTGGCCGTCGACACCTCCGTGATCGGGACCGGGATCAGGGTCGTCCGCAGGTCCGCGGAGATCATCGAGGTCGCCTGCTGCTTCGCGTCGAAGCCGCTGTAGGGCGAGGTCGCGAGGTTCGAGCCGGCGCGGCGGACGATGGTGGTTTCCACGGCCCGTACCGCATCGGGGAAGGCCGGGTCGAGGGCCGCCGAGGTCGGTGAGGTGACGAGCACGACCGCCTCGGGCGGGTCGGCCGCGGCGGGTCCGGGCTGCGCGGGCATGAGCCGCCCGAGGTCCTCGGGCGTGAGCACCCGCGCCTCGAAGCCCTCCGGCGCGGCCGCCGGCACCGCTTGGGCGAGATCGGCGAGCAGGGCCTTCGTCGGACCGACGACCTGCACCAGCACGAGCACCCCGTGCAGATCCGGCGTGAACAGCTGCCGGCGGGCGCCCTCCGCGTCGACGAAGGTCGCGACCGGGGCGGCCACCACGTCGGCACCGAGCCCCTCGACGTCGGACTTCAGCTTGGTGACGAAGTCGGCGTACAGCGGGTGCGACGTCGGCAGCGACGAGCTCACGACGAGGAATTCGGTGTCCTCGGAGGTGTCGCCGAACCGGTCGTCCAGCACCCGCTGAGCCCGCACGGATTCGGGGTTGTTCGTGAACTCCATGTCGTCGGTCAGCACGCCCGAGAGCAGGGTCGCGCTCAGCATGCCCATGGCCACGATGGCCACGACCCACGCGCCGATCGTCCTCCACGGATGGAGGCTGCTGACCTTCGCGAGCGATTGCGGGTTGAGCCTCATCTCGTCCTCCTTACGGCCGCGACCGCATGGCGGAGGCGCCCTCGCGACGAGGGCCGTTCGCCGGCGACGGCCGCGGTACCCTCCGTTCGCCGTGCCTACGGCAACGCTACGGGTCCCGGCGCGCCCTCCCAGGGCCACAGGTCACGTGCGCGGAGGGGCATCGGGCCCGGCGACGCATCCGGCAAGTAGACTCCGCGCGGCCCGCAGGACCTCCTCGGTCCGGCGGTAGCCTCGGAGACGGATCGCGGATCTCGGAGACGGATCGCGGATGGCGAAGCGGAAGTCCGACGTCGGGACCCTGTACAAGGGCAGTCCGGGACAGTGGTCCTGGCTGCTTCACCGCATCACCGGTGTAGCCGTCATCCTGTTCCTGTTCGCGCACGTCGTGGACACGGCGGTCGTCGGTTGGGGGCCCGAGGCGTACAACCGCGTCGTCAGCGTGTATCACAACTGGGCGGTCAAGCTCCTCGAGCTCGGCCTGGTCGCCGCGGTGCTGTACCACGCCATCAACGGCGTGAAGATCATGGTCTTCGACTTCTGGCCGGGGACGACGCGGCACATGAAGGGCATCGCGCTCGCCTCGACCATCATCTTCGTCCTCAGCATGATCCCCATCGTCATCATCATGGGCGACGGGATCCTCAGGTCGGCGGGGGTCTTCTGATGGCCGTCGACGCCCCCGAACGAACGCCCGCCGCCCCGCGTGGCGGCTCCCCCCGGATCCGGGGGCGTGAGCGCCCGGCCGGCGGGTTCGAGCTCTGGTCGTGGCTATTCATGCGGATCAGCGGGCTCGTGCTGCTGGTCCTCGCGGTCGGCCACGTCCTGATCATGCACGTGCTGGACGACGGGGTGGACCGCGTGAACTTCGGGTTCGTCGCGGCCCGGTGGCAGAGCCCGTTCTGGCGAACGTGGGACTGGGCGCTGCTCGTGCTGGCCCTGATCCACGGGATCAACGGGCTGCGCATCATCGTGCAGGACTACGTGCGCTGGCCCGGCGTCCGGTTCGCGGTCGACATGGCCTTCTTCATCATCGGGTTCTCGCTGTTCGTGCTCGGGACGGTCATCGTGTTCACGTTCGACCCGAGCCAGTGGCCGGGGACCGTCTGACGGTGACCACCTTCCACGCCTACGACACGGTGATCGTCGGCGCCGGTGGGGCGGGGCTCCGTGCCGCGATCGAGGCGTCCGATCGCGTGAAGACCGCGGTGATCTCCAAGCTGTACCCCACGCGTTCGCACACCGGAACTGCCCAGGGGGGCGTGTGCGCCGCGCTCGCGAACGTCGAGGAGGACTCCCCCGAGTGGCACGCGTTCGACACCGTCAAGGGCGGCGACTACCTCGTCGACCAGCCCGCCGCGCAGCTGATGTGCGAGGAGGCCATCGACGCGATCTACGAGCTCGAGCACTGGGGCCTCCCGTTCAACCGGACACCGGAGGGCAAGATCGACCAGCGGCGGTTCGGCGGGCACACGCGCAACCACGGCGAAGCTCCGGTCAGGCGCGCGTGCTTCGCGGCGGACCGAACGGGCCACATGATCCTGCAGACCCTGTACCAGCAATGCGTGAAACGGAACGTCCGCTTCTTCAACGAGTTCTACGTCCTCGACCAGCTGATGGTGGACGGCGCGTGCGCGGGTGTCGTGGCGTACGAGCTCGCGACCGGCGAGATCCACGTGTTCCGCGCGAAAGCCGTCCTGTACGCGACCGGCGGGTTCGGCCGGATGTTCAAGGTCTCCTCGAACGCCCACACACTCACCGGTGACGGCCCGGCGGTGCTGTTCCGCCGCGGCCTGCCGCTCGAGGACATGGAGTTCTTCCAGTTCCACCCGACCGGCGTCTACAAGATGGGCATCCTGCTGTCCGAGGCCGTGCGCGGCGAGGGCGGCATCCTGCTGAACGCCGAGGAGGAACGCTTCATGGAGCGCTACGCGCCGACCGTGAAGGATCTCGCACCGCGCGACATGGTGAGCCGGGCGATCTTCCAGGAGGTCAAGGAGGGCCGGGGCGCCGGCCCCAACCGCGACGCCGTCTGGCTCGACGTCCGGCACCTCCCCCGGGAGGTGATCGAGGAGAAGCTTCCCGACGTGACCGAGTTCGCGCGCGTCTACCTCGGCGTGGAGCCGACGACCGAGCTGGTGCCGATCCAGCCGACCGCGCACTACGCGATGGGCGGCATCCCGACCAACGTGGACGGACAGGTCGTGTTGGGGGAACAGGAGACGCCGGTGCCCGGGCTGTACGCGGCGGGCGAGTGCGCGTGCGTGAGCGTCCACGGCGCCAATCGCCTCGGCACGAACTCGCTGCTCGACATCGTCGTGTTCGGCCGGCGCGGTGGCAGGCACGCGGCCGAGTTCTGCGCGGACGCCGGACTCCCGGATCTGCCCGATCGACCTGAGGGCATGGTCCGCGACATGATCGACGGACTGGTGAATCGGCCAGAGGGCGCCAACGCCGCCGACATCCGCAGCGAGCTCCAGGGATCGATGCAGGAACTCGCCTTCGTGGTGCGGACCGAGGAGAGCCTCCGGAAGATGCAGGAGATCCTGGACGGCCTGCGCGAGCGGTTCGAGCACGTGTACGTGCAGGACACCGGCTCGATGTTCAACACCGAGCTCATGGAGGTCGTCGAGCTCGGCTTCCTGCTCGAATGCGCCGACGCGCTCGTCGCGGCCGCGCTCGCGCGCGACGAGAGCCGCGGCGGCCACTACCGGGAGGACCACCCCTTGCGCGACGACGCGAATTGGCTGAAACACTCCCTCGCGTATCGAGAGCAGGATGGGTCGATCCGGCTCGAGCACAAGCCCGTGAAGCTCGGCCCCTACGTTCCGATGGAGCGGAAGTACTGATGGCCGCCCACGCTTCCGACGGTCTCGGCGAGATCCTCGAGGGTTCGGACCTGCGCGCGGCCGGGGCGGCCCACAGGGTCACCCTCACGCTCAAGATCCGCCGGTACAACCCCGAGGTCCGCGGCGAGGAGTCCTGGTGGGACGAGTTCGAGATCCAGGCCGATCCCGACGACCGGCTGCTCGACGCCCTGCACCAGGTGAAGTGGTACCAGGACGGGACGCTCGCGCTCCGGCGTTCGTGCGCGCACGGCATCTGCGGCTCGGACGCGATGATGATCGACGGCAAGAACGCGCTCGCGTGCAAGGTCATCGTCCGCGACATCGCACCGAAGGTCACGGTGGAGCCGATCCGAGGCCTCCCCGTGCTGAAGGACCTCATCGTCGACATGGAGCCGTTCTTCGCCGGCTACCGCTCGGTCCTCCCGTACCTGATCAACGACTCGGGAGAGCCCGACACCGAACGGCTCCAGTCGCCCGAGGACCGGCACCGGTTCGACGACACGACCAAGTGCATCCTGTGCGCCGCGTGCACCACCTCGTGCCCGATCTTCTGGGGCGACGAGGAGTACGTCGGCCCCGCCGCGATCGTGAACGCCCACCGGTTCGTCTTCGACTCCCGCGACGAGGCCGGCAAGGAGCGCCTGAAGATCCTGTCCGAGAAGACCGGCGTGTTCCGGTGCCGGACCACGTTCAACTGCACCGAGGCCTGCCCCCGCGGCATCGAGGTCACCAAGGCGATCCAGGACGTGAAGCGCTCGATCCTGTTCGACCGCTTCTGAGCGCTCGGTCCGAGATATCGTGACGGGCGTGCGCCCACCGTACGATCGCGACGTCATCGCGCGGATCTTCGACGAGTACGGGGACGAGGAATGGGCGCGTCACGAGACGACCCCGTTCGCGCGCGTGGCGTTCCACGTCCACAAGCACTACCTGGGACGGTTCGTCGCGGCCGGCGAACGGGTGCTCGAGATCGGCGCCGGCGCCGGTCGCTTCACCGTCGAGCTCGCCCGGCTGGGGACGGCCATCACCGTGGCCGACATCTCGCCCGGACAATTGGAGTTGAACGCCGCCCACCTGCGTGAAGCAGAACTCGAGGATCGCGTGGTCGACCGCGTCCTCGCAGACGTCGTCGACCTCTCCGGGTTCGACGACGGGTCGTTCGACGCCGTCGTCTGCTACGGCGGGCCGCTCAGCTGGGTGCTCGACGACGCGGACCGAGCGCTCCGCGAGCTCCTGCGAGTGGTCCGGGGCGGGGGCCATGTCCTCCTCGGCGTGATGTCCCTTCTCGGGACGTTGCGCGCCTTCCTCTCGGTCGCGGCGGAGGAGATCGACGCGTTCGGGATCGATGAGATGCAGGAGATCGTGGGGACGGGGTTCCTCCCTCCTCCGCACAGCACCCTCGGCCCCATGCATCTGTATCGGTGGAGCGAGCTCGAGACGCTCCTCGCTCGCCACCCGTGCGAGATCGTCGCCGCCTCGGCGTCGGGCTGCTTCTCGATCGGCAACGACGCGACGTGCACGCGATGGCTCGGGGATCCCTCGATGTGGGAGCGGTTCCTGGCCTGGGAGGTCGAGGCGAGCGCGCAGCCCGGAGCGCTCGACGGTGGGACGCACATCATCGCCGTGGTGCGCGCCACGTAAGGTTCGGGCGTGGCGCACCTGGTAACGCTCATCCCCGGTGACGGCATCGGGCCCGAGGTGTCCGACGCGACGCGCCGCGTGCTCGACGCGACCGGCGTCGAGATCGAGTGGGCCGTCGAGGAGGCGGGTGCGTACACCCTCGAGCGCGAGGGGACCACGCTCCCGGATCGCGTGCTCGAGCAGATCCGGCGCTCGCGCGCTGCGATCAAGGGGCCGATCACCACCCCGGTCGGGACCGGGTTCCGGAGCGTGAACGTCGAGCTCCGGCGGTCGCTCGACCTCTTCGCGTCCGTGCGGCCGTCGCGCTCGCTCGCCGGCCTTCCGACGCGGCACCCCGACGTGGACCTCGTCGTGGTCCGAGAGAACACCGAGGACCTGTACCAGGGCATCGAGTTCGAGCGAGGCACCCCCCAAGCGCTCGAGCTCCGCGCCGAGCTCCTGCGCCTCTCCGGCCGGGAGCTCCGAGCAGACTCGGGGTTCACCGTCAAGCCGATCTCGGTGACCGGCGCCCGGCGGATCGTGCGGTTCGCGCTGGAGTTCGTCGGCGCGCACGGCCGGCGAAAGGTCACGCTCGGGCACAAGGCGAACATCATGCGGTTCTCCGACGGCCTGTTCCTGTCGGTCGGGCAGATCGAGGCCGAGGATCATCCGGAGGTCTGGTTCGAGGACATGGAGATCGACCAGCTCTCGATGCGCCTGGTTCGCGAGCCCGCGAGGTTCGACGTCCTGCTGCTCCCGAACCTGTACGGCGACATCATCTCGGACCTGTGTGCGGGGCTGGTCGGCGGGCTCGGCCTGGCGGCCGGCGCCAACCTCGGGTGGGAGTACGCCGTGTTCGAGCCCGTCCACGGGAGCGCGCCCGACATCGCGGGCCGGGGCGTCGCGAACCCGATCGCGATGATCCTGTCGGGGGCGATGCTCCTCCGCCACCTGCACGAGCACGCGGCGGCGGCGGCCGTGGAGGGTGCGGTGGACCAGGTGCTCGAGCGGGGGGACGTTCGCACCCCGGACCTCGACGGGACGTCTTCGACCGACGACGTCGCGGCCGCGATCGTCGACGAGCTCGCCCGATGAGCGGGAACGTCGTCCGACGGCGCGCGGACGCGTTCGCTGCGCTGGCCGGGCTGGCCATCTTCCTGCCGTGCGCGTTCGTGGCCGAGGACGGAACGGTCGGTCCGGTCGAGCTCGCGGTGTTCCACGCGATCAACGGTCTGCCCGACGCCCTGTCGCCGGTCATGCAAGGGGTGCAGTGGCTGGGTGTGCTCGCCGTCGGGCCGATCGCCGTCTTGGTCGCGGCGCTGTTCCGGCGGTGGCGCCTGGCGATCGCGTGCCTGCTCGTCACGTTCGAGAAGCTCCTGTTCGAACGCATCGTCTGGCAGCTCGTCGAGCGCTCCCGTCCGGGTACGACCATCGGGGACGCGATCGTCCGTGGGGACACGCCGACGGCGGGTGCCTCCTTCGTCTCGGGTCACGTCGTCCTGTTGACCGGGCTGGCCTGGGTCGTCACGCCGTACCTGCGGGGCGCCTGGCGGACGCTCCCGTGGACGGTCGTCGCGCTGGTCGCGTTCGCCCGGGTGTACCTGGGGGCCCATGCGCCGCTCGACGTCCTGGGCGGGCTCGGGCTCGGGCTGGTGGTGGGCGGCACCGCGAACGTCATCGTGGGCCTGACCCCACGGACCGCCGGCGTGGCGGACCACCGCGCCACGCGATACAACTAGGGGCGAGACGTCGTCATGAGTGGAGGTGTCGGCGTGGGTGCCAAGGTCGGTGACCGCATCGAACTCGAGTCCGAGACCGTCGGAACGCCCGTCCGAGAGGGAGAGATCCTCGAGGTGATGCAGGGCGAGCTCTCGGTCAGGTACCGCGTCCGGTGGCGTGATGGGCACGAGTCCGTCTTCACGCCGAGCGGTGGCACCGCTCGGATCATCCCGAAGACGACGAAGGCTTCGAAGGCGCCGAAGAGGTGATCAGCTCGGGTGCGAGTGCTCCTCGGAGCCCCGACCGGGCTCCTCGGGAGGGAGCTGTCAGCAGCCGGGTTCGCCGGGATGCCCGCAGCACTGCGCCCTCGAGAGCGTGGCGTGGAACCGGTTGCGCACGGTCAGTCGGAGCTTCGTGAGGACGGGGGCGTCGTACTCGCGCCAGTTGGTGAAGAAGTTCCGCGCGTGACGCCGGACCTCGTGGAGGAACCGGCGCATCATCCCCCCCCGTTGCCGGCGGACCAGTCGTTCGGGGGGTCGTCGCGCATGGATGCGGGGAGCAGGTCGTCCTTGCGCCACGGCTTGACGGTCTCCGCGTAGAAGTCGCGCCCCTCGCAGTCGTTCACGACCCAGACCGGGAAGTCGTCGAACTCCATCCGGCGGATCGCCTCCGTCGCGAGCTCCTCGAACGCGATGACCTCCTGCGAGCGCACCGTCAGCGCGGCGAGCGCTCCCCCGCCCCCGAGGGCAGCCATGTAGACCGCCGTGTGCTTCTTCAGCTCGTCGCGGATCGCCGGTCCGCGACCCCCCTTGCCCATGATCCCCTTCAGGCCGAGCTCCAGCAGGCGCGGCGTCCACTTGTCCATCCGGCTCGCGGTCGTCGGACCGGCCGAACCCGTCACGTTCCCCGGGCGCTCCGGTGTGGGGCCGACGTAGTAGACGATCTGCCCGGCGATGTCGAACGGCAGGTCCTCGCCGCGGTCGAGCATCTCGACCATCCGCTTGTGGGCGGCGTCACGGGCCGCGTAGACGGTCCCCCGCACCAGGACCACGTCTCCGATCTCCAGGAGGCGGACGTCCTCGTCCGACAGGGGTGCCTCGATCCGCTTGCGACCGTCACCCAAGATCTCCACGGACATCTCAGATCACCCTCGAGCCGGTCCGGTGCGCGTGGCACTCGATGTTCACGGCGACGGGCAACGACGCGATGTGCGTCGGCATCGTCTCGACGTGCACGGCGAGCACGGTCTGCGTGCCCCCGAGCGCCTCGGGGCCGAGGCCCAGCGCGTTGCACCGCTCGTAGAGCTCGGCCTCGAGCTCGGCGATCTGCGGGTCCGGGTTCGGCTGCCCGACCTTGCGCATCAGGGCGAGCTTGGCGATCACGGCCGACATCTCGAAGTTGCCACCGATCCCGACACCGATGATCCCGGGCGGACACGCGTTGGGGCCGGATTCGGCCACCGCCTGCAGCACGAAGTCCTTCGCGCCCTCGAGCCCGTCGGCGGGCTTCAGCATCGCGTGCTTGGCCATGTTCTCCGACCCCGCGCCCTTGGCGTCGACCTGGATCCGGATCTGGTCGCCCGGGACGATCTTCGTGTGGATGAACGCGGGCGTGTTGTCACCGGTGTTCTTGCGGTCGAAGAGCGGATCCCGGACGATCGAGCCGCGGAGGTAGCCGTCGCCGTACCCCTGCCGCACACCCTCGTTGACGGCGTCGTACAGGTCGGCGCCGATGACGTGCGCGTCCTGGCCGAACTCGAGGAAGATCACGGTGTAGCCGGTGTCCTGGCAGTACGGGTACTCGCCCTCGGCGGCGAGTTCCTGGTTGCGGATCAGCAGGTCGAGCACCTGGCGCCCGAGTGGCGACTCCTCGAGGTCCCGGGCCCGCTTGACGAGCCGAACCATCTCCTCGGGGACCTTGTAGTTGATCTCGATGCAGAGGTCACGCACGACCCGGGTGATCTCCGCAGCGTCGATCTCGCGCAGCTCGCCCATGTCTCCCGCCATGCTAGCGTCGGTGCTTCCGGGCGTCCGGCGCGGATGAGAGGATGCGCCGATGGCCACCGGGCTCTCGTCGACCGCTCGTCCGACCGGGCTCCGGCTCGCGGGGTTCCTGTGCGTCGCGCTGGGTGCTGTGGCCGCGGGGATCGGCGCAACGCGCGAGTGGGTCGCGATCGGGTTCGCGGCGGACACCGGGCACGCGGCCGACGTCTCGGTACACGGGACCGACGTGTGGGAGGGCAAGGTCGTGCTCTTCGCGGTTGCGGGCGCGCTCCTGGTGATGCTCGCGATACGCATCTCCGGCTCGGCGACGACGCGTCGCGGCCTCGCGATCGTCCTCATCGCCCTCGGATCGCTCTGCATCGTCCTCCCGGTCATGGACGCCATCCGGTCGACGGATCGTTTCGGCGGCGTGGTGGGCGTCGACCGCCTGGCCCGGAGGCTCTCGGTGGAGCTCGGGCTGCCCGAGGACGTGGTGCGGGAGCGCCTGTCTGAGCTCCTGGCGCAGGATCTCCGTGTCGAGCTCGCGCCCGGCTTGTGGCTGACGGCCGCCGGGGGCGTCCTGCTCGTCGTCGGGGGCGTCCTGAGCTTCGTCTGGGTCCGTCGCGGAGCCTCGGCCGAGGCCCCGCCCGCGGAGGCGGACTAGAGCTTCGCGAGGTCCGCGCACTTGGCGCGGATGCCCTCGGCGGCCCCTCGGAGGGCCGCGAGCTCGTCCTCGTTCAGGTCGAGCTCCACGATCTCGGCGACGCCGCCGCGCGAGAGGCGGACCGGCACGCCCACGTAGACGCCGTCGATCCCGTACTGGCCCGTGCACCAGGCGCAGACCGGAAGGAGCTCCTCGGTGTTGTGCACGATCGAGGCGACCATCTTCGCGATCGAGGCCGACGGCGCGTAGTACGCGCTCCCCTTCTTCAGCAGGCCGACGATCTCGGCGCCCGCGTCGCGCGTGCGCGTGTAGAGGCGCTCGAGGGTCGCGCCGTCGACCAGCTCGGCGAGTGGCTTGCCGTCGACGGTCGCATGCCGAGGCAGGGGCACCATCGACTCACCGTGCGAGCCGAGCGTCATCGCGTCGACGACCAGCGGTGACACCCCCAGCTCCTCGGCGATGAGAGCGCGGAGGCGGGCCGAGTCGAGCACGCCGGCCATCCCGATCACCCGCTCCTTCGGGAACCCGGACACGTCGGCCGCGAGGAACGTCATCTCGTCGAGCGGGTTCGTGACGACGACGATGATCGCGTCCGGCGAGTCGGGGACGAACCGCTCGACCACCTCCCGAACGACGCCCGCGTTCTTGCCGAGCAGGTCCATCCGGCTCATCCCCGGCTGCCGCGGGAAGCCGGCGGTGATCACGACGACGTCCGATCCGGCCGTGTCCGCGTAGTCGTTGGTCCCGATCAGGTGCGGCTCGAACCCGACGACCGGCGCCGATTGACGGAGGTCGAGCGCGAGGCCCTGCGGCAGACCTTCCACGATGTCGATCAGGACGACCTCGGCGAGCCCGCGCTCGACGAGCCGCATGGCCGTGGTCTGTCCGACGAAGCCACTTCCGACGACGGTGACGCGCATGTGACGCTCCTCGTTGGTTCGGCAGGGTCATCCTATCCGCGTCGCACGACGCTCCGACCGGCGGCTATTCGCGACGGCTGGTGAGGTAGGCGCCGGCGAGCACGAGGCCGGTCCCGATGAGCGAGATCGCCGCGATCGTCTCGTCCCGGAAGATCACGCCGAGCACGATCGCCACCACGGGCAGGAAGTAGATCGCGATCGATCCCCGGGTGGCCCCGACGCGCCCGACGAGGGTGGTCATGGCGACGAACGCCCACCCCGTCCCGAAGAACCCGAGCGCGACCACGGCGAGGGCGCTCGACCAGGCGAACTCCGAGCTCGGCAGCGAGACGAGCGCCGCCGGCGCGAGCAGCACCAGCGCGACGACCTGCGCCCGCAGGAGCACCGGAAGCGCACCGTAGCGCTGCTGGAGCGGAACGGCGATGTTCACCGCGATCCCGTAGAGCAGGACCGCGAGGAGCACGAGCGCGGCGCCCAGCGCCGTCGCGTCCGCGTCGTGCGTCGCGGGCCAGAGCACGGCGACGACGCCCACGAAGCCGATGGCGATGCCGGCCAGCAACCGGCCGGCCGGCAGCCGGCGCAGCAGGATCGCCGCCGTGACGGCGGCGAAGATCGGCACCGCGCCGTTGATCATGCCCGCGAGCGACGAGTCGATCCACTGCTGCCCGATCGGGAACAGCAACAGCGGGGCGGCCATCCAGACCACGCCGAGCAGGGCCACGCGCGGGAGATCGGCCCGGTCGACGGGTCGGTGCGACCGAGGCAGCAACGACAAGGTGAGCGCGCCGACCGCCACCCGCCCGAACGCCACCACGCCGGGGCCGAAGTGCTCGAGCCCGATCTCGATGAACAGGAAGGAGGCGCCCCACATCGCGGCGATCGCGGCGAGGAGCGCCCACTCCTGCGGGCCGAACGCCTCCCGGCGCGTGCCCTGGGCGGTCTCGATCAGGGGGCGTCTGCTCACCCCGTCGGTCCCCCGTTCACGTGAACCCCCCGTCGTGCCGTCGGCCATGTCCGCTGCAACGCTCCGCGGCGGCTCGATGATGCCAACGCGCTTGAGGACCTCAGCGTGAGATCAGCTCCCCGATCACCGCGTCCCGCACCTGGGTGGTGGTCGCCGCGCTCGGATCGTCCCGCGTGGGACGGAGGTCGGCGGTGACGGACCGACCCTCGGCGATGACGGCAGCCACGGCGGCCTCCAGCCGATCCCCGGCATCCCGCTCACCGACGTGGCGAAGCAGCATGGCGCCGCAGAGCATGAGGGCCATCGGGTCGGCGCGGTTCAGACCCCGGTAACGCGACGCCGTCCCGTGCGTCGCCTCGAAGACCGCGCACCCGTCCCCGACGTTCACGCCCGGCGCCACCCCCAGCCCCCCGACGAGGCCCGCGCACAGGTCCGAGACGATGTCGCCGTACAGGTTCGGCAGGACGAGCACGTCGTGGTCGTCGGGCTTCCGCACGAGCTGCATCGCGAGGTTGTCGATGATCCGGTCCTCGAACGTCACCTCCGGGTACTCCCGCGCGACCTCCCGCGCCACCTCGATGAACAGCCCGTCCGAGACCTTCATGATGTTCGCCTTGTGCCCCGCGGTGACCTTCCGACGTCCGTTCGCCAGCGCGTGCTCGAACGCGAACCGGACGATCCGGCGGCTCGCGCCCTCGCTGATCGCCTTGATCGAAAGGCCTGAGTCCTCTCGGATCCGCTTGCCGGTCGTCCGCTCGATGAAGCCGATGAGCTCGGCGGTCGGCGGCGCCCCCTGTTCGAACTCGATCCCGGTGTACGAGCCCTCGGTGAGCTCGCGGACGACGACGACGTCCACGCGGTCGTAGCGGGAACGGACCCCCGGGTACAGCCTGCACGGACGCAGGGCGGCGTACAGGCCGAGCGCCACGCGCAGCTCCACGTTCACGCTCCGCGAGCCCGTGGGCGTGCCGAGCGGCCCCTTCAGGGCGACGCCGGTGCGCCGGATCGACTCGATCACCCGGGGAGGCAGCGGCGAACCCTCGTCCTGCATGACCGAGAGCCCGGCGGGTTGGACGTCCCATTCGAGGTCGACGCCGGTGGCCTCGACGGCCAGCCGCGCGGCGTCGACGAGCTCAGGCCCCGCCCCGTCCCCGGGGATCAGCGTGATCCGGTGGGCCGCCACGCCGGGATTCTGATGGGATGATGGGCGCTACGACCATCCGGGAGAGGCGTTCGATGACCGACAGGGGCCTTCGCGAGATCGTGGCAGCCCAGACCCGGCTGTCCGACATCGACGGCCGGGCCGGCCGCCTGTGGTACGTCGGCTACGACATCCACGACCTGGCCGGCCGCACCTCGTACGAGGAGGTCGTGCACCTGCTCCACGAGCTTCGGCTGCCCAACCAGCAGGAGCTGGACACGCTCACCGACTTCATGGTCGAGGAGCGCGAGGTCTCGAAGTTCCTCCAGGACCTGATGCCGACCCTCGCCCAGCAGACCTCGCCGATGTCGATGCTCCGAACGAGCGTGTCCGCGGCCTCGGCGTACGACCCCGACGGGTGGGACGACTCGGCGGAGGCCGACCGGCGCAAGGCGCTGCGCCTGATCTCGAAGACGCCGACCCTGCTCGCGATGTACCACCGGATGCGGACGGGGCAGGAGATCGTGCCGCCGAACACGAAGCTCCCCCATGCCGCGAACTTCCTGCACATGCTGCTCGGCCTCGAACCCTCTCAAGAGGACGCCGAGGTGATCGACACCACGTTCGTGCTCTACGCCGACCACACGATGAACGCATCCACGTTCACGGCGCGTATCGTCGCCTCGACGCTGGCCGACATGTTCTCGGCGATCACCGCGGCGATCGCCGCCCTGAAGGGTCCGCTCCACGGTGGGGCTAACGAGGAGTCGATGAAGATGCTCGAGGAGGTCGGCTCCCCCGACCGAGCCGAGGCCTACGTCCGCGACCGCCTCGAGCGCCATCAGAAGGTGATGGGGTTCGGGCACGCGGTCTACAAGACGATGGATCCGCGGGCCGTCGTGCTCAAGCGCCTGTCGAAGGAGACCGGCGAGCGCCACGGCGACACCTCCTGGTACGAGATCTCCGAGGCGATCGAACGCACGGTCGTCGAGCAGAAGGGGCTGTACCCGAACGTCGACTTCTACGCCGCGAGCGTGTACCACACCCTCGGCATCCCGACCGACCTCATGACCCCGATCTTCGCCGTCGCCCGGATGGCTGGATGGACCGCCCACGTTCGCGAACAGTACGAGGACAACCGCGTGATCAGGCCCGGCTCGGAGTACATCGGTCCGGTCGACCAGACCTGGGTGCCGATCGACGACCGATAACCGGCTCAGGCCGGAGCGGGGGGCGGCGGCGGTGGGGCGAGCTGGCCCCCCGAGGCAGGGGCCGAGGCCGAGTCCCAGACCCGGTTCAGGTGCTCCTGGACGTACGCCGCCATCCCGATCCACAACACGAGCGCCACGATGACGACCAGCGCCGGCGAGATCTGGGACGCCATGCCCCGTTGCTGCTGCATCTGGACGATGTGGTTGGCAGTGTTGTAGTAGGCGATGAACGGCGGCACGATCAGGATGAAGCCCGGGATCACGGCCAGGAGCGACCGCGACGGGCTGATCGTCTGGTCGTTGGTGTAGCGCTGGATCTCCTCGTTCACCTTGTAGTACCAGTAGAACCCGTAGATCCCGAGCGTGATCAGCGCGAGCCCCAGCACTCCGAGCGGGTTCCGCTTCAGGTAGGACTGCCCCTGGATCATCACCGTCTCCGCCATGCGAACCTCCTCGTCGATCGGACCCGGTTCAGGTCGAACCCTAGCGAGTCTACGGTGAGCTCATGCCCGGCCGTGGGAGCAGCCCGGCCCCCTCGATCACCTCACGGACGAGCTCCTCACGTCCCAGACCCATGACGTGGACGCCCGAGATCCCCGGGAGCTTCTGGAGCCCCGCCACGACCTCGACGCACTGTGCCGTCCCGAGCGCCTCCCCCTCGTCGCCGGCGTCCTCGAGCGCCCGCAGCAGGCCGTCGGGAACGTGGACGCCCGGCAGATGCTCGTTCATGTATCGCGCCTGGGTCGCGCTGCGCAGGGGCGCCACCCCTACGAAGACCACCGCGCGTTCGAACACCCCCCGTCCACGAACCGCATCGGCCCACTCGGCGAGCCGATCGAGGTCGTAGGCGATCTGCGTCATCACGAAGCCCGCCCCCGCATCGAGCTTCACCTCGAGGCGCGAGGGGTCGTAGCGCTCGACGAGCGGACTGTCGGCCACCCCGACGAAGTACCGGGGCGCATCCGCGATCTCCGCGCCCGACGGCAACCGACCCTGCTCGCGCAGCGTCGCCGCCAGCGCGACGAGGTCGAGCAATCCGAGGTCGTTGACGGTGGCTGCGTCGGGCTCGTCTCCGACCGAGAGCGGGTCGCCCGTCAGGCACAGCAGGTTCCGGGCGCCGAGGGCCCACGCGCCCAGGAGGTCGGCCTCGATCGCCAGCCGGTTCCGGTCGCGCACCGTGAGCTGCAGGGTGGGCTCGATCCCCGACCGGGCCACGATCGCCGCGCCGGCGACCGGCGACATGTGCGCGTGGGCGGTGGGGTTGTCGGTCACGTTCACCGCATCCGCATACCCCACGAGCTCGCGCGCTTGGCGCTCGACGGGCTCGGTGCTCGCCGAGCGCGGCGGGACCACCTCGGAGGTCACGCAGAACCGGCGCGAGCGCGCGAGCGCCTCGAGCCGGCTGGAGGGAACGCTCAACGCTGCTCGGACAGCTTCTCGGCCGCGGTGACGGTGTTCAGCAGGAGCATCGCCGTGGTCATCGGGCCTACCCCGCCCGGCACCGGGGTGATCATCGCGGCGACCTCCTTGACCTCCTCGAAGGCCACGTCGCCGACCAGGCCGTCGTCGGTGCGATGGACGCCGACGTCCACCACGACGGCGCCCGGCTTGATCATGTCGGCCGTGATCAGCTGCGGTCGTCCGGTCGCCGCCACCAGGATGTCGGCTCGCCGCGTGTGCTGCGCGAGGTCCCGCGTCTTGATGTGGCAGACCGTCACGGTCGCGTTCCCGCGGATCCAGTCTTGGGCGAGGAGGATCGAAAGCGGCGCCCCGACGAGGTCTCCGTACCCGGCGACGACGATCTCGGCCCCCTCGAGCTCGACGCCCGAGCGGAGGAGGAGCTCGACGATGCCGTACGGGGTGGCGGGCGGGAACGACGGCTCGCCGCGGACCATGAGCCCCACGTTCAGCGGGTGCAGCCCGTCGACGTCCTTCCGCGGGTCGATCGTGGTCTGCACCGCGAGCTCGCTGATGTGACTCGGCAGCGGGAGTTGCACGATGATGCCGTGGATCTCCGGGTCCCGGTTCAGCCGGCGGATCGTAGCGAGCAGCTCCCCCTCGGTGACGAACCCCGGCATGTCCACCTGCTCGGAGCGCATCCCGACCTCCGAGCACGCCTTGTGCTTGGCCCCCAGGTAGATCCGGGACGCCTCGTCGTCGCCGACCAGCACGGCCGCGAGCCCCGGCTGGATCCCGCGGTCGACCAGCGCCATCGCCCGCTCGGCCACCTGGGCCTTGACCTGCGCGGCGATCGCCCGTCCGTCGAGGATGGTTGCCGTCACGAGCCGCATCCTACCGACGGTGAGGGTCAGGGCGCCGTGGGGTCGACATCGAACCCAGGCGTCACGCGGTCGCGATCACCCACAGGGGCATCTCGTCCTCGTCCTCGATCTCGTCGGCCTGCACGAGGTAGAAGCCGGCATCGCGCAGCAGCGTTCGGTTCGTGTCGGCGTCGAAGTGGCTCCAGTCCATGGGCGCCCCGTAGAAGTCCTCGTTCAGGTCATCCGGGTTGTCGCCGCTCCCGAAGGTCCCGGCCAAGAGGCCGCCCGGCCGGAGCCAGCCTCGCAGACGACGCAGGATGTCCGCGTGCAGGTCACGTCGAACATGGATCAGGCTCCAGAACGCGACCGCGGCATCGAACGAGTTCGGCGCGAACGCGACCTCGGCCATGTCGGCGCGCACGAGCACCGCCGACGGCGCGTTCCGACGCGCGAGCGCGAGCTGTTCGGAGGAGAGGTCGACTCCGATGACCGAAGCGCGTTCGGTCAACTCGGCCGTGATCAGCCTCGCGCCGCAGCCGAGATCGAGGATCCGACCCCGGTCGGGGATGAGCTCGAGCACGTGGTCGAGGAACCGACGGAAGTGGGTTTCGGGACCACGTCCGCGACGGGAGCGCCTCGGCGTAGCGCTCGGCGATCGCGTCGTATCCTCGCTCGACGATCCGATGGGGATCCTCCATCAATGGCGGAAGTGCCGCCGCCCGGTCACGACGACCGCCATCCCGCGTGTCTCAGCGACCGCGAGGACCTCCTCGTCGCGGATCGAGCCGCCCGGGTGGATCACCGCCGTCACGCCCGCGTCCGCGGCGACCTCGACCGCGTCGGGGAACGGGAAGAACGCGTCGCTCGCCATCACCGAACCCTTCGCGCGGTCGCCCGCCTTGCGGGCGGCGAGGAACGACGCGTCGACCCGCGACATCTGACCCGCGCCCACGCCGACCGTAGCGAGCTCGCGCGCGAACACGATCGCGTTGGACTTCACGCGCATCGAGACGATCCAGGCGAACCGCAGGTCGCGCCACTCGTCCGCGGTGGGCGCTCGGGCCGACGCTACCTCGAGGTCGTCCGCGCCCTCGGGCGCCGCGTCCCGGTCCTGGACGAGCGCTCCCCCCGGGAGCACGCGGACGTCGAGGCCTCCAGGCTGTGGCAGCGGCGCTCGAACCACTCGCAAGCCCTTGCGCTCGGCGAACGCCGCCAGCGCGCCGGGCGTGAACGACGGCGCGACCACGACCTCCGTGAAGACCTCGGCCATCGCGCGCGCCGCCTCCTCGTCCGCCTCGCGCCCGAACGCGACGATCCCGCCGAACGCGCTCACGGGGTCGGACTCGAACGCGGCGGCGTACGCCGCCGCGGGGGTGTCCTTGACGGCCGCCCCGCACGGGTTGTTGTGTTTGACGATCACCGTGGCCGGGCCCAGGTGGTCGAGGTCGGCCGCGAGCGTGAGGGCCGCGTCCACGTCGAGCCAGTTGTTGAACGACATCTCCTTGCCCTCGACGACCACCTCGGCGCCACCGAGCACCCCGGGGCCGCCGGCGCCGGCGAACAGCGCCCCACGCTGATGCGGGTTCTCGCCGTAGCGGAGGTCGGCGACCTTGTCGAACGCCAGCCCCACGAAGCCCGGCATCGCGTCGCCCGCCGACGCGAACCAACCCGCGACGGCCGCGTCGTACGCGGCGGTATGCGCGAAGGCGTCGGCGGCCAGCTCCCGCCGGAGTTCGAGCGACAGGCCTCCCTCGGTACGAAGGGCGTCGAGGACGTCCGGGTAGCGCGATGGGCTCACCACGACGCCCACGGACGCGTAGTTCTTCGCCGCCGCGCGCACCATCGCCGGCCCGCCGATGTCGATCTTCTCGATCACGTCGTCCTCGCCGGCGCCGCTCGCCACGGTCTCGCGGAACGGGTACAGGTTCACGACGACCAGATCGATGGGTTCGATGCCCTGCTCCGCGAGCTGGGCCCCGTGCTCGGGCTTGCGGCGGTCGGCGAGGATCCCCGCGTGGATCTTGGGATGCAACGTCTTGACGCGACCGTCGAGCATCTCCGGGAACCCGGTGACCTCGTCCACGGGCGTCACGGCCACGCCGCCGTCGCGGAGCGTCGCCGCGGTCCCGCCGGAGGAGACGATCGCGACGCCCAGCTCGGAGAGGCCGCGCGCGAGCTTCACCACGCCGTCCTTGTCGTAGACGGTCAGGAGCGCTCGACGGACCGGCCGTAGGTCGCTCATCTCGGCGCCTCCTGCAGCACGCGGACGATCCGGCCCTCGAGGACCAGCCGGCCCTCGCCGAGCGCCCGGACGGCCGCCGGCAGGAGCCGGTGCTCGACCTCGTGGACGCGCGCCTCGAGCGCGTCCCAGTCGTCGTCGGGCCGGACCTCGATCGCCTCCTGGAAGACCACCGGCCCGTGGTCGACCTCCTCGTCCACCAGGTGCACGGTGACCCCGGTCACCTTCACGCCCCACGCCAGAGCGTCGGCGACCGCACTCGTGCCGGGGAACGCCGGGAGCAGCGCGGGATGCACGTTCAGCATGCGGCCCCGGAAGGCGCCGACCAGTTCGGGGCCGGCGATCCGCATGTAGCCGGCGAGCGCCACGAGGTCGATCGCGTGGTCGCGCAGGATCTCGACGAGCGCGTGGTCGAACGCCGGGCGATCCTCGAAGTCGTCGGGACCGACGTGCACCGCCTCCACCGACCGAGCGCGCGCACGCTCGAGCGCCCTCGCGTCGGGACGATCGCTGATCGCCAGGACCACCCACGGGCCGACGGTCTGGTCGTCGAGGAGGGCCTGCAGGTTCGTCCCGGATCCCGAGGCAAGCACGGCCACCCGAGCGGTCACGTCGCGCACGGTAGGGAGCCCGCACGGAACCGTCAAACACGGGACCCTCCGACCCGGCGGTACCCTTCGCTGCGTGCCGCCGGACGAACGCTCGTCGAAGGTCCTGGATCGATGCGACCGCCACCCGGGAAGCGCGGCCGTCGCGCGGTGCGACGGCTGCGGCCGGCCGATGTGCCTCGCCTGCTCGACGCCGGTCCGCGGGAAGACCTACGGGACCGAATGCCTGCCCGAGGTCCTCGGGCCGGACGCGCCGGGTCACGCCGAGTCGCGGGTCCCACGACCGGACCGGGCGATCAGAACCGTGCTGCAGGCGGCGTTCGCGCTCGCCGTCCTTTCGACCGCGCTCCCATGGAGCCGGTTCGGGCCGGGGTCGGACGCGTTCGGCGCCTGGACCCGGTCGGGTGTCTGGTCGCTCGTCGCCGCACTGGCCGCGATCGCCGGGCTGGTGCTCTCGGCCGCGCGATGGCAGCCGCACCTGCGGGACCCGGGATGGGACCTGGTCGTCGCCGGTCTGGGTGCGCTGGTCGCGGTTGCCTCGCTGCTCTCCGTGTTGTTCCCGCCGCCGTTCTCCCGACCCTGGCTCGGCCCGTGGTTCGCCTTCGCCTTCGGTGCCCTCGCCTGCGCCGCGTCGCTCGTCGCCGCCCGGAGCGCCGACAAGACAACTGCCGGAGGCATTTGACTCCGTACTAGGCGCGGTGTTCGATAGGCGCGGCTCGGGGAGCCGCGAGCGGCGCGGGGAGCCCAGAAAGGAGCATGCATGTCGCAGTCCGGTGGGTTCGATTTCGCGAAGCTATCGACGGCCAGCAAGATCCTGATCATCGCCGGCGTGCTCTACATCATCGACCTCTTCTTGCCCTGGCAAAGCGTCGATCTCGGCATCATCGGCACGGTGACCGTGAGCGGCGCGCACGGGATCGGCGTGCTGAACCTCCTCCTCGCGATCGCGCTCGTCGCCTGGGAGGTGATGGCGGCAGCCGGGGTGGAGGTCAACGCCCCCAAGGCCCTCATCAGCGCCGCACTCGCCGGCGGGATCGTGCTGTTCACGATCTTGAAGATCATCGTCGACAGCGAGGCCATCGCGATCTTCGCCTGGATCGGGCTCGTCCTCGCGCTCGTGATCGGGTACGGAGGTTGGATGCGCTGGCAGGAGCACCAGGCCGGCGGCGGCAGCATGGGCGGGAGCAGCACCGGCGGGACCGCTCCGCCTCCGATGCCCGGCGGACCGCCCGGATGACGGACTGAGCTTCCGAACGATCATGGCGAAAGGCCCGGCACACGCCGGGCCTTTCGCGTTCCCGCTCAGAGCCGGCGGACGTACCATGCGAGCGACGCCGTGAAGCGATGCCCGTTCTGCGCCGAGGAGATCCGGGACGAAGCGATCAAGTGCCGCTTCTGCGGGAGCATGCTCAACCAGGATCTCCCCGGCCCCCCCGACGTGCACGTGGAGGCCGGTGACGAGGCGCTCCAGTTCACCCACTCAGGCTCGAGGTACCTGCTCGGCTACGGACGGGACTTCTTCGGGATCTGGGATCGCCAGGGAGGCCGCGGACCGGTCTCGCGGTACCCGCGGACCGACGAGGGGTGGCGGGCGGCCTGGCTGTCGTTCTCGGCCAGGGAGCCGCAGAGCGCGGACGTGGGGATCGGGAGCCCTGCGACCGGGCTCGCGATGCCCTCGGCACCGTCGGCGTGGAGCACCCCGAGCCCGCCCCGGCGCCGGGTGAGCGGCGCGTGGTGGCTCCTCCCGATCTTCATGGGATGGCTCGGCGGGCTGATCGCGTGGCTCGTGAACAAGGACGTCGACCCGCAACGGGCACGATCGATGCTGATCACCGGGATCGTGATCAGCGCGGCGTTGATCGTGCTGCTGGTCGCCGCCCCGCCCTCCGGGACCTGAGCCGGACGCTCGCTCCCCCGCCCGCCCCGCCGGCGATCCCCCACACGAGCGCGAACAGGGTCCCGGAGATCGGGTCGGGCCCGATCCACAGATGCCCCCCCGCGCCGACGGCACCCGCCGTCGCCCCGTAGGAGAGCGTGATCGACGCCATCAGGCAGCCAGCGAACACCGACGCCGCGAAGACCACACCCGAGGCCGCGCCGATCCCTGCCCCGGGCCATCCGGAACGCTTGCCCGACGAAGCTGCCCATCGGCCGCCAGCGATGGTCGCGACGGCCGGGACGAGGAGGAAGGCGAGGTACCCGACCGGAGCGTCGTCGAACGACACGTCGCCGGCCGGCGAGATCCCGAGTGGGAACCGTCGGTAGCAGAGGACGTCGGCGTGCTCGCTCCCGCGGATCACATCGCACGCGCCGGTGACGGGGACCAGGGTCCACAGCGCCTCGTTCGGGGCGGCGGCGATGTGATGGGCGAGGATGACCGCGCCACGTCCCGGCCGTTCGAACACGGTCGCGAAGTAGCGCGCGGTGGACGGCGTCGCCGTGGCCACGGCCTCGTCGGGCTGCACGATCCCCGCGACGAACAGCCCTAGGTACGAGAGCCCGAGACCGAGCAGCAACATCCGCCATCCGCCGCCGAGCACCGCCCCGGTCCGCACGGCCGCCCGTCGTTCGGGCGCGGACCTCACCCACGACCACAGGCCCCCCGACGCTCCGGCGAGCGCGGCGATCACGAACGGGAACACCAGGGCCTGCCAGACGGACATCGAGATCCGGACCGCACCGGTCACGAACGACCCGAGCTCGACGGGCTCCTCGAACCGCACGAGGAGCGCCGCGAGCAGCACGGGCGGCGCGTACCCGAGGGCGACCCGACCGCCGGACAACGCCCGGACGAGGGCGCCCTCGCCGATCGCCGACGCGCGGCCCGCGCGGAACAGGAGCCACCCGGCGAGAGCCGTTACCGCGAGGAGCGCCACACCGACCTCGACCGTCGTCGACCCCGTGGCCGGAGCGCCCGAACCCGGGAGCCTGGACACGTCCACGTCCAGGTCACCGCGGATCACCAGCGCGACGTGGTGGAACGGCCCCAGGTACAACGCTCCGATCCGGAGTGCCCCGCCGAACGACACCCGCAGGCCTGCGATCACGGAGCCCACGACGGCCGCGCCGAGTCCGATCCCGGCGATCAGCACGAAGACCAGGAACCCGCGTAGGAGCGCGCGCGACCATCCCGACCCTGCGCCGCGGCCCACCGCCCCGCGGACCCGCGTCGTCACGACAGGGCGGCGCGGACGAGCTCGGCGACCTCCGTGGGTGTCCGCCCGACCCTCACGTCCGCGGCCTCGAGCGCCTCGGCCTTGGCCTGCGCCGTCCCGCTCGAACCCGTGATGATCGCGCCCGCGTGGCCCATCCGCTTGCCCGGCGGCGCGGTGAACCCCGCGATGTAGGAGACGACCGGCTTGCTCATGCGCTCGGCGATGAACGCGGCCGCGCGCTCCTCGTCGTCGCCGCCGATCTCCCCGATCATCACGATCAGGTCGGTCTCCGGATCGGCCTCGAACCGCTCGAGCGACCCGATGAACCCGATGCCGTGCACGGGATCGCCGCCCATCCCCACGCACGTGGATTGGCCGATCCCCCGTTGCGTGAGCTCGTGCACGATCTGGTACGTGAGCGTGCCGCTGCGACTGACGAGCCCGACGCTGCCGGGGGTGCAGATCTCGCCGGGGATGATCCCGACGTTCGCGCGGTTCGGCGAGATGACCCCGGGGCAGTTCGGCCCGACGAGCGCGGCGCCGCTGCCACGCAGGTACGCGACGACCTGCGCCATGTCACGGACCGGGATGCCCTCGGTGATGCAGACGATGAGGCCGATACCGGCATCGGCGGCCTCGTAGATCGCCTCGGCGGCGAACCGCGCCGGGACGAAGATCAGCGAGGTGTTCGCGCTCGTGCGTTCGACCGCATCCGCGACCGTGTCGAACACCGGGATGCCCTCGACGGCTTGGCCGCCCTTGCCGGGCGTGACGCCGGCCACGACGTCCGTCCCGTACGACCGGTTCCGCAGCGAGTGGAACGTCCCTTCCGAGCCGGTGATCCCGGCCACCACGACCTTGGTGCCCTCGTCGACGAGGATCGCCATCTACGCGGTCCCCACTCGGACGAGCGCGGCGGCGCGGCCCGCGGCCTCGAGCATCGTGTCGGCCGGAACGATCCTCGGGTGGTTCGCCTCGGCGAGGAGCTTCCTACCCTCCTCGGCGTTGGTGCCGTCGAGCCGAACGACGATCGGCACCTGCGGTGTCACGCGTTCGAGCGCCTCGAGGATGCCGCGCGCGACCAGGTCGCACCGTGTGATCCCGCCGAAGATATTGACCAGGACGCTCCGCACGCTCGGGTCCGACAGGATCACCTCGAGCGACGTGGCCATGACCTCCGCGCTCGCGCCGCCGCCGACATCCAGGAAGTTCGCCGCGTCGGCGCCCGCCTGCTTCACGACGTCGAGCGTGGACATCACCAGGCCCGCGCCGTTGCCGATGATGCCGACCTCGCCGTCGAGCTTCACGTACTGGAGTCCCGCGTCCTTCGCGCGCTTCTCGATCGGGTCGATCGGGAAGGAGTCCTTCAGCTCGGCGACGTCGGGCTGGCGGAACAGGGCGTTGTCGTCGACCGTGACCTTCGCATCGAGCGCCATCACGCGCCCGTCCGTGAGCAGCACGAACGGGTTGATCTCGACCAGGGTCGCGTCGACGTCGGCCAGCACCTCGTACGTCTTCGCCAGCAGCAGGGCGGCGCCCTCACGCGCCTCGACGGGCAGATGACCGGTCAGGCGGCGGGCGTGATACGCGCGGAGTCCCCGGACGGCATCGACCTGCAGGCGCCGGATCGACGCCGGCCTGGTCCGAGCGACCTCCTCGATCTCGACACCGCCATCGTTCGACACCATCGCCAGGTAGGAGCCCGCGCTCCGGTCCAGCGAGATCGCGGCGTAGAACTGCGCCGCGATGTCGACGAGCCGCTCGACCAGTACCCGCGTCACCCGCGCACCGCGGAACCCCTCCACCAGCATGCGCGCCGCCTCACGGGCGGCCTCCTCGGGCGAATGGACGAGCGCGACGCCGCCGCCCTTGCCCCGTCCCCCCATCTGGACCTGAACCTTGACGGCCACGTGACCCCCGAGCCGCTCGGCCGCCTCGGCGGCCTCCTGCGGCGTGGTCGCGACGGCGCGTTCAGGAAGCGGGACGCCGTGCTTGGCGAACAGGTCCTTGCCCTGGTGCTCGTAGAGATCCACTCAGGATGCCTGGTGATCGGCAAGGCGTTCGTTCAGCCACGCCACGATCTCGGTGGTCGAGGCTCCCGGTGTGAAGATCTTCTCGATCCCCGCCTCCTCGAGCTTGGGGATGTCGTCCTTGGGGATGATCCCGCCGCCGAACACGAGCACGTCGCCCGCTCCCTTGGCGCGCAGCAGCGTGACGACCTTCGGGAACAACGTCATGTGGGCGCCCGAATGGCACGACAACCCCACGGCATCGGCGTCTTCTTGGATCGTGGTCTCGGCGATCTGCTCCGGGGTCTGATGCAGACCCGTGTAGATGACCTCGAACCCGGCGTCACGGAGGCTCCGAGCGATGACCTTGACCCCGCGGTCGTGACCGTCGAGGCCGGGTTTCGCGACGATGATCCGGTGCTTGCCGGGCATGGCCGGGCCAGTCTAGCGAAGGCCCGCTTGCGGCCGGTCAGGCCCGCAGCGGAGGATGGTCGCCGTGGCCGACATCCCGGAGGTCCAGTACACGAGGAACGGCGACGTCGCTCTCGCGTTCCAGGTATCGGGGAAGGGCCCGCTCGACCTGGTCTTCGTGCCCGGCTTCATCGGGAACCTCGACCTGATGTGGGAATTCCCGCCTTACGCCCGGTTCCTGCGTCGGCTGGCGTCCTTCTCCCGGTTGATCGTGATGGACCGCCGGGGAACCGGGCTGTCCGACCGCCTCTCCCCCAAGGAGGTTCCGCCGCTCGAGGTGTTGATGGACGATCTGCATGCGCTCCTCGACGAAGTCGGCTCCGAGCGGCCGGCACTGTTCGGGTGCTTCGACTCCGGAGCCCTGTGCACGCTTTTCGGCGCCACGTACCCGGAGCGCACGAACGCGCTCGCCCTGTTCGCACCGGCGGTGGTAGGCGCCGCAACTCAGGACTTCGCCTGGGCGTGGTCCGAGGCGAAGTGGTCGTCTTACATGGATGAGCTGGCGAGTGGATGGGGCACGCGCCCGTATGCGGAGAAGGTCTTCCCGGTGTTCAACCCCTCGCTCGCGGGCGACGATAGGGCCGTCGATTGGTGGGCGAGGTTCATGCGACAGGCGGCGAGCCCCAACGCCGTGGTGGCGATCGAGCGGATGTGGCACGAGATCGACCTACGGCCCGTGCTCCCGACGATCCGTGTCCCAACGCTCGTTCTGCACCGGACCGATGACGCCAACATGGATGTCGAGTCGGGACGTGACATGGCCCGCAACATCCCAGGTGCGAGGTTCGTCGAACTCGCAGGTGCCGACAGCTATCCGTGGGCGGGCGACCAAGACGCAGTGCTCGACGAGGTGGAGGAGTTCCTCACCGGCGTGCGTCACGGGCCTCGGAGCGACCGCGTGCTCGCGACGGTGCTGTTCACGGATATCGTTGGGTCGACCGAGAAGGCCGCCGCGCTTGGCGATGGTCCGTGGGGTGAGCTCCTGACACGGCACCACGAGCTGGTGCGCATCGAGCTCGAGCGGTTCCGCGGCCGCGAGGTCAAGACGGCCGGCGACGGGTTCCTCGCCACGTTCGACGGTCCCGCGCGCGCGGTCCGCTGCGCCCGGGCCGTCGCGGACGGCGTGTGGGACCTCGGCATCGAGATCCGCGCCGGCGTGCATACGGGCGAGATCGAGCTCGACGGCACGGACGTCCGTGGGATCGCCGTGCACATCGGCGCGCGGGTCGCCGCGCTCGCGGAGCCATCCGAGGTGCTCGTCTCGAGCACCGTGAAGGACCTCGTCGCCGGCTCGGGCCTCATGTTCGAGGACGCGGGCGAACGCGAGCTGAAAGGTGTCCCCGACCGCTGGCATCTCTATCGGGTGGTGGACGGATGACCCAGATCTCCGACGTCCGCTACGCGCGGAGCGGCGACGTCAGCATCGCCTACCAGGTCATCGGCGACGGGCCCGTCGACCTGGTCTTCGTCCGCGGCATCACCGGCGACCTCCTGTCGACGTGGGAGCAACCGCTGCTCGTCCGGCACGTCCTCGGGCTCGCCGAGAACGGCCGGCTCCTCATGCTCGACAAGCGGGGTACGGGTCTGTCGGACCGCGTCGCGAGCCTGCCCACCCTCGAGACGCGGATGGACGACGTCCGCGCCGTCATGGACGCCGTGGGATCGGAGGAGGCCGTCCTGTGGAGCGGGATGGAGGGGAGCCGGACGACGACGCTGTTCGCCGCCACCTACCCAGAACGGACCACCGCGCTGGTCGCCCTCGATCCATCGGTGAAGGGTCGAGCGAGCGCCGACTACCCGTGGGCCCCCTCGGAGGCGGCCTGGCGCGAGACGCTCCGCGAGGTGCACGAGGGCTGGGGCACGCGCGAGTACTTCGCCTCGCTGCTGCGGCAACAGAGCCCGCGCATGGTGGACGACGAGGCGTTCCTCGATTGGTTCGTGACGCACATGCGACGGAGCCTCAGCCCGGGCGCGGCGATGGCGTTCCATCGGATGACGATGGAGGCGGACGTCGAGGACGTGCTGCCGTCCGTCCGCGTTCCCACCCTGGTGCTGTTCTCCTCGCACCAGCGGGGCCCCGCCGAGTACTTCGCCCGACGGGTCGCCGGGGCGGAGCTGCAGGAGCTCCCGACGATGCGCGGCGAGTACACGTGGGTCGACGACGAGACCCACGAGGCGACCATGGCCGCCGTGAGGGCATTCGTCTCCAAGCTTGATCGGCGCGTGCGGACCGACACGATCTTGTCCACGGTCCTGTTCACCGACATCGTCGGCTCGACCCAGATGCAGGCCTCGCTCGGTGACCACGGATGGCGCGACCTCGTCGAACGGCACCACGCGATCGTGCGCGGGGCGCTGGGCCACTGGCGAGGTGTCGAGAACGACACGGCCGGCGATGGCTTCTACGCCACGTTCGATGGGCCGGCGCGGGCGATCTCCTGCGGGCTGGAGGTGGTCGATCGCGTTCGCGAGCTCGGCATCGAGGTCCGCGCCGGCGTGCACACCGGCGAGTGCGAGGTGATCGACAACAAGTGCGGCGGGCTCACGGTCTCGATCGGCGCCCGGGTCGCCTCGAACGCGGGCCCCTCCGAGGTCCTGGTGTCCCGGACCGTGAAGGACCTCGTCGCGGGCTCTGGCCTCGCGTTCGAGGACCGGGGGGAGCACGAGCTCAAGGGCGTCCCCGACCGATGGCGCCTCTTCCGGGTTCTCCCTGGGTGAGACACGGGACCGCTCCGGCTGGGACGGCGATGCTCGCTCGCGTGATCGGATCACGGCAAGTCGGACCCCCGACCTCCGGCTCGTTCCCGGATAGGGTCTGCGCGGCGTCCGATGCGCCATATAAGGTAGCAACCCACATGGTCGGAGCCTGAGGATGGCAAGAGGGGCATCGCGACGCACCGGCATCGTCGCCGACCGTCGGCCGCTCGAACGCGGGCTCGCGCGTTTCCTTCTCGAGGAACGGGGGCTCTTCGTCGTCGGGGAAGCGGCGACGATGGCGGACGTCCTCCTCCAGGTCCAACAGCTGAAGCCGGACATCGTCATCCTGCACGAGAAGCTTGCCCTCGATCACGATCCGACGGTGATCGCTCAGATCCGTCGCATCTCTTCGCGGACCAGCGTCGTTCTGCTCACAGCCAACCGGGAGGCCCTCCCACCGGAGCTGCTCCTGCTGGTCGACAGCGTCGTGGAAGACGGCCCTGGCCTCACGGAACTGGGGACCGCGGTCGCCGGGCCCCTGCCCGAGACGGGCGCGGCCGAGGAGGACGCCGCCGCCGCGCGGGTCGCCGCCGTTGTTCCGCCGGCGCGCCGCTCTGCCAGTCGGTGGGCGGACCGCCTCCAGGGTCTGGTCGCGGCCTCGATCATCGCCCTTGCCTTCGTGATCGCCCGTGGGATGACGACCCCGACGCTGGTGCCAACCGTCGTCGGGCGCGCGCACCTGAACGCTGCATGGGACTCACTCGGCGAGCTCCAGTCGGCACTTCCGAACGCGACGTCCGAACAGATCGCGGAGATCGCCTCGGCGCTGATCGACGACCGTGCCGCCGCCGAAGCGGCTGGAGTCAACCTCACCACCTTCGACAAGGCGCTTCTCCAGACATTGGCTGCCATCTGGCCAACCCTCTCGCCGGAGACCCAAGTCCTCCTCGCGGCTCTCTTCGGCGACATCATCGATGGCAACGATGTGCCTGCTCCGATGACTGCACCACCGCCAGAACCCTCACCGAGCCCGCCTCCCGCCCCGGAACCCAGACCGACCCCATCCGAGACGCCTGTGGTGACCGAGACCACGACGCCGCCGACCGAGACCACGACGCCGCCGACCGAGACCACGACGCCGCCGACCGAGACCACGACGCCGCCGACCGAGACCACGACGCCGCCGACCGAGACCACGACGCCGCCGACCGAGACCACGACGCCGCCGACCGAGACCACGACGCCGCCGACCGAGACCACGACGCCGCCGACCGAGACCACGACGCCGCCGACCGAGACCACGACGCCGCCGACCGAGACCACGACGCCGCCGACCGAGACCACGACGCCGCCGACCGAGACCACGACGCCGCCGACCGAGACCACGACGCCGCCGACCGAGACCACGACGCCGCCGACCGAGACCACGACGCCGCCGACCATGGACGGCCAGACGGAGAGCGGGTCGCTCGTGGTCATACCCTTCACGCTCACCTTGTTGCTCGCGATGTCGGGCTGGGCGCGACGGCGCTCGCATGAGACGACCGAGGATCCGGACGAGTCGCACCCTGCGTGAGTCCCGTCCTGGTTGAGATACTCGGGATGGTCATGGCGAAGCGCTTCCGATTCCGGTTCCGCCCGCCAGGTCTGAAGCCGACCACCAAGATCGGGACGCTGGGGCCCTACCGAGGGCGGCTCGGCCTGGCCTGGGTGATCGCCCCCGTCGTCGCTGGCGCGGTGATCCTGATCGCCGGCTACCTCGTGCTCGCCCGGTGACGCTCGAGGCTTACTGCTGGCCGCCCTCGACGGCTCGTGGCGGGTCCGTCGGGTTGCGGGTCTCGACCGACGCCTCGTCCTTCGACGTGAGGGTGGCGCGGGAGGGCGCCACGATCGAACCCGTATGGAACGCCGAAGGCATCGTCGGGCGATCACACGACACGCCGGCCGACGCCGCTTCGGCCGGGTGCGGATGGCCATCGGCGCTCGAGATCCCCGTCGGCGACTGGCGCTCCGGCTACTACGCCGTCTCGGTGTCAACCGGCGACGAACGCACGGACGCGTTCTTCGTCGTGCGACCCGACCCTTCCGACCCGGCGCCGATCCTGCTGGTGCTCTCGACGACGACGTGGCACGCCTACAACGATTGGGGTGGCCCGTCCCTGTACACGGGCGGGACGCATGTGTCGTTCGAGCGTCCGTTCGCGAAGGGCTTCCTCGTCAAGCCCGAGCCGATCGGGCGCATGATGCAGCCCGAGCCCGACCGGGAAGCGATGGGCTTCCGGAACTGGGCACGCCCGCTCGGGCTCTCGGACTGGTGCGGCGGGGCAGGCTGGTTCACCTACGAGCGGACGTTCACCGGCTGGGCCGAACGGAGCGGCTTCCGTCTCGACGTCGCCATCAGCCAGGACCTCGAGCGGCACCCCGAGATCCTGGAGGCTCCCCACCTCTTCGTGAGCGCCGGCCACGACGAGTACTGGTCCTGGGGGATGCGGGACGCGTTCGACGCATTCGTCGAGGCTGGTGGCAACGCCGCCGTCCTGTCCGGGAACACGTGCTTCTGGCAGGTGCGCTTCGACCCGGGCCACACGGGGATGACCGGCTACAAGTATCGCGTCGAGGACGACCCGGTCCTGGGGACCCCCGACGAGCGCTTCCTGAGCGGCTGTTGGTCCGACCGCCGCGTCGGACGGCCCGAGACCTCGTCGATCGGGCTGACGTTCTCGCGCGGCGGGTACTCGCGCTACGGGCTGGGTGCGGCCGAGAGCTCGGGCGCGTACACGGTGCACCGGCCCGAGCATTGGGTGTTCGAGGGAACGGGACTGCGGGCCGGCGACGGGTTCGGGGCCGATGACGCGATCGTGGCCTACGAGTGCGACGGGTGCGTGCTGGAGACCGGCCCCGACGGCCGGCCGATCCCGACGGGCGTCGACGGCGCCCCCGAAAGCCTCGAGATCCTGGCCACCGCGCCGGCGCACCTGTGGGCTCAGCACGAGCAGCCCACGCGGTACTCGCTCGAACAGGGCGACCTGGAGACGTGTTCGATGGCCCTCTACGGCGACGCGAGCCCCGATCACCTTGCCGAGCTCGCCGACGGCCACGCCGTGATGGCGGCGTTCGAACGGTCGGGGGGCGGGACGGTGGTGAACGCCGGGGTGACCGACTGGGTGCTCGGCCTCGACGACCCGGTCGTGGGCCGCATCACCCGCAACGTGCTCGAACGCCTATCTCGCTGAGACGCTCAGGACCGGCGTACGATGGGATGCGTGCGCTGGGAGGGGTTCGAACGCGCGTGCCCCGAGATCGCGGACCAGGCTCGCGAGCGATTCACGCGTGACCAGCTCGTGATGCTCGGCACGATCCGCCGTGATGGTTCGCCGCGGATCAGTCCGAACGAATGCGACTTCGCGGCGGGACGCCTCTTCGTGTCGATGATGTGGCGCTCGAGGAAGGCCTTGGACCTGCTGCGGGATGCGCGGATCGTCGTCCACAGCGTGACGGCCAACAGGGAGGGCACCGACGGGGACGTGAAGATCTACGGCCACGTCGTGGACGAGCAGGACCCGGGGACGCGCGCGGCGTTCCGAGACGCGATCGCGCGACGGATCGACTGGGCACCGGACGAACCCGACTACCACTGCTTCTCGGTGGACGTACGCGAGGCCGGCTTCGTGCGGTTCGGCGATCCGGGGCAGACGCTCGCGTGGGATGAGCACCGGGGCCTCCGCCGGTTGCGACCGCCGGGCTGACGGCACCGCCGAGGAGCGTCAGCCGACCTTCTTCAGCGGCGCGTAGGCGACCAGCAGCCGCTTCTCCCCCGCCTCCACGAACCGGACCGTCGCCTCGGCGTCCGTCCCCGAGCCGCTCACCGTGAGGACGACGCCCTCGCCCCACTTGTCGTGCAGGACCGTGTCGCCCGCCGAGATCTGGGGGATCTCGCGCCGGCCCTCGACCGCGGCCCGGATGGGAGACACCGAGGCCCCCTCGCCCACGACGAGCTCGCCCTCCTCCGACGCCCGGACGAGCTCGCTCGGGATCTCGCCCAGGAAGCGCGACGGGGGGCTGTAGTTCGTCGACCCGAACAGCGTGCGGCTCCACGCGTAGGTCAGGTACAGCCGCTCGCGGGCGCGGGTCACGCCCACGTACATCAGGCGGCGTTCCTCCTCGAGCTGCGCCGGGTCGCCCATCGACCGGTAGTGCGGGAACACGCCGTCTTCCAGTCCGATGATGAAGACGACCGGGAACTCGAGCCCCTTCGCGTTGTGGAGCGTCATCAAGGTGACGCTCCCGGACTCCTCGTCGTACTCGTCCTGCTCGGAGACGAGCGAGACCTGCTCGAGGAACTCGGCCAGGGTCCCGTCGGGCGATCGCTGCTCGAACTCGGCCGCCACCCCCCCGAGCTCCCGGAGGTTCTCGATGCGCCCCTCGGCCTCGACGGTCCGCTCGGCCTCGAGCTCGAGCAGGTAGCCGGACTCGGTGGCCGCCGCCTCGACCATCCGCTGCGGCCCCGCGCCGGAGTCGAACGCCTCCTGCAAGCGCTGCATCACGCCCACGAACCCGGCGATCGCGCCCTTCGCGCGCGACGCGAGCTCGGAGAGCTCGTCCGCCCGCCGGGTGGCCTCGAGGAACGGGATCTGCTCGATGGCCGCGAACCCCTCGAGCGTCGCGACCGTCGCGTCGCCGATGCCGCGCTTGGGCGTGTTCACCACCCGCCGGGCGCTGATCACGTCCTGCGGGTTCAGCAGCAGCCGCAGGTACGCGAGGACGTCCTTGATCTCCTTGCGCTGGTAGAACCGCACGCCGCCGACCACCCGGTACGGGATCCCCGCTCGCATGAAGACGTCCTCGAGGACGCGGCTCTGGGCGTTCGTCCGGTAGAAGACCGCGACGTCCGAATACCGGTGCGCCTCCTCCTCCACCAGCCGGTGCGTCTCCTCCGCGACGAACAGCGCCTCCTCGTGCTCGTCGTCGGCGCGGAACCGCACGGCCAGCTCGCCCTCGGTCGTCTCGGTCCACAGCGACTTCGGCTTGCGTTGCACGTTGTGCTCGATCAGGGCGTTCGCGATCGCGAGGATGTTCGACGTCGAGCGGTAGTTCTGCTCCATGAGGAAGACCTCGGCGTCGGGGTAGTCCCGTTCGAAATCCAGGAGGTTCTGGATCGTCGCCCCACGCCACGAGTAGACACCCTGGTCCGCGTCGCCCACGACGCACACGTTGCGGTACTTGGCCGCGAGCAGGTTCACCAGCTGGTACTGCGCACGGTTCGTGTCCTGGTACTCGTCGACCAGGATGTACCGGAACCACTCCTGGTAGTGCTCGAGCACCGCGGCGTGCTCGCGGAACAGGCGGACCGTCTCCGTGATGAGGTCGTCGAAGTCGAGGGCGCCGGCGTCGAGCTTGCGCTTCTCGTACTCCGTGTAGACGTTCGCGATCGTCTGCTCGTAGAAGTTCCCGGCCATCTGTGCGAACTCGCCGGCCGACAGGACGTTGTCCTTGGCCTTGCCGATCGCCGCGGCCATCGCGCGCGGCGGGTACCGCTTGAGGTCCAGGTTCAGATCCTTCAGCACGCTCGAGAGCAGGCGCTCCGTGTCCCCCTCGTCGTAGATCGTGAAGCTGCTCGGGAGGCCGAGGTGGTCGTGCTCCCGCCGGAGGATCCGCGCACACGCCGAGTGGAACGTGAGGATCCACATCCCCTTCGCGATCCGTTGGCCGAGGAGGCCCTCCACCCTCGCGGCCATCTCGCGAGCCGCCTTGTTCGTGAACGTGATCGCGAGGATCGCGTACGGGCTGACCCCGTGCTCGCGGATCAGGTACGCGATCCGATGCGTGAGCGCCCGGGTCTTGCCCGAGCCGGCCCCGGCCACGATCAGCATGGGTCCCTCGGTGTGCAGGACCGCCTCGGCCTGGACGGGGTTCAGCGCCTCGATGAGCGGAGAGCGAGCGGCCACGGCCAGATTGTAGGGGGGCGTCGGAACCGGTCCCGAGCTTCGGCACCGAGCCGCTCAAGGGAACGGACCGAACCTGCGACACTTGAACGATGGCCGAAGCGGAGGTGCTCGACGGCAGCGCCGTGCCCGACCGGCCTCCCGCCACCCACCGGCGCCGCCGCCGCCGGGGCCGGATCCTGCGGATCACGGGCTTCGTCTTCATCGCCGCGGCACTGGTGCTCGCCGGCTACCTCTGGTGGAACCTGTGGGGGACCGGCTTCGCGACCCGGCGGGCCCAGGAGGACCTCCGTCCCGGGTTCGAACGCAACGTGGCGAGCCTCACCGCGGCCGACGCCCCCGACCGAGTGGTCAACGTCCCCGGCGACGCGGTCGCGATCATCAAGATCCCGAAGATCGACGTGGACTACGTGGTGGTCGAGGGGACGGATACGGAGTCTCTCAAGAAAGGCCCCGGCCACTATGCAGAGACGGCCTACCCGTGGCAGGACACCGGCCGCGTTGGCATCGCGGGTCACCGGACGACGTACCTCGCTCCGTTCTGGTCGCTGAACGAACTCCGGGCCGGTGACCGGATCGTCCTCGCAACCGAGTACGGGATCTTCAACTACCGGGTGACCCGCACCGTTGTCACCCCGCCGTCGGGCATCCTCCCCTCGGGAGCATCGGTCCTGGACCCGACGGAGCGGCCGACGCTCGTCCTCACCACCTGCAACCCGCGCTTCTCGGCGTCGACCCGGCTCGTCGTGTTCGCCGACCGCGTCGACTGAACCAGACGGCCGTTCCCTCGCACCCGCTCAGCAGGCGACGGCGCCCGGCCACAGGTTCTTGATCCACCGGACGCACACGTGGACGTTCGTCCACTGCACCCTCGTGAGATCGATCGCACGCTCCCCGCTCCACGGGCAGTCATCGTGGATCACCTCGAACCGGAGACCGTGGGCCGTCTTCTCGAACGAGTACACACCCTCCCCCTGCGGACAGTTCGGATCGTTGAACAGGGTTACGCGGTCGCCATCGACGACGAAGCTCCCCTGCGTCTTGAAGTCCGACATCTGATGATGGAGGAAGAACGCGCCGTGCCAGAACATGATCGTGCTCACCCCCGCGTCGACCCGGTACGGAGGACACCGCAGGCACCGGAAGGGCAGCCCGATGCGCGCACCCCCAACGTCTCGCAGCGTCAAGGTGCGCAGGTAGGTGCCGTCGAGGACCGTCCTCGTGGTGGGGGGCGGCGTCGGGGAGAGGTAGGGATACGGCATGAGCAGGGGGTCGACCGTGCGCGCCGGCTCGACCCCAGGCACGCCGCCGATCTTGAGCAGCTCCTGTGGAGACGTGGATGCGGTGGAGGAGACCGACGGGCTCGACGACGACGGCCCCCCCGATGCGGCCTGACCGGACGGGCCGGGCTCGGGCTCGGATCGAGCGACGGCGACCACCACGATGGTGGTGAGCACCCCCGCCGCGAACGCCAGACCCAGTCTGCCGATTCGTTGCCATCGCGACGTCATGACCGGCATAGACGCTATGCTGGTCTCCCTACGAAGGTCAAGTCGAGGCCATGGACGAGCGCGACAAACGCCGCGTCGGCGAGCAGATCGAGCCGGGTGGCCGGCCGAAGGCGCCGGGGCGACTCGAGGTTCTGCAGCGGTTCGTGAACACGTGGAACCACGACTTCCCGGCGGGGTGGGACCGGCTCGGAACGCCGTCGAAGGCGCGGGCCTGGCTCGTCCAGAAACGGCTGGTCTCGCTCCCCGTGCGCATCACCGGCGCAGACGCCGCACGCCTGCGCGACCTGCGGGAGGCGATCCGTGCCCTGATCGCCGTCAACCACGGGGGCGAGCTGGAACCAGGCGCGCTCGCGACCCTGCGTCGGGAGGCCGCACGCACGAGGCTCCGGGTCGGATTCGACGGCGGCGGTGCGGTCGTGCTGCAGCCCGTGGTCCGCGGGACGGACGGCGCGATCGCCGCGCTCCTCGGCATCCTGCACGAGGCGCAGCTGACCGGGGCCTGGCCCAGGCTCAAGACCTGCCGGCAGTGCGGCTACTTCTTCTTCGATCGCTCGAAGAACCGATCGGCCGCCTGGTGCGCGATGTCCATCTGTGGCAACCGCATGAAGAACCGGACCTATCGGCGACGGCGCGCCCGGGTCGCTACGCCCAGACGGGACACCCCTTGAGGGACACTGCTCGCGTTCGACCGCCGGCGCCGGGGGTGTCGCGAGCGAGAGCAAGGCCACTCGTGGGGCGAGAGGGAACGCGGATCGGCCGGCTTCGTGGCGTTAGCGCTTGACGTTCACGGTGATGCTGGCCTGGGCGCTCGAACCGTCCGGACCAACCGCGTGAGCGCTGATCGAGTACCGCCCTGGTGCAACCTTCTTCGTACCCCCGTTCTTAGCATTCCACCCGAGATGCGCCCATCCGGCATCGGCGAGCGCGGACCCTAGCAGGCGTCCGACGATGCGCTTGTTCCGACTGATGGCCACGTCCACGGCCGCCGCTCCCGTGACGAAGAACGAGATCCGTAACACCTGATCCGTGCTCAGGCGGAACGGCGTTGGCCGGGCCGAGAGCGAGGTGATCTCCAGCGTTCTGACCGGTGGAGGGGGGCCCCGGGCGGCGGTGTCGTGCCCCCGGGCGGCGGTGTGGTGCCCCCGGGCGGCGGCGTCGTGCCCCCGGGCGGCGGTGTGGTGCCCCCGGGCGGCGGTGTCGTGCCCCCGGGCGGAGGTGTGGTGCCCCCGGGCGGAGGTGTGGTGCCCCCGGGCGGAGGCGTGTCCCCGGGCGGAGGCGTGTCCCCGGGCGGAGGCGTGTCCCCAGGCGGAGGCGTGTCCCCGGGCGGAGGCGTGTCCCCAGGCGGAGGCGTGTCCCCGGGCGGAGGCGTGTCCCCAGGCGGAGGCGTGTCCCCGGGCGGAGGCGTGTCCCCAGGCGGAGGCGAGCCTGCCGCGGCCGCTACCGCACGGAGATCAACGCTGCGCACGAAGGGAACCGTCCACACGAGGGCACCGCCAAGGCGGCCGGCCTTGCGAAGCGCCTCTCGGCGATCGAAGCCTTCTGCACCGTCCTGGCGCGGCTCGGCCGCGACGGATGGGGTTCTCTCTTCCACGCTCCCTGCCTCTCGTGCCCCTTTCGGAACCGAGGTTCGCTGGAATCGTATGGAGCGCGATGACGCACGACGATACGACGGCCAGCGTATCCTCCTCCCGGACTCGCCACACAGGCCCGAGGCGTAACCGCACGATGGACCCGCACGTGTGACTGGCAAACGACCTACGCGACCCGGCCTACGCTTGGCTGCTTAGATGCATCCGACCCCGATCGAGAGCGAGACGTGCCACTCCGGATCCCCAAGATCGACGTGGTTTACGTGGTCTCGAAAAGACGGACACCGAGGCCTCAAGAAGGGGCCGGGTCACAACACGCAGACGGCGTACCCGTGGCCGCCGCCGACGCCGAGAGGACGCGCCAACCCATCGGGCATCGCGGACCGCCGCCGACCGTAACGTGGTCTTCCCGACCCCCGCTTCGCCCTCGATCGGGAGCACCGGTGCACCGTCGGGGTCGCTGGCGAGGAACCGCTCGATCTCTGCGAGCTCAGGCTCCTGGATCCGGTCCGGCCGGCTCCTGAGCCGGTCGACGGCGATCCGGTCGTAGGCTCGTGAGCTCCACTCGAACAAGAACGGGCAAGCAGGCGGAGAGCGTCGAACGGTTGCATCGGACGGTGTTGGGTTAGTACCGTCGTGTGCATGGCCGCGAGGGCGTACGACGACATCGACTCCTCTGTGCTCAAGAAGCTTCCGAACCCTGGCGGTGCGATGGAGCTGAAGCACAAGGCGCCGGAGGTGACCTTCCTCGGCGCACGCGATCAACCGGACTTCGGGACGCTGTACATCACGTTCTATCCCGCCGACACGGTCATCGAACTGAGGTCACTGAAGGAATACCTCTATCAGTGGCGCAACACCGCCGCGTCGTACGAGCGCTTCCTCGACGTCGTCTACAACCATCTGATCCAGGTGTACAGCCCCGTTCGACTCCGATTGGTGTTCGAGACCCGGCCCCGCGGCGGGATCTCGAGCAAGCTCTCGGTCGATTCCGATTGGGCGATCCGAGGCGGAAAGGAGCTGTTCCGGGACTGGGTCGGCCTGGACGACACCTGGTGACGATCTACTCCCACTCGATCGTGCCCGGCGGCTTGCTCGTCACGTCGTAGGCGACCCGGTTGACGCCGGGGACCTCCCGCACGATGCGGCTCGCGATCCGATCGAGCACCTCGTGCGGGAGTCGCGCCCAGTCGGCGGTCATCGCGTCCTCGCTCGTGACGGCCCGGACGATCACCGGGTGCTCGTAGGACCTGCCGTCTCCCATGACGCCCACGCTCCGAACGCCGGCCAGCAGCACGCAGAACGCCTGCCAGGTCTCGTGATCGAGGTCGGCCCGGCGGATCTCCTGACGAACGACCACGTCGGCCGCCCGCACGATCGCGAGGGTGTCCGCGCTCACCTCGCCCACGATCCGCACGGCGAGGCCGGGGCCCGGGAACGGCTGGCGCCGCACGACCTCCTCCGGCAGACCGAGCTCGGTCCCGACGGTTCGAACCTCGTCCTTGAACAGGTCGCGGAGTGGTTCGACGAGCTCGAGATCCATGTCCTCGGGCAGCCCGCCGACGTTGTGATGGCTCTTGATCGTCGCCGCGGTATCCGAACCGCTCTCGATCACGTCCGGATACAGCGTCCCCTGGACGAGGAACCGCGCTCCGCGATGCTCGCGCGCCACCTCCTCGAAGACGCGGATGAACTCCTCGCCGATGCGACGGCGCTTGTCCTCGGGTTCGGTCACCCCGGCGAGCTTGGCCAGGAATCGATCCGCGGCCTTCACGTGCACGAGGGGGACCCGGAAGTGCCGGCCGAACGTCTCCTCGACCTGTTCGGGCTCGCCCTCGCGCAGCAGCCCGGTGTCGACGAAGACGCACGTGAGCTGCTCGCCGATCGCCTTGTGCACCAGGAGCGCAGCCACCGCCGAATCCACGCCGCCCGAGAGCGCGCACAGCACCTCCGACCCGCCCACCTGCTCACGGATCGCCGTGACCGCGCGCTCGATCACGTTGGCCGGGGTCCATTCGGGGAGCAGGCCACAGCCGTCGTACAGGAATCGCTTCATCACCGCCATGCCCTTGGGCGTGTGGGCGACCTCGGGGTGGAACTGGACGGCGAACAGCCCGCGCTCGGGATCCTCCATCGAGGCGACCGGTATGGCGTCCGTGTGCGAGGTGACGCGGAACCCCTCCGGCGCCGCGGTGACGGCGTCCCCGTGGCTCATCCAGACGGGCTCGATCGGGCCGAGGTCGGCCAGCAGGGCCCCGGGCTCGCTCACGTGGAGCTCGGTCCGCCCGTACTCGCGCCGGCCGGTGGCGGCAACCTCGCCGCCGAGGGCCTGCGCCATGAGCTGATGGCCGTAGCAGATGCCGAGCACCGGCACCCCGAGCCCGAACATCCCCGGGTCGACGCTCGGCGCGCCCTCCTCGTACACGGATGCGGGCCCGCCCGAGAGCACGATGCCGGCCGGATGACGCGCTGCGAGCTCGGAAGCGGACAGGTCGTGGGCGACGATCTCCGAGTACACGTGGCACTCGCGGATCCGGCGGGCGATCAGCTGCGCGTACTGCGCCCCGAGGTCGACCACCAGGACCGGACGCCCGGGATCGGAAGCCACGTCGCTAGTGACCCATCCCTACGCGCTGAGCCGTCTGATACGTCTTGCCCTCGCTCTTGATCGAGGGCGCCACCACCAGCTCGGCCTTCTGGAACTCGCGGATCGTCGCGTAGCCGGTCGTCGCCATCGAGGTCGCGAGCGCCCCGAAGAGGTTGAAGGTCCCGTCGTTCTCGTGCGCGGGACCCCTCAGGATCTCCTCGAGCGATGCCACCTGCTGGGTCTTCACACGCGCCCCGCGCGGCAGCGTCGGATGGAACGTCGCCATCCCCCAGTGGAAGCCGCGGCCCGGCGCCTCGTACGCGCGCGTGAGCGGCGAACCGATCATGACCGCGTCCGCGCCGCACGCGATCGCCTTGGCGATGTCGCCGCCCGTGCGCATCCCGCCGTCCGCGATCACCTGACAGTAGCGGCCGGTCTCGCGCAGGTGCTCCATCCGGGCCGCCGCCGCATCGGCGATCGCCGTCGCCTGCGGGACCCCGACGCCGAGCACCCCACGGGTCGTGCAGGCGTTCCCGGGTCCGACGCCAACGAGCACGCCTACCGCGCCCGTCCGCATCAGATGCAGGGCCGTCGTGTACGAGGCGCATCCGCCGACGATGACCGGCAGGTCGTACGTGGCGATGAACTCCTTCAGGTTGAGCGGTTGGCTGTGGGTCGAGACGTGCTCGGCCGAGACCACGGTCCCCTGGATCACGAGGATGTCGAGGCCGGCCCCGACGACCGCCTTGGCGTACCGTTCGACCCGCTGGGGGGTGAGCGAGGCGCACGAGACGACCCCGCCCTCCTTGATCTCGCGGATCCGCTGCTCGACCAGATCATCCTTGACCGGTTCGCGATACAGCTCCTGCATCCGTGCGGTGGCCTTCTCGTCGGGCAGGGACGCGATCTCCTCGTAGACCGGCTCGGGGTCCTCGTAGCGGGTCCACAGGCCCTCGAGGTTCAGACACGCGAGGCCCCCCAGCTGCCCGATCCGAACGGCGGTCGCCGGTGAGACGCCCGCGTCCATTGCCGAGGCCATCATCGGCAGCTCGAACGTGTACGCGTCGATCTGCCAGGAGATATCGACGTCATCGGGGTCGCGGGTCCGCCTCGAGGGCACGATCGCCACCTCGTCGAACCCGTACGCCCGCCGGGCGACCTTCCCCTTCCCGATCTCGATCTCCATCCCGTCTCCCTATGTGGCTCGCCGCTGCTCCCCGGATACGCGAAACGCCCACCCCGAGGAGGGTGGACGTGTCCGTCCCTGCATGAAGGCAAGCTATCACGCGATGATGGACCGCAAGCGCGGTAGGCCGCCCGCCCTAGTAGACCGGCCGCCGGGGACCCCGGAGAATCGGCCCGGAGGATCCCCCGGACATCGGATGGGGTCAACCACGACGAGGAAAGGAGACTTCCCCATGGAGAGTCGATTGAGACGTGGCCTTTTGGGCTACTCGCGGAAGAGCGTGACCGCGGTCGTGAACGAACGCGAGGTTTCGATCATCAAGGCGTCGAGGGAAGCGAAGGAGGCGAGCGACGAGGTCGCGAGCCTCAACGCCGAACTCGACCAGTACCGGATCGAGATCGCCGACCTGCAGGCGAGGAACCGCGACCTCGGATCGAAGTTGGAGGATGCGGCCGAGCGATTCCGCGCCGTCGAACGCTCTGGCTCCACGTCGACAACCGAGGAGCTCACCGACGTCCTCCACGCCGCCGAGCGGGCCCTCGCACGGCTCACCGATGGAGCGCGACGGAACGCCGAGAAACAGCTCGGAGCGACGGAGCGGGTTCACGACGCCCTGCGCCAAGACATCGATCGGCTCGCCGAGTGGCGCGCCCGGATGGCGCCGCTCGCCGAGACGATCCCGGATTCGATCCAGGCGGTCCGGAGCGAGGCGGCGGCTCTCTCCGACCGCCTCCGCGAGGCGCTCGCCCCCGCGAACGATGCCCTGGACGCCCTGGCCGCTCGCTTGTCTGAGCTGGCCGAGACCCCGGCACCTCCTCAGCCTGAGCAGGGAGCGGAGAGCGAGGTCATCTCGGTGGGAGAGGCAGACGACGCATCCCCTCCCGAGATGCCCGAAGCGGAGTTCGGGGTCTTCACGTGGCCATCCGACCGGAGCGCCCCGTGGAGCCCAGACTAGGCGGCTAGGCTGCCGGGACCGAGGCCCTCTCCGGGGCCGGGACCGTCAGTTCTCGCGGACGACGTGCCCGGTGTCGTGGACCCGTAGGTCGGTCAGCCCCGAGTGCAACCGATCGCCCTCGACGAGGACCGAGTCGTCGTCCAGGTAGCCGAGCTCCTTCAGCCGGGTCAGCGCGCGTTGCAGGGACACCTCCGGCGACTCGACCATCGTGTCGAGCACGAGCTCGGGGTTCTCGGGGACCTCGTACGGGTCGTCCACGCCGGTGAACCCCGTGATCTCGCCGGCCATGGCCTTCTTGTACAGGCCCTTCGGGTCGCGGTTCTGCGCCAGCTCTTCCAGCGTCGCGTGCACGTAGACCTCGACGAACTCGCCCACCATCGCCCGCACCTGGTCGCGCGTCTGCTTGTAGGGGGAGATCGGGCAGCAGATCGTCGCGACGCCGTTGCGCGTCAGCAGCTCGGCGACGAAGCCGATCCGCAGGATGTTCGTGTCACGATCGTCTTTCGAGAACCCGAGGCCTTTGGACAGGTTCTGCCGGACCACGTCGCCGTCCAGGATCTCGGTCTTCATGTTCCGAGCCTGGAACTCGTGGTACAGCATCTCGGCGATGGTCGACTTGCCGGCCCCCGACAGTCCCGTGAACCAGACGGTGAAGCCCTTCTGTTCCGCCAGGAACGGGATGGATGCGTCACAGGAAGCTCCTTCCCACGGCGCCCTCGGGCGCCTCGATCGCCGTACAGCGACAGGATGGACGGACCGACGTCGACGAGGTTGAGGCCGGTAACCTCACCCGTGGCCTGGCCGGGGAGACCGGCCATCGCCCACACGCCGTTCCGGTCGTGATTCGCGCCGTCGGGACCGGTGTCGTTCTCGTAGGTGTAGATGCTCCCGTTCCCCACCGACCCCACCGAACGCCACGCGAGATCGCCGAAGTACACGATCAGGTCGGGTGCGACGCCCCGGACCTCCGGATAGACGTCCTGCGGCTTCAACACCTTGGTGCCGAGCCGGGTCCCGTCGGGCCCCGGCGCCGCCTCGAGCTTGGCGATCAGCTCGTCGCGCGTCTCCTCGTACCGCCCAGGCTCGACGGTCCCTTGCGGCTCGCGACCCATCACGTTCAGGAACAGCCGACCGTAGTAGCCGCCATCGCCCCAGGCGACCGTGCGGCTCCAGTCGATCGCGGCATCCTTGATCGGGATCACGTGCGACGGCTGCGCCTCGAGCGCCAGGTAGCCCTCCTGGATCAACCAGTCGTTGAAGCACAGGCCGCCCATCATCGGTCGCGCACCGTGGTCGCTCATCACGATCGTGATCGCGTCCTCGGGTAGGACCTCGAGGAGCTTGCCGACCTCGACGTCGAGGAACCGGTAGTAGTCCTGGAACGCGGTCTCGTACTTGTTCCCCGCCTCGTACAACGGGTGACGCGGGTCCCAGTGCTGCCAGAAGACGTGGTGCAGCCGGTCGGGGGCGATCTCGCACAGCATGAAGAAGTCCCAGGGCTTCTCGACGGCCAGCTTGCGCCCGACCTGGAACCGGCGTTCGGTCATCCTGAAGACCTGGTCGAGCGCGACGTCGTACCCGGCGCGACGGAAGTCCGGGATATCGAAGATGTAATCGTTGCCCTCCCCGAGCTCGTCAACGATCTCGGTCTCCAGCTCGGCCGGGAAGGCCCACGACGTCGCCGAGGGCGGAGTGAGGAAGCAGCCGACCCGCCAGCCCGGGAACGTCTTCGGCGGCGGGAACGAGGGGGGGACGCCGATCAGCAGCGAGCGAAGCCCCTGAGCCCCGAGCGCGTCCCAGACGGCCGGCTCGCGGATCGCGTCGGACGTGGCGATCGACAGGCCCTCGTAGCTCGTGTCCTTGCGGTTACGGAACCCGTAGATCCCCAGCTGACCCGGCGTCTTGCCGGTCATGGCACAGGCCCAGGCGGGAACCGTGATGGGCGGGGTGATGCTCGCCAGGTCGCCCCACATCCCACGCTGCATCAGGGCGTGGATGTTCGGCGTCTCGGCTTCGAAGTCGCGGAACAGGAGCTGGGGGGTCCCACAATCCAGCCCGATGACCGCGACCCGGGGCGTGTCGGTCATGGTCGCCTCGCAGGTCGGGAACTGGGTTCGTCAGCAAGAGGAGCCCTCGCGGGGCTCCGCACGCATGCTACCAACGCCGCACCGACGATGACCTGGGATGATGGGCCGCCGTGGACCTCCTGAGGCGCGTGCTGATCATCCAGGCCGGCGTCTGGGCGGCCTGCGGCGTCGCGATCGCCGTGACGCCCCGCTTCGTGCTCGTCACCATGTTCGACCTGCCGGCCCCGCCCGACCAGGGCTACGTCCGGATCGCGGGCCTCTTCTCGTTCTGCCTGGCGCTGCTCATGGTCCTGGTCGGCCGTCGTCTCACGGAGCTCTGGTGGTTCGCCTGGGCGTTCGTGATCGCGACCGCGGGCTCGGCGATCATCGCGGGGCTGAACGCGCTGTTCGGGCTCCCCGAGGGCACCTCGCCGTTCCTGTGGTGGGTGTTCGCGATCACCAGCACGGCGTTCACCGTGGGCCTGCTCGCCGGCCTCGCCAAGACCGGAACCGAGCGACCACCCCTGTAGGCGGAGATCCTTCTCGTCGCGACCTACGGGGACGCAGCGCCCACCCGTTGCCGACATCCCGCAGCTGCCGTAGGCAAGACGCCGCTCCTGATGCATGCGTAGGTCGATGGACGTCTCTTAGCCTGCACGCGCGATCGAGGCGCCGTTGGGGTTTGTGTGAGCTCCCTCCGGCAGGAGAGGTGTGAACCCCAGCACGCCGGATCGGGCACCGTCGGCGCCTCCGATCGCCCAGCCGCGTTCGTTACCCGCGCCCCTCGGCAGCGCCGTGCGTCCTCGTGGTCCCGATCCGAGCGGCCCGCTGAGACCGGCAACCGACCGCTCCGCGCGACGGCAGCGCGACGCTCTCAGACATAGGCCTCTTCGGTTGGAGCGACGTCCTCCGGAGACGCACCACCGGAAGCGCGCATGGTGGAGATCCGCGATGAGAGCAGCCACTTCATCATCGGCCCGGCCATGATGGAGGTGATGAGCGCCATGACGACGATCGCGACGAAGATCCGCTCGTCGATCACGCCGGAGGCGAGTCCGACTCCGGCCAGGATGATCCCGGTCGCTCCACGGGCGTTCAGTCCGAAGCCGATCGCCCAGGTCTCTCGGTCGATCGGCATCCGCGCGATCTTCGCACCGAGCAGGACACCGCCGAGCTTGCTCCCGATGGCCGCCACCAAGATGATCAGCACGAGCACCCCGTCGAAGTGGGCGATGTAGTTCGTCGACATCCCGATGGAGATGAAGTAGATGGGTGCGAAGAAAGCGAGAGCGAACATCGTGATGACGCCGTTCGCTTCCTTGTGGTCTCGGTCATGCCCGCTGACGGCGGCTCCGAGCAGGAACGCACCGAGGAACGCATGCACCCCGAGGCCCTCCGACAGACTCGCGGCGAGCAGGATGAACAGAGCGGTGACCGCGATGAACCCGCTCGGCCCGGGCACATGCGCCTTGAGCCACGGGAGCGCGCGCGGCGCAAGCCAGCGGCCGCCGCCGAGGATGCCCACGAACAGGAACAACACCAGCGCGATGCTCATCGGCAGGTTCGTGGCGGTGGCCGACCCGGAGGGGGCGATGTTGCTCAAGATGATTGCGAACAGGGTCCAGTTGACGAGGTCGTCCACGATGGTGGCCGTCATGGACAGCGACCCGATGCCACCCTTCAGGAGGCCGAGATCCATAAGGATCCTCGCGAGCACGGGATTGGCAGAGTTGGCCAGGTTCATCCCGATGAACAGCGCGAAGACGAAGAAGTGCGGCTGAACGGCGGAACCCCAGAACTCGCGGGGGAGCGCATAGACCAGTCCGACCCCCACGGCGATGGGTACGACGGTCCCTACCAGACCGATCGAGAGGGCCTTGCCACCGAGCTGCTTCAGCTCGGACAGGTCGATCTCGAGTCCTGCGATGAACAGGAAGAACAGCATCCCGAGCTTGATCGCGGCGTCACGGACGAGGGCCACGCTGTCGGATGACAGGAAGAGCCAGTCGTACATGCCGGGGAACAGGAGCCCGAGAACCGTGGGGCCCAAGATGATGCCTCCGATCATCTCGCCCAGGACCGCAGGTTGCCGGAACCGGCGCGCCACCTGCCCGAACACCACGGCGAACCCGAGCATGGTGGCGATCTGGAGCGCCAGCTTGACGAAGTCCTGCGAGCTCATCCGGCCACCTCTGCCGCATCCTTCAGCAAGCGCAGCTCACGCGCTCCGGTGTCAACGGATCTGCTCGGCACGGTCAACCCTGTCGACGCGTCCCCACCACGGGTTCGGTGTGACAGTGACACCCGCGATCCGAACAGTCGTCGCCCCACGCACGACCCGGATCCCACACGATCGAAGAGTCGTCCGCGGCGACGAAGAACTCGCAACCACAGTGCGGGCACCGCTGCTCGACGAGGTCGTGCCACTCGCTCTCGTCGTCCCGACGACGGGGCGGGAGCTCCCTGATGTCGCCGTTCACCGTCACCGCCTCCTGATGCGCTCGACCGGTCGTGCTCGAGATGGAGCGCGATGCCCCCGCGGGCCGTTCGATCGGTGCGTCACGGGGTCGCGAGCGCCTTCGGGCGAAAGCCCGGAACCTTGGCGCGAGCATCGCAGCGCCTGCACACGAACGCTTCCTCGCTGAGGACGTAGTCCGCGACACCCAGGCAGGTCGGACACGTGAGGACACCGTCGTTCTCCGGATCCATCGCCCAGGGGCGAAGGATGTTCCCCGGGTCGCCCAGCACGCGTTGATACGACTCCTCCATGGCGTTCTGGAGCTTCCGATTCCGCTCCACGTGCTCGGGCAGGTACGGGTTTCCCTGGAGCGCTCGGATCACGTACGGACGCCATGTCTTGTGGGTCACGAAGCGGGTCAGGAGGTTCTGCAGCTTGTAGAAGAGCGAGATGGTGTCGTACCAGGAGTCGACCCCCGTATCGACGCGCTCGTGGAACGCCTGGAAGGACTTCTCCTCGTTGCCGGTCCGCCACGACTCCACGATCGCCTCGTAGGCGTAGAAGGCGCTGAACAGTGCCACATCGACCCCGGAGGAGAAGATCGGATCAACGAAGCGAAGCGCATCGCCGATCATCATCCAGCCGGGGCCCGCGTATCGGTCGACCTTGAACGAGTAGTCGGCCTCGATCCAGTAGGGGCGGATCCGCTCGGCGTCCTGCATCACGTATTCGAACTGGCGGCTCCGCTTCACGAGGGAGGAGAAGAACTCCTCGTGTTCGAGACCGGACCGCTGGAAGTCCTCCTTGTCGACGACGACGCCGACGGACTCCCTCCCCTCTCGAAGCGGGAACTGCCAGGCCCAGCCCTGGTTGAGTCCGATGAAGTAGAAGAGTCCCCATCCGGCGAGCCGCTCGGGCGGCCGCCTGACGTTACGGAACCAGGAATACATACAGAACTGATTGAAGTTCCGATCCTTGCGCTTCATCTTCAGCTTGGTGGCGATGAGGCAACGACGGCCCGTGGCATCCACGACGACCTTCGCCCGCAGGTCGCGCTCCCAGCCGTCCGCCACCTGAGCTCGGACGCCGACGGCCCGGCCGTCTTCGAACAGCACGTCGGTGACCTTCACGCCCTGGAGGACCCTCGCTCCGTTGTCATGGGCGTGGCGGATCAGCATCGAATCCATCGCGTCCCGCTCGACATGGAAGGTGTACGGCTGCGGATTCCCCGCCAGCGGGAGCTCGAAGAGAGGAACCTCGACGAAGCTCCAGACCTTGGAGCGAGGCCCGTTCCACGCCGTCCCGGGCTTGGGAACGAAGCCGGCGTCGTTCAGCTTGTCCAAGAAGCCGATCTTGTGGAAGATCACGTTCGTCGAAGGAACGAGTGATTCCCCGACGTGGTCGCGCGGGTGGATGTCCTTCTCGATGATCAGCGCGCGATACCCATCCCGGCCGAGAAGGGTCCCGAGCGTGGCTCCGGCGGGACCTCCGCCGATGATGATCACATCGGCGTCGTAGTCGTCCCCCGTTGTCATCTCTCCTCCTTGGGTCGCTGCGCGATCGAGCGCACGGGCTGGGCCGAAAGGAGGAATATAGGAAGCCGCGGTCGTATGTTGATGGCCCGTTGAGCGTATGTTTCCTACGCTAGGCCGGGATCTACCTCGCTCGGCATGCCGGACCCGCCCACGGCCTCAGGGACTCGGATCGGACCCCTCGGCGAGCCCACCCGGAAGGCGCCCCGGTCCGAGAGGTACCAGAGCTCGGGGCCGACCCCGAATGCGGAGCCGATCATCTGCGCGGTGCGCCGCCTGCGGCGGTGGACCTCGGCCGCATCCCCGAACATGTCGCCGGTGGACTGGAAGGCTCCGCGCACGTGGCAACCCTCGTGAGCCACCAGCACGATACGAGTGAGCGGTTCCTCGCCCACCGCGAGCGCCATGATCTCCAGGATCAGGTTGCCCTCCGGTCCGGCGAGCGAAGCTGCGCCGCCCGGCCACAAGATGACCTCGGCCTGCGTGAGGAGCCCGAGGCTCGCCATCAACGCCCGAAGCGGTTCCTGGAACCGGTGGTCGCTGCAGGCAAGGACGAGCGCACGACGTCCGTCCCTGCCTGGCGGTCCGGTACCGGGTCCTGAGACCAGTGCCCTGACGAGGTCGGCGACCACGTGGTCCTCGTTGCCTGGTGCCTCCAACGGCCGGTCTCCGCGCACCCGGTACGCGTTCCGTCTCCCCTGCCGGCGGCGCTCGAGGTAACCAGCCTCGACGAGGTCGGTCACGATCGTCTGGACGGCTCGAGGGGTGATCCCGACCTCCTCGGCGATCTCGCGGAGGCGGAGCTCGGGACGCCTCGCGATCGTCAGCAGCACGTACCCGTGGTTCGAGAGGAAGGACCAGATCTTCGGCACCTCGGTTCAATCTAGGATTCCGGCTTCCCCCGTTCAAGGCCGCACCGCCGGGTCCGAGCAACGCACGTGGCAGCAGGCCTACGCCGAACGCCGAACCGGCGGACACCGGCTCATCCCGAAGGACTAGCTCGTTCTGATCAGGAAACCGGTTATCCGGCCGCTCGAGTCCCGCTCCGATCCTGTCGAGATGTCGGTTACGTACGACCACCGACTCGGTGACCTACGACCACCGCCGACGAGTGCGGTCGGGAGGCAGGCCCTCCAAAGGAGGATCGGATATGGACCGGCGCACCTTCCTTCGCACCGCAGCAGCGGTCGGTGCCGGCATCGCGCTCAAGCCCTTGCCCGCGCTCGGCGAGGGCTCACTCCTCGCACCCGGCCCCAAGGCGAGCGAGTCGCTGTGGAGCGGGCTGGTCCGCCTGAGAGGTCCGATCGTGATTCCGGGTGGAGCCGCGCAGGTCTTCGACCCGACGGCCTCCACGGTCGTCGAGATCGACTGCGGAGGGTTGGTCCCGAACGCCGGTCTCATCGTCGAGGGAGCACTCCGCATGCGTCCCGCTGCCCCGGGGGTGGTTCACACGCTCAGATTCGTCAACGTGAACGAGGCCGCCTTCGTCGGCGGAGGTGATGCTCCACTGTCGACCGATCCCGGGATGTGGGTCCGTCCCGGCGGCCTGCTGGATGCCCAGGGGCCACCGAGGCTGGCATGGACGCGGGCGCTGGGTTCGATCGCGGCGGGCGCCACCTCCTGTGTGCTCGAGGCGGATCCGGCGGGGTGGAGGGTCGGGGACGAGCTGCTCTTCGTCCCTTCCGGCCCAGGGCAGCGGACCAACACCTTCGAGGTCCGAACGGTGACGGCCGTCTCCGGAGCGACGGTGAGCTTCTCGCCGCTCCTGTATCCGCATCCGGCCGTCCAGATGCCCAACGGTCTGGTCCTCAACCCCGAAGTCGTGAACCTCACCCGAGACGTGCGGATCGAGGGGACGCCCGGGCGTCGCTCGCACATCCACATCTTCGGGGCGGGACAGCAGGTCGTTTCCCAGGTCGGGCTGCGGTACCTGGGGCTTCCGGTCGCGGGTGATCCGGACCGTGGTCGCTACGCACTGCACTTCCACCATTGCATGGACGGCACCCGCGGAACCCTGGTAGAGGGAGTCGTCGGACGCAGCCACGGTTCCCACGTGTACGTCCCACACATGTCCGACGGCATCACGTTCCGGAACTGCGTCTCCTACGACGGCGCCTTCACCCCCTTCTGGTGGGACCGCATCGACCCGGACGGGATGGTCGTTCAGACCGATGACACGGTGTGGGAACGCTGCGTCGCGGCCCGCAGCACCAGCGTGGGGTTCCTCCACAACTTCGGCATGCGGAACACCGCGCGCGATTGCGTGGCCGTTGGGATCAACGGGCCTCGAGACGGGATCGGCTTCTACTGGCCCGCGTCGCTTCCCGACATCCCTCGAGAGGCGACCGTCTGGACGTGGCAGAACAACATCGCCCACAACAACAACCAGGGTGTGCGGGTCTGGGAGAACACGTCGCAGGAGACCCATCTGGTCGAGCGCCCGGTCGCCTACAACAACCTCGACCGTCAGATCCTTTGGGGCGCATACCGGAACCCGTACGACTGGACCGGAGGCGCGGCGCTCGGTCCGCGGCCCCTGGAGATCGCGGCCGTCTCCAGCACCACCCGTTCGGAGTGGACGGGCTTCTCCCTGGATGCGGCGGGCTCGGCGTATGCCTTCCTGGTGGTCGGCCACTCGTTGCCAGCATCCAACGCGCAGCTCGTGCAGGGGTTCGACTTCCGTGGCTACACGGCGGCCGCCGTCCAGTACGCCGAGACGGGCTCACAGCCTTCACGGATCGACTTCGTCCGATGCACGGTCGGTGGGACCCGCGACCTCGCCACGACCGACTTCGCGTTCGCGTTGGTCCATCCATCCTCGGTGGTGAGGATCCAGAACCGGACCGGGGGCGCCTGGAGCAAGGTGGGCACCGGCGCCTGGACGAGCATCGCGGCGTTCGCCTGAGACGGCGTCGAAGCTAGTCACCGGCTCGCTCCACACGGACCCCTCGCCGAACCCCGAGAGGGCTCAGAGGTATCCGAGCGACTCGAGGTGCTGCTCGATCTCCGCGAGCTCCCCCGATGCCGGCTCGGGTTGAGCAGTGCCGGTGTTGTGGAACGGCAGCGAAAGGCCCTCGAAGGGCTCGAGGAGCTGAGGGCTGCGCGAGGCGAGGTCATCCGATTCCGTGGGATCGTGTTCGAGGTCGAACAGGGACCGCGAGCCATCGGCCCGCACGACCAGCTTGTGCGAACCGCGGTACGCGGCCCAGCCTCTCCAACGCAGGATCCTCTGGGCATCTGGATCGCTCGAGAGCTCACCGTCGGTCAGGGCCCGAGCACCGGCCGCCTCCGCATAGGCGGACTCGTACCAGGCCACCGCCGGCGTGCCCTCCGCCGGATCCAGCAGGGTCGGACCCGCCGGCGACAGCCCCGCCCACCGCTGCAGCGTCGCGGAGACGCGAAGCGTCGAGATCGGCTCGATCCGATCGCCTCGAGGAACGAGTCCGTCGGGACCGGCCACGATCAAGGGGACGTGCAGGAGCTGGTCCGCGAGCGAGGCCTGGTGACCGAGGAGATGGTGCTCCCCGAGATGCTCACCGTGATCGCCGACGACCACGAGGACCGTGTCTCCCGTGGCGTCGATCTCGGCGGCCAGATCGGCGAGCCGGGTATCGAGGTACCTGATCTCCTCTCGGTAGAGCGAGGTGAGGAACCCGAGCTCGTCGGGCTCGAGCTCCGCCCGGCCGACGTTGAACCGCAGGACGAACTCGTTCGAGAGCCGCCCGTTCACGCCGGCAGCGCGGATGCGCCCAACGGTGCTCGTGGGGCCGAACGGCCGAGGTGGCAGATACGGGAGGTGCGCCTCCATGAAGTTGAAGAAGGCGAAGTACGGCCGCGAGCGGTCACGTGCGCGAACCCACTCGGCGAAGGCGGCCAGGGCGCCCAGCGCCCCAGAGTCCTTGCGGCCCGCCGCGGCCTCCGTCGCACGCTTGCCCCAGCGCACGGCCCGCGCCGCCGGAGAGGGCAGCCACCAGGTTCGCGGACGCTTCCTCGGGCCGGAGTCCATCTGCCACCGGGGACTCCGAACGTCCTGCCAGGTCTCGACCAGGGCATCGAACCCCAGGTCCCAGCCCATGCGGGGGGTGATCCATGGATTGGCGCTGACCCCGAACGTCTGATACCCCGCGTCCTGGAGCTTGACCGGCAGCCACGTTCCCGCGAGCTCCTTGATCCTGCTCCCCACGGGCCTCAGCCGGCCGTCGGCGACGGCGAGCTCGCCCGTGAGCCCGTGTTCGAAGGGCAGGAGGCCCGAGAAGAGCGATCCGTGAGACGGCAGGGTCCACGGCGCGCCGGAGATGGCCCGGTGGAACGTGGTCCCTCGGGAGCTCAGGTCCCGGATCGTCGGGAGCCGCTCCGGGACGAGGACCTCGTCGGCACGGGTCGTGTCCAGCACGACGAGCACGAGATTGGGTGCGCTCATCGCTCCACGGTCCGACACACCGCTCCGTACCAGGGGACCCGACGACCGCGGACACGCGGCACGGGGAAGCGTTCGACGATCTCGAACCCGGTGAACGACAGCATCGTCTCGAGCGCCTTGGGGGAGAGCTTCCAGACGCCCGCCCCTCGATCTTCCGTCCGGTCGGCCGCACGGCGAACGGTGATGAACTTCGCCCACGAGCCGGGGAGCCTGATGATCCGCGAGGTCTGCAGCACCAGATGCCCACGTGTGACGGCTCGCAGCTGATCGAGGACCAGGACCGGGTCTGACACGTGGTACAGGCCACCGAGTGCGAGCGTGAGATCGAACGGCCCCTCGACCGACGCGGGCAGCTCGTAGACGTTCGCGACCTCGAACCGCGGGAGAGCAACGGAGACCTGCCCATCCAGGAGTCCGCGCACGAACCGGGCGCACTCGATGCGCGGAGGGTCGTAATCCACGCCGAGGACCTCGCTGGCTCCATGCAAGGCGGCCTCGAACGAGAAGGCACCGTTGGCGCAGAACACATCCAGCACCCGCGATCCGGGGGCGAGCCGCGACAGCGCCGGCAGCACCATCTCCCGCTTCATCCGGCTCGCCAACTCGAGCCGCTCGACGTGCGGGTGTGGCGGGCTCGAGGCGTTCGCGAACTCGAACCCCGTGAACCACCATCGGGGATCGGTCCCCGCGAGCGCCTGACGATCGTCCCGGCCAAGCTCGACGTCGATGTGAACGGTCATCCGGCCTCTATTCCGTGTAGCCCAGGGTTCGGAGGTGTTCCTCGATCTCGCGCTCCTGGTCCTCAGTGATGGGGGGAGCCGCGCCGGATGGAGCCGCGATGTTCGGCGGGGCCGGTTCGAGCGGCGGGAGCTGAACGAGCTCATCGCGAACCTTCCCCTCCATCGAGGCAGGGGCAGCGATGCCGAGCAGACCGAGGACTGTGGGAGCGACATCGACGATGTCGGCTTCGGCCGGCCCGGCGCCCTTGATCCCCGGGCCGGCGAGCACGAGCACACCATCAAGCTCGTGGAGGCCGGAGCTCTCGTCGAAGGGCTCGAAGAGCTGTCGCCCGAGGAGCCCGGATGACGGGACGAACGCGTCTTCGGTCTCGCCGAGGAGGTCGGGGAACGAGGATGCGGTCGCGCCCAGCTCTTCCCGCGCGTACACGTGACGCACGACCCGCCGCCCCTGGGCATCGGTGAGACCGAGCAGCTCCTCGCGCAGGCGCGCGAGGAGCCGCGGCACGTCCTGCTTCTCGACGATCCCTTCCCGCTTCACTCCTTTCCGGTTCACGACGATGCCGAACATGCGCGTGTGAGGGAACCCCACCGCGTAGGCGGTCGATCGAGACCAGTCGATGATGGCGGGCTCGGAGCGGGCGGAATGGCGCTTGCGCCACCGCCTGGTGAACGGTCGGACGGCCTTCCGGACGAGGTCACGACGAGCCAGCGTCCGCTGCACGGTCGCGGCCCTCGCCCGCAGGTAGCCGGCGTCCCGCAGCCAGCCGTTCACGGCGAACTTGGAAGGGGGAGGCGGACCGAAGCCGTGATCGGCCACCACGAGCACCGTGACCTCGGGACCCGCGGCGTCCAGCAGCGCGCCGATGGCACGGTCCAGGCTGCCGTAGTACTCGGCAACCAGCCGCTCGACCTCGCTGTCCGGCTCGGCCCCCGCGCAGATCGCCTCCTGCTCGGGCCACGCCCGGTGCGACACCCGGTCGGGCCCGACGAACACGACGACACCGAGGTCGACGTCCTCGCCGAGGAGCGCCGAGCCGACCCGAGCGCGACCCTCCGTGATCTCGACGAGCTCCGAGAGGTACGCGACCCGGTCGACGCCGTCTGTCACGTCGGCATCCGGAGATGCCGCCTCCCGCGACGTCGACAGGTCGACACGGTACTCGGGGAACCGGGCAAGAAGGTCTGACGGGAATGACGTCCCGTGCTCGGCCGTACGAGGTGTGAGCAATCCGGTGATCATGCTGCCGTTGACGGGCCAGGCCGGGAACGTGACCGGCATGTTCATGATCGCGACTCGCTTGCCCGCGGCCCCGGCGACGTCCCAGAACGTCGGTACGTCGATGTCTCCGCTCGTGACGAACCGTCTGCCCCGTCGCCGATCCTCGAAGTACTCGTCCGACCCGGCAACGACCCAGTGCAGCACGCCGTGCGTGCCCGGGCCTACCCCGGTCATCAGGCTGATCCAACCGGGGATGGTGTACCAGGGAACGGTGGAGCGGAGGACCCCCGACCGCCCCTCCGACATCAACTGGGCGAACCTGGGCATCAAGCCACGGCGCGCGAGAGGCTCGAGCACGTTGAGGGTTCCTCCATCGAGGCCAACCACGAGAACGCCTCCGCGGTTCACGGTCTCATCAACCGATCACGTCCGCCGGCACGCCCCGGGATCTCGCGAGCCATCGCCACAGACGCGGCCCGCCGATGACGGTCGTGGCGAGCTGGGCGAGTCCTCGAGCGCGTCGCCCCGGCGACGGGGCGACCCTGACGACCCGTCGAAAGGTCTCGGCCGCCCCCCAGCGATCGCCCACTCGCAATTGCGAGACGCCGAGGACATGCAGGTAGAGAGCCAGGACCTCGGGATCATGTTCGAACTCCTCGCGGTGGGTCTCGAGCAGCAGGCGGATCCCCTCCACCTTGCGATCCCAGTTTCGACCCACCCGCGAGTCTGCCTGCTCGTGTTCCCGATAGGCATTCGCTCCGACATGATGAGGTCCCACGAACCGCGCGACCTTCGAGAGCCGGATGAGCATGTCGGTGTACTCCCCCCAGATCGCGCGCTCATCCCACCCGCCGATGGATCGGAGGAGTTGCGTGGGCGCGACGAAGGTGTAGGAGAAGGCGCTGATGGGAACCCGTCCGAACAGGTCCGACAGGCCGGATAGACGAACGGGCTCCGGTACCTTCGGCATGACCACTCGGTCGCGGCCCTGTCGGGATGATCGCATCCCCGACACGACGACCAGGTCCTCGGGGAAGCCCTCCATCTCCAAGATGCCTCGCTGGGCCGCCCACTTCCCTGGCAACCATTCGTCGTCGTCGTCGAGGGTCGCCCAATACCTGCTACTCGCGAGGTCGAGCCCTTGGTTCCGGGCATGCGGCGCCCAGCCGGAAACGTCGTTCCGCTGGAGCCGGACCCGTGGATCCGCGCACTCCTTCCGGATGATCTCCGCGTTGACGGCCGTGGAACCGTCGTCGACGACGACCACCTCGGCGTCCTCGACCTGACCGAGGACGCTTCGGATCGCTCGTGGAAGCATGGTCGGGCGATCCTTCGTCGGGATCACGACCGTCAGCTCGGGCACTTCACGCTCCTCGTCTCGCTTCGTGCATCGATGCGCGCGCGTGTCTCCTGGACCAACGTTGCCCACGGATCCACGCCACTACAGATCCCAGGACAGACGAACGGCCTCGAAGGCCTCCGCATACTCCACTCCCATCTCGAATCCGCGGAGCCTGCAACGGGACTCGATAGCCTGGATCCAGCGCTCCCCGAACTTGCGGTACTCGGTCTCATGCGCCTTGAGCGACTCGATCTTCTCGGCGATGCAGTCGGAGATATCGACGTAGATCTGCGGTCGGAAGGCAACGTACGAGCGAGCCGCCGGCATCATCGGCTCGTACATGAGGATGGATGTGAAGTAGCGGCCCGCGGAGAGCGTCGACAGCGCGGTATTCCGATGAGCCTGATGCGTCTCGAACGGCCAATGCGTGAAGATGATCGTTGGCTGCCAGTCGTTCATCCGTTCCTCGATCGCTTCGATCACGCGGGAATCGTGAGGCACGTCCTTGGTCGGGAACTGCAGGATCTCGAGATCCACTCCGAGCCTCGCGGCGGCGGCTCGTCCTTCTGCCGCAGCAACATCGGGCGTACGGCGCACGGTGCCGTCGTAGTTGTCGTAGCTCGAGTCCGTGAGCACCAGGATCTTCGCGTCGTACCCATGTCCCGATGCTCGGGCCAAGGTCCCTCCGCACGCGATCTCGACGTCGTCCAGATGGGCTCCTATCGCCAGCAACCTGGGGGCCCGATCCGTGTCCGACCGGCCGCTCGCACCTGACAGCGAGACCATCGTCACCCCTCCCCCGCCGAACCGCGTCCGGCTCGTTGGCTTCGTGGAGGAACGGAGTCGTATCGCCACATCCATGAGGACGACACCATGCGCATGAGCACCGCGATGATCACCTCATACCTCCGAGATCTGCTTGCATCACGGTCGGTCCGCGGCGGCGGTCCCTCGTCGTGCGGGCACCTCGATCAGACACCGGGACCCCTCTCGTCGAGCGGCGGGAGGAACACCACGTCCTCGGACTCCTCATCGTCCCCGTCGTCAGCAGGCGCGCCGCGAGCAGACCTCCGAAGGAGGACGAGTCGCCTGAGTTCCTTCGCCTCCATGTGGAACGGTCGCGCGACCAGCGCGCCGGCCAGCCACACGAGTGAGGCGGCCACCGCGAGACCGACGGCCATGCCCGACGTCTGGAACAACGGGAGATGCGCCACCAGGGTCGTGATGACCAAGACGAGCCCCGAGAACAGGAACAGGGTGACGGTGTCTCGACGGAACGGGGAGATCCCGGTCCGGCGGAAGAGGATCAGGCTGAACGCGCAGTTCACGAACCCGTAGGAGAGGGTGTTGGCCCATGCTGCACCGACGGGCCCGAAGGGTGGGATGAGGGTGACTCCGAGTCCGATGTTGATCGCCATCCCGAAGGCAGCGACCACCGCCATGGGCCGAACCATGCCGAGTGCGCCCAGCGTGACCCCGTTCAGGCCGGTGACGAGGATGACCCAGTATCCGATGGCCAGAACCCATGCGACCGTGTCCATGGACGCGTACGGTCGTCCGAAGAGGAGTGGAAGCAGCTGCTGGGGGATCGCCACGAGGACGAGCAGGACGGGGAAGGCGATGAGGTACCCCCACTTCGTGACCGATGCATAGAGCTCCTTGAGCCGGTGCGTCTGCCTCTTGGCCACGAACCCGGTCGCGATCGGGACGAAGAGGACCGAGAATGCCGCCAGGCCCTTCGTCGAGAACTCGGTCAACCGCATCACCGGTGCATACAGGCCGGCCTCAGCCGGGGAGCGCAGGATCCCCAGCATGAGCACGTCGGCACTGCGCATCGCGAAGAACAGGAGCTGCGACGCGAGCAGTGGCAGGGAGAATGCCAGCAACGCCTTCGTATCCGCGAGGGTGCTGTCTGCGAGCGACCCGATGCGCCGATGCCTGCCTACGAGAAGTGCGCTGATGGCCAGGTCGACGAATGCTGAGATGACGAGAGCGCCGGCGAAGATCGGGATCTTTTCGACGCCCATCAGGACGAGGGCCGCGATCAGACTGATATCCACCAGCGGAGCCGCAAGACCCAGGATGAAGATGGCCCGCACGTCCCGGTACGCCCGGATCGCCGCCCCGTAGGCCGCTCGAAGGCTGCTGGCCAGGACGAGCGGGGCCATCACCGTGAGCGACAAGGAGACCCCGAAACCGTCGAGTGCGTGACTGAGACCGAGGGCGAGCACGATGAGCGTCCCCACGAGTCCGGTGACCAGGCCCACGACGATGCCCGACCTCAGCATCCGCATCGCGCCAGCAGCGTCTCCCTGCGCTCGGGCGAAGGCGATCATCCGCGCTGCCCCGTTCCCGATGCCCGCGTTCGTGAACGTCTGGACCAGGCCGATGATGGTGAGCGCCACCGCCATGGCGCCGTAGCGACCGGGCCCCAGGGTGCGGGTGAGGAGCATCGTGACGGCGAGGCCGGACACCGCGGCTGCGACCGTGGTCGTCAACGAGGCGGCCGCCCCACGACCGACCTCCGCCAGATCCCGGCGAGACTTCGAGCTCGAGACCGCCGCGCTGTCGGTTCGAGTCATCCGTCCCACGTCGGACCTTCCCCCGCGCGGCGGGAGCACCACGCCACGACCCGTTCGATCGTCATCTGCTGGACCGCGAGCGACCTGAACAGGTGGATCTCATCGGGCACCACCTCGAGGTCGTATCGGTCGCTCGGCAGCTTCAGGCGCTCGAGCGCGAACCGCATCTCGTCCCAAACGAAGTCGCCCTCCCCGTACAGGAGGTACACCCGGCCCCGCCGGATGAACCGACGGATGCTGCGCGCGAAGCCTGGGCTCACCCGAGCCTCGAGTGGGAGACCTCCCTCCCGTCGCTGCATGGCCGCACTCGTCGGCTTGTGGACGGGTCCGCTGCGCCCGAGCTTACGGGCGACCTTGCGTCGCAACCGCAAGCGGATCGTCCGGGTGCGCGCGAACACAGGTGCCGAGACGATGGCGATCGCCTCCACCTCTGGGATCTCGTCGGCGGCGTCGAGGACGACCCGGCCACCGAAACAGGTGCCGACCAGGAGGATCTTCTGCACGGGGGTCTCGCGAAGCAGGAGGCCGCACGCATCTCGCACCGCCCACGAAGGGGGACGCTCGAGATCGAACACCTCGGGCGGGCCCGAGGAGTTGCCGACGCCCGGGTAATCGAGCCGCAGCGCGTAGATCCCTCGAGCGGCGAGGGCCTCCGCGGTCCGTACCCACATCCCGTTCCGGTGCGCGCGATCACGGGCACGGCCCGCCATCAGGACGACGCCGTAGGGGGTCGACGAGGTCTGCGATGGGACGGACACCACCGCCCCAACCTGCTGCCCCCCGCTGGAGACGTACACGGGGACCTCGGCAACGGGCGGGTGATCGGCCACCGTGGCGAGCCGGACGCCCTGTGGCTGTGTCATCGATCCTCCTCGGCCCATGCGATGGTCCGCCGAGCCACGTCCTCGAACAGGGACACGTGCGTCGCCAGATGTCCGCTGACGGGTAGGCCGAGCCCGAACTCACCCCGCCCGGGACCCTCGGCCTCTTCCAGCCGGACCTGGGCCCCGAGAGCCTCGAGCCTCGCCGCTGCTCCCGCGATCTCCTTGCGACCTCGTGGATTCACCGTGACGAGGAGCACCCGCCTCTGGCCCCGTGGCAGGGAATCGATCGGGACGATCGAATGGGCCTCTCGGTAGAAGGCCGGCGTCACCGGATAGCCGAGCAGATCGACCTCTTCGCCCGCCGCCAGAGCAGCCTTCAATGCATCCGTGCTCTTGCCGCGAGCGGGGTCGGCAGCTCCTCGCCCCTCCTTGATCGTTCGCGCCCGCGAGTACGCCCGGAGCAGGCTGTCCAGATACGGGCCTGGCTCCAACGCCGGATGCCACAGAGCGACACCCGGGGCATCCAGATCCCCGGCGGCCATCAACGCGATCGCACCTCCGAACCGGGCGCCCACGGGCACGACCCGTCCGACGGAGGCACGGTCGACCAGGTGGTCCGCTGCCGCGAGGACATCTCTCACGTGTGTTCGCGGCGACACGTCCTCGAAGCTCCCGCCCGAATCGCCGTACCCGCGCGCCTGCACGTAGAGGGTGGGGAAACCGGCGGAGGCGGCTCGACGGGCGAAGAGCAGCTCCAGCGGGAAGAGCTCGAACTGCTCGAACGCGAACGAGTGACAGATCACGAAGCCGACGTCGCGCCGGTCTCCGAGAGGTTCGACGAGCGTCGTGAACAGGCGTCCCGACGGCGTCTGGACGAACCGCTGTTCCTCGGTCCGGCCAGACTCCGCATCGGCGAACCCGGAGTAGGCGCCGAGTCTGGTGACCACGTCCGTAGTGAGCGGATCGGTCGTGGGCATGCTCACGTCCGCCACCCCGGATGGGGGTAGCTCCTCGACCCGTCCGTCTCGAAGAGGTGTTCGCGCATACCGTCGGCTGAGCAGACACCGTACGGAGGGCAGCGTAAGAACCGCACGCGCCCGCCTGCGTATTCCTGGTACGCCCGATGGACGAGGAACTGTCGCCGGAGCAGATCTATCGTCCGCCGAAGGCCCTACAGAGGAACGGGGACGGGAGGCTGCGTGGCGAGACCGCGGAAGCCGACATCACGGCGTCACTTCCTTCCGGGTGTTGCGATCACGGCTCTCCTCCTGGGGACCAGCATCCTGGTCACCTGGCCGAAGGCGGCCCCGGCGGCGGGCCTGGAGCCCGAGCAGCCGAGGCCCAACTTCGTCGTCATCGTCACGGACGACCAACGATGGGACTCGATCGGGAGGTGCCTCAATGGGTTCGATCCCCTCGACATGGCGGCCGGGAGCGACTCCTGCATGCCGAACCTCCAGCGGCTCCTCGTCGCGAACGGCACGCAGTTCCAGCGCGGCTACGTCACGACCTCCCTGTGTTGCCCTGCCCGGGCGAGCATCCTGACGGGACGCTACGCGCGCCACACCGGGGTCGTGGACCAGCAGACGCTCAACCTGCTCGATGACACGTCGACGCTCGCGACCTGGCTCGGCGACGCAGGGTACGCGACCGCCCTCATCGGCAAGTACGGCAACGGCTACGGCGAGGCGCCGAACCTGTTCCCCGCCAACTACGTGCCGCCGGGGTGGGACTCGTGGCACGCGTTCTGGGGTCTGCCCGGATACCGGAGTTACTCGCTCGTGGATCGGGACCCGGGACAGACGGCGACCACGACGGCCTTCTCGGGGACCGGGATCGCCCCCACGGCCTGCGCCCCGGGAACGGTGTTCTCCACCGATCTCCTCTGCCGCAAGGCACTCGACTTCCTGGCCGCCGACGCGGGCGACCCGTTCTTCCTCTACTTCGCTCCCTTCGCACCGCACCTGCGGGAGGGGGACAGGATCATGCCGTCCCGCTGGTCGACCGCGTTCAGCACGGTCCCGATGCCCCAGTACCCGAACTACAACCGACCGCCCTCGCCCAATCCGCCGTCCTGGATCCCCTCCGTGCCACTCCCCCAGACGTTGCTCGACCGGGTGGCGCGGGAGGAACGAGACGCCCTGCGGTCCACGCTCGCGGTGGACGACGCCATCGGGCTCCTGTATCAGCAGCTCGTGAGCGACGGTCGCATCGATGACACCGTGTGGTTCTTCATCTCCGACAACAGCCTCGGCAGGGGTGAGCACCGGTGGAACGACAAGGGGTGCGCTTACGAGGAGTGCCACCACGTCCCGTTCGTCGTCTCCTGCCCGACGGGGATCTGTCCCGCCGCCACGAGCGGAACCGTGGACGAGGACCATATCGTGCTCAACATCGACATCGCGCCCACGATCGCGGAGCTCGCGGGCGTTGCGGCTCCTCCGATGGACGGGCGGAGCCTCCTCCCGATCCTCGACGACCCGTCGACCCCCTGGCGTTCCTCCTTCCTCCTCGAAGATCACGGGATCACCCCCACCAACCGCCCGTTGGGGATCGAGGAGATCGGTGCGGACGGCCACACGTACAAGTACATCGAATCCGTCGCGCGCCCCAACGAGACCGAGCTGTACGACCTCACGACCGACCCCTGGGAGCTGATCAACCTCAGCCGTGACGGCCTGCATGGGGGGTTGGAAGCGGCCCTCGCCGCTGAGCTCCACGACACCTTCAACCCACCCGTCACCCTCATCACGTCGGGGCCGGCCTGGTCCACGGTCGACACCACTGCCAGCTTCACCTGGAGATCCGACAAGACCGCCACGTTCGAGTGCAGGTTGGACGCCGATCCGTTCGCGCCGTGCGGATCCGGCACCTCGGGAGGTGTCACGTTCGAAGACCTGTCGGTCTCCTCGCATGCCTTCCAGCTCCGGGCGACCGACGAGCACGCGAACACGTCGACGGCACAGCGCAACTTCGCGGTGGTCACCCAGTTGCCGCCAGACGCCTCCCTGCCTTCCGTCAGCATGTCGCAGCCCACGACCGACCAGATCCGGAACACCAACTCAATCACGGCCGCGTGGAGCGGAAGCGATGACACCGGGATCGCCGTGTACGAACTGTACGAGCGCTCGAGCCCATCGGGGAGCCAGGTCCTCGTCCAGGGGTCGACGGCGACGAGCTACGCACGCACCGGAGCGCTCGGGAGGACCTACTGCTACCAGGTGATCGCCTACGACCTGGTGGGCAAGGCGAGGACCGGCCCGGAGCGCTGCACCGGGGTACCCGTCGACGACCGGAGCGCAGCGATCGTCTACAGCGGCGCCGTGACCCCGCTCGCCATGAACGGCGCCTTCCTGAACACCCTCACCGTGCTCGGTGGTCCCGGCCAGCAGGCCGCCGTCACGTTCACGGGACGGCGCTACGGGGTGATCGTGCAGCGGGGTCCGTCCTACGGCATGATGGATGTGTACCTCGACGGAACGTTCGTGCGACGGGTCGACCTGTACGCCCCGGGCAACGGCAGCCGCAACATCATCCACCAGCAGGCGGTGACGTCGGGGGCCCACACCGTGACCCTCGTGTGGACCGGAGCTCGCAATCCCGCATCAACGGGGACGGCCCTGCCGGTCGACGGGTTCGCGGTGATCGGAGACCCGCTCGGCCCCTGATACGTCCTCGTACGTCAACCGGCGGCCTCCTGCCCCGCCGACGAGGGGACCCAGCCATGCTGCCGCAGGACCGAGGCCGGACGTCTGCTGCATCCGCCGTACATGGGATACGTATGGGGGCGCGTGCGAGTGCAGGGGCGGCCTCCCTACCATGCTGACCTGCCTTCGGCTGCGTCCGGAGGAGGAAGGAGTGATGTGGCAGCGGGCCTTGATCGACGTCGTCTCGATCCCGCGACCTCTCCGATGGACGGGGGAACAGGATCCAGTGTCGGGCCGGTCGGCCTCTCGCCGGTCGGCGTCGTCGCTCCGGGTGGGCTCGAGACCGCCGGCGACGCGGAGTCGTCGAGGCACGACGCGTCGGCGGGCATCCGAGAGGAGGCCTCGTTCTTCGGTGCCGGTTCCCTCAAGCGCTTCGGCATCCTCCACGCGCCGATCGGCGAGCCGGCTGCCGGACTCGTGATCTGCTGCCCCTATCAGGCCGAGATCCACCGCAACTACCGGAGGGAGGTCCTGCTGGCACGTCGTCTCGCCGAGCGGGGCATCGCGGTCCAGCGGTTCCACTACGTGGGATCCGGTCACAGCGATGGGGATCCCTCGTCCGTGACGTTCGACACCATGCGGGATGATGCCCTGAGCGCTGGGGATGAGCTGGCGCGCCGGACCGGCGTCTCGACCGTCGGGTTCCTCGGGACCCGGTGGGGCGGGATGGTGGCGGCGTCCGCGGCGGCATCCAGAGGCGGAAATCTCTGCCTGTGGGAACCGGTCGTGGACCCGGCGCGTTACTTCGACGAGATCTTCCGGTTCCTGCTCCTGTACGAGCTCAAAGAGGATCCGGCGTCCCCGCTGGCACAGGACGCTTCGCTCCCCGACCTGCTCCGGCGTGACGGCTCGGTGGATGTGCTCGGCCACACCGTCGAACGGGCCATCTTCGAGAGCTCGCGCGGACTCGCACTGAGCGAGCTCGCGCCGGATCCGTCGCAGGCCGTGCTGCTCGTGCAGATCTCGGCCGGCCGCAGCCTGCGGAGCGAGTACACGGGCCTGGCGGAGGCCTGGAGGCAGCGCGGTCTCGACATGCAGACGCACGTGATCCGTGACCAGGAGACCTGGTGGATCAGTGGTGACCGCTGGCCGATCCACGAGGTCCACCCGCCGACCACCAAGCTGATCGACCTGACGACGACCTGGATGCAGGACCGGCTCATCGGGAGCGGCGGCGGATGACGCCGGTCGCCGAGCTCGAGCAGGTGACCAGCGCCCAGGAGACCCCGGTGTTCTTCCCGGCCGGGGGGGAGACGCTCTTCGGGATCTTCACCGAGCCGCCGGCGAACGCCCGCGGCATCGCCGCGATCCTCCTGGTGGGTGGGGGCAGCACGGCCACCAATCGCAACAGGATCTCCGTTCGCCTCGCTCGTCGACTGGGAGCGCACGGGTACCACGCACTCCGCATCGACTACCACGGGGTGGGCGAGAGCACCGGGGTGCTGGCGCGCCCCCCGCGCGTCGGAGAACCGTTCATCTCGGATGTGGAGGGTGCGGTCCGCTGGGTGCAGGGTCGCGGGATCCGACGATCCGTGCTGATCGGCTCGTGCTTCGGAGGCCGGACCGCGCTCTCGTCGGCGCCCGGCGTGAGCGGCCTGCAGGCGGTGGTGCTCCTGTCCCCGCCCCTCCGCGACCTGGCGATGGACCAGGAGGTGGGAACCCGTCTCGCCTCCCGCGTGAGCGTCTGGCAGGCCCTCCGGCGTGCGCTCTCTCCCAGAGCGCTCCTGGGGTGGCGCGACCCGGCGAGACGACGGACGTACCGCCAGTTCCTGACGGTGAAGGCACGGATGCTGTGGCGCCTGCCCGGACGACTCCTCGGTCGCAGAGCCGATGATTCCTGGGTGAGCAGGGACCTGCTCGAGCCGATCGAAGCCCTGGCTGGTGAGGGTGTCCCGGTCCTGTTGGTGTACGGGACCAAGGACTACCACTACGACGACTTCCTGTCCGCACGCCCCGGACGGCTCGGCAAGGCTCTGAGCAGGGCGCCGCTCACGGACGTGCTCGTCGTGGAGGGTCCCGTCCACGGATTCCCGAAGGTCGAGGTTCAGGAGCGCGTCCTCGGGCTGGTCGTCGACTGGGTTCAGCGAGTGACGCCGGCCCCGACCGGTTCCGACGAGAGGAGCAGCGCGTGACGCCGAACGACGGATCGGTCGCGGACGTGATCGTGATCGGCGGGGGACCCGCCGGCGCGACGATCGGAGCCCTCTTCGCGATGAGCGGGCATCGAGCGCTGATCCTCGAGCGCGACGTTCACCCGCGCGATCACGTGGGCGAGTCCATGGTCCCCGCGAACAACTTCATCTTCCACCGGCTCGGATTCCTGCCGAAGATGGAGGAGGCCGGCTTCGTTCACAAAGAGGGGGTCGGTTGGACGGCTCCGAGATCGAGGCTCTGGAACCTCGTGTCGATCCGAACCTCGGACTTCCCTGCCCCCAACGCCGTCCAGACGTACAGCTACAACGTCGAACGCGACTTGTTCGACACGCTCCTGTTGCGCCACGCCCACGAACTCGGCGCGAAGGTCGTGCAGGGAGTGAACGTGAAGCGCGTGTTGTTCGATGGCGACCGCGCGGTGGGTGTCCGGGCGGAGGTCGCGGATGGCTGGGAGCAAGACCTGTTCGCGAAGGTCATCGTGGATGCGTCCGGGCGGAGGTCGCTCCTCGCCAAGCAACTGAAGGTCAAGGAGAAGGACGCCGACTTCAACCAGTACTCCATCTGGTCGTGGTTCAAGGACGTCGAGGACGCCCCTCCGGGGTACGAGGGCTTCGTGATCTTCCACTTCCTCGGACTGGAGCGGGCCTGGGGCTGGCAGATCCCCCTGCGGAACGGCGTGAGCTCGATCGGGGTGGTGACGGACAAGGAGGACTTCCAGAAGTCCGGTCGAACACCGGAGGAGTTCTTCGACAGCCTCGTGCGGAGGAACAGGACGTTCGAGCACGCCATGCGCAACGCGGAACGAACCCGTCCATGGTGGATCGAGGCCGACTACTCGTACCAGATGGAGCGCATCGTCGGACCAGGCTGGCTCCTGATCGGCGACGCCTTCCGCTTCGTCGACCCCATCTTCTCGTCGGGGGTGGACGTTGCGCTCAACTCGGCGTCCTTCGCTCACGAGGCGGTCCTGCAAGCGTGGGAGAGCGGCGATGAGGAATCCGCCTTCGCCGGCTACGCCGACAAGGTGACCGCCGGCGTCGATGTCTGGTACGAGACGACCGACCTCTTCTACCGGCTCCAGCAGCTCTTCGGCCGGTTCGCCCTCGACCCCCGTTACCGGGAAGAGATCGCGAGATCGTTGCAGGGCAACCCGTACAACCCCATCAACCAGGAACGCGCTCGCAAGATCCTCGAGCTCATGCGCGAGGCGTACGAGCAGGTCATGTCGGATCCGGAGAATCTGCTCCGGCCGGGCGCCCTGGATGCCGCCGTCGTCGAGACGACCGGCTGATCGAGGGAGGTGGACGGAACGAGCGCTTCGGCCAGGCAGGTGGGCCGGACGATCCCAGGATCGCCCGTTCCCGGTCCAACGACAGGACGTGCCGTCGTGGTGGCCGGCGTGCCGATCGGCGCAGGGTGTCCTGTCCGGGTCATCGCCGGGCCGTGCTCGATCGAGAGCCTGGACCAGTTCAGGGAGACGGCGGTGGCGGTTCAGCGAGCAGGGGCCGTGCTCCTTCGCGGTGGCGCCTTCAAGCCGAGGACGTCCCCCTACAGCTTCCAGGGGCTCGGAAGGGCGGGCTTGGAGATCATGCGCGAGGTCGGAGACGAGCTCGGCATGGGGATCGTGACGGAAGCCATGTCCGCGGACGACATCGTCGCCGTGGCCGAGCTCGCCGACATGGTCCAGATCGGCGCCAGGAACATGGACAACCGGCCGTTGCTCGAGGCGGCAGCCGAGACGGGCCGTCCGGTGCTGCTGAAGCGTGGCGTGACCTCGACCGTCGACGAACTCCTCCTGGCCGCCGACGTGCTTCGCGAACGAGGCAACGAGCAGATCGTCCTGTGTGAGCGGGGAAGCCGCACGTTCGAGCCGTCGACGCGCAACAGCATGGACATCGGAGCGATTCCCGAGATCAAGTTGCGGACCGACCTCCCGATGGTCGTGGACCCGTCGCACGGCACCGGCCGGCGTGACCTGGTCGAGCCCGTGTCGCTCGCCGGGATCGCAGCGGGCGCCGACGGGGTCCTCGTCGAGGTGCACCCCAACCCCGACGTCGCACTCTCCGACGGGCCACAGTCGCTTCCCACATCGGAGTTCGAGGCGTTCATGGAGCGTGTCCGTGCGATGTCGCTCGCCGTCGGAAGGACGATCTGATGGACGCTTCCGGCCCCTTCGTCGTCGTGCTCGACCCCGACGCCACGAGACGTGAACTCGACGATGTCCTCGCGGTCACGACGGATGTCCATCCCGGCGCCCAGATCACCGAAGGTCACGGGTGGGCCGCCATCGCGGTGGGCGACGGCGTACGCCCGGTGGAGATCGAGCGGTTGCGGGAGCTTCGGGCCGTCCAGCGGATCGTACCCGTGACCGTCGCGTATCGCCTCGCGTGTCGAGAGGTCTTCGGGGGTGACGTCCCCGTCGAGGTCTCCGTGGACGATGGGGCGGGACCGGCGACCACGGTGACGCTCGGGGGAGGCGGCCCGATCCGGATCATCGTCAGCTCTCGATGGGTCGGTGCCGGCGAAGCGCGGCTCGAACTCCTCGCGCCCCTCCTGCGAGACGCAGGCTGCACGACGTTCCACGCCGGCCGTCTCGCCGCCCTGGGGGAACGGGCGTCCGGCGCCGGCATCGACATCGAAGGTGTTCGGCGGATCGGAGACGTCGTCAGGTCGCATGGCCTCGCCCTGTCCGTGGAGGTGACCGATGCGAACCAGATCAGCGTCGCCGAGGCCGAGGCAGACGTCCTTCAGGTGGGGAGCGCCAACATGCAGGACTTCAGCCTCCTCCGCGAGCTGGGGAGGTCGGGACACCCCGTCATCGTGAAACGCGGACCGGGAGCCACGGTCGAGGAGTTCCTGCTGGCAGCCGAGTACATCCTGTCGCACGGCAACGGCAAGGTGATCCTGTGCGAGTCCGGGATCCGCACGTTCGATGCGGTCCGCAGACCCCGCTTCGAGATCAACGCGATCCCGTTGATCAAGCGCTCGACGCACCTTCCGGTCCTGGCGGACGCGTCGCAGGCCGCCACCCATGCCGGGGTCGTGCCGGCGATCGCCCGAGCGGCCGTCGCCGCGGGTGCGGACGGACTCGTGCTCGAGGTGGGCACCGAGGCGATGTACGACCCGGAAGGCACGGCGATCGACATCGATACGCTTCGCCGGCTGACGGTCGAACTCCGACCGATCGCGCGGGCCGTGGGACGGTCGATCGAGCCCGTCGGCGGAGACGATGGTGAGCCGCCACCCCACGAACCCCATGACATCCTGCGGCGCACCGACCGCACGCTCGCCCAGACGATCGAGTCGATCATCGGCGTTCCCCCCGAGCTCGATGTCGTGGACCAGTGGCGGCTGAGCCCACCCGACACGGCGTGGCTGTCGCCGCCGCTCTCGCCAGACTCCGAGATCCTGGGCAGGTGCACCGGCTATCGGATGGGGGCGGTGCGGCTGTCCCGGAACCTCTCGTACGTGGATCTGGGCCGGATCGACCCGACCCTTGCGGCGCTCCTCGAGTCCACGCAGCTGAACCTCGGCCAGCTCTTCATCGATCCCAGGATCGAGAAGCTGAACTTCGAGTTCGGGACGCACGAGGAAGCCGCCGAGATCGACGCGGTCTTCCGCAGGAGCTTCCCCGACGAGCTCGACGAGCTCCATCCCTACGTGTGGCGCCGCTATCAGGCGGCGATCGGCGGCGTCATGAGCTTCGTCGTCGTGGAGGCCCTTCCGACACGTGTGTGGGAGCGGCTCCTGCAGTCGGACGCGGCGCTCGCGCTGGGCGAGGGCGCACCCCGATGATCGAGGCGCCGGTCTCGGACACCGCGACCCCGTACAACGCGACGGTCGACCTGCTCGAACGCAACCTCCGCGACGACCATGGCGGTGCCCCGTACCTCCTCACCGAGGAGCGCGCCTGGACCTACGCGGAGGTCGCGCAGGCAGCGGACGCAGCCGGGAGCGGCCTGCGCGATCTGGGCCTTCGGCCCGGAGATCGCGTGATCCTGGCGCTCCGGGACCGCCCCGAATTCGTGATCGCCTTCTGGGGATCGATCAAGGCGGGGCTCGTTCCCGTTCCGGCGGCGCAGGGTCTCACACCCTCCGACATCGACTTCATGCTCGCCGACAGCGAGGCCCGGGCGATCGTCTGTGACGAATCCTCGGCGCCGACCGTCCTGGAGGTCGCGCGGGAGACGGCGTCGATCGAGTGCCTCCTCGTCGGCGGGTCGACGGGGGGCGGCGCCCGCGCGTGGGACGAGATCTGCGGCGGAGCGGCGGTTCTCGAGCCCGCACCGACGACGTCTGAGGACATCGCCCTGTGGCTCTATACGTCCGGAACGACCGGCCTGCCGAAAGCCGTCATGCACCGGCACCGGCATCTCCGCGATGCTCCCGACGCGCTCGCTCGGCAGGTCATCGCCCTCGGTCCCGATGACACGGTCCTGTCGGTATCCAAGATGTTCTTCGCCTACGGCCTCGGCAACAGCGTGTACCTGCCGGCCTCGGTCGGAGCCTCGGTCGTGCTCAACGACGCTCCCGGCATCCCCGCTCGGATCCAGGCGCTCCTGACGGAGACTCGCCCCACCGTACTGCTCGGCGTCCCGGCGTTCTTCGCCGGGCTCGCTCGGCTCCCGGACGCCGACCTGCCGTCGTCCGTCCGGATGGTCCTTTCGGCCGGAGAGGCCCTCTCCGTCGAGCTGCTCGAACTGTTCAAGCAGCGCTTCGGTCTCCCCCTGATCGACGGGCTCGGTTCGACGGAGGCGTTGCACCACTTCACCTCGAATCGACCCGATGACGTGGTGGCCGGAAGCGCCGGACGAGCGCTCGAGGGCTACGACGTGCAGGCGCGTGACCGAGATGGCCAGCCGGCTGAGGAGGGCCAGTCGGGAGAGCTGTGGGTTCGAGGGCCGACGACCTTCGCCGGCTACTGGCGCAGGCCCGAGCTCACCGCCCGGGCCCGTTCGGGCGAGTGGATCCGGACCGGGGACGTCGTGAGGATCGTAGACGGGCGTGTCTACCACGAGGGACGGATCGATGATCTGATGAAGCTCGGGGGCGTGTGGGTGGCGCCGGCCGAGATCGAGGACGTGCTCCGCTCGCACGCGGACGTGATCGACGCGGCTGTGGTCGCCGTCGACGACGAGGTCGGTGTGCCGATCCTCAAGGCCTACGTGCTCTCGGACCGGGGCGACGAGGGCATGTCCAGGGAGCTGACGCGTTTCTGCAGGGGCAGGCTGGCGGCCTTCAAGATCCCCAGGTCGTTCGAATTCGTCCCGGAGCTTCCACGCACACCCACGGGGAAGCTGCGACGGTTCGTCCTCCGCGGCGGGAACCCGTCGGAGGCGTCCTGACCGGCGTCCCCTCGATGAGCAGGGCCACCCCGACCAGGACCAACGCTCGATACTGGATGAAGGAGCTGAGCTTCGGGACGTGCATCGCCCTCGCCCGGCTTCGCCCCCCGACCCACGAAGCCACCGGGGTCATCCTCACGTACCACTCACACGCGAAGGCGAGTCCCTGGGGGGTCGGGATCGCCGGGTTCGAGCGGCAGGTGACCTACCTCGCGGAGCGGTTCCGGCTGCTACGCCTCCAGGATCTCCCCTCGGTGCTCGACGACCCGTCCGATCCGGTCGCCTGTCTCACGTTCGACGACGGGTACCTCGACAACTTCGAGCTCTCGCTCCCCGTCTTGGAACGGTACGGGGCGAAGGGCACGTTCTTCCTCATCGCGTCGGCGCTGGGAGGCCGCCTGCGGGGCGGTGGTAGGGAGGCGCTCATGACGGCCGACCACGCTCGGGAGTTGGTGGCGCGGGGGCACGAGGTCGGTAGCCACACGCTGACGCACACGTCCCTGACCACGATCACGGTCGAGGACGCCAGAAGGGAGATCGCCGACAGTCGACGCGTCCTCGAGGATCTCGTGTCGGCGCCCGTCACGGCGATCGCCTATCCCTTCGGGAGGTACGACACCACGACGGAGTCCCTGGTCCGCGATGCGGGCTATCGTCGAGCGGTGACCACGAGGGAGGCGCTGATCCCGGACGACCCCGACTGGTTCGCGCTGCCGCGCGTCTCGGTGAACCGCGACGTGGGCGCGATCCAGTTCCGCGCGAAGCTCACACCCGCGCTCGCCGTCTACGAGTCGTGGCGGGGACGCGGCTGATACGCACCGCTCCGGAGACGCACCGCTCCGGAGACGCACCGCTCCGGACACGCCGCTGCAACGGCCGCGACCTACGCGCCTTGGGCGGCCGCTCGACGATCCGCTCCATCCGCCGTCTGCTCCTGGAGCTTGACCTCGATGAACTCAGCGAGGGCACTCACCGACTCGAAGTTGCCCTTCACGACCTGATCGTTGCGGATGATCAGCTTGTACCGATCCTCGAGGAAGCCGATCAGCGACATGAGCCCGAACGAGTCAAGGAGGCCCGAGAGGAGCGGGATGTCCTCGGGCAGGTCGGTCTCCTCGGTGTCCTCGAGCACCTCTTCGACGATGAACTTCTTGATCTCCTTCTCGATCTCCGATCGCATCATGACTCCTTCCTGTGCGTGGCCCGTGCTTGGCTCGTGCTTGGGTGTCTCCACATCCTCGAACCCACACCGCGCATCGGCGGGTTGGGACATCAGGCTGGATCCTGCGCGACCACCCCCTCGAGGGCCTGACGGAAACGAGGGTCTTCGGGCAGCGTCGACCACCTGACCCACTCATCACCCGCATAGAGGACCTCGGCCGGCTGGTACTGGTACATCGTCTCCGGCGTCGATCGGATGACATAGCAACCGAACGCGAACGTGTGAGGCTCCGTCGCGGCGTATCCGAGGGCCGACTCAGCGGAGCCGAACCGGTAGAGGACGAATCGCTCGGCATCGATCGTGAGGCCGATCCCGTTGTCCGCCCCAACACGCAGCTGGCTCGGGGGGAGGAAACCGATGTCGATGACCTCGAACCCGGCGAGGCGGAGCCCGCGCGCGACGTCCGTGAAGCCCGGACCGACCGTCACCGATGGGACGTCCGCGTCCTGGACCGCCCCATCGAGGGCGGGAGCGGCCAGCACCTTCGACCAGCGGATGACCGAGTCGGGCAGTGGGACGATGTTGGTCGGATCGGCGAATCGATCCTCCGGGTCGGACTCGATCACCAACCGACCGATGCGGCGCGTCCGCCCCTCGTGGCTCCGCGGTCGCAGGGGATGGCCTGACCAGCTCGCGTCGAAGGCGTGCAGGTCCCGAGCCCCGCGCTCCGTGTCGAACGCGTGCAGGTTGAGGCGGTCTCCGTCCACGTACACGGTGACGCTCGCCACCGCTCCCCGGGGCCGCCGCTGACTGACGACGGGCTCGCCCACCCTCACCTCGTGTCCCTGTTCGGCGAGTCCCCTGAGCAGCGCGTCGAAGGGCTCGAGCCCGGGCACGTCCCGATCGCCGAGGCTGGCGGGCTCGGTCCGGCTCCGGAACAGACGGGTGCCGCGATGCGAGTAGATCCAGGCGTGCCATCGAACGCAGAACCACGCCACCGGCTCGAGGACGCGTCCGGCGAGCGGACCCTCGACCGCCGATCCCTCGATCGTCCACCGGCTGCCCGTCTCACGATCGACGAATCCGTCGTCCTCGCGGACGAACGTGAGGGAGCGGTCGTCGAGCATCGGCACGAACGCCGACATCGTGAAGCCATCGGCCCTCGGTCCCGCCAGGACGACGATCGGCTCCCCGTCGACCCGATCGATCACGACACCCCGCTCCCGCTGCACGTCGCCCAGGGGGTACGCGACGCTCTCGGTCCGGCCGTCGATACCGAGCACCACCTCGTTCTCCGGGAAGGTGCGGTCGATGTCACCGATGATGGTCGGGAGGAAGGCGGCATCCATCCCGGCCCGGGCGAACATCTCCTCGCGGCCGTGGCCGTGCCTGGCGTCAGGATGGGTGGGGTCTTCGGGCGGAACCATCACCACGGTGTCCGGATGCAGCCGCACCCAATCGCTCCACTCCATGTGATAAGTGGCGATCCATGGGAGCCGGACACCGGCGGCTCGCCGGTCCAGGCCGAGGCCCTCGTAGTGGATCCAATGGCTCCCGGTGCGCAGGTCCTTCAGGAGGAGCGTCGCGTTCAGGAACCCGATGGAGCGGAAGACGGGCTCGCGGTCTGGGTTGCCCTCCACGTCCGCCCGGAAGGCCGAGCCCGACTGGCACCGCTCGCAGCTCGCGACGAAGAATCGCTCACCGTCCACGCGATCGTTCACGACGTGGTAGTTGTCGACCACCCACAGGGGATAGGCTCGCGCGCTCCCGCCCACGACCAGCCCGATGACGTAATCGTCCGCGCGCATATGGGCGGCGTCGGCCACTCGGACCATCGAGGGATCGTCCATACCCGAGACGGCCTCACCCAGTCTGCGTGCCAACCGGTACCGCTCGTACGCCGCCTTGTCGAACGCTGGGTGTCGCAACTCAGAGACCATCCGGTCGGTCAGCACGGACATCAGCTCACCGTGATCGCGAACGGGTTCGAGTAGGCGGCGGAACCGCCTGCCACCCTTTTCAGCCTTGCCCGGAACTGGTAGGTCCCGGTCCCGGCATCGGGCACGAAGGTGCCGGAGGTGACGGTCTGGTTCGTCTTCCAGTTCGTCCAGCTCGACGATCCGGGGCGCTGGATCTGGACGTCGAACTGGTACCCGGACGGGGCAGGTGCCGAGGCCCAGGTCACGAGGAAGGACGTGGTGGTGGCGCCCGAGGTCGGTGAGACCACCATGGGGACCTGCACGGAGCCGGTCATGCTGCCCGGGCCGAGGGTGCTCCGATACGGGTAGCTGCCGGCGGCGCTGAAGGTGAACCGGTACGTCCCTGCCGGTGCGAGGGTCCCGGAGCCGAAGTAGCCCATGCCGGTGGTGTCGGTGACGTCGTGGTTGACGGTGCTCACGTTCGTCCACCGCACCTGCTGGCCGAGTGCGATCGAGACGTTCTTGGGAGTGAACTTGACGGCTTCCACGTTCACGTCGACCAGGGTGACCTGGCTGTAGGTGGCCGTGAGGGTGGTCGGGGCGTTGACCACGACGTCGTGGGTCCCGGCCCCCCCATCGGACCAGGAGGTGAACTCGTACGAGGAGCCGCCCAGGCTCTGGGGCGAGGTGGCGGTCAGGGAGTTGGACGAACCGACGACCACGTTGCGGGTGACGGGCGTGGTCACGCTCTCCCCGTTCAGGTCCAGGGACAGCCCAGGGGGACTGGAACCGAGGGTGATGGTCGTGATCTCGGGGTAGATGAGCACGCTGGTGCTATCGGACAGCCCCCGCGTGTCGGTCACCGTGAGCCGGACCTCCAGGTACGACGGGTACGTCGCCTGGGGGGCCAGGAACGACCCGCCCGAAACACCGGGCACGCTCAACACGGGAGATGTCGTACACGTGCTCGGGCACTGGTGCAGGGTGACCTCCCACGACATCGCGGAGGCCGCGAGGTTGCCGTCCTCCGGATCGGTCCCTCGCCCCGCGAAGGCCACCGGTTCGCCCACGTGCCAGGTGAAGCCCGCGTCCGGCTGATCGATGATGGCGGTGGGTGGGCTGTTGCCCACGCTGATCAGGACCGTCTCGGTGTCCTGCGCCCCCACGGGATCGGTGACCCGGAGCCGGACCGTGTAGTCGGCGGGCGTCTGGTAGGTGAACGAGGGCTGCGGCGCCGTCGAGTCGTCGTAGGCCCCGTCCCCGTTCAGGTCCCACGCGTAGGTCAGGGGACCGCCCTCGGGGTCGGAGGACCCGGTGCCGTCGAAGTTCACGGTGAGCGGGGCGGCGCCCGTCGTCCGGTCAGCCTGGATGACCGCCGTCGGGGGCTGGTTGATGCTCACAGTGATCGCGAACGGGTTCGAGTAGGCGGCGGAACCGCCCGCCGTTCTGCGCAGCCTGGCCCGGAACTGGTAGGTCCCGGTCCCGGCATCGGGCACGAAGGTGCCGGAGGTGACGGTCTGGTTCGTCTTCCAGTTCGTCCAGCTCGACGATCCGGGTCGCTGGATCTGGACGTCGAACAGATAGCCGCTGGGGGGCACCGCCGAGGCCCAGGTCACGAGGAAGCTCGTCGTGGTCGCCCCGGAGGTGGGTGCGACCACCATCGGCACCTGCACGGAGCCGGTCATGCTGCCCGGGCCGAGGGTGCTGCGGTAGGTGTAGTTCCCGGCGGCACTGAAGGTGAACCGATACGTCCCCGACGGCGCGAGGGTGCCCGAGCCGAAGTAGCCCATGCCGGTGGTATCGGTCACGTCGTGGTTGACGGTGCTCACGTTCGTCCACCGCAGGTCCTGACCGAGCGCCAACATCGCGTTCTTGGGGGTGAACTTGACGGCCTCCACGCTGACGTCGACGAGGGTCACCTGGTTGTAGGTGGCGGTGAGGGACGTGGGAGCGTTGACCACCACGTCGTGGGTGCCGGCCCCGCCGTCGGACCAGGAGACGAACTCGTAGGAGGAGCCACCCGAGCTCTGGGGCGAGGTGGCGGTGAGCGAGTTCGTCGAGCCGACGATCACGTTGCGGGTGAACGGCGTGGTCGCGCTCTGCCCGTTCAGGTCGAGCGAGAGCCCGGAGGGGTTGGAATCGACGGTGATCGTCGTGAGCTCCGGATAGACCAGCACGCTCGTGCTGGTGGAGAGCCCTCGGGAGTCGGTCACCGTGAGCCGGACCTCGAGGTACGACGACGCCTCGTGGTCCGGCGCCGCGAAGGAGCCGGAGGCCACCCCGGCGAAGGACTCGAACGGATGGACGTGGCAATCCGACGGACAGTGATGCAGGCTGACGTCCCAGGACATCGCTGAAGCCGGGAGATCTCCATCCTCCAGATCGGTGCCGTGCCCCGAGAAGTCGACCTGCTCCCCCACGTGCCACGTGAAGCTGCCCGTCGGCTGGTCGATGATGGCGGTGGGTGGGGTATTGCCCACGCTGATCAGGATCGACGCGATGTTCTGCGCGCCCACCGGATCGGTGACCCGGAGCCGGACCGTGTAGTCGGCGGGCGTCTGGTAGGTGAACGAGGGCTGCGGCGAGGTGGAGTCGTTGAACGCCCCGTCACCATCCAGGTCCCAGGCGTAGGTCAGGGGACCGCCCTCGGGATCGGAGGATCCGGTGCCGTCGAAGTTCACGGTGAGCGGGGCGGGGCCGGAGGTCGTGCTCGCGGTGATCGACGCCGTCGGCGGCTGGTTGCTCGAGAAGTACTGGATCCGCCGGATCCTCCCCAGCCCGATATCCACGTAGAAGAGATCGCCGCCCGGCCCCGCCACGAGTTCGACCGGGAATCCGGCATTGGCGAGGAACACCTGGGTGAGGTTCGGATCGGGGAGACCGTTCTGGTTCTGCGGCATCACCCAGATGCAGTGCCGATCGTAGTCGGCGAAGAACAGCGCCCCGTTGTAGGACGCGGGGTAGCTCCCCCCGGCGTAGAACCCGATCGCGCTGACCACGCCGCTGCCGGTCGGGCAGGTGTCCCCCGGGAACACCGGCTGACCGTGACGGTAGGCGAAGTACGGAGCCTTCGCGGCCGTTGCCGCGGGTTCGTTGTACAGGTTCTCGCAGATGGTCAGGTTCCGCGTGTCCCATCCCGGCATGCGGGGCGATCCCTCGTAGCAGGGCCAGCCGAAGTTCTCGACAACGGCGTCGGTCGGATCCGGGATCCGGTCGATCTCCTCCCAGGTCTGCTCGCCGACGTCACCGGCCCAGACCTCGTTCGTCCCGGGCCTGATCGCGAACCGGAACGGGTTACGGAGCCCGTACGCGATGACCCGCCGGGCGTTCGGGATCGCTGCTGCCGATCATCGGGTTCCCGGGAGCGGCGGCGCCCGTGTTGGGATCCACGCGGATGATCGTGCCGTCGAGGGTGGTGGGATCCGCGGGGGTCCGCAGGTCCTGGCTCCGGAGCGCGCCTCCCTCCGCCGTGGGTGGCGACATCGCCCCGCCGACGCCACCCGGAGTGTCCCCGCACGGGTTCACCACCGGGCTTCCGAACTGCCCATAATCGTTCGGGGACGCAGCGTCCCCCGCGCCGACGTAGAGCTCCCCGTCGGCACCGAAGGTCACGGTGCCGATCGAGTGCGTCGGCCCCTGCTGGCACCAATCCTCGATGAGCACCTGCTCCGGCCCGGTCATCACGTCGCCGGCGGCCGTGAGCCGGGACAGACGAGCGGCTCCGACACACCCGTCGGGCGACGATCCGGGCGGGTCGGGACAGGGGTCCGACAGGACGCCCGGGGTGCCCCACTTCGGTGCGGGACCTCCGATGTCGCCGTCGTAGCTGTAGAGGACGTAGACGTACGGACGCGCGGGGAAGCTCGGGTCGAGCGTGAGCCCGAGGAGCCCCCGGTCGAAGAAGTTGTACACGTTCGTGCTGAGGTCGGCGAAGATCGTCGGCGTTGTGTCGGTCAGATCGCTGAAGACCTTGATCAGACCGCTCTTCTCGGCCACGAAGACCCGGCCATCCGGGGAGAAGGCGACCGCGGTCGGTGTGCTCAAGCCGCTGATCGCCGTCGTGACCTGGAAGCCCGACGGCAGGGCCTGGGCAGCAGAGGGTCGGAGCAGGGAGCCGTCACCTAGCCCGGCGAGCAACAGCAGGCTCAGGGTGCTCACCAGGGCGAGGCGCCCGCCCGGTCGACGGAGCCTCAACGTGGCCACCCGGTGACCGCGACTCCATCCCGGCCGGTCCGCCCGGCGGTCCACCCGCTCACCGAAGCACGAGCTCCTCGATCGCCTCGCCCAGCGGGCGGTTGAACCTCGCGTTCGCCTGCTGGACGGTTTCCACCAGGAGGCGCAGCGAGGCGGCCGACGTGCTCGGGTCGGCGAGGAAGCCCATGTTGTGGAGCACGATGAGCGACGCCCCCGCCTCGATGTACGGGCTCATGCCATCGACCATGTCGTCCGGGGTCCCGTGCAGCATGTACTGGTGGACCAGCTCGAACGGCACGCGGTCGATGAGCTGCAGGGCTTCCTCCCTTGGGATCCCCGACGGGATGTAGGAACGCAGACCGTGGAAGCCATCGCCCAACGGATGCTCGGAGCCCACGGTCTTGTACAACCAGTCAGGCAGGGAGAGGCACAATCCCTTGATCAGCGGATGGTCCAGCATCCGGTGTGCGGTCTCGTGGTCTTCGTGGGCGACCACGTACGAGCGGACGGCCACGTCGAACGGCTGCGCCTCGCGCCCGTGCCGGCGTCGAGCCTCCTCGATCCATCCCAGCCGGGTGCGGTACTCGTCGAGCGGCATCATGACCGGGATCCAGCCATCGCCGTAGGCGCCGGTCAGCTCGCACATCTTCGGGCCGTGCGCACCCACCCAGATGGGTGGGTACGAACCCTCGTACGGACCCAGCCCGAGGACGGCTCCGGACAGGGGGAACCATCGGCCATCGAAGTCCACCGGGCCGTCGGACTCCCAGAGCAGCCGGATGACTTGAAGGGCCTCCTCGAGCTTGGACACTTGGTGACCGAAGTCCATCCCGTACGGGATCGTGTTCTCGCCCTCGCCCGCGCCGATCCCCAAGACCACGCGCCCTCCGCTCATGTGATGGAGGGTGAGGAACTCGTTGGCCAGCACCGCGGGATGCCTGCGGATCGGGTCGGTGACGCAGGTGCCCAGCTGGATCGTGTCCGTGGAGGCTGCCGCAACCGCGATGCACGCGACCGCGTCGAGGAACACGTGCGGGCTCTTGCTGGGACTCATGGCGACGAGCGGAGACACGTCGGGGGTCCACAGGGACTCCGGGAGCCAACCCATGAGGTGGTCGGGCCACGTGACCATGTCGAAACCGGCACGCTCGAGCTTGCGGGCCCGCGTCCCGACGGCGGCCGCCGGCGGGCCGAGCGTGCCGCCGGTGCCGATCCGGATCCGCTTGCCGGCATCGCCGGCGGTCGCGGGCCGGCTCAACCTCGGGCTCCCGAGATCGACCCGTTGCCTCGCGAAGATCCATCCGAGCGCTTCACCGCGACGACCTCGACGTAGTCGACGGGCGCCACGATGGTCTCGTCGCCCGACTGGTTCGCCTCGATCACCAGGTCCATGAGCTCGCGACCGAAGCGCTCCTGGCGTTCGGGATCGATGGCGTCGAACACGGAGCCGATCGGTCCGAAGAAGCGTCGGAAGAACTCGAGCCAGTCCTCGGCCGACCGGTAGCGCAGCAGGACGCTCTCACGCTTCAACACGAGCGACTGGATGGCGTCGCCGAAGAGATCGCGGTTCCTCTCCTCGGTGCCCCAGAGCACCGGCGCCTTCACCCCGCGAGGCGGCAATATCTGTTTGGCGGCTGCCCGGAAGAACCCCGCGGCGAGGCTGTCGGGGGGGAAGTTCGCCAGGCCGATCTTGCCGCCGGGTCGGCACACGCGGAGGAGCTCGTTCGCCGTCCGCTCCTGGTCCGGGGCGAACATCGTCCCGAACGTCGACAGGACGACGTCGAACGACGCATCGGGGAACGGCAGATCCTCCGCATCACCGTCGAGGAACGTCACCGCGAGTCGCTCGGCGTCCGCTCGGATGCGTCCCCGCTCGAGGAGGGCCGGCACGTAGTCGACCCCCGTGACCTCGCACCCCCGTCGGGCCGCAGCGATGGCCGTGTTGCCGCTTCCAGTGGCCACGTCCAGGACCTGCTGGCCGGCTCGAAGGTCGACCGTCTCGCAGAGGCGCTCGCTCACGATCACGATGGTCGTGGCGAACATCGAGAAGTCGCCCGCCGCCCACGCCTCCTGCTGCCGATCCTTGATCGCCGCCAGGTCCGCCATGGTCGCTCCTTTCGAGGAGCCGAGGTGCCTCGCCGGCTCCGTCGTTCCGTATCGATCCGTCCACCTGCCGTGCCAGCCGGGAAGAGACACCGGCGAACAAGGCCGCCGGGCAGGTCCGAACTGGCGTGCGGCAAGCGTGTTGCCCCGGCCGTACGGTGTCATGGTCCGCCCTGCGTATGTTCCCTACTGCATTCCTCGCCCGCGGGCGCCGGCGAGGATCTGGAGTGCTCGGCTACGATAAAGGGCGATGCCGAGGGGCTCCCGACGCGAACGTCCCTTGGGCCGCCCCGTCCCCTCACCGCTCTCCGAGGCCCATCTGAACGCGGTCCTCCTCCGTCTCCAGGATCGGTTCCGATGGCCCGAGACCGCGGAGCGCTTCGTCGTCGCCGGGCGGTGGCAGAGCAGGACCGCCTCCCTGTATCGCTGCCGTGGTGCCTCCTCTGGATCACCGGACGTGATGCTCAAGGTCGGTCGCAGATGGACACCCGAGACCGCCCGTTCGCTTCACGAAGGACTGGATACCTTGGGGGGGAGCTTCGACATCGCCGGCCCCATCTCCGTCGCCGTCCCGCGCGCCCTCGGATGGGACGGGCGTCCCCCGCTCGTCTGCACGGGCTACGTCGAAGGGGTCGATCTGTACTTCCTCGTGTCGGATCTCGCGCATCCAGGTTGGGATGGGTCCCCGAGTCAGCCGACGCTCGTGCTCGAGGCGTGTGGCAAGGCGTTGGGCGCCTACCACGCCCGATCCACCCCCGATCCGGCCGACGCGTCCTCGAGGGAACAGGCGCTCCGAGGCCTCCGGGATGCCGCGCGCGTCTGCGGTGTTCGCAGGAGGACCGCGGAACGGCTGGCGGACGGTTTCGCGATCGCACGAGCCTTCGGCGACATCGGGCCGCATCAGTTCCGACTCGCGGGGCCGGGACACCTGTACCTCCTGGATCTCCCGGTCGTGACGACGTTCGAGGCGGTGAGCCGAGATATCGCGCGGTTCACGTTCAGCCTCGCGAAGATCCTCGGGCAGGATGCCGAGGCCCGCCACGAGCAACGACGGATCGGGTCCGAGCTCCAGGATGCCTTCCTTCGCGGCTACGCGGAGACGGGCCCGGTCGACCCGACGACCCCCCGCGAGCGCTGGCTCGTCCGCCTGTTCGCCGCCGCCGCGGCCGCGGGCACGGCGCACAAACGCCTGTCCCAGCGAGCGTACGGCTCGGCCCTACGGCACTCCGTCGAGTGGCTCGGGGCGGTCCTCGCCCTACGGCTCCACGGACCAGGGCCATCGCTTGGCTGGCATCGAGACACGGGATCGGACGCCGCGCACGAAGATCAGTAGAACGGTGGGATGTCCTCGACGGTGACAGCGCTACCCGACCCGGTGATGCGGAACGCGGTCCCGTTCCCCCGTTGGACCCTGATCGTGGTGGCCGGGTTGATGTCTTGGACGTCGAAGTCATCCGGCTGAAGCTCCCTGCCCTGATCGGCGGTGCAGCGCACGAGATCCCAGTCCCCGCCTTCGGAGGAACCGTCGTCGATCAGCACCGCTCGAACCGAATAACCGGAGGACCCGACGGTTCCCGGGAACCAGGATCGGGCCGCGGTCCGTCAACGGGCGATGGCCGCACCCCTGCGGTTCCGCTCGGTCCCCGCATCCTGGCGTCGGACGAACCGATGGATCCTCGCCACGGCGTCGACGACACGGTCGACCTGTACCGGCGTCATGTCTGACCACAGCGGCAACGTGAGGACCTGCTCCGCGACCGCTCGGGTCACGGGAAGGCCGCCGTTGCGCGGCACGAGCGAGCGATAGGCCTCCATCGCGTCGACCGGGGGCGCGTAGTAGCGGCGGGTCTCGATCCCAACGGCGGATAGGGCTCGACCCAGATCCTCCGCGCCGAGTCCGAACGGTTCGCCCTGGACGAGGATCGTGAAGTCCTTGTACGTGCTGTGGTCCCCGGTCGGTACCTCCGGGAACCCGATCCCGGGAAGCCTGCCGAGCCCTTCACGGTACCTGGTCACGAGCGCGTTCCTGTGCTCGATCCGGTGGTCGAGCCCCTCGAGCGATGCGAGCGCGACGGCGGCGTGCACCTCGGACATCCGAGCATTCAAGCCGACGAACCGGCAATCGTAGTCACCCGGATTGCCGTAGTCGCGACCGATCCGGCATCGTTCGGCGAGGAGGTCGTCGTTGGTCGCGATGATGCCACCCTCGGCGGCGACCAAGACCTTGGTCGGCGACAGGCTGAAGACCTCGGCGTCTCCGAACCCCCCGATGGGAACGCCCGCATGACGAGATCCGAACGCGTGCGCGGCATCGAAGAACAGCCGGATGCCGTTCCGCTCGGCGACGTCCTCGAGGCCCTCGATGTCGCAGGGGGTGCCGAACGTGTGCGTGGCAAGGATCGCGGAGGTCCGCACTCCGACGACCTTGCGCACCGCCTCTGCAGCCAGGGTCAACGTTCGAGGGTCGATGTCCGCGAACGCCGGGCGCAGGCCGTTCCACGCAACCGCGTGAGCGGTGGCGGCGAAGGTGAACGACGGGACGACCACGTCACCCGAGAGCTCGGAGACTCGCAGCACCAGCATCAGACCGCTCGTGCACGAGGACACGGCAACGCAGTGCTTCACGCCGAGGAACTCGGCCGCCCGCCGCTCGAGCTCTCGCACGTAGGGACCGTTGGTCAGCACACCGCTCGCGAGGATCCGTTCCACGTCGTCGGCCACGGCCCGAGGATCCGGGATCGTCGGCCGGACGAGGGGGATGTCGTCCTCGGACCGATCCGCCTCTGGCAGCAGGACGGGATGCAGCGAGTTCGGGATCGGTACCGTCGCCGCCACGTTCTTCAGGACTCCTTCGTTCGAACGATCGGCGATCCCGGCTCATATGCACCGTTCGCCTGCCGGCACGTTCCCCGACGCGCACGGCCTGGGCCGAGGGCGGATGCTCCCTCGGAACCTGCTGTAGGGACATCCAGCCGAGCTGAGGCAACCGTAGTAGGCCGGGAACGAGCGTCCATCCCCCTCGCGCTGCAATTCACCTATCGCAGTCGACGTAGACGGACCTTCCCGAACCCCAGACCTGCCCAGCCGACCGCGGCGGCGGCTCCGAGCACCGCGACAGCGATCACGGCCGCTCCGGTAATCCCCAGCGTGTCCGCGAGGAGCCCGAGCCCTGCGGCGATCGCGCCGAGACCCCAGAACACGAGCGTCGCCCGGTTCCGGCCGATCCGCCGGGCGAGGCGGTCGTAGGAATGCGAGCGGTCGCCAGCCGCCATCGGCTGGCGCAGATGGGCTCGTCGGAGCACCGTGTAGACGAGCTCGAAGGCGTAGACACCCAGGCAGAGTCCGCTCGCGATGATCCCCGCCCAGCCGCCGTGCCTCGCGACCGAGGCGGCGAGCGCAGCGAGGAGGATCCCCACCGCGTAGGCCCCGCCGTTGCCGAGGTAGATCCGGGCGGGAGGGACGTTGTACACGAGGAACCCGGACAGGGCGCCGGCCAGCGCGAGCGCGAGCGTCGTTCCGGCAGCGTCACCGTTGCGCGCGCACAGGCCTGCCAGGCCAAGGGCGGCGAGAACCCCCAGGCCGCCCGCCAGTCCGTCTTGTCCGTCGACCAGGTTGACCGCGTTCGAGCAGGCGAGGGCGAGGAGCACCGCCCCGAAGCCACCCAAGGCCCCGTACGGCGCGAGGCCCTGCCCACCCACGACGAGGAGCAGACCGGCCCCGGTCAGCGCGAGCAGGCGCGCCCAGGGCGGCGTCGGTCTCAGGTCGTCGATCAGCCCGGCCACGAGTGCCAAGAGCACCGCCAGAGGCACGGCAGCCGCGAACCTCGGCCCGATCGCGAGGGCCGTGCCGATGGTCGCCACGACCACGGCCGCGCCGCCGAGCACGGGGACCGGGTCGTTGTGGATCTTCAGGTCGTTCGCGGGCCTGTCCACCAGCCCCAGCACCGACCCGAGCCTGCCTGCCAGCGGGGTGAGGAGCAGGGCGCCCACGAGGGCGACTACGAACGGCATCGGATCGTCCAGACGTTGCTGGGAACACCCGCATGCACGGAGATCCGGCTATGCGGGTGGAACCCCGCGCTCTCGTAGAGGGCGTTCGCCGCATCGTTGTCGGCGCCCACGACCACCTTGAGCTCCTCCGCTCCGCCGTCGCCCAAGCCTCGAACCACCCCTTCGACCAACGCCCGGCCCACGCCGCGGGCCCTCGCCCTCGGGGCCACCGCGATGGAAAGGAGCTCCGGGTCCGGGAGCTCGGCGCCGGCGCCCTTCGGGTAGGCGAGCGTCTCTTTCACCCGAAGGAGCGTTCCGGGTCGGGTCAGAGCCGGCAAGACCGCAGCCGCCACCGGCACGCCATGACGGAAGACGAAACGTCGGTAGAACGCGCGGACCGAGGACACACCGGTCGCGAACCCGAGGATCCCCTCCCGATCCTCTGCCACCAAGGCGATCGCCTGCGCATCGGATGCGAGCGCCCGGTAGAGCTGCCGCAGGAAGCGGTCGCCGAGGGTCGGCAGGAACGCCGTCGGCATCGTTTCGCGGTGCAGCCGCGAGAGCGCCCCCGCATCCTCGGCGCGCGCCGCGCGGAGTTGCACGGCCGCGTGCTCCCCTCCGGAGGCCGAGACCGGCACGGGCAGACCCCGCCTCGACAGGAGGCGCCGGTAGTGCTCGACGACCGTGTCGGCCACCCGTGCCTCGTCGAATCGCGCCATGGCGCGCGCCCTGGCCGCGGCTCCGAGCCGGACGCGGAGCTCCTCGTTCCGCAGGAGCGAGACGATCGCTCGGGCGAGGGGAACCGGCTCCCTCGGAGGAACCAGGATGCCCTCGACCCCGTCCCGAGCGACCTCGCGGCACCCGCGGATGTCGGTGAGCACGAGCGGCTTTCCCATCGCCGCGGCCTCGATCGCCGAGCGTGGGACGCCCTCGCGCCAGGACGGGAGGACGAAGACGTCGAACATGGCCAGGAGCGTCCGGACGTCGGAACGCCAGCCCGTGAAGACGACCCGATCGGTCACCGTTGCATGCTCCTGTTCCTCCTCCGTGATCGCGTCGGACTTCGCCCGATCGCGATCACCCACGACCACGAACCGAGCGCTCGGAAGGTCCCGTTGCACCGAGTGTGCTGCCGTGAACAGCTCCCGGTACCCCTTCTCGGCGACGAGCCGCCCCACCGCGCCGACGACGAGGGCATCATCCTCCAGGCCGAGCTCGCGACGGAGCCGGGGCACGGCCTCGGGGTCCGCAGCCGCCGGATCGAACGACCCCAGGTCGATGCCGTTACCCAGCAGGACGCTGCGAGACGGACCGACGAGCCGGATCCGCCGGGCCCAACGCAGGTCCTCCTCGCTCTGGAAGAGCTCGAGATCGCCGAACCTCGCAGCGAGCCATTCGAGGCCGAGCACCGGCAGGCGCTTGGCGAGAGGGTCCTCGGGCGTGGCGTAGAAGCCGTGGACCGTGTTCACGATGCACGGGACCCCGCTCAGCCTGGCGGCCACCCGCCCCAACACGCCCGCCTTCGGCGTGTGGGTGTGAACGACGTGGAACCGCTCGTGCCGGAGCATCCGGATGAGGTCGGCGAGCGACCGCGCGTCGCTCATCGGATCCCAGGCCCGCGTGATCCTCCACGGCAGGAACCTGATGCCTTCGCCTCGCAGATCGTCGACCCACGGCCCCGGAGCACTGATAGCCGTGACCTCGAAGCCTTCCTCGCGAAGCCGTCGGAGTTGCCCGAGCAGGAGGAAGCGGTGGGTCAGATCGACGCTCGCGATGTGGGCGACGCGGACCCGGGTCATCAGCCCTTGCTCCACGGGCCCCGGCCGAGCGCCCGGTACGCGAGGGCTTCCCTGTCCAGGAGCCCGCGAACCTTGGCCCGGAAGAACAGCTGTCCGTCGCTCCGGAGAACGGGCGTTCTGCCGAGCCGGTACGGATCCACGTGGCCCCTCCGGTTCGTCCTCCACGCGTCGAGGGCAGCCGAGTCGAAGAGCCGACGCGCCACCCGGTCCGCCGCCGAGGACCCAACGGCGAAGGGATAGGCGAAATGCCGACAGGCGATGCCGAGACGGTCCTCGATCAGCTCCTTCGACCGACGCATCTCGTCCTCGGCCACCTGCTCGGAGGTCCGCGAAAGGGAGCGATGGCTGTGCGTGTGCGCCCCGACCGTGACGAGCCCGGTCGCCGTCGCGTCGGCGAGCTGCGACCAGGTGAGCGCTTCCCCGTTGGCGCCGAGGCTGCCGCCGCTCACGAGGCCGGTGGCCAGGTAGAGCACCGCAGGCAACCGGTAGCGCACGAGGAGCGGAACCACCTGTTCGGGGAAGTCTCGGTACCCGTCGTCGAACGTGAGCACCACACCGCCCCGATCGTCGCCCAAGGCCTCATCGAGCGACCTGACCCATCCTCCTTCTGCGAGGGCCGCGAGATGCCCCTCGAAGGCCGCGGCCGGCATCGTGATCTCGCCCGACCCGCTTCCGACCCGGTGGTACAGCAGGATCGCGAGGTCGCCCGGCCGCCGTCTCGCCGGGAGACCGAACGGGAGCGCGGCCGCCTTCACGGTCTTCCTCGCGATGGAACCCGGAGACAGCCTCATGCTGCCCGCGGCTCCTGTGAGGAGCGCGATACGCGTTGGCGGTCCTCGCCGGTGGGCCCCGGATCCAGGGTGCGCCCCATCCGGCCGGTCCAGGCATCGCGGCTGGCCCTCCAATGCAGTCCCAGCTGTGCCCCCGCTCGCCGGGGACTCAGGAGCCCGTTGACGATCGGCTTGAGGAGCCCCCGGGTGAGGGTGACACGTAGCGCCAGGAGCGGACGACCGGAGGTGCGGAGGATGTAGATGAGGTTGCGCAGGCTATAGTACCTCCGCCAATCGGCGCCCTCGATCCGCAAGCGCCTCCCGATCCTCCGTTTGTTGGGCTTGACCTTCCGCCGCTCGGATCGAAGGACGGAAATGGGCGGCGGGAGCCCGTAGAGGGCGTAGCCGGCTCGTCCGAGTCGCAGTCCGAACTCGAGTTCGTCCAGACCGAAGAACAGGAGGCTCCTGAACGTTCCGACGTCCCGGATCGCCCCGACGCGGTACATGGGGAGGTGACCCGAGGCGAAGTAGTCCACCGGCGTCAGCGGATCCCCCCGATCGTACGCCGCTCGAACCAGGCGAGCCCGGAACCGATCGAACTGTGCCCCGCTGAACCCGATGGCGGCGGTCATGGGATCCGAGGCGAAGTGGTCCACCGGCGTCAGCGGATCCCTTCGATCGTACGCGGGTCGAACCAGGCGAGCTCGGAACCGATCGAACCGTGCCCCGCCGAACCCGATTGCGGCGGTCATGGGATCCGAGGCGAAGGCCCGGACCGCGACGTCCAACAGCTCTCCGAACCAAGCGGACGACAGCGGCGGGTCGTCGTCGTCCAGCAAGACGATCCAGTCTTCATCGTGCGCGAACTCGAGCACCCGGCTCATCCCGGACGCGAAGCCACCTGCGGATCCGAGGTTCTCCGCCGCTGGCAGGTAGTGCATCGCGGTGCCCTCGCGCGCGAAACACCGAAGGAGGAACCGCATGTTCGGGGCCGGGGCATTGTCGACGACCAGGAGCGTGTCGAGGCGCCGCTCCTGGCTGCAGATCCTCTCCAGCGTCATCGCGAGCTGCATGGGTCGGCGGTACGTGACAAGGACGCCGTGAAGATGCGGCCCGCCCGTCGGCCGGATGCGCCCGGCTCCGGCGACCGCGACCGGATCGGACAAGGGGACCCGTCTCACGTCCTGACCTCGGCCGCGGTCCCACGCCGAGTGGGCTGAGCGAGCGGCTCCTTCGGTTTGGGCGGGATGCAGAGCACGACGAGGGCGATGGGCAGGAGCTGCACCCGTTGTCGGACCAAGAGGCCGAAGTTCGCGATGCTCGAGAAGGCGATGACGAACATCCCGGAGTAGAAGAAGGCGAATGCGATGTACGGGACCTTCAGGACGCTCCTGAGGGCCGCGAGGATCCACCGGAGACGGGCGATCGCGAGCACGAAGAGGAACGCGCCCTCGAGCGATGCCACCATCGCCTGCAGGGTCGTGGCTTCGATCGGGAATGGACGGAACATGACGGTGACGGCGGCCGCGGGGAGATCGAGGGGTGTCTTGACGATCGATGGTTCGAAGGACGAGTCCCCCTTCCCCGTACGCTGGCTCGTCTGCGTGAGCGCCTGGCCCAATCCTCCGCTCGTATCGAACCCGACATCGGAGAGGAACTGCTGAGCCTGCCTGACGGCGAGTCCGGCGACCACGATGGCGAGCGCGACCGACGCCACGCGCAGGAGCAAGCCGAACTCCCTGAGCCTCCAGGACGACCTGCCGACGACGGATCCGACGACCAGGGCGACGGCCATGAGGGCGGCGATGTGCGGACGAACGAGCCAGCACAACCAGAGGCCCCCGATCGCGACGGCCATGCCACGCCAGAACGCCCCGGTCATCGCGCGCGCCCCACCGTAGGCGGCGATGCCGAGCGCGAACACCATCCACGCCTCCTTGCCGATGCCCGACGGCCAGAAGACCAGGGACGGCAAGAAGAAGAGGAGTTTCGCGTACGAGTATCGCTTGGCGTCCGGGACCGCGATCGTGAACGCCCGGTAGAAGTAGAAGAGACCCCAGAAACCGAGCCACGAGTAGATGAGGAACCCACCGACGAACGTGCTGCCGGTGAAGGTGTAGATGATCCCCGTCAAGAAGCGGATGAAGTCCGTGTCGTGCAAGGTGGGCAGCCCGGTGTTGAAGTCCCCCGCCCGGAAGAGGAGAGCGATCCTCGTGCCCTCGCTGTGATAGTCGAGGGAGTCGCCTTGCCCACCGTAGACATCGGAGACCACGTACACGCGGACCAGGGCTCCCAGCATCTTGAGCACCAGCGCCGCCAACAGGAGCCAGAACAGCCGATCGTTCCGCTCGCGTCTCGCCTGCCGCGCGATCGCCGGGATCGTGGCGAGAACGATCGCGGGACCGATGATGAAGGCACCCCACGTGTCGTACGGGGTTCGTTGCATAAGCGACAGGAGCGTCCCCACGTAGAGAGCGGTCACGATGATGCCGAACGCCACGATGAGTCCCCGGGCCGCGGAACCGCGCCCGCTCCAGCGGTCAAGGATGTGGGCCAGTGCGAAGGTCGTCACGCCCGCGCTCCCTCCGTTCGAAGAGCCCTCCTGAGTGCCACTCCGCCGAGCGCGAGGGCAACCACACCGAGGACGAGAGCGGCGCCCGCGATCCAGGCGGCACCCGCCGCCGTCTCGCGAAGGCCCGCGACGCGGGAGCAGACGTAGACGAGCACGAGTTGGGCGGCCGACAGGATCGCCAGCTCGTGCAACCGACCCCGATGGAGGTCGGCGAGCACCCGGGCGGGTTCTCGGGTGGATGCGTGTGCCACGGGCTCGACCACGAACAGCCCGAGACAGGCCAACCCGCCGACGATCGCGCTGGTTCGGGCGGCGCCTCCCACGCCGACCACCCAGGCGAGCAGCCCGACCGCCCCGAAGGCCCCCGCCGGCCCGAGCGAAGACAGTGAGCTCGGCGACCCGATGAGCCCGGGCAGCGCGAGCGGCAGCGACGCCCCGAGCAGCACCAGGGCCTGTTCCGTGTCGGGCACGGTGGCGTAGACGCCGAGCACCGAGATGGCCATGAGGACCGGTCCGGCTCCGATGTCCCGCCACCGACGATCGAGATCGGACGCAAGAGCGGCCCCCAGGACGATGCCGACGCCCAACAGGCCTCGGATCCAGCCGATCTCCGGCATCCCCTCCGCGTGAACCACGATCCAGGCTCCAGGAACAGCGAGGAGCGCCCCGACCACGACGCGCGAGGAGCTACGAGGGACGAAGGCGGACAGTGCTCCGGCCACCACCAGCGCGACGAGTCCGACCACGAGCCCGTCGGTCAAGCCCTCGGTGCGTGCGAGCGCCGATCCCGAGGCAGCAACGAAGCACAGGCCCCCGATGCGCGCCGCCACCCGCCCCGGTCTGCGCGCGGCCAGGCCGGCCAACGCACCCACGGGAAGTGCCAGGAGTCCGAACGCCAGCCCGTCCCGGAATCCCGGATCACGGAGCGCGCTCAGGATCGTGTGGACAGGTTCGGAGAGCAGGACCCGGCCGATCACGCCATCACGCTCCTCATCAGAAGACCTCCACATCACCGAGCGAGAGCCTCCACGATCGCAGCTGCCTCGGGTCCGGACGCATGGCCGAGCGCAGAGGGTTCACGACGAACGTGACCCCCGCGGGCACCGGCACGAACCCGCATCGACGGGCCACCGCACCGGCCTCGGATCCCCGGGCGAAGTGACACGTGACATGGTCGACCGGCGCCGCCCGTATCGCCCTGCGGAGCAGCCGGGTCGCCGTGGCCGTGTCGCCCGAGCGGACGACGACATCGGCGATGGTCGTCTCGTGCAACGACCCGCGGGGTCGGACCCGGAACACCGCGAACCCGGCGAGCCCCGAGCCGCGCTCCTCGGGCACGATGCGGTAGTCGAGCTCCGGAGCCGAGCCGTACCGCCACCACAGGAACGCGTGGGTCAACGGGGTCGTGAGCCGATCGCCGATCGGACTCGAGCCGGCCAAGAGCTCCTCCACCTCTCGGCGCGATCCGAGGACGTCGGCGGCCGTCGGAGCATCCACGGGGAGCGTCGCCGCCCCGGAGGCATCCGCGTCCCGCAACGAACGGACCCGCCTGACGAACCTGACCGGTCGTCGGACCCGGACGTGGACAGGGATCCGCCCGACCGTCTCCCACCCCATCTTGAGATAGCCGGGCAAGCTCTTCTCGTTCGGCGTGTTGAAGACGAGGTCGACCTCACGCTCGAGCACCCCGAGAGCCTCCTCGGTGAGACGACGGAACACGCCGAGGCCCTGGTACTCGGGGTGGGTCGCCGTGTCCACGGCGCGGACGGCTTCCACGGCACGGTCGTCCACTCGGAACCGCCACCGCATGAAGGCGCGAAGGCCGATCACCCGATCGGCGAGGTCCGCAACCAACATGAGGGAAGGTCCGAAGGGGTTGTCGACGTGCTTCCAGCGGAAGAACTCGGACGATCGGTGACCAGAGGGTCCCCCGCCCAGGGCCTGGCCCAACAACGCGAGCACCTGGGGCTCGTCCTCGTCCCTGTACGGCCGCACGGTGTACTCCTCGATCCCGGCTGACGGGCTCATGGCGCCAGCTCCCCGTAGACCGCTTCCATCCGTCGGACCGCCTGTCGGATGTCGAAGGCGGCGGCTCGTCCCCGGGCCGCATCCCCGAGCTTCGATCGGGCGGACTCGTCCTTCAGCAGGCGGAGGATCCCGCTCGCGAGCGCTTCGGCGTCACCTGGCGGCACGATCAGCCCGTCCTCCCCGTCCCGAACGACCTCGGGAAGGCCGCCCACGCGGGTGACGACCGGGGGCTTGCCGAGCGCCATCGCTTCGAGGAGGGCGATGGACAGACCCTCGTGGAGGGAGGACAGCACGAACACGTCGAACGTCGCGGCGACGCGAAGGGCGTCCTCTCGGTAGCCGGCGAACACCACCGTCCCATCCAGCCCGAGATCGCGAGCCTTCCGGCGCAACGACGCCTCCCGAGGTCCTTGCCCGATGACGATGAACCGAGCCTCGGGGACCTCGCGTCGGACGATCGTCGCCGCCTCGAGGAGGTACTCGTGGCCCTTGTGCTCTTTCAGGTTCCCGATCGTGCCAACGACGGGCGCCCCCTCGGACACGCCGAGCTCCCCGAGGACCCCGTCGGGAGGATCGATCCTCGAGATGGCCTCGCGATCAGGCCCGTGATACAGGGTCTCGATCGGAGGCATCGACAGGAACCCGAGCGCCGCTGGGTATCTCGCGGACCGACGGACCTGGTCTGAAACGGCGAACACGTGTGCGTTCCTCGCGTACGTCAACAGGTTCGCCCAGTACGTCGGCCGGTCGTACCGCGACCACATGTTGTGCTCCGTATAGACCAGGGGATACCGGCGAGGCAGGACGAGCCGAGCACCGACCATCGGATACGGCGAGTGGCCATGTACCAGGTCGATGCCACGATCCTCGACGAGCGTACGAAGCCTTCCCATCCACCCGACACCACCACCGCTCCCGAGGCAGTGCGTGCGCACGCCAGCCGCTTCGATCTCGGGCACGAGGGCGTCCTTCCAAGGGAGCAGGTAGGCGACCTCTGGATCGAATCGTGAACGGTCGGCATACCGCACGGAGGTGGCGACGAGCCGCTCCGCCCCGCCCCGACCGAGGCCTTTGATCAGGTGCAGGATCCTCGTCAGTGCGAACCCCCCCCACACGTCGCTCCCACCACGGTCGGAGCCTCCTTGACATGTCCTGTATCGTGAACGCTCAACGGTCCCGCCCGATCCCGTGAATCCGATTCCCCACGTCCCCCGCCTGAGCCGACGCTCCGTCTTGAAGCTCATGGGCGCCGCGGGCGTCGGCCTGACGCTCGGGAACTGCACGGGAGAACGTTCTGGGCACCGGGCCGCCTCCTCCGATTGGAGCGATCCATCGGTGTGGGGAGCGTCCCCCCCCGGCCCCGACGACGTAGCGGTGATCACCCGCGACGTGATCCTTCACGCGGACCAGCGCGTGTCGGGACTCATCATCGAGGACGGCGGGCATCTCTCGTTCGCCCCGGGCGCCTCGGTCACGCTGCAGAGCACGGGCAACATCGTCGTTCGCGGCCGTCTCACGATGCGCCCGCACCCCTCGGCCGTGCACCGGATCGCCTTCCTGGGTGTGAACGAGGACGCGTTCGTAGGCGGCGGGATGGACGTGCTCGAGTCCGACGTTGGACTCTGGGTGGTCGGCGACGGGAGCATCGACCTCGCCGGCTCCCCGCGCCGACCGTGGATCCGCGCGGCGGGTGACGTTCCCTCCGGAGCCACCGAGATCGAGGTCGCGGAGGACCCCGACGGCTGGCAGGCGGGCGACGAGATCGCGATCACGCCCACCCTGCCGACGACGACCGACGGCCATGATGACGCGTACGACGTCCTCACGGTCTCCGCGATCCACGGCCGGACGGTGACCCTCTCCGCTCCCGTCGACCACGCGCATCCATCGGCGTCCGTCGCGCGCGACAGGCTGCTCACGGCCGAGATCCTCAACCTCACCCGCAACGTTCGGATCGAGGGGTCGCCCGAGGGCAGAGCTCACGTCTTCATCGGATCCACCCGGCCACAGTCCGTCAGCCAGGTCTCGATCCGCGCGGTGGGCCCCCGGCACAGCGGGGAGAACGGCGTCACGGAGGCCGTCCTCGGCCGCTACGGCCTCCACTTCCATCACGCGCACGAAGGCAGTCGCGGAAGCCTCATCGAGGGGGTCGTGGTCCGCGAGTGCGGCAACCACGCCTTCGTGCCGCATATGAGCCACGGCATCTCCATCCGTGACTGCATCGCCCACGACGTATTCGACGAGGCCTACTGGTGGGACCACAACGACGCGACCGATGAACTCCTGCTGGATCGATGTGTCGCCTCGCGCGTCCAGAGCGACGAACCGGGGCGTGGCTACACGCTGACGGGCTTCCTCATGGGCGCCGGTCGCGGCAACGCGGCGCGAGATTGCGTGGCCGTCGGCGTGCAAGGCAACGCCACGGCGAGCGGCTTCGCGTGGGCGCCGCTGCTCGGGGGGGATCACCCGTGGACGTTCGAGGGGTGCGTGAGCCACAACAACCGGATCCTGGGCTCCTACGCGTGGCAGAACACCCCGATCCAGCAGGTCATCCGCGGGTTCGTCGCGTATCACAACGGCCGATCGGGGATCCTCCACGGCAGCTACCGCAACCCGTACAGCTATCAGGACTGCGTCACCTATGCGAACCGAGAGACCGAGCTCGAGGTCCTTGCCCAGGCCGGCGGTACGAGCCCGGATCTCGTCACCTTCGACGGTCTGAAACTCGATGGCGCCGGCCTCCACGACTACGACGTGACCGCGGGTCACCACGCCGCCGAGCCGGTCATGCCGGTCCGCTTCGTCGGTTGCGAGTTCCGAGGGTTCCGCAAGGCCGGGTTCGCCGTGGGCCCCAACCGCGAAGGGGGCTACCCCGACTGGTTCCGGCTCGAGGACTGCGTCTACGGGGGGAACGAGTTCTGGCTCGACTCCGCGGCACACCCCGATTCGCTGGTCGAGGTGGTGGATCCGCAACACCAACAGATCACCCTCCGCCGGTACGATCAACCGGGCCGGTTCGTCGCCGCCTGGAACGCCAGCGTCAGCTGAACCGGGCGTCCGCGGTCTCCTCCGATACGCGCACCACGGTTCGGTAGATCTCGGCGTATCGGGGTGCGATCAGCGCGATGTCGAACCTCCCCGGATCCCGTTCCCCGGCCATCCGACCCATCTCCGCGCGGCGCTCAGGCTCACGGGCCAGTTGCAGCACCCGATCCGTGAGGCCTTCGATGTCGCCGGGCCGGACCAGGTACCCGGTCACACCGTCCTCGATGACCTCCGAGACACCGCCGACCGCGTACGCGACGATCGGGATGCCGACGATCCCTGCCTCGATCAGGACCGCGGGCATCCCTTCGGTCCGACTACAGAGGACGAGGATGTCGGCGGCCCCAAGGAGGTCTCCCACGTCCTCACGCGATCCGAGGAGATCGATCCGACCGTCGAGTCCACCGGCTCGAACGACGGCCTCCACGCGAGCGCGGAGGGGCCCATCGCCGGCCAGGAGGAAGCGGGCCTGGGGGAGGTCGCCGAGGACCCTTCGAGCCACCTCCACGAGCGCGAGGGGATCCTTCTCCCAGTTCAGCGCCCCGACGAAGAGGATCAGCGGCGTGTCGGGGGCCACCCGCAAACGCGCGCGCGCCTCTGCCCGATCGTGGGTCGGGCCGACCCTCGTCGGGTCCACCCCGTTCGGGACATACGCGGTTCGTCCGGCCGCCACGCCGTAGACATCGACCGTCTCGCGTCGCACGGCCTCGGACACGCAGATGACGGCGGCTGCTCGGCGCATGAGCCATCCGTAGAACGCCCGTCTCGGCCCGTCGGCGACCAACGGGTGAGCCGACCCGATCCGCCGGTAGACGATCGGCGCCCCGGTACCGAGCGTCGCGGGCACGCAGTGCTTGAGCGCCTCGCCCCCGTGCGCCAGCACGACGTCCGGGATCCAGCCTCGGACCAGGCTCCGGAGGCGGCGGGATCGACGCAACAGGTTCAGGGGCCCCGTCTCGGCATCGCCACCGAGCACATGGGTCGGCGCCGAGAAGACGACCTTCATCGAACCCCTGGCTCGGAGCACGGCCACGCGGTGGTCCATCCGCCCGTTCCCTTGGGCTCGGATGAGGTCGGCGGCGAACATCTCCGCCCCCCGTCGATCTCCGGTGGCAACGACGTGGAGGATGCGAAGCGGCTGGGTCATCGCCGGTGCCTCCGGCGCCATGGCAGGCGGGACAGGAACCATCGAACGGGGACCAGCCATCGACGGACGTAGGAACCCCGGCCGTCCCTGGCCCTGGCCCTCAGGAACTCCCGATCCGGAACGAGCATCGCTCGAACGTAGGCCACCTTGGGCCGGAGTCCGCGTATCGCCCGGAGCGATGAGAGCGCCGTCCCCCCGCGCGTGCGCCGTTCGGTCAGGTAGGCGGCGAGCACTCGACGCTCGCGACGATCGACGGCGGTCTCGCGTAACCATCGGGCCGCAGGGGGGAGTTCGACGTCGAGTTGGCTCTCCGCCTCATCCATCGCTCGACCCACGACGGCCCGGAGCCTCCATCGTCCGCTCAAACGTTCCAGCGCGCCCCAGTCCACGTCGCCGATCGTCGCGATCTGCGACACGTCGCGAAGCGGGAGCAGTCGTGGCCGTCGCGAGCCGAGAGCCGCGTGCACGCACGCGTGAAGCAAGGCCGTGGTGTCGTCCAGCCGCCGAAGCGCCACGCCGCCGATCGACAACGGGGCCGTCGACTCGAACAGGGTGTTCGGGTCCAACCAGAGTCCGAACGGCCCGAGCGCCAACGTCCGATGCAGGTCGACCTGCTGGCCGCTCGGGTCCATGTGCATCGCGGCCTTACCGAAGCGCTCGTCGAAGTGGCTGTGAGGCTCGGGCAGCGCCCGGCTGAAGCCTCCTTCCGCCAGGACGACGCAGGCCGCCCGCCAGTCTCGGGTTCGGACCAGCAGATCGAGGTCTCCGAAGGATCGCCAGGAAGGATCCGGGTAGAAGGAGCGAGCCACCGCAGGCCCTTTCAGGACGATGAACTCGACCCCGGCCGCCGCGAGTCGCGGCGCCAGCCGAAGGAGGCGTCGCTCGATCTGCAGCGCCACGACCATCGCCGCCAGGTGTCGTTCCAGGAGGTCCGCGGCCTCGGCGTCGCCCAACTTGAGCGCACCGGCCTCGAGCGCAGCGACCCCCAGACCCGTGAGCCGCTGTGTGGACAACCGGGCGACGATCGCCGGCCACGCCCCGGCTTGCGGCATGATCTCGCCCGACTCCGTCCCGGGGAGCCCGAAGGCCGCGACCCGTCTCACGGTGGTGAGCGGGTCCATCTCGGGGCGCGAACCCCCCTCGACGGGTGCCACGAGACCTTCCATCATCCGGGGACGACCTCTACCCACCCACGTCGCACGAGCTCATCCAGGAGCGAGTCCACATCGGCCCTCACGGCGCGAAGTTCCTGGCCGAACGATCCCGCCATGAGCTCGGCGACCTCGGATCGGGTGCGCACCACGTCCAAGGTGTGCCAGACCGCGGCGGCGGTTTCGGAGAGGCGGTCGACCTCGTCCCGGTCGGCGGTCGCGAGCAGGACCTCGGCACCGACCGACCGGTCGATCGCGGTCGCGCACCGCCGGATCCGCGTCGTGTCGTTCATAGCACGACGACGTTCGAACGGCGATCGGGCCCGAAGGCGTTCCGCGCATCGAACACGACCTGGCCGTGTCGGGCGATCCAGTCGAGATCGTAGGCGCCGTGAGGTGTCATGATGGCGACGCAATCGGCCGTCTCCACGGCGCGACGTGACAGTTCGGTTCGTGGGAGGTGGATACCGCCCACACTCACCGAATCGACGAACGGGTCGTGGTACTCGAGGGTCGCTCCGCGTCGGTGAAGCTGCGCCATCACCCTGAGGGCAGGCGATTCTCGGATGTCCCCCACATCAGCCTTGTAGGACACGCCCAGGATGAGGATACGCGCGCCTTTCACCGCCTTCCCGGCTTCGTTCAGGGCCTCGCCGATGCGCGCCGCGACGTACCCGGGCATCTGGGCATTGATGTCCTGAGCCTGCTCCAGGATCCGGAATTGATGCCCGGCGTCGCGCCGTATCTGCCACGCTAGATAGGTGGGATCGAGCGGGATGCAGTGGCCCCCCACACCGGGGCCCGGATAGAACGGCATGAATCCGAACGGCTTCGTCGACGCCGCGTCGACGACCTCCCAGACATCGATGCCCATCTCATGGCACAGCATCGCGATCTCATTCACCAGAGCGATGTTCACGTGGCGGAACGTGTTCTCGAGCAGCTTGCTGAGCTCGGCCGTGCGACAGGATGTGACCGGCACGACCTTGTCCACCAGCTGGCCGTAGAAGAGGGCGGCTACACCTGTCGATTCGGCGGTCACGCCGCCCACGATCTTCGGCGTGTTCTGGAGGTCGAACTCGTCGTTGCCTGGGTCGATGCGTTCGGGCGAATAGGCGAGCAAGAAGTCGCGGCCCGCCGACAGACCGGAACGCTCGAGGATCGGGCGGACGAATTCCTCGGTGGTGCCCGGGTACGTCGTGGACTCGAGGACGACGAGCCCGCCTGACCGAAGCCGCTGCGAGACCGCTTCGCTCGCCTGCTCCACGTGCGTGAGGTCGGGAGTGTGGTCGCGGACCGGCGTCGGAACGCAGATCAACGTGATGTCGGCATCGAGGATGACGTCGGCATCCGTCGTGAACGCCAGGAGGTCGGACGCCACGCCCGCTCGGAATGCCCCCTCTCGAACCCCCGCCACCGACAGGATCCCCCGACCCAGATCGGAGACGCGTCCCTCATCGACGTCCACTCCGTGCACGGTGAAGCCTGCCTCGGCCGCGGCGCACGCCAGAGAGACGCCGACGTACCCTTGCCCCACGACCGCGATCCTCGCCTGGCGAGAGAGGATCCGACGCCTGAGAAGCGCTGTGCTCTTGATGATCGTCCCCTTTCGGATGAGACTCAGCCCCGGCTCTGTCTGCGTGTGGTGGTGAGCTCGTCAGCTCAGCGGGTCGGAAGCAGAGCGCGAGAGAGCCGCCGCTGCTTCTCTCGTACGGACCGCTTCATCCTGCGTTGAGCGAGGAACAGTCGGTCGGCCACGCTGCGTGTGCGCTCCCCGTATCGCTCGAGGATCGCATCGAATGACGTCATGAGCGATCCGTAGACCTCGAGCTCGCGACGGAACGCGCTCACGTCCGTCGACGTCCAGCCATTGTGGTGGAGGCAGACCGTCCACACGCCCAGAGGCTTCGGTTTGAAGCCCCAGGTCTGCATCGGCACCCAGAGCGTCCCGGCCTTGTCCCGATACGGGAAGACGGCGAGCCCGTCGCTCACGACGTCGACCCCGCAGGCGAGCAAGGCAGCGACGGTCGCGCGGTCGAAGGCGTGGTTGGGTGCGACCCACACCTGCGGGACGACGCCCTGCTCACGGAAGATCGCCGTCCCCCGTTCCAGCTTCTCCAACTGCACGTCGTAGTCGAGTCCCGCGAACTCGCTTCGCTCGTTCCAGCCGAACAGTCCGCGATCCGAGGACGTGTACACATGCTGATGGCCGTGCAGGGCGATCGTCCATCCTCGGGACTGCCAACCCCGGACGCGCTCCCAGAACCCTTCCCGGGGCGCGGACAACATGAGCGAAGCGTCCTGGTTGTCCGGGATCACCGCGAGGATCGGCTGCACGTCGGCCTCGATCAGCACGTGCTCGACCTCGTCCCACACGTCCCAGTTCATCGTTGGACAGAGATCGTCGAATCGGACGAGATACCTTGCCTTCACGTTGGCCGTCATCCCTCTCGCTCGGCTCGTTTCCTCGGTGCCGCGAGGAGCATCGGTCTGCGCGAGCCCACGGATCGCTCGAAGAACTCGAGCATCCCCCGGGCGGCCGCCTCGGCAGTGAACCGCTCCATGAAGCGGTCGCGACCTCGCACCGCACGACGCGACGCGTCCTCGGGATCGGCGACCGTTGCGGCGATGGCCGTTGCGAGTCGCTGCGCGTCGTCGACGGGTACGAGCCGCCCGATCTCTCGGCCGTCGAACACCTCTCGGACCGCTGGCAGGTCACTGGCGACGACGGGCGTCTCGAGCGCCATCGCCTCGAGCAAGGCTCCCGGTAGACCCTCACGCCGCGACGCCAGAACGAACACATCGGCCGCGCAGAGCAGATCCGGAACGTCCGAACGGGTCCCGAGGAAGAGTGCCGCCCCGTCGAGGCCGCCGTCAGCGACGCGACGGCGCAGCATGGTCGTTGCCGTTCCTTCCGGGCCGGCGATCAGCAGTCGGGATCTCGGTCGCTCACGCACCACGAGCCTGAAGGCGTCGAGGAGCACGTCCAGTCCCTTCGCGTGCTCTTGTCTTCCGACCGCCACCAGGAGCGGTTCGTCGTCCGCGATGCCGAGCGCGACCCGAACGGCCGACCGGCGCGGCTGCGACCGGCGGCCGAGTCGCTCCGGCTCACGACCCCTCGGAACGACGTCGAACCGGTCCGCAGGGACATGCAGCCGACGCGACATGGCAGCGACCAGATGCTCCGCGGGGACGTGGAACCGTACCACCAGGCGTGCCGTCGCCGCATCGGCGGCCTGAGCCGATCGCACCTTCCAACGGCGGAGCCCGGGCTCGCTCATGTGGGCACTCCCGTACCCCTCGCTCACGATGCTCGATGCGACCGGCACGCCGGCGACCCGCCCGGCGATCCTCCCGACGAGATCTGCCTCGAACAGGGTCGTGTGCACGAGATCGGGCGCCCGTTCCCGGATCAGCCGATACGCCCCCCGGAGGGCGGCCATGCGGCCTCCGGCCGGGAGACGGAAGAGCGAGGCTCCGCTCGCCAGGAGCTCCTCGTGCAGACCGGGCCGCTCCCGCAGGTACGCAACGTCGAGGCGAACGTCGGACGCGACGAGGAACGGGGCCGTGGAAGCCATCGAGCGCTCCGCTCCCCCGACCGCCAAGCTGTCGATCAGTTGGAGGACGTGCACGTCAATCTGCCCCGCTCACCGTGACGTCGCGGCCTCGTTGAGCCTCGGAAACGATCTCCTCGAGGCGACGGCGATCCACCTTCCCGGTCGACGTTCTCGGGATCTCGTCGAGGACCTCCACCGCGACGGGAACCATGTAGCGGGGCAGACGGCCGGCCACGTGCCGCTTGACATCGCTCGGCTGGACGGTCGACCCATCGCTCGGCACCACGACCGCCACGATCGCCTTGCCCCACTCCGCGTGAGCGATGGCCACGGCTGCGGCGTCGGCGAGACCGGGATGAGCGTACAGAGCGACCTCGATCTCGCCGAGCTCGATGCGATAGCCGCGACTCTTGATCTGGTGGTCGCGTCGTCCGAGGAAGTCGTAATCGCCGTCCGGGCGAAGGCGAACCAGATCACCCGTTCGGTAGATCCGCTCGCCTGCGTGTGCCGGCAGCGGACTGCGAACGAGGACCTCGTCGGTCTTCTCCTCGTGGCCCCAATAGCCCTTCATCACGGTGGAGCCACGCACGTACAGTTCCCCCTCCTCTCCGACCCCGGCGACGGTGCCTCGCTCGTGCAGCGCGAAGACCTCGCTGTTCTCGCAAGCGCGCCCGATCGGGATCGGCCGGTCGTCGTCGGGTAGGTCGCCCACCTGGTAGTAGGTGCAGACGTTCGTCTCGGTCGGTCCGTAGAGGTTCCACAGGGCCACGTCGGGCAGGACCTGGCGCAGCGCGCGCAGATCCCGCGTCGGATAGACCTCGCCCGCGAAGACGACGGTCCGCAGGTCCGGGAGGGCTCCGGGAGCCTTCATGTTGCGCGTCATCAGGGTGAGCGCGGACGGAACCGAATACCATGTGGTGATCCTCTCGGTCCTCGCGAACCGCACGAGTTCCGCGCCGAAGAACGCGATCTCATCAGGAACGAGCACGACGGTCGCCTTCCCGAGCGCAGCCAGGAACAGGTCGAATACCGAGAGATCGAAGTGCAGAGGCGCGTGGTTCGAGAGTCGGTCGCCCGGCCCAACGCCGATCCGAGACGCGCACCACTCCACGAACGTCAGGGCGTTCCGGTGCGTGAGGGTCACGCCCTTCGGGACACCCGTCGAGCCCGACGTGTACAGGATGTAGGCGACGTCTGTATCGATCGTCTTGACCCCGGGATCCTCCGCCCGGCGCGCGACGGCTTCGAAATCGACCGCGGAGGACGAGACATCGGATCCGGGACTGCCGTCATCGACCAGGATCACCATGTTGGGAGACGATCCCGCGAGCGCCGGCAGGAGCGCAGCGGCTCGCGAGGGCGTCGTCACGAGGGCTGCGATGGAACAGTCCTTCGCCACCATGGCGAGACGCGAGACGGGCGCCTTCGGATCGAGGGGCACGTACGCCGCCCCTGCCTTCAGGGCGCCGTACACCGCCACGATCGTCTCGATCCGTTTCGGGAGCAGGATGCCGACGCGATCCCCCTGCTGAAGCCCGGCCTCGAGCAGGGCGCAGGCCACGCCGTTCGCCGCATCAGCCAGCTCACGGTACGTGAGCTCTCGCCCGGCGCAGCGAACCGCCGGGTGGTCGGGTCGTTCGGATGCGGCGTCGTCGAGGAGCTGATCGAGGAGGTAGGTCATACGCGAGACTCCGCTGCGGCGCAGCTGCTCGGATCCGCCGAGGACCCCACGGCGATCTTCACGTCAAAGCCCAAGATCTCGCGCGATGATCCGGCGCTGGATCTCCGAGGTTCCCGAATAGATGGTGCCACCGACCGCATCGCGCAGGGATCGTTCGATCTCGACCTCGGTCATGTAGCCGTACCCGCCGTGGATCTGCACCGCGTCCAGGTGCGTGCGGACGTTCGCCTCGCTCACGAAGGCCTTGGCGATCGCGGCCTCCACGGTCGCATCGCGTCCGTGGTCCATGAGCCAACCGACACGGAGCACGAGTGCCCGAGAGGCGTCCACGGCGATCCTCATGTTGGCGATCTTGTCCGCCACGGACTCGAACTTGCCGATCGGCTGTCCGAACTGGCGACGCTGCCGTGCGTAGTCGGCACAGGTCTCCATCGTCCGGCGCATCAGGCCGACCTGGCTCGCCATGATGCAGGCCCGCTCCCAGCGCATGGACTCCTGGAAGACGTCGCCCCCTCGTCCGCGTTCGCCGAGGATCGCCGAGACCGGGACGAAGCACTCATCGAACACGACCTCAGACATCGGCGAGGTGCGCAAGCCCATCTTGTCGAGCTCCCGGCTCACCGAGCATCCGGCGGTTCCGCGCTCGACGAGGAACGCCGTGATCCCGAACGACCCGATGCCTTCGGAAGTCCGGGCGAACGCGATGAGAACGTCGGCCAGGGGCGCGTTGGTGATGAAGACCTTCCGTCCATCCAACACGTAGCCCCCATCGACATGCCGAGCTGTAGCCCGCAGACCGAAGGCGTCCGAGCCGGCCTCAGGTTCGGTGATGGCGTGGCATCCGATCAGTTCGCCGGAGCACAACCCTCGGAGCCATCGCGCCTTCTGATCCTCAGAACCGAATCGCCAGATCGGGATCACGCTCGTCCACAGGTGAGCGTTGATCGAGAAGACGAGGCCGTTGTCGCGACAGCCGTATCCCAGGCCCTCGAGGGCAAGCATCGTCGACACGACGTCCGCTCCCCCGCCACCCTCCTCCTTGGGGACGGGCAATCCCTGCATCCCGAAGCTGCCGCAGCGATCCCAGGCCTCACGGGAGAATGCCGCAGCGCGGTCGCGCTCGCGGGTGTCGTCCGGAAGCGAGCGGGCGAAATGGCCAACGGCTTCGAACAGCTCCGCCTGCTCCGGCGTGACCCACTCGATGACGTGTGGGGTCGACGCCTTCACCGCTGAGCGATCCGGGCGTTCACGAGATCATCGATATCCGCGATCGTGCGGAAGTGCTCCACGGTGACCTCCTCGTCTTGGACCTCGATGTCGAACTCCTCTTCGAGGAACGCCACGAGCTGCATCAGCCCGAGCGAGTCCAAGATCCCATCCAGCAATGGCGTGTCGTTGGCGAGCGAGACTTCGTCTCCGTCGAACAGGATCTCCGTCTGGATGAAGCCTCGGATGCGATCGGCGTTCAATGCGAGGACTCCTTTCGTTCGATCGAACGTGCGGCGCGAGCACCGACGCTACGCTGCCGCTTCGTCGGCCCCGATCCGCACGATCCGTCGTACCGCGTTCGCGCGAAGCCGGAAGCAATGCCTGCGCGAGATACCGAGCTCTCGGGCGATCTCATCTGCCGTGCGCTCGCGCAGGTACCAGAGGATCAGCACCAACCGGTCGCGCTCCGGCAGGAGGCGGAACCGTCGACAGAGTTCGCTCCGCTCGTCCATGGTGTCCACGAGGTTCGGGTGCAGACCGTCATGTTGGGTGCGGGTTCGCCGAGCCGTTCCAACCGGGATCACCGAGGCGGTCGCGGGCTGGCACCAGTCGTTGTACGTCGTGAGACTGCGGATCACCTCACGTGGGGAGTGCAACATCAGCCCAACACCCTAGACGTTATCCACTTGCGAAGGGACTCGATAGGTGGGGTTTTCCCTCACTTCTTCCTCATGGTCGGTCCGAACGTACCTGCGGTATTCGCGGGTCGTCGTGGTCTCCGTCGCCGCGTTCAGGACCACACCCACCAAGGGCGCATCGAGGCGCTGAAGCATCTCCGTCGTTCGGGCGGCGACGTCCGGTCGCGTCTTGCCGGCCCGAGCAACGACGAGCACGCCGTCGACGTGCGGCAGGAGCCGGGCGGCATCGCTCACGGCGAGGGTGGGCGCCGAATCGACCAGCACGATGTCGGCGACGGCCTTCGCCTCGGCGAACACGGTCGCCATCGTGTCCGAGCTCAACAGGGCGCCGGGCGTGTCCTGCGGTGGGCCGCTCGGCACCAGCGAGACGCGGTCGAAGGGCGTGGCGAACGTGCAGTTGGACAAGAGGGGCTTCCCGTTATCGGACCTGATCGCGTCGGACAGGCCTTCATCGTTCGGCACACCGAACAACCGATGCACCTCTGGGCGTCGGAAGTCGCACGAGAGCACGATGACCCTCTTGCCGATCTCCGCGAACGCCACCGCGAGGTTGGCGGTCACGGTGGTCTTCCCCTCGGCAGGCCCGGCACTCGTAACGAGGAGGGCACCGGGCTCCTTCAACGGACCCGTCTCGCCCTTGCCGTTTCGGATCGGCAGACGGGACACCTCGGTCCCAAGGACACGGAAGGCTTCGGCGGCCGGTGACGCGGGATCGGTGGCGGACACGATGGCCTCGCGCTGGCCACGGGGGATCACGGGGATCTCGGCCAGCACCGGCAACTCGAATGCCTCCTCGGCAACGGCCCTGGTTCGGATCGTGGTGTCCATCTTGGCCAGGACGACCGCGATCCCGAGCCCGAGCGCCAGCCCGATGAGACCGGCGATGATCCCCTGAACCAAGAACGAGCGCGGAGCCTTGAAGCCCGTGTCCGGCAGGAGCTGCGCGGGGCCTCCCTCGAGTCGCGCGTAGCCCGGATCGTACCGACCGAGCTGGATCGCTCGTAGCTGTGCCGAGTACTGGTCGATGAGGGGTGATCCCGGGGCCGACTGCTCCAGCTCCTTGACCTGGGTCTCCAATTGCTGGATCAGCGGCTCGGCCGCACGGACCCGGTAATCGACCAGGAACTGGAGCACCGCCCTCGAGAAGGCATCGGAGAGCTGCTCCGCGCGCACCGGATCCGGAGCCGTGGCCTCGATGCTCACGAATCCGGTATCGGGATCGGCGTGAGACCCAACCTGGGCCGAAAGGTCGAGGGGATCCCCCTCGTACCCCAGCTCCTTGGCCGCCCGCTTGGCAACGTCGTACAGGGACACGAACGCGGAAACCGCGTCAGCGCTCGGCGTCCCGAGCCCCACGCCGAACGTCGGGTTCTCGACCGAGGCCACCAGGACGGCGGTCGCTCGATAGCTCCGACCCGGTGGACTGGCGTCGCCCCCCACGGCGTTGGTGACCCACGCGGCGCCGAGCGCGACCACGACGGTCGCGACGATGACCGGCCAGTAACGGCGGGCGACCTTCAGGAAGTCGGTCACGCCCACGTGGGATCCTTCACGAGCCCCGCTCTCAGAGCCACGTTGACGGCAGCCGTCTGGTTGGCCACTCCCAGCTTGGAGAACATCCGGGTCTTGTGCCGCTCCACGGTCTTGGCGCTGATGCCGAGCTGGCGAGCCACTTGCTTGGCTGCCAATCCCCGCGCCACCAGGCCGAGGACCTGGCGCTCCCTTGCCGTCAGCCGAGCGGTCGGCCGCGCGCTGGTAGCAAGGCCCGGGACCAGTGCCTCGGCCAGCGACGCGACCGCGGCTCCCGTCGAAACCCGAACCTCGGCTTCCGCAGGATCCTCCGCCTCACCGGCTGAGCCGGCGGCGACGAGGACGACCCGAACCCCCCTGCGCCGAAGCGTTGCAGCGGCTCTCTCGACCCCGGGAAGCTGGTCATGGAGAGCGACCGCGTCCACGCGTTGGCCCTTGACGGCAGCCTCGGCCGCGGACGTCGTCACCGCGGCAGGCACCAATCCGGGGAAACGAGCGAGCGCGGCCGCGATCCCCTCCGCCACCATGGCCTCCTGGTGCGCCACCAGGACCATCCGAGGTCTCATCCCGTGACCACCGCCGACGAGGGAGCGTACGTGGATGCGAGCGATTTCACGCACGCCGCCAGAGCCGTACGGTCATCCGCTGCGATCAGCGCTTCGAGCTCGCGGATCGCCGCGCGCAGGGCCGGCCGGTCCGGCACCGGCGGGCGCGCCACCAGGATGCCCGGATGGCTGGTCGGGAGGGGCTCCTCGTCCTGACTGGCGAGCTCCTCGATCAGCCGCTCACCCGATCGCGCCCCGACGATCTCGATCTTGACGTCCCGGCCCGGGGTCTTGCCCGACATAAGGATCAACTTCCGCGCCAGTTCCAAGATGTTGACCGGCTCCCCCATCTCGAGCGTGAAGACCTCACCGCCTTGCGCGAGAGCGGACGCCTGCAGGACGAGCTGAACGGCCTCCTGGACGCTCATGAAGTACCTAGCCATCTCCGGGTCCGTGACCGTCACCGGCCCCCCCTGCTTGATCTGACGCATGAAGGTCGGGATCACGCTCCCGCGACTGCCCAGCACGTTCCCGAAGCGCACCGCACTGAAGACGCACTCCATGCCGTGGATGCTCCTCACGATCTGTTCCGCGAACCATTTCGTCGAACCCATGACGCTCACGGGGTGCACGGCCTTGTCCGTCGAGATGAGGATGAAGTGCGAAACACCCGACGCGACGGCAGCATCCGCGACGTTCGCCGTCCCGATCACGTTCGTGAGCACCGCCTCTTCGGGGAACCGCTCGAGAACGGGAACGTGCTTGTGCGCTGCGGCGTGGAACACGATCTCAGGCTCGTAGGTCATGAACGCACCGAAGATCCGCTCGCGATCTCGGACATCTGTGAGCACCTGCTCGACGGTGGTCGAGGCCTCCACCTGCACCGCGATGTCGTGAAGGTGGGTCTCATCGTGATCGAGGAGGATGAGCAACTCGGGCTCGAACATCGCGATCTGTCTGGTGATCTCCGCTCCGATCGAGCCACCGGCCCCCGTCACCAGGACGCGTCGCCCGCGGAGGGTCGCAGCGACGGACTCGAGATCGGTGGTGACTTGCTGCCGACCGAGGAGGTCCTCGATGCGCGGGTCTCGGAAGTCGTCGGCAGTGATGGTCCCGTCGACGATCTCGCGCACGGTCGGCAGGACGCGGAGCGTGACGTTGGCCTGTTCGCAGACCGCCGCCACCTCCCGGACGAGATCTCCCGTTGCCGAGGGTATCGCCAGGAACACCTGGTCGACCGCCAGCCGCTCGACCAAAGCCGGGATCTCGGAGCGGGGCCCGAACACGCGCACCTCGTGGAGGGCGCGGCCGATCTTCTTCGGATCGTCGTCGACGAACGCCACGGGAAGGAGGTTGGTCGAGGGATTCCCCAAGATGTCCTTCAGCACCATCGAGCCCGCCGAACCCGCCCCGACGAGCAAGATCCGCTGGCGCTCCTCGCTGGCGGCAACGCGCCGGCGAAGGGCGAACAGCCGGCTCTGGAAGCGGATCGCGCCGAATCCGATGAGCGACAGGACCGCTCCCATGATGACGACCGACCGGGGCATCGGCTGGACGTCGAACCAGCCGACGAGCGCATTCGCGCCGATGACGAACCCGCCGCCCACCAGGGCCGCCTTCACGACGCGCCTGGCCTCCTGAACGCTCGCGTATCGCCACATCTGTCCGTAGAGGCCGAACACCTGGTTCGCCAGCAGGTGCAACGCAACGACCACCGGCATGAAGAGCCAGAAGCGGTTCCAGTAGCTGGGCGGGACCACCCCATCGAACCTGAGGACGAGTGGGCCCAGATAGGCTGGGATCACGATCCCAAGGTCAAGGAGGGCGAGCGGCACGTCCCGGCGGACACGGGCAGGGAGAGCGGCCGCACGCAGATTGAGTTTCGCACGCCGATCCGGATCCCCCCGCAAGAACGAACCTCCAGTTATCGAGGAGTGCCGAGCATAGGCACGCGGCCTGCACCCCTCATCAATCACGGTGCGTAACTTCGCTACGACGAACCGCGTAAGGGACCCCCAAAGCGCTCTCCCGTCCGACAAATACGACGAACGGCGGATGCGCGAGCTTCCCCGGTTCCGGACACTCCAGGTCCGATGCGGCCTCAGGGGCCTGTTTCATCGCGCGGAAGGGATGGGTAGGTGACGGAAGAGGGCTCTCAGAACCCCGAGTTCTCGGATGCCGACACCTCGGATCCGGCGTCCGCCGCCCTGCTATCCGTGCCCGACGACTATGCCCCTCGACGGCGCGAGGGCGTCCTCGAGATCGACATGGGCGATGGGCTGATCCTGTTCGACGACGACGCCAGCCTCGTGCACCACCTGAATCCGTCGGCAACACTGATCTGGCAGCTGTGCGACGGGACGGGGACGGTGCAGCAGCTGGCACGGGACATCGCGAACGGATACGGGCTCGACGCGTCCAGCCTAACGACCCAGGTCGCCGTGGTGGTCGCCGAGCTCGACGCGCTCGAGCTGGTCGAGGACGCGACTGGCAACGAGGTGCTGCATGAGCGGGCTACGTCGTACATCGTAGGGAGCGATCCGTGACGGGACCGGCCGCGCATCCGCTGGAGGAACGAGCGCAACGGGACCGCTCGGCGCGTACGTCCATGTGCGTATCGCGCAGCCGGCCTCCGCTCGGTACCATGATGACCACCCCACCGGGGCACGCACCGTATGTCCGATGGGGAGGAAGGAGTCTTCTCGATGACTGATGAGGACCGCGGCGGCCTCGATCGACGCGAGTTCATCCGCAGAGCGGCGATGACGGCCGCTGCTGCTGCGTGGGTCGCGCCCGCGATCCAAACCGTTGCAGCCACGCCGGCGTTCGCCGGTAGTCAGGGAACGCCTCCCCCCGATGATGGAGGGGACGGCTGTGGGCACTCCACGGGCTTGAACGGCGGGTGCATGGGCGCGTGCGGCAGCGTGTGCGGCGGAGACCAATGCGGAGGCTTCGCGAACCCCTCGGGCACGCAGGAGCAGGGCCCATGCTCGACGTACTGCGCGCCCGGTCAAGGCAATGACAACCCCTGCGTGAACGTCGGCTTGTGCGATCCCGCCAACTTCGTGTGCAGCGGTGAACGGCACGGCGTCGCGACGTACGTCGGCCCGCTGTAACAACGGGGGCACGTCAGACGATCGGTCCGGGCACGGGGCTTGGCAGTCCATGACCCGGGGCCCGTCCCGAGTCAGATCAGGCGCCCATCCAGGAGCGCGGCTCGCTCTCGCGGGGACCCACCACGCAACTCGAACGGCTGAGCTGAGCGAGCAACCCGAGAGAGCAGCACGACGCCACGCTCATGGTACCGGAACAGGTTGAAGCAGTTCGCAGCCATGCGCTCCACCGCCTCCGCACGCGAGATCGGTTCGAGCCGGGGTGGGCCGGCCCTGTCGTCGCCCAGGAAGACGATCCATCGCGCGGGAGCCGGGGCCGACACCGCGGAACCCAAGTCCTGCGGTCGGATGAACCGCTGAGGCAACGCGATCATCGATCCGCTCCGGTCGACGAGCCGATCTTCGATCCCATCCAGACGCAGGAGCGCTTCGTCATCCAAGCTGATCAGCTTCGGGAACGCGTGCAGGCGCCCGGTGATGGGGTCGATCGCTCCGAGCTCGTCCGACAGGTAGCCGAAGCCGAGCTCCAGGAGCGCAACGACGAGGGATGATTTCCCGGCCTCCATCGCGCCCGGGAGCAGGATGGCCTGGCCCCCACGCGCAACGACTCCTGCGTGCAGGAAGAGGAAGTCGCGCGATCTCTTGGGGACGGCGTTATGGAGGCTCCACACCGCGTGTTCGAGAACCCGTTCCACGCGAGGATGCCTGAAGCGGAGCACGCCGGCCTCGTAGAGCGACAGGGAAGGCTCCGGCAGGTTCGAGTCCTCATCCTCGACCAACAGGTCCACGAAGAACGCATGCTGTTCTGCCGCCGCACGGATGAAGGGTGCGCAATGCCACCGCAGAGCAGTGGCGAAGCGCTCCTCAACCGAGCGAACGGTGAACGAACAGGAGAGCATCCGGTAGTGGTCGTGCGCGACCCAACCTGGGTCGAAGTCGTCCAGTCAGCCCCCCGATAGTCGACGGCGATCCCTAACGTCCTCCGGCACCCGGCTCACCTCCTCCGTGTGCATCCGACTCGAGCAAGACGTCAGCCGCCTCCGATACGGTTCCGACCACGAGCTCCCCGACCGTCGTCGCTGCGAGCATCTCGCGCATCAGGATCAGTGCTCGGTCGCCCCAGATGTGCAGGTTCAAGCATGCCTGCGTGAACCGGAAGAGTGCCTCGGCGGCGCCGATCGACCGCAGCTCGGTCCGTACGCCGGGTTCGAACGTCGGGAAGACCACCCGGTCCGGGGCCACGGGCTCGGATCGGAAGCCGCCGAGCTGCTCGAGGCGCACGGGATATCTGGGTCCCTTCGCACCCTCTGCGAGGGTGCGCCGTCGACGTCGGGGTGGGGGCGACCCCGCGACCAGCTCGGGGAACCGATCGAGGTCTCCTGGGTCCAGGAGGAGCGGGAGGGTCCCGCCGTGGACCCGCCGCAGGACGGGGTCGACGTTGACGATCTCATCTCCTAGGTAGGCCCCTCCCGACCGGACGAGGAGCGCGACCAGGGCCGGCAGCGATGCCGAGGGAACCGATGGAAGGAGCGTCGCTCGTCCCGCGTGCACGACACCGCCTGCTCGGAAACGAACGAACTCGTTCGAGGCTCGCGTAGCGATGTCCCGGACCCCGGAGATCAGCCGCCCGGCCATCTCGTCGTAGGAGAACCCGTCATAGATCTTCAGGGCACCGACGAACAGGCGGCTGCGCGCCTCGATCCGCTTGCCTCCGGGGAGATCACGTTGTTGTCCACATTCAGCCGAGAACAACAGTTCGTCGGACGCATCTTCACTGAGGAACGAGCCGATGTGGTTGCGGAGCAGCACAAGGAAGTCGGGGTCCGTGGCCCGTATGCCGAACTCGGTTCCCTCGACCGAATACCTATCGCTCGCAACCCAACCTAGGCGCTCGAGGGCTTCCTCTCAGCGATTGGGTCGGCGCGTGTGCAACGACACGACTTCCCCCTCTGGTGGATCGACGCGGCGCCACAGCGGCCGCGTACTATAGCAGAGTGGCTCAGACGGTCCTCGTTATCGATCCCGAGCCGTTCTTCTGTGAAGCGCTGGCGGATGCCCTCGACATGGCTGCAGGGATGCAGGTTGTCGGATGGACCTCCGATGACCGTGAGGCTCTGAAGCTGATCGCTTCACTGTCTCCCGACATCGTCCTCGCGGGGATCGAGGGAGGACCGGGGGCGATGACGCGATGGGTTCGACGCGTCGATGGACCCGCCCGGGTGGTGGTGCTGACACGATCCGCGGTAGGTGACGCGCTGCTGGAAGCGGCCATGGCCGGCGCCAGTGGCGTCCTCAGCCACGAACTCGGGATCCAGGAGCTGACCCGATTGCTCGCCGACGAGAGCCGCGAACGGTTCGTCGTCGACCTAAGGAGCCTAGGAGAGAACCTGCGGCGCGCGGCGCAAGGTCCCCCGTCGACGTGGTGCTCGACGGGATGTCGCGGCTCACGGAACGCGAACGAGAGGTCCTGCAGCTGCTCGCGGATGGACTGAACAACGCGGGGATCGCCCAGCGGTTGCATCTCAGCGCGCACACGGTCCGGACCCATGTGGGCAACATCATGCGCAAACTCGAGGTGCACAGCCGGTCTCAGGCGGCATGGCTCGCGCTGCGTGCGGGCAAGACCGGACGGTCGGTCGAGGTCTTCCACATCCGAGGCCCCGACCTCTCACCACCATGAACGACACCGAGTCGGTCCTCGTCGTTTCGACGGACCGTCTCTTCCGCGAAACGACCGCCCTCTACCTGCAACGGCGTGGATGGCGTGTCACCACCGCGGCCGACTCCCTCCAGGCACTCGTGGCCCTCGCTCGATCCCTCCCGGGAGCCGTGCTGGTGCTCGAGGGTCGCGACCATTCCGATGCGCGGGCATTGGTCGGGCAGATCAGACGAAGGTTCCCCGCTGTGTCGGTCACCATCGTTGGGAACGCTTCCATCGAGGGAAACCGAGCGCTCCCCCGCACCGCGACCGGGCGGCAGGTGATCGATGCGCTGCGTTCCGCCACCCAGGTCACACCTGAGGTTGGAGCCCAACCCCATCCCGTCGACCGCGATGGCATCCGGCTGCTGAGGACGCTCACCCCACGTGAGCGGCGGATCCTCTCGTACCTCACGGCTGGAGCCAGCAGGGCAGAGATCGCTCGGCGCCTCGATCTGAGCGAGCACACGGTTCGTACGCACCAACAGAACCTGCATCGCAAGCTGAAGGTCCACAGCAGGCTCGAACTGATCCGGTTCGCCTCGCTCTACGGCTTCCTCGGATCCGACGAGGAGGATCGGGTCGTCTGACGACCTAGTTCTCGACCCCGACCAGATCCTCGACGATCCCGTTCTGTCGAACGAATGCGGCCGCCTCGAGTCGGGAGTGAACGCCGAGCTTTCCCAGAACGTTCTGGATATGTGTTCGAGCCGTCTGCGGGCTGATCACGAGTACTTGCGCGATGCCATCGTTGTCCGCGCCCTCCGCCAGCAGGGCAAGGACCTCCTTCTCGCGCCTGGTGAGACGCGAAGCCCGCCGGAGCGCCTCATCCTGCTCCGCCCGCCGACGCGTGAGCCTGGCGATGAGCGTTCCGAGCATCTTGGGAGGAACCAGGGTTTCCCCATCGTAGATCGCTCGAGTAGCCTGGATCAGCTCAGACAAGGGGCTCCCCTTGGTGAGGTAGCCGCTCGCGCCGGCTTCGAACGCTGCGATGAGCGACCGCTCTTCCTCGCCTCCCGAAAGGATCAGGACCCGGCACGTCGGAACCATCGAGTGCATCAGACCTGTTGCCCGGAACCCGTCGGCGTTCGGCAATTCCGCGTCGATGATCGCCACATCTGGACTGGTCCGTTGCGCCTCGGCTACCGCCTGCAGCCCATCGCGAGCCTCGCCGACGACCTCGATGTCCTCCTCGCCCTCGAGGACCACCCGCACCGCCTCTCGGAACAGGGACTGCTCGTCGGCGATGAGGACCCGGATCTTGCCCTCACCGTTCGCCATCGTTCCTCCCTGTTGAGGTCGTATCGCGAGATGGACCGACCAAGAGTAGAAGCGCGGTGGATGCCGAGCACGCGTCCGACAGCGTAGGCCGCGTACTACGAACGCACTATGCCGCACATGTGCGCGAACGGAACCGGCAGCGCCGAAGCGGAAAGCTGGATCGTCTGAGCAGTCCTATCAGCAGGTTCCGTACGGGGAACGACAAGGAGACGGGCGTCCGGCCTACGGCGCATGGATGAGACGTGAGGTCACCGCTCCGTCCCCGTCGGGCGCGAGGTGCGGGGGGCGGCGGCAGGATCGTCCACCACATGGTGGCGCACCGCGAAGGCGGCCGCCTCGAGCCGAGAGTGAACCTGGAGTTTGGTGAGGATACTCTGAACGTGCGTTCGTACCGTGTTCGGGCTGATCCCGAGAGGCCGGGCGATCGCGTCACCACTCGCCCCCTGGACGAGCAACGCCAGGACCTCGCGCTCCCGAGGCGTGAGATGTTCGGCCAGCAGGGTCGCACCCTCGTCTTCGGCCGGCCCATGGCCGTTGCTGGCGCGTCGCGGGAGCACGACCTGCCCCCCCACGACCGTTCGAACGGCCTGCACGAACTCCGAAACCCCCGTGTCCTTGGTGACGAACCCGAGGAAACCTGCCTTGATGGCGTCGTCGACGGCCCACTGATCGCCCCGTGCCGTCAGGGCCAAGATCTTCGTTTCGGGGTATTGCCGTAGGATCTGCTTGCCCGCATCGAGACCGCTCTGGTCCGGGAGGCCAAGGTCCATCAGGATCAGATCGGGTCGCTCGAGCTCGAGCGCAGCGAACGCTTCCGCGGCGGAATGCGCAACACCGACGACGGTCATGCCTTCCCTCTGGAGCGAGGGAGTGATCGCGTCAGCGAACAACACGTGATCGTCCACGATCAGGATGCGAATAGCTCACTCCTTCCCTCGACGAGTGGCACTTCCAAGCGGAAGACCGCTCCCGATCTTGTCGGTCGCAGGGATATCGCTCCGCCGTGAGCCTCGAGCACCCTACGAGCGATGAACAGTCCAAGACCTGAACCCGAGCGTGTGCTTCGGCCCACCCGACCACGTTCGAAGGGATCGAACACGAGCTGTCGCTCATCGGGTGGCACTCCGGGTCCGCGGTCTCTCACTTCGATGCGCGCGGCGCCATCGTCGGCTTCCACGCGCACCTTGATCGGCTCGTCAGGCGGCGAGTAGGCGAGGGAGTTCCGGATCACGTTCGAGATCGCGCCGCGGAGCTGGCCCGCGTCGGCGAGCACCACCGGTCGGACGCCGGCATCGATCAACACGATCCGACCCTCCGAACCGAAGCTCGACGAGACCACGGCCTCGTCGACGACCTGCATCAGGTCTGTGGGCTCTCGCCTCATCGTCTCGGTCCCCATGGACCATTGGAGGAGCGGGTCGATGAGATCAGCGAGCTGTCTGAGCTCCTCGGCCGTCCTTCGGAGCAACGCTCGGCCCTCGCGGCCTCCATGCGTCTCGTAGGCCTGTTCGATCGCTGCCCGAACCCCCACCAGAGGACCCTTGAGCTCGTGAGCGATCAAGGCGATCCCGATGTCGCGGGCCTGGTTCTGTCGCGGCGAACGGTGCCCGACGCTCAGCGCCCTCAACGCCGCCGCCAGCACCGCGCTCGCCGGCTCCAACAACTCGCCATATGCATCCTGCGCACAACCGACCAGGAGGATCGCCTCGCCGGCTCGAACGGTCCCGACCTCTTGACTGTCAACGATCCTTTGGAACTGCCGTCGCAGCGTCGAGATCCCTGAACGATGCGTCCCGTGCGGTCCGCTCGCTCCGCGCAGGGCGGCGCGCAACTCTGAACGTCTCCTAGTGCCGAGGCCTCCAGTCCCGGCGAGGAACCAGCCCCATCCGTCCCGGTCGGGCAGCAGTCCGACGACAGGTGCTCCCAAGGACTCGAAGCACACGTCGACCGTGACGCGCACCGCCTCGGCCGGAGTCTTCGCGCCCATCATCTCGGACGCGAGACGTGAGATCGCGGTCATCCCCTCCAGAGCACGAGCGGTTCGAGCTCGCATACCGGCAACGCTCATCACGAGCTCCGACTGTCCGACGATCGCGAGCAAGACATCCTCACGCCCGATGACCTTCTCGCGCGGAGCCATGATCTCAACGACGCCAAGCGATCCGTCCCCTTCGCAGAGCGGGATGATGCCGATGGCAAGTCCCGGTGAGCCCTGGACGGGCATGTGGATGGGTCTTCCACTGACGAACACCTTCCGGCGACGCGAGGAGCGGAGACGACCAGAGCCGTGATGCAGACCTTGGCACGCGATCACGCGCAGCCTCCCCGAGCGGTCAGGGACCGCAACCCGGACGGTGACCGATTCACCTCCGACCGCCGCCCGGATCCACCGAGCGCAAGAAGCTGCGGATCCTCGTAGTTCGGCTTGCCGCACGCCGGCCAGCGGCGCAACTGCTCGATCGCTGATCATGCTGATCCGCCTCGGTCGGCGTCCCGATCGTCGAGCGCCGGTTCAGTCGTCCGTGCTCGTTGCACGGGCAAGCAATGCAACGTCCCCACCGTCAGGTCCTCCTCCACCGCCGCCTGGCCGGATATCGTCCCTTCCGTCCGTCGCATCCCGGCACGTTGCCTCCGAACGAGACAGGTAGTGTCGAACACGGAGCGTGCACTTGTCAATCCGGCGTACGTCGATAGAACCACGCGCGGTGTAGGCCGCCTACGGGATGCGTCGGACTTGCTCGGGGGGGGCGCCGAAGTGCATGATTGGCTCCCCCCGTTGGCCCGCACGACCGAACGCACGAAGGTATGTCGTGGTTGAGCAGGTGACGCGCGACCTAGGTCGGATGCTGCGCAAGGCTCGGGAGGAGCTGGGATTCAGCCTGCGTGACGTCAGCAGGAGTTCCGGAGGCCGCTTCACGCCCTCGGGCATCGCTGGGTACGAGCGAGGCGAGCGCCGGATCTCGGTGGAGAGGTTGTGCGAGCTCGCGGAGATCTATGGGACGACCGCGGAACGTTTGCTCGCTGACGCAACCGCTCCTGCACGTGCGGTTCCCAGGCGGATCGACCTCTCAGCGGTCGAGAGCCTCTCGCCGGATGTCCGGCACCTCATCGCCGACGAGATCGAGCATGTGCTGGCCCCCGCTGGAGAGCCCGCGTCCGACCAGATCTCGGTGCGCCTGGGCGACCTCGAGATCCTGGCTGGAACCGCCGGTCGCTCTGCCGCCGAGCTCCTGAAGCGGATCCGCGAGGCGGTGGTGCGGGACGGCCTCTCCGACGACGTCGGGGAGGTGGACGCGTAACCCTCGGGTCCGGCCGGGCGGGATGATCTCGGGTCCGGCTAGTGCATGTGCCCGTGGCCGGCTGCGGTCTCCACCTCCTCCTCAGGCTTCTCCACCACTGCACTCTCGACGGTGATCACGATCGCTGCGATGGAGGCCGCGTTCTGCAGCGCCGACCGCGTCACCTTGGCGGGATCGAGGATGCCCGCCTTGAACATGTCGACCCACTCGCCGCTCGAGGCGTCGTAGCCGCGCGAATCTCCCTCGGTGCGGATCCGCTCGACGATCACGGCGCCCTCGGCGCCTGCGTTGTCGGCGATGAGGCGGGCTGGCTCGGACAGCGAGTCCCGGACGATCCTCGCGCCGGTCGCTTCCTCGCCGGTGAGGTCGATCTTGTCGAGCGCGGCCTCCGCACGGATCAGCGCGACCCCGCCGCCCGGCACGATGCCTTCCTCGATCGCGGCCCGAGTCGCGGAGAGCGCGTCCTCGATCCGATGCTTCTTCTCCTTGAGCTCGACCTCGGTCGCCGCGCCGACCTTGACCACCGCGACGCCCCCGGCCAGCTTGGCGAGACGCTCTTGGAGCTTCTCGCGGTCCCAATCGGAGTCGGTCTTCTCGATCTCGGCCTTGATCTGATTGATCCGGCCCTTGACCGCGTCCTGTGCGCCCGCGCCTTCGACGACCGTCGTGTCGTCCTTGGTCACGACGACCTTCCTCGCGCTGCCGAGAAGATCGAGTCCGACGTTCTCGAGCTTCAGCCCGACCTCCTCGCTGATGACCTCGGCACCCGTGAGGGTCGCGATGTCCTGAAGCATGGCCTTTCGCCGATCGCCGAACCCCGGCGCCTTCACGGCGACCACGTTGAACGTGCCCCGGATCTTGTTGACGACGAGGGTGGCGAGCGCTTCGCCCTCCACGTCCTCGGCCACCACCAGCAGCGGGCGTCCGGCCTGAACCACCTTCTCGAGCAGCGGGAGCAGCTCCTGGACGCTGCCGACCTTCTTGTTGACGAGCGCCACGAAGGGCTCCTCGAGGACCGCCTCCATACGCTCCTGGTCGGTCACGAAGTACGGCGAGATGTAGCCCTTGTCGAACTGCATGCCCTCGACGAACTCGAGCTCCATCCCGAAGGTGTTGGACTCCTCCACCGTGACGACCCCGTCCTTACCGACCTTGTCGAGCGCCTCGGCGAGCACGTCGCCGATTGACGGATCGGCCGCGGAGATCGAGGCGACGTTCGAGATGTCCTCGCGCGATCCGACGTCCTTGGCCTGGTCCTTGATCGCGTCGACGGCAACGGTGACCGCCTTCTCGATGCCCCGCTTGAGGGCCATGGGGTTCGCACCCGCCGCAACGTTGCGCATCCCGCGGTGGACCATCGCCCGGGCGAGCACGGTCGCCGTCGTAGTGCCGTCACCCGCCACGTCGTTGGTCTTCGTGGCCACTTCCTTGGCGAGCTGCGCGCCCATGTTCTCCCACGGGTCCTCGAGCTCGACCTCCTTGGCGATCGTCACGCCGTCGTTCGTGATGGTCGGCGCGCCCCACTTCTTGTCCAGGACCACGTTGTGACCCTTCGGGCCGAGCGTCAGGGCGACCGTGTCGGCCAGCTTGTTGACGCCAGCCTCGAGCGAGCGACGGGCGTCCTCGCTGAACTTCAAGAGCTTGCTTGCCATGAGACCTCCTCGGTGACGGAACGGGGGGCGGCCGCGTCACGGCCCGCCCCCCGTCCGCAAGAACGTTCTCGACTACTTCGTGATGATGGCCAGCACGTCGCGGGCCGACAGGATCAGGTACTCCTCGCCCTCGACCTTGACCTCGGTGCCGCCGTACTTCGAGTAGATGACGGTGTCGCCGACGGCGACGTCGAGAGGAACCCGCTGGCCCTCCTCGAACCGCCCCGGACCGACCGCCACCACCGACCCCTCCTGGGGCTTCTCCTTCGCGGTGTCGGGGATCACGATGCCCGAGACTGTCTTCTCTTCCTCTTCACCGGGCTTGACGACGATCCGGTCCTCCAGGGGCTTCAGGTTGAAGTCCTTCTTGGCCATACGTTTCCCCCTCCTTCTGTCCTTCTGGGCGCGTTAGCACTCGGCTACGGTGAGTGCTAACAGGATATCGGGGCGAGTGCCAAGGGTCAACGCGCCGGTTCGCGCCCGTCGACGCTCAGCCCGACCCCCCGGGCGCGGGCCAGACCTCCCGATCTGATAGGTCGCCGTCGAGGAACGGCCCGAAGGCTCGGATGTCCTCCCGCAGGGAGTCGATGAGCCGGGCCACTTCGCCACGTCGTTCGATCGACCCGCGGCGCTCGAGCTCGGCCTCCATGATCGAGTGACGGCCCGGTCAGACGCCCTTCAGGAAGGCGACCGTCTCGCTCAGGCCGTCCTCCAGATGGGTCCATGGACGCCACCCGAGGACCTCTTCGGCGAGCCCCGGGGCGAGCGCACTCCGACGCAGGTCCCCGAGCCGAGGTGGACCCTGGGCGGGCTTCATCGTGAAGCCGGTGATCTCCGCGATGAGTCGAAACATGCCATTGACGGAGGTCTCCAAGCCGGTGCCGACGTTCACCTGGCGCCCGTCCCCACGCTGAGCCGCCAGGGCGAACGCATGCACGGTGTCATCGACGAATACGTAATCGCGTGTCTGGTTCCCGTCACCGAAGATCGTCGGGGTCTCGCCGCTGATCATCTTGGACGCGAAGATCGCGACGACGCCCGCCTCCCCGTGCGGATCTTGCCGAGGACCGTAGACATTGGCGAGGGCGAGGGCGGTGAACGCGACCCCGTGCTGACGCTCGTAGAAGGCGAGATAGTCGATCGCCGCCTTCTTGCTGATCCCGTACGGAGAGACGGGTCGGCCGCTGGCGGTCTCCTTGACCGGCAACTTCCTCGGTTCGCCGTAGAGCGTGCCCCCCGAGGCCGCGTAGACGACCTTCCGGACGCCTGTCTTGATGCAGCACTCCATCAGGTTCAGCAAGCCCATCACGTTCACCGACGCGTCGTGCACGGGGTCGTCGACCGACGTCGAGACGGCCGGCTGCGCCGCCAGATGCATGACGACTTCAGGTCGATGCCGCTCGAACAGCGACAGGAGCCCTTCGGCACGGACGTCCATGTTGAAGAAGGTGAACTCGTTGCCGTACCCGCGTGCCTCGCTGAGGTTCGCGATGCGGCCGGTCGAGAGGTCGTCCACCGCAACGACCCGATGCCCCTCGGCCAGCAGCCGGTCGCACAGGTGCGAACCGATGAAGCCGGCTCCCCCCGTGACGAGGAAGTTCGTCACCCGAGCTCCATCGACGGATCCGCTCCGACGCCCAGCGAGGTCCGCTCGCCCCGCAGCAAGCGCCAGGTGCCCGCAACCGCGATCATCGCGCCATTATCGGTGCAGAGATCGAGCGACGGGAACAGCACGCGGAAGCCGGCCTCGGCGCCCGCCTTCTCCATCCGCTCGCGCAATCGCGTGTTGGCGACGACGCCGCCGCCCAGCAGGATGGTCCCCACGCGCCGATCCCGGGCCGCATCGATCGTCTTGACCACCTGCACGTCGACGATCGCCTCCTGGAACGACGCCGCCAGGTCGGCGGGGTCGACGTCGCGGCCGGCATCGCGTTCGGCCTTGACGTGACGCAGGACGGCCGTCTTCAGGCCCGACAGCGAGAAGTCGAAGTCGCCCGAATCGGCCATCGCACGGGGGAACCGGATCGCGTTCGGATCGCCGGTCCGCGCGAGGCGGTCGAGCGCCGGACCGCCCGGGAACCCCAGACCCAGGAACCGGGCCACCTTGTCGAACGCCTCGCCCGCCGCGTCGTCCACGGTCTGCCCGAGGAGCTCGTACCGATGTGGCTCCGGCATGTGGACGAGCATCGTGTGCCCACCCGACACCACCAGGCAGACCGAGGGCGCGAGCTCGGGCCCGTGCTCGATCGCGTTCGCCAGGATGTGCCCTTCGAGGTGGTTCACCCCGACGAGCGGCACCCCCGTCGCGAGCGCGATCGACTTGGCCGCGGCGATCCCGACCAGCAGCGCGCCGACGAGTCCCGGCCCCACCGTGACGGCTACGCCGTCGAGGTCGGCGAACCCGCACCCCGCGGTCTCGAGCGCCGTGTCGAGCAGCGGCGTCAGAGCCTCGACGTGGGCCCGACTCGCGAGCTCGGGGACCACGCCCCCGAACCGCTCGTGGACGTCGACCTGGCTGCCGATCACGTTCGCGAGCACGGTCTCCCGGTCGACGATCGCGACTCCGGTCTCGTCGCACGACGTCTCGATCCCCAGGACCTTCACGGCAGGACCTTCACGGCAGGACCTTCACGGCAGGACCTTCACGGCTCTCCCGACCCCGCGGGGGTGAGGCCTCACGCGCCCTCGGGACGGATGCCGTCGGGGAGCTCGTCGACGAGGCGCCGCAGACGCGTTCGGAACTCGGCGTCGCGGATCCCGTCGAGCCACATGATGAGCGCGTCTTCGCCGATCTCTTGGTAGTAGTTCTTGCGGATCCCGACCGGCCGGAAACCGAACCGCGCGTACAGACGCTGCGCCCCCCAATTGGTCACCCGCACCTCGAGCGACACGGCCTCGGCCCCCATGTCGACCGCCGCCATCACGAGGTCGTGCAGGAGGCGGGTGCCGATCTTCTCGCGCTGCCGTTCGGGGTCGACGGCGACGTTGGTCACGTGCGCCTCCTCCCCGTAGCAGATCAACCCGCCGTACCCGACGACCTCCCGGTCGATACGCGCCACGAGGTAACAGCGGTTCCGGGACTCGGACATCTCCGAGAGGAACAGGTTCGGGCTCCAGGGCCGAGGGTAGACCTGGCGCTCGATCGCCATGACGCCACGGAGGTGGCGCCGGCGCATCCGGGTCACCTCAAGCCGAGGCGCCTCGGGCTCGCTGATCCCAAGTGATCTCCGCATCAGTCTTCCTCAGGTACAGGGGTACCAGGTCCGTGAGCCGGTCGGTCTGCTCGCGGATGAACCTCGGAGCCGCCAGACCGACGAGCGCCGAGGCCCACGGGTGCGCGAACGAGGCCGGAGCCAGCTCCATGCGGGCATCCACCTGCTCGAGCTCTTGCCGGTACAGGATGGCACCGTTGCCGACGAGCAGCATCTCCTCGCGCTCGATCTCGAGCTCGGCGGCCAGCGCCGCCGGGGTCGCCACCCCGTACCCCCCGACCCGCATCACGCCTCCCGGGACCGGACGGTAGAGCCCGTAGAAGACCTCGTGGCGTCGGGCGTCGATGACCGCCACGATCAGCCGGCTGGTGTGCTGGACCCCGAACGCGAGGACGTCGAGGGAGCAGATCCCGACGATCGGCACCCGGAGCACCTGGGCGAGCGCCTTGGCGGCCGCCACGCCCACCCGCAGGCCCGTGTACAGCCCCGGCCCGATCCCGACCGCCACGCCCCCGACATGGGAAAGCTCGACCCCGGTCCACGCCAGCAGGCGTTCCATCGCGGGCACGACGTCGTCGTGCTTGCGGGCGCCGGCGAACCGGGCCGTGCCCACGATCTCGTGCTCGGTCCCGAGCGCGACCGAGGTCTGCTCGGTCGAGGTGTCGATGCCGAGGACGATCACGCGGGCCGACCGATCACGCCGCGGCCCGCCACGGCTCGAGCTGCCGTTCGAGCCGCTCCCAGCGGGGGAGCCACACCGCCCCCTCGGTCCGGAAGTCGACGGCGCGCTCCTCGCCCACACCGGGGACCGTGAGCTCCACCACGAGGTGGCCGTGCGGCAGGAGGGCCTCGACCGCTTCGCCCCACTCCACGAGCAGGACGCCGTCCTCCGCCGACGCCTCGAGCTCGAGGTCGACGACGTCCTGGACGCGCTCGAGCCGGTAGACGTCGGCGTGGACGATCGGCAGACGCCCGGACCGGTACTCGCGCACCAGGGTGAAGGTCGGCGAGACGACGTGGCCTGGGAAGCCGACCCCTCGGGCGATCCCTTGAGCGAACGTGGTCTTGCCCGCACCGAGCTCTCCGGTCAGGGCGATCGCGTCGCCCGCCGACAGGAGCGGCGCGACAGCCTCGCCGATCGAGCGGGTGTCCTCGGCTGTCGCGGCGCGCAGGTCGAGGCGCATCAGGCTCGCGGCTCGTTCGGCGTCCGAGGGCCCCGGCCGATCGGCATCAGAACAGCCCGAGCTGTTCCTCGGCGGGCTGCGGGCGTTCGGCGAGGGCTCGGCGGATCTCCTGGAAGTCGGCTCGGAGCGCGGTCATCTGGTTCGACGCCTGCCCCCCACCGTGCAGGACCGCGGCGGGATGGAACGTCGGGATCACGGTTCGGCCACCCCACGGGAACCGCTGGCCGCGGACCCGGCTGATCGACACCTGCCTACCGAGGATGTACCGCGTCGCCCAGTTGCCGAGCGTGACGACGACGGCCGGATCGATGATCGCGATCCGCTCGTCGAGCCACGGCTTGCAGGCGTCGAGCTCGTCCGGGAGGGGATCGCGATTGCCGGGCGGTCGGCACAGGATGACGTTGTTGATGTAGACGTCCCCTCGAGGCACCTCGATCTCGCCGAGGAGCTGGTTCAGCAGTTGTCCCGCGGCCCCGACGAACGGTTCGCCCTGCTTGTCCTCGTGGAAGCCGGGGGCCTCGCCGATGAACATCAGGTCCGCGTTCGGATCGCCGACCCCGTACACGACCTGGGTCCGACCCTGCGAGAGGCGGCACCTCGTGCACGTCGACGCGTCCTTCGCCGCTTCCTCGAGGGTCCTCACCCAGCCTCCCCGACCGCCGGCACACCGCCCAGCGAAACCGCCGCGCGAACCCCGCGACGGATCGCCTCGGCCACCGCCCACAACGCCATCGGTTCGAGCTCGCGCTGGGGGGCGTCGACCTCGCCGGTGGCGATCGCGAACACCGTGTCGCCGTCCCACATCGTATGCGCCGGCGTCACGGCGAGCGACACGCCCTCGTTCCCGGCCTGCGCGAGGAGCTGCGCCCGCTCCTTGGAAAGCCGCGCGTTCGTCGCCACCACGACGAGGGTCGTATCGGTCCCGGGCCACATCGTGGGCTCGGCCTCGGGGTTGCGGTTCTCGGCGATCGGGCTGCCGTCCTGGTCCAACACGGTCCCGAGCGCGTTCACGGCTGCGAGCGCCGACACGACCACCTGGCCCTCCTCGACCGATGCGCCGCCGATCCCACCCTTCCAGCCGGCGGCCGGATCGGGCTGCTTCGCGAACGTCGCCCCGGTCCCGGCGCCCACGCTGCCTTCCTCGACGGGTCCGTCCGACGCGGCCCCGCATGCCGAGTACCCGGCCGCCTCGTCGGGCCGGGCCGCGGCGTCGCCGACCGCGAGGTCGAACAGCACGGCGGCCGGCACGATCGGGACCCGCGCGACCCCGGCGTCGAACCCGATCCCGCGCTCCTCCAGCCAGCGCTGGACCCCGCCCGCCGCCGCCAGACCGAATGCGCTCCCGCCGGTGAGCACCACGGCATGGATCTCGTTCACGGCGGTCCCCGGCCGGATGGCGTCGGTTTCCCGCGTGCCCGGAGCGCCTCCCTTGACGTCGACGGACCCGGTCGTCCCGGGTGGGCACAGGACGACGGTGCACCCCGTGATCCCGGACCGGTCGGTCCAGTGCCCAACCCGGATCCCCGGGACGCGCGTGATCACTCACTCACCTGGGCACGGTTCATGCCGTCTTCCGTCTCGCCCGGCGGGGCCGGAGCACCTCGTCGGCGAAGGAGCCGAGCCGTCGGTTGAACTCCTCGTGCGACTCCATCATCGGGAAGTGGCCGGCCCCCTCGATCACCTCGAGGCGGCCCTGGGGGAGCTCGCCTGCCAGGGCGACCGAGGACGAGGGCGGGGTCATCCGGTCCTGCTCGCCCACCAGGACGAGTGCGGGGACGCCGATGTGCTGGACGGCGTGCCGAAGGTCCATCTCCATCAGGCCGGCGAGCCCGTCCGTCCACACCTCGGACGGAGCACGGGCGGCGAGCCCGACCACGTACCGAACGAGGTGGGGCGATGCGTCCGGACCGAACTGCGTCGCTCGCGCGATCATCTGCGCCACGTCGGCCGGGCTCGACAGGACGTAGCGCCGGAGTCGGTTCATCCGGCCGGCCGCCTGCCGCAGCGAGCCGAGCCTCGGACGCAGGAGCTCGGTCACCGAGCCGAACGCCCCACGGATGAGGTCGCTCGCCGCCGAGCCGACGAACACCACGCCCGCGACGGGATCGCGGAACAGCTCGGGTCGCGCCTCGGCCAGCGCCAGCATCGACATCGCGCCCATGCTGTGCCCGACGAGGAGCACGCGCCGATCCCCGAGGGTGTGCAGGACCGCGGCGAGGTCGTGCCCGAACGCGAGCGGGGACAGGTCGCCCTCGGCGGCCCGCGCGCTCCGGCCGTGGGAACGGAAGTCGAACAGGACACACCGGTACCGGTCGGACAGGCCGGTCCACTGGTAGTGCCACGTCGTCATGTCCAGGCTGAAGCCGTGGACGAACACGATCGTCGGGCTCGACGGATCCCCCGCGGCCCGCACCGCGAGCTCGGTCCCGTCGAAGGACCGGACCGGCCCGATGTCCTCGGGCGGGAGCTCGGACAGGTGCTCGTCCGCCTCGGGGTCCGGACGGCGTCGCGCGTTGAGCACCGTTCGACCGATCACGCCGCCGGCGACAGCACCGGCTGCGATGCCGGCGGTGACGAGCGCCGCCCGCTTGCGGCTCATCCGAGACCCCCCGAGGCTGTGTACACCCTCGGGACGCGCTCGCCGATGCCGGTGCTGATCTCGCGTCCGATCGTGCCGGCGCGCTCCGCGAACATCTCAGCCGTGATCCGTTCGTCGCCCTGCACACCGATCAGCACGACCTCGTCTCCCGGCGACACGTGGTCGTCCCCGCAGTCCACGAGGATCTGGTCCATCGTGATCGTCCCCGCCACGGGACGGCGCCGGCCGCCGATCAACACCTCCGCCGAGCCGCCCACACGCCTCGGGTACCCGTCCTCGTAGCCGACGGGCACCGTTGCGACGGTCGCCTCCCGCTCGAGCACGTATCGGCCCCCGTACGAGAGGCGCTCGCCCGCCGGCAGGCGCTTGGTCATCGTCACGGCCGATCGCCACGAGAGCGCGGGCCGAAGCCCGAACGGTCCGGCGATGGCGCCTCCGGGGTCGAGCCCGTAGACGGCGGCACCCGGCCGCACCAGGTCCAGATGGGTCTCGGGGAGCCGGATCGTCGCGCCGCTGTTCGCGGCGTGCAGGATCCTGGGCGTGATGCCGGCGGCGGCCAGGCGACGGGTCACGGCCAGGAGGCGCTCGAGCTGCCGGAGGGTCCCCTCGTCGTCCGTCTCGGCGTCGGCGAAATGCGTCCACAGCCCCTCGAGCTCCAGGCCGGCATCGAGGATCCTGCGCGCGAACGGCTCCGCCAGCTCGGGCGGCCACAGGCCGACCCGGTGCATCCCCGTGTCGATCTTGAGATGGACGCCCACGCGGCTCGCGGCCGCTCGCGCCGCGTCCGCCAGCCCCGCGAGGCCCTCCCCCGTGTAGACGGTCGGGGTCAGTCCGCCTTCGAGCGCCTCCTTCTCGGAGCCGGGAGGGAACTCCGTCAGGACGAGGATCGGCGCGGCGATCCCGTGGTCGCGGAGCGCGAGCCCCTCCTCGACCAGCGAGACGCCGAGCCACGACGCCCCCGCCTCGAGCGCCGCCCGCGCGACGGCGGCATCGCCGTGGCCGTACCCGTCCGCCTTGACGACGGCCATCAGCTCGGCGCCCGGAGGTCGGAGGCGCCGAACGTTGTGGGTGATCGCATCGAGATCGACCTCGACGAACGTCGGACGGTACCGCGTCACGCGCCGACGACCTCCCGCATGGCCTGCGGGACGCGTTCGAGCACGTCGGCCGCGGTCGTCCCATCGCCGAGCTCGTCGGCCGCCTTCCGCCCCGCGAGGCCGTGGACGTAGGCCGCGGCGGAGCCGGCATCCACGGGCGAACAGCCCCGAGCCAGCAGGGCGGCGATCATGCCGGTGAGGACGTCGCCGGTCCCGCCGGTCGCGAGGAACGGACCGCCGGTGGGGTTGATGCGCACCACACCATCGGGCGTCCCCACGAGCGTCCGGCCGCCCTTCAGCAGGACGGTCGCCGAGGTTCGCGCTGCGAGCTCACGGACGTGGCGCACGCGGTCGGCCTCGACCGCACGCGCCGGGACCCCCGCCAGGCGGGCGAACTCGCCGGCGTGCGGCGTGAGGATCAGGTCGGCCTTGCGGTCGGCCAGGTCATCGCTCCGGCCCGCGAACGCGTTCAGCCCGTCGGCGTCCAGCACGACGGGAACCTCGCTCGCACGCACGAGCTCGCGGATCCAGCCGGAGGTCCGCTCGTCGGTCGTCATCCCGGGACCGACCGCGAGGGCGTCGGCCTGGCCCATCACCTCATCCAGGCGGGCGGACCCACCGGCGGCGCTTCCGGTGTCGGTCTCCGGCAACCCGACGAACACCGCCTCCCGAACCGCGCCCTGGGCGACCGGCAGGATGCCTTCGGGGACCGCGACGGCGACGAGGCCGGCACCGGCCCGGTACGCGGCCCTGCCGGCGAGCGCGATCGCGCCCGTCATGAGCCGGGAGCCCCCGACGACGACCGTGTATCCCGCCGCGCGCTTGTGCGTGTCGAGCGCTCGGGTCGGCACCATCGCGGCCACGTCGTCGGCCTCCACCAGCAGCAGGTCGCTCCGGATCAGGTCCTCCGGGAAGCCGATCGGTTCGACCTCGACGACGCCGGCGAGCGCCCCACCGGGCAGGAGCACCAGCCCCGGCTTCGCCGCGCCGAACGTGACGGTGAGGTCCGCCCGGACCGCCGTCCCCTCGACCGCGCCCGTGCCGCCGTTCACGCCGGACGGGATGTCGACGGCGACGATCGGGACCCCCGAGGCGTTCAGCGCCTCGATGGCGTCGGCGTACGACCCCTCGGGCATCCCGCGGAAACCGGTCCCGAAGATCGCGTCGACCCCGACGTCGGCGCGGGCCAGCTCGCGATCGATCGCGGCCGAGGAGAACGCACGGCGGCGCACCGAGGTGATCGCGAGCCGTTCGTGGTTGACCCGCGCCGGCTCCCCGAACCCCTCCTCGAGCACCAGAACCGTCGTGCGGACGCCCAGACCGTCCAGGTAACGCGCCGCGACCAGCCCGTCGCCGCCGTTGTTGCCCTTGCCGCAGACGACCAGTGCTCGACGTCCGTAGGCGCCACCGAGGAGCCTGAGCGCGGCGTCGGCGACCTCGCGGCCGGCCGCCTCCATCAACGTCTCCGCGGCGATCCCCCGTTCCTGCGAGGCGCGATCCAGCTCCTCCGCCTCGGCCGGCGTGAGGACGAACCTCATCCCGACACCGCCACGGCGAACGCGACCGCGCTCGTCCTCTCGTGGGTGAACGTGATCAGCACCCTCGAGATCCCGAGCGCGTCGGCCCGGATCTTGGCGTTGCCCTGCAGATGGATCGCCGGCGCGCCCGAGGGCGATCTCGCAACCGAGATGTCCTGCCACCGCCTGCCGCGGTAGCCACCGAGCGCCTTGATCACGGCCTCGCGGGCCGCGAACCGGCCGGCGTACGACTCGGCCGGGCGAGCCCTGGAGTCGCAGTAGGCACGCTCCTCGGGGGTGAAGACGCGTGCGCGTATCGACGGATGCCGCTCGAGGGCACGCTCCATCCGCTGGATCTCGCAGATGTCGACCCCGAGGCCGAGGATCTCCACGACGCTAGGGTAGCCGCCACGCGGGCCGGCGTTCGGCTACTCGACCGTGACGCTCTTCGCGAGATTGCGTGGCTGATCCACGTCGCACCCTCGCTGCTTGGCGACGTGGTACGCGAGGAGCTGCAACGGCGGCGTCACGACGACGGGCGCGAACAGCTCGGGCACGCGCGGGACGAACAGGACGTGATCGGCGTGTCGGGAGATCTCCTCGTCGCCTTCGCTCGCGACCGCGATCACCCGCGCCCCGCGGGCGCGGACCTCCTGGATGTTCGACAGGACCTTCGGGTAGACGTGGCACTCGGTCGCGACCGCGACCACCGGCACCCCTTCCTCGACCAGCGCGATCGGTCCGTGCTTCAGCTCGCCGGCCGGATACCCCTCCGCATGCAGGTACGAGAGTTCCTTCAGCTTCAGCGCGCCCTCGAGCGCGGCCGGGTAGCCCGTGTGACGGCCGATGAACAGGACGTCGCGCACGTCCTCGAACTCCTCCGCGATGCCACGGATCTGCTCCGAGAGCGCGAGGGTCCGCCTCACCTGGCCGGGGAGCTCGCGCATGCGGTTGACGATGTCGCCGATCTCGACCGGGAACATCGCGCCGCGGATCTGCGCGAGGTACAGGGCGACGAGGTGCAGCGCCGCCATCTGCGTCGCGAACGTCTTGGTCGCCGCGACGCAGATCTCCGGGCCCGCGTGCGTGTACATCACGGCGTCGGCCTCACGGGCGAGCGAAGAGCCGATCGTGTTCGTGACGGCGATCACCTTCGAGCCCTGCCGTGCCGCGTGCCGAGCGGCCTCGAGCGTGTCGATCGTCTCTCCCGACTGGCTGACGGCGAGGGTGAGCGTGTCCGGCCCGAGCACCGGGTCCCGGTAGCGGAACTCCGAGGCGATATCGATCTCGACCGGCACGCGTGTCCAGTGCTCGATCGCGTACTTCGCGACGAGCCCCGAATGGAACGCCGTGCCGCAGGCCACGACGAAGACCTTGTCCACCTCGCGGAGGACGTCGGTGTCGGTGTGCAGCTCATCGAGCGCGAGCAGCCCCTGATCGCTCACGCGGCCGACGAGCGTGTCTCGGATCGCCGTGGGCTGCTCGTGGATCTCCTTCAGCATGAAGTCGGCGAACCCGCCCTTCTGGGCGCGGGCCACGTCCCACCCCACCTCGAACGGTTCGATCTCGACCTCGTTCCCCTCGAGATCGGTGACGCGAACGCCGTCCGCCCGAACCTCGACCACCTGGTTCTCGCCGATCGGCAGCACGGTGCGGGTCTTCTGCAGCACCGCGGGGATGTCGGACGCGAGGATGTTCTCGCCGTCCCCGAGCCCGACGATGAGCGGAGACGAGACGCGAACGCCGACGATGACGTCGGGCTCGTCGAGCGCGAAGACGACCAGCGCGTACGCACCTTGGAGCTCCAGGACGGTGGCACGGACGCGGTCCACGATGGCGCCGCTCTTCTCCTCGATCAGGTGCGCGACGACCTCGGTGTCCGTATCGGAAGCGAGGACGTGGCCGCGCTTCTCGAGTCCCGTACGCAGGTCCATGAAGTTCTCGATGATCCCGTTGTGGATCACGGCGACGTGGCCCTCGCAGTCCAGGTGCGGATGCGCGTTGCGGTCGGTGGGCGCGCCGTGGGTGGCCCAGCGCGTGTGACCCATCCCGATCGATCCCGGGACGGCGCCCACGACCTCGAGCGCCGCGGTGAGCTCAGAGAGCTTGCCCGCCCGCTTCACGACCGAGAGGTCGCCGTCGATCATCGCGACGCCCGCCGAGTCGTACCCGCGGTACTCGAGGCGTCGCAAGCCTTCGAGGACCACTGGGAGCGCCTGGTCGGGGCCGACATAGCCCACGATGCCGCACATGGAGCATCGAGGGTAGCAGGAGGGCCCTACCCGTCGATAGTGGAGAAGTCCCTCATGCGAGGGCCGAGGCGATGCGCTCGGCGACCGCGTCCGCGTGCCTACGAGCGAGCTCCTCGCTCTCCGCCTCGACCATCACGCGGACCAGCGGCTCGGTGCCCGACGCACGCACGAGCACGCGGCCCGAACCATCGAGCGCGGCCTCGCCCTCGCGCACGGCATCCCAGATCTCCTGGGCGTCCTCGAGCCGCTCCTTGTGCGAGACCTGGACGTTCACGAGCACCTGCGGGAAGCGGCGCATGGTCGCCGCGAGCTCGCCGACGGGAACGCCGCGCCGCGCCGCCAGCGAGAGGAAGCGCACCGCCGTGATCAACCCGTCGCCCGTGGTCGCCTGGTCGCGGAAGATCACGTGGCCCGACTGCTCGCCCCCGAGGGCGACGTCGTGCTCCAGCATCTCCTCGAGCACGTAGCGATCGCCCACCGACGCCGAGATCACGCGGATCCCGTGCTCGCGCATCGCCCGGTGGAACCCGAGGTTCGACATCACCGTGGCCACCACTGTGTCGCCGGTGAGCACCCCGTCCCCTTGCATCGAGATCGCGCACGCGGCCACGACCTGGTCGCCGTCGATCACGTTCCCCAAGGCGTCGGCGAACAGGGCCCGGTCGGCGTCGCCGTCGTGAGCGACCCCGGCGTCCGCGGCGTTCGCGACGACCGCCTCCGCGACCACGTCCGGGTAGAGCGCGCCGCACTCGACGTTGATGTTCGCGCCGTTCGGATCGGCGTGGATCGCGATGACCTCGGCGCCGAGACGTTCGAGCGCCGCGGGCGTGAACGCGGAGGCGGCGCCGTTCGCGCAGTCGACGACCACCCGCATCCCGTCCAACCGGGCCTCCGACGACCGGACCACGTGATCCAGATAGCTTGCCGACGCGTCCGACGGCATCGCGAGCTCGCCTCCGGCGGGACCGATGGGCGGTTCCTCGACGCCGATCTCGGCGTCGATCTCGGCCTCGATCTCATCCTCGAGACGGTCCGAGAGCTTGAACCCACGGAAGCCGAAGAACTTGATCCCGTTGTCCTCCGGCGGGTTGTGCGACGCCGAGATCACGACGCCGCACCCGACGCCGAGCTCGGTCGTGAGGAACGCGACCGCGGGCGTGGGGACCACACCCGCGCGGATCACGCTCCCGCCGCCGGCCACGATGCCCTCGACGAGGGCATCCTCCAGGATCGGCCCGGAGGCCCGCGTGTCCCGCCCGATCACGAAGCTCGGTGCGCCGTCGCCCTGCCGGGCGAGCACGCTGACCGCGGCCCGGCCCAGCGACCTCGCGAGGTCGGTCGTGAGGTCGCGCCCGAACATGCCCCGAACGCCGTCCGTGCCGAAGAGCCGCCCCATCGCGCGCGAAGGGTACCCATCGGGTTGACAGCTAGACGAAAGCTCAAGGATTATTGAGTCGATGCTGGTTGAGCGGACCGACGGACGGCTCGACGGCGAGCCGGCCATGCCGGCCGCCTCGACCGGATCGCTCGAGCGACGGGTGGCGATCCACGCGGCACTCGCCGACCCACATCGACTGGCGATCGTCGACGAGCTCTCGGTCTCGGACCGCTCTCCTTCTGAGATCCAGACCCAGCTCCGCATCGGCTCCAATCTCCTCGCGCACCATCTCGACGTGCTCGAAGGGGCAGGGCTCCTCCAGCGCCTCGGATCGGCCGGAGACCGGCGTCGGAAGTACCTTCGGCTCGTACCGGAGGCTCTGTCGGCGGCCTGGACCCCGACCCGAACCTGGATGGCTCAGCGTCTCCTGTTCATCTGCACGGCGAACTCCGCCCGCTCGCAGCTCGCCGAGGCCATCTGGAACGCCCGCCACGAGGTCCACGCCGAAAGCGCGGGGATCCGACCGGCGCCCCGCGTCCACCCGGACGCGGTTCGGGCGGCCGAGCGGGCGGACCTCGACCTCAGCGATGCACGGCCACGCTCGCTCGACGAGGTCGTCGGCGAACCCGACCTCACGATCACCGTGTGCGACCGGGCGCACGAATACCTTCGGCGGGTCGCTCCGTCGAGGAGCCACTTGCACTGGTCCATCCCGGACCCGGTCGGCGGCGGCTCGCCGTCGTCCTTCGACGACGCCGTCGATCACCTGTCGGCGATGATCGACTCGCTCGCGCCGCGGGTAACCGGAGCCCAACGACCCCGCCCGCGCCCTCGGGCCAGGAGGACACGCTGATGAACCTCACCGATCCGTTGGCATCCGCTCCCCTCGAGCTTCGCCCGCTGATCCGCAGCGTCGCCGAACGCCTGCGGGTGGAGTTCGATGGGGTCTTCGCGACCGAGACGATCCAACGCTTCATGGCCGACTCGTACGAGGCGCTCTCGGACGCCCACGTCAAGGGGTTCGTCCCGCTGTTCGTCGAGCGCTACACCCGGCAACGCCTCTCCGCGCTCGCACGGGTCGAAGGCAAGGCGACGGCCGACAAGCCGATGGTCGTCTTCCTGTGCGTCCATAATGCGGGAAGGTCGCAGATGGCTGCCGGCTGGATGCAGCACCTCGCCGGAGACGCGGCAGACGTCTACTCCGGTGGGTCGGATCCCGCGAGCGAAGTCAACCCGGCGGCCGTCGCGTCGATGGCGGAAGTGGGCATCGACATCTCGAGCGAGTTCCCCAAACCCTGGACGGACGAGATCGTCCGCGCGGCGGACGTCATCGTGACGATGGGTTGCGGTGACGCGTGCCCCATCTTCCCGGGCAAACGCTATCTGGACTGGGAGATCACGGACCCCGCGGGCCTGCCTGTCGAGGACGTCGGTCCGATCCGGGACGAGATCGGCGAGCGCGTCCGCGGCATCATGGTCGACCTACGGATCCCCGCAGGGTCCTGAGGAGATGCCGCGAGCGGTCGGCCCTCCTGCGCTGGGACCTCGGGCCCCCTCCTCTTGGAAAGAGAGGGCCGACGCTGTAGGCGTGGATCATCAGGGACTCACGCGCCGAGCCGGAAAGGAGTGGTGATGGGTCAGGGAGCGCCAAGCGGCCTCTCGACCACTGATCGGACTGCCGCTCCTCCGGACGGGCCGGATGAGGGTGGCGTTGTGGCGCGGCTTTCGACGCTGGACCGGTTCCTTCCCCTGTGGATCGCGCTCGCGATGGCCGCTGGGTTGGTGCTGGGGACGCTCGTGCCGTCCATCAACGACGGCCTCGACCGCCTCCGGGTCGGCACGGTCTCGCTGCCGATCGCCATCGGCTTGCTGCTGATGATGTATCCCGTGTTAGCGAAGGTCCGCTACGAGGATCTCGGCCGGGCGAGCCGAGACGGCGTGAACGACCGCTCGTTCTTCGGAGTCTCGCTGTTCCTGTCGTGGGTCGTGGGCCCGGCCCTCATGTTCGCGCTCGCGTGGGTGTTCCTGGCCGACGAGCCTGCTTACCGGACCGGGGTCATCATCGTGGGCCTGGCTCGCTGCATCGCGATGGTCCTGATCTGGAACGACATCGCGCTCGGCGACCGTGAACGGACCGCGATCCTGGTGGTGTTCAACGCGATCTTCCAGGTCGCCGCGTACTCCCTGCTCGGCTACTTCTACCTGACCGTCCTGCCCGGATGGCTGGGCTTCGACACGCAAGGGTTCGAGGTGGGGATCTGGGAGGTCGCTCGCACGGTGCTGATCTTCCTGGGCATCCCCCTCACGGCGGGCTACCTGACCCGCCGCATCCTGGTGAAGCGTCGCGGGCGCGAGTGGTACGAGAGCCAGTTCGTCCCACGCATCAGCCCGATCACCCTCTACGGACTGCTGTTCACGATCGTCCTGCTGTTCGCGATCCAGGGCGAGGAGATCACCTCCCAGCCGCTTGACGTGGCACGCATCGCCCTGCCGTTGCTCGCGTACTTCGCCCTGATGTGGGCCGCAGGGTTCGCCGCCGGACGCGTGATGCGACTGCCGTATCCGCAGACCGCCAGCATGGCGTTCACGGTCGCGAGTAACGACTTCGAGTTGGCGATCGCCGTGTCCGTCGGCGTGTTCGGCGCCGCCTCCGGCCAGGCACTGGCCGGCGTCGTGGGCCCGCTGATCGAGGTCCCGGTCCTCGTCGGGCTCGTCTACGTCGCGCTATGGCTGAGGCGACGGCTCCGCTGGCCGCCGGGCGCCGAGGCGATCAGCGCCGGGCAGCGTTCGGCGAGGGTTCGGGCCTGAGATCAGCCTCATGCCCTCCCCTTCAAGTGCGCCTGGCGCGGATGATCGCCGAGTACATCCCGCCGGCGACGACGTGGGTCGGCTCGACCTCGACGTCTTCGAACCCGGCCCGCTCGAGCCCCGTGCGGTACTCGCCGAACGAAAGGGCGCCGGCGATACACCCGACGAAGCTCCCGCGTTCGGCCCGTTCCGCCGGAGACAGCTCGTCGGAGGCCACGATGTCGCTGATGCCGAGACGACCGCCCGGTCGCAGCACACGCCGCATCTCGTCGAAGACCTTCCCCTTGTCGGCCGAAAGGTTGATCACGCAGTTCGAGATGACCACGTCCACGCTCGCGTCGGGAAGCGGGACGTCCTCGATGTAGCCCTTGAGGAACTCGACGTTGTCGACGCCGGCTTCGGCGGCGTTCCGTCGTGCCAGATCGAGCATCTCGTCGGTCATGTCGAGACCGTAGGCGCGTCCGGTCGATCCAACGCGCCGCGCCGAAAGGATCACGTCGATCCCACCACCCGAGCCGAGGTCGAGGACGGTCTCGCCCTCGGCCAGCTCCGCCACGGCCGTCGGATTGCCGCATCCGAGACTCGCGAGCAGGGCGACGTCGGGCACCTCGGCTCGTTCGGACGCTTCGTACAACGCCTCTCCGCCACACAACGATTCGTCGCAGCAGCTGCCCCACCCAACGCTCTTCACGCTGAGCGCCGCCTTGCGGTAGTGCTCGCGGACCTGTTCCCTGACCTCGCTCATGTCCTCGCTCCTTCCAGATCGAAGATCGTCGCGAGGCGCCCGAGCACCTCGCGGTTCACCGAGTAGAACGCCCACACGCCGCGCTGCTCCCGTTCGAGCAGACCCGCACGGACGAGCTTCTTCAGATGGAAGCTCACGGTCGGTTGCGACAGGCCGAGCTCGGGCGTCAGGTCGCAGACGCACGCCGGCCCGTCGGCGTTCGCCAGCAGGTTCACGATCCGCACCCGCCCCGGATCCGACAGGGCCTTGAACACCGCGGCCGTGGTCTCGGCCTCCTCGTCGGACAGGCCGGTGGCTCCGAGCGGCGAGCAGCAGGCCGCCGGAGCCTGGTCGATGACCGTCAGCTCTCGCATCCCTGGTCGCTCCCTCGTTCGCAGATCGGTGTCGCTCGATGCCATGGTAGCGTCATACATCGATGAACGTCAATGTATTGCGTTGCGCAAAGGGTCGTTGCGTCGAGGGCTGCGACAATGTCGGGCATGCCTCCCGACCTGGTGAAGGTGCTCTCGACCTCCTCGATCCTCGAGGGCGAGATCGTCAAGGCCCGTCTCCAGGGCGAGGGCATCCCCGTCCTGCTCAAGGGGGGCGGCTCGGACCCCTACGGGATGGGCGTTGCCTACGTCTTCGTGCCGACCGAGTTCGAGGCACAGGCGAGGCTGGTGCTCGAAGCCGTGGACGACGAGCCGCTCGGGGAACCCGGAACCACCTGAGCCGCGACGGTTCAGCCGAGCCGCGAGGTCAGCGCTTGGAGTACTGCGGGGCCTTGCGGGCCTTCTTCAGGCCGTACTTGCGACGCTCCTTCTCGCGGGCATCGCGCGAGAGGTAGCCCTCGCTCTTCAGCACGGGACGGAGCTCGGGGTCGAGCTCGATCAGGGCCCGGGCGATCCCCAGGCGCAGGGCGCCGGCCTGTCCCGAGACCCCCCCGCCCTCGATCCGCGCGATCACGTCGAGGTCCTTCTCCCGCTCGACCAGGCGGAGCGGCGCGGCGACGACCATGCGATGGGCACGCGTCGTGAAGTACTCGTCCAGCGAACGGCCGTTGAGCTGGAAGGCGCCGGTGCCCGGGATCAGACGGACCCTGGCCACCGCCTCCTTGCGTCGTCCCGTCGCGGTCTGCGCCACGCTACGTCTCCTTCTTCGTCGACCGCTTGGCGGTCGTCTTCTTGGCAGGCGACTTCGCCGTCGGGGCCTTGGCGGTCGTCGCCTTCGAGGTCGAGCGCTTGGCCGTCGAGCGCTTCGCGGGGGTCTCCTTGGCGGGCGTAGCGGCGGTGGCTTTCGCGGTCGTGCGCTTGGCCGTGGACCGCTTGGCGGCGGGGGCCTTGCGGCTCCGGCCGTGCCTTCGGGGATGCCGCCTTCTCGGATGCGGCCTGCCTCTCGGGGAGCCCATCCCAGGTGGGGAACTCGCCCCACGCGAGCGGCTGCGGCTGCTGCGCCTCGTGGCGGTGCTCCGCCCCCGCGTAGACGCGCAGCTTGCTGGCCATCTGTCGCCCCAGCCGGTTGTGGGGGAGCATGCCCTTGATGGCCTTCTCGACCGCGAACGCGGGCTTCTTCGCGAGGAGCCTCGAATACACGGTCTCGGTCAGGCCACCGGGGTACCCGGAGTGGTGGTAGGCGATCTTCTTGTTCTCCTTGCCGCCCGAGAGCGTGACCTCCTTGGCATTGATCACGATCACGTGGTCGCCGGTGTCCGCGTGGGGGGCGAAGATCGGCTTGTGCTTGCCCCGCAGGATCGTCGCCGCCTGCGTCGCGAGACGGCCGAGGATGGCCCCGCTGGCGTCCAGCACGTACCAGCGGCGCTCGATGTCACCCGGCTTCGGCGAGTAGGTCTTCATAACGTGAAAGATGCCGGCCGGAGAGGCCGACGACCCATGCTACCTGCGGTTTCGCGGGACCGTCAAAGGAGAGGCCGTGATCGGCCCGGGGCGGCTATCGGTCGCGGTTCCTGAGCGCCTCCGCACCCATCTCGAAGTACTCGAGCAGTCGGCGCCTGACCTCCGGCGGTGGGTGCATCTCGTCCACGGCGGCCCGCATGTGTTCGAGCCAGCGGTCGCGCTCGGCCGGCCCGATCTCGAACGGGACGTGGCGCCTGCGGAGCATCGGGTGCCCGCGCTCGGCGCTGTAGGCGGGAGGGCCGCCCCAGTATTCGCTCAGGAACAGCGCGAGCCGCCGGCGAGCCGGGCGGAGATCCTCAGGCTGCGGGTAGACCGACAAGAGCTCGGGGTCGGATGCGACCCCGTCGTAGAAGCGATCGATGAGCTGCTCGAAGAACGCGCGCCCGCCGACCTCCTCGTAGACCGTTATCGGCTCAGACACGTAACCCCCGCCGACGTCGACGGATCATCGTCACCCGACCAGCACCGACTCTTCCATCGGGCACGCAGCGTAACGTCCACTCTCGAGACCCCATGTGGGAGGTGGAAGGAGAGACGATGGATCGGACGAGGCGCTTCGACGCATCGCAGGGCCCGCGGATCGTCGGGCCACGGGACGGATCGACGGTCGACATCGGGGCGATCGGGGCTCGGTTCCTGGTCTGGGGCGAGGAGTCCGGAGGTGGGTTCTCCCTGGTCGAGCACCCGATCCCACCCCATCACCTCGCCGCACCCCTCCACCGTCACGCCCGCGAGGACGAGTACAGCTACGTGCTCGATGGCCGCCTGGGAGCGCTGCTCGGCGACGACGTCGTCTACGCCGAGGCCGGTGACCTCGCGTTCAAACCGCGCGACCAGTGGCACACGTTCTGGAACGCGGGCGACACGATGTGTCGGATCCTCGAGATCATCTCGCCGGGCGGCTTCGAGCACTACTTCGACGACGTCGCGCGGGCCGTGGGGTCACGCGAGGCGCTCACCACCCGCTACGGCATCGAGCTGGACTTCGACCGGGTCGCCGAACTCTGCCAGGAGCACGGGTTGCGGTTCCCCACCGGTGGGTGAGACCCGATCACGTCGGCTCGCCCGTGCGCGGGATCCCGGCGGATGCCGGCGACGGTTCGCGCGACGGGCGCTCGGGGAACGGCGGCCACGGGGGGATCGCCGCGGGTTCGCGGAGGCCGACGAGCTCGTCGGGCCGGACCGGCATGCGGTTGAGCTCGCGCCCGAGCGCGTCCCGGAGCGCCGAGACGATCGCGGCCGGCGCGACGACGCTCGACGGCTCGCCGACACCCTTGGCGCCGAACGGCGTGCCGGGTTCGGGCTCCTCGACGAGCTCGACCTGGACCCTCGGCATGTCGAGCGTCGTCGGGAGCAGGTAGTCGGTGAAGGACGCGTTCGCGATCCGGCCGTCGTTCAGCTGGAGCTCCTCCATCAGCGCGAGTCCCAGCCCCTGCGCCGAGCCGCCCTCGATCTGGCCGACGACGCTCTGCGGGTTGATCGCGAAGCCGACGTCCTGCGCCGTCGCGAGCTGCACGACCCGCACGAGCCCGAGCTCCGCATCGACGTCCACGACCGCCCGTTGTGCGCCGAACAGGAACCCGACGTGGACGTCACCCTGTCCGCGTTCGTCGAGCGGGGAGGTCGGTGCGTGCCGCCAAACCCGTGTGCATTCGATCGGCTGTGGCAGCAGCTCCTCCATCGGGGCCACGCGCTCGCCGTCGGCCGTCACGAACCCGTCGTCGACGCCGAGGTCCGAGGCCACCAGCCGCGCGTCGCGCCGGGCGCGTTCGAACAGCCCCTCGAGCACCGCCTCGCATGCGAGCTTCACCGCGCCGCCGGACGCGATCGTCTGCCGGGAGGCCGACGTGGAACCCGCGGACCCGACCAGGGTGTCCGAGGTGTGCAGGATCACGCGCTCGATCCCGAGCACCGTCCGCGCGATCTGGGCAAGGACCGTGTGGACGCCCTGACCGACCTCGGCAGCCGCGCTGTGGACCTCGGCCACCGGGCCCTCGGGGCCGGCCGAGAGCGTCACCCGAGCCTCCGCCGAGTCGTCGAACCCCCCGCTGTAGGCGTGGTTCTTGTACCCGACCGCGAAGCCGACGCCTCGACGGACCCCTTCGCCCCGTCCGACGTTGCCGGCGACGCCGCCGGGGAGCTCGAGCGGGTCCCGCCGCGCGGGCGCGGGCGGCGGTAGCGGGATCGCCGCGCACCGCTCGAGCACCTCGCGGACCGGTGCGGCGCCGCGGATCGCCTGCCCCGTCGGGAGCACGGTGCCGGTGGCGGCGGCGTTCCGCAACCGCAGCTGGACCGGATCCATCAGGAGCGCCGCGGCGAGTTTGTCCATCTGTCCCTCGTGCGCGAAGCACACCTGCACGGCTCCGAACCCCCGCATCGCGCCGCAGGGCGGGTTGTTCGTGAACACACAGGTGCCCTCGATCAGGGCGTTCGGCACGTCGTAGGGACCCGCGGCGAACGTGGTCGCGTTCGAGATGACGGCGATCGATGACGAGGTGTATGCGCCGCCGTCGATCAGCACGCGCGCGCGAACGTTGACCAGGTCGCCCTCGCGCGTCGCGCCCGTGCGCATCCAGATCCGCGACGGGTGCCGGTGGACGTGGCCGAGGAACGACTCGGAACGGCCGTACGCCATCTTGACCGGCCGCCCCGTGTGCAGGGCGAGCATGCAGGCGTGGATCTGCATGCTCACGTCCTCCCGCGAGCCGAACGCGCCGCCCGTCCCCGCGAGGAACAGCCGGACCTTGTCCTCGGGCAGGCCGAGACAGGGAGCGATCTGCCTGCGGTCGATGTGGAGCCACTGGGTCGCGACGAACAGGTCGATCCCGCCGTCCTCGGCGGGCACCGCCAGCCCGGCCTCGGGCCCGAGCGCTGCCTGGTCCTGCATCCCGGTCTCGTAGTAGCCCTCGACCCAGACCTCGGCCTCGGTTGCCGGGTCGCCGTGCTGGACGCGGACGTCGCTCAGCACGTTCCCGTACGGATGGACCATGGGCGCGTCCGGCCCCAGCGCGAGCACCATGTCGGTGACCGCCGGCAGCGGCTCGTAGTCGACGACGATCTTCTCGGCGGCGCGCCGCGCGAGCTCGGGATGCTCGGCCGCGACCAGGGCGACAGGCTCGCCGACGTAACGCGCGACCTCCCGCGCGAGCACCGGCTGGTCCGCGAACTCGAGCCCGTAGAACCCCGTCCCGGGGACGTCGTCGGCGAGCAGCAGCGCGTACACGCCCGGGCTCGCGACAGCCTCGGCGATCTCGATCGAGCGGATCCTCGCGTGCGGGAACGGGCTACGGAGCGTGTGCCCCCACAGCATCTCGTCGGCCCACAGGTCGCTACCGTAGGCGAACTGCCCCTTGACCTTGGGCACGCCATCGATACGCGGCACCGAGACGCCGACGCCCGCGCGCGTCCGCTCGCCGACGCGCCCGCTCACAGCTCGTCCTCCCGGATCCGCATCCGGTCGGATGCGAGCCGGACCGCCTCGAGGATCTTCTCGTAGCCCGTGCACCGGCAGAGGTTGCCGGAGAGCGCCTCCCGGACGAGTGGCTCGCTCGGCTCCGGCACCTGTTCGAGCAGGTCGGCCACCGCGACGACGAACCCCGGCGTGCAGAACCCGCACTGCACGGCGCCGGTCTCGACGAACGCCTCCTGCACGGGGTGCATCGCCTCGCCTGCCGCCATGCCCTCCACCGTCCCCACCTCGCGCTCGCTCGCCTGCGCCGCGAGGACGAGGCAGGCGCACACGAGCTCGCCGTCCAGCCACACGGAGCAGGACCCGCACTCCCCCTGCTCGCACGCGTTCTTCGAACCGGGCAACCCGAGGTGCTCGCGCAGCAGGTAGAGGAGGCTCGATCCCTCCCACACGTCGGCCTCCCGCCACTCGCCGTTCACGTTCGTGCGGACGAGCATCAGCGGCCGTTCCTTCGGTCCTCGAGCGCCCATGAGAGCGCCCGGCGAGCCAGCACCCCACAGGCATGACGCCGGTATGCGCTCGTGCCGCGGACGTCGTCGATGGGATTCGCCGCTGCCGCGACGAGCTCGCCGAAGTGTTCGATCGCGTCCACGCCGAGCGGCGCATCGACATCGTCCCACGCCCCGGCCTCCACGAACGCTTGCGCCGCAAAGGTCTCGGCGTCGCCTGCCCGAACGACCGTGGGCGCGACGGATCCGAGCGCGACCTGCACGGAGCGCCGAGCCTCGTCCACCTGCAGGCACAGGTTCGCGACGGCGATCACCATCGCGTTGCGCGTCCCGATCTTCGAGAACGAGCCGGGACCGCGCGGCACGTTCCACCGCGCGCCGAGGATCAGCTCACCCGGCTCGCGCGCGGTCCGCTTCACCCCGGTCAGGAACTCCCGCCACGGCACCGAGCGCGTCGAGCCGCCGGCCCGCGCGAGGACGACCTCGGCGTCCCAGGCCGCGAGCACGGGGAGCGCGTCGCCCGCCGGCGACGCCGTCCCCAGGTTGCCCCCGACCGTCCCGCGGTTGCGGATCTGCGGCGACCCTACCGAGCGCGAGGCTTGCACGAGCGCGGTGTGCTCCGCCAGCTCGCGCATGATCCGCGTGTAGGTCACCCCGGAGCCCAGGAACAGATGGCCGTTCTCCCGACGCCACGCGGCGAGCTCGGACAGGCGCGAGACGTCCATCAGCGTCTCGGGACGCGCGTGGTCCATGTTGAGCTCGACCATCACGTCGGTCCCCCCGGCGATCGGCACGGCCTCCGGGTTCGTGGCGGCCAGCTCGAGCGCCTCCTCCAGCGTTCGCGGCAGGAGCACCTCCATGCCGAGATGGTCGGCGGGCGACCCTCCGCGGGTCAAATCAGGTGACAGACGCACGGCGGCCGAAGATGGCCCGCTCGAGCGTGAGCCCGTGCGCCGGCGCCATCTGGCCCGCCCGGCCGCGATCGCGCGCGGCGAGGATCCGGCGCACCTCACCGGGCTCGAGGCGGCCCTCACCGACCGCGACGAGTGTTCCGACGAGCGTCCGCACCATCTGGTGGACGAATGCGTTGGCCCGCGCCGAGATCTCGACCCGCTCGCCGACCCGCGCGATCGACAGCCGTTCCAGTCTTCGAACCGTCCCACCCGACCGCGGCCGACGGCAGAACGACGCGAAGTCGTGCTCGCCCAGGAGCAGACGGGCACCCTCGCGCATCCGAGACACCGTCAGGCTGCCCGGACGGTGCCAGACGAACCTAGCCTCGAACGGATCCGGCCACGGTCCGGTGTCGAGCCGATACCGGTACTCGCGGGCGGTCGCGGAGAATCGGGCATCGAACCCCTCGGGCGCCCGTCGAACCACGAGGGCAACGACCTCGGGTGCGAGCATCGCGTTGACCGAACGCTGCAAGCGCTCGAGATCGACGTCATCCGAGGCGACGAACGACGCCACCTGCCCCCGAGCGTGCACCCCCGCGTCGGTCCGCCCCGCCACGGAGAGCCTCGGCGCATCCCCCAGGACACGCGCGAGGGCGTCCGAAAGGACGCCCTCGACCGTCCGCTGCCCCGCGTTCCTCGCCCACCCCCGGAAGGAAGTCCCGTCGTAGGCGAGCGACAGCCGAACGATCACGCCAGAAGTATGACGAGCGGGGGCTCACGCGCCGTCGCGGCGCGCGGGGAGGGGGTACCCCTCGGGCGTCGTCGCGCGAGCCGGAAGTCCCCGAGGAGCCTGCCGAGCACAGCGAGACGCGCAGCCCGAGGCAACCCCCGACCTCAGCGCGCCAGACGGACCGCGACCCCTACTCGGCCTCGACCAGCTCGATCCGCGCCATCGGCGCACCATCGCCCTGCCGCTGCCCCAGCTTGAGGATCCGCGTGTAGCCGCCGTTGCGCTCGGCGAACCGCGGACCGATCTCGCTGAACAGCTTGTGGACGACGTCGCGGTCGGGGATCTGCTTGAGGACTTCGCGGCGCGCCGCGACGTCGCCCTTCTTGGCGAACGTGATCAGCTTCTCGGCCACCGGGCGCACGGCCTTGGCCTTTGCCTCGGTCGTGTTGATGTGCTCGTGGACGAACAGCTGCGCGGCGATGCCGTTCAGCATCAGGCGCTGGTGGGCAGGACCGGAGCCCAGCCGGGGGCCCTTCTTGGGCTTGGGCATCCCTACTCCTCCCGCAGCCCCAGGCCGAGCTCCTCGAGCTTGGCCTTGACCTCGTCGATCGATTTCTGGCCGAAGTTGCGGATATCCATCAGCTCGGCCTCGGACTTCTCGACCAGGTCCCCGACGGTGTTGATGCCCTCGCGCTTCAGACAGTTGTACGAGCGGACCGACAGGTTCAGCTCCTCCACCGTGATCGCGTAGTCGGACGGGACCGAGTCGTCCTCGGCGGGCCCGACCTGCATCGACTGCGCCTCGGCCAGATCGCCGAAGAGCTGGACGAGCTCGAGCAGGGTCCCTCCCGCGGAGGCCAGCGCCTCGCGCGGGGTGATCGAGCCGTCCGTCTCGACGTCCAGGATCAGCCGGTCGCGGTCGGTCATCTGTTCGACCCGGGTGTTCTCGACCGAGTACGACACGCGTCGGACCGGCGAGAAGATCGAGTCGACCGGGATCACGCCGATCGGGTCGCGCGGGTTCTTGTTCTTGTCGGCCATGCGGTAGCCCACGCCCCGCTCGACGGTCATCTCCATCTCGAGCGACCCGCCCTTGCCGAGCGTCGCGACGTGTAGGTCCGGGTTCAAGATCTCGACCCCGGCCGGCGGCGCGATGTCACCGGCGGTGACGGAGCCCGGACCTTTGGCCTTCAGGTAGATCGTGATGGGCTCGTCGGCCTCGCTGCGGACCACGAGCTCCTTCAGGTTCATGATGATGTCGGTGACGTCCTCGGTGACCTTGGGGATCGTCGAGAACTCGTGGAGCACGCCCTCGATCCGCACCGAGCTGATGGCAGCGCCCGGGATCGAGGACAACAGGGTGCGACGGAGGGAGTTCCCCACGGTGTAGCCGAACCCCGGCTCGAGCGGCTCGATGACGAACTTCGAGCGGGTCGGCGAGAGGGACTCCTCCTGGATCTGCGGTCTCGCGACGATGAACACTTCTGCTCCTCCTCCGACGGGGGATCATCCATTCCTCCCCGCCGCGTATGACGCCCGCTTCGACGTGCGGGCCTGCCGGGCGCCTAGACGCGCCGGCGCTTCTTGGGCCGGACCCCGTTGTGGGGCACCGGCGTGACGTCCTGGATGCCTGCGACCTCCAGGCCGGTGGCCGCCAGCGAGCGGATCGCGGTCTCGCGACCCGAGCCGGGGCCCTTCACGAACACGTCGACCTTCTGGAGCCCGTGCTCCTGGGCCTTGCGCGCGGCGGACTCCGCCGCGAGCTGCGCGGCGAACGGGGTGGACTTGCGGGAGCCCTTGAACCCAACGTTGCCGGCCGAGGCCCACGAGATCGTGTTGCCCTGGAGGTCGGTGATCGTGACGATCGTGTTGTTGAACGTCGACTTGATGTGCGCCTGTCCGTGGACGACGTTCTTCTTCTCGCGCCGCTTGGTCTTCTTCGCCTTCGGTTTGGCCATGACGGGTCCCCCTACTTCTTCGTGGCCTTCTTCTTGCCGGCCACGGTCTTGCGGGGGCCCTTGCGGGTCCGCGCGTTGGTGTGCGTGCGCTGCCCGCGCACGGGCAGGCTCCTGCGGTGCCGAACCCCCTGGTACGAGCCGATCTCGATCTTGCGCTTGATGTCCTGGGCCACCTCGCGCCGCAGGTCGCCCTCGACCTTGTACGTGCGGTCGATGAACTCGCGGATCTTGCTGACCTCGTCCTCGGACAGGTCGCGAACCTTGGTGCCTCCCTCGACGCCCGAGCCCTGGACGATCTCGTACGCGCGGGTGGACCCGATGCCGTAGATGTAGCGGAGCGCGATGTCCACGCGCTTGTCGCGCGGGAGGTCGACGCCGGCGATCCGAGCCACGCTTGCCCTCCTTGTTCCTCTAGCCCTGCCGCTGCTTGTGCCGGGGGTTGGAGCAGATCACGCGGATCTGACCGCGCCGGCGGATGACCTTGCACCGGTCGCAGATCTTCTTCACCGACGGGCGGACCTTCATCGAACCTCGTCCCTTCTCATCGGGGGGCTGCCGCTCGCGCGTCCGCGCTCGCTCCCTGAGCCCCCCGAACCCCCTTCACTTGTAGCGGTACACGATCCTGCCGCGCGTCAGATCGTACGGCGACAGCTCCACCAGCACCCGGTCCCCCGGGAGGATCCGGATGTAGTGCATCCGCATCTTCCCCGAGATGTGGGCCAACACGTTGTGTCCGTTCTCGAGCTCCACCCGGAACATGGCGTTCGGGAGCGGTTCGGTCACCGTCCCCTCGACCTCGATCGCGTCCTTCTTCGGCAAGCTCCGGGTGATCCTCGTTTCCGGGCACGTCCGACCCGCCCACGGGCGAGACGGAACCGCCTCCGGATGGAAGCGGGCAGCCAGTATACGGGCGGTCCCCGAACACCGTCCACGACCAGCGGAGATGCCGCTTGACCTGCGGGTTTGAACGGCGTTCAGCCCCGGGACGTGAGCACCTCGTGCCCGTCCTCGGTGACGGCGATCGTGTGCTCGAAGTGCGCCGACAGCGACCCGTCCTCGGTCACGACGGTCCACCCGTCGGGCAGGACGCTCGTCTCCCAGCCGCCCACGTTGACCATCGGCTCGACCGCCACGACCAGCCCAGGCTTGAGGACGGGCCCACGACCCGGCTTGCCGTAATTCGGGATCTGCGGATCCTCGTGCAAGTTGCGCCCGATCCCGTGACCCACGTACTCGCGGACGACCTCGAACCCGGCACCCGTCGCGACCTGCTCGACGGCCGCGCCGATGTCCGACAGCCGGCCGCCGGGGCGGATCTGCGCGATCCCGGCCTCGAGCGCCTCCTCGGTCACCCGGACGAGCTTGTCGGCCTCGGCCGAGGGCGGATCCCCCACGATGACGGTCACGGCCGAGTCGCCGTGGAACCCCTCCCAGATAGCTCCGAAGTCGAGCTTCAGCAGGTCCCCCTCGGCGACGGAGCGTTCGGTCGAGGGGATCCCGTGCACGATCTCGTCGTTGATCGACGTGCAGATCGACGCCGGGAACGGGACCCGCCCGGCACCGGCCCCGTAGCCCTTGAAGGACGGCGCCGCCCCTTGCTCGATGATGTACGCCTCGGCGACCGCGTCGAGCTCGGCCGTGGAGACCTCCGGCCGGACAGCGGCGAGGACCCGGTCGATCGTCCCGGCGACGATGCGCCCGGCGCGCCGCATCTTGCCGAGCTCCTCGGGCGACTTGTAGACGATCACCGGATCACTCGTACGTGTCCAGCAGGTCGGCGATCGCCTCGATCGTGCGGTCCGCGACGACCTCCTCCGGTGCCTCGGCATCGATGTCGCGGAGCAGCCCCCGCTCCCAGAAGTACAGGACGAGTGGCTTGGTCTCGCGCTGATAGACCTCGAGCCGCCGCAGGATCGTCGCCTCGTCGTCGTCGGCACGGTTCACGAGCTCGTGACCGCACACGTCGCAGACCCCCGCGACGCGCGGCGGCTTGAACTCCGTGTTGTAGCTCCGCTTGCAGTTCGGGCACACCTGGCGCGCCATCAGGCGCTTGACGGCGACCGCGTCGGAGATCTTGAAGTTCAGCACCGCCGAGAGCGGGTGGCCAGTCTCGGCGAGCGCACGCTCGAGGGACTGCGCCTGCGGGACGGTCCGCGGGTACCCGTCGAGGATGAACCCCTCACGCACGTCCGACTGCTCGAGCCGCTCGAGCACCATCTTGGTGGTGAGGTCGTCCGGGACGTACTCCCCGCGGTCGTAGAACTCCTTGGCCTGCAAACCGAGCGGGGTCTCACGTGCGATCTGGTCCCGGAAGATGTCGCCGGTGGCGATGATCGGGAGCCCGTAGCGCTCGGATAGCCTCCGCGCCTGCGTGCCCTTGCCTGCGCCCGGAGGTCCCAGGAGGATGATCCGCACGCCCGCCTACTTCAGGAAGCCCTCGTAGTGCCGCATCAACAGCTGCGACTCGAGCTGCTTCATCGTCTCGAGGGCGACGCCGATCGTGATCAGCAACGAGGTCCCCCCGAAGGGGAACTGTTGGATCGTCCAGAACGCGAGGACGATCGTCGGGAGCAGCGCGACCGTGGCGAGGAAGATCGATCCGGGCAGCGTGATCCGGGACAGGACGAAGCTCAGGTACTCGGCCGTCGGCGGTCCCGGACGGATGCCCGGCACGAACCCCCCGTACTTGCGGAGGTTGTCCGCGGTGTCGACAGGGTTGAACGCGATCGCCGTGTAGAAGTACGCGAAGAAGATCACGAGGAGCCCGTAGATGGTCATGTAGACGAGGCTCCGCTGGTTCGTCACCTGGTTGTTCACGAAGTTGGTGAACCAGTCCGCGTGGTAGACGCTCGCGAGCAGCGTCGGGAAGTACAGGACCGAGCTCGCGAAGATGATCGGGATCACGCCGGCCTGGTTGACCTTGAGCGGGATGTACGTGCTCCCGCCCGTGGTCATCCGCCGGCCGACCACGCGCTTCGCGTACTGGACCGGGATCCGCCGCTGCCCCTGCTCGATGAAGATGACGGCGACGATGATCGCGAGCCCGATCAGAAGGACGACGACGAACTTCGTCGTTCCCGCCTGCAGCAGGATCGCGCGGCCCTCCTGGGGCAGCCGCGAGATCACGCTCGAGAAGATCAGGATCGACATGCCGTTGCCGATGCCGCGCTGGGTGATGAGTTCGCCCATCCACATGATCATCGCCGTGCCGGCGGTCATCACCAGCACGATCAACGCGATGTTCGCCGCGGTGAACGTGCCCGACGGGAAGATGTCGACGCCCCCGAGCTGCTGCGAGCGAGAGTGGAACAGGAACACGAGCCCGGTGGACTGCAGCAGCGCGAGCACGACGGTCACGTAGCGGGTCCACTGGTTGATCTTCTTGGTGCCGGACTCGCCCTCCTTGTGCCACGCCTCGAGCTTGGGGATCACCACGGTGAGGAGCTGCATGATGATCGACGCCGTGATGTAGGGCATGATCCCGAGCCCGAACACGGCCATGCGCGTGAGGGCTCCGCCCGAGAACAGGTCGATGAACGAGAGGAACCCGGTGCTGCCCTGGTTCTTCAGCGCGTCGGTCAGGATGTTGATATCGACGACCGGAACCGGGACGTGCGACCCCAGCCGGTAGACGGCGATGATGGCCAGGGTGAACAGGATCTTGTTCCGGAGGTCCGGAACCTTGAACGCGTTGACGAAGGCGCGGAGCACGGGTCCCTATCCTACCCCTGGTCTGCCAAGAGCTCGGCCTTGCCGCCGGCCCGCTCGATCTTCGCCCTGGCCGCCTCGCTGAAGGCGTGCGCGCGCACGGTGAGCGCCTTGTCGAGCTCGCCGCGCGCGAGGATCTTGACCGGCCGCCCCTTGCGGACCAAGCCGTGCTCGAGCAGGGCCGCGGGATCCACCTCGCCCTCGAACACCTCGCCGAGCGACCCCACGTTGACGACCGCGTACTCGACGCGGTTCGGGTTCGTGAACCCCTTCAGCTTGGGCACCCGGCGCTGGAGCGGCATCTGGCCGCCCTCGAACCCAGGCTTGGGATTGTGGCGCGCGCCCCAGCCCTTCGTGCCCCGGCCCGCGGTCTTCCCTCGCGTGCCGGCTCGACCGCGGCCCACGCGGGTGCGGTCCTTCTTGGAGCCCGCCGCCGGCTTGAGGTGATGGAGCTTCACGAGGACGCCTTCCGGCGAGCCGCGCCCTGATCGGCGACCTCTTCGACGCGGACCAGGTGCTGCACCTTCGCGATCATCCCGCGGATCTCGGGGCGGTCGTCCTTGATCACGCTGTCGCGGATCCGGTGCAGGCCGAGGCGCCGCACCGTCTGCTTCTGGTCCTTCGGGCGGTGGATCACGCTCCGAACCTGCGTCACCTTGAGCCGGGTCATCGGCGACCGCCCGCATCGGGCGAGGCCTGGGCCTGATCGCCGTAGACCTCCTCGAGCTTGGCCGCGCGCGTCGCCGACAGGCGTGCCTGCGCCGCGGCCACCGCCGCGAGCATCGGCTTGGGCGCCACCTCGTGGAGCTCGCGCCCGCGCAGCCGCGCGACCTCTTCGGGGCGGCGGAGGCTCTTCAGGCCCGTCATCGCCGCCTTCACGATGTTGATCGAGTTCGAGGAGCCGAGCGACTTGGACAGGACGTCCTTGATGCCGGCGCATTCCACCAGGGCGCGCACCGCGCCACCGGCGATGACGCCGGTGCCCGGCGCCGCCGGCTTCAGGAGCACGACGCCCGCGCCGTCCCGGCCGGTCACCTGGTGCGGGATCGTGGTGCCCATCATCGGCACCTCGAACATCTTGCGTTTGGCCTCCTCGACACCCTTGGCGATCGCCGCGGGCACCTCCTTGGCCTTGCCGTAGCCCAGGCCGACGCGGCCGGCGCCGTCGCCCACCACCACGAGGGCGGCGAACGAGAACCGACGGCCGCCCTTGACGACCTTGGCCACGCGGTTGATCGAGATCACCCGTTCCTCGTAGATGCTCTTCTCGCCCTGTGAGTCGTAACGCCGCATCAGATCTGCAGTCCCTTCTCCCTCGCACCTTCGGCGAGCGCCGCCACGCGCCCGTGGAACAGCCTGCCGCCGCGGTCGAACACGACCCGTTCGATCCCGGCCGCCTTCGCGCGTTCGGCCAGCAGCTCACCGACGGCCTTGGCCGGCGCGGTCTTCCCCTTCCCTTGGCCGTCGCCGCCCGCCTTCACCTCGCGGTCGGAGGCCGCGGCAAGCGTGCGCGCCGCCTCGTCGTCCACGAGCTGCGCGTAGATGTGCCGGTTCGAGCGGTACACGGCCAGGCGCGGCCGCTCCGCGGTCCCCGAGATCTTCCGGCGCACGCGGACGTGGCGGCGGATCCGGGCTCGGCGTCTGGTCTTGGCATCCATCACGCGGTCGCACCCTTCGCGGCCTTACCGGCCTTCTTGCGGACGTACTCGTTCTCGTAGCGGATGCCCTTACCCTTGTACGGCTCGGGCTTGCGGATCTTGCGGATGTTGGCGGCCACCTCGCCCACGAGCTGCTTGTCGTTGCCCCGCACCACGATCTGGGTCGGCGTGGGGGTCTCGAACTCGATCCCGTCGATCGCGGCGACCGTCACCGGGTGGGAGAAGCCCACCTGGACCTCGAGCGCCTCACCTTTCGTCGCGGCCCGGTAGCCGACGCCGACGATCGCGAGGCGCTTCTCGTAGCCCCTCGTGACGCCCTCGACCATGTTCGCGATCAGGGAGCGCGTGAGGCCGTGCAGGCTGCGGTGGAACCCCTCGTCGCTCGGGCGCTCGACGCGTAGAACGCCCTCGTCGCGGACCAGGCGCATCTCAGGGTGCACCCGCTGGGAGAGCTCGCCGCGCGGGCCCTTGACGACCACGACGGCGTCGTCGCCGACCGTGATGTCGACACCGCTCGGGATCTCGATGGGTTGCCTACCGATCCGACTCATGGGTCTCCGTCCTCACCACACGTACGCCAGGACCTCGCCGCCGATCCCCTTGCGGGAGGCGTCGCGGTCCGTCATCACGCCCTGCGAGGTCGAGATGATCGCGATCCCCAGCCCGCCGAGCACCCGGGGCAGCTCGTCGCGCCCCGCGTACACCCGTCGGCCCGGCTTGCTCACGCGCTTGATGCCGCTGATCGTGCGCTGCCGCTTGGCGTCGTACTTCAACGTCACCCGGTACACGTGCTCGATCCCCTCGCCCTCCTCGCCGAACCCGGCCACATAGCCCTCGGTGGTCAGGATCTGCAGGAGCGCCTTGTTCATCTTGGACGCCGGGACGGCCAGGTCGTCCTTGTACGCCAGGTTCGCGTTGCGCACCCGGGTCAACATGTCGCCGACAGGGTCGTTGACGTTGGTCGCGAGCTTCACCATGACGCCTTCGTCACCCCCGGCAGCTCCCCGGCGTGCGCGAGCTCTCGGAAACAGATGCGACAGAGCAGGAACCGCCGGTAGACGGCCCGCGCCCGGCCGCATCGCCGGCAGCGCGTGTACTCGCGCACCTTGAACTTGGCCTGCGCCTCCTGCTTGTTCCTCAACGCCTTCTTCGCCATGGTCTCGTCCCCTAGGACGCCGCCGCCATCGGGATCCCCTCGAACGGGAACCCGAGCGCGACGAGCAGCGCCCTGCCTTCGTCGTCGTTCCTCGCGGTCGTCACGACCGTGATGTCCATCCCCCGGATCTTCAGGACCTTGTCGTAGTCGATCTCCGGGAAGATCAGCTGCTCGGTCAGCCCGAGCGTGTAGTCGCCGTGCCCGTCGAACGCGCTCGGGTTCAGCCCCCGGAAGTCCCGGATCCTGGGGATCGCGATCGAGACGAGCCGATCGATGAACTCCCACATCCGGTCGCCCCGCAGGGTGACCTTCGCGCCGATCGGGCTGCCCTCACGGAGCTTGAACCCGGCGATGGACTTCCGGGCCTTGGTGATCACCGGCTTCTGCCCGGTGATGATCGTGAGGTCGTCGACCGCGGCCTCCAGCATACGGCCATCCTTCAGGGCGTCACCAACGCCCATGTTCACGACGACCTTCTCCAGGCGAGGCACCTGCATGGGGTTCGAGAAGCCGAGCTCCCGCTGCAGGCGGGCGCGTACCTCCCGCTGGTAGCGCTCCTTGAGACGCGGCATCGCCTGGTCGCTCACTGGTCGGCCCCGCACTTCCTGCACACCCGGAACTTCGTTCCGTCACCCTCGACGCGGTACCCGACCCGCGTCGGCTTGCCGCACGAGTTGCAGACCAGCATCACGTTCGAGATGTCGATGAACAGCTCCGTGTCGATGATCCCGCCCTGCTGGAGCTGGGAACCGCTCGCCGAGCGCTTGCCCGAGGTGCGCTGATGCTTCTTGGCCATCGCCGCGCCCTCGACCATCACGCGGCCGTCGCGTGGGAGCACGCGGATCACCCGTCCGGTGTGCCCCGCGCTCTTGCCGGTCATGACCTTCACCGTGTCGTCCTTGTGGATGTTCACGCCGGGCATCGTCACAACACCTCCGGGGCCAACGAGATGATCTTCATGAACCGCCGCTCGCGCAGCTCGCGCGCGACCGGGCCGAAGATGCGGGTCCCGCGCGGGTTCTTCGAGTCCGCGGTCAAGATCACGACCGCGTTGTCGTCGAACCTGATGTAGGACCCGTCCGTCCGGCGGCGCTCCTTGGCCGTCCGAACGACCACGGCCTTCACGACCTCGCCCTTCTTGACCGCTCCGCCGGGCAGGGCGTCCTTCACCGAGCCGACGACGACGTCCCCCACGTGTGCGTACCGGCGCCCGCTCCCGCCGAGCACGCGGATCACGAGGACCTCCTTCGCCCCGGTGTTGTCCGCCACCTTGCAGCGCGATTCCTGCTGGATCACCTATCTCGCCCTCTCCACGATCTCGATCACACGCCAGCGCTTGCTCTTGGAGACCGGCCGGGTCTCCATCACCCGGACGGTGTCCCCGACGTGCGCGTCGTTCGTCTCGTCGTGTGCCGCGAGCTTGTCCGAACGTGCGACGGTCTTCTTGTACAGGGGGTGCCGCACGCGCCGGTCGATGCGGACGAGCACGGTCTTGTCCATCTTGTCGGACACGACGACACCCACCCGGACCTTCCTCCGAGCCCGGAGGTCCGCCGTCGGCTCCTGCGCGGCCGCCGCGGGGACGGGCGTCCGGACCGGCTCGGCCACGCCGGTCTCGTCGGCCGTCGGCTCCTCGCTCATCTCGGATGTGGGTTGGTCGCTCACTTCACGCCTCCGCCTCCGCGGCATGCGCCGCGTCACTCTCGTTGGCCGCCGCGCGTTCGCCGACGATCGTCAGGATCCGCGCGATCTCGTGCCGCACGTCCTTGATGCGCATGGGGTTGTCGAGCTGCCCCGTCGCGAGCTGGAACCGCAGGTTGAACAGCTCCTCCTTGTCGGACTCGAGCCGCTCGAACAGCTCCTCGTCGCCGAGGTCCCGGAGCTCCTGGACCGTCGCCACTAGTCCATCCCCCCGACGCCCGCTCGCGTGATGAACTTGCTCTTGATCGGGAGCTTGTGCGCGGCGCGCGACATCGCCTCGCGCGCGAGCGTCTCGGAGACCCCGGACAGCTCGAACATCACGCGCCCCGGCTTGACGACCGCCACCCAGCCCTCGGGGTTGCCCTTGCCCGAGCCCATGCGGGTCTCGGCCGGCTTCTTGGTGTACGGCTTGTCCGGGAAGATGTTGATCCACACCTTCCCGCCGCGGCGGATGTGACGCGTGATCGCGACTCGGGCCGCCTCGATCTGACGGTTCGTGATCCACGCCGCCTCGAGCGCGACCAGGCCGAAGTCGCCGAAGTGCACCTCGGTCCCGCCCTTGGCACGCCCGCGCCGGCGGCCGCGATGCACCTTGCGGTGCTTGACCTTCTTGGGCGCCAGCATCAGCCCTGCGCCTCCCCGTCACCCTCTGCGGGAGCAGCGGCCGGCTCAGCCGACGCCTCGGCGTCGGCTCCGACCTCGGGCGCTGCCTCCTCGTCCGTCGGGACGGCCTCCACGAGGGCCTCTGCTGCGGGTGCGGCCTCCTCGGCGATATCGGCCGACACGTCGGCTGGGGTCTCGGCGACCGCCGGGGTGGGCTCGACCTCCGCGACCTCCGCCGCCTCGCGCTCGTCGGTGATCAGCGCGCCCGTCGAGGCGCCGCCGCTCGAGACCTGCGCGAGCGCCCGGGCGCGCAGGCGCTCGGTCTCCTGCTCGGCCTGCGGGATCTCGTCGCCGTGGTAGACCCAGACCTTCACGCCGATCTGCCCGAAGGTGGTCTTGCCCTCGGCGGTCCCGAAGTCGATCTTCGCGCGCAGCGTGTGCAGCGGCACCCGGCCCTCGCGGTACCACTCGCGGCGGGACATCTCGGCGCCGCCCAGGCGGCCGCCGCACTGCACGCGGACGCCGAGCGCCCCCGAACGCATCGCCGTCTGCACCGCCCGGCGCATCGCGCGCCGGAACGACACGCGGCCGGCCAGCTGCTCCGCGACGCCCTGCGCGAGCAGCGTCGCGTCGGTCTCGGGGCGCGTCTCGGAGGCGGCCGAGTTCATGTCCTCGACCTTCACGTCGACCCGCTTCTTCGTGACGCGCTCGACGTCCTTGCGGATCTTGTCCACCTCGGCGCCCTTGCGCCCGATCACGATGCCCGGCCGGGCCGTCCGGATGTAGATCCAGATCTGGTCGCCCTTGCGCTCGATGTCGATGCTCGAGATGCCCGCGCGGGAAAGGCGCGAGCGGATGTGCTTGCGGATCCAGATGTCCTCGTGGAGCTGGTCGGAGTAGTCCCGGCCTGCGAACCAGTTGGACTTCCACGGGTAGATGACCCCGAGACGGAACCCGTACGGGTTGACCTTGTGACCCACTACGCATCCTCTCCCAACGAACGGACCACGAGCGTGATGTGCGACGTGCGCTTCAGGACCTTCGTCGCGCGACCGTACGCGCGCGGACGCCAGCGCTTGAGCGTCGGCCCTTCGTCGACCCAGGCGCGGTCGACGACGAGGTTCTGCGCCACGACCCCGGGCTGCTGCTCGGCGTTGGCGATCGCCGAGTTGAGCGCCTTCTCGATCGTCTTGGCGGCGCCGAGGGGAGAGAAGCGCAGGATCCGGCGGGCCTCCTCGACCTGCCGCCCGCGGACGAGATCGACCGCCCGCCGAGCCTTCGGCGGCGAGATCCGCACGTACTTCACCGTCGCTTTCGCCTCCATGACCCCTACCTCACCGTGGTCGAACGTTCTCCGCGCGCGTGCGAGCGGAACGTCCGCGTCGGCGCGAACTCACCGAGCTTGTGACCGACCATCGACTCCGAGATGTAGACGGGCACGTGCTTGCGTCCGTCGTGGACGGCGATGGTATGTCCGACCATCTCCGGCACGATCGTCGACCGACGCGACCAGGTCCGTACGACCTTCTTGTCGCTCCGTCGGTTCATCTCGACGATCTTGACCATGAGGTGCTCGTCGACGAACGGCCCCTTCTTGATGCTCCGCGGCACTAGCCCCGCCCCTTCCCGCGACGTCGGACGATGTAGCGGTTCGACGCCTTGTTCTTCTTCCTCGTGCGGCCTTCCTTCTGCCCCCACGGGCTCGTGGGATGCCGCCCGCCCGAGCTCTTGCCCTCGCCGCCGCCCAACGGGTGGTCGACCGGGTTCATCGCCACGCCGCGGACGGACGGACGCTTGCGCTTCCAGCGGTTCCGGCCGGCCTTGCCGACCTGGATCAGTTCGTGCTCGGCGTTGCCGACCTCGCCGATCGTTGCCCTGCAGGTCGCCTCGACCAGGCGCGTCTCGCCCGACGGCAGCCGGAGGGTCGCCATCTTCCCCTCCTTGGCCATGACCTGGATGCTGGTCCCGGCCGAGCGCGCCATGCGGGCGCCGCCACCGGGCTTCAGCTCCACCGCGTGCACGGTGGTGCCGACGGGGATGTTGCGCAGCGGGAGGGCGTTGCCCGGCCGAACGTCAGCCCCCTCGCCCGAGACCAACCGGTCGCCGATCCGCAGACCGTTCGGCGACAGGATGTACCGCTTCTCGCCGTCGGCGTAATGCAGCAGCGCGATGCGCGCGGTGCGGTTGGGGTCGTACTCGATGTGCGCCACCTTGGCCGGCACCCCGTCCTTGTCGCGACGGAAGTCGATCACCCGGTACCGGCGCTTGTTGCCCCCGCCCTGGTGCCGTGTGGTGACGCGGCCGTGCGAGTTGCGCCCGGCGCGGTTGCGGCCCTTGGCGACGAGCGACCGCTCCGGCTTGGCGCGCGTGATCTCCTCGAACGAGGAGACGCTGGCGCCGCGTCGTCCCGGCGTCGTCGGCTTGTACTTGCGAACGGCCATCGGCTACTTCCCCGTCTCGAAGATCTCGATGCTGTCGCCTTCGGCGAGCTTGACGATCGCTCGCTTCTGGTCGGCGCGCTTGCCGAGCGTGAAGCGTCGGCGCTTGACCTTGCCCGGGCGGTTCAGCGTGCGGACCGAGGTCACCTGGACGTTCCAGATCGTCTGGACCGCCTCCTTGATCTCGGTCTTGTTGGCCCGCGGGTCGACCAGGAACGTGTAGGTGTTCTGCTCGAGCCCCGCGTAGGACTTCTCGCTCACCACGGGCCGGATGATCACGTCGCGAGGGGTCTTCATTCGGCCTCGCCCTCCGTGTCGGTGCTCGGCTCGGTGTTCGGTGTGGCGTCCTCCGCGTCCTCGGGCCCGGGGCCGACCTTGGCGGCGGGCTCGCCCGCCGCGGCGGGCTTGGCTGCGGGGGGCTTGGCTGCGGGGGACTTGGCGGACCCGTCGGCGGCCACCTTCGCGGTCGCCCCCTCGACGACGTCCAGGGCACTCTCCGTGATGACCAGGTGGTCGGCCGCGATGACCTCGTAGACGCCCAGGCTCCGCGCGTACGCGACCCGGACACCACGGATGTTGCGGAAGGACTTCTCGACCGCACCGGAATCGCTCGGGGCGGGCAGGACGAGCAGGACCTTGCCCTCGAGCTCGAGCGTGTCCAGCACCTCGGCCGCGGACCTGGTCTTCGGTTCGTCGAACTCGAGGTCCTGGATCGCCGAGAGCTTGCCGCTCACGAGCGCGTCGGTGAGCGCCGAGCGCAGCGCGCCCCGCCTCATCTTCTTGTTGACGCGCAGGTCGTGGTCCCGTGGGTGGGGACCGTGCGCCACGCCACCGCCGGCCCACTGCGGCGAACGGTTCGAACCCTGCCGGGCGCGCCCGGTGCCCTTCTGGCGCCACGGCTTGCGGCCGCCGCCCGAGACGTCGCCGCGCGTCTTCGTCGAGTGCGTGCCCCTGCGGATCGAGGCGAGACCGGCGACCACCACCTGATGCATCAGCGGGACGCTCACCTTGGCCTCGAACACCTCGGCCGAGAGATCGCGAGTGCCGACCTTCTTGCCGGCCACGGAGACGACGTCGATCTTCGGCATCACCGACCGCCCTTGGTGGCCGGGGCCTTCACGGCCGAGCGGACCATGACCAGCCCGCCCTCCGGACCCGGGATCGCGCCCTTCAGCAGCAGCAGGTTGCGCTCGGCGTCGGCCCGGACGACCTCCAGGTTCAGCACCGTCACGCGCTCGTTGCCCATCTGGCCGGCCATCCGCATGCCCTTGAAGACCCGCGACGGGGTCGCGCATGCGCCGATCGCGCCCGGCGAGCGGTGCTTGCGCTCGGTCCCGTGACTGCTGGACAGGCCGCCGAACCCGTGACGCTTCATCACGCCGGCGAACCCCTTGCCCTTGGAGACACCGACGACATCGGCGCGTTCGCCGGCCTCGAACAGATCGGCGCGCAGCTCCTGACCGGGCTCGTAGGACCCGGCGTCGTCGGTTCGGATCTCCACGACGTGACGGCCGGTCTGTCCGCCGTGCTTGTCGAAGTGACCCTGCTCCGGCTTGGTCAGGCCGTTCGGGCGCGTCGGTCCGAACGCGAGCTGGACCGCGGAGTACCCGTCCTTCGCCTCGGTCTTGACCTGCGCGACGAAGCACGGCCCGGCCTTGATGACCGTGACCGGGATCGCGCGGGTGTCGTCGAAGATCTGGGTCATGCCCAGCTTCGTCCCGAGGATGCCTTTGATCTCCGCCATGTCCCCTACAACTTGATCTCGATGTCGACGCCCGCCGACAGGTTCAGGCGCTGGAGCTCCTGGACCGTCTTCGACGTGGCATCGACGATGTCGATGAGCCGCTTGTGCGTGAGCATCTGGAAGTGCTCGCGGCTGTCCTTGTACTTGTGCGGCGAGCGGATCACGGTGTAGATCGACCGCTCGGTCGGCAGCGGCACCGGTCCGACCACCTTGGCGCCGGTCCGCGTCACGTGCTCGACGATCTCGCGAGCCGCGACGTCCAGCATCCGGTGGTCATACGCCCGGAGCTTGATGCGGATCCTGGGTCCGGCCACTGCCTCGCTTCCCCCTCTTCCCTGTCCTCGATGCGCTACTTGATGATCGTGGTGACGCGTCCGGCGCCGACGGTCCGGCCGCCCTCGCGGATCGCGAAGCGCAGGCCCTCTTCCATGGCGATCGGGGCACCGAGGCTCACGGTCATCTCGATGTTGTCGCCGGGCATGACCATCTCGACGCCCTCGGGCAGGTTGGCCGAGCCGGTGACGTCGGTCGTGCGGAAGTAGAACTGCGGGCGGTAGCCCGTGAAGAACGGCGTGTGGCGGCCGCCCTCGTCCTTGGACAGCACGTAGACCTGGGCGGTGAACTCGGTGTGCGGGGTGACCGAGCCGGGCTTGGCGAGCACCTGGCCGCGGGCCACCTCGTCCTTGTCGATCCCGCGCAGCAGCACGCCCACGTTGTCGCCGGCCTGGACCTCGTCCAGGAGCTTGCGGAACATCTCCAGGTCGGTCGCCGTGGTCTTGCGCGTGTCTTTGATCCCGACGATCTCGACCTCCTCCATCTTCTTCAGCACGCCCTGCTCGACGCGGCCGGTCACCACGGTGCCGCGCCCGGTGATCGAGAACACGTCCTCGATCGCCATCAGGAACGGCTTGTCGATGTCGCGCACGGGCTCGGGCACGTAGGAGTCCACGGCCGCGAGCAGCTCGTCGATCTTGGTCATGGCCTCCTCGTCGCCCTCCAGCGCCTTCAGCGCCGAGACCTGGATCACCGGGGTGTCGTCCCCCGGGTACTCGTAGGAGGACAGGAGCTCGCGCACCTCGAGCTCGACCAGGTCCAGCAGCTCGGCGTCATCGACCATGTCCACCTTGTTGAGCGCGACCACGATGTAGGGGACGCCGACCTGGCGGGCGAGCAGCACGTGCTCGCGGGTCTGGGGCATCGGGCCGTCGGCCGCCGACACGACCAGGATCGCGCCGTCGACCTGGGCGGCGCCGGTGATCATGTTCTTGATGTAGTCGGCGTGGCCCGGCATGTCCACGTGGGCGTAGTGGCGGGTGTCGGTCTCGTACTCGACGTGGGCGATCGCGATGGTGATGCCGCGCTCGCGCTCCTCCGGGGCCTTGTCGATCTCGTCGAACGGGGTGAACTCGGCCAGGCCCTTCTCGGCCTGGCGCTTGGTGATCGCCGCGGTCAGGGTGGTCTTGCCGTGGTCGATGTGACCCATCGTCCCGATGTTCACGTGCGGCTTCGTGCGCTCGAACTTCTTCTTGCCCATCGCTCCTCTTCTCCTCGTCCTGCTCTCGTCTGGGTCCGAGGTCCTACTCGCCCCGGACGCGGGCAACGATCTCCTTGGAGATGTTGGCCGGCACCTCGTGATAGGCCTGCAACTGCATCGGTGTATGCGACGCGCGCCCCTGGGTGCGCGAGCGCAGGTCGGTCGCATAGCCGAACAGCTCGGCGAGCGGGACCAACACCCGGATGGCCTTCTGGCCGCTCCGGTCGTCGATCCGCTCGATCCGTCCGCGTCGCGCGGTCACATCCCCCATGACCTCGCCCATGAACTCCTCCGGCGTGATCACCTCGAACTCCATCACGGGTTCGAGCAGGACGGCGTCGGCCCGGCGGGCGGCCTCCTTGAGGCCGATCGAGCCCGCGATCTTGAACGCCATCTCGGACGAGTCCACCTCGTGGTAGGACCCGTCGATCAAGGTGGCGCGGAGGTCGACGAGCGGGTACCCGGCGAGCACGCCGGTCTCCATCGCCTCCTGGATGCCGTGGTCGACGGCCGGGATGTACTCGCGCGGGATCTTCCCGCCGACGATCTTGTTCACGAACTCGTAGCCGCCGCCCTGGCCGGTCGGCTCGACGTCCAGGTACACATGGCCGAACTGCCCGTGCCCACCGCTCTGGCGGACGAAGCGCCCCTCGACCTTGTGGACGGGCTTGCGGATCGTCTCGCGGTACGCCACCTGCGGCTTGCCGACGTTGGCGTCGACGCTGAACTCGCGGCGCAGGCGGTCCACGATGATGTCGAGGTGCAGCTCGCCCATCCCTGAGATCACGGTCTGACCGGTCTCGTCGTCGTACTTGACGACGAACGTGGGGTCCTCGTCGGCGAGCTTGGCCAGGCCCGTGCCCAGCTTGTCCTGGTCGGCCTTGGTCTTCGGCTCGACCGCGACCGAGATCACCGGCGTCGGGAAGCTGATCGACTCGAGGACGATCGGGTTCGCGGGGTCCGCGAGCGTGTCCCCGGTGCCCGAATGCTTGAGCCCGACGATCGCGACGATGTCGCCGGTGAACGCCGCCTCCATGTCCTCGCGATGGTTCGCGTGCATCTGCAGGATGCGGCCGATGCGCTCCTTGCGCTCCTTCGTCGTGTTCTCCACGTGCGCGCCTGCACGGAGCACGCCCGAGTAGACCCGTACGTAGGTGAGCCGCCCCACGAACGGGTCGGACATGATCTTGAAGACCAGGCCCGAGAACGGCTCGGTGTCGTCGGGTTTGCGCTCCGCGTGCTCACCCTTCGGCGTGTGGCCTTCGACGGGCGGGACGTCGATCGGTGCCGGCAGGTACGCCACGATCGCGTCGAGCAGTGGCTGGATCGCCTTGTTCTTGAACGCCGAGCCGAGCAGCACCGGCACGCCCTCACCGGACAAGGTCGCGCGGCGGATCGCCCGGCGCAGCTCGTCCACGGTGGCTTCCTCCTCGTGCACGAACTTCTCCATCAGCGACTCGTCGTGGTCGGCGAGCTTCTCGAACAGGTCGTGGTGAGCCTTCTCGGCTGCCTCCTTGAGCTCGTCGGGGATCTCCGTGGTCTCCCACTCCTCCCCCATCTCCGAGATCCAGTGCAGCGCCTTCATCTCGACCAGGTCGATCACGCCTTGGAAGGCGGACTCGCTGCCCCAGGGGAGCTGCAAGACCAGCGGGTTCGCCTGCAGCCGGTCGACCATCATCTCGACGGTGCGACCGAAGTCGGCGCCCGTCCGGTCCATCTTGTTCACGAAGCAGACCCGCGGGACCGAGTAGCGGTCGGCCTGGCGCCAGACGGTCTCGGTCTGCGGCTCGACGCCGGCGACCGCGTCGAACACGGCGATCGCGCCGTCCAGCACGCGCAGGGACCGTTCCACCTCCACCGTGAAGTCGACGTGCCCCGGGGTGTCGATGATGTTGATCCAGTGGCCCTTCCAATGCGTCGTGGTCGCGGCCGAGGTGATGGTGATGCCGCGCTCGCGCTCCTGGACCATCCAGTCCATCTGCGCGGTGCCCTCGTGGACCTCGCCGATCTTGTAGGCCTTGCCGGTGTAGTACAGGATGCGTTCGGTCGTCGTGGTCTTGCCCGCGTCGATGTGCGCCATGATCCCGATGTTCCGGGTTCTGGCGAGCGGGTACTCGCGGATCACCAGGTCCTTGCCGGACCCGGTCCCGCGTCCCCTGACCTTCTCGACCGTCTGCTCTGCCACGTCCACCTTCTCCGCCGGGACCGCCATGTCAGCGACCCCCCTCATGGAACGCCGGGCTCCATCGGAGCCCGGCCACGTCGTTGCCCTCGATCACCATCGGTAGTGCGCGAACGCCTTGTTCGCCTCGGCCATCTTGTGCATGTCCTCGCGGCGCTTCACCGATACGCCCTGGCCGTTGGAGGCGTCCATGATCTCGCCCACGAGGCGCTCGGGCATCGAGTGCTCCTTGCGGGCCCGCGCGTTGTTCACGATCCACCGCATCGCGAGCGTCGTGCCGCGCGACGGCCGAACCTCGACCGGCACTTGGTAGTTCGCACCCCCCACGCGCCGCGAACGCACCTCGAGGAGCGGACGGACGTTCTCCACCGCCTTCTTGAGGGCGATCACCGGGTCGTTCGCCGTGCGTTCGCTGATCATCTCGAGCGCCTTGTAGACGGTGCGCTCGGCGAGCGTCTTCTTCCCGTCAAGCAGGATCTTGTTGATCAGCTGCGTGACCAGGACGTTCTGGTAGACCGGGTCCGGTTCGGTCTCGCGATGGACGGCGGGGCCCTTGCGGGGCATCTCAGTCGCCGCCCTTCTTGGCGCCGTACCGCGACCGGGCCTTACGTCGCTCCTTCACGCCGGCGGTGTCGAGCGTGCCGCGGATGATCTTGTAACGGACACCGGGCAGGTCGCGGACCCGGCCGGCCCGAACCAGGACGATCGAGTGCTCCTGCAGGTTGTGGCCGACGCCCGGGATGTAGGCGGTGACCTCGATCCCGGTGGTCAGCCGGACGCGGGCGACCTTGCGCAGGGCCGAGTTCGGCTTCTTCGGGGTCGTGGTGTAGACGCGCGTGCAGACCCCCCGCCGCTGCGGGGAACCCTTGAGCGCGGGAGCCTTGGTCTTCTCCCGCGGCCGCGTACGGCCGTGGCGCACGAGTTGCTGGATCGTGGGCATGGTCCTCTCGCCTACACTCTCGACTTGTCACCGAACCCGGGGCCCGACAGCGTTGAAGCCGGACCGCGGGCCCGGCTTCCAGGGTGGAACTCAGTGGGCGTAGGTCGTCCCTTGGGAAACCCCCTGGAAGCGCACTAGATACCGGGCCCGCCCGCCGAGCCCGGTGCAAACGATGAGGCTACTAGGCACGGAGCGTGCGTGTCAACGATGTGGCCCTGAGCACGAGCGGGCGTGCCTATGGGTGGGTTGCTCCGGGGCGCTACTTCAGCTCCATCACCCGGGTCGCGAAGTTGGCGAACGTTCCCCGTGTCCCTCCACAGGTGAGGTTCGAGATCCACTCGGCGAACGTGCACGCCTGGGCGATGTACTCGACGCCCGCCCACACGTTCCCTTGCTCATCCACCGCGACATAGGAGTAGTCGCCCCACCGTGGCCTCGGACCGCCGATCCAGTACCCGCTGAACCCATCCTGAGGGCCGAGGCCTGCCTCGACGACGCTCACCTTCTGCGCCGGATGGTCGAGCGAGATCCTCGCGACGGCTGCACTCGGGAAGTGGTCGGGCCCGACGAGCGTGAAGGCGAGGTAGCCGCGACCGTTCGCGTCGGCCCCGACCGAGGGCATGATCAGGTTGTTCCCCTGTACGGCCAGGTACTCCTGCATCTCGACGCGGCCCTTCAGCTTGCCCTTCTCGAAGAAGGGCTCGATCGCGCCGTACATGATGCCCGCGAGGTCCTGGCCGCCGACCTCCACGGCGGTGCCGAGCGAGAACCAGAGGAGGCCATCGGCGTACCACGTACCGAGCATCCGCCCATCGAGACTGTCAACGACCGACAGGCCCTGGGGAGTCGGTGGCGGACCGAAGGCACTGATGCAGATCGGCTCCTGATTGAGGCACTGACCGAGGGGGGTGTCTCCCGCCCGCTGGGTCGCAGCGGGCGGGATCTGGTACGGGAGCGTGTTGATCACCCGGTGACGCAGCTTCAGGCTCGGGGCTGCCGAAGCGAGCGAAGCGGTGTTGGACAGCGCCCAGAGCGTGATCGCGTCGTAGTCGGGAGAGGGGTTGCCCGACTCTGGCCCCACCATGCCGCTCGCGAAGAACACGGTTCCGTGCTTGAGGGTCGACCAGGTGGACCCCGGGACGTTCGCCGCTCGGAGCGTGAACCCGACCTGGCTCCGCTCCGGGACCTGGAGGCTCTCGAACATCTCGAACGGCACGCTCGCGGCGCCCGAGGCGAGCTCGGCCTTGGACATCGCGTACAGCTGCGCGCCCATGAACCGCTCGTCCGGGTCGAAGACCGCGTACTCGTTGGTGGTGATGAAGAAGCCGTTCGCGTCCAACCCGATGTGCGGATAGTCGCCGATGCACGGGCCGGTGGTGCCCGGCAACTCCCCCGGGCAATCGTGATCGACCGTCCCGTCCGACCCGTCGTTCACGGCGTCGATCGAGAACAGGTTCCACGTCCCCAGGGGATCGGAGGTCTCGCTCACGGCGATGTCGAGATGGTTCGCACCCGTGAGGTCCCCGGTCACGGGGTCGGCCTCGAGAGTGAGCACCACGTGGAACCAGCGCTCCGTCTCGGGGTCGTACAGGCAGGAGGGATCCGTCAGGACCGGCCCGAAGAGACCGTCGGCGTCCTGGACGGGCGGATATCCGTAGAAGGCGCTCAGGCTGGCGGGCGGACCCAGGGTCGAGCCGTTCGCCCGGAAGGCGCGGATCGTGACGTTGATCGACTCCAGCACGAAGCCGCTGCCGACGCACAGACCCTGGTCTGGCGGCTCGAAGTTGAACCCGGTCGCCGCCTCGTTGTCGAAGGCGTCGAGACCACCGAAGTCCCGAAGCAGGCTCGGCGGCTCCGCGCTCACCGGGGTGGCTCCGACGATCGGGGCTGCGCCGGCGGGGAGGGGAAGCTCGTGATCTTCGGCCTCTCGCTCGAACGAGCGGATCCGGTCGAGCGACAACGCCGGGACCTGTGGAGCGTCAGCGGCCCGCGCGGCGCGCCCGAAGCTGGTCGTTCCCCGGAAGACGGCGACCCCCTCGGCCCCGCTGCCCGAACCGTGAACCCGAGTGGCCTGTCCGGCGGCGGGCACGGCCCCGATGCCGGTGACGAGGACTAGGAGGGCGATGATCGAAACGGCATGGATCACGGTTACGCGGCGCGGGCGCATGGACGCACTCCTCGGGATGGACGTCGCCGTAGCTTCGGGCGGTTGGAGGGAACGGTCAAGCACCCGATCCGGGACACAGGGGCCGAGCCGCGCTGCGCTCGGCCCCTCGGATGTACACCCTACTCCTCCGGGGAGAACGAACCTCCTCCGAAGAGCTCGCGCTCGGCCTCCTCGCGCGTGATGCCAGCGAGGACCGGTTCGCCGGCCGCCTCCGCCTCCGCGATCTCTCGCTGGCGAGCGAGCCAGTACTCCGGGATCGCCTCGGGCTTGATCTTGACCTGCACGTTCCGGTACCGCGACATGCCCGTTCCGGCCGGGATCAGCTTGCCGATGATCACGTTCTCCTTCAGACCGAGCAGCCCGTCGGAGCGACCGGCGATGGCCGCCTCCGTCAGCACCCGGGTGGTCTCCTGGAAGGACGCCGCCGACAACCACGAATCGGTCGCGAGCGACGCCTTGGTGATCCCGAGCAGCTGCGGCCGTGCGCTCGCCGGCTGACCGCCGTTCTCGACGGTCTCACGGTTCGCCGTCTCGAACCGACGGCGGTCGATCAGGTCGCCGGGCAGGAAGTCGGTGTCCCCCGGCTCGATGATCTGCACCTTGCGGAGCATCTGCCGCACGATCAGCTCGATGTGCTTGTCGTGGATCGTCACACCCTGCGAGCGATAGACCTGCTGGACCTCCTCGACGAGGTGGTTCTGCAGAGCCTGGACGCCCTCGATGCGGAGCTTCTCGTGCGGGTTGACCGAACCCTCGGTGAGCTGCTGGCCGACCTCGACCGCGTCGCCGTCGCCGACGAGCAAGCGGGCTCGGAACCCGACCTTGTACTGCACGGAGTCGCTGCCGTCCTCGGACGTGACCGTGATCCGGCGCTCCTTCTTGTCCTCGTCGTCCTCGATCTGCACCGTGCCGGGGATCTCGGTGATCCACGCCTCGCCCTTGGGGCGGCGGGCCTCGAACAGCTCGACCACACGGGGCAAGCCGTGCGTGATGTCCTCGCCCGCGACGCCGCCGGTGTGGAACGTCCGCATCGTGAGCTGCGTGCCCGGCTCGCCGATCGACTGCGCGGCGACGATGCCCACCGACTCGCCGATGTCGACCAGCCGCCCGGTCGCGAGCGACCATCCGTAGCAGAGGCGGCAGACGCCGTACTCGGCCTCGCAGGTGGTCGCCGACCGAACGCGGACCGCGTCCACCCCGGCCTCGACCAGCTGCTGCGCGATCGCATCGTCCAGGATGTCGCCGCGCGAGGCGATCTTCTTGCGCTCCACCTTGACGTCCTCGGCGAGCACGCGCCCGTACAGCGACGTGTCGAGGTGCTGGTTCTCGACGCGCCCGCCCTGCGGGGTCTCGTACGTGACGGGGACCGGGACCGAACGGTCGGTCCCGCAGTCCTCCTCCCGCACGATGAGCTCCTGCGAGACGTCGACCAGACGCCGGGTCAGGTAGCCCGAGTCGGCCGTCCGAAGCGCGGTGTCGGCCAGTCCCTTCCGAGCTCCGTGGGTCGAGATGAAGTACTCGAGCACCGACAGCCCCTCGCGGAAGTTCGACTTGATGGGCCGCGGGATGATCTCGCCCTTCGGGTTGGCCACCAGGCCACGCATCCCGGCGATCTGTCGGATCTGCATGATGTTCCCCCGGGCTCCCGAGTTGGCCATCATGTAGATCGGGTTCGTCTTGCCGAACTGGGCCTCCATCGCGTCCTTCACCTCGTCGGTCGCCTGGGTCCAGATCGTGATCAGCTCCTGCCGCCGCTCGTCGTCGGTGATGATGCCCTTGCGGTACTGGCCCTCGATCCTCGACGCCTCCTTCTCGTGGCGGTCCAAGATCGTGGCCTTGTCGGAGGGGGTGGTGACGTCCTCGATGCCGAGCGTCACACCCGCTCGGGTCGCGTAGTGGAAGCCGACGTTCTTCAGGTTGTCGAGGATCTGCTCCACCAGGGCCCGGTCGTAGCGGTGCACGCACGCGTCGACCAGGCGACCGACGTCGCTCTTCAGGAGCGGTCGGTCGACGAACTCCTCGGAGTCGGGGAAGCACTGGTTGAAGATCAGGCGTCCGACCGTCGTCTGCACGACCGGGATGCGGTCGCCGTTCGCCTCGGTCTCCTCCTGGGGGGTCTCGGGCTGCATCTCCGGCGGCAGTGCCTTGCCCGGCAGCCGAACCTTGACGACCGTGTGCAGCCGGACCAGCCGGTGGTCGAGCGCCATGAGCGCCTCGTCCACCGAAGAGAACCTGGGGACGTCCTCGTCGTTGTCCACCGGTTCGGGCTCGAGCGTCAGGTAGTAGATCCCCAGCACCATGTCCTGCGTCGGGACGGCGATCGGGCGACCATGTGCCGGCGACAGGATGTTGTTGGTGGACAGCATCAGCACGCGCGCCTCGGCCTGCGCCTCGGCCGACAGCGGTACGTGCACCGCCATCTGGTCCCCGTCGAAGTCGGCGTTGAACGCCGTGCAGACGAGCGGGTGGATCTGGATCGCCTTGCCCTCCACGAGCACCGGCTCGAAGGCTTGGATCCCGAGGCGGTGCAGCGTGGGCGCCCGGTTCAGCATGACCGGATGCTCCTTGATGACCTCCTCGAGCACGTCCCAGACCTGCGGACGGGCCCGCTCGACCATGCGCTTGGCGCTCTTGATGTTCTGCGCGAGCGCCTGATCGACGAGCCGCTTCATCACGAACGGCTTGAACAGCTCGAGCGCCATCTGCTTGGGGAGCCCGCACTGGTGCAGGCGGAGCTCAGGACCCACCACGATCACCGAGCGGCCCGAGTAGTCCACTCTTTTGCCGAGCAGGTTCTGGCGGAACCGCCCCTGCTTGCCCTTGAGCATGTCCGAGAGCGACTTCAGCGGTCGGTTGCCGGGGCCCGTGACGGGACGCCCGCGTCGGCCGTTGTCGAACAGGGCGTCGACGGCCTCCTGCAGCATCCGCTTCTCGTTGTTGACGATGATCTCGGGCGCCTGCAGGTCGAGCAGTCGCTTCAGGCGGTTGTTGCGGTTGATCACGCGGCGGTAGAGATCGTTCAGGTCCGAGGTCGCGAACCGGCCACCGTCGAGCTGCACCATCGGGCGCAGGTCCGGCGGGATCACCGGCACGGCGTCGAGCACCATGCCCATGGGCGAGTTGCGACCCTCGGTGAAGTTGGAGACCACCTTCAGGCGCTTGATGGCCTTCAGGCGGCGGGTGCCCTTGCCGGTCGCGATCTGCTCGCGCAGCGACTCGGCCTCTTCCTCGAGCTTCAGGTCCTGCAGCAGGCGCTTGATCGCCTCTGCGCCCATGCCGCCGTCGAAGTAGTCCCCGAACCGCTCGCGGAGCGACCGGTACACGGCGTCGTCGGCCACGAGCTGCTTCACGGACAGGTTCTTGAAGCCCGTCAGCACCTCGTCCAGGTGCTCGGTCTCGCGCTTGGTCGCCTCGGTGATCCGGTCGACGTCGCGCTGCGCCTCGCGGCGGGCGGCCGAGAGCTGGGCGCCCTTGGCCCCCTCGCCCTCGAGCTCGCGCAGGCGATCCTCGAGCTCGGACAGCCGGCGCTTGATCTCGTCGTCGCGCTCGGCCTCGAGCTCGGTCTTCTCCTCCTCGATCTGCTTCTCGATCTCCGGCAGCTCCTTGTGACGCCGGTCGGTGTCGATGCGCGTGATGACGTAGGCGGCGAAGTAGATGATCCGCTCGAGGTCCTTGGGCGCGATGTCCAGCAGGTATCCGAGGCGGCTCGGGACGCCCTTGAAGTACCAGATGTGCGTGACCGGGGCGGCGAGCTCGATGTGGCCCATCCGGTCACGACGGACCTTGCTGCGCGTGATCTCGACGCCGCAGCGCTCGCAGATGATGCCCTTGAAGCGCACGCGCTTGTACTTGCCGCAGTGGCACTCCCAGTCCCGCGTCGGACCGAAGATCCGCTCGCAGAACAGGCCGTCCTTCTCGGGCTTCAGCGTCCGGTAGTTGATCGTCTCCGGCTTCTTGACCTCGCCGTTGGACCACGCACGGATCTGGTCCGCCGTCGCGAGCCCGATCCGGATCTCATCGAAGAAGTTCACATCCAGCACGTGGGCGGCCTCCTCACGACCTCACCTTGCACCATGGATAACGCTTCTCTGTTCCCTTCCGCGTCCAGCCCACCCTGCCACTAGTCGTAGTCGGCGCCGGCCGGCTCCCTGCGGGACAGGTCGATCCCGAGCTCCTCGGCCGCTCGGAACACGTCCTCGTCGGTCTCCTTGAGCTCGATCTCCTCGCCCTCGGCCGAGCGCACCTCGACGTTCAGGCAGAGCGACTGCATCTCCTTGATCAGGACCTTGAAGGATTCGGGGATCCCCGGCTCCGGGATGTTCTCGCCCTTCACGATGGCCTCGTAGACCTTCACGCGTCCGAGCACGTCGTCGGACTTGATCGTCAGCAGCTCCTGGAGGGCGTAGGCGGCGCCGTACGCCTCGAGGGCCCAGACCTCCATCTCGCCGAACCGCTGGCCGCCGAACTGGGCCTTCCCGCCGAGCGGCTGCTGCGTGATCATCGAGTAGGGGCCGGTGGACCGGGCGTGGATCTTGTCGTCCACCAGGTGGAGCAGCTTCAAGATGTAGGCAACGCCGACCGTGACGGGCTCCTCGTACGGCTCCCCGTTGCGACCGTCGTACAGGACCGCCTTGCCGACGTCGTCGACCAGCCGCACCCCGTCCTTGTTGGGGTGGGCGCTCCGGATCGACTCGAGGATCTCGTGCTCGCGGGCGCCGTCGAACACCGGGGTCGACACGTACACCGGACCCTCGTGCTCCTGCCCGTCCTTGCGGAACCCGACCAGGCCGGCCCACCCGAGATGCGCCTCGAGCACCTGGCCCAGGTTCATCCGGGACGGGACGCCGAGCGGGTTCAAGATGATGTCGACCGGGGTCCCGTCGGCGAGGAACGGCATGTCCTCCTCCGGCAGGATCGTCGAGATCACGCCCTTGTTCCCGTGGCGGCCGGCCAGCTTGTCGCCGTCGGAGATCTTGCGCTTCTGGGCCACGTACACGCGGACGAGCTGGTTGACGCCCGGCGGGAGCTCGTCGCCGTCCTCGCGCGTGAACACGCGCACACCGATCACCTTGCCGCTCTCGCCGTGCGGAACCTTGAGCGAGGTGTCGCGCACCTCACGCGCCTTCTCACCGAAGATCGCGCGGAGCAGGCGCTCCTCGGGGGTGAGCTCGGTCTCGCCCTTGGGCGTGACCTTGCCGACGAGGTAGTCGCCGGGGTTCACCTCGGCGCCGATCCGGACGATCCCGCGCTCGTCGAGGTCCTTCAGGATCTCCTCGGACACGTTGGGGATGTCGCGTGTGATCTCCTCGGCCCCGAGCTTGGTATCCCGGGCGTCGACCTCGTGCTCCTCGATGTGGATCGAGGTGAGGACGTCGTCCTTCACCAGCCGCTCGGAGATGATGATCGCGTCCTCGTAGTTGTGGCCCTCCCAGGGCATGTAGGCGACGATCAGGTTGCGTCCCAGCGCGAGCTCGCCCGCCTCCGTGGACGGTCCATCCGCGATCACCTGGTTGCGGACGACCTTGTCGCCCTCGGTGACCAGCGGCTTCTGGTTGAGCGAGGTGCCCTGGTTGGAGCGGCGGAACTTCTGCAGCTTGTAGGTCCGCATCGTCCCCGTGCGCTCGCGGATCACGATGTCGTCGGCCGAGACGTCCTCGACCACGCCCGCCTCTTCCGCAAGGACCACGTCGCCGGCGTCGACCGCGGCGCGGAACTCCACACCGGTGCCGACGATGGGCGCCTCGGAGCGGAGCAGGGGCACGGCCTGACGCTGCATGTTGGCGCCCATGAGGGCCCGGTTGGCGTCGTCGTGCTCCAGGAACGGGATCAGCGCGGCGGCCACCGAGATGATCTGCTTGGGCGAGACGTCCATGTAGTCGACCTCTTCGGGCACGACCGAGTCGACCTCGCCACCCTTGCGGCGGACCAGGACCGTCGGGTTGGCATAGGCACCGTCGGCCCTGATCGGCTCGTTGGCCTGGGCGATGACGTGCCGGTCCTCCTCGTCGGCCGAGAGGTAGTCGACCTTATCGGTGACCTTGCCGCTCGTGACCCGGCGGTACGGCGTCTCGATGAACCCGAACTGGTTGATGCGCCCGTACGTGGAGAGCGAGCCGATCAGGCCGATGTTCGGGCCCTCCGGCGTCTCGATCGGGCACATCCGGCCGTAGTGGGAGGGGTGCACGTCCCGGACCTCGAAGCCCGCGCGCTCGCGCGAGAGCCCGCCCGGGCCGAGCGCCGACAACCGGCGCTTGTGGGTCAGCCCCGCGAGCGGGTTCGTCTGATCCATGAACTGGGAGAGCTGGCTGGTCCCGAAGAACTCCTTGATGCTCGCGACCACCGGGCGGATGTTGATCAGCGTCTGCGGGGTGATGGCCTCGACATCCTGCGTGGTCATCCGCTCACGCACGACTCGCTCCATGCGCGACAGGCCGATCCGGATCTGGTTCTGGATCAGCTCGCCCACCGACCGCAGGCGCCGGTTCCCGAAGTGGTCGATGTCGTCCGGCTCGTACCCCTCCTCGCCGGCGTGAAGCTTCACGAGGTAGCGGACCGTCCGCAGCATGTCCTCGTAGGACAAGATCCCCTTGTACTTGGGGCCGTTCTCGCCCTGCTCGTCCTTCTGGAGCTCGGACCAGACGCGGAACCTCGGCTGGTCCCATCCCTTCTTGTCGGGGTTGTCGAGCTCCGCCAACTGCTTGGCCCGCGCCTTCAGCTGGGCCTGGAGGATCCCCTGGGCCGCCTCGAGCTTCTTGTTGACCTTGTACCGGCCGACCCGCGCCAGGTCGTAGCGCTTGTGGTTGAAGAACAGGTTCTCGAGCAGCGTCCGCGCGGACTCGGCCGTCGGGGGCTCGCCCGGCCGCAGCTTGCGGTAGATGTCCTCGAGGGCCTCCTCCGGCGTCTCGACGTGGTCCTTGTCCAAGGTGTTCTTGATCGACTCGGCGTGATCGAACAGGTCGAGGATCTCGTCCTGCGACCAGCCCAGCGCCTTCAGCAGGACCGTGACGTTCTGCCGGCGCTTGCGGTCGATCCGAACGCCGACCGTGTCCTTCTTGTCGACGTCGAACTCCAGCCACGCCCCGCGGCTGGGGATGATCTTGGCGATGTAGACGTCCTTGTCGGAGGTCTTGTCCAGCTCCCGGCTGAAGTAGACGCCGGGCGAGCGCACGAGCTGGGAGACGACCACCCGCTCGGTGCCGTTGATGATGAAGGTCCCGCGCTCGGTCATCATGGGGAAGTCCCCCATGAAGACCTCCTGCTCCTTGATCTCGCCGGTCGTCTTGTTCACGAACATCGCCTCGACGAACAGCGGGGCGGAGTAGGTGGCGTCCTTGTCCTTGCACTCCTCCTCGGTGAACTTCTGGTCCTTGAAGGCGTGCTTGCCGAAATGGAGCTGGAACTGCTCGGTGAAGTCTTCGATCGGAGAGACTTCCTCGAGGACCTCCTTCAGGCCCTCGGCCAGGAGCCAATCGAACGACTCCCGTTGGATGCCGACGAGGTCGGGAAGCGGTAGCGCCTCATCGAGCTTGGAGAAACTGACACGGTCGCGAACAGGGACGAGCGAGTCAGGCAAGAACGATCCCCCCTAGGGTAGACAACCCTGGATCCAGGGCATGCGGAACGCGGCACGGCAAACAAGCAGTGTAGGTGCGCAGGCGCGCAGCGTCAACCCCCGGGCGGGGACCCGGTCGAAACCGGGCGAAGGTTACCCCCCCTCGGAGCGGAGGTCAACCCTCAGGAGCCGGTGCCGACGCCGCCCCGTTGGCCCAGAAGCACCGAGTCACCCGAGCCTCCAACCCTCGTTCCTGCCATGACACTGCTCCGGTTCCACGTCCGTTCACGGTGCGGGTGCATCAACGGCGCGGACCGGATCTAGGGCCCGTCGGTCGGCCACACGGCCGAACCGCCCACGCCGACGGGCGACAGACCCGCCGGATCGTCGACCGAACCCTGCCCGTCCTCGACCATCCCGAGGGCCCGGGCGATGTCGGCGACCGCGCTCCCGAGGGCGACCGCCTGCTCGCTGGACGCGATCCGAACGCCCCGGGTGGTCAGGACGTGGAAGAACTCCTCCATCAAGGCCCGGTCATCGCCCAGGAGAGACGCCTCGGAGACGTTCAAGGCCCTGGCGAGGCGCTCGAGCGTCTGGATCGACGGAGCGACATGCCCGTTCTCGTACCGGGACAGGCGGGCCTTCGGGATCCCGGAGATCTCCTCCAGATCTGACTGCGAATAGCCGGACTTGATGCGCGTCGCGCGGAGCCTCTGTCCGAACGTGCGTTCGTCGCTCATGCTACGCCCCCTCATCGCCATGGTTGCTCGCCGAGGAATCTATCCCCATGCCGAAGCCAGCCGCAACGCACCCCGGGATCCACGCGCGGCCGGATCTCGGATCTGGACGTTCGTCCTACTTGATCTCGACGGTTGCGCCGGCGCCCTCGAGTTGCTCCTTGGCCTTGTCGGCGGCCTCCTTGTTGACCTTCTCCAGGACCGGCTTCGGCGCGGAATCGACGAGATCCTTCGCCTCCTTCAGACCGAGGCTGGTCAGGGCACGGACCTCCTTGATCACCTGGATCTTCTTGTCGCCCGCGCCCATGAGGACGACGTCGAACTCCGTCTGCTCCTCGACCTCCTCGGCCGCCGAGGCTCCACCCGCACCCGGGGCCACCATCATCATCGGCGCCGCGGCGGCGGCCTGGACGTCGAACGTCTCCTCGAACCTCTTCACGAAATCCGAGAGCTCGAGCAGCGTCATGTCCTTGAACTGGTCGAGCAGGTCGTCGGCGGTCATCTTCGTCTTGGCCATGGCTCTACTCCTTCTCTCCCTGTGTGCCTGCCTCTTCCTGTCCCTCTGGCACGTCCACTGACCCTTCGCTCAGCTCGCTCGCAGGCTCCTTCGCGGCCTCGGGCTCCTCATCCGTCACGCTCGCCGGTGCGGCACCCGGCTCGGCGGGCGTCGGCCCGGCCTCCGCCGCCTCTTCGGCACGCGGCGTCGCGTCCGCGTCGCCGGCCGCCTCTGGGGTCGAGCCCGGTTCGGGGATCGGCTCGGCCTCGGGGATCGGCTCGGCCTCGGGGATCGGCTCGGCCTCGGGGGTCGGCGCGGCCTCAGCGGTCTCGTCGGCGACCTCGCCGGGGAGCCTGTCCCTGTACGCCTCGAGGACGCCGAGGAACCGGCCCTGGATCGCCTGGAACATGGAGGCGGCCCTGGTCATCTCGGCCTTCAGCATCCCGGCGACCTTCGAGAGCATCACCTCGCGCGACTCCAGGGTCGCGAGCGCCTGCGCCTCGGCCGCCGAGAGCACCTTGCCGTCGAGGTACCCACCCTTCAGCACCAGCGCCGGGAACCGCTTGGCGGCGTCCACGACCTTCTTGGCGGTGGCGACCACGTCGCCTCGGACGAACGCGACCGCGGTCGGCCCCTGCAGGAGCGCCTCGAGCTCGGCGACACCGGCGTCGGCCGCGGCGCGCTGCATCAGCGTGTTCTTCACGATGGCGAACCGCGCCTGATCGGAGAGGGAGCGGCGGAGCTCGGTCGCGTCGTGCACCGAGAGCCCACGGTACTCGGCCAGGAGCAGCGCATCGGCTCCCTGGATGCGCTCCTTCAGTGCGGCGACCTTCTCGACCTTCTCGGCGTTCGGCATCGAGCCTCCATCAACGGGAAACGCGCCCCCGCAGACAGCGGAGACGCGCTCGAAGGCGATGCGTCCTCGTCATGCCTCGGCAGGTACCCCGGAGGGATTACGTGCGCGCGCACCCCTGCTGTCTGTGGCGAGATCCAAGGGTACCCAGCTCACCGCGTCCTCGACAACGGCTCATCGGGCGAGGAGCCGTCGGTAGAGGTCGGCCGTCATCACCGCGACCCGCTCGGCCGAATAGCGCTCCGCGACCTGCGTACGTCCAGCTGCGCCCATCTGGCTGCGGAGCGCCTCGTGCCCGAGCAGATCGAGCACGGCCTCGGCCAACCTGTCCACGTCACCCGACGCGGCGAGGAACCCGTTCCGGGCGTCGTGGACCACGTCGCTCACCCCCCCGACGTCCGTGGCGACCACGGGTCGGCCGGCCGCGAGGGCCTCGATCAACGCGACCGGCGTCCCCTCGGAGAGCGAGGTCGACACCACGACGTCGGCAGCCGCGTACAACGAGGGGAGATCCTGCGTCCATCCGAGGAACCGGATCCGTCCGCCGAGCGACCGCTCGGCCTCGGCCTCGAGCATCGACCGGAGCTCGCCATCGCCGGCGATCACGAACACGGCATCGGGTCGCTGCATCGAGATCCGGTCGGCGGCCTGCAAGAACAGGACGTGGTTCTTGATCGGGACGAGCCGCCCGACGATCGCGACGACTGGCACCTGCGGCGGCAGGTCGAGCCATGCCCGAGCCTCCTCCTGCGTCACCTCGAGCTCGAGGAGCGGACGCAGGTCGAGGGCGAGCGGAAGGACCGTCCAACGCTCGGGCGTGCCGATCCCGAGCGCCAGCAGATCGTCGCGGGTGGACGCCGAGACGGCGACCAAGGCATCGGTGCGGCGTGCCAGCCGCCGCTCGGCCATGACGAACGCGGAGTTCGAGGGCGACGCGAAATATCCCTCCAGCACGTGCCCGTGGAACGTGTGCAGGACCGCGCGAGCCTTGATCCTTCGGGCCACGCTCCTGCCGAGCGCGCCGGCCTTGGCCATGTGCGTGTGGACGACGTCGGGCCGGTAGCGAGCGGCCAGCCGCGTGAGTTCAGTGATCGCACGCTGGTCGGCGACCGGGTCGATCGGCCGACGCAGGGCCACGATCCGTGCCGAGGGCTCATCCGGACCCGGCGTGAGCTCTCCCTCGTCGGGCCCGGGCGTCCCGAACGCGATCAAAGTCTCGAACCCGCGCTCCCGCAGGCCCGGCATCAGGGCCAACACGTGCCGCGCCGGACCACCCATATTCATCCTCGTGATCACGTGCAGGACGCGCGGCCGATCGTCCGGATCCCGCATCGGCTGAGCCTACCCGGCACCCGAGGCCACTACGATGATGCCGCTTCCGACGAGCGGGACGACGATGCGGTACCTCATCACCGGCGGCGCCGGGTTCATCGGGTCGCACATGGCCGATCACCTCATCGGCCGGGGCGACGAGGTCATCGCCATGGACGACCTCTCGACCGGGTCACTCCGTAACGTCGCACACCTCGAGCGGGAGCCTCGGTTCCGGCTGGTCCGGGGGACGATCCTCGATCACCCCAGGATGATGGAGCTCGTCCAGGGCATCGACGTCGTCGTTCACCTCGCCGCCGCGGTCGGCGTCAAGCTCATCGTCGAACGCCCGCTCGAGTCGCTGCTCACCAACATCCGGGGCACGGAGATCGTGCTCGACGCCGCCGCATCGACCGGGTGCAAGATCCTGATCACGTCGACCTCGGAGATCTACGGCAAGAACGCCGCCGGGCCGCTCCACGAGGAGGCCGACCGGATCCTCGGATCTCCCTTCAAGGCGCGATGGTCCTACTCGACGGGCAAGGCCGTCGACGAGATCTTGGCGCGCGCCTACTGGCGGGATCGCGGTCTCCCCTCGATCGTCACCCGCTTGTTCAACTGCGTCGGACCGCGACAGACCGGTGAGTTCGGCATGGTGCTTCCGCGCTTCGTCCGCCAGGCGCTCTCCGGCGAGGAGCTCACGGTCTACGGGGACGGTGAACAGCGCCGGTGCTTCTGCCACGTCGCTGACACGGTGCGAGCGTTGGTCGCGCTGCTCGACCACCCCGATGCGGTGGGCGACGTCTACAACGTCGGCGCGCCGTTCGAGCTCTCGATGAACGATCTCGCGAGGACCGTCATCGAGGCCGTGGGGTCGTCATCGCGGGTCGTGCACATCCCGTACGGATCGGCGTACGAGGAGGGGTTCGAAGACATGGAGCGGCGGGTCCCGGACATCTCGAAGATCCGAGCGCTGACCGGGTGGGAGCCGACGCTCGGCCTCGGACGGATGGTCGCTGACGTGATCGAGAGCGAGCGGATGGCGTTGGGATCCGCCGTCGAGCCGGCCACGTGACCGCAGCCGTCGTGTCCGCAGCCGACGCGGGCACGACGCTCAGCTTGGCCGACGAGGCCGTGGTCTACGGGGCAGCATTCCTCCTCCCGCTGGCGGCGACGCTCGTGCTCACCCCCGCAGCCGCGGGGATCGCCCGCCGACTGGGCGTGCTCGATCGTCCTGATGGCCGCAAGCGGCACATCGAGGCAACCCCCTACCTCGGCGGCGCGGCCCTCGCGCTCGGGCTGGTCGTCGGTGGGTTGGTGCTCGGCTCGACGGCGCAGCAGGCTGCCACGATCGCTGCCTGTGGTCTGGTCGTGTTCGGTCTCGGCCTGTACGACGACCTGCGCGGCTTGGGACCGATCCCGAAGCTCTCGGTCGAGGCCGCGGTCGCCGTCGCGCTGTGGGCGGGTGGCGTACGAGCGGGGTACTTCGGCATCCCGGCGATCGATCTCCTGCTCACGATCGCGTGGGTGGTCGCCATCACCAACGCCGTGAACCTCACCGACAACATGGACGGCCTCGCGTCGGGCATCGCGGCGATCGCGAGCCTCGCGTACTTCGCGATCGCCGCCCCGCAGGGCGACTACCTGGTCGCCTCGTTCGCCGCCGCCCTCGCCGGAGCGAGCCTCGGGTTCCTGCGCTACAACTTCCCCCCGGCGCGGATCTTCCTCGGCGATGCGGGCTCGCTCTTGCTGGGATTCCTGCTCGCCTCACTCGGGCTCCTGCTCGATCTCGATGTGTCGAACGACATCCTCCGGATCGGGGTCCAGGTGTTGATCCTGGGCGTTCCGGTGCTCGACACGGCGATGGTGATCCTCGCGCGACGGCGGGCCGGGCGACCGATCACCGAAGGCGGGACCGATCACACCTCGCACCGGCTCGCGGCCCTCGGACTCTCGGGGCGGGAGGTCGCGCTCGTCGCCTACGCGGCGCAGATCGTCTGCTCCTCGATCGCGGTCGTGGCCGTGAACGAGCCGGATCTCGCGGTGCCGTTCGCAACGGTATCCACGGTGCTCGGGCTCGGCGTGGTGATCGCGGTGCTCTCGCGAGCGAGACGAACGACGAGCCCATCCGGCTGACGGAGGACGCGGCCTCCTCTGCCCTCGGCCCGCTCGCGGTGCGGCGGTCTCAGCCCGCCCGGGCCTCATGCCGATATGGACCGCATGCGCACGGCGGAACGCCTCGTTCCCGCACGCACGGATCCGGCTCCAACGTCCCGGGCTCCTGAACGACAGCAGCGCGAGCTCGCGTATCGGCCCGCCCTGGACGGGCTCCGAGCCGTGGCCGTCCTCGCCGTCTTCGGCTACCACCTGGGCTTCCGGCAGCTCAAGGGCGGGTTCCTGGGCGTCGACGTGTTCTTCGTCCTCTCCGGCTTCCTGATCACCTCTCTGCTCCTCCTCGAGCACGCCCGGACCGGTCGGATCTCGCTCGTACGGTTCTGGGGGCGCCGAGCCCGCCGGCTCCTCCCCGCCCTGCTGCTGGTGCTGGTCGCGATCGCCCTTTGGGAGTCCGCGACAGCAGCGACCTTCGAGCTTCCGCAACGGCGTTCGGACCTCCTCTGGGCGTTGTTCTACGGCAGCAACTGGAACCTGGTTGCGAGCGCACAGGACTACTTCGCCCAGTACCAGACGGCATCGCTCGTACGACACACCTGGTCGCTGGCGATCGAGGAGCAGTTCTACCTCGTGTGGCCGGTCATGGTGCTCGGGGCCTTGTGGCTCGCAAGGGGGCGCACCCGAGGGATCGTCATCGTCTGCCTCGGGGGGATCGCCGCGTCGGTGGGCCTCATGTGGATCCTCTACTCGCCCGCGGATCCCTCTCGCGCGTACTACGGGACCGAAGCTCGGATGCACCAGTTGCTGATCGGGGCGCTGCTCGCCGTCCTGTTGGTCCGCGTGCGGTCGATCCGACGACCACGCCGGTCGGGATCCCTGGCCACCGTCTGCGGCCTCGGCGTGCTCCTCCTCGCGTTCGCGTCGCTCGGCGACTCGAGCGGCGCCTACTACATGGGCCTCTCGGCCGGCGTGGCGGGCGCGACCGCTGTGCTGATCTGGGGCCTCGAGGTGGCGCCCGAGAGCCTCCCCGCACGGGCGCTCGGGATCGCGCCCGCCAGGTTGATCGGGAAGATCTCGTACGGCGTCTACCTGTGGCACTGGCCGGTGATCCTCGCCGTCAGCGCTCCGGTCGCGGCGTTCGCATGGATGCCGGGCGCCTTGGGGCTCGACGCATCGCGGGTCGTGTTCACGCTCGCGATCGCCGGGCTCTCGTATCGGCTGGTGGAACAGCCGATCCGCGAGGGGACCTTCCCATTGATCCGAGCGTCGCTCGCGCGATCCGCCGTGGCGATCGCGGCGGCGACGCTGGTCGTCGCGGTCGCCGTCGTCTCGCTGACCGCGGTGCCGAGCGAGCGCGCCTTCGAGCCTGGTGCCGCGGCCCTCGATCGACTCGGCTGTCAGCTCGAGGTGTGCGTCCGATATCGGTCGCCGGACGCGGATGCTCCCGTGATCGCCGTGATCGGAGATTCGGTCGCGAGGTCGCTGGACCCCGGCGTCGTCGAACTCGCGAGGCGGATGGGCTGGACCTACGTCGTCGCGGCGAGCGACGGATGCCGGGTGACCCATCTGCTCACCGCCGTCGATGGCGACACCGAGAAGTACGAGCCGTGCTTCGAGGCGACACCCGGTCTCTGGCGCGATCTCCTCCGGACCTGGCACCCGGACCTCGTGCTCGCGGTGGACAGCGTGGAGCTGGCCGACCTGGTCGAGCCCTCGGGCGCCGTCGTCGCGGCGGGTGACCCGGAGCACGTGATCGCCGAGCGGCACGGGGTGCAGGCGGTCGCCGAGCTGTTCGCCGATTCCGGCACGCGGCTCGCCTTCGTCGCCTTCCCGCCGGTCGTCACGCCTCCGGAATGCCTGCGGGTGGAGAACCAGGATCTCGACATCTGCGCCATCCCCGCGTCGAAGGACCGGAACGTCGGGACGTACAACGCGACGCTGTCGGAGGTCGCGTCGAGCTACCCGGGCCAGGCCTACCTCGTGTCGCTCACCGACCACCTGTGTCCCGGCGGCATCTGCCCCCCGGCACCGGGCGGCGTCTTCGCCAGGTACGACGGCCACCATTTCACGACGGCCGGCGCCCGATGGGTCGTCCCGTTGCTCTTCGGGGAGCTCCTCCGGGCCGGGGCGCTTCCGCCCGCGATGCGCTAGCTGCCCCGGCGACGCGTCAGCACGCGTCGATAGACGCTCTCCGTCTCGCGGACGACACGGTCCCAGGTGAAGGTCTCGGCCCGGGCACGCGCCGACCCCGCCAGCCGATCGCGGAGGCCGGCATCACGCAGGAGCTGGGTCACTCGAGCGGCCATCTCCTTCGGGTCGGGTCCGACCAGGAACCCATCCTCGTCGTCGCGGACCAGCTCCGGGATGCCACCCACGCCCCGGGCGACGACGGGCCGACCCATCGCCATGGCTTCGAGGAGCGCGTTGGGGAATCCTTCGGTATCGGAGGCCAGCGCGGCGACGTGCGCGCCGGCGACGAACGGTCGCGGGTCGGGCACCTGCCCGGTAAGGGTCACGGTCCCTGCGAGGTGGAGGTCCCGGACGATCCGTTCGAGCCGCTCGCGCTCGGGACCGTCCCCGACGAGCGTTGCCCGCACGTCGGGCACGTGCTCGCGGACGAGGGCGATCGCCCGGAGGAACCGCTCATGCCGCTTGTAGTCGTGGAGGTTCGCGACCACGACGACGGTCGGCGGGCCCTCCGCCGGCGCTGGGACCGGTGAGAACCGCTCGGTATCCACCGCGTTGTGGATGACCGAGGTTGGAGGCGGCCAGCGGTCCTCGGCACGGGTGATCTCCGCGAGGTAGCGAGAATTGCAGATCAAGACGTCGACGCGTCGGTGCGCGGCGCCCTCGACGAGCTTGAGGGCTGCGTTCGTTTCGAAGCCGCGGTTACGCCCGCGCCGGGACGCGACGATCGGGACCCGCCGGGGGGTGACCATCGCCGCGATGACCTCCGACAGCCCGAGATGCGCGTGCACCAGGTCGTAACCGCCGCTCACGATCGTCCGCCGCAGTGCCCGAAGCATGCGGAGGTTCCCGCCCGAGTCCGCGGGTCGGCGGCCGATCCGCCCGAGCCAGATCGGCTCCGTGGGGAAGGCCTCGCCCAGCTCCCCGATCGAGTAGAAGCACGCCACGTGGTGACGGAGCGGCTCGGCCGATCGGTTCGCGAACTGCACCAGTTGGCCCTCGGTCCCACCGATCTGGAGGTTCGCGATCAGGTGGAGCACCTTCGGGTACCGGGGATCGCTCATCCGCGCCGCTCCAGCGCCTCGAGGTACGCGTCCTCGAGGACGGTGGCAAGACGCTCGTACGACCGGTGTCGGCCGACCCAGGCGCGACCGGACGCTCCCATGGACGCTCGCCGTTCCGGATCATCGAGGAGATCGCCGATCGCGTCGGCGAACGCTTCCGGTCGGTAGGCGACGATCGACCCACCACCGCTACCGTCGAGCACCGTTGCCTGATCGGGGATCGCCGTCGCGACGACGGGTCGCCCCGCGGCGAGCGACTCCACGGTCTTCGACGGGGAGCTCAGCAGGTAGATGGGTACCGGCGGGATCGGCGAAACGGTGACGCTCGAAACCGCGAGATAGGCAGGCACCTCGGAGCGAGGAACCGCCGCCCGAACCTCGAACCGACCGGCGAGCCCGGCCCGCGCGGCCTCGGCCCGCAGCCGCTCGTCCTCGCCGGAAGCGGCAGGTCCCAGCAGCAGCCAGCGCGCCGAAGGATGCCGCACGGTCACGAGCTCGGCGACCCGGACGAGGAAGGACAGCTCGCGCTGCGGCGAGATCGATCCCGCGTAGAGGATGAGCGGCTCCTCGCGGACGCCGAGCTCGGCTCGGAGCGCAGCCACCGCTGCACGATCGGGCTCCGGGGGCAGGTCCGTTCCCAACGGGAAGGCCAGGACCCGGTGCGGGGCGACCCCATCTCGGACGAGCTCATCGCGCATCCGATCGCTGATCGCGAGCACCAGGTCGGCCCGCAGTACCAACCACCGGCGGAGAGCGCGCTGCAGGCTCGCCGATCCGCGTCGGAGCGTCGGCACGCGCACGTCGCCCCGACGTGCAGCTTGAGCGGTCCACTCCGCGACGGGGAACGACACCTGGAACACGAAGAGCGATCGACTCGCGCGACGGAGGGCCAGCGCCGCCAGGCCCGCAGCCGTCGAATTGCGGACCTGGAGGACATCGAACCCTCCGCGGCGGGCGACCCGAACCATGCGTCCGATCAGACGACACCACCGAGCGGCGGCCGCCGTCGCCGAGCCGGCTCCGTACCGTGTGAGATGGACGGTGCTGCCGTGCCAGGTCGCCGAGGAGGCTGCCGGCCGGTCGGCCCACATGACCCACTCCACACGGTTGCCGCGGCCGGGCAGGATCTTCGCGAAGACGCTCTCGAGCATCGCATGATCACACGGCCACGGTTTGGCCGGGACCACGAGGATCCGGAGCGGACGGACGGGGTGGGTCGTCACGACATCCACGCGGCGCTCACAGGTGTTGACGGCACCAGCGCTCGAGCACCAGGAGTGACCACAGTCGTGGCCCCACCCGCTCGGTTCCCACCTTCCTCCCGGGATCCGGTCCCAGCACGCCGGCTTGCACGGCCGCGCCGTCACGGAGCTCGTCCTGCGCCCAGTCGCGGATCTGGCCGAGCCAGACCTTCCATGGGACGCTGAACCCCTTCTTCGGCCGCTGCAGGATGGCGTCGGGGATCCGGCCGGCCATCGCGCGCTTCAGGAGCGCCTTGTCGTTCCCTCGAACGGATGGGGGCATCGCCAGGACGGCCTCGACGAGCTGGTGGTCCAGCAGGGGTGGACGGACCTCGAGCGACACCGCCATGCTCGCGCGATCGACCTTGGTCAGGATGTCGCCCGGAAGGTAGGTGTTGAGATCGACCACCTGTGCGCGGGTGAGCGGATCGAGGTCATCGTTCCAGTGCTCCCGGAGGTGCCAGCGGGCGTCGCGCCCCTCGAGATCTCGGGCGATCCCCGGCGCGAGGAGCCCACGCGCCATGGCCGGCGGGAACAGCTCGACCAGGGCCGCGTACCGCTCGAGCGGGGCGGCGTCCAGATCGCGGAGCCAGGTGACGTCGCGGAGCCGAGGGAGCGCGACGATCCGGGAAGCCGTGCGTCGGACGGGCATCGGCAGCGCACCCGCGTGCACCGAGCGGAGCCACGCGCCGTACCACCAGTAGCCTCCGAACACCTCGTCGCCTCCATCGCCGGACAACGTCACCTTGACGTCTCGCCGGGCGAGCTCGGAGACGCGATACGTGGGCAGGAACGACGCGTCCGCGAAGGGCTCGTCGTGGATCCGCGCGACGTGGTCGAGCGCGGAGACCGCATCATCGACGGCGACCGTTCGCGTCCGCAGGTCGAACCCGAAACGATCCGCGACCAAGGCCGCATAGTGCGTCTCGGAGTGCTCGGGAACGTCGAAGCCGATGGAATACGCTCGTATCGGTCCATCGGTGGCCTCGCGCATCATGGCAGCGACCGAGCTCGAATCGAGTCCCCCCGAGAGGAACAGCCCCACCGGGACATCGGAAACGAGGTGCCTCTTCACCGCATCTGCCAGGCGATGCCGAACCCGCTCCGCCGCATCGTCCCCGTTCGTGCCGGGAGCTGACGGGACCTCGAGTCGCCAATACCGATCCGTGCGCAGCGTTCCCGCCTCGATGACGAGCCGCTCACCCGGGCGGACCTTGCGGACCGATCCGAACGCCGTCATCGGCGCGGGCAGGTACCCATGGACCAGGTAGTCCTCGATCGCCGCCGGATCCGCTCGGGCGTCGACCCAGGGCAGCGTCAGCATGGCCTTGATCTCGGAGGCGAACGCGAGGCGCTCACCATCCCACACGTAGTGGAGCGGCTTGATCCCGAAACGGTCTCGGACGAGCATCAGGCGGGGTGACACCCTCCGCCGGTCGTACAGCGCGTAGGCGAACATCCCGCGGAGGCGGTGGACGTGATCGTCCCCCCACTCTTCGTATCCGTGGACGATCACCTCCGTGTCGCTGTGGGAAGCGAACCGGTGGCCGGCCCGCTCCAGCTCGCGGCGGAGCTCGCGATGGTTGTAGATCTCGCCGTTGTGGACGACCCACACGGTTGCGTCCTCGTTCGACATCGGATTCCGACCCGCAGGCGATGGATCGATGATCGAGAGCCGACGATGGCCGAGGCCGACCCCTTGGTCGTTCCACGCCTTCGCGTCAGCGTCGTCCGGACCTCGATGCGCCAGACGGGCGCACATGGCCTCGAGGACCTCGACGTCGGCGGCCCCCGGCTCCACCGCGAAGCCTGCGATCCCGCACATCAGGAGACCCCGCGCACCGCGTGGATCACGTAGCGTCCGGCCGTCTGCTCTTCGCGGACCGCGTTCCAGCGGCGGAGGAACACGCGCCGCAGCAGTCGCCGGGCGGCACGCACGTCGTAGGCGCGGTTCGAGATCAGCTTCCAGACGCTCGGCGTGAAGAGGGTGCCGAGGCGATGCTGATAGCGGACATCGATCGACCCGAAGCCGGCCGCATCGAGATCCGAGCGCAACTCACGAAGTGTCGCCCTCGGGTAGTCCCAGACGTTGCCGTGCATCCGTGGCGTCGGCGTCGTGAGGACGAGGGTGCCGCCCGGACGGAGACAGCGGCCGGCGCCCGAGAGGACGTCGCGCCGGTACCGTTGAGGGACGTGTTCGAGCACCTCGATGCACCATGCCGCGTCGTACGCGTCACCGAGACCCTCCACCTCATCCAGCGCCCGGATGTCGCCCGTCACGAAGGTCGCGCGCTCGACCAGCACGCGCGCGAATCCGATCGCTCGCTCGCTGTAGTCGATCCCGGTGACGTCGTAGCCTCGTTCGACCAGACGCGCCGCGCCGGCTCCAGGCCCGCATCCGACGTCGAGCACGCGCGCAGGCGGATCGGGCAGCCGGTCCAGCGCGAGCGCCGTATAGCCGTCGAAGTCGATGCGCGGCCAGTCCGCCTCGTCCCACACGAACTGGTCCGGCAGTCGATACCGCCTTCGGTAGTCCCGTTCGGGATCGTCCACGAAACGCCGGTCGCCGGTCATCGTCGAGCGACCCAGAGCTGCTTCTGGTTGAAGATGCGGAGACGCTCGATCAAGTCGAAGGCGCGGGAAGCCCATGATGACGCCCGTTCGAACCTCCGAGCATCACCCCCTCGATAGATGCGCGCCATCGCGGCTCCGAACGCACCGGTGGTCTCGGGGGCCGGGTAGAAGCACACGCGTTCGAAGCGGACGGGGCGCAGACCCGCATCGATCAACGCCGCGCGGAGCTCGGCTGCGGACAGGAATCGCTCGTGGACGTTCGGGTTCCTGCCCCCGACGTACGGCATGCGGGTGGGCCGAGCGATCACGTATGCGGTTCGGTCGAGCGCACGCATCATGCCCAGCGTGGCTCGCAGCGGCGTCACGCAGATCAACCGCCCGCTCCGCCTGAGGATCCGGGCGACCTCGCCCAGGGTCGCGCTCACCGAGTCGACGTGTTCGATCACATCGGCGAGGACGACGAGATCGAAGGCTCCGTCGCCGAACGGGAGATGCTCCCCCTCGCCTTGCACGACGAGGGCGGGGATCCCGGCTCGATCCAGGTTCTCGTGGGATCGCCTCGCGTTCTCGATCGAGACATCCGCCGCGACGACGTTCGCGCCGGCCTCGCCCAACGCGCGGGCGACGTCGCCGAGGCCACACCCGAGGTCGAGGACCGTGCCAGGGTCGCGGCCCGCCGCGTCCAGGATCGCCTCGTTCCGTCTCTCGTACACGGCTGCCGCATAGACCGAGTGCTCGGGCGGGTAGCGATCGATCCAGTAGCCCTCGTGTTCCCGCCACTTCTTGCGGTAGAAGGCGTCGAACCGCTCGCGCTCGCCGCGCGGGTCACGGCTCACGACCATCTCGCTTCGAGGTCCCGGTCGACACGGGAGGCGATCGCAGCCGCCGCCGAGGTCCACGCGAGGAACCGGAGCAGCGTCGCCCACGCTGCTCCGGTCGCGCCGAACGCCGGAACGAGGATCAACAGGAGCAGCAGGTACACGGCGGCGTCCAATGCCGTGAAGGTCGCGACCGCGCCCGCGCGACCGAGCGAGAGCAGCAGCCCCGGGAGCCACACGTAGGGGATCCACACGAGCTGCCAGACCATGATCCGAACGAGCGGCACCGCGGTCTCGTACGACGCGCCGAACACCGCCGGGACGACCCATCCGGCAAGGAGGACCGTCGCGACGCAGGCCGGGATGACGACGAGCGCTGCGAGCGACCGGATGCGCCGGGTGACCAGACGGACCGATCGGGCGTCCCGCGCGTGCACGAGCTTCGAGATCTCCGGGAACACCGCCTGCGAGATCGGAGTCGCGAACGCCGCGAGCGGGTCCGAGACCGACCGCGCGAGCCGGTAGACGCCGACGCTCGCCGGATCGGTGAGCCAACCGACGATCAGCACGTCGATCCGTCCGGTCACGAGCCGCGCGGTCCCGGCGAGGTTCGAGTTCAGCAGGAAGCCGAGGATCCTCCGGCGGTCGTCCGCGAGCATGGACATCGGAGCCTCCCGCCACCGCACGAGACCCAGGTCACCGACGATGCGCGACGCGAGCCACCAGAGCGTGACGGCGGAGAAGGCGACCGCGACGAGGTACGCGCCGACGAGCGGCATCAGCCGGACGCCGACCTGGGTGATGACGAGCACCACGGCGCCCAGGCGCACCAGGTTCTCCCCCACCGTCTGCGCCGCGAGCCACCGGAACCGGTCGCCGATCCTCAGCAAGGCCGTGCTGGTGGCGATGGGGATCGCGAGGAGGATGGAGATGGCGTACAGACGGATCGGGGCGGCGGCAGCCTCCACCGAGAAGATCCGCGCGATCGGTTCGGCGAGAGCCACGAGCACGACGAAGCCGACGAGCGCGCCGACGGCATCCACGAGGTAACACAGCTTCACGGTGGCCGTCGCACGACGGGCATCGCCCCTGGATGTGAACTCGACGACGAAGGTCGTCGCCGCCTCCCACACGCGGGAACCGAGCAGCAATTGCACGAAGGTGACGATCGCGATCACGATCGCCAGCACGCCGAATCCCCTCGGGTCGAGGTTGCGCGCCAAGACGATGTTCTGGACCAGCGCGAGCCCGAACGCCATCACGTACGCGCCGGCCAGCCAGCCCGAATGCCTGAGTACGCGCGAGGCGACACCGTTGCCCGTCTCGGGTGGCGGGCCGGCAACGGCCATCGGCGGGACGTTCATGCCCGAGCAGCGAACCATCCGACGGTTCGGCGCACCCCTTCGTCGATCGCGACCATCGGCTCATACCCGAGCGCCGCCCTCGCGCGCGACACGTCCGCGTGCGATCGACGGATGTCTCCCTCGCGGGGAGCCTCGAACCGCGGTTCGGGCGACGCCCCCGCCGCGCCGGCGACCAGCTCGAGCAGGCGGTTCACGGTGGTGGGCTCGCGGCCGCCCCCGATGTTGAGGACCGCCCCACGGGCGGCCTCCGGGACCGCCGCGGCCCGCACGTTCGCGTCGACGACATCGTCGATGTACGTGAAGTCGCGCGCCTGCCCCCCGTCCCCGAACACGACGGGGGTGCCGCCGTGCAGGCACGCCATCGCGAAGCGGGGGACCACGGCGGCGTACTCGCTCGCCGGATCTTGGTACGGGCCATAGACGTTGAAGTAGCGCAGGGACACGGTGGGAACGCCGTACGAGTGCCACCAGGAGCGCACCAGGGCCTCACCGGCGAGCTTGGTCGCGGCGTACGGAGACATCGGTCGCGGGTCGAGGTCTTCGCGGAGAGGCATGACCTCCTGATCCCCGTAGACCGAGGAGGAGGATGCGAAGACCACGGTCGAGCCGGCATCCCGCGCGGCGATCAGGACGTTCAAGGTCCCGCGCACGTTCACGTCCACGAACGCCTCGGGCTCGCGCACCGAACGCGGCACGGACTTGCGCGCCGCCTGATGCAGGATCGCGTCGCACCCCGCCGCCGCCCTGGCGACGGTCTCGGCGTCGAGCAGGTCGGCGACCTCGAGCCGTACCTCCGGGACGTCGCCGAGGTTGATCTCGGCATCGCCTTCGGAGAGGTCGTCGAGCCCGATCACCTCGTGACCCTCCGCCACGAGCCGCCTGCAGAGGTGGGAGCCGATGAAACCGGCCGCGCCGGTCACGAGGTACCTCACAGCCGGACGACGTTCGAGCGCCGACCTCGGGTCACGCCGCGCGTGTCGACCACGAGCGGCGCGTGGCGAACCACCTCGGCGAAGTCAACCGAGGAATGCGCCGTGAGCACCACGACTGCGTCCTGCGCGGCGAGGAGCGCGGCCGAGAGCGCGCGCGAGCGGAGCCGTTTCCCTTCGAGCTCGAGCGAAGGAACGAACGGGTCGTGGTACGCGACCTTCGCGCCGTCTCGGGCGAGGCGCTCGAGCACGACGATGGCCGGCGACTCGCGGACGTCGTTCACGTCCTGCTTGTAGGTGACGCCGACCCCGAGCACCTTCGAGTTCCGCACCGGCTTGCCTTTCGCGTTCAACGCCTGCGCGACCCGCTGCGCGACGAAGCTCGGCATCTTCGCGTTCACCTCTTGCGCGTGCTCCACGAAGTTCAACCGGTGCCCCGTCCGCTGGCCGACACGCCAGGACAGGTAGGACGGATCGATCGCGATGCAGTGCCCACCGACACCGGGACCGGGCCAGAAGGGCATGAAACCGAACGGCTTGGTCGACGCGGCCCTGATCGCTTCCCAGAGATCGACGTCGAGGTCTTTCGAGAGGAAGGCCAGCTCGTTCACGAGCGCGATGTTCACGTGGCGGAACGTGTTCTCGATCAGCTTGGCCATCTCGGCCTCTCGAGGCGTCGAGACGAGCTCGACCTCGTAGATGAACGAGCGGTAGAATCGCGCCGCGAGCTCACCGTCGGCCTTGGTCAGCCCGCCGACGACCTTCGGGGTCTTCGCGATGTGATCGAGGTCGCGGCCGGGATCGATGCGTTCGGGCGAGTACGCCAGGGCGAAGTCTCGCCCGGCACGCAGCCCCGACGTCTCGAGGATCGGACGGAGGACCTCTTCAGTCGTGCCCGGGTACGTGGTGGATTCCAGGACGACGAGCGTGCCTCGCCGCAGCGACTTGGCGACGGACCGTCCGGCGCTCTCGATGAACCCGAGATCGGGGCTGTGATCGGTCAGCGGGGTCGGGACGCAGATCAGAACGACATCGCACGAGCGGAGCGTGGATCCACGGGTCGAGACGCGCAGCCTGGGGGAGATGTCCGCGAGCACCCCGTCGAGGACATCCGAGACGTAGGAGTGGCCCTGCTCGAGGGAATCGATCCGGGTCTGGTCGAGATCCACACCGACCCCCCGGAACCCGGCGCGTGCGGCGGACACGAGCATCGGAAGGCCGACGTACCCGAGACCCACGACCCCCACCGTCGCGCGTCTGTCACGCAGCGCCGCGGCGAGCTCACGCCGCCAGCCCGCCCCGGACGAGCTCCCGTTCGGCATCGTGGCAAGCATCGCATAGGGTTCCTCGGCAGCCGTGGAACCCGCCCTGAGCCGCAAGATGCGACGATCCAGTGACGGTCCTGGAATCTAGACGACCGTTGCGCAGATGGCGTAGGCGGTGACGGTCCAGTTCGAACCGAGATTCCCGTCCTCGTCGGCGCTAGCGGTCCAGGTGTCGTTGTCCGCAGGGTAGCTGGCGTAAACGTAGGCTCCTGCGTTCGACGTGAGGGCACCCCCGCCCAGAACCCGCTTGCCGCCTGGGCAATCCACCGAGACCGACTTCGGGGTGGTGCTGTTGCTGACACTGATCGCGCTCACGATCTCCCATCCGCTGACGCCGTTCGCCCCTGCCGGACCTGCGGGGCCTTGCGGGCCTGCGGGACCTTGCGGGCCTGCGGGGCCGACCGGGCCTGCGGGGCCGACCGGGCCTGCGGGACCCTGGGGTCCGACCGCGCCATCCTGTCCGTCGACACCGTCCTGGCCATCGGCGCCCGCGGGACCCTGGGGTCCAGGGTCGCCCTGCGGGCCCTGTGGACCGACCGGGCCTGCGGGGCCGACCGGACCCTGGGGTCCGACCGCGCCATCCTGTCCGTCGGCGCCCGCGGGACCCTGGGGTCCGACCGCGCCATCCTGTCCGTCGGCGCCCGCGGGACCCTGGGGTCCGGGATCTCCTTGTGGACCGATCGGGCCTGCGGGGCCGACCGGGCCTGCGGGGCCGACCGGACCTTGGGGTCCGACCGCGCCATCCTGTCCGTCGGCGCCCGCGGGACCCTGGGGTCCGACCGCGCCGTCCTGTCCGTCGGCGCCCGCGGGACCCTGGGGTCCGGGATCTCGTGGCCGATCGGGCCTGCGGGCCGACCGGGCCTGCGGGGCCGACCGGACCTTGGGGTCCGACCGCGCCATCCTGTCCGTCGGCGCCCGCGGGACCCTGGGGTCCGACCGCGTCGTCCTGTCCGTCGGCGCCCGATCGGGACCTGGGGTCCGACCGGGCCTGTCCGCGGGCCGACCGGACCCTGGGGTCCGACCGCGCCGTCCTGTCCGTCGGCGCCCGCGGGACCCTGGGGTCCGACCGCGCCATCCTGTCCGTCGGCGCCCGCGGGACCCTGGGGTCCGACCGCGCCATCCTGTCCGTCGGCGCCCGCGGGACCCTGCGGACCGGGGTCTCCTTGTGGACCGATCGGGCCTGCGGGGCCGACCGGGCCTGCGGGGCCGACCGGACCTTGGGTCCGACCGCGCCATCCTGTCCGTCGGCGCCCGCGGGACCCTGGGGTCCGACCGCGCCGTCCTGTCCGTCGGCGCCCGCGGGACCCTGGGGTCCGACCGCGCCATCCTGTCCGTCGGCGCCCGCGGGACCCTGGGGTCCGACCGCGCCGTCCTGTCCGTCGGCGCCCGCGGGGCCCTGCGGACCGGGATCTCCTTGTGGACCGATCGGGCCTGCGGGGCGACCGGGCTGCGGGGCCGACCGGACCTGGGTCCGACCGCGCCGTCCTGTCCGTCGGCGCCCGCGGGACCCTGGGGTCCGACCGCTCCGTCCCCATCGGCGCCCGCGGGACCCTGCGGACCGGGATCTCCTTGCGGACCTACGGGACCGGCCGGACCTTGCGGACCGGGGTCACCCTGGGGTCCTTGTGGGCCGGCGGGCCCGGGCGGGCCCTCAGGACCGGGAGAACCACTCGCCCCGGCGGCGCTACCGGCGGGTCCGGTCGGCCCTTGGGGCCCAGGGCGGCCTCGGAGGTTCCATCTCAGTCGATACTCATCACGATCACATTTCGCAGACGCGCCGACGATCCGGATCTGCCCCGAGCCATTGGTGACGCACGAGGTGATGACGCCGTGCTTCCCGCGACGGGCCTCGGCGACGGCGCCCAGCATGAGGACGAGGATCAGAGCGAGAGCGACGAGGCTCGCCCACGTCTTGCCACGCCTAGCTCGAGGCGTGCGACCCGAAGCCCAACTGCGTCCGCGTACTTCACCCATCGTGCTGAGAGCCCTCCGGTTCGGTCGCTTGAGAATCACTAGATTCCCTTCGGTCCGTGTCGCGACAGCCTTTAGACTTGTCGGCCAGATCGCGGTTGCTGAAGTGGGAAACACCCCACGTCGCTTCCCACGCTCGGCCGACACGGCGGCGTACCATCCGCCCGATGCTGGGCTTTCGACGCACGTTCGCAGTCACCGCGGCGGTGGCACTGATGCTGCTCGCGCCCGCGTGTTCGAAGGGCTCCAACACGAACGACCAGCCGAGCGCCGCGCAGGTCCTCGACTCGGCACTCGAGGCGCATGCCGCGGGGAATCTTGACGAGGCCGTCAGGCTGTACGACAAGGTCCTCGTGCTCGACCCGCAGAACCAATACGCCTACTACAACCTTGGACTGATCGCGCAGACACGCGGGCTCACTGACGAGGCGGCCGCCAAGTACGGGCAGGCGCTCGCGGTCGACCCAGGGTTCGCACCCGCGATGTTCAACCTCGCGATCATCCGAGCCGAGCAGGGTTCCGTCGATGAGGCGATCGCGCTCTATCGAAGCGTGATCGAGGCGAACCCGGCTGACGCGAACGCGCATCTGAACCTGGGGTTCCTACTGATCGATTCAGGCGAGCGCAAGGAAGGTAAGCAGGAGCTCGCGACCGCGGTCCAGCTCGACCCGTCGCTCGAGTCACGCATCCCGGACGGCGAGCTCGTGACCGGTGGGACCACCGGTCCCTGATCGGTTCGGCGTCGCCTCCGCCTACCGTGAGCCTGGGCGAGCCCGTCTGGAGGGTCGAAGGGGCTCGCCGCGGGCCAGCCAGCGAGGGACCACGGCCAGACCTAGCAGCGTCAACGCGCCGATCAGCAGGAGCAGGTCGTACCTGGGGAACGGCTCGTAGACGAACCGGACCACGTGCCTGCCGGCCGGAACCGTTCGGCCCACGAAGCTCGGCGCGATCATCTGCGGTTCGACGGCGATGCCGTCGACCGTGACCTGCCAACGCGGATCGAAGGACGCCTTGAGCATCACCATCGCCGGGCGGTCGGCAACCACCGTGGCCGTCGCCCTCCCGTCGTGCAGGTCGACGTCCTCGCTCGTTACCACGCCAGCAGGGGTCCCGGGCAGGTCGTCGGCGCTCACCGTCGCCTCAGGCGCCGGGTGCCCCTCGAAGGCGACCCCGGGGTTCGCGCCCCTGCCGGGAAGGTCGGATCGGAACCAATCCGCACCGCGCAGACCGAGGTTCGTCCGGTCGGCCGTGATCGGTGGCAGGACGTCGACGAGATCGACGTAGCTCGGATCGGGCGTCTCCCACAGCACGTGGCGCCCGCGCTCGGCCACTCGCTCCGCCGGCACCGGCGGCGGCTTCCCGGCCTCGAGGATCAGATAGCGGACGTCGAACAGGTCGTAGTGCGCCGGGTTCGAGTCGGTGAACCGGTATTCGAACGGGGCCGAGAGCGACCACGTCGGACGGACGAAGCCCACCCCCTCGGTGCCCTGATTCAGGAGCATCACGTACAGGGGTACCTGGCCGACCTGGTACGACGACCCCCAGTTCGCCCGCATCCCCGCGTAGAACCTCCCGGGTCCGCGTTCGCGCGCGATGTCGATCAGGGCGGCCACGTCGGCGCCGTCGGTCGCGTCGGCGACCGCCTGCTCCCCGATCCACTCGGCCCCCTTCGCCTCCCAGGCGGTCCGCTCGACGAACCCGGGGAGGAGGAACACGAGCGCCGCGGCGACGGCCAGCGCGGCGATCGCGACGGGTTGCTCGCTCAGCGCTCGGAACCGATGGAGCTGCCCCCGCGCGATCCTGGCGAAGGTGACGGCGCCGACGCCGGCCAGGTACAGCCCGGCCAGGTGTACCCCGAACACGAACCTCCGCAGGAACAGGTCGCCGGATCCGGGCAGCAGACGCAGGACCGGCCCCAGCGTCGGCCGTCCGAAGAAGAGCACGAGTGAGAGGAGGAATAGGAACAGGAGCACGCGCGCCCGCTCGTCGCGCCGATACCGCCACAAGGCGGCGAGGAGGCCCGCGGCGACCAGGATCGTGAGCATCGGCGGCCGTCCGCGATCGAAGAGCTCCCCGCTCGCGAACCACGTGAGGATCCGGCGGGCCCCGAACGAGTCGTAGTAGATCTTCCCGCGCGAGTACTCGTCGTTGACCGTCCACGCGCGGTCCGCCAGGAGCGGCACCACCACCCACGCGGCGACGAACAGGCTCCCGAGCCCGACCAGCGCCGTGCGCCAGATCCGTCGAAGCAGCTCTCCCCACTTCGCGAGCGCGAACACCCCCAGGGACAGGAGCGCCAGGTAGCCGGTCAGCAGGTGACACGCGATCGTGAGCGCGAGCACGAGCGCGGCGAGCCAGTACGAACGCCCCTTCGCGATCGCTCGCCAGGACAGCGCCCATGCGAAGGGCAGCAGCCACATCCCCCAGAGCTGGGTCCAGGTCCCATAGCCTCGCCAGGCGTAACTCCCCCACTCGTAGCCCAGGGTCGGTTCGCTCGCGATCAGGGGCGAGGCCGCCGCGGCGATCGCGCAGATCCACGGTTCCCATCCAAGGAGCCGGCCTCCCGCGTACACGGCGATCGGCCACAATGCCATCCCCAGGTACATCGTCCACGAGAGCGCTCGCTCGCTGCCGATCGCGAGGGCGAGGAACCCCGTCAGGACGTGGGGGAGGCTCTGATAGTGGTGGAACCTCGAAGAGCCGAGCGCGAGATTCGGGTACCAGCCGTCGAGCGGCAGATGACCCTCCTCGATGCGATCGCTCGCCCAGGCGATCATCGATCGGTGCACCGAGGCGTCGTTTAGGTTCTGGACGGGTCTGGCCTCGGCCCGCAGGACGACCAGGTTGAACAGCACGACGATGCCGACGACCACGAGCGGCCATCGGGGAGGCCCCTGCGGTCGGGGTGGTCCGACGTCGCCGGCCGGAAGGGCCTCCTCGAGCTCGGAGACGGACTCACGCATCCGCCCATGTTGCCACGGGTCCCCCGCAACCTCGGGCAGCGGCGGCGTCCCGAACGAAGGCCCGTCAGGCCGTCGGTGCGGCCTCCGCCGTTCCCTTGATCCGGTTCGTGTCGATCGGAACGCCGGGGCCCATGGTCGTGGAGACGGTGAGCGTCTTCACGTACTTGCCTTTGGCGGCCGAAGGCCTCGCGCGGAGGATCTCGTCGACGACCGCCAGGTAGTTCTCGAGCAGCTGCTGCTCGGTGAACGACTTCTTCCCGATGATCATGTGGACGTTGCCGGTCCGGTCGGTCTTGTACTCGACCTTGCCGCCCTTGATGTCCTGAACCGCCTTGGCGATATCGTTCGTCACCGTCCCGGTCTTCGGGTTGGGCATCAGCCCGCGCGGACCGAGCACGCGCCCCGCCTTGCCGACCGCGGCCATCATGTCCGGGGTCGCCACCGCCGCGTCGAAGTCGATCGACCCACCCATCACCTGTTCCACGAGCTCCTCGCCGCCGACGACGTCCGCGCCGGCGTCCTTCGCCTCGGTTGCCTTCGGTCCCTGGGCGAACACCGCCACCCGCACCGACTGACCCGAGCCGTTCGGCAACGAGACCGTCCCCCGAACGAGCTGGTCCGCCTTGCGCGGGTCGACGCCCAGCCGGAACGCGATCTCGACCGTCTCGTCGAACTTCGCATCCGGGAACGCCTTGAGTGCCCTGATCGCCTCGACGGGTGTGTGCTCGCGCTCGCGTTCGGCGAGCGCGACGGCCTGGGCGTACCGCTTGCCTCCCCCGCTCATGCGCCCACCACCTCCACGCCCATGCTCCGCGCTGTACCGGCGACGATCTTCATCGCGGCGTCGACGTCGTTGGCGTTCAGGTCGGCCATCTTCTGTTCGGCGATCCGGCGCACCTGATCCTGGGTGAGGCTCCCGACCTTGTCGCGGTTCGGCTCGCCGGATCCCTTCTCGAGACCGGCGGCCTGCTTGATCAGCTCGGCAGCCGGCGGCTGCTTGGTGATGAACGTGAACGAACGATCCTCGTAGATCGTGAGCTCGGCTGGGATCACCTGGCCGGCCTGCTGCTGCGTCTGCTCGTTGTACTGCCGGCAGAACTCCATGATGTTCACGCCGTGCTGGCCGAGCGCGGTCCCCACGGGGGGCGCGGGCGTCGCCTGGCCGGCGCGGATCTGGAGCTTGACGACGGCGAGCACCTTCTTCTTCGCCATCTTCGGTCACCTCCTGCGGTTCGAACGGCCTTTTCGGGCCTCCCGCACTCTCCGCTCGCTAGACCTTCGCCACCTGGTCGAAGGACAGTTCGACCGGCGTCTCCCGGTCGAAGATGTTGACGAGCACCTTCAGCTTGCTCTGGTCGAGATTGATCTCGCTGATCGTGCCGTTGAAGTCCGCGAACGGGCCCGAGATGATCCGCACCACATCGCCCTCCTCGAACCCGAGTCGGAACTGCGGCTTCACCTCCTCCTTCTTCACGGACAGGATCTTCTCCACCTCGCGACGCGATAGGGGCGTGGGCTTGCTGCCGGTCCCGGCCGCGACGAACCCCGTCACTCCGGGCGTGTTGCGGACCACGTACCAGGAGTCGTTGTCGTAGACCATCTTGACGAGGAGGTAGCCGGGGAACACCTTCCGCTGCACCACCTGCTTCTTCCCGCCCTTGATCTCCATGACGTCTTCCATCGGGATGTGGACGTCGAAGATCTTGTCCTCCATCTGCATCGTGTGGATCCGCGATTCCAGGTTCGTCTTGACCTTGTTCTCGTAGCCCGCGTACGTGTGGACGACGTACCAGTCGCCCGGGCCCCGGAACGGATCGCGTCCGCCGTCGGCCGTCTCCTCGATGGGTTCCTCCGCGACGGAGGGACCCGCGCCCGATCCGACGTCGTCGGAGGTCGCGGGCTCGGGTTCGACTGCGGGCTCGGGTTCGACTGCGGGCTCGGGTTCGACTGCGGGCTCGGGTTCGACTGCTGGCTCGGGTTCGGTGGCCTCGACGCTCTCTCCCGTCGCCTCCGCCTGCTCGACGTCGGCCGCGATCGACTCCACCTCGTCCGCCAGGGCGCCGACGATCGCCGCGTCGCTCATCGATTCCACGGCCGAGGCGTCTTCGACCGCCTCGGCGACCGTCTCTTCCAGCGCCTCGACGATCGCGGCATCGGCGATCGCCTCCTGCACGTCGGCATCCGCCGCGGCCTGAGCCACCGTGTCCTCCAGCTCCTCCCCCTCGAGACCCGCGTCGACGGCCTCGGTGACCCGCTCCTCGAACGCCTCCTCGATCGCAGCGTCGGACGCCGCCTCCACGGCCGCCGCGTCCGCGACCGCCTCGGCGACCGTTTCCTCGAGCGCGGCCTCGATCGCAGCGTCGGCGATCGTCTCTTCGGCGGCGGCCTCCTCGAAGGCCTCGTTCAGACGCTCGGAGGCTTCGTCCTGGACGGACGACTCCGCGGCACCTCGTGTTCGTCCGGCGTCGCGGCGACTCCGGCGTACCCTCGTCGCCGTCCGGCGGGGACGACTCCGGCGTACCCTCGTCGCCGTCCGGCGTCGCGGACGACTCCGGGGCGGCTTCGTCCGAGGGGTCCATCGGGGATCCGTTCATCGGGTGTGTGCCTTAGCTCGTGAAGACGTTCAGGACCAGCCTCGAGAACAGGACGTCGAGACCGAACACGTACGACGTCATCACGACGACCGTGACGAGCACGACGATCGTGTACGTCGTGAGTTCCTGACGGGTAGGCCAGATCACCTTCTTCAGCTCCTGACGGACCTCCTTCAGGAACTGGCGGGCGCTCGTGCGTTGCTTCTTCTGTTGGAGCTGCGCCCGGCGCGTGGCGGCAGCGGCCTGGGCACGCTCGACCTGGGTGCCCTGACGGCGCTGCGCCCGCTTCATCTGTCTGTTCATCGTGCTCCCTTGCAGGGGCGGAGGGACTCGAACCCCCAACCGCCGGTTTTGGAGACCGGTGCTCTACCAGGTTGAGCTACGCCCCTCCGCGGAACCGGTCCTGCCGGAAGGCGGGGACTCGGCTGCCAAGTATAGGGCGGGCACGAACCTGCGGCAAAGGAAGACGGTCCGAGCGCGTGCCGCGCTGCTCAGGTTCCCGCAGGTCATTCCGATAATCGGCCCGTGGAAGCCCGACGCCCGCAGGTCCTCGAGGCCGGCCTGTTCGTCCTGGTCGTCGCCTTGCCACTCGTGTTCTTCCCCCAGTCGCGTGATGCGTTCCTCGACGTGAAGATCCTCCTTCTCGCCGGCGGGACCCTCCTCGTGTGGGTCTCCGGTCTCCCGATCGACCGCCGGATCGCCCTCCCCGCGTTCGTGTGGTGCGGCGTCGTCGTCCTCGCGGCTCTCGCCGGCGTGGATCCGGTGGAGAGCCTCGTCGGGACCGTTCGGGGATCGGGACTGCTCCTGCTGCTCTGCACCGCCGTGCTGGTGGCCGTCGGCCCGAGCCTGCCGGAAGGCCTGCTCCAACGCGCCCGCCGCTGGCTCCTGTGGACGGGAGTGATCGTCGCGGCGGTCGCAGTGACGTCCCGCCTCGCGCCCGGAGCGCTCGAGCCGCTCGCGCGGCGCGTGTCGTTCGTCGGGTCGACGCTCGGGAACCCGGTGCACGTCACGGCCCTGCTGGCGGCATGCCTCCCGACGGTCCTCGCCGAGAAGCGCTGGCGATGGACCGGAGTGCTGGCCCTGGCGATCTTGGCGCTCGGGTTCGCGTCCGCGGAAGAGCGGAGCGCCTACCTGCTGCCGATCGTCGCCATCGGCGCATCGGCATGGTTCCTCCGACCGGGGTGGCGACGCGTCGCGTCGGCTCTCGGCGTGGTCGCGGCGGCGCTCGCGATCTGGGCGCTCGCCCCGTCGGCGGCGGTGAGCAACGAGCCGAGCGACCGGTTCACGGCGGTGGGCCAGTTCCAGACGCTCGAGGGCGAGCGCCAGCGCATCGCCGTCTACCAGGCGGACGTTCGCGCCTTCGCGGACCGGCCGCTGCTCGGGTGGGGGCCCGCGAACACGTGGAGCGGCTTCCTTTCGTCCGGCACGGCCGGACAGATCGAGCAGGCGGGTCGCAACTGGGCGGACGCCCACAACCTGCTCCTAGAGATCGCGGTCGTCTCGGGCGTCATCGGACTCGTCGCGTTCGGCTGGCTGCTGCTCCGCCTCGCGCCCCGAACGCTGCGACCTCCACCGGGACGCGCCTGGGCTGCCGCATCGGCGGTGACGCTCGTCGCCTACGCCTTGGTTGAACCTCTCGACGTCGTCCTTACCCCGCTGCTGTTCCTGCTCGCCGGGGCGGCGGCCGGCCGAGCGGCCGGCGTCGCCTCCGAACCGACCGACGACCCCAGCGACCGAGCTCGGAGCCGCGACGGGATGACCGTGGCCGGCCGGGTTTCGACCGCCGTCGTGCTGGTCGCCGCAACCCTGCTCGCCGCGGTGAACCTCGGAGCCTCCGCGCTGGAGGAGTGGGGGCATTCCCACGCCGGGTCGAACTGGGCGCTCCGAGCCGCGACGGACCTCGCGCCTTGGCGACTCACGGCGTCCGAGGCCCTGGCCATCAGCCTGGCGGTGGACGGCCGCGCCGGTGATACCGCTGCGGCTACCGAGGCGCGCGACGTGGTGGGTAGCGTCGTCCGGGACCATCCGATGAATCCCGGCGTTCGCCTGCTCGCCGCGGACGTCGAGTTGCTGCTGCGCGACTTCCCCGCGACCCAGGGATGGATCCGGGAGCAGCTGGAGACGTTCCCGAACGACTCGGTGACGGTCCCGGTCACCGAACCTGGATGGAGCATCCCGTCCTGAGCCTCGCTCGGCGAGCGTTCACCCGCTTGGATCTGCGGCCCCGATCCTCCTGAGCGGACCGGATCCCGCACGCTCCCAGGTCCCCGAAACGTGCTCGATCGGGATGCCAGATGTGCGTGATGTTGCATCCCGCCTCTCCTACACTCTTGCGGACGCGCCGCGCCGGCCCCGGAATGCGAGCGCCCACATGCAGCATCGGGACCCTTCCCCCCCGCCCGGTGACCGGGCGAGGCGACGCAGCCTCTTCGGAGGCCGAGCCGAACCAACCGCTCCCCCGTCCATGACGGCCGGACTCAGCCCGACGGCCGCCGAGCGGGCCGAGCTGGTCATCACCGCGTACCAGGAGATGATCCAGGAACAGTTGGACGAAGGGCTCCGGGCGATCGCCCACAGCGCGAACTCGCTGATGCACGAGATCGCGGGGGAGGTGTGGCGGAGCGCCGGCGGCGACAAGGAGGCCGTGGCCTCGACGATCCTGCAGGAGCTCTCCCGCGACCAGGCGATCCGAGCCCTGATCGCCCACTCGGACGAGCGCTTCCAGGCCCTCGCCGCCCGGACGGGCCGGCTCGAGGACACGATGAACATGCTCGCCGAGACCGTCCGCTCCGCTCGCGAGCAGATCGCCCGGAGCACCGACGCCCTGGCGGAGTCCGGCGGAGGTTCGCCCCTCGGGGTCGGCCAGATCCGCGCGCAGCTCGACGAGGTGAGCCGGCAGGTGGCCGGGGCGTTCCAGACGCTCGCCGATCGGGATCAGGAGATCGTGGACACGCTCCAGGTCCGGATCCGCGAGCACGGCGAGCTCATCACCCAGGAGACCGCTCGGATCTCACAGGCGATGGAGTCGTACGTCCAACAGGGCGTCGAGGCGATGGGTCGGCTGGCCGGGAGCGCCGATTCCAGCATGCAGGCGATGTCTGCCCACGACGACGAGAGCGAAGCGCGCGCTCTGCGATCGGTCGAGCAGCAGCTCTCGGAGCTCGCCGAGCAGCTCCAGCTCCTGTACGACCGGACGGGGATCGCGATGACCTCGCTCCACGAATCGGTCAGCTTCCTCGGGGATCGGGTGGGCGTCGAGGCGCGGGAACGGCTCGAGGAGATGAGCCACGCCTTCGAGACGCGGGTCGTCGGGCTCGCGAACCTGGTTCGGTCGGACTCGGAAGCCCTCCGACGGGAGATGGTCCGCACCGCCGAGGCTCACGACGAGAGCATCGCCCGGATGCTGGACGAGCGGCTGACCCTCGTCACCGACACGATGGCCGATTCGGTCTCCCGGACGATCCAGACGAGGCTCGACGAATCCATGACAGCGCTCTCCGAGCGTACCGACGAGCAGACGCGGCTGATCGACGCTCGGACCGGGGAGACCGTGTCCGCGATCGATCGGAACCTGATCAGGATGGTCGACGCGCTGGACGAGCACTTCGAGCGTTTGGGAACCGGCGTGAGCGAGCGTGCGGCCTCGGCCGCGGAGCTCGCGATCGGCGCGCGGTTCGACGACGTGCTCGCCCGCCTCCACGGGGCGGCTGCGGTGATCGAACGGGAGGGAGCGCAGACCCGAGGCGCCATCGAGGCCACGCGGAGCCACATGGAGGAAACGCGGAGCGCGCTCGATACGCGGTTCGTGGCCCTGGCCAAGCTCGTGCGCTCCGACAGCGAGACGCTCGCCGGGCAGATCGTCGCCGATCAGGACGTCACGAAGCAGGCGCTCCGCGCGATGAAGGAGCTCCAGGCGAGCCTTCCCGCCGAGGTGATCCAGATGGTCGAGCAGCGGTTCGGCTCCCTGGCCGAGTCGATCGAACGATCGAACGAGATCCTCGCCGCAAGGATCGACCGGATGGCCGACACGATCGGGCAACGGCAGAACGACGACATCCAGGTCGTGATCGACCGGATGGGCGACGCGATGCACGCGCTCGCGAGCCTCGGCAAGGGCGGCGCTCCCGCAGGATCCGAGTCGCGCATCGAGATCGACTGAACCGGATCAGACCAGGCGAACCTCGGCCTCGCTCTTGCGGATCGGCCATTCGTCCGCGCCGTCCCGCTCGACCCGGACCCACACGTCGAGCACCGCGGTCCGGGCGTCGGGGTCCATGGAGCGGACCCGCCCGCCGCACTCGATCGATTCGTCCACGAACACCGGCGCTCGGAAGTGCACGTGCATGCGGAGCAGCGCCGCCGGGTCGCCCAGCCAGTCCACGAGCCAGGATGCCAGGGTCCCCATCGTGTACATGCCGTGCGCGACGATCCGGGGGAAGCCGGCGGCGCGCGCGACCTCGTCGTCCTGGTGCAGCGGATTCTGGTCGCCGGAGGCGTCCGCGTACGCCTTCACGTCCTCGCGGGTGACCCTGCGGGTGAGCGACGGCAGTTCCTGGCCCACCGTGAGATCGTCGAACCGGACGCTCACCCTTCCCCCCGAACCACGAGCGTGCACCGTCCCGATGCGACGAGGTCACCCGCCTCGTCCCGGATCTCGGTCCGAAGGGTGAGGAACCCCACGGCCCCTTTGCTCCGGATGCTCTCGATGACGGCCTCGGCCGTGAGGGTCTCGCCGACCGCCGCGGTGCGGGACCATGCGTACTCCTGCTCCCCGTGCAACACGCGGGACAGATCGACACCGAGCTCGGGATCCGACACCACGTTGCGCAACCCTGCATCGATCTCGGGCACCGTCACGATGGTGGGCGGCACGCCCGGACCGCGCTGACCGACGGCATCGGCGAACGCGCGGACGCGCGCGTCGTCGAGCGTGAATCGCGAGGCGGGGTAGACCTTGCCCTCGAGATCGTGGTTCAACGCCACGACGGACCCAGACGTTCGACCGACACGCGTGTGGGGCGCACGGCCGTCTCCCGGCCGGCCGATTCACACGGGCAGCTCACGCTGCGAACGTACCCACCGTGCGGGGGCACAGCAAGTCGGCCACGTTGCGGGAGAAGGATTCTCCGGGCTTCCGTGACTCGGGACCTGGAGGGACCTACGATCGACGAGCCCATGGCCGGTAACGGGAACGGATCCGGGACCGGGAACGGGAAGGCCAACGGGGCTGCCCGCAAACCCATCACGGTCCTCATCGTCGACGACGAGCGTACGTTCGGCGAGGCACTCGAGGTCGCCCTCGATCGCGAGAAGGACCTGCGGGTCATCCACGTCGCGACGGACGGGCTCGAGGCCGTCGCCTCGGCGACCGAGTTCCAACCTGACGTCGTCCTGATGGACGTCTCGATGCCCGGGATGAACGGGCTCGAGGCGACCAGGCGCATCAAGCAGAGCGATCCCGACGCCGCGGTGATCATCTTGTCCGGGAACGATGACGAGTACATGCTCGCGCGAGCGGTCCAGGCGGGAGCGGCGGGGCTGCTCCGGAAGACCCAGGGGGTGGGCGACGTCGCCTCGACCGTTCGGCGCGCGCATCGGGGCGAGGCGATCCATGACGAGCGCGAGGTCGAGCGGGCGCAGCGCCGGCTCCGGCACCGGCGCGACATAGACGGGGACGTCCGGGGACGCCTCGAACGGCTCACGCCCCGCGAGCTCCAGATCCTCGAAGCCATGGCGGCGGGACGTCAGCCGGAGGAGATCGCGGTGCAGCTCGGGATGAGCCCGAACACGCTCCGGACGCACACCCAGAACGTGCTCACCAAGCTCCGGGTGCACTCGAAGATGGAAGCGCTGGTCCTGGCGATCCGCCACGGCAAGGTCGCAACCGTCGACCTCACCGAGACCGTCTGACGCCCCGACACCCTCGAGCCCTCGGCGGCGTGCACCGCGTCCGCTAGCGGGTCTCCCGGTGCAGCGTGTGCCGCCGCTCCCAGCGGCAGTACTTCCTCAGCTCGATCCGATCGCGATCGTTCAGCCGGTTCTTCACCGTCACGTAGTTCCGCCGCTTGCACTCCGTGCAGGCGAGGGTGATCGTCGGTCGGTTGTCGCCCTTGGCCATGGGATCCCCTGTCCTCGATGCGCTACTTGATGATCGTGGTGACGCGTCCGGCGCCGACGGTCCGGCCGCCCTCGCGGATCGCGAAGCGCAGGCCCTCTTCCATGGCGATCGGGGCACCGAGGCTCACGGTCATCTCGATGTTGTCGCCGGGCATGACCATCTCGACGCCCTCGGGCAGGTTGGCCGAGCCGGTGACGTCGGTCGTGCGGAAGTAGAACTGCGGGCGGTAGCCCGTGAAGAACGGCGTGTGGCGGCCGCCCTCGTCCTTGGACAGCACGTAGACCTGGGCGGTGAACTCGGTGTGCGGGGTGACCGAGCCGGGCTTGGCGAGCACCTGGCCGCGGGCCACCTCGTCCTTGTCGATCCCGCGCAGCAGCACGCCCACGTTGTCGCCGGCCTGGACCTCGTCCAGGAGCTTGCGGAACATCTCCAGGTCGGTCGCCGTGGTCTTGCGCGTGTCTTTGATCCCGACGATCTCGACCTCCTCCATCTTCTTCAGCACGCCCTGCTCGACGCGGCCGGTCACCACGGTGCCGCGCCCGGTGATCGAGAACACGTCCTCGATCGCCATCAGGAACGGCTTGTCGATGTCGCGCACGGGCTCGGGCACGTAGGAGTCCACGGCCGCGAGCAGCTCGTCGATCTTGGTCATGGCCTCCTCGTCGCCCTCCAGCGCCTTCAGCGCCGAGACCTGGATCACCGGGGTGTCGTCCCCCGGGTACTCGTAGGAGGACAGGAGCTCGCGCACCTCGAGCTCGACCAGGTCCAGCAGCTCGGCGTCATCGACCATGTCCACCTTGTTGAGCGCGACCACGATGTAGGGGACGCCGACCTGGCGGGCGAGCAGCACGTGCTCGCGGGTCTGGGGCATCGGGCCGTCGGCCGCCGACACGACCAGGATCGCGCCATCGACCTGGGCGGCGCCGGTGATCATGTTCTTGATGTAGTCGGCGTGGCCCGGCATGTCCACGTGGGCGTAGTGGCGGGTGTCGGTCTCGTACTCGACGTGGGCGATCGCGATGGTGATGCCGCGCTCGCGCTCCTCCGGGGCCTTGTCGATCTCGTCGAACGGGGTGAACTCGGCCAGGCCCTTCTCGGCCTGGCGCTTGGTGATCGCCGCGGTCAGGGTGGTCTTGCCGTGGTCGATGTGACCCATCGTCCCGATGTTCACGTGCGGCTTCGTGCGCTCGAACTTCTTCTTGCCCATCTCGCGTGCTCCTCCGACCGGTCGTTCCTTCGGCTGCGCTCTCGTTCGCTGCCTATCCCGGGGGCTGACTCGTAGCGGGGGCGGGAATCGAACCCGCGACACAGCGATTATGAGCCGCTTGCTCTGCCTCTGAGCTACCCCGCCCCGGTAGCGAGCAAGTCTACCGGCCGCCGGCACCCTCGCCACCCCTGACCTGCGGTTTCCACCTTCCGAACGCCCTCGACGTCGAGCCGGAGAGGGGACTCGAACCCCTGACCCCCTCCTTACCATGGAGGTGCTCTGCCGACTGAGCTACTCCGGCCTGTTGCTCGCCGCGCGGGCCATGATACCGGGGGACCCTCGGAGCCCGGACCCCGTGGGACGATGGCCGGATGCGTGTGTGGGCCCTCGTGCTACTGGTCGCCGTCGCGTGCGGATCGTCAGGAGTCTCTGATCCGAGCGAGTCGGCCGGACTCTCGATCCGGACCTCTGGCGGCAGCATCTCGCTCGAGGTCCAGGTCGCGGACACCCCCACCGAACGCCGAACCGGGCTCATGGGGCGCGAGAGCTTGTCCCCGTACGACGGCATGGCGTTCGTCTGGGATCAGCCGGTCGAGAGCTCGTTCTGGATGAAGAACACGCTGATCCCCCTCTCGATCGCCTTCTGGGACGAGGACGGCCGGATCATCTCGATCCTCGACATGGACCCCTGCGTCGAGGATCCGTGCCCCTCCTACGGCCCTGACCAGCCGTTCGTGGGCGCCGTCGAGGTCGGGCAGGGCACGCTCGCCCGGCACGGGGTCGCCGTCGGGGACAACGTCGAGCTGGTGGTCGCTGGCGCATGAGCGAGGGATGCCTCCTCTGCCGCGCGGAGCGGGTGACCGACTGGCATTTCGAGGACGAGGAGTGCTGGGTCACCGACTGCATGGTGTGCCGGACGCCGATGATCGTCTGGCGCCCCCACGGCCTCCCCGGACCCGAGCTCGAGACCCGGCTCCTCGCGCACCTGGAGCGCATCGCCGCCGAACGCTACCCCGACGGGTTCTGGATCGACCCCGAGCGACGGCGGATCCCCGATCACTGGCACGCGCACGCTCGACCGGCCGACGGCTTCTTCGACCCGGCCAGCGATCTCTACGGGCGCTTCGGGTAGACCGTCGCTAACCCGAGCGGACGGCCTCCCAGGTTCCCGAGTTCGGTGGAGGACAGGTGCCGGCGTCGTAGGTCCCCGACATCCGGTCGCCCGTGATCGTGCCCGTGAACGTCACCGGCTCCTCGGCCTCGACGAGACCCAACCGTGATCGTGTCTCCGTCGAGCGCCACGTCCACGGTCCCGTTCGAGATGCACGAGGTGTTCTGCACCTCGATCGTGCCCGTGAATCCATCTGGCGTCGCCTCGATCACCCACGAGAACGTGCCCTTGACCTGGGGGACATCCGTGTCCCACGTGCCGCTCCACGTGCCCTCGAGGACGGCGGCGCCCGTGGCTCCCGTCGCAGCGGTGGGTCCGCTCGTCTGGGTCGGTCCCGTGGGAGCCGTCTCGGTAGGCCCGGTCGCCTCCCCGGTCACGTCCGTCGAACCGGTCTCACAGGCCGACAACGAGAACAGGAGCACCAGGATCGGAGCGGCGGAGACGATGCGCGAACGATGAGGACGCCGATGGGTCATGGAGCTCCTTCCGATCTCTCGACCTCACTCGACCGTCGTACGGGATCCGTCGCTTCGATCGATGGGCCGGCAGCGCTAATCCAGGTTGCAGTCCTGCGACTCGGCGGTCGTCCGCAGATCGGAGAGCGCGCTCTTCAACGCGCTGAGCGCCGGGACGACCGTCGACAGCTGGTCCGTGATGGAGGCCCCGCCCTTGATCGCGGTGATGGCGCCGCCGAGCGCGGTCAGCTGCGTCTCGATCGCCGAGACCTCCGTGCCGAACGTCGACCCCGCCTCTGACTTCAGCGCGTCGGCCGCCGCCTTCACGTCGTTCACGTCGCTCTCGAGCTGGTCGATGCTGGCCGACTGAGCGTCGATCTGCGTGAGTGTCGCCAGCGAGTCCTTCAGAGCTTGCGCGTCCGTACAGAGCGCCGACTCGCTCTTCGAGCAGGCGCTCAGGAACAGCATCGCGGGGATCAGAGTCAGCGTGATCCCTCGAGTGATCGCACTTCGGCGCTGGAACATCGGCGTGGACTGGCCCATGGGCGCTGCCTCCCAAGCTTATCGATGCCCCAGCCTAACCCTTGAGGGAGAGGGTCGACGGACCCGGTTCCGCCACCCTTCGCGGATGGCCGGGCCGACCGGATGGCCGCGATCCTCTCCGACTTCACGATCGAGACGTTCCCCCAAACGCCACCCTTCGACCTACTGCGCCGAGACGTGAGCTCGCGACCCTCACCGCGAAGTGCGACCACCGTGTCTGAGGAAGTCCCGCTCGGCGCCCGTCGGCGCTCTTTCGGCCGCACGCTCATATGCGGCCGCGGCTTCACGGTTCCGCCCAAGCCGACGAAGCAGATCTGCTCGCGTGGCGTGGAACGGGTAGTAGTTGTCCAGGGTCAACTCGTCCACCAGCGCCAGCGCAGCGGCGGCGCCTCGCACCTCGCCGACGGCGATCGCGCGGTTGAGGGCCACGACCGGCGTGGGGGTGACCGCGAGCAACTGATCGTACAAGGCGACGATCTGCGACCAATCGGTCTCCTCGGCGGTCGGGGCGTCCGCATGCACGGCGTTGATCGCCGCTTGGAGCTGATAGGGACCGGGTTGGCTGCGTCGAAGGCAGCGGCTTACGATCGCTCGGCCCTCCTCGATCAGGGCTCGATCCCATCGCATGCGGTCCTGCTCGCCGAGCAGCACCAGCGAGCCATCGGGCCGTGTTCGCGATGAGCGACGGGAGTCGGTGAGCAGCAACAGGGCCAACAGGCCCGCCACCTCCGGCTCATCGGGCATGAGCGTCACAAAGATCCGTGCCAGGCGGATCGCCTCTGCGCAGAGATCCACATCGGCCGAGCTGGTCAGCCCAGCGTTGTACACGAGGTAGACGACGGCCAGCACCGGACGCAGGCGCTCCGGCAACTCGTGATGCTCCGGGCACGCGGTACGGGATCCGCGCCGCCTTGATCTTGCGTTTGGCGCGCGCGAGACGTTGAGCCATGGTCGGCTCGGAGACGAGGAAGGCTCGGGCGACCTCGTCGGTCGTCAGCCCGCCGAGCAGCCGCAGGGTCAGCGCCACCTGCGCTTCTGTTGAGAGTGCCGGGTTGCAGCAGGTGAAGATGAGGCGTAGCCGGTCGTCTTGCACGTTCGCCACCACCTCTGACATCCCGGTGCTCTCTATGCTCAGGGATAGCACCCCTACCTCGTCGAGCAAGTCTCGACCGCGCGACTCGCGGCGGAGACGGTCGATCGCACACCTGCGGGCGGTCGTCGTGATCCAGCCGCCTGGATTGGGCGGGAGGCCGTCGATCTGCCATCTGCGGAGAGCGACGGCGAACGCATCCTGCACCGCATCCTCAGCGACGTCGATGTCACCGAAGATCGGATCAAGGTAGCCACGCATCGGCCCGCCTCCTCGCGGAAGGTCCGATCGATCGCGACCTCGTCGATCGCGGTTCGGCTGCCGACACCTTGCACGTCAGGCGTCGGGCATCTCCCAGAAGGGACGGACCTCTATCGGGTGCCCGACCGCCGCGGTGGTCTTCGACGCCCAAGCGAGGGCAGCGTCGAGGTCATCTGCCTCGATGATGTAGAAGCCTCCCAAGTATTCCTTGGACTCGGCGAAGGGGCCGTCAGTGGTCATGAGATCGCCGTCAGCGACGCGGACAACCGTGGCGGTTTCCGGTTCAAGCAGCCTGCCAGAGAAGACCAGGGCGCCCGCGGACTTCATCTCCTCCTCGAGGATGGAGATCCTCTGCCAGGACTGTTGCATCTCCTCTTCGGTCATCGCGGGGCCAGTTTCGCCGCCGTAGGCAGAGAACATGTATCGCGCCATGAAGATCTCCTTTGACTCGAACGGGTCAGTCCCGCCCCTCACCTCGACTACGAACGGGCCTCCCCGACAATGACACCACCCCAGAAGAAAGGCTCGTCAGGGTGGCGGTCTTGACAGTGATGCGCAGCGCGACGATGGATCTGAACGCCGAACATCTCTCCGCTGTCTTCGGTGCTACTCGGGAGGAGCTGGGAGAAGGCCGAGCTGCCCCATCGTGCCCATGATGTCGTAGACCCCATAGTGCTCGGTGTTCATGCCGGCGTCGTCGAACGTGAACACGTCGATCGCGCCCATCGAAAAGGGCTTGCCCGTCGGGGGCATCCCAGGCATGAAGCCCTCGGTGTCGGTGCCGGTCATCGTGCTTCGCACAGCCACCTTGTTGGCGGTGGCGATGACATCCTCGATGTCGATGCGCATGTCGGGGGTCTGCGTTCGCATCATCGTGAACATCGCGATCGCGCCGGCCTTGTCGGCCGTGCCTCCGGGCATCGGGGAGCGCTCGATGTAGTCCTCAGACAGCGTCTTCTCAGCGAAGCCGATATCGCCTTCGTTCAAGACGCGCTGGATCAATTCGCGGACCGTGGCAGCGTTCTGTTCATGCGTGGCCATGGCTCACATCCCCTCCGGAGCCGGCATGGCGCCGACTTGGACCATCATCGTCGGCAGATCCATCTGTGCCCACGTCTCCAGGATCACTCCATCGTCTCCATGACGCGAGATCTGGATCCAGTCGGTGTCGATCGCCTTCCCGTTTGCGGGGACGCCTGCCCACGCGATCCCTCCGTCGTTCGTGCCCGTCATGCGGACATGAGACACGACGCGATCGCCGTCGCCGAAGATCTCGAGGATCTCCGTCTGATAGTCGGAGAAGAAGCTGAACGTGCCCTCGTTCGCGGCGATCGCGCCCTCGACGCCGGCGGGCACCATCTCCGCTCCCGGCGCGTGGGCGACGAAGTCGGCCGCGAGGCAGGCGCGGACGGTGTCGTTGTCACGCTCCTGGTAGGCGCGCTCGAGCCTCTGGACGATCTCGATGTTCCGCGCGACGTCACTCATAGGTCGCTCCCGTCCTGGTCGCTGTCTGCGCAGGCTACGCGTGGGTGGCAGATCCGCGCAAGCCCTGGGTTGCATCGACGGCTTCTCGTTCCCGGGAAGAGGTGATCTCGTGCTAGGAGTCGTCACGGATGGCCTCGTGCAGCGTGAGTGGCTTCTCGATGCCCTTGAGTTCGAATCTGCCGGCCTCGACGACGCGGAATCCTGTCGGCGCGATGTGATGCAGAACGTCCTCTCCGAGGAACACCTGATCCGACCCCGCCTGCGACGCGATGCGCGCCGCGATATTGACCGTGCGGCCGAAGTAGTCTCCCTCCTCGTAGATCATCGGCCCCGCATTCACGCCGACGTGCGCTGGCGGTAGACCGGCCGGCCGGACACGGTCCAAGATCTCCAGCGACGCCATCACCGCGTCCTGCGGATCCTTGAAGTGAAAGAGCACCCCATCACCGAGCATCTTCACGACGGCGCCCCCGTGCCGCGATGCGACGTCATTGACCAACTCGGCGAGCTTGACGGAGACCTGCGCCGCGACCTCGTCGCCGGCCTCCTCGGTCAGCCTCGTGTAGCCGGAGAGGTCCGCGAACGCGCAGGCCTCAACCCGTCGAGGCTCCCTCCGATGTACCCCGGCGTCCTCCAGAGCGGTCTCGACGTGATCGAAGAGGTGCTCGGTTTCGAACGCCTCCGAATGGCGCCGGTAGAGCCAGCCGAGGAGGTCTTCTCCGGAGCGACCTGACCGCACGCCGACCTCCCTGAGCGCTGCTTCGAAGGCTGCGTTGTCGCGGAGGCCTCGCTGACGGAACGGCTCCTCGATCGAGTGGTGGAGGTAGTGGCTCTGGAACTGCGCGACCCGCCTCGCGCTATCGCCCCAGACGCGCGCCAGCCGCAAGATCTCACCTTCGCTCACTCCGGCGCCGAAGAGGACCGGGACGATCTTGAGGAGGCGCAGGTCTTCTTCCCGCACGTATTCGTCAGGCACCGGGCGAGACAGACCGAAGGCGACGTAGATGCGTTCAAGCATCACGAAGGGGATGTCGATCTCCTCGCTCAGCTGGGCAAAGGTGCGGTCCGAACGAGGTGGGCGTCGCCCTCCGGCCTCGAGATACCCGAGGGTCAGGTCGCCTGAGGCGAGCGCTTCCGCGACGGCATCCGCATCGATCCCCATCGCATCGAGACCGACAACGACGCGGGCTCGCAGCACGTCTCGTCGCGGATAGGTCCCGTCTTCGGGCCCAAGGATGCCCAATTCGGCGAGCAGTCGGATGCGCTCGGGAGTCGTCCCGGCTCGCTGCGCGACCTCATCCTCGGTGAACCCGTCACCGGTCATGTTCGTCTCTGAACCTGACCGTCGACGAGCCGAGGGAGATCCCTTCCTTTCACGTCACGTACGAGGTTGGGTCTGCCTCGAAGGCGTCGTAGCAAGCCTGCGAGCAGAAGTAGAACGTCTTCCCGCCGTGCTCGATCGTCCCTGCTGCTTCTTCGCTGTCGATGCGCATGCCGCACACCGGGTCCACTTCCATCGCCATCTGGTCCCCCCTACGTTCGCTCGGAGTCCGTCCCGACAAGTCCTGCGGGATCCTCGAGATGTGACTCTATGTGTCCAGCGATGAAGGCAGCGTCGTCCTTCACGAACCCGATGAGCGCCGACCCACGAGTGTGCTGCCAGGGGAGTCCCACGAAGAACAGGCCCGAAGCGTCGGTAACGCCGCGTCTGTGGACGATGGTGCCGTCGGCTGCCTTGATCGCGGGGACCTCGATCCAAGAGAAGTCGGATCGATACCCCGTCGCCCAGATGATCGCGTCGATGTCTTGCTCGCCTCCATCGTCGAATGTCGCGCGCCGCCCCACGAGATCAGTCAGCCGCTTCCTCAGCGTTACGCCGGAGCGCCGAATGGCTCCTCGGGCTCGATCCGATGAGCACGTCGCGTTTCGCCAACCTCCGGCCAAGTCGCGAATCGGTGCTCACCTTCATGAACCCCACGGCAGAGAGCCACCAGAAGAGATCCTTGCCGAGGAGACGCTGCGGCAGAGAGGGGACGCGCCGACCAACGGCAAGGCTGACCTTCCTCGTCGCTGCGAGTTCTTCGGCGATCTGGAAACCGGAGTTCCCCCCACCTACGACGAGCACCTCGCCATCAGGAAGTTGCGTCGGGTTACGGTAGTCGGCGCTATGGACCTGGAAGACCGTGTCGTCGAGTTCTCCAGCAACTGGAGGGACGAACGGGACCTGGAACGGACCGGTCGCAACGACGACCTGATCCGCAGTGAGTCCTTCGTCTGCGGTCGTCACGGCGTACCGCGCGCCGTGCCTGGTGAGCGAGGTGACCTTCGCGTTGAGCTTCACGGGAAGATCCAACGCGGATGTGTACGACTCGAGGTACGAGGCGACGTCATCCTTCGATGGGTACGTGTCCTTCGGCGAAGGGAAGGCCATGCCCGGGAGGCTGCTGTATTGCGCGGGGGTGAACAGCATGAGCGAGTCCCATCGGGATCTCCACACCTGGCCGATGTCCGAGCCGGCATCCAGGATCACGAACCTCACGCCGCGCTGGGCGAGGTGATACCCGATGGCGAGACCGGATTGGCTGGCACCGATCACGACGACGTCGAACGAAGACGATCCGACCTCGGAGGTCACGTCGTCACCTCCGCAGGATCGCGCCGAGACACGTTGAAGCTGAACATCATCCCGCTCTGAGCGTGCTCGGCGATGTGGCAATGCGCCATCCACAGTCCAGGATTCGAGACGTCGAGAAGGATGTCGACGGTCTGTCCCGCGGGAACGAGCACGGTGTCCTTCCACACCAAGTTGGACTCCGCCTCCCCCTCACGTGACAGGACGAGGAATCGGCCCGCTCCATGGACGTGGAAGGGGTGATGCATCGGGTGATCGGACACCATCTCATTCACGAGTCGGATCTTCACCCGGTCCCCCACCGTGAACGCCCACGTGATGGCGCCGTTCTCGGCCCGGGTCTGCCTGTCGATGAGCATCCACCTCATGTTGGCGGGCTCTGAGGCACGGTTGATCTCCGGCATCAGGTCTTCCCATTCCAGTCCGTCGCTCTGTTCCTCGCGTCGTTCATGCGCGTGGCGGATCGCATCCTCGTGGGGTGCCGGCAGCGCGTCGGACGGCACCAACTTCATGCCGCATCTCGGGCAGGTTCCTGGCTCCGAGGAGGTGACGTCCGGGTGCATCGGACACCCGTAGGTCGGCTTCTCGGAACGGACCGGTAGCAACTGCATCCCGCACTTCGGGCACGTTCCTGGCTCCGAGGACGTGACCTCCGGGTGCATGGGGCACGCGTAGGACGTCGCCGGCGCGACGTCGTCTCCGTAGAGGAGCGGCATCGAGGCAACGAAGGCGAGTACCTTGTCCGGCGGTCGCTCGAGCTCGCTGTCGATCGACTCATGCTCAGCCGTCAGCTGGGGATCGACGCGCAACACTTCGAACGACGCCTTGGGGGCGCCGGTTGCGTTCCCTGCGACCGAGAACGCGCCGAGATCGTAGACCCGATCGGGTGTGCGATGTTCGAGCCGCACCTCCCCCGAACCGTCGAACATCACGTCGAGGACCGCTCGCTCCGAGGGAGCGAGCATCACCTCGTCCACGAAGGCCTCTCGCTCGTAGCGACCGCTATCCCCACCGACCAGCTTCATCCGGGCGCCGGGGAGTGCGAAGTTGAAGATGCGCGTGTTCGCAGTGTTCACGAGATAGAGGCGTAGGACCTCCCCCGCCGCCGCCTCGCCCGAGAACGTGGTCTCGCCGTTGATCAGCATCACGTTGCCGAACCGCCCCATCGCCGTGTAGTTGGGGCCCGAGCGGTGGAACGGTGCGATCTGGCCGTCCTCGACGAGCAGATCGTCCAGCGTGATGCTGAGCTGGCGGTCCACCGCAGGCCAGAACGTCGGCTCCGACGGCTCGACGATGATCGTGCCGTACAGCCCCATCTCCAGCCCGAAGTCCTCCCGGATGTGCGGGTGATACCAATAGAACCCGGCGTCGGGGAACTGGACCTTGTAGGTGAACGTGCCCCCTATCGGGATCGGTGACTGCGTCTCGTGGGGGACGCCGTCGTAGCGGTTCTCTAGCCGAAGGCCGTGCCAGTGAACGGTCGCCTCGACATCGCCGTCATTGGCCACCTCCACGGTGATCTCCGACCCCTGATCGACGTGCAGGGTTGGGCCGGGGATCGAAGCGTTGTAGCCGAGCATCCGCAGCTCTGCGTCGTCGATGCGCTTGCGCACAGGCGTGATCCGGAGGTCAAGCTGATCGCCGTCGCCGAGCCGGATCACCTGCGGGGGTGACGCGTCGGGCAGTCCGGCGGTCTCGGTCGTGAACAGGTCGTTCGAGTCCGCGGGCTGACCTTCCATCGTGTTCTTGTCGGCGCCTCCATGTTCCACGTGCGTCCCCCTCTGCTCGCTTCGCCTCACCTCCGGGAGCCTTCGGGCAAGATGGTAGTGAATGAGCTCCGGCATCAAGTCGAAGCTCGGCGACCCCGGACGTTGAACCGATTGGAGGCTTCTCCCTCGCGGCGACCTCTCCCCCGCGACATCCACAGTGAGGGTCGATCCCTTCTCGGCCGCAAGCTCGCCGGGAAGTCTCAGCGCGAACTGAAGGACCTCGGCCTCGTGGTTGAGCCGATGGAGGATTCGGTCGCCTAACGCTGTGCCAGCGGGTCGCGGTGATGGGTTCGTGATGGTGGTTGGGTGGTTGGTGGGAGGAGGAGGATTCGAACCTCCGTAGGCTTAGCCGGCGATTTTACAGACCGCTCCCTTTGGCCGCTCGGGCATCCTCCCGTTCACGGAAGGATAGCAACGGCGGTTCGGCACCTCCACGATAGGATTGCCGGCATGGCCAAGCAGGACTTCTCGTTCGACATCGTCTCCGAGGTCTCGATGCCCGAGGTGGCGAACGCGGTCGACCAGGCACGCCGTGAGATCGCCCAGCGGTTCGACTTCAAGGACACCGGGACGAGCATCAGCCAGGACGACAAGCTGATCGAGGTGCGGTCGTCGACCGAGGACCGGCTCAAGGCCGCCGTGGAGGTCCTGAAGGAGAAGGCCGTGCGACGCCAGGTCTCGCTGAAGGCGCTGCGTCTCGGGCCCATCCAGCCGGCAGCGAAGGGCGCCTCGAGGCAGTCGATCAACCTGAACGTCGGCATCTCCGAGGACAAGGCCCGCGAGCTCGTGAAGTTCGTGAAGGGCCTGAAGGTCAAGGTCCAGAGCCACGTCCAGGGCGACCAGGTCAGGATCACGGGCAAGTCCAAGGACGACCTCCAGGTCGTGATGAAGGCGGTCAAGGAGCAGGACTTCGACGTCCCGCTCCAGTTCGTGAACTTCCGCCCGTAGTCGGCGTTCCGGCCACCGCCCGCCCCCGTTGCTCCCCAACGGTCCGCCTGGGTAGATTGGCTGCCCCGAAGGGGAGGTGGAGCGTGACCGACGTCGAGCGTCTGAAGGCTAAGGCCGCGGAGATCGCCGAGCGCGAGGGGCGCAAGCTCCTGGATCGGACACCCGGATCGGAGAGCCTGCACCAGCGGGCCGTCCGCAGCCTCCCGAACGGGGTGGCATCGAACTTCCAGGCCGGCGACCCCTATCCCACGTACCTGCGTCGTGGGCAGGGCTCGAAGGTCTGGGACGTCGACGGCAATGAGTACATCGACTTCCACGGCGGATTCGGCGTGAACGTCGTGGGACACGCCCACCCGAAGATCGTCGAGGCGATCCGGGCGGTCGCCGATCAGGGCATCCACTTCGCCGTCACGACCGAGACCACGGTCGCGCTCGCGGAGGCGATCTGCGAGCGGTTCCAGCTCGAGCAGATGCGGTTCGTGAACTCGGGGACCGAGGCCACGATGGACGCGATCCGCGTGGCCCGGGCCGCGACCGGACGGGACACGATCGTGAAGATGGAGGGCTCCTACCACGGCCACCACGACTCGGTCCTGTTCTCCGTGGTGCCCGAGGCGGACGTGCTCGACATGCGCTTCAACATCGGCCACCCCGACCAGGCCTGGTACACGACGGATCCGACGTCCAAGGGGATCCCGAAGGTGCTCAGGGACACCGTGATCATCGCGCCGTTCAACGACCCCGACGCGGTGGCCCAGGCGTTCGCCGACAAGCCGGGCGAGATCGCCGCGGTGATCCTCGAGCCCGTGATGATGAACATCGGGCTCGTCGTGCCGCAGCCCGGTTACCTGCAGGCGCTCCGGGACATCTGCGAGCGCAACGGGGCGGCGCTGATCTACGACGAGGTGAAGTGCGGAGGCACGATCGCGTACGGCGGCACGACCGATCGGTACGGCGTCCGACCGCACCTGGCCGCGTACGCGAAGGCGGTCGGCGGCGGGGCCACGATCGGCGCGTTCGGAGGCGAGGCCCGCTTCATGGAGTGGGTCACCAAGGGGGCCGCCCAGCAAGGCACCTTCAACGGCAACCCGCTCTCCGCTGCGGCAGGGCTCGCCGCCCTCACCCAGGTCCTCACGAAGGACGCCTACGATCACCTGGGCAAGCTCGGGACGTTGCTGGCCGAGGGATGCCAGCGCGCGATCGACGACCACGACCTGCCGGCCCACACGATGGACCTCGGAGCCAAGGGCTGCGTCTCGTACCGGAAGGAACCGCTGGTCAACTACCGCGACTTCCTCGAGACCATCCCCGAGCTCTTCTACGCCTCGTTCACCTGGATGGTGAACCGGGGCATCTTCATGACGCCCGGCGACGAGGAGCAGTGGACCATCTCGGTGCAGCACACCGAGGAGGACATCCAGCGCTACGTGGACGCCTTCGCGGGGTTCTGCGCCGAGTTGGTGGCGTAGCCGGCTGCGCACGGAGCGGCCGCGCACGCCGAGCGAGGATCGGGACGCCATGCCGTCGATGCACGAGTACACCGAGGAGACCGACGCGCTGACCGAGGCGGTCGTGGACTACGCGCGACGGAGGATCGCGGAGCCGCAGCCGCTCGACCACCCGGTGCCGTCGGAGGAGCTCGGTTCGGCGGCCGGGGCCACGATCACGCCCGGCGGGATCGGCGGCCGGGAGGCCCTGCGCATCTGGGCAGAGGTGCTCGCACCAGCGACCATCACGACCGACCATCCGAGCTTCCTCGCGTTCGTGCCCGGCGCGCCGAGCAAGGCGAGCGTCCTGTTCGACCTGGCGGTGAGCGCCTCGGAGGTCTACGGAGGCAGCTGGCTCGAAGGCGGCGGCGCCGTGTGGGCCGAGAACCAGGTGCTCGCGTGGCTCGCCCGCCTGGCGGGGATGCCCGAAGAGGCCGGTGGGTGCTTCGTCTCGGGAGGGACAGCGGGCAACCTGTCGGCGCTCGTCGCAGCGCGGCACGCGGCGAACGCCGCCCGGAGCGGCGAGCGGCCCCCGCGGTGGCAGGTCGCGTGCGCCGACACGGTGCACTCGTCGGTCGCGTCGGCGGCACGCGTGATGGATGTCGACCTCCTCAGGGTCGCCCACGACGAGCGCGGTCGTCTCACCGGATCCGCGCTGGCGTCCGCGCTCGACGGAGCCGATCCACGAGGACCGTTCGCCGTGGTCGCGAGCGCCGGCTCCACGAACGCCGGCATGGTCGACGACCTGCAGGGCATCGCCGAGGTGTGCCGCGCCCGAGGGCTGTGGCTGCACGTGGACGGCGCCTACGGAGGCGCCGGGCTCCTCGCTCCGAGCGTTCGGGACCGCTTCCGGGGCATCGAGCACGCGGATTCGTTCATCGTCGACCCGCACAAGTGGCTGTTCGCGCCGTACGACTCATGCGCGCTCATCTACCGAGAGCCGGAACGGGCACGGGCGGCACATCGACAGGACGCCTCGTACCTGGACGCCCTGAACGCCACCTCCGAGTGGAACCCGAGCGACTTCGCGCATCACCTCTCGCGGCGACCACGCGGGCTGCCCCTGTGGTTCTCGCTCGCGACCTACGGGACGGATGCGTACCGGGACGCGGTCGAGCGGGTCCTGTCGATCACACGGGAGGCCGCCGACGAGGTCCGCCGCCGCCCCGAGCTCGAACTCGTCATCGAGCCCGAGCTGTCGGTGGTCCTGTTCCGCAGGCTCGGTTGGAGGCCTGAGGACTACGAGCGCTGGTGGCGGCGGGCGCTCGAGGAGCAGGCGGGGTTCGTCCAGCCATCGTCGTGGGAGGGTGAGAAGGTGGCTCGGCTGTGCTTCGTCAACCCGCTCACGACGATCGAGCACGTCCGAGCGATCCTCGACGTCGCCGCGTGAGCGAGGTCCGGGCGGTCCTGCTCGACCTGTACGACACGCTCGCGTGGACCGAGTGGCCGACGATGCGAGCCGAGCTCGAGGACCGGTTCGGGATCGGCGAGGCCGATCTCTTGCGGGCGTTCACGACCACACGCGAGGCCCGCAGCATCGGCACCTACGGGAGCGCCGAGGGCGACCTGCGGGCCATCCTCGACGCCGCCGGGATCGCCGCCGACGCGGACCTCGTCCGCGAGCTCAACGACGCGCGCATGAGAGGCCTTCGCCGAGAACGGGGTCCACTTCTGGGACGACTCGATCCCCACCCTGCGGGAGCTGCGGGGACGTGGGCTCCGCACCGCGGTGGTGAGCAACTGCGATCACTCCACGCGCCCGATCGTCGACGAGCTCGGACTCGCGCGGGAGTCGGACGCCGTGATCCTCTCGTTCGAGGTGGGCGTGGCCAAACCCGACGCGGGGATCTACCGGGCCGCGCTCGACGCGCTCGGAGCCCGGCCGGCAGAAGCCGTATTCGTCGACGACCAGGCCGGGTACTGCGACGGCGCGGAGTCGCTCGGCATCCGGTCGTTCCTGATCCTGCGCGACGACGCGGATCCAGCCGAGGGCGTCAGCGTCGCGCGGCGACCGCCACGTGCTGCACGATCTCCGGTCGCTACTGGAGCTCGTCTGACCGACGCCTCTCGCCCGAACGCCGCCGGGCTAGCCGATCTCCTGCTTGATCTGCTCGAGCCTCGCGACACGTTCGGCCGTCGGGGGGTGGGTCGAGAACAGGTTCGCAAGGCTCATGGACGCCTGCCGACCGCGGAACGGGTTCACGATGAACAGATGAGCCTCGGCCGGACTCACCGTCGCGGGCACCGGGACCTTGCCGGCCGCGCTCTCGAGCTTGCGGAGCGCGCTCGCCAAGGCTTCGGGGTCGTGAGACAAGATCGCGCCCGACTCGTCGGCCTGGTACTCGCGTGAGCGGCTCACGGCCATCTGGATGATGGCGGCCGCGATCGGGGCGAGCACCCAGGCCAACAGCAACCCGATCATCCCGACGCCGTTCCGATCATCCCCCGAGCCGAACCACAGGGCGAACCGGGCGAGGAAGGTGATGCTCATCCCGATGGCCGCCGCGATCGAGCCGATGAGGATGTCGCGGTTGGCGACGTGGGAGAGCTCGTGCGCCAGGACCCCGCGCAGCTCACGCTGGTCCAAGATCTCGAGGATGCCACGGGTGACGGCCACGACCGCGTGGTCCGGGTTCCGTCCGGTCGCGAACGCGTTCGGCTGCATCATGTCCGAGATGTAGATCCTCGGCATCGGCATCCGGTTGGTCTGCGTGAGCTCGCGGACGATCCGGTACAGATCCGGCGCCTCCTGCTCGCTCACCGGCTTGGATCGGGTCGTGCGGATCGCGATCTTGTCGCTGAACCAGTACATCGAGAAATTGAAGACCAGCGCGATCACGAGCGCGACGACCATGCCTTGTTGCCCGCCGATCACGCCACCGATCAGCACGAAGAGGCCGCCCAGGGCGGCGATCAGGATCCAGGTCTTGAACCGGTTGAGACCGATCAACGGAACCTCCTTCTCTGGGTGCATTCGCCCGATCCCCGGACCGGGTTCGACCACCCCAGGGCAGCCTTGCATCGACCGCCTCCCCGGGCCCTCGCCTACTGCCCTACCAGGGTAGACAGGGGCGGGAAATGTGCCAGGAGCTCCGGCCAGACCCCGACGGCGAGCACGACGACCGTGGCCAGTACCGCCACGGCGGTGACCAGGACCGGAGGCCCGAGGGGGCGCTCGTGCTCGCCCTCGACGAACAGCATCTGCTTGGGCACGGCCAGGTAGTAGTAGAGGCTCACGACCGAGTTCACGACCATCACGATCGCGAGCGCCGTCCCGATCTCACCTCGTTCGATCGCGACCTGGAACACGAGGAACTTCGCCCAGAAGCCGGCCGTGGGTGGGATCCCTGCCAGCGACACCATGAAGACGGTCATCGCCACGGCGATCACGGGCGCACGTCGCGACAGACCGGCGAAGTCGGCGATGAGCAGCCCGCGCGACTCCTTCGACATCGCGATCACGACGGCGAACGCCCCGAGCGTCATCACCGAGTAGATCAGGATGTACGTCACGGCGGCCGCGAACGCATCCTGGTTCACCGCGGGGTTCGCCGACACCAGTGCGAACGGCAGGAGCATGTAGCCGGCCTGGGCGATGCTCGAGTACGCGAGCAGGCGCACGACCTGCCGCTGCTGCAGCGCGATGAAGTTCCCGATCGTCATCGTGAGGATCGACAGCACGGCGAAGATCGGCGTCCAGAACTCGTACTGCGCGGGGAACGCGACGAACATCAGCTGCAGGAGCCCGGCGAACCCGGCCGCCTTGGAGGCGGTCGCGAGGAACGCCGCGACCGGCACCGGCGCCCCCTCGTACGTGTCGGGTGCCCAGAACTGGAACGGTACGGCGCTCACCTTGAAGGCGAAGCCCGCCACGATGAACAGGATCGAGGCGAGCGCGAGCGTCTCCCGTCCCGGAGCCAACGGTCGGGCGAGCGCCTCCCCGATCCCGCTCAGGTTGAGGGTCCCGGTGAGTCCGTAGATCAGACTCATGCCGTAGAGCATCACCGCGGTGGAGAGCACGCCGATCAGGAAGAACTTGATCCCCGCCTCGTTGGATCGGGGGTCCGACTTCCTGAACGCGGCGATCAGGAAGCCCGGAGCCGACACGAGCTCCAGCGAGATGAACAGCATCAGCAGGTCGCGGGACGACGGCATCAGCAGGCAACCGAGGAACGACGTGAGCAGCAGGAAGTAGAACTCGCCCTGGTAGAAGCGGCCTTCGCGGAAGTACCGGAACGAGACCATCAGGACGATCAGCGCGACCGAGAGGAAGAACACCTTGAAGAGCAGGGCGAACTCGTCGACGACGAACGCGCCGCCGAACGTCGAACGGTCCTCCCCGATCAGTGTCAGGGTGGCGATGAGCGATGCCAGCACGCCGGCGAACGCCAGGGGCATCGCCATCCACTTCCGCGTGGGAGGGAGGAAGGCGTCGACGACCAGGACGAGGACGATCGTCCCGGCCAGGATCAGCTCCGGGAGGATCGCCGTGTAGTCGATCGCCTGGTTCATCGCGCCGCCGACCCTCGCCTATGCCCCGAAGAGGCCGAGCAACGAGTTGACGGGTGCCTGCGTGACGTCCGTGAGCAGGCTCGGGAACAACCCGAGCACGACGATCCCGAGGAGCAGCGGCACCCAGGAGACCCACTCGATCGCCGCGATGTCCCCGAACACCTCGGTCTTCCACTTCTCGGGAAGCGTCCCCATGTTCACGCGCTGGAGCATCCACAGGAAATAGCCGGCCGTCAGGATCGTGCCGATGCCGCCGGCGATCATGAACGCCCGGAACAGGGGTGTCGAGAGCGACTGGGCGGGGCTGAAGCTCGAGAGGAGTGCCATCACCTCACCCCAGAACCCCGCGAGTCCGGGCAGCCCGAGCGAGGCGATCGCGACGAACGCGAACACCCCTCCCAGGTACGGGAGCTTCTGCATCACGCCGCCGCCGATCTCGGCGATCTCACGCGTGTGGTAGCGGTCGTAGAGCGACCCGACGCAGAAGAACAGCATCCCGGTGATCAGGCCGTGGGCGACCATACCGAAGATGGCCGCGTTGATCCCGATCGACGTCAGCGTGGCGATCCCGAGCATGACGAACCCCATGTGCCCCACCGAGCTAAAGGCGATGAGGCGCTTCAGGTCCTTCTGCGCCAGGCACGCGAGCGCCGCGTACACGATCGCGATCGCGGCGAGCAACCCGATCCACGGAGCGTACTTCTGGGCGCCGTACGGGAGGATCGGGAGCGCGATCCGGATGAACCCGTAGGCGCCCATCTTCAGCATGACGCCGGCGAGCAAGACCGACCCGATCGTCGGCGCCTCGGTATGCGCGTCGGGCAGCCACGTGTGGAACGGCCACATCGGCACCTTCACCGCGAACCCGAGCCCTACGGCCGCGAACACGATCAGCTGGAACCCGGTGGAGAAGCCGCCGGACGCGGCATAGTCCTGTAGGGCGATGATGTCGAACGTGTGGATGCCGCTCCCTATGTCGGAGCTGAAGAACATCGCAAGGAAGCCCAGCAGCATGAACACCGACCCGAACAGCGTGTACAGGAAGAACTTGATCGCCGCGTACTCGCGGTTCGCGCTGCCCCAGATCCCGATCAGGAAGTACATCGGAACCAGCACCAGCTCCCAGAACACGAAGAACAGGATCAGGTCGAACGCGATGAACGTGCCGGCCATGCCCGTCTCGAGCAGGAGCATGAGCCCCAGGAAGGCTTTGGTCTTCCCTGGCTTGGGAACCATCCGCCACGTATAGATCGCGCAGAGGAACGAGAGCACGAACGTGAGCACGAACAGCGGGAGGCTGATGCCGTCGATCCCGACGTGGTACCGGGCGTTGATGACGGGGATCCACGTCGTATCGAGCTGGAACTGGAGGCCCGAGGCTCCGTAGTCGAACGTGAACGTGATGGCGACCGCCACGACGAGCGCGGCACCCGTGAACACGATGCCGAGCGCTCGTACGCCCTTCTCGTACTGGCGGGGCACGAGCGCGATCACCAGGGCCCCGGCCAGCGGCAGGAGCGTCGCGATCGTGATCGCCGAGTTCTCCCAGGTCATCCGCGTTCCCCTCTCAGATCTTCGTGAAGATGATGGCCAGCACCACGACGCCGGTGAACAGGAACGACGGCGTAGCGCTGGACGTTGCCAGACTGGATGTAGCGCAGGAGGCCGCCGGTGAACCCGGCGATGTTCGCGAGACCGTTCACCGCTCCGTCGATCACCTTCTGGTCGAACCACCCGACCCCGCCCGCGAGCGTCTTGGTGAACGCGGCCGCGCCGTTGACGACCCCATCGAGGATCCGCTGGTTCGACCAGTTCACGCCGGCGGACAGGTCGTCCCGGACCGGCCGGATGATGCCCTTCCAGTAGATGTCGTCGAGGTAGTACTTGTTCGCGACGAGCGTGTAGGCACGTCCCAGCGAGCGCAGCGGATCGCGCTCGCGGTAGCTGTTGTACAAGCCGTAGCCGGCCGCGATGCCCAGGAGGGCCGCGAGCGTCGACGCGGCCGCGACCCACGGGACGAACAGTGCCTGTTCGATCTGCTCGAAGAACACCCACTGGCCGAACACCGCCCCGAGCTGCGGCGACCCGAGCAGGCCTGCGAACACCGTCACCGTCGCGAGGGCGACCAGCACGCCGGTCATGGTCCCGGGAGCCTCGTGCGGCTCGCCGTGGCCCCGGAACTCGCCGAAGAACGTCATCAGGACCGCCCGGGTCATGTAGAAGGCGGTCAGCAGCGCGGTGAGGAGCAGCACGACGAACAGGACCGTCGTGACCGCCCTCGTTCGCGACGACGAGCAGCTCGTCCTTGGACCAGAAGCCGGCGAGCGGTGGGACGCCCGCGAGCGCGAGCGAGCCGATCAGGAACGTCCAGAACGTGATCGGCAGGCGTCTTCGCAGGCCGCCCATCTCGCTCATGTTGTTGGTGTGGACGGCGTGGATCACCGCGCCGGAGCCGAGGAACAGCAGCGCCTTGAAGAAGGCGTGCGTGAACAGGTGGAAGAAGGCCCCGGTTCGGCCGGCCGGTCCCATCGACATGCCGGCGACCATGTAGGCGAGCTGGCTGATCGTCGAGTACGCGAGCACGCGCTTGATGTCGTCCTGGACGAACGCCATCAGCGCCGCCCCGAGCATCGTGATGCCGCCCACGATCCCGACGATCTGGAGCACGACGGGATCGGCGTCGATGAACACGAAGAACAGGCGGCCGACCAGGTACACGCCCGCCGCCACCATCGTGGCGGCGTGGATCAGCGCCGAGACCGGCGTGGGGCCCGCCATCGCGTCGGGGAGCCAGACGTGGAGCGGGAACTGCGCGGACTTGCCGATCGTGCCACCGAACAGCAGCAGCGCCGCGGCCGACACGAGCGCGACCGACGCGCCGCCGACCCGAGACGACGTGGCTGATCGCCGGGATGTTCGCGGTGGTGAAGCCCGTGATGAACACCAGGACGAAGATCCCGAACATGAACGGGACGTCGCCGATCCGGGTCGTGATGAACGCCTTGATCGCCGAGCTGGAGTTGACGTGGTCCTCCCACCAGTGCCCGATCAGCAGGTAGGAGCAGACGCCCATGATCTCCCACCCGACGAGGAGCTCGAACAGGTTGTTCGCGAGGACCACGACGAGCATCGCGCTCGTGAACAGCGACAGGACGACGTAGAACCACGTGAAGCGGACGTCGCCCTTCATGTAGCCGAGCGAGTACACGTGGACGCACAGCGAGATCGCCGTCACGACGACGACCATCACCGCCGTGAGACCGTCGACGTACACGCCGGCCTCCAGGTGGAGCTGGCCGATCTGGAACCAAGACACCGACGCCTCGTAGAAGCCGTGCTCGCCCCCGACGAAGGTCCACAGAACGCCGAGCGACAGCACGAGCGAAGCGCCGACGGCCGCGATCCCGTAGACGGACCCCTTGCCCGGGGTCCGCTTGCCGATGAACAGCGTCAGCACCGCGGACACCGCCGGCAGGAAGGCGATCAGCCAGGAGTACCGGAGGAAGGCGCTCGGGTCCGCGATGGCCCGGACGAGCTCCGACGGCTCGGCGGCTACCACTTGAGGAGGTTCACCTCGTCCACGTTGATCGTCTCCCGGTTGCGGTAGATCAAGATCACGATCGCGAGGCCGATCCCCACCTCGGCGGCCGCCACCGTGATCACGAACAGCGCGAACACCTGCCCCGTGATGTCCTGCAACGCCTGCGCGAACGCGACCAGGTTGATGTTGACGGCGTTCAGCATCAGCTCGATCGACATCAGGACGAGGACCGCATTCCGCCGGGCCAGCACGCCGTAGACCCCGGTGGAGAACAACGCCGCCGACAGGAACAGGACGAGCGGGAGCCTGATCACGGGCGATCCTCCTTCCGGGACAGCACGATCGCCCCGATGAGCGCGGCGAGGAGCAGGAACGAGATGACCTCGAACGGCAGGACGAAGCGGCTGAAGATCGACGAGCCGACCGCCGCCACGGTGCCGTCGATCGGGTCGATCCGGGCCGCATCCCAGCTGAACGCGCCCTGGATCAGGTAGACGAGCCCCGCGAGGATCGCCAGCGCGACCAGGAACGCGACCCCCCGTCGCTGGTTGTCGAGGGCCTCTCGGCCGATCGGCGCCTTGGTCAGCATCAGGCCGAACAGGAACAGGATCACGATCGCGCCCACGTAGATCAGGATCTGGACCCACGCCACGAACTCCGCCGCGAGGAGCAGGTAGACGGCGGCGACCGACGAGAGCGTGATCACGAGGTACAGGGCCGCGCGCACGACGTTGCGAGCGGTGACGACTCGGAACGCGCCGACCACCGCGGCGACGCCGGCGATGACGAACACGATCTCGGCTCCGGTCACGAGCCGCCCTCGGCCTTCTCACGCGCGGCCACCATCGCGGCGCGCCGGGCCCGTCCCTCCGCGACCCGCCGATCGGTCCCCTGCTCGAGCAGCTCGGCGAGGACGCGGTCGAACGTCTCCTGGTCGAGGCTGACCTCCGCGTGCTCAACGGGAGCAGCCGCAGCGGGGGCAGCCGCCGGCGTGTGCGGCCGGAGCCTCGCCCGCCGGACCCGCAGCCGCCGGTGCGGGCTGCGGGCGGAGCGGGCGCCGGACCTGCCGAGGGAGCCGCGGCCTGGGCCGCGGCGAGTCCGGCCGTGTCCGGCGCCACCGCGGCCGGGGTGGCGGCAACCGGCTCTGGGGGCGGTGGTAGCTCGGCGCCGTCCTCGATCATCGGCGGGGGAAGCACGGTGTAGGTCCACTCCTCGAGCTTCTCCTTCTCGTGCGTCAGCTCGACGATGTCGTACTCGGAGTACTCGAACTCGGGGCTCCAGAACAGCGCGTCGAACGGACAGACCTCCACGCAGATCCCGCAGTACATGCAGAGCGCGTAGTCGATGGCGAACCGATCGAGCACCTTCATCGAGCGCCCCTTGCCGCCGGAGGCCGGTTCGTGCGTCTCCTTGTGCGCGTCGATGTAGATGCACCAGTCGGGGCATTCGCGCGAGCACTTGTAACAGACCGTGCAGTTGGATTCCTTCAGCGCGATCACCCCACGGGTTCGCGGTGGGAGATCGGGCTTCTCCTGCGGGTACTGCTGCGTGATCGAGGGTCGGAGCGCGTGCTTCAGCGTGACCCCGAGGCCCTTCAGCAGGCCGAGGCCCGTGGACCTCGGCTCGACCTCGGGAGCCTGCCGTGCATCGCGTTCGTCGATCGCCATGACCCTCCTAGATCGCGACCTTGAGGACGCCGACCACCATGATCTGCAGCAGCGCCAGCGGGATCAGCGCGAGCCACGACACCCGCTGGAGCTGATCCTCGCGCAGCCGTGGATACGTGACGCGGAGCCAGATGATGAGGAACGAGAGCGCCCCGATCTTCGCGAACATCCAGAGCGGATCGGGGATGAACTCCATCGTCGGGAGCGGCAGGTAGCCCCCGAGGAACAGGACGCTCGCGACGGCCGACAGGGCGACGATCCCCCCGTACTCGGCGAGCAGGAAGAAGGCGAACTTCAGTCCCGTGTACTCGGTGTAGGCGCCGAAGATGATCTCGGAGTCGGCGACCGGCATGTCGAACGGTGTCCGCGTGAGCTCGGCGAGCGAGGCAGTGAGGAAGATGACGAACCCGATCGGCTGCGAGAAGACGAACCAGTACTTCTCCTGGGCCTCGACGATCCCGATCATGGAGAGCGTCCCCGCCTGCATGACGATGGCGGCAGCCCCGAGCACCAGGGGCAGCTCGTACGCGATGAGCTGCGCGGCCGCTCGGAGGGCGCCGATGAGCGAGAACTTGTTCGCGGACGCCCACCCGGCCATCAGGACGCCGATCACCGAGACCGACGTGATCGCCATGACGAAGAAGATGCCGACGTCCAGGTTCAGGATGAAGATCGTGCTGGAGAACGGGATCACGACGAACAGCACGATGTACGGCACCAACGCGACCGCCGGTGCGAAGGAGAACACCCACCGATCGGCGGCCGCCGGGATCACGTCCTCCTTCTGGACGAACTTGACCCCGTCGGCCATGAGCTGCGCCCAGCCGTGGAACCGTCCCGCGTACATCGGCCCCAGTCGGCCCTGCATGTGCGCCATCACCTTGTGCTCCGCGTAGCCCACGCCGAGCGGAGCCACGAGGAAGAAGATCAGCACGATCGCCGCCTTCGTGACCAGGACCAGCCAGTACTGGTCGAACCACTGGTTCACGAAGCTCACGCCGGGCTGCCCGATCACTCCTCTTCCTCCTCTTCCCCTTCGGCCGCGCCCGGCCACGGCTTGGCCTCTCGCGACATGAGCGGGAAGTCCTTGCGGAGCGGGTGGCCCTCGAACGGTTCGGGGAGGAGGAGCTTCACCGGCAACGGGTGGCCCTCGAACGTGACACCGAACATCTCGGTGGTCTCGCGTTCGTGCCAGTTCGCCGTCGGGTAGATGTCCGAGATCGTCGGCAGGACGGTCTCGTCGGCGGGGAGACGGACCTTCACGCGCACGGAGTGGTCGTGCGTGGTCGAGAACAGATGGGTGACGACCTCCATCCCCTCGTCCCCGAAGTCCACCCCACCCGTGAAATCGCAGTAGTCGCAGGCCAGCTCGGGCTCGTTGCGCAGGAACATGACCAGCTCCCGGTATCGGGACGGCGTCACGGCGACCACGCTGTGCCCGTGCTGGTCCTCGAAGGACAGCACGTCGTCGCCGAACTGCGCGCGGAGGCGCGCCTCGACCTCAGGAGGTGGAAGCGGGTGTCGTGAGCTTGCCACTCCACTTCTCCCTGATGTCTTCGGCGGCGATCTTCTCTTGGAGCCGGATGATGCCCTGCAGCAGCGCCTCCGGCCTAGGCGGGCAGCCCGGGATGTACACGTCGACCGGCAGGACCTGATCGATGCCCTTGGTGACCGAGTACGAGTCCCAGTAGGGGCCGCCGCAGTTCGCGCACGATCCCATCGAGATCACGTACTTGGGCTCGGGCATCTGGTCGTACAGCCGCTTGATCACCGGCGTCATCTTGTCGGTCGGCGTCCCGGCGATCACGATCAGGTCGGCCTGACGGGGCCCGTGCGCGAACGGGATCACCCCGAACCGGATGAAGTCGTGCTTGGAGGTGGAGGCCGCGATGAACTCGATCGAGCAGCACGCCAGGCCGAAGTTGAACACCCACAGGCTGTAGCGGCGACCCCAGTTGAGGAGGAACTTCACGGGCTGGATCCCGGCCAGGGGCGTCTTCTCGGTGATCAGGCCCACTTCAGCACCCCCTTGCGCCAGGCGTACAGCAGCCCCACCGCGAGGATCCCGATGAAGACCGCCATCTCGACGACGGCCTGGTACCCGAGGCTCTCGAAGATCCGCGCCCACGGGAACAGGAAGACGGACTCGACATCGAAGATCACGAACAGGAACCCGTAGACGTAGTAGCGGACCTGGCTCTGCGACCAGCCCTCGCCGATGGGGTCGATGCCGCACTCGTAGGTGAGCAGCTTGTCCCCGACCGGTCGCCGGGGTGCGATGAGCCTTGCGGCTCCGAACGCCACCGCCACGAGCCCCACGCCGGCGATCAGGACCGCGAGGACGACCCCGTACGACTGGTAGTAGGTCTCCACGCTTGTGAACGTTTTCCCGAGCAGCGCGGATGATAACAAGCGTCCCCGCCCCTCCCCGTCAGCTCTCTCGGGCGTTGCAGCGCGCGGCCAGGAACTCGGCGAGCTGGCCGAGGGCGGTTCGGGCCGGACCGGCGGGGAGGCGTTCGGTCAGGCCGTGGGCCCGGTCGACCTCGTCGACGACCGCGGAGCGGGCGCGTGCCAGGTGCTCGGGGGCGCGGACGATGTCCAGGGCGCGCTCGAGGCGTTCGCCGCTCGGCGCCCCGTCCTGCAGGACGGTTCGGAGCTCCGCCCCCTTCGAACCGCCGAGCGCGTGCAGGACCGGCAGCGTGTACACGCCCTCACGCATGTCCTGCCCCGGCTCCTTGCCGAGGGTCTCCTGGCTCGCCGTGAGGTCCATGATGTCGTCGGACAACTGGAACGCCAGGCCGAGGGCCTCCCCGTACTGTTCGAGCACGTCGAGGGCGTCCGCGGGGGCGTCCGACAGCATCCCGCCCAACCGGCACGAGGTGGCGATCAGTGCGCCGGTCTTGCGGCGGATGATGTCGAGGTAGTCGGCTTCGGACTGCTCGACGCGCCCCGCGGCCTCGACCTCGCGGATCTGGCCATCGCAGAGCGTCGCGATCGTGCGGGCCAGGAGCGCACAGATGTCCGTGCCGAGGTCGGTGGAGATCTCCGAGGCCCTGGCGAACAGGTAGTCGCCCGTGAGGATCGCCACGGTGTTGCTCCAGCGCGCGTTCGCGGACTGGACGGCGTGGCGTTCGTCCGCCTCGTCGATCACGTCGTCGTGGTAGAGCGTCGCCTGGTGGACGAGCTCGATCGACACCGACCCGGGGACCAGCCGCGGGTCCGATGGATCACCGAAGTACCCGGATAGCAGCACCAGCATCGGACGGAAGCGTTTGCCGCCGGCCGCGAGCAGGTACTGGGCGGTTTCGGCGAGCATGTCGGAGTCGGCCCGAACGGCCTTCTCCAGGGCCGTCTCGACCTCGTCCAGGCGCGACCGGATCGCGCGCTCGAGGGCGGGGTCGGGGGCCTCCAGCCCCGGGATCGTGCGGCGGCTCATCGCCCCGACCCTACCGTCATCCGGGGACCGGTGTGGACCGTCACCATCGGAGCACCGCCGCCTGCTCCAGGAACCCCACGATCAGCCCCGGGAACAGCCCGAACACCACCACGAGCGTCGCCGGCAGGGCGAGGGCCACGCGCGGCAGCCAGGACTCGTCCGGTCGGGTCTCCTCCTCCGGTTCCCGCATGAACATCAGGACGATGACGCGGAGATAGACGTAGGCGGCGATCACGCTCGCGAGCACCCCGATCAGCACGAGCGGCCAGTAGCCGGCCTCGGTGGCAGCCCGGAAGACGGCAACCTTCGCGACGAACCCGGCGGTCGGTGGTATGCCGGCGAGCGAGAGCAGGAACAGCGTGAGCAGGCCGGCCGCCACGGGGCTCCGCCGGGCGAGCCCCGCGTACGCCGACAGCGACGTGTGCCGCTCACCGCGAGACGAGACCACCATGACCACACCGAACGCGCCGATCACCGTCAACGAGTAGGCGACGAGGTAGAACAGGGCGGCCCCGATCCCCGTCTCCCCCGCCGCGGTGATCCCGAGCAGGACGAAGCCGGCCTGGCTGATGCTCGAGTACGCGAGCATCCGCTTGATGTCGGTCTGCGCGATCGCGAGGACGGCCCCGGCCACGATCGACACGGCCGCGAGGACCCAGACGACCGGTTGCCAGTCCCAGGTGATCGGCTGGAAGGACACGTTGAACACCCGCATGAGGGCCGCGAACGCGGCGACCTTGGTCCCCGCCGACATGAACCCCGTCACCGCCGTAGGCGCACCCTGGTAGACGTCCGGCGTCCACATGTGGAACGGGACGGCCGACACCTTGAAGGCGAACCCGATCGCGAGCAGCCCCATCGCGGTCACCGCCAGCGCGACCGAGCCGGTGCGGCCCGCCAGCGCGTTGGCGATGTCGGGCAACCTGGTCGACCCCGATGCCCCGTAGGCCATCGCGATCCCGAACAGGAAGAACGCCGAGGAGAACGCGCCGAGCAGGAAGTACTTCATCGCCCCCTCGACCGAGCCGAGCCTCGCGGAGAACCCCGTCAGCACATAGAGGGACAGCGAGAGGATCTCGAGCGCGAGGAAGGCGACGATCAGGTCCGCCGACACCGCGAACAGCGTCATCCCGGCCGTCGCGAACAGCACGAGGGGATAGAACTCGATCCGGCTCTCGCCCGAGCGCTCGAAGTAGTGGTGCCCGAGGACCACGCCGATCGCCGCGACGCCGAGGACGATCAGGCGCACCACGACGCCGAAGCGGTCGGTGGCGACCGAGCCGGCCAGGACCGTCGCGGCACCGTCCCAGTCCCAGAGCTCTACCGCGGCAACCGCCGCGGCGACGATGCCCGCGAGGGAGAGCAGGACCAGGGTGACCGGCGAGACCCGCCGCACGATCACCGCGCCGACCAGCAGAACGACCGCGGTGCCCACGAGGATCAGCTCGGGCAGGATCGGGCCGAGGTCGACGGGCGGGGTCGGCATCAGGGCGATCCCTCCGCGAGCGCTCCCACCTCGGCCGCGTCGGCCGGCTCGAGCTGCGACCGCAGACCGCCGGGGAGCCCCGATTGGTCGACGTCGACGCTCCGGACCCAGGCCACCACCCCCGCCGAGGACGGGTTGATGCGGTCGAGGACCACCTTCGGGTAGATGCCGAGCACCAGCATCACGGCCACGACCGGGACCACCGCCGCGAGCTCGCGCGGCACCAGGTCGACCAGCCCCCGGTGGCGCTCGGATCCCGAACCTTGGAACGCTCGCTGGTACGCCCAGAGCATGTAGATCGCCGCGAGGACGACCCCGGTCACCGCCAGGGCGCCGAGCACCCGGTCGGCGCCGAACGAGCCCAAGATCACGAGGAACTCGCCGACGAAGTTGTTCAGACCCGGGAGGCCGATCGAGGACAGCGTCGCCATGAGGAAGGCCGCAGCGATCCAAGGGGTCACCTTGGCGAGCCCCCCCATCTCGGAGAGGTCGCGCGTGTGGGTGCGTTCGTACAGCACGCCGATCACGAAGAACAGGAGGCCGGTCGACAGGCCGTGGTTCACCATCTGCATGACCGCGCCGCTCGTGCCCTGCATCGTGAACGTGAAGATCCCGAGGATCACGAACCCCATGTGGCTCACCGAGGAGTACGCGACCAGTCGCTTCACGTCGGTCTGCATCATCGCCACGAGCGCTCCGTACACGATCCCGACCACCGCGAGGATGCCGATCGCCTCGCCGAAGTAGCGAGACGCCTCGGGGAACAGGTCGAGGTTGAACCGCAGGAGACCGTACGGTCCGGCCTTCAGGAGCAACGCGGCGAGGACGATCGAACCGTTCGTGGGCGCCTCGGTGTGGGCGTCGGGCAACCACGTGTGCAGCGGGAAGATCGGGACCTTCACGGCGAACGCGATGAAGAAGGCGACGAACATCCAGCGCTGCGTGGTCGTGGTGAGCGAGAGCTGCTCCATCTGGCGGATATCGAAGCTCGCGTGCCCGAGCTGCTCGGAGGTCTGGAACCAGAGGTAGACGATCGCGAGCAGCAGGAAGGCCGAGCCCGCCATCGTGTACAGGAAGAACTTCACGCTCGCGTACACGCGCCGCGCCGAACCCCACACGCCGATCACCAGGAACATCGGGACGAGCAGCGCCTCGAAGAACACGAAGAACAGCAGCAGGTCGAGCGAGAGGAACGAACCGAGGATCGCGGTCTCGAGCAGCAGGGTCAGCGCCATGAACAGCCGGACGCGGTGGCTCACACCCCAGGAGGCAACGATCGCGACCGGCGTCATGAACGCCGTGAGCAGGACCAGCCAGACGCTGAAGCCGTCGACGCCCACGAGGTAGGACAGGCCTGCGGAGGGGACCCACGCGGCGCGCTCGACGAGCTGGAAGCCCGCGACCGAGGGGTCGAACGCACCGAGCATGCCGAGGGCGACCAGGAACGTGGCGAGCGAGATGGCCAGCGCCACCAGGCGCGCCTGGACGTCGCTCGCCCGAGTCCAGAGGCCGAGTACCGGGATCCCGACCAGCGGCAGGAAGATGACGACGGTCAACCAGGGCATGTCAGGACCTCAACCCCAGGAACAGCAGGAGCGCCACCGCGCCCAGGAGGAACGCGAGGGCGTAGGAGCGCACGAACCCGCGCTGGATCCGCGGCGCGACGCCGGAGGCGTCGACCACGTCGTCGGCGACCTCGTTCACGGCGCCGTCGATCACCCGATCGTCGACGACCGTGAGGGCGCGGCCGAACCCCTTGCCAGGATGCTGGACCAGCCAGCCGTAGAGCGCGTTCAGGTAGAACGCGTTCGAGAGCCAGCCGGCGAGCTCGGGCTGGCGTTCGGGGAACGCCTCCCAGTCGACGCGACCCGAGGCCCAGACCCAGAAGGCGACGAGGACGGCCGCGGCGGCGAACACGATCGAGATCGTGGTGAGGGCGGTCTCCGACAGCCCCGCCACCCGCGCCTCGACCGGGCCGACCACCGGCTCGAGGAACGCGGTCAGGCGGCCGCGCTCGGCGGAGAGCCCCAGGACCAGCCCGCCGACCACCGTGAGGAGCGCGAGCACGGCGAGCGGCGCATGCATGAGGGCGCTCGCCTCGTGCGCGTCCGCCTCGCTCCGGCGGCGGCCGAAGAACGTGAGGAACAGCGGCCGCGCGATGTAGAGCGCCGAGAGGAACGCCCCGATCGAGGCGAGCACCCAGGCCAGGTCTCGTCCGCTCGTCGCGGCGAACCCGACGATCTGGTCCTTCGCGAAGAACCCCGCGAGCGGCGGGATGCCGGCGAGGGACAGCGCCCCGATCGCGAACCACGTGGCCGACAGCGGCATCTGCCCGCGCAGGCCTCCCATCCGCCGCATGTCCGTCTCGTCGTGCAGCCCGTGCAGGACGTTGCCGGCGGTGAGGAAGAGCAGCGCCTTGTAGAGGGCGTGGCAGGCGAGCAGCAGCATCGCGCCCGTGTAGAAGCGCATCCCGGCCGCGAAGAACATGAACCCGATCTGGCTCATCGTGGAGTACGCGAGCGCGCGCTTCAGGTCGAACTGCCCGATCGACGCCAGCGCCGCGTACAGGGCCGAGACCAGGCCCACCACCAGGACCACCGTGAGCGCCGTACCGGAGAGCTCGAACAGCACGTGTGACCGGACGACGAGGTAGACGCCGGCCGTCACCATCGTCGCCGCGTGGATCAACGCCGAGACGGGCGTGGGCCCCTCCATCGCGTCGGGGAGCCAAACGTGCAACGGGAGCTGCGCCGACTTGCCGATCGCACCCGCGAGCAGCAGCAGGGAGATCGCGGTGGCCGCGCCCTGGGTGAGATCGCGTGCGCCCTGCCCGAACACGGCACCGAAATCGAGCGACCCGACGTGCACCCAGATCAGCACGATGCCGAGCAGCATCGCCGCGTCGCCGATGCGGGTCGTGACGAACGCCTTCTTCGCCGCGCTGGACGCGGCCGGGCGCTCGTACCAGAAGCCGATCAGCAGGTACGAGCAGAGACCGACGCCCTCCCATCCCAGATACAGCAGGAGGTAGTTGTCCGCGAGGACCAGCATCAGCATGAAGAAGACGAACAGGTTGAGGTAGGCGAAGAACGTTCCGAACCGCGGGTCGTGCTCCATGTAACCGACCGCATACAGGTGGATCAGGGCGCCGACCCCGGTGACGATGAGGACCATCGTGATCGAGAGCGGGTCGGCCCGCAGCGAGACGTCGACCGAGAACGTCCCGACCGAGATCCAGTCATAGAGGTCGGTGACGTGCACGCGTTCGGCCGCCGGGAGCGCCAGCAGGTCGAGGAGCACCGTGACGGCGAGCACGAACCCGAGGGCAACGAGCCCGGTCGCGAGCCATCCGGCGGCCTTACCCAGCCGGCGTCCGAGGAACAGGTTCACGGCGGCACCGGCGAGCGGCAGCGCGGGGATCAGCCAGAGGGCGTCGAGCACGCTATCCCCGCAGCACCGTGAGGTCGTCGACGTTCGCGCTCTGCCGGCGCCGGTAGACGGTGACGATGATCGCGAGACCGACCACGACCTCGGCCGCGGCGACCACCATCGAGAAGAAGGCCAGCACCTGGCCGTTCAGGTTGCCGTGCATCCGGCTGAACGCGACGAGGGCGAGGTTGACGGCGTTCAGCTGGAGCTCGACCGACATGAAGATCACCAGGGCGTTCTTGCGGACGAGCACACCCACCGTGCCGATCGCGAAGAGCATCGCGGACACGACCACGAAGTAGGAGATCGGCGTGCTCACGCGGCCTCCCGCTCGCTCGAGCTCGCGATCTCCGCTCGGGTGATCGCGCTGCGCTGACGCGAAGCGAGCACGACGACGGCGACCGCTGCCACGATCAGGAGCACGGACGTGACCTCGAACGGGAAGAAGTAGGTCCGGAACAGGACGCGCGCGAGCGCCGCCGCGTTGCCGCCTCGGTTGGTGACCGTGTCGAAGTCCGCGGGTGCCGTGGTCGCGAACCCGATCCCGGCTCGGATCGCAACGATCAGCTCGGCGGCGATCCCCACCCCCAGCGCGATCCCGATGACCCGTTGGCCCTTCAGGCGTTCGAGCAGCGTCTCTTCCCGGTCGACGCCGAGCAGCATGATCACGAACAGGAACAGCACCATGATGGCTCCGGCGTACACGATGATCTGCACGGCGAACAGGAACGACGCGCCCAGGACGAGGTAGAAGACCGCGATCGTGAAGAAGTTCACGACCAGGAACAGCGCGGCATGGACGGCGTTGCGCTGCAATAGCATCGCGATCGCGCTGCCGACCGAGATCGGTGCGAACACCCAGAAGACGATCTGATCGACCGCCACCTACCCCTCCCCCGTTCCCGGAGCGGTGCCGAGCGGCAGCGGAGGCTCGAGGAGCTGTGCCTTCGTGAGGATCGCCTCCTCGCGCGAGGTGAAGCTCATCTCGTACGCGCTCGTGAGGGTGAGGGCCCGCGTCGGGCACGCCTCGACGCACAGCCCGCACATGATGCATCGCAGGTAGTTGATCTGGTAGTCCTTCGCGAACCGCTCGCCGGGACTCACCGGATGCTCCGGGTCGTTGTCCTGCCCCTCGACCCAGATCGCGTCGGCGGGGCAGGCGAACGCACACAGCTCGCAGCCGATGCACTTCTCGAGGCCGTTCTCGTGACGGTTCAGGAGATGGCGGCCGATGTGGCTCCGGGGCGGCGGCGGGTCGATCTCGTGCGGGTACTCCTCGGTGACGTCGCGGCGGAAGATCTGCCGGAAGACGGTGCCCATTCCCCGGGCGATCGCACCGGCCGCCGACCCGGTGTCCGACCTCGGACGCGTCTCCGCCTCGTCGCTCACCGGACCGACACCTCCTCGGACGGTCGCCGCACGACCAACGGCCAGACGAGCGAGACCACCACGAGCACGCCGAACCCGATCGCGAACGCCGTGATCACGGCGTCCCTGCCGAACTCGTCCGGGAGCACCACGATCGCGCCGGTGAGCAGCACCCACAGGAGGCCGAACGGGATCAGCAGCTTCCATCCGAACGCCATCAGGCGGTCGTAGCGGATCCGCGGGAGCGTTGCCCGGATCCAGATGTAGAGGTAGACGATCAGCAGGACCTTCGCCAGGAACCACAGGAGTGGCCATAGCCACGGGAGGACGTCGGGAGCCGGACCGCGCCATCCTCCGAGCCACAGGGTCGTCGCCACCGCGGCCACCGTGACGGTGTTCAGGTACTCGCCGAGGTAGAACATCGCGAACTTGATCCCGGAGTACTCCGTGTGGTACCCGGCCACGAGCTCGGACTCCGCCTCCGGCAGGTCGAACGGCGGCCGGTTGGTCTCGGCCAGGCCGGCGATCAGGTAGATCACGAAGGCCGGGAACTGGGGGATGATGTTCCAGACCCGGTCCTGACTCGCGACGATCTCCGACATCCGCAGGGCGTCCGAGTACATGACGACCGCAACGATCGCAAGCGCCATGCCGACCTCGTAGCTGATCATCTGCGCCGAGCTCCGGACGCCGCCGAGCAGCGGGTAGTTCGATCCGCTCGACCAACCGGCGAGCACGATCGCGTAGACCATCAGCGAGCTCATCGCCAGGATCCACAGGATGCCGATCGACAGGTCCGCGATCTGGAACGGCACCTCCCGCCCGAACAGCACGACGCCCGTCCCGAACGGGATCACCGCGAAGGCCAGGAACGCCGGCAGCATCGCGATCACCGGCGCCACCAGGTAGACGGGCCGGTCGGCGAGCGTCGGCGTGATGCCCTCCTTGAAGAAGAGCTTGATGCCGTCGGCGATCGTGATGAGCACGCCGCGAGGTCCGGCGCGCATCGGGCCGACGCGCGTCTGCATGTCGGCGATGACCTTGCGCTCCATCCAGATCAGCAGCATGACCAGGAGGAGCAGGGCGAAGAACACCACGATCACGCGCCCGATCAGCAGCACCCAGTCCAGCCAATCCATCAGGCCGCCCCCTCGGTCCGCTCAGCCGCCTGGGCGACCACCTCGATCTCTGCGGACGCGGTGAACGATCCGGCGAGCAGTCGATTGGCCTCGAGCCCCGGCTGGTTGAACGGCACGAACAACGCTCCCTTGGCCACGTGCTCGGTCACGCGGACCGGAAGCTCGGCCTCTCCCGCGTCGGTTCTCACCATCGCCTGCGCGCCGTCGAACAGCCCGTGCTTGTCGGCGTCCTCCGGGTGTACCTCGACGAACGCCTCCTGTCCGAGGGCTGCCTTGAGCTCGACCGCCCCGTCGGACAGCCGCCCCTCGTCGACGAGGAGGGGATACGAGAACAGCGTGAGGTCCCCCAGCCGGGTCGGGCGCCCGGTTCCGGTCCACGCGGTCGAGCGTGCGGCGATCGACCGCGGCGCGAGCAGCGCGTCGGCCTCGTCGCGGAGCGCCTCGATCGTCTCGAACCCGAGCGGGCGCCCCATCGCTGCGGCGAGCCCGGCGAGGATCTCCCAGTCGGGACGCGACACGCCCGCCGGACCCCGGACGGGGTGGATCGGTTGCGAGCGCCCCTCCCAGTCGGTGGCGTGACCCGCTCGCTCGACCCACGCGGCGGCGGGGAGGAACGCATCGGCGAACGGCTCCAGCGATCCGAGCTCGAGCGACTGGACCACCACGTGGCGCGCGTTGCGGAGCGCGCGGCGGACGAGGTCGGCGTCGGGAACGTCGCGGAGCGGGTCGACACCGACGAGGTACAGCATGTCGACCTCGCGGCTCGCGCATGCCTCCAGGATCTCCCGGGTCGACCGACCGCGTTCGACGGGCACGCTCCCCCACGATGCCTCGACCTCGGCCCGCTCGGCCTCGTCGCTCACGCGGCGCCCGCCCGGCAGGAGCGAGGGGTGGATCCCGGCTCGCAGGGCGCCTCGATCCCCCGCTCGGCGCGGCACGAGCGCGAGGCGGGCCCCGTACCTCTGCGCGACCGTGAGTGCGACGTCCGCCGCGAGGGGATGCTCCGTGAGCCGCTCACCCACGAGGACGACGGCCTCCCCCGCCGCGTCACGGAGCGCTGCGGCGGCGCGGGCTTCGAACGAGCCCTCGGCCCCGTCGGCCTCGTGGATCGCCTCGAGGACGTAGCTCTGGTGTTCGGGGAGGCAGAGCGCATGCTCGGCCACGTCCCACAGTCGCGTCCGCCGCGGATGGATCACGAACACGGTCGCGCCCCGGCGTGCGGCCTTGCGGACCCGGAGGTTCAGGATCGGCACCTCCTGCTCCGCGTCCAGGCCCACCGCGAGGATCACCTTCGCGCGCTCCACGTCGCGGTACGTCGTAGCGAGGGGCGACGCAGCGGCGATGCGCTCGGCGTGCCCACCGTGGAACGTCCGCCGATGATCGAGGTCGTTCGTGCCGAACACGGTGCGGGCGAGCTTCGAGAGGGCGTACGCGTCCTCGTCGAGGATCCGGCCTCCCGCGAGGAACGCGACCCGGCCGCCACGGGACCACTCGGCGACCCTCGTGAACACCTCGTCGAACGAGGCGGGCTCGAGCCCGCGATCGCGGATCAACGGCATCGTGATGCGGCCCGGCAGGTCGGCGTGACGGAACGCGAACCGCCCCTTGTCACAGGTCCAGGCATCGTTCACCTCGGCGTTGTCTCGCGCGAGGACGCGTACGACCGACCCTCGGCGCCGATCGACCCGGATGTTGCACCCCGCGCTGCAGTGCTGGCAGACGGAATCCGCGGTCGACAGGTCGAACGGCCGGGCCACGAAGCGGTACGGCTCGGCGGTGAGCGCTCCGACCGGACAGATCTGCACGGTGTTGCCTGAGAACGGCGATCGGAAGTCCTCGCCTCCGGCGATCGACACGCGCTCGCCCGCCCCGCGCGCGAACAGCTCGATGAACCGGTCGCCGCTGATCTCGTCGCAGAAGCGCGTGCACCGAGCGCACAGCACGCAGCGTTCGCGGTCGAGCTTGACGAGCGGCGAGAGCGCGATCGGCTTCTCGTACGTTCGCTTGGGCTCGGTGTACCGGCTCTCGCCCGGACCGAACGCCATCGCCTGGTCCTGCAACGGGCATTCGCCGCCGCGGTCGCAGATCGGGCAGTCGAGGGGGTGGTTCAGGAGCAGGAACTCGAGGTTCGCGACCTGGGCGCGGTGTGCATCCTCCGAGGTGTTCTGGGTCCGAACGACCATCCCCGGCGCAACCTCGGTCGTGCACGACGTGAAGAGCTTCCGCTGGCCCTCGATCTCGACGTAGCACTGCCGGCACGCACCGACGGGTTCCAGGAACGGGTGGTCGCAGAACCGCGGCACCTCGATCCCGAGGTTCTCCGCCGCCCGGATGATCAGGGTGCCCTTCGGGACCGTGACCTCCTTCCCGTCCACCGTGAGCGTGACGAGGTCTCCCCGGGCCGTCGGGTCCGCGCTCACGTGAGCACCCCGCTCAGCCCGGCCTCGCTCACGCCCGCCTCGGCCTCGCTGCCGGCCTCGACCTCGGGACCGGGACCGGGGCCCTCGCCCGTGAACGGGCACCGTCGCTCGTCGATGTGCACCTCGTACTCGTCGCGGAAATACCGCAGGCTCGACTGGATCGGGCTCACCGCGCCGTCCGCGAGGGCGCAGAACGCCTTGAACAAGATGTTCTCGCCGAGCTCGTCGAGGAGCGGGAGGTCCTCCGGCCGCCCGTACCCCTGCTGGATGCGCCCGAGGACCCGGCTGACCCACCAGGTGCCCTCGCGGCACGGCGTGCACTTGCCGCACGACTCGTGGGCGTAGAACTGCACGAGCCGACGCGTCGCCTCCACGATGCAATCGGTCTCGTCCATGACGATGATCGCCCCGGTCCCAAGGAGCGAGCCGGCGGCCGCGACGGACTCGAAGTCCAGGGGGACGTCGAGGTGCTCCTCGGTCAGCATCGGGGTCGAGGAGCCACCCGGCGTCCACGCCTTGAGCCGCCTGCCGCCGAGCACGCCGCCCGCGTGCTCGAGCACGGTTCGCAGCGGCGTCCCCATCGGCACCTCGTAGTTGCCGGGACGCTCGACCTTGCCGGAGACGCTGAAGATCTTCGTCCCCGGCGACTTCTCCGATCCGATCGCCGCGAACCACTCTGGGCCCTGCGTGAGGATCGAGGGGATCGTGGCGAGGGTCTCGACGTTGTTGATCAACGTGGGTGACGCGTACAGACCCTCGACGGCCGGGAACGGCGGGCGGAGCCGGGGCTGGCCGCGGAAGCCCTCGAGCGAGGACAGGAGCGCGGTCTCCTCGCCGCAGATGTACGCGCCCGCGCCACGATGCAGGACGACCTCCAACGCGTAGCCCGAACCGAGCACGGACCCGCCGAAGACCCCCTCGGCGTAGGCCTCCCGGATCGCGCCCTCCAAGATCTCGCCGGGCCACAGGAACTCGCCGCGGCAGTAGACGAACGCGAGGTGGCTCTGGACGGCGTACGCGGCGATCGCCACCCCTTCCAGGAACCGGTGCGGCTCACGCTCGACGATCTCCCGGTTGTTGAACGTGCCGGGCTCGGACTCGTCGAAGTTCGCGACCACGTAGGTGGGCTTGCCGGTGTCCTGCGGGACGAACGACCACTTCACACCGGTCGGGAACCCCGCGCCGCCACGCCCCCGCAGGCCCGACGACTTCACGAGCTCGATCAGCTCGGTGGACGTCATGCCGAGCGCGACGCGCAGGCCCTCGTACCCGCCGGCGGCCGTATACCCGCCGATGCCGAACACGTCGGGGTTGCCCCAGTTCGCCGTCAGGACCTTCGTCACCGGGGCGGCCGGCGAGCTCACGTCGCCTCCTCGACGCCCGCGAGGATCCGGGACGCGTGGCGGAAGTCCCTCGGTGCGCGGCCCCGGGAGGGCTCGGGCACCTGTCCGGACCGCAACGAGTCCACGAGCTCCACGACCCGATCCGGCGTCACGCGGTCGTGGTTCGCGAAGTCGATCTGGACGACGGGGGCCGCGTCGCATGCGCCGAGGCACTCCTCCTCGTGGACGGTGACCAGACCATCGGCCGAGGTCTCCTCGCCGGTCTCCACGCCCGCCGCCTGGTGCGCGGCCTCGAACACCTCGTTCGCCCCGCGGAGCGCGCACGACAGGTTCGTGCACACCGAGACGACGTGTGTCCCCGTCGGGCGGAGCCGGAGCATCGTGTAGAAGGACGCCACCGCCTCGACCTCCGCGGTCGTGATGCCCAGGAGCACGCCCACCTCGCGGAGCCCCTCCTGCGTGAGACGCCCCTGCACCGACTGGACCAGGTACAGGAGCGGGAGCACGGCCGAACGCTCGCGACCGGCCGGGTACCTCGCCACGATCGAGTCGGCGGTCCGGCGCTGGTCGTCGGACAGGACGGGCATCAGCGGTCCACCCCCCCGAGCACCGGGTCGACGCTCGAGATCACGGCGATCACGTCCGCGACCAGACCGCCCCGTGCCATCTGCGGCACCGCCTGGAGGTTCACGAACGAGGGATCGCGCAGCTTGACCCGGTACGGGCGGTTGCCGCCGTCGGAGACGACGTAGAAGCCGAGCTCGCCGCGCGGGGACTCGACCGCCACATACACCTCGCCCGCCGGGACCGAGACGCCTTCGGTCACCATCTTGAAGTGATGGATCAGGGCCTCCATCGACTCCTCCATGATGTGCGTGACGTACGCGGGCGAGTTCCCGATCCCGTCGGGGCCCACCTCCAGCTGCGCCGGCCATCGGACCTTCGGGTCCTCGACCATGACCGGGCCGGGCTCGCGCAGGCGGTCCAGGCATTGCTCGACGATCAGCAGGGATTGACGCATCTCCTCGATCCGGACCAGGTAGCGCGCGTAGCAATCGGCGCCGTCGCGCGTCACCACGTCGAACTCGTAGGTGTCGTAGCCGCAGTACGGTTCGTCCCGCCGCACGTCACGCGCCACACCGGCTGCCCGGAGCGTCGGACCGGTGACGCCGAACGCGAGCGCATCCGCTGCCGACAACGGCCCGATCCCGACGTTGCGTTGGAGCCAGATCGGGTTCTTCGTGAGCAGGCGCTCGTACTCGTCGATCCGGCCGGGCATCATCTGCAGGAAGTTCCTGATCTGCTGCATCCCGCCCTCGGGCAGGTCCATGACGACGCCGCCGATCCGCACGTACGCGTGGTTCATGCGCAGGCCGGTCGCGGCCTCGAAGATGTCGAGGATCTGCTCGCGCTCGCGGAACCCGTACAGCATCACGCTGATCGCGCCGAGCTCCATCCCCGAGGTCGCGAGCCACACGAGGTGAGACGCGATGCGGTTCATCTCGCTGAACATGACGCGGAGGACCTGGGCGCGAGGCGGCGCCGAGATCCCGAGGAGCTTCTCGACGGCGAGGCAGTAGCCGACCTCGTTGAAGAACGGCGAGAGGTAGTCGGCGCGCGTCACGTACGTCACGCCCTGCTGCCACGTCCGGTACTCGGTGTTCTTCTCGATCCCCGTGTGGAGGTAGCCGACGATCGGGATGCACGAGAGCACCGTCTCGCCGTCCAGCTCGAGCAGCAGGCGCAGCACCCCGTGCGTGGACGGGTGCTGCGGTCCCATGTTGATGACCATGGTCTCCTGCCGGACCTCGTGGGTGGAGGTCGCCGAGAGGCCTCCGGAGCCGCCCGCGCGGGCGGCCGCGTCGTCCGCGTTCACGAGATCCTCCGATCGACCGGCGGGATCGATGCGCCGTGGAAGCGCGTGTCGACGCCGCCGAGCTCCTCGGTCTTGCGGAGCGGCCAGCCCTCCCAGTCGTCGGGGAGCAGGATGCGCCGCAGGTCCGGATGTCCCTCGAACACGATCCCGAAGAAGTCGTAGGTCTCTCGCTCGTGCCAGTCGGCCGTCGGGAACAGCCCGGTGACCGAGGGCACGTGGAGGTCGTCCTCGTGCAGCCCGACCTTCACGCGCAGCCGGTGTCGCCGCTCCGACGACCAGAGCTCGTAGGCCACCCACATCCGCGGATCGCGTCCGGGCCAGTCCGTCGCGGTCAGACTCGAGAGGAAGTCCAGGTGCAGCTCGGGATCGTCGCGGAAGGTCTCGAGCGCCGGCAGGAGGTCGTCGCGGGCGATGACGACGCTCGCCTCGTCGCGTACCACGACGACGTCCGGGTAGCGGGCACGCACGCGCTCGGCGAGCGCCGCCGGGTTCACGTTCGACGCCTCGTGGGGCGGGTCACCTGTAGGGACCCTCCGTGCGCACCTTCTCGTGGAGCCGGAGGATCCCGTACATCAGCATCTCCGGCTTCGGTGGGCAGCCCGGGACGTAGATGTCGACCGGCACGATCGTGTCGACCCCTTGCACGACGGCGTAGTTCGTGAACATCCCGCCGGCGGACGCGCACACGCCCATCGAGATGACCCATTTCGGCTCGGGCATCTGGTCGTAGACGGTCCGAAGGACCGGAGCCATCTTCTGGCTCACGCGGCCCGCGACGATCATGAGGTCGGCCTGGCGAGGCGAGGCCCGGAACAGCTCCATGCCCCAGCGAGAAAGGTCGTAGTCGCCGGCCCCGGTGGCCATCATCTCGATCGCGCAGCACGCGAGCCCGAACGTCACCGGCCACATCGACTGCTTGCGCGCCCAACCGACCGCCTTGTCGATCGTGGAGAGCAACAGCCCGCGCTTGAACTCCTCCTCGCCCTCCTCGGTCGTCCGGCCGCCCTGGAAGCCCTCGAGGCGCTCAACCGGCACGGGCGAACTCCTCGCGTGGTTCGGCGGCGGTCTCGACCGCGACCTCGGGGCGTTCGGCGCGTCCCCAGTCCAGGCCTCCTCGCCTCCAGACGTAGACGTAGGCGACGAACACCAACCCGATGAACACCGCCATCTCGACGAGCCCGAACAGACCGAGCTGTCGGAAACCGACCGCCCAGGGGAACAGGAAGATCGTCTCGATGTCGAAGATGATGAACAGCATCGCGACGACGTAGAAGCTCACGCTGAACCGCTCCCCCTTCGGGAGTCGCTCGGGCTCGATCCCGCACTCGTAGGGCGCGAGCTTCGCGGGCGTGGGACGGCTCGGCCGCACCAGCGCGGAGGCGGCGAGCGAGAGCACGGCGAACGCGAGCGCGAGCGCCGCGAGGATCACGACGGGCAGGTATTCGGAGAGCTCGCTCGCCTGAACCATCCGTCCCCCTACGACGCCGGCGTCATCCGCTCGAGGGCGTACATGACCTTGTCGCGGGCATCGCCCTTGCGTCCGTCGGTGAGGTTGCCCATGAGCCGGAGCATGAAGCGCATCAGCCATTCCTGGGGCAGGGCGTACTCGGTGAGCCCCCGCATCACCGGAGGATGGCCGATCGCCCGGACGAACACGGAGCCGATCCGATAGTAGCGCCCGTATCGTTCGCGCAGCTCCGTCGGGTACAGGTGGGCGATCCCCGGCCGGTCACGCACCAGCGCGTCGTGGATCAACTCGGCCGCGAGCTCACCGTTCTCCATCGCGTAGGCGATCCCCTCGCCGTTGAACGGGTTCACCATCCCGGCCGCGTCGCCGACGACGAGCATCCCCGGGACGGCGGGCGGCGTCCGCGAGAAGCCCATCGGCAACGGCCCGGAGAGCACCCGGCCCTCGGCGGACGACTCGTTCACGTCCCATTCCGGCGGGAGCATCCGCCAGAACGCGTCGAAGACGCGTTGCGCGGACAGGTCCTTGAAGTCTCGGAACGTGTTGAGCAGCCCGGCCCCGACGTTGATCGAACCGTCGGCCAGCGGGAACAGCCACCCGTACCCGGGGAGGATCGCATCGTCCTCCCGCAGGTCCATCCAGACCTCGAGCCACGGCCCCGGACGCCGCTCGACCCGGTAGTAGCGACGCGCCGCGATCCCGAGCGGCTTGGCCGGGTCGCGTCGCACTCCGGCCTGGGATGCGAACCTCGACGACGCCCCGTCCGCGGCGATCACGAACCGCGCACGCACGGTCGTCTCCTCCTTCTCCTCGGCGCGGCGGATCCGGGCGCCGGTGACCCAGCCGTCCTCCTGGACCGGGGAGACCGCCTCGGTCCGCTCCATCAGCTGCGCGCCGGCCTTCTCCGCGTGGCGTGCCAACAGCTCGTCGAACTCGGACCTCGTCATCATCAAGCCGAACGACGGGAAGTCCTCCAGGTCCGGCCAGGGGAGCTCCAGCGTCACCTTGCGCGAGTAGATGCGCAGGCCACCGTGCCGCTCGAACCGGGGATCGTCCGTGTCCACCCCGAGCCGCCGCAGCTGCACCACGGCGCGGGGCGTCAGACCGTCGCCGCAGACCTTCTCCCGGGGGAACGACGCCTTCTCCACCATCAGGACGTTCAGGCCGTGGCGGGCGAGGTGGTACGCGGCCGTCGAACCCCCCGGACCCGCGCCGACGATCAGGACGTCGACGTCAAGCTGCTGGCTCGTCGAGCTCGGCACGAGGATCCCCCACCGCTTGTGAAAACTTTCACAAAGGATGCTAACCGACTTGTGAAGTTCCGCACAAACCCTATGCCCGGTTGTTCGACGGCGGCAAGGGACGGAGCGTCGGCTGCGAGGCGATCGGATCGCGGGAGCGGTGCGAAGCGGTTCGAAGGACCAGGACCTGGCCGGATCGTTCGCCGTCGCTATGCTCGGGCGATGGGCAGGGCGACGCGGCGCGAACGTCGCGGGTTGCCGTTGGGGATCGTCGCCATCGCCCTCCTGGTCGCATCGGCGTGCGATCGAGCCGAGGGCGGAGGCACATCGCCCTCGACCACCCAGCGCCCCGAGACGTCCACGGTCGCCCCTCCCGATGGCACCGACCTCCAGATGCGACCCGTCGACCGGATCGTGACGCGCGCGTCGCCGGACTGGACCGAGACGCCGCTGACGTGCCGCGGCCACGGTCGGAGCCTCAGCGACTGCGTGGCCTCGGCGCCGGATGATGCCGGCATCGTCCTGCCGGGACCGGAGGCCGAGGCCGAGAGGTACGTCCTCGGCCCGGTCATCGTGGACGGAGCCGATGTGGCCCGGGCGACCGCGCAGCCCCAACCCGGCGACGGCTGGTTCGTTTCCGTCGACCTCACGGCCGAAGGCACCACCGCGCTGCTGGCGGCGACCGGAGCGGCCGCCGGGGCCGCCGACCCCCGGAACCGGATCGCCATCGTCGTCGGAGGCCGCATCGTCTCTGCGCCCGCCGTGATGGCTCCGATCTCGAGTGGCGCCGTGGTCGTGACGAGCGGGCTGACCGAGACGGATGCGGAGTCGTTGGCGGCGAGCCTGACCGGCCCTGAGTAGTCACTCCCGGCCGCAGGATCGCTCCGAAGGACCGGGTCAATCACCCCGGGCGTGGTCCCAGGCGACGACGGCGTCCGGGACCACGCGGAGGAACCCGAGCCCGCGGATCTCCTCCGCGAACCGCGAGAACCCCTCGCCGGCCAGCAGCGGCCGGTACTTCTCGTGCCACGCGGAGATCGGCGTGCGCATCGCGGCGCCTTCCGCCGACAGCGGCTCGGCCCGACCGCGGATCTCGACGCCTGCGATCTCCACCCACGAACGCCCCAGGTCGATCGTGATCGCGATCCGAGGATCGCGTGCGGCGTTCGCCCAGGTCCGACCCTCCTGTCGCGTCGACAGGTAGACCGCCTCCTCGTGCCACACGAACCACAGCGGCACGACGTGGGGCGACCCGTCGGCGTTGGCGGTCGCGACGGCCGCCGACGGCAGGCTCGCGAACATCCGTCGCGCCGCTCCCACGTCCGCGTTCGACACACGCATCAGGTGATCCTCGGCGAACGCAGGAGGTCCGCGATCTCGAGCAGGCCCTCGACACCGTCTCGCCGCAGGGAGGCGCCGCCGAGCGCCCGCGCGGCTCGATCCAGGAGGTCGACGAGCTCGGCATCGGCATCGATCGCGTCGCCGTCGAGGACGTCGTCCCGGAGCTGGAACGCCTCCCCGACCAACCGCCCGAACACGCGCAGCGACCCCTCGGCCGCCGCCCCCGCGCCGGCGAGCGCCGCCCCGATCAGCACCGGGCCCTCGGCCGTGTACGAACCGGTCTTCAGGGCGCGGATCCGCCGTCGGTCCGCCGAGCCGGAAACATCGAGGAACTGACCGGCTGCCATCTCGGCGCGCATGCGATCGAACCGCGACGTTGCACGCTCCAGCCGGTCCCCATCGAAACCGCTCGTGCGCAGCAGCTGCTCGGACAGCACCAGGGCCAGGTCGCCCACCAGGACCGCCGCCGCCGTACCGAACGCATCGGGGTCCGCTCCGACGGGGGCCTGCTTCGCGAACCGGACATGGGTCGAGTCGACCCCGCGCCGCTCGTCGTCCCGATCCATCAGGTCGTCGTGCACGAGGGCGGAGGTGTGCAGCAGTTCGAGCGCGGCGCACGCCCGCACGATGGGCTCGCCCTGGTCCCCGCCCGCCGCGGCGAACGCCCACCAGCACATCGCCGGCCGGATGCGCTTGCCGCCGGCCCCGAGGAGCCGAGTGAGCTCGTCGACCAGGGCCGCGGCCGTCGGGTCCATCCCCACGAGCTCCGCCCGGCGATCACCGAGGAACCGACCCATGACCTCGTCCACCGGTCGGCGGACGGCGTCGAGCGCGGGCGAGGACGGGACCGGTTCCACAACGTCCTGGCTGGGCACGGAGGCAGTATGCCAACGGCGGGCCGTGCCAGCAGCGGGGACGTCCCGGCCGACCTGCAGGGGTACTGCTATCGTTCCCCCGAGCCCGGCTCGAACGATGACGCGCTTCCAGAAGCTCACGATCGCCACCACCGCTTCGACGGTCCTGCTCATCACGGCCGGGGGGCTCGTTCGAGCGACCGGGTCGGGGCTCGGATGCCCCGGCTGGCCCACCTGCTTCGGTCGGTGGATCCCGCCGCTCGAGACCCACGCGATCATCGAGTACTCCCACCGGCTGCTCGCCACCGTCACCGTGATCTTGATCGCGGCCCAGGCCGTGGTGGCCTGGCGTCGGTACCGGAGGGTCCGGCAGATCCTCGTGCCGAGCTTGGCCGCCGTCGTCCTCGTGCTCGTCCAGGCGGCGCTCGGCGGCGTCGTCGTCAAGGGTGAGCTCGAGGCGACCCTGGTCACCCTGCACTTCGCGACCGCCATGACGCTGCTCGGGGTGCTCGTCAACATCACGGCGAACTCCTTCTGCCTGGTGAAGCTCCCGCTCCAGGGACCCTCGATCGCGGGCTCGGATCCCGGGTTCGCCCGACTCACGGTCTGGACGGCGGCGGCCGCGTTCGGCCTGTTGATCGTCGGTGCGTACGTCCGGGCCGAGGGCGTCGGCCTCGCGTTCCGAGACTGGCCCCTGATGGACGGCCGGCTGGTCCCGACCCTCGGGGGGGTCGCCACGCTGATGTTCGTGCATCGCGTCCTCGCCGCGCTGGTGCTGGTGCTGGTGATCTGGATCGCGATCCGCGCCCGGACGATGGCGAACCGATCGAAGGACCTGGTGATCTTGTCGACGATCGCCCCGCTGCTCTACGTCGCGCAGATCCTCGTCGGCGCGGCGAACGTGTGGTCGAGCCTGTCGGCCGCGTCGGTGACGGCGCACGTCGTCCTGTCGGCGCTGATCTGGGGGGTGCTCGTCGCGATCGCGACCGTCAGCCGCCGGTTCGCCGGGCGCCCGCGGGGAGCGGAGGAGGGGGATGCGCGTTCGAACGGGAAGCGCTCGAGCCTGCGCGAGACGACCGCCGCGTACTTCCGGCTCACCAAGCCCCGCATCATCGTCCTCCTGCTCATCACCACGGTCCCCGCGATGATGCTGGCGCAGCGGGGGATGCCGTCGATCGGGTTGATCGTCGCGACGCTCGTCGGCGGCACGATCGCCGCGGGATCGGCAAACGCGATCAACTGCTACCTGGACCGGGACATCGACGAGGTGATGCGCCGGACCCGGAAGCGACCGCTCCCCGCCCATCAGGTGGAGCCGGACGGAGCCCTCGCGTTCGGCTTCGTCCTCGGCGCGATCTCGTATCTCTTCCTGTCCGTCACCGTGAACGTGCTCGCGGCGAGCCTGGCCCTGTCGGCCATCGCGTTCTACGTGTTCGTCTACACGATGTGGCTGAAGCGGACCAGCGTGCAGAACATCGTGATCGGCGGCGCGGCGGGAGCGGTGCCCGCGCTCGTCGGATGGGCGGCGGTCACCGGGACGGTCGGCCTGGCGGCCTGGGTGCTCTTCGCGATCGTGTTCGTCTGGACGCCGCCCCATTTCTGGGCGCTGGCGATGCGCTACAGCGGCGACTATCGCGCCGCCGGCATCCCCATGTTGCCGGTCGTCCGCGGCCAGGCCGAGACGCGCAAGCAGATCCTCCTGTACTCGCTCGTCCTGTTCGGGACGTCGCTGCTGCTCGTGCCCGTGGCCTCGATGGGTCTCGTGTACGTGGGCGCCGCGCTCGGGCTCGGCGGCTGGTTCGTGTGGCGCGCCCTCCGCCTGTGGCGCGGGACCTCCCCCGCCGAGTCGATGCGCCTGTTCCGCTTCTCGATCGTCTACCTGGCGCTCCTGTTCGCGGCCGTCGCCCTCGACGCCATGCTCGTGGGCTGAGCGGCCCGAACCTCCCGCTCTCGTCCCCTGCGCCGTGCGACCATCACGTCGCCAGAAGGAGCCGGAGGAGGGAGAGGACCGATGATCGGGTTCCTGGTCGTGTTGTTCGGCGTCGTGGTGATCGGCTCGTTCCCCGCGACGTGGCTGCTGATGCTGTTCCTCGGCAACGTCGGCGTGAACGTGGGGTTCTGGGGCGCGCTGCCCGCCGGCATCCTGATGACGTTCTTCGTCGCCGGAACGGGCGGTCTCAGCCGCTACCGCACGTCCTGACCGGCATCGGCGCCGAGGGTCGGCTCCGTCGCCTCTGATCTCACCGCGCTCCGCCGCCACGGGACCACGCCCTCGAGCTCGATCTCGAGGGAGAAGCTGAGGAACGTCCGAACCAGCACGACCACGCCGAGCGTGATCGCGCTCTCGAGCGTCGAATCGATCGTGATCGTCCGCACGATGTCGGCGATGATCAAGATCTCGAGCCCGAGGAGGATCGCCCGACCGACCCCTTGCCGAACGCCCTCGTACGCCTGACGGGGCCGACCGCGGAACAGCTCCACGACGAACCACGCGAAGGCAGCGATCGAACCCAGCAGGAGGACGGTGACACCGGCGATCTCGAACCCACGGACGACGTGCGCCATCGCATCCTCGAACGTCACCGAGCCGGTCATCCGTCTTCCTCCGGGCCCGCCCGTGCTGCCCAGTGAACGCGACCGGGCGGCGTCACGAGGGCCGGCCGATCGTCCTCCGCTTCACCCGCAGTCCTCCCCGGAACGCTCGAAGGCCGCCGGCTCCCCGGTCCTGCGGGAGCGCCAGCGGCCCTCGGGGCGTTCGACGAACGATGGTGCTTAGACCTGCATCATCGCCTGCTGCTTCATCTGCTCGAACTCCTCGGCGGTGATCTTGCCCTCGTCGCGGAGCTTGGCGAGCTTGGCGACCTCGTCGGCCGCCGAGTACCCGGATGCGCGACGCTCCCGCTCCTGCGCCGCTGCCATCATCTCGCGGTCCTGCTCGGTCATCTTCGGGCGCGCGATCAGGTAGATCAGGATCCCGAGCAGCGGGATGATGAAGATCAGCAAGAGCCATCCGGCCTTGCCCCATCCGGTCAGGTCGTTGCGCCGGAAGATGTCGGCGAACACGCCGATGAACATCCAGATCAACATGAACCAGAAGAAGAAGACGATCATGGCCCACAACACGCTGCCGAACGTCCACTCGTATGCCAGCATCCCTACCCCCTCACTTCGTCGTGGCGGCCGGAGCCTACCGAATCCGGGGGGTGCCTGCATCCGCGAACGACCCACGTCCCCGGGGGCTAGAGTCCATCCCCGATGCGCAGCGAGGACCCGGGCGGCCCGACGACGGCCCCCACGCCGGCCGCCCGGCTCCCGGCCACCGCCTGGCGCCGCCGGCCGTCGGGTGAGCCCCCCCCGCTGCCCCGCGAGCCGGGCTGGCGCGGATGGGCGTGGGCGACGTTCGCGATCGTGGTCGCCGGCATCGCGATCAGCGTCAAGATCGTTCCATCAGACGCGCAGTCGCCGCTGCTGCGATGGTTCCAGGACCTGCGGACGCCCTCCCTCGTCGACATCGCGAAGGTCCTCGACGGCCTGACCGATCCGCTCACGATCTGGATCATCCGCGTCGTCGTCCTCGTCGTCGCCGCGCTGTACAAGCGATGGCGGCACCTGGTCACGCTCCTTGCGCTGTACGTCGTCGTCGACTTCCTGGACACGATCCTCGCGGTCCAGCGTCCGGCGCCGGAGGGCGTGACCGTCCTGTCGAGCAACTCTACGACCACGTTCCCATCGCTGCCCGTGGCCGCGTTCTCGGTGACGCTGTTCGGGGCGGTGATGGTGCTGGCCCCGGCCGGACGGCCACGCAGGCTGGCGCGGACCGGGGCGTTCGTCCTGGCGGGGCTCGTCGTCCTCGCGCGGCTCCTCCTCGGAGCGGACTACCCGGTCGACGCCGTCTACTCGCTCCTGCTCGGGTGGATCACGGTGGGGTTCGCGTTCGCCTTCTTCGTGCCGGAGGACGTCTTCCCGGTGTCGTACGCACGTGGCGGCAAGTCCGCGCACCTGGATCTCGGAGGCGCGAGGGGTGAGGCGATCGTCGCGGCCGTGCACGACCAGCTCGGGTTCACCGTGACCGAGATCGAGCCTTTCGGCCTCGCGGGCTCGGGGGGCTCGAGCCCGCTGCGGATGCGCGTGGCCGAGATCGACGGGCACCTGTTCGGGAAGATCTACTCGACGAGCCATCTGCGAGCCGACCGCTGGTACAAGATCGGCCGCTCGATCCTGTACGGGCAGCTCGAGGACGAGGTCCCCCTGGGGTCGGTGCGTCGTCTCGCCCTGTACGAGGACTACGCCCTGCGACTGCTGCGTGACGTGGGGATCGACGTCGCGACCACCTACGGCATCGTCGAGCTCACGCCCGACCGCGAATACATGCTCGTGACCGAGTTCTTCTCGAACGCGACGACGCTCGGCGACGCCGAGGTCGACGACACCATCATCGACGAGGGGATGGAGCTCGTGCAGCGGCTGTGGCGCAACGGTCTGGCTCACCGCGACCTGAAGCCGGCGAACATGCTGGTGCGCGGCGGCCATCTCCAGCTGGTCGACGTCTCCGGGCTCCAGGTCCGGCCGACCCCATGGCGCCAGGCGGTCGACCTGGCGAACATGATGCTCACGCTCGCGCTCAGCTGCGATCCCGATCGCGTGTACGCGCGTGCGACGGAGGTCTTCTCACCCGACGACGTCGCCGAGGCGTTCGCGGCCGCCCGGGGGCTCGCGATCCCGACCCAGGTGAGCGAGGAGCTCAAGAAGGACGGGCGGCCGATCCTCCAGCGCTTCCGCGAGTTCGCCCCCGATCGTCCCCCGGTCTCGATCCAGGTCTGGAGCGTGCGCCGCCTCGCGCTCACCGCCGGCGCCGTCCTCGGGGCGATCGCGCTCGCGGCCATGGTGTGGGCGACGCTCGCGATCGGCCTGGAGTGATCGGGCCGGTCCGCGCGATCGACTGAGGGGGGCGCATCGGCCTCGCGTACACTTCCCCGACCTTCAGAGGGGGAGAGCCGATGTTCCTGATCCTCGCACTGCTCGCGGTCGCCATGGCATCGGGCTGGGTCGCGCAGATGATCGTCGGACGGAGCCACGGACGCACCGACTGGACCCAGGCCCTGGTCGCGGGGTTCGTCGGTTCGTTCGTCGGCGGTCTGCTCGCGAGCCTGATCGCCGGCGACGGCTTCAAGCTCCGGCCGAGCGGTCTCATCGGGTCGATCGTCGGTGCCGTGATCGTCACCGCCGTGTGGGGACTCGTGCGCGGTCGGCGAACCGCGTAACCCCCTTCGGACGGAGCCCATCATCCGCGCAGGCCGGGTCGCCCGATTCGCCCTGGGAGCAGCGTTGTTCCTCGTCAGCCTGGCCGAGGCCCGGCGCAGCGAGCTCCCCACCTACGAGGAACGGCTGTTCCGGACGGCGAACCGCGCGGGCGACCGGATCCGCGTCCCGGTCCGCACGCTCATGCAGGCAGGGACGTTCGGAACCGTTCCCGCCGTCTCGATCCTCGCGCTCCTGTTCGGACGCAAGCGTCTGGCCGCGAGCCTGGCGGTCGGCGGCACGATCGCGTGGGTGGGCGCGAAGCTCGCCAAGCCGTTGGGAGGTCGCGAGCGACCGCGGGGCGTCCTGCCCGACGTCACGATCCGTGAGGGGATCGAGGGTGACCTCGGCTGGGTCTCGGGTCACACGGCGGTCGCGACCACGATCGCGTTCGTCGCGAGCGAGGAGCTCCCGCGGGCGGCGCGCCCCGCGCTCGCCGCGATCGTCGGGGTCGTGGGGTTCGGCCGGATGTACGTGGGCGCCCACCTGCCGCACGACATCGTGGGCGGCGCGGGTCTCGGGATGATGATCTCGGCCGTGATCCCGCCGGCCGACGGCGGCTGATCAGGCCTCGCCGTCCACCGTCCGGTGACGGCGCCGATACAGCGTCGCGTTCAAGAACTGGGCCGCGACGAACAGCCGGGCGAGCACGAACAGGTACAGCATCATCACGATCGCGACGCCAAGCGCCCCGTAGAGATCGCTCGTCCGATCGAGCCGGACCGCGAAGTACGTCGAGGCCGCCAGGCCGAGGAGGCGGATCCCGACGCCGAACAGCACGGCGCCCGGAAGGACGGCCGGCCAGGGCGCGTCCGCCCGGGGGAGCAGTGAGAGCACCCACAGGGACAGGACGGACGCGAGGATCAGGCCGAGGACGAACGAGATCACCGCCGGCACGTCCACGCCGGAGAACGCCTTCGACAGGAGCGCCTGCATCGCGAGCGCGATGAGTCCGATGCCGGTCACCGCGAGGGAGCCCATGAGCGAGTTCCCCTTCGGTGCACGCGCGTCCCACGCGAGCTCGCTCACGAGCCGCGCCCCGCGGTACACGCCGCGTCCCGCCCACACCGTGAGGAAGGCTCCGAGGATCATCAGCCACCAGCGCGCGCTCCCCGATGCCGCGACGGCCTGGGAGATCGCCGACGCGAAGGCCGCCGTCATGCCGGTCTGGCGGGCGAGGTCGGCGGGGTCGTCACCCGCGAGCTCGGCGACCAGACCGAACGCGCTCACCAGGAACAGGATGAGCGGGATCTGCCACAGGAAGACCTTGTACGCGAGCCCGCCCGCGAGCAGGCCGCCCGCCCGTCGTCGGTCGCTCTCGAACGCCTGGACCACGAGCCGCACGGAGGCGTGACGCTCGCGGGCCCGCTCGAACTCCGTGCGAGCACGCTTCTCGAGCTCCTCGGCCGACCGGCGGGCCCGAGCGATCCGGCTCGCGGCCGATGCCGTCGGATCGCTCGCCTCACCAGACAGATCGCCGGGAGCCGGCGGTTCCTGCGTCGGCGGGTGGGACTCCACCCGAGGTCCTCCCCTGCCCGGCCGTGGGACGGTCGGTGCTCGGCGATGGTAGCCCGCGCGATCGCCCTCGGTTGGCAGCCGGTCGCGGACGGGTGATGATGGGCCCCCCGAACGAGAGGCCGACCGTGGAAGAGGGCGCCGCTTCACCCGAACCGCTGGGGAAGGTCGTTCCGTTGCGGGTGGCCGCGCAGCCGCCGGGACCGCTCGAAGAGCTGGTCGAGCAGGCGTTCAAGATCGCGATCGGGCTGACCGCGCTCGCGTCCGATGTCCTCGCCGAGGCCGTCGCTCGCACGCTCGGCCGGGAGCCGTTCGCGGAGGGCGAGGTCCCGGGGGACGAGACCGCCCGGCCCTCGTCCGGCGTGCCACTCGTGGCAGGCGCCGCGCTCGGGGTCGCCCTCGAGGCGGGGCGATGGGGCGCGAAGGCGGCGACGACGATGTACCGGAGCGCCGAGCTGTTCCTCTCGCTGCTGACCGGCCCGGCGATCGTCCAGGAGCCGCTCCGGGAGGCCGGGTCCCGGCTCCGAGGCCTCGATGCGCGATGGCGCGAGCAGCGGCCGCGGGACGAGGAGGCGGCCGCGGCGTTCCTGCGGCTCCTGATCCCGCAGGTGGTCGATGCCGCGCTCGATCAGGTCGATCTGAACGAGCTCGTGGCGACCCGCATCGACATCGACCGGATCATCGAGCAGGTGGATCTCGACCGCGCCATCGGCCGCGTGGACATCGACGCGATCGTGAACGGGCTCGACATCGATCGGATCGTGGAACGCGTCGACGTGCGGGCCCTCGTCGAGCGGGTACCGGTGGACGAGATCGTGTCGCGCCTCGACATCGACGCGATCGTCGCGCGGGTCGATCTCGATCAGATCGTGAGCAGGGTCGATGTCCAGGCCGTCGCGGACAAGCTCGATCTCCAGGAGCTCGTGCGGCGCCTGGACCTCACCTCCCTCGCCAGCGAGGTGATCGAGGAGGTCAACCTGACGCGGATCATCCAGGAAGCCGTGGGTTCGATGACGACCGAGACGGTCGGCGGCATCCGCGTCCAGAGCATGAACGCGGACCGAGCCATCTCGCGCCTGGTCGAACGCCTGTTGCGCCGAACCACGGACGGCGGCTCCGGCGTCGGGTCCGGCGACCCCTCCTTGCGTGCACCCACAGCTCCCGACGCGGGAGCGGACGACCCGCCGGATCGATCGTGAGCGTCTCCGCCCCCTCGGTGGCCCGGGGGCTGCAGGGCCAGCGCGCCGGGATCGTGTCCCGGCTCCTGGCCGACGCGATCGACCTCCTGGTGGTCGTCGGGACCCTCATCGGCGTCTACTTCGCGGTGAGCGGGGTCCGCTTCCTCCTGCACCCGAGGACCTTCACCTGGCCCGAGGTCTCCGCGCTGAACCTCGGCGCCCTCGGCTGGATCCTCCTCATCGCCTACCTGACGATCGGGTGGGCGAACACGGGACGGACCTTCGGCAAGAACGTGCTGGGTCTGCGGGTGGTGTCCTCCGACGGCTCGGGGCTGCCGCTCTGGCGGTCGTTCGTGCGAGCGGCGCTCTGCGCGCTGTTCCCGATCGGCCTCTTCTGGAGCGCGGTCAGCAGCCGGAACGAGTCGATCCAGGACCTCATCGTCCGCACGACCGTCATCTACGACTGGGGGCCGAAGCTCCCTCCCCTGCAGTAGCGGGCTACGTCACCTCCGAGCCTTGCGGCTCGTGACCGAGCCGGGACAACGCGATCTCGTACAGCGCGATCACGATGCCGGCGATCACGAACCCCCACAGCGAGAGGTCGAACAGCAGCAGCAGCGCGACGGCGAAGATCGCGCCGCCGAGCATCAGCGCATCACGATGGTCGCGGATCCAGCGGACCCGGCCCGTGTCCGGCAGCCGCTCGCCGCCGAACGCCGCCGCCAGGCCCCGAGCCCCGTCCCGCACCCAGGCCCTCGCCGTCACGGCCCACGGGTACGGTCCGGTGATCAGCGCGATCAGCGCGGTGATCAGGACGATCGCCAGCAGGATGGCCGTGTAACGGAAGAGGCTGTCCATCAGCGTGTTCGTGAGGACGCGCACCGAGGGGAACTTGCTCGTGTCGACGCGGTCGAACAGGCTGTTCCGGGAGATGATCGCGATCCGCCGGATGACGACGAGCCCGACCGCCGCGCCCGCCGTGAGCTGGATCAGCGTTCGGCGCCTGCGGGTGGAGACCCACAGGCTCGCCGCCACGAGGAGCGGGATCAAGATCAGCAGGAGCACCAACAGGCGTTCGAACGTGTACAGGGCCTGCTGCAACGCTGCCAGATCCTCCGAGTCGTAGACGACGATCTGGCCGTAGTTGTCTGGCAGGTCGATGCCGAGCGCCTGTTCCAGCTGCGAGATCGCCTGGCTCGGGATCTCGTCGGCCGTGATCTGCGGGAGGGTGACGTCGCGGCCCACCAGATCGGACGCGACCTGCTGGATCGACCCGAGCGCGAGGTTCACCAGCGGGAGCAGGTTCAGGAGGACCTTGCCCTGTTCCACCGTGATGGTGTCGCCACCCCCGCCACGCAGGATCGCCAGCACCTGTGTGTGGACGAAGGTGTTGGCCTGCACCCAGAACGTCTTGAACGCGTCGCTCTCGACCACCTTCAGGACCTGGTCCTGGACGAACCCCTTGATCGCGTTCGTGAGCGGCCCGGCGAGCACCGTCGCGCGCTCGCCGAGCCCTGCCAGCACTTCGGACAGCGTCCCCTGGACGTCGAGCGCCGAGAAGACCTGGTCGGTGAGCTTCGCCGCGATCGACGCCTGGACCGCGGGGTCGTCCGCGAGCGGCGCGACGGTCGCCACGTAGCGATCCGTGTTCAGGACCGTCCGAGCACCCCAGGCGGCGGGCACGGTGACCGTGAAGACGAGGATGGAGAGCGCGACCAGGATCGGGGTCAGGACCCGCCGCAGCCGTTGCCGCTTCTCGGGCTTGGCCTCGAGGGTCTCGACCCGCGCCTCCAATTCCTCCCGCTCCGCCTTCAGACGCTCGAGCTCGACCTCGAGCTCCTCTGGCGACTGCCCCGACGGCGACCGCTCCTCCGGGGACTGCTCCTGCGACCCGTTCCCTTGCTCGTCCACGATGCCCTCCGTTCCTTCGATCGGCCGGGCCTCGCGACGGCGAGGGATCTCCGCCAACTCGGACGGGTCCGTGCGGTGCCTAGACGGCCGTGATTAGCTCCTTGCTCTGCCTCCGAACCTCGAAGGCGAGGAAGATCTCGGTGAAGCCCCGGAACATCGCCGCGAAGCCGACCCACAGCAGGATCAGCGCCGCGCGCGGCGCGAACAGCTGCTGAGAGGCCCAGAAGGCCAAGAAGACCTCGAGGACCCCCACGACGAGCCCGAGCCACCACAGGTCGTTGACCTCCCGGGTCATGAACGCGAGGGAGATGTCGAAGGCACCCTTCAGCAGCAGCAGGAAGCCGAGGATCGCTGCCAGCTCGTAGAAGGCGTCGAGCGGGTGCACGAACGCCCAGATCGAGCCCCCGATGAACAGGACCCCGAGGAGCGCGTGAGCCCACCGCCAGCTCGGCTGGGCACCCATGATGACGAACTCGTTCACACCGGCCATCAGGAAGACGACGCCGAGCAGGGCACCGACGGCGGCGATGGACGTGATGTCGAACCGGAGCACGATCAGCGAAACCAACAGCCAGGCGATCCCGGTCACCAAGAACAACCACCAGGGCATCATCGAGCGGCCCCGCACCCGAGTGCTCATACAGATCCCTCCCCACGGGCACCCAGCCATCGTTCGGCCGGCCGGTGCCTCGGTCACCTGGTCGGAGCGTACGGAATCCTCGCGAGCCGCGTCATGGTCCCGATCGGATGAGATCGCGTCAGGAGGGCCCGGTCGGCTCTGGGGGCGGGGCGTTGCCGCCTCCCCCGGTGTCCGAGACGACGACGCTCCCGTTCATGTTGGGATGGACGTTGCACTGGAAGTAGTACTCCCCTGGCTGCAGGGCCGGCACGTCGTACTGGGCGGTCGCCGGCCCCGTCACCAGGTCCCCGTTGAACAGCTCCTGGTCCAGCGAGCTGTTCGAGTAGATCGCGATGTTGTGCTGCACGCCGGCGTCCCGGTTCTCGAACGTGATCGTCGAGGGCGCCGGCGGGAGGTTGATCGTCGAGGTGTCGAAGGCGATGTTCTGGGCAACGACCGTCACGCCGCCGCCCGGGCCTCCGGGACCCGAACCACCCGTGCCGCCCGGACCACCCTCCCCCTGGACCGCCTGCATCTCGCCGGTCATGGTCGGGTGCACGATGCACCGGAAGAAGTACGGGCCTGCCTCGAGCGGGGCCACGGCGTAGTCGACCTGCCGGACGCCCGTGACCAGGTCGCCGGCGAACAGCGGCGTCCCGCTGCGATCGGGGTTGTCGAAGATCTCGACGTTGTGCTGGACGTTCGCGTCCTTGTTGTTGAACCGCAGGGTGAACGCCTGCCCGGCCGGGACGGTCAGGCTCGTGGGTTCGAACGCGATGTTGGCCGCCGCGAGCGCCACCACCGGCTTCTCCCCCCCGCCCGGCGCCTCCTCGGTGCCGCCGACGACCGCGAGCGCGACGCCCCCGGCCAGCATGGCGACGCCCGCCGTCACGCCGAGCATCGCGCCGAGGGTCGACAGGCGGACCTGCTTGCGGCTCGCCGCGACCGATGCCGTCAGCACGACGCCCGACGCGACGACGATCGCGGTCAGCGTCGCCGCGGTGGGGGTGAGCGAGAGCAAGATCCTCGAGAACCCGTACAGGACCGCGGCGATAACGGAGAGGATCGCGAGCGGGAGCAGGATCGGCATCACCAGGCGGTCGCGGAGCGCCGGCTTCATCGGGTCACCTTCGATCGCAGCTCACGTTCGACCTGGCGGTGCGCGAGCGCGTCCCACCCGTCGCGCTCCTCCCGCGCGTGCCACCGGAAGAAGATCGTCGCCACGAACCCCCACAGGATGAGACCCCCGACGATCTTCATGAGGAGCCCGGCGATCAGCTGATCGTTCAGCGCCGAGATGCCCCAGATCCGAGGGAACGTCCCGTACACCGGGTACAGCAGGGTGTGCCCGAAGGTCAGGAAGGAGGCCGGGATCGTGGGCGCGAGCGACTGCGCGAACAGGTACATCATCTGCGCGGGCGGCGTGAGCGCGGGGAGCTCGACGAGCGGCGACATCACCGGCCACCACATCACGATCGCGGACCCGAAGAGCAGGACGTGCAGGCTGAAGTGCGTGAGCTCGGAGCCGACGGAGGCCCGCACCACCTCGGGCCAGTGCGTGAAGAGCAGCAGCCCGTTGAACAGGACGAGCGCGACCACCGGACGGGTCAGGAACCGGAACACGAAGAAGACGCCGCGGGGCCGGAGGACGGTGCGCCACATCCACGCTGGCATCCCCGCGATGATCAGCGGCGGCGCCACCAAGGTGAACAGCAGGTGCTGCACCATGTGGACCGAATACAGGTAGCCCTCGGCGAGATCGTGCACCGGCCAGTCGGCCCCGACCCACAGGAACGCCATCCCGAGCGAGAACAGCGTCGTCCGCCGCCGACGATCCGCCGCCTCGGCCCGTGCGGGCCGGTGGTCACGGACGGCGACCAGGTAGGCGGCCCAGATCCCTCCCAGGACCAGCCAGACGCTCGGGTGCGCGTGCCAGGCGGGCATGGCTAGCTCGAGAACACCTGGAAGATGAGGAGCACGATCAGGAACAGCGTGACGGCGCCGGCCAGGCCCATCACGAAGAACCGGGCGTACGTGCGGCTGTCGAACTTCAGGTGCATGAACCACAGGACCACGAGGGTGAACTTCACGAACGAGAAGAAGAACAGGAGCGGGACCAGGATCTCCTTGAAGCCCTCGAGGTAGTAGACGGCAACCTCGGCGGCGGTGATGAGCGCGAGGATCAGCGCGATCCGGATGTATTCCTTCGGACCCGGGTGCCGCCCGGCATGCACCGCTGGTGCGTGCACCTCGGGGGTTGGGTCGTCGACGTGCGTGTCGGCCATCGCCCGCTCCTAGCCCCCCGGGTTCCCGGTCGGGATCAGGTACACCACGGTGAAGATCACGATCCACACGATGTCCACGAAGTGCCAGTACAGGCCGACGAGCTCGACGGTCATCGCGCTGTCCTGGTTGATCTTGCCCGCGAACGAGAGCGTGAACAGGGTGAGCAGCATCAGGACCCCGATCGCGACGTGGGTCCCGTGGAAGCCGGTCAGCACGTAGAAGGACGTCCCGAACACGTTCGTCTTGAGCGTCAACCCCTCGCGGACGAACGACGTGAACTCGTACACCTGGCCGCCGAGGAACGTCATCCCGAGCAGGGCCGTCGCGAGCAGCCAGACCCGGCAACGGCCGACGTCGCCGCGCTGGATCGCCGCGAGCGCGAGCACCATCGTGAGCGAGCTCGCGAGCAGGACGAACGACGACACGGACGTGTACGGGATGTCGAAGACGTCGGCAGGGTAGGGGCCGACCACGCTCGCGCCTCGGTACAGCACGTACGTCGAGATCAGGGCGCCGAACAGCAGGCAGTCCGACGCCAGGAACAGCCACATCGCGAGCTTCAGGTGCGGCAGCCCCGTGCTGGTGGCCGCGTGGTCGCTCACGGGCGGCGCGATCGAGTGCTCGAGGCTCGCCATCAGCACCTCACTCCGACGAGGGCTCCAGGGCCCACCCGAAGAACCCGGCGAGCGTGATGATCAGGCCCACCGCGACGGCCGGGATCCCGAAGATCAGCCCGTAGCCGATCACCGGCAGGCCCGCGGCCGCGACGAGCGGGAAGTACGAGGGCGACGGCATGTGGATCGCGTGCCCCTCGGCGTGTTCATCCGTCCGGCCGACCCCCTCGACGTGTGCGGTCTCGCCCGAGCCCCCGGCCGCGACCGGTACGACGCGACCGCCCTCGCTCTCCGCGTACTTGCGGTGCCAGAGATCGTCCAACGAATGCACGACCGGGATCTCCTCGAAGTTGTACTCGGGCGGCGGGGAGGACGTCGACCACTCGAGCGTCCGGGCGTCCCACGGGTCGGCCTCCATCTGTTTCGGCTTGCGGAAGCTCGCCACCGCGTTGACCAGGAACACGAGCACGCTGATCGCGATGATGAAGGCGCCGATCGTCGAGACCATGTTCCAGAAGGCGAGGCCGAGCGACGCGGGGTAGCTCTGGATCCGCCGGGGCATGCCCTGGAGGCCGAGGATGTGCATCGGCCCGAACGTCATGTTGAAGCCGATCAGCATCAGCCAGAAGTTCAGCTTGCCGCCGACCTCGGACAGCATGCGCCCGAACACCTTCGGCCACCAGTAGTACATGCCGCCGAACAGGCCGAAGATCGCGCCCCCGAACAGCACGTAGTGGAAGTGCGCCACGATGTAGTAGGTGTCGGTCTGCTGGTAGTCCGAGGGCACCACCGCGTGGGTCACCCCGGACAGGCCGCCGATCACGAACATCGCGATGAACCCGATCGAGAACAGCATCGGGGTCGTGAACCGGATGTCGCCGTTCCACAGCGTGCCGAGCCAGTTGAAGATCTTCACGCCGGTGGGGATCGCGATGATCATCGTCGAGACCGCGAAGGCCGTGTTCGCCACCGGCCCCAGACCCACCGCGAACATGTGGTGCGCCCACACGCCGAACCCGATGAACCCGATCGCGATCCCGCTGAACACGACGAACTGGTAGCCGAACAGGGGCTTGCGCGCGAACACCGGCAGGATCTCGGACACGATGCCCATCGCCGGCAGGATCAGGATGTAGACCTCGGGATGGCCGAAGAGCCAGAACAGGTGCTGCCACAGCACCGGGCTCCCGCCCGCCGCGACGTCGAAGAAGTGCGTCCCGAACAGGCGGTCGAACAAGAGCTCGACCAGGCCGATCGTGATCACGGGCAGGCTGAACGCCAGGAGCAGCTGGACGACCAGGCCCATCCACACGAACACCGGCATCCGGAACAGCGTCATCCCCGGCGCCCGCATGTTGAGGATCGTGACCGCGAGATTCACCGCCGAGACCGTCGATGCGATCCCGGCGATCAGCAGCCCGATCGCGTAGAAGGTCATCCCGCGGGTCGGGTCGATGACGGAGTTCGGCGCGTAGCCGAACCACCCGCCGTTCGGCGCCCCTCCGAGGAACCAGCTCGAGTAGATGAAGATGCCGGCGAACAGGAACGCCCAGTAGCTGAAGGCGTTCAGGCGCGGGAAGACCACGTCGCGCGCGCCGATCATGAGCGGGAGCAGGTAGTTGAAGAAGGCCGCCGACAGGGGCATCACGACCAGGAACACCATCGTGATGCCGTGCATCGTGAACAGCTCGTTGTAGACGGCGGGCTCGAGGATGCTCTGATCGGGCCGCGCCAGCTGCAGCCGGATCAACAGGGCCTCGCTCCCGCCGATCAGGAAGAACGCGAAGGCCGTGATCCCGTACAAGATCCCGATCTTCTTGTGGTCGACGGTCGTGATCCAGCTCCAGAACCCCGTCGTCGCGTGCGGGCGCCGGAGCAGGCCGCCGGGCCGCTCCACCGGGACGCTCACGGTCGCCAAGGGGTCCTCACCTCACTCCAGCGTGTTCAGGAACGCGATCACCTGATCGACCTGCTCGGGCGACAGACCGTAGTCGGGCATGAACGATCCCGCCTCGACCGCCCTCGGGTTCGAGATCCAGCGTCGCAGGTTCTCATCGGTGATCGGCATCGTGCATCCACGGAAGCACTGGCGGCTCATCAGATGCGTGAGGTTCGGACCACCGTTGGCGAGCACCGGCTGGCCGTTCGCCGTCTCGAGCCCGGCGATCGCATGACACCCGGTGCAGGTCTGGAGGAACACGCCCTGTCCGGCGGCCGCATCGCTTCCGGCCTCCGCCGGCGACGCCGGAGCCTGTTGCTCGGCCACCCATCGGTCGAAGTCCTCCGGGGTGTGCGCCACCACCCGGAACTTCATGTACGCGTGCGAGAGCCCGCAGAACTCCTTGCACTGTCCCGTGTAGACGCCGGGCTCGTCGGCCTCGATCGTGAGGTGGTTGGTCTGGTCGGGGATCACGTCCTGCGTCCCGGCGAGCTGGGGCACCCAGAACGAGTGGATCACCGCGGCGCCGATCGAGGCCGGCGGTTGTCCGTCCGGCGGTCCGGTCTGGCACGCGCTCGGGGCGGGCTGGCCACCCTGGCTGGGAACCGGCTCGCCGTACCCGAACCCGACCGCGCACAAGGTCAGGTACACGGGCTTGCCCGTCGGGATGTGCAGCTCGTTCGCGGTCAGGATCTTCTGGTTCGGGTAGTCGAACTCCCACCACCACTGGTGCGCCAGGACGTTCACCTCGAGGATGTCGCCCTTCGGCTTGGCCGCGAGGTCCCAGATCGTCGCGATCGTGGGCACCGCGACGCCCGCCAGGATCAGCGTCGGCAGGATGGTCCACGCGATCTCGAGCCGCGTGTTGCCGTGGATCTGCGGCGGGATCCGGGTCTGCTTCTTCCGATGCCGGAAGCGGATCACGAACACCAGCAGCAGGCCCTCGACGATGAAGAAGATCGTGGCCGCGACCCAGAAGACCGGGACGAACAGGTCGTACGACTTCTGTGCGTAGGGGCCCTCGGGTTCGAGCGCGGACTGGGTGGCGTTCGGCGCGCAGGCCGCGGCCACGAGGGCCAGGGCCGCCAGGCCCAGGACCACGACCGTTCTCCTGCGCACCTTCCCCGTATCCCTCCGCGTGGACCTCAGACGGGCACCGAGGCCCGGCGCACTGTAGCACCCTTGCCCGGGCCCGCGGACATGTCTCGGCCATCGTGCAAACCCCCTAGGCGAGACACCATCCGGCCGACCCGGCGGCTCAGATCGGTGGGTTGAAGTCGCTGATCGCGCGGAACACAGGCCCGAGCATCCGGGTCCACAGGTCGGTCGCCACCAGGACGCCGATGCCGATCATGATCACGCCGGAGACCCCCGCGATCCACTGGTAGTTCCGCTTCACGAACGCGAGGGCGCCCATCAGCTTGCGGATCCCGACGCCGACCAGCAGGAACGGCACCCCGAGCCCCATCGAGTACACGAACAGGAGCAAGGCCCCCCGCAGCGATCCGCCCTGCGAGCCCGCGATGGCCAACACGCCCGCGAGGACGGGACCGATACAGGGTGTCCATCCCGCCCCGAACGCGACCCCGAGCGGGAAGGCCCAGGCCCGCCCCGGCCGCGCACGCTCGAGCAGCGGCCGGCGCTCGGCGAACAGCGACGGCGATCCGAGCCGGAGCGCGTACAGGACCATCAGGACGCCGAACGCGACGATGATCGCCCCCGAGATGCGGATACCCGCCGGCGACCGCAGGAGCCTCGTCATCGCGCCGGTGAACGCGCCGAGCGCCGAGAAGACCGCAGCGAACCCGGCGATGAACAGCAGGATCGGGATGACCGGTTGGCGTTCGTCGCGGACCTCTCCACCCGCGACGAACGAGAGGTACCCGGGCACGAGTGGGAACACGCAGGGCGACGCGAACGAGACGACCCCCGCGGCGAACGCGAGGCCGGGGGCCCACCACGACCCCAGACCATCCTGGACCCAGTCGGCGAGCGCCCCGGTCACGGCGCCAGTCTAGGGTCGACGCCTCGCCAACGGTCCCGGATCGGCCATCCACTGGGTTGCGGTCGAACGGCCGCTCCTGCGATAGTGGCCGACGGCCTTGTGAACCGATTCACAAACCTGGGGTGGGGGTCCACGACTGCGCGGGACGCGAGAAACGCGTGACTATAATCCGACCCGATCCAGGCACGGACGAGCCGAGAACGAGAGGACGGTCGTGGCGACGGAGGCCGCATGAAGGTCCCGACGGTGCTGGTCAAGGCGAAGGAACGCGCCGAGCCGATCGTCAAGAACTTCGAATGGACGTGGACCAAGGCCGTCCTGTTCTCGCTGGGGTTCGCCTTCTTCAGCGTCATCACGATGGCCGTCATCCCCTCGGCCTGGCTCTACTTCGCCGAGCAGAAGCTCGGGTGGGGCGGGCTGTCCGGAACGTCGGATTGGCACCCGCTCGCGCGGGATTTCGTCGCGGCCAACCTCGCGGTGGGTCCGTTCGTGACCGTGGTCGTGATCGGCGCGATCATGCAGAACTGGCGCCGCAAGCTGCGGGGCGGGACCGCCGATCGTCCGACCGGCGGTTACCGGTGAGGGAGCGCTAGACGATGCCGTTCACCAAGACCGAGGTGGACGTGCACACGGACTACGTCGTCGAGTCCGTCGACCCCGACTGGCTCGCGAAGGGCGTCAAGTCACCGAAGCACCTGATGCTCGACCCCGACAACTGCATCTTGTGCCGGGCCTGCGAAGACGTGTGTCCGTGGAACTGCATCTACATGATGTCTACGGACATCGTGGAGGGTGCCGAGGACGAAGCCGTCGACGCCGAGGTGCGTAACGCCTACTCCGTGTTCGTCGTGGACGACAACGCGTGCACCCGCTGCTCCGTCTGCGTGGACCGGTGCCCCACCGACACGCTGTACTACGCGCGGCTGCCTGAGGCCCCCCGCGGGCAGCGCACGATGGCGGCGGTACCCGAATCGCAACGCGCCGAGGCCGGATAGGGCCGGGAAGGGACGAAGGGAAGACGTGGCGAAGCTGAAGCTGCCGACGCCCAGCGAAGCCCTCGACCGCGTCCGCGAGACCGAGGTCTGGAAGTCGATCTTCCGGCCGGGATCGATCTTCCGCCGCGGCTACCGAGATACGTCGCGCGATCGAGCGCTCGCGACGATGAACAACGTGCTGTACCACCTTCACCCCGTGAAGATGAAGCGCCACGGGCTGAAGCTGACGTACACGTTCTGCCTCGGCGGCCTCTCGTTCTTCCTGTTCATCCTGCTGACCGTCACCGGGATCTACCTGATGTTCTTCTACCGGCCGGCCGCCGAGCTCGGCTCGGCGGCCGCCTACACGGACATGCAGAACATCCGGACGTCGGTGTTCTTCGGGGACCTGGTCCGGAACCTGCACCGGTGGGGTGCCCACCTGATGGTGTTCAGCGTGACGCTGCACATGGCACGGGTCTTCTACACGGGCTCCTACAAGCCGCCGCGGGAGTTCAACTGGGTGGTCGGCGTCCTGCTGCTGTTCCTGACGTTGGGCCTGTCCTTCACGGGCTACCTGTTGCCCTGGGACCAGCTCGCGGTGTGGGCGGTCACGGTCGGTACCTCGCTCGCCGGCTACTCGCCGCTCATCGCGAAGCAGGCGAACTTCCTGCTGCTCGGCGGCGTGATCGTAGGGCCCGACACGTTGCTCCGTTGGTACGTCTTACATGTGCTCGCGTTGCCGTTCGTCCTGGTGATCTTCCTCGCGGTCCACTTCTGGCGGATCCGCAAGGACGGCGGCATCTCGGGACCGCTCTAAACAGCCGAAGAGGGGGACGATGGCCCGGGAAGACACACCGCTCGACCAGGAGACGTTCGACCGGGTCCTGGCCGAGGAACTCGCGAAGGGGACCGACCGGCGCGTGGCGGAGGGACGCGCGCGTTCGGCCGGCGTCCGCGCGCACCGCGCGAAGACCGGCGAGACGCCCGCTCCCACACCCGCCGCCGCAACCGCCGCCGGCGGCGACGGCGGTGGAGCACCTCCTGCTGCCGCTCCTGCGGCCGCAGCGGTTGCGGCCGCTCCTGTCGCCGCCCCGTCCACCGCCGCCCCGGCCGCCGCCGCCCCGGCCGCGGCCGTGGCTACCGCGACGGTGACCGCGCCGGAGCGTCAGGCACCCGAGCCCACGGGCAACGTCCCGGAGCCGAAGAAGGGCGCGCCCGAGAAGCACCGGCTGCTGGCCCTCGTCCCGCCCGAGGGCATCCAGCGCGTCGAACGCGAGCAGGGCGACCGCATCAACGTGTGGCCGCACCTGCTGATCGAGGAGTTCGTCGCGATGCTGATCGTGCTCGCGGCGCTCACGATCTTCTCCACCTTCGTGAACGCCCCGCTACGCGAGCTCGCGAACCCGAACCTCACGCCGAACCCGTCGAAGGCGCCCTGGTACTTCCTCGGCCTGCAGGAGCTGCTGCGCTATTTCCACCCGATGGTCGCCGGCGTGCTGTTCGCGCCGACGCTCGTCCTGCTGGCGCTCGCGGTCGCGCCGTTCGTGGACCGCAACCCGAGCACCAGGCCGGGTGACCGCAAGATCGCGATCACGCTGTTCACGATGCTGTTGATGTTCGGCGCGACGCTCACGATCATCGGCTCGTTCTTCCGGGGGACGGGCTACAACTGGGTCTGGCCGTGGGCCCAAGGGGTGTTCTTCGAGCTATGACGCCCGTCCTAGCGCTCTCGAGCGGCACCGTCGCGGCGATCGTCGTGATCGTGGTCATCGACCTGTTCGCGATCTTCTTCGGGCTCTCGTTCGCCAGGTCCCGCAAGGCGCAGCGGAAGGCCGATGCGGCGGCCAGCGCGGCGATCCTCGGGGAACCGGCCCCGGCCGCACCCAAGCCGGTCAGCCGGCGGGAGTTCTTCCGCCGCTCGCTGGTCGCGTCGCTGCTGGTGTTCGGCGCCGAGTTCGGAGGCGCGACGATCGCGTTCCTGTGGCCGAACCTGCGGGGCGGGTTCGGCTCGGTCATCAACGCCGGCAAGCTGGACGACATCCTCGCCTACATCAAGGACAACGACCTGCCCTTCTACTCGGGCACCGGGCGCTTCTACATCGTCCCGTACAACGGAACGCCCGACGGCGACGTCAACTACGCGGCCGAGGGTGTGACCACGGACGGCATCATGCCCCTGTACCAGCGATGCGTCCATCTGGGTTGCCGGGTGCCGTTCTGCCAGTCCTCACAGTGGTTCGAGTGCCCGTGCCACGGATCGAAGTACAACACCGCGGGCGAGTACAAGCTCGGACCGGCCCCGCACGGGATGGACCGGTTCAAGGTGACGGTGAGCGATAACGGGGACGTCCTGGTCGACACCGCCGAGGTGATCCTCGGACCGCCCCGCGGGACCGACACGACCCACAAGCCCATAGCTGGACCGTTCTGCGTGGCGGTGCAGTGATGCTCGGGCTTTCGCAGGCCCAGGGCATCATCCTGGCCGTCGGCGGGGCCATCTTCCTGGCGATCGCCGGTGCCGTCCTCATCCTGCGCGGCCGCACCCGCCGAGAGGCCGAGATCCCGAACGCGATGCGCCCGGGACCGTCCGACCCCGACCTGGAGACGCCGCTGCTGCAGAAGCTCCAGGGATGGGGTGTCGTGCTCGTGCTCTTCTTCGTGATCTGGGTCCCCGCCGTCTGGCTCTTCGAGCCGGACCGCAACCTCCACCAGGAGCAAGACATGATCGACGCCGCGATCGCCCGCGGCGCGCACGCGGTCCAGGTGTACACCGAGGACAACCAGGGCGGCGTCGGGTGCGTGCAATGCCACGGGCCTACGCTGGAGGGCTCGAAGATCCCGAACACCAAGACCCCCGACGACCCCAACGACGTGTTCATCACGCCGAACCTCACCACCGTGTGCGGCGGGCCCTTCACGGGACACCCCTTGATCTACGGCCTGAACGACATCTACACCACGATCGAGCAGGGCAGGGGGCTCATGCCGTCCTGGAGCATCCGCTTCGCGGGCGCGCTCGGTGACCAGCAGATCAACGACATCGTGAACTACATCGTCAGCATCCAGGATGAGACGCAGGTCCCGTTCGAGCACAACGTATGCACGAACCCCGCGGCCGTCGACAAGGCCGTCGAGCAGTTCCTGAACGGTGACCCGACCAAGAAGCCAAACCCGACGACCAACATCCAGTTCTGATGATCGGCGCGAGCTGCCTCGGGTTCGAGATCGGATGCGACACCATGCTGAAGGGCGGTCTCGCCGTGATCATGGCGTTCGTGCTCTTCGTCGGCAGCGTGCTGATCGTGCTCGCGGCCGTGTTCGGTCGGCGGATGGGGTACCTGGTCCTGGCCGTCTCGCTCTTCGGTTGGTTGATGATCCTGTCCTCGATCTGGACGTTCGGCTTCTTCTCCCAGGGGCTCGACACGCCGGTGAACCTCGGGCCGCGTGGGGCGGAGCCCGCATGGGTGGTCGAGTCGATCGGGACCGATCCCGAGCCCGTCTACGAGGCATACGCCTCCTACCCCGGCAACGGGTGGCGCGAGCCCGGTACCAACGACGAGGATCAGGCGTCGGTCCAGTCGGTCACGTCGGCAACGCAGGGCTACCTCGCCGATCAGGCGAACGAGGAGCTCGGCAAGAGCGAGCACGAGCCCGGCGCGCTGACCACGACGGACTTCACGGTCCAGAACGTCGAGTTCTACGCCACCGACGACGGGGTCTCGCTCGCCGCCGCACACGCGTTCTTCACCGACGGTGGCCCGATCCTCACGGTCTACCTCCGCCATGACTCCGGGAGCGTCAACCGGTACTCCTGGATGTTCCTGATCGGCTCGACGGTCCTGTTCGGGGCCCACCTCCCGTTCCTGGACCGCGCGGAACGCAAACGCAAGGAGATCCTGACGGGCGGGACCGCCCCCCCGTGGTACGGACCCGCCTAGGAGGAGCGATGCTCGCGCAAGAAGCGCCGCTGATCGAACAGGGAGCCGTCCAGTTCATCCTGTTCGGCATCACCGTGATCGTGATCTTCATCGCCCTCTGGTTCACGATCGCGAAGTAGCCCCGCGGAGCCGCCGGGGATGGGGACCCTCTCAGGCGTCCGCGGGCGCCCTGCGCCGTCCCTTGACCTCGGCGAGCGCGGCCTTCCTCTGCTCGTAGTAGGTGAGGATCTGCAGCTCGACCGCCAGATCCACCTTGCGCACCGAGACCCCTTCGGGCACGACGAGCGCGACGGGCGCGAAGTTCAGGATCGACCGGACGCCGGCGCGCACCATCGCTTCGGCCACCGCCTGGGCCGCCGGGGCCGGCGTGCAGATCACCCCGATCAGCGCGTCGTGTTCGCGCGCGATGGCCGGCAGATCCTCGACCGGGCGGATGCGGAGGCCCCCCGCCTCCTCGCCCACCTTCGCAGGGTCGTTATCGACGAGCGCCGCCGGCCGGAACCCCCTCTCGGCGAACCCCCGGTAGTTCGCGAGCGCGTGCCCGAGGTTGCCGATCCCGGCGATCACGATGGGCCAGTGCTGGGTGAGACCCAGCTCGCGACGGATCTGGTGGACGAGGTAGGCGACGTCGTAGCCGACGCCTCGGGTGCCGTAGGAGCCGAGATGCGAGAGGTCCTTGCGGACCTTGGCCGAGTTCACCCCGGTCAGCTCGGCGAGCACCTCCGACGAGACGGTCGGGCTGCCCGACTCGGCGAGCTCCACCAGCGCGCGCAGGTAGACGGGCAGCCGCCCGACGGTCGCCTCCGGGATCGACCGCTCGGCCACGCCGGAGGATGATAGTGCATTCGTGAATCGGGGTTCACGAGTGCACTAGATCTCGCCCGCGACGGTCTCCGCCAGGCGACGCGCATCCACCCGGATCTCGAACAGCTCCCGCCCGTCGACCAGCACGACGGGGATGCGGATCCCGTACTCGAGCTCGAGCGCGTCGTCGCCGGAGATGTCGACCTCCCGGTAGTCGAAGGGCGTCTGCACCCGCTGGGCCATGATCACCTCGCGGGCCTCGTCGCACAGGCCGCATCCCGGTCGCGAGTACATCAGCACCTCGGGCACGGACGCATGGTAGCGAGGGAAGGCGACGCGCCCGTGTGGTAGAGAACTGCCCGTGGGCGAGGACGACCGGCACGATCTCGAGCTCCATCGACGGGTCTCGGCTCGGGACCGGTCGGCCTTCGACGAGCTCTACCGGCGGTACGCGCGCTCGGCGTACGGCGTCGCGCTCCGGGTGACCTCCCAGGACCTGATCGCCCAGGAGGTCGTCCAGGACGCCTTCCTGGCCCTGTGGCGGGCGCCCGAGGCCTTCGATCCCGCCCGGGGGGCGTTCCGCTCCTTCTTCCTCTCTCTGGTCCATCATCGGGCGGTCGACGCGGTCCGGCGCGAGGAGCGTCTGAGGCGCCGGACCGAACGGGCGGCGAACCTCGAGCCCGCGACCGGCGAAGACCCTGCGGAGGACGTCGTCGAGGACGCGTACCTGCGCGTTCGGCGCAAAGAGGTCCGAGACGCGCTCACGACGCTTCCTCCGGCGCAGCAGCAGGTGCTCGAGATGGCCTATCTCGACGGCAAGACGCAGGTGCGGATCGCCGAAGAGCTCGGCATCCCGATCGGAACCGTGAAGACGAGGACGTTGGCGGCGATGCGGAAGCTGCGGGAAGCCCTGCGGGAGGAGTGAGGTCTTGACCGAGGATCACGAGCGGATCGACGAGCTCCTGGCCGGCTACGTCCTGCTGGCACTCTCCGGCGAGGACGCGGCCGAGGCCGACCGGATCCTCGCCGAGCACGTGCCGGCCTGCCTCCGGTGCCGCGGGACCCTGACCGAGCTCCAGGCGATCTCGGGCGACCTCGCGCTCGCGGCGTCGCCCGTCGACCCTCCCGAGACCCTCCTGCCCCGCCTCCATCGCGCGATGGAGGAGGTCCCGCTCCAAGGACGCCGGCCGAGACGAGGCGCGCTCATCGCCGTCGCCGCATCGGCGGTTGCCTTGGTGGCCATGGGTGGGCTGTCGCTCGTGCTGGGGAGCCGCCTCTCACAGGCAGAGACCCGCGCGGGAACCGCCCTCGAGATCCTGTCGGCGATGCGTTCGCCCGGCGCGCAGCCCGTGAACGTGACGCCGCAGGGCGAGACGCCGCCGGAGAGCGGCATGGTTGAGGTCTCGGCGCCTCACATCCAACGACTGTATGTCGCGGCGGAGTACTGCCCCGAACCCTCCCCGGGTCGTGCGTACCAGCTGTGGCTCGGGAGCAACGGTGAGTGGACCCCGGTGGGCGAGATGTTCTGGCCCGACGAGGGGGTCCTCCTGCTCGAGGTCTCGGTCGACGTGTCCCGGTACGACGAGATCTGGATCACCGAGGAGGCCCTCGGCCCGGCGCCGTCGGTACCGAGCACGAACGGTCCGAGCTGGCGCGCCTCGCTCACCGCCTAGCGGACGGACGACCGCGTCCGCGACACCGAACCGCCCTCGGTCAGATCTGCACGAGCCCGCGCAGGGTCAGCGCGAGACCGACGACCGCGATCGACGCCGCCGAGAGCACGGGCACGAGGCGAGCCGTCCGGCCCGAGATCCTCCCCGCGACCGCATCGCGGGCTCGGAGCGCCGCGATCCCGACCAGGACGAGCGCCGTCGCGAGACCCAGGCTGAACGCTCCGATCAACGCGAGCCCGTAGGCAAGGCGATCCACGGCGACCGCGGCCAGCAACACGACGAGGGCCGTCGGAGACGGGAGCATCCCGCCCGCGACCGCCAGGGCGATCAGGCTCCGCCGGGACAGCGGTTCGGCCGGATGCGGATGCACGTGGGGGTTGGCGTGTCGATCGGACCCGGCGTCGTTCGAGCGCCCGTGGGTGTGTCGATGCACGCGCCCCCGGTCTCGCTCGCCCCACGCACCGAACCGAGAGACGAGCAGCCCGGCTCCGAGTGCCAGCGCGATCAGGCCCGAGGACAGCCCGAGCCACGGGTAGACCCGTTCGGGCGCGAACACCTCGGTCACCGTCAGCACGACGAACCCGAGCGCCAGCACCGCGGCGGTGTGCATCACGGCGACCGACCCCCCGACCGCGACCGCGTGCCGAACTCGTCCCCCGGCCCCGACCAGGTAGGCGGCCATCAGCGTCTTGCCGTGGCCCGGACCGACGGCGTGCAGCGCCCCGAACCCGAAGGCGACGAGGAGCGCCACGAGCATGAACGGTCCGGTCCGCTCGACCAAGCTCGCGAACGCCCCGCCCGTGACGTCCGGGCGCGAGGAGGTCGTGATCCGGTCCGAACCCGAGGCGGCCACCGGGCCGCTCGGACCCGGGTGGAACGAGAGCGTCGCCTCGTCGACGCGCAGCGGGCTCGACAGCAGATCCTGCGGGTAGGACCGGAGTTCGTTCGAGACGCTGCGCGCCGGGACCGTCGAGCGGCCAAGGGTCGTGCCGTCGGCTCCGACCGCGGTCACCTCGCGCCAGCCGATCCGTTCACCGAAGTTCCCGTCCGCGAACACGAGCTCCCCTTCGGACGCCACGGTTCCAGCGAACGTGGCCTCCAGGCGCAGGATGTCGAGGCCCCCCTGACCCGGTCGGAAGCGCATCGTCGCCGACACGACCTCGAGCGGCACCGCCTCGTCGTCTACCGTCAGTGTCAGGCCCGCCGCCAGGGTGGGCGCGGTCCGAGCGGCCCACGCCACACGTTCGGCGTCGGTCACGAGACCGTCGGCATCGGCGTCGATCTCCGGGCGCAGCTGCACGGTCGGGATCTCGGCCATGTCGACGACGTAGTCGATCCGCACCCGGCCCGGCCTGAGCTCGATCCCCGCGTAGAGGTTGACGGTGAAGTTGCCGAGCGGGTGCGCGGAGGCACCGGTCGGTGCCGAGAGCACGACCGCGATCACCCCGGCCAGCACGAGCGCCCTCCGCGCGGCCCGTCTCATCGACCGACCTCGAGCCTCGCGAGCGTCCGCCTCGCGGCGTCGGCGTGCTGGATCGAGAAGTTCGGGTCCGTCGCGAGTGCCTCCGAGAGATACGAGCGCGCGCCGGACTCGTCGCCGAGCCCGAGCCGGATCATCCCGGCGTGGAACAGGGAGAGGGCGTTGCGCGTGCCCAGAGCGAGGGCTCGTCCCGCGAACGCCGACGCCCGCGCGTACCGACCGTTCGAGTACAGCGCCCAGGCGTACGCGTCGGCCACGTTGACGCTCTGCCGGCGAGCCCACTCTGCGCGGGCCGCCGAGAGCGCCCCGGCCGGATCGCCGTGGTCGGCGTCGAACAGCGCGAGCTCGAGATCCACGTTCACACCGTTGGCGGCGGCGAGATCGTGCAGCGCCCGGACCACGTCCTCCTGATGCTCCGCCATCGTGGTCTGCCCCGTCGCCCGGTACAGGTCCGCCAGCGCGACGACGAACTCGGCTGAGGGGTACCGAGCGACGACGTCCGTGTACCGCTCGATCGCGAGCCGGTCGTCGCCCCGCGCCCAGGCAACCTTGGCCATGCCGGCCTCGTTCGACACGTAGGCGGGGTCGAGCTCGAGCCCGCGCCGGTACCAGCCACGCGCCGAGCGGACGTCGCCCGAGCCGAACGCGAGCTCGCCCAGCCGGTACGCGGTCCATGCCGCGTCGGCCGGTGTCCCCGCGGCGTCGAACGCCATCCGCATGGCCCGCTCGGCGCCCCGAACGTCGCCGACGAGCTCCCGCGCGTACGCGACCCTGGCGTAGGAGGCGAGGTCCGGCCTCATGTCCACCATCGTCTGGAAGGCCGCGAACGCCCCGTCGTACCGCCCGAGCTCGACCAGGGCGTCGCCGATGACCCCGAAGGCGTCGGCACCGTACGGATCGAGCGCGGCCGCCCGACGGCCCTGGCGCAGGGCACCCGCGAAGTCATGGCGCGCGAGGTCGAGCACACCCACCCCGAGCGCTTCCTCGACGTTGCCGTCCGCGTTGATCTCGAGCGATCGGGCGAGCACGCCCTCCGCCTTCGGGTACCAGGACGGATCGCCGGTGACACGCGACTGCGCCACGTACGCGAGCCCGAGCGAGGCGTAGCTCCGCCAGTCGTCGGGAACGACGTGGAGGCGATCCTGCAGCGAGGCGATCGTGGCCTCGAGCGACCCCGCGGCCACTGCCGGAACCAGCAGTGCGGACGCCTGCGCGGCGTGAGCCCGGACACGGGCCGCCGACGCCTGGCCGGGGGACCGCTGGAACGCGATCGCCCCCGCGACGAGGAGCGCGACGGCCATCGCCGCCGCCGCGATCGTCCTGCCGATCGACCTCATCCGCGCTCCTTCGTGGGTCGGTGGTGGCCCAGGGGCCCGGCCGTGGGCCGGGCCCCTGCGCGCGGCGTCAGTGGGGATCCGCGTCCGAGCCCGAGTGCGGGTACGCGACGTATGGGAACCCCGGGTTGAACGGCACGTCGTTGGCCCCGACCCCGTCGCCGATGGTCTCCGCGATCGGCTGGTGCGTCGGGAGCAGGACACCCAGCACGACCCGGAGCGAGGCGTCGATGATGTCGTCGGACAGACGGCGGCCGTTCGGGAATCCCGCGAGGTCGCCGCCCAGCACCCCGAGCGTCGAGCACGTCGTGCACGGCGGGATCGACATGTTCAGGCGCAGCTGTTCGCTCGGCGTGATGCCGGCGGGTTGGTTCAGACCGGCGACGCCGGTGAGGAACACCTCGATCAGGTCGGCCCGCTGGATCCCGGGCGTGTCCGGGTCCGAGTCCGGGACCGCGAGCCCGTACACCGCGTTCAGCAGATGCGGCAGCTCGGGATCTTGGACGAGCGGCAGGGCCGCGCCGTCCTGAGCCGGCTTGGACGCGTTGAAGTAGTCCTTCAACCCCACCGGGATCACGACCTCGTTCACGAGCGGCATGCCGAGGCGGGATACCTGGACGAACTTCCCCTCGCTCCGCTGCGATCCGTCGCCCGCCTGGATCCGAGTGCTCTTGCGGGACGTCGTGCTCCAGATGCCGATGATCGGGTTCGCCTCCGCGTCCCCCGCCTTGGCGAGGTCGGTCTTCGGGACCTGCAACGCGAGCGTGTTCACGTTGAAACCGGCTAGCGTGTCGTCTCCGACCTGCGTCAGGTTGGCGCCGTACAGCAGGTCGAAGACGCGGAGATCCAGGAAGAACGCGTCGTCCGACTGTCCGGCCCAGGTCTTGCCGGGGGCCGAGCCGAATTCGACCGTGGCGGCGTCGAACAGATCGCTGTTGTAGCTCGGCATGGAGGCGGCGCCGACGTTGGACGGCGCCGAGACCGCACCGTCGACGAGCGTCTTCTGCTTGCCGTTGTCCTTGTTGACCCGGATGAGGTCGTACGTCTGGTAGAAGTTCAGATCCTGGTCGTTCAGCGACGTCACCGGGCCGGTGTTGTACAGGAACGTGTTCGGGTTGCGGTAGTGGTTCGAGAACACCCACCGGTACGTCAGGTCCGGCTTCGCGTCGTGATCGTTGTCGATGTTGATGTCGTAGTGGACCCCGTCTCCCCACGCATAGAAGTTCGGTCCTCCCGCCGGCTCTTCGAACGGGATCCACGATGCGATCAGGGTGACGGTGTCCGGCCGATCCTCACTCACGAACGCCCAGACGTCCGTCGTGTCGATCTGCGGATCGGCGGAGACGAGCGGTGCCTCACGGTGGCTGGAGGCGCGTCCCGCCAGCGGTGCCAGCGCGAGCAGGCCGGCTACCACCGCGAGCGACGCCGCCGCCGCGAGCGCACGCGTACGGATGCGCGTACCAGGCAACGGATCTCCTCCTTCGTGGGAGTAGTGTCGTACGGAGACCGCCGCCATCCGCCGGCCGGACCCTCCGGTCCTGCGGTCGATCACCTCCCTCGCGGGTGCGGTCACGGCATGCTTCGCGGTGCCCGGCCGGGCGGATCACCTCGAGATGGAGTTCCGTCAGTCCCTTCGTGCGGGAGCTCGTCGTCGGGCGGCTCGCAGGAACCCGAGGAACATCACGCAGATCCCCACGAGCAACGCGATCGAGAAGGGGGCGAGGTACCCGAGCGCGGCGAACGCGGACCCGAAGCCGGCGATGACCGTCGCGCCGAGCGCGATCAGGAGCGTGCCCCAGAACCGATCCCTGAGCTCCGGCCGGCCGCGCATGCCCCACGCCGACCACAGCGCACCGCCGAGCAGCACGAGGTAGGCGGGGATCGCGATGATCTGCGGCAGCCGATGCGCGGCCGAGCCGTCGCCGAACACCTCCTTGCCGGAGGGCAGGTCCTGCGAGAGCGCGGCGGTATGGATCTGGGCGGTGCGCACGACCGCGATCGTGTACGCCGTGATGAACGCGAGCAGCACGTACAGCACCCAACGGACCTCGCGTCGGACGATCAGCAGGTCGAGTTCTCCCGCCGCGAGAAAGGGGACGTTCAGCACGGCACCGAGCGCCCAGTAGACGCGGAACTCACCCGAGGTCCACCCGCTCGCGACCCCGAGCGCGACCGCAACCGAGGCCGTGGCGTACATCAGCAGGGCGATCGCCCAGATCCCTTCGTAGGAGCGACGCCGGCTCGCGAAGCGGCGGATGAGCGCGGATGCGAACAGCACCGCGACCACCGCCGCCGCGATCGGGAACACCCACATGGTCTCGCAGCATAGCGGCGCCCGAACAGGCCGCTGTTAGCATCGCGGCGTGCCCGGCCCCCGCCCACCCATCGCCTGCTCAACGATCTCGATCTTCTCCAAGCCACTCGAGGAGGCGTTCCCGCTGATCGCGGAGGCCGGGTTCGACGGGATCGAGCTGATGGTGACGAACGATCCGGACACGCAGGACCCCGACCGGGTCCGAGCGCTCTCCGAGGACCACGCCCTACCGGTCGTCGCGGTCCACGCCCCCTTCCTCCTGATGTCGCGCAGGGTGTGGGGCCGGGCTCCGATCGGCAAGATCGACCGGGCGGTGGCGCTCGCCCTCGGCATCGGCGCGCCGCTCGTCGTCGTGCATCCCCCGTACCGATGGCAGACGACATACCGCCGGTGGCTGGACGAACGGCGGTTCGCGACCTCGACGCAGGGAGGCGTCCGCGTCGCCGTGGAGAACATGTTCCCCCTGCGGGTGCGCGGCCGGCACATCGCCCGCTTCCACGCTCGCCAGTCGATCGAAGAGCTCGTGAGGTTCCCCGACGTCACGCTGGATACCAGCCATCTGGCGGTCGCCGGGCTCGACCCGATCGACACGCTCGCGAGGCTGGGCGACCGGCTCGCGCACGTCCACCTGTCGAACAACGCGGGCAAGGGATGGGACTCCCACCTGCCGCTCGACCAGGGCGTGCTCGACCTGAGCCGGGTTCCTGGAGGCGATCGCCACCCGCGGGTTCGCCGGGGCGATCTCCCTCGAGATCGACCTCCGGAACCATCTCGACGACGAGCGTGCGTTGCGGCGGATCCTCTCGCGCAACCGAGAGCTCTGCGAGACGGGCCTCACGCTCCCGGCCTGAACGCGGCGGACGGAACGACCCTGCCGCCCCTGCCGTCTATGGGACTAGGATTCCTTTCGGCCGAGAGGGGTGTGTTCCGTGAACGCGATCCGTTCCGCTTCCCGCCGCCGGCGAGCCATGCTCGCCGGCGCGTGCGTCTCCGCACTGGTCCTTACCCTGTCGATCTCGACGCCGGCGCCGGCCGCGGCGAACTGTGCGTCCCCGCCCGTGGTCCTGCCGGCCGCGCAGATCGTGCCGGGGATGGTCGGCTCCGGGCTCACGACCATCCAGGGCAGCTCTCCGACGAGCTTCGACATCAAGGTGATCGGAACCCTGGAGAACGCGACCCTGCCGGGGCACGACCTGGTGATGTTCCAGATCACCGGACCGTCGTCGTTCCTGGACCGGGCGTACGGCATGTTCTTCGGGATGTCCGGATCCCCGATCTTCATCAACGGCATGCTGGCGGGCGCCGCCTCGTACCGCTTCTACTTCTCCGATGCCGTCATCGGCCTGTTCACGCCCGCCGAGGAGATGCTGAAGATCGTGGACGGCCCGGCCATGCCGACGAGGATCTCCTTGGCCACCGGAGAGCGGCGCATGATCGCTCGGGCCGTGGGGGTTCCGACCTCGGCGACCCCTGGGGCGGCGCAGATCCTGCGGACGCCGCTCGCGGTGTCGGGCTTGTCCACGGCGCAGATGGACCGGCTCCAGGGGACCCTCGACGAGCAGGGCCTCCCGATGGACGTCTTCCCGGCCGGGACGCCGAGCGCCGGGCTGGACCCGACGCCACTCGCTCCGGGTTCCCCTATGGGCGCGGCGATCTCGATCGGAGACGTCAGCACCGTCGGAATCGGCACGACGACGTTCGCATGTGGTTCCGGTGTCAACGTTGGATGGGGACACCCGTTCTTCTTCGAAGGACCGTCGAGCATGGCCCTCACGGACGCCGACGTCCTCACGATCTTGAACGACCCGAGCGGCGTCTACGGGCCGACCACGATCGCGACAGCGGGCGACATCCACGGGACCGTGGTGGACGACCGGTTCACGGGGATCGCGGGGCAGGCGGGCCCACCGCCCGATCCGATGCAGATCTCGAGTGACTTCACGAACGCCGACACCGGCGACTCGAGGGTGGGCCAGACCGATGTCTACTACCAGGAGGACTACTGGGCTCCGGACCTCGCCTGGTACCACAACTACGTCAACCTCCAGGTCGTGTTCGACCAGGTCGGATCGGGCTCGCTCGACATGAGCTACACGATCCACGGCCTCCGCGAGGACGGCGTCACGCCGTTCACCGTGACCAACTCCGTGCTGGACTCCTCGACCTACGACGCCTTCGAGGGGACCTACAAGCTGAACAGCGCGATGTACCAACTCGCGTTCAACCGGTTCGAGGACGTCACGTTCACGTCGGTCGACACCGAGGGCAGCGTCACCGCCGAACGGCTCGAGGGCAAGATGGGTCAGGTCCGGACCTCGAGCGGCCTCCAGCCGTCGCTCCGGTCGCGTGGCGTCCAGCGCGTGTCGCCGCACGGCACGGTGAAGGTCGAGGTCTCGTTGCAGCCGTTCGGTGGTGGGCCGTCGGTCCCCGTCACGTTCACGATGCGCGCGCCCGCGCAACCCGGCCACTACGACGTCCGCCTGCGCGGCGGGCGCGATCGCTTCTTCGTCAACGATCGGCAGCTGGGCTCGTTCGACGAGCTCGTCGATGCGCTCTCGGGCGGTGAGCACGCCAACGACCTGATCGCGACGGGACTCGGCCCGCGGGTGACCACCGAGGCGAGGATGATGGTGACGGGCAAGGGGTACTTCACGGTCCAGGTCGTGCGGTAGGAACGGATCGAGCGTTCGAGGGCCGGGCTCGCCCCGGCCCTCGATCGCGACTGCTAGCCTCCGCCGGTGCGCCGCTTCACGCTCATCACGATCATCGTGCTGTTCGCGTTGATCGCGGGTGCGGCGATCTACCAGATCGCGCTCGCGGGCCGAGATCGTGCGCCGTACCCCGGCCCCGTCGAGGGCACACCGCTCCCGACCGTCGCCCCGTCGCCGTGATCGGTCAGGCCGGCGCGAACTGCGTGAGGTAGGTCTCGATCAACCGCTGGACCGCCTCGCCCTGCGATCCCGTCAGCAGGTCGGTGCCGTGGTCGTCGGCCGGGACGATCTCGACGCGCTTGGGCGGCGGGGCGATCTCGTACAGGTCCTCGGCCGAGGAAGCGGCGGCGGCATCGCCGACCCCCGCGACGAACAGCTTGTTCGCGGCCACGCGCTGGAGCAGATCGGCGTCGGCGTTCAGGCCCTCGATCGAGGACGGCGCCGACAGTGTCACGACGGCCGCCACGTCCGAGCCCTCCTGCCCGGCCGCGACGAGCGAGGCGGTCCCCCCCATGCTCGCCCCGACGAGCGCGACGTCCGTCGCGCCCCGGGACCGAACGAAGTCCATCGCGCCCAGCACGTCCTGCCAGATCGCGGAGATCTGCTGATCGCCCTGCGAGCATCCACCCTCGCCGCCCGGGCAGTAGCCCCGGAAGTCGTAGGTGAGGACGAGGTACCCCTCGTCGGCGAGCCGGTTCGCGAACGCGTACCACGACCGCTGGTCGGCGGGGCGCATGTGCGACAACACCACCGCCGTCGACCCATCGCCGAACAGACGGCCCTCGAGCGTGACCCCGTCACGCGACTCGAACGTGACGGACCGCGAACCGGAGAGGTCGACAGGCGCGGGCTCGCCACAGGCGGCGAGGACGATCGCGCCGAGCGCGACGACCCCTAGCCGACGGGCCCGGACCGGGACCGTCGTGCGCACCGTCGAGCCTCCTAGCGGCCCTGTTGACGACGCTGCCAGCGGGTCTTCTTCAGCAGCTTCTTGTGCTTCTTCTTCCGCATCTTCTTGCGGCGCTTCTTGACCAACGATGGCACGCAGCGATCTCCTATTCCGATCCGAACAGGCTCCGGAGGTCCACGCGCTTCGCGCGGTACGACGCATCCAGACGGACGGACCCCAGTCTAAGCGCCTTCGGACCCTCTGCCACCGGCGAGATCAGCCTGAGCACGCCCTCGTCGGGAGCGTGCTCGAGGTAGCCGATCCCCGTGTACGAGCCGGCGCCGTCCGAAAGGCCCACCAGCAGCCGGTTGAGGTCGCCAGGCTCGAACAGTGGGGGGAGCGCAGGCATGAACACGGTGGGCTTGACGCGGAACCGGTGGAGCTCCCCGGAGAAGTACCGCCGCATCGACCGCTCCCGGTTCTCGGCGCGCAGGTCGACCGTCGTGGGGACCACCTTCGGATGGACCCCGAGCGGCACCACCTCGGTCGGGAAGAAACGCTGGATCACGCCGAGCAGCGGCAGGAGCTCCTCGCCTCGCTGCAGGCCGACGACCAGGTCGGGCCGAAGCGCCTCGACCTTGTGGTACTTGAGCGTCTGTCCGGTGATCCCGGACACGAGCCCCGACGAGTCCACGACCACGAAGTCCGCGCCCAGCTGCTTCGCCTGTTCGTGCAGGGCGGCCACGCCGCCCACGACGGGCAACAGGTGACCCTGCGCCGACGTCGAGCCGACGAAGTACAGAGAGTCCGGGTTCGCGAGCGGCTCCGGCTCGAGATCCTCCGGGCTCCGAACGACCTTCAGCGTGATCGTGGCCGGTGGCCCGACCGTCTTCTGGCCCACGTCCGCGTCGAGGAACGCCGCGGGCCGGCCGGCCGCGAGCGCCGCCGTGAGCAGCTCCCGGGACAGGGTGCTCTTCCCGGTGTCCATGCCGCCGATCAGGAGCACCGTGTGTTTGGTTCGCACCGCCTGGTCGACGAGCGCCTCGTGCTCGTTCACATCCGCCTCCGGGTTTCCCCCACCCGGAGGCCGGCCGCACGCGTGCGTGCGTCTACCCGGTCGGAAGGACCCCCCGCCCGGACAGCCGCGTCTCGCTCTTCTCGTTGGTCGTCATGGGGCCTGCGGCCCCCTTCACGCGTTCGAACCGTGCCTCTGGAGTGGGTGTCATCGTCAAGGCGCCCATCCTATCCGGCCGGACCCGACGATGTCGGCCGTCGATGGGTTCATCCGGTGCGGCGGAGGCCGGTGGGGTCAGGGCAGGCGCGCGGCGATCGCCTGGAAGCATGGCCAGTAGGCCTGGGGAGCCACGTTGTCGTCCATCACGATGACGGTCCGGGTCCGCCCCTGCGCCTGCGCGACCAGCAGCGCGGGGTCGTTGACGTCGGCGATCGACAGCGTCTCGATACCCCGCTCGATCGCGGCGCCCGCGAAGCCGTGGTCGGCGAAGACCAGGTCGGGCGTCTGCTCGTCGAGCATCCGGTCCATCGCGTCCCCCAGGTGCGTGTGCCGGGCGCTCGCCTTGTCCGTCAGCATCGCCACGCTTTCGAGATAGCGGATCTGCCAGGGGTGGTGACGATCGCCGTCCCGCCACGTAGCCCCGTCGGCCGGCTCGAGGACCGACGCTCCCCCGGCGCGGAGCAGCCGCCCGACCTCGATGTACAGGTGTGCCAGCCCCACCGGATGACCCGTCGCGAGGATCACCCGCTCGCCGCGGACCACCGCGTCCGCGAACCGGTCACCGACGGCCATGCAGGCATCGAGGACGAGCTCGGGGTCGACCGGGACCGGACCCGTCCTCGCCGCCGGATCGGGCTCGAACCCCGAGGCGCGCCCGACCAGCCCCAGGATCCGGTCGGGGTCGAGGCTCTGCAAGCCGGTCATCCCGAACTGCTTGTCCGGATCGCCCTCGTGCAGCAGCCGGATGTTGCGCAGGACGTTGTCGAGCGGGTGGCTGACCTCGAGCCCGGCGACCGCTCCGGCCAGCAGGCCCTCCACGAGCTCGTCGCGGGCGTACGGGCTCGGGGTCCAGCGGTCGTCGAGCGCCGGCAGGCGTGCGGCGTGCGATCCGATAACGTCCATCGACCCATCGTACGAGGAGCGCGCGGATGCTCGAGCACGAGGCCTGAGGTGGAGCTCCGAGGTTCGGTCGTGGTCGTGACCGGGGCGTCGTCGGGCTTCGGCGAGCTCGCGGCCATCCGGTTCGCCCGCGCGGGGGCTCGAGTCGTGCTCGCCGCGCGGCGGCTCGAACGCCTGGAGGCGCTCGCCGGGCGGATCGAGGCGGCCGGCGGCTCGGCCCTGCCTGTCCGGTGCGACGTCACGGAGCTCGAGCAACTCACGGGACTCCGCGACCGGGTGGCCGAGGCGTTCGGCCGGTGCGACGTCCTGGTCAACAACGCCGGGATCCGCGGCGGCGGTCCGTTCGAGACCACGGACGCCGCCTACCTGGACCGTGTGATCGACGTGAACCTGCGGGGGGTCGTCCTCGGCACGAAGCTCTTCCTCCCGATGATGCTCGACCAGGGGCGGGGCCACATCGTGAACGTCGCCTCGCTCGCGGGACGCTTCGCCACGCCGGGGGCCGCCGTCTACGGGGCGACCAAGCACGCGGTCGTCGCCTTCAGCGAGGCCCTGTACCACGAGCTCCGACCGGCGGGCATCCTCGTGACCAGCGTGAACCCGGGGTTCTCCCCGACCGAGGGGTTCCCGGCGACCGGACCGTCGGTGGTCAAGCTCGACCCCGACGACGTCGCGAGGCTCATCGTCGACGTCGTGCGCAAGGGCATCGCGCCTGAGATCTCGATCCCCCGGTCGCTGGCCGCGCTGCAGGCGTTCCGTGTCCTCACCCCGCCCCTGTACCGCTGGGGCGTCGGGACGATCACCCGGCGGTACGGGTCGGGCCGACGCGGACCCGCGGACGGCTGAGGGTTGCGTACGCTGGCCCGATGGCGGAGGCCTCGTTCCGAGCTCCGATCCGCCCGAGCGGCCGCGGCGGAGGCGGTCACCTGGTGGATGTGCCTGCCGACGTCGTCGAACGTCTCGGCGGGAAGGGCCGGATCCCCGTGAGCGCGACGTTCGACGGCATCCCGTACCGTGGGTCCATCGTGCGCATGGGCGGCCGGGCGGTCCTCGGCGTGCAGAAGGCGATCATGACCGAGGCAGGCGTCTCGGTCGGTGACACGCTCACCGTCGTGCTCCGGAACGACGACGCGCCGCGCGAGGTGAGATCCCCGACGAGCTGGTCGAGGCGTTCCGCGGCAACGGCGTCGCCCGGGAGGCGTTCGACGGGCTCTCGTACTCGCACCGTCGCGAGTACGTGCGGCACATCACCGAGGCGAAGAAGCCCGAGACGCGTGCCAGGCGCGTCGAACGGACGATCGAGATGCTGGTCGAGGAGGCAGACTCGGCGGATCGGTAGATCGTAAGCGAGAGCGCTTCGCCCAGAAGTTCCGCCAGGCCCGCGTCGAGCGGCTCCCACGGGCAGACGCGGGTCCGGCCGAGTGCTCGTGCTCGATCGCTTCGCGCATCTCGCGCCGGTGCTCCCGCCGCAGGTCGGGATCGCCTGGGAGTGGCCCGCCTGCCCGACCCGACTGGCTCATGCCTCGGTCGTACCCAACGGGGTCATGGCCGAAGTCCGAAGAACGGGAAGCACGTCCGCTTGACCTCGTCGATCGTCGCTTCGGTCCGAGCGTCGAGCCGATCCTGATCGAGCGGGGGCTCGGAGAACGTGACCGGAACCTCGGCACGGATGTCGAACTCGACCTGCTCGATCCACCCCTCCGGGAGCGCGTCGGGGAGCTCGACGTCGCACATCTCGGCGAAGTAGGTGGTCCACGCGCGTGGGACGACGGTCGCCCACTGGTACCCACCCCCACCCGTGGCGACCCACCGCCCCTCGGTCACCTCGTGCGCGAGCGCATGGAGCTCGGTCGCGGTCTCCCGGTACGCGCTGGTCGACAGGCGGAGCTGCGCGAGCGGGTCGGTCCGGTGCGTGTCGCACCCGAGCTGCGTGAAGAGCACCTTGGGCGCGAACGCCCGGACGATCGGCGGGACGATCTCGCGGAACGCCGCCAGCCAACCCTGGTCGGCCACGCCCGGCTCCAGCGGGATGTTCACCTTCGTCCCTTCCGCGCCGGCCGCACCGCGCTCGGTCACGAAACCCGAACCCGGGAACAACGTCGCGCCCGACTGATGGATCGAGACCGTCAGCACGCGCGGATCCTCGTAGAAGATCGCCTGGACACCGTCGCCGTGATGCACGTCGACGTCCACGTACGCGATCGGATGCACGCCGTGCTCGAGCAGCCACGCGATCGCGATCGCGGGGTCGTCGTAGACGCAGAACCCCGAAGCACGGCTCGGCATCGCATGATGGAGACCGCCCGCCGCGTTGAACGCGTGCCGCACCGAACCGTCACGGACGGCCTCGGCGGCGACCAGGGACGCCCCGGCGACGACCGCCCCCGCCTCGTGCATGTTCGGGAAGATCGGGTTGTCGCCCGGCCCGTACCCGAACCGGCGCCAGTCGTCCAGCTCCCCGTGACCGGCTCGCCTCGTGGCATCGATGAAGGCGGCCGAATGGACGAGACCGATCTCGGCGTCGTCGGCGGAGCGGCACGGCAGGCGCGAGACGTTCGGCCGGTCGAGCAGCCCGCACGCCTCGATCAGCGACCACGTGTAGAGCACCCGCTGCGGCCGCAGGGGATGCTCGGGACCGTGGTCGTAGCTCCGGGCCTCGGGGCACAGCACGAGGCCAGCCGAACCGCTCACCCCTGTCGGAGCGACGCGACGGCCACGGCGGTGCGTTCCACGACGAGGTCGCACTCCTCGTCGGAGATGACGAACGGCGGTCCCAGCATCACCAGGTCCCCGTCGAGCCCGTCGACGTGCCCGGTGCTCGAGTACAGCAGGAGCCCATCGTCCTTGGCCGCCGCGACGACGCGCTCGGTCACCCCTCGTGCGCGCGGGAACGGGGCCCTGGTCGTCCGGTCGGCCACGAGCTCGACCCCGATCATCAGGCCGATCCCCCGAACGTCCCCCACCCCGGGTTCGTCCGCCAGCGCCGACGCGAGGTCCTTCAGCAAGCGCTCCCCCTGACGGGCGCTCGCCTCGACCAGATCGTCCGCCTGGAGCCGGCGCAGCGCCGCATGCGCGACGGCGGCGCCGACGCCGTTGTGGGACCACGTGAAGCCGTGCACGAATCCCGACTCGCGCACCGCCTCGAACACGTCCCCCGAACACGCCGCGAAGCCGAACGGGAAGTAGCCGCTGGTCGAACCCTTGCCGGCGGTGAGGAGGTCCGGTCGCAGCCCCCAGTGATCGGCGCCGAACCAGCGCCCCGTCCGCCCGAACCCGGTCATCACCTCGTCGGCGATCAGCAGGACGCCGTGGCGACGGCACACGTCGGCGACCGCCGGCCAGTAGTCGTCGGTCGGGACGGCCACCGCGAGCGTCGCGCCGGCGACGGGCTCGGCGATGAAGGCGGCCACGGAAGACGGACCCGCTTCGACGATCGCGCGCTCCAGATGCTCGGCGTGCCACCCCCCACAGGCCACAGGGTGCTCGGGGTTCGGGCATCGGTACTCGTAGGCCGCCTCGACCTGGTGGAAGCGCCCGAGCCACGGCGCGTACGGGCGCCGCAGGGCCTCCTTGCCGCCCGCGTCGAGCGCGCCGAGGGTGTTCCCGTGGTACGCGGAGCGCCGTCCGATCACGAGCGTGCGTGATCCCTCGCCGCGCGCCAGGTGATACGTGCGGGCGAGCTTGATCGCGGTCTCGACGGCCTCGCTGCCGCCGGAGACCGGGTAGATCCTCGGGTCCTCCATCGGAAGCAACGGTGCGACGGCGTCCGCGTAGGACTCCAGGGCATCGGTGGTGAACGCGGTCCCGTGCACGTAGGGGGTTCGCGCCGACTGCTCGGCCATCGCGTCGACCAGCGCTCGATCGCCGTGCCCGACGCCCACGACGATCGCGCCTCCGGCGCCGTCGAGGTAGCGTTTGCCTTCGGCGTCCTCGACCCACACGCCCTCGGCGCGCACGGCCCGAGGGAGCGGTCGGGACAGGACGCGGTGGAACACGTGGCTCATGACGGCGGCTCCCGATGCCCCTCTACCGGGTCCTCGTCGACCGAGATCGGTCCCTCGGCGGGGGGCGGGACGGGCTCGTTCGCCCCCGGATGATCGAGCGGACCGAGCAGGGACTTCAGGCGTCGCGCGCGCTCCTCGCGACCCCGGCGGATCCCCTGGACCCAGTCCGGCTCGGGCTCGCCGCGCACGTCCGGGAGTCCGTCCCCTCGCTCGAGGGCATCCGGGTCGTCGGGGGCGTCGGGTTTCGCCATCGCTACGACGTGTACACGCCCTCGGGGTCGAGCTCCGAACGGATCAGCCGCAGTTCTTCCTCGGTGGGCGGCGGCGTCTCGCCCAGCGAGCCCGAGACCCGGGGCTCCCATCCCATGTTGGCCCGCACGTCGTCCATCGAGACCCCCGGGTGCATCGTCAGGAGCGTCATCTCGCCGGTCGCCTCGTCGAACCCGAAGGTCGCCAGGTCGGTCACGACGCTCGTCGGTCCGCTGCCGAACCACCCGCGGGCGCGGTCGTGCGCCGGGTCACCCGAATGACCCGGTGAGGTCCGGAAGTCCAGCCTCTCGACGAACGACCGCTTCGCCTGCCGCATGATGACCAGGATCCGTCGCGCGTGGATCGCGATCTCGCACGCGCCGCCCGAACCGGGGAGCCGGACCTTCGGCGAGGCGTAGTCGCCGATCACGGTGGTGTTGAGGTTCCCGAAGCGATCGATCTGCGCCCCGCCGAGGAACGCCGCGTCGATCAGGCCCGCCTGCAGGTAGAAGGCGAACAACTCGAACATCGAGGTGACCGCGGTCGAGCCGGACACGAGGGTGGGATCGCCGATCGAGAGCGGGAGCCGCTCGGGGCGGGCGCCGAACACCCCCGCCTCATAGACGAGTTGGAGCTCGGGCGAGACCGTGCGCTGCGCGAGGTTGCAGACGATGTTCGGGAGCCCCACGCCGACGAAGCAGATGCGCTCCCCCGCGAGCGTTCGGGCGCTCGCGGTGATCATCATCTCGTTCTTCGTGTAGCCGTTCACGGTCGTCGGACGGTCCTCGGCGCTCATGCGTAATCTCCGTAGTCGACCTCGCCGGACAGGCGCTCCCCGGGTCGAAGGCCCTCCCATCGGTCGCCCATCCGCTCCACGTACTCGACGTGGTTCTCCAGCCCGTACACCCACTCCTTCAACCAGTCCTCGAGCGCTTCCGGATCCTTCGAGATCGCCTCCCACTGGAGGTAGAACGCGTTGTCGCGGTCGTAGTAGCCCTGGGCGTAGCTCGGATGGCAGGCGAACGGCTGCTCGACCACGGCGTCGACCACCACGCCGGGGATCACGGTCCGGTTCGGATCGCGTCGTACGACCGTCTCGTCCACGACCTCCTCGCAGACCACGATCACGCGCTCGGCCGCGAACGCCGCCTCCTTCTGGCATCCGAGAAGGCCCCAGATCTGCGTGTCCCCCGTCGCGGTGGCCCGCTGAGCGTGCACGATCGTCACGTCGGGCCGCAGCGGCGGCACGACGTAGACCTCCGTGCCGTCCTCGTACGGGGATCGCATCGGCCTGATGTTCGGATTGACCTTCGGGATGTCGCTCTCGTAGTACGAGCGGATCGGGAAGAACGGCAGGTTCGATGCGCCGGCCACGTACCGGCACACCATCCCGAAGTGCGAGTACTCCTCGATCTCCAACGGCTCGGGATCCGCGTGCTCGATCCGTCGCCGGACGGCATGCAGCGAGCCCACGCCCGGGTTGCCGAGCCAGGAGAAGATCAGCTTGCGGGCGACGCCGGCGCCGATCATCTGGTCGTAGATCACATCCGGCGTCATCCGCGCGAGGGTCAGGTCGCGCTTGCGCTGGCGGATGATCTCGTGTCCGGCGGCGAAACAGATCAGGTGCGTGAAACCCTCGATCGCGACGGTGTCGCCGTCGCGCACGAGGTCGGCGACGGCGTCGGCCATCGTGGCGACCTTGTTCATCCCTCACCGATCCGGCCGCTCACGCCTCCACCCATCCGGCGGCTCACGCCTCCGGGCTCCAGCCGTCCTCCGGTCCGCGCAGGATGCAGAACTCGTTGCTTTCCGGATCGAGCATCACGGTCCAGAAGCTCCCCTCCTCGGCGACGTACCGGTGCTGGGTGGCGCCGAGTGCCTTCACCCGCTCGATCTCGTCGGCCATCGACCCCCCGGGCCGCAGATCGAGGTGGAGCCGGTTCTTGACCGACTTGCCTTCGGGAACGACGAGGAAGATGAGCCGCCACCCCACGCCGTTCGGGTCTCGGATATCGGCGCCACCCTCGTCGAGATCGGCCACCTCGTAGCCGAGCACGGCCGCCCAGAACGTCGCGACCTTCTCGGGGTCGCGGCAATCGAACGTGAGGCTGTCGACGCCGAGCGGGGGCATCCGGCTAGCCCGCCGTCCCCGCGACCTCGTCGACGACCTCCCCGAAGAGCCGGAGCGCCGTGTCCGCCCGTTCCCGTTCGAACACCAGGGGCGGCGACATCCGGATCACCGAGTCCCCGCAGCCGAGCACCAGCAGCCCCTTGCGGAAAGCCGCCTGCTCGACGGCGTGCATCGTTTCGGCCTCGTCGAACTCAACGCCGATCATGAAGCCGAGCCCACGAACGTCCGTGATCGAGGCGTGCCCCTCGCCGATACGGCGCAGGCCATCGAGGAGGTAGGCGCCGACCTCGCGGGCGTTCTCGATCAGGCCGTTCTCGATGAGCTCGAGCGTGGCGAGCGCGGCCGCACACGAGAGCGGGTTGCCCCCGTACGTCGATCCGTGCACGCCGACGGCCCAGGTCATGAGGCTCTCGCGGGCGACGATCGCTCCCAGCGGCATGCCGCTCGCGATCCCCTTGCCGGCGAGCACGACGTCGGGCTCGACGCCGAAGTGTTGGATCGCCCACATCTTGCCCGTCCGTCCCATGCCCGACTGGACCTCATCGACGACGAGCACGATCCCGTAACGGTCGCAGACCTCGCGGAGGTATCCGAACCAGCCCGGCGGCGGCAGGACGTAGCCCCCCTCGCCCAGGATGGGTTCGACGACGATCGCGGCAACCTCCGACGGCGAGACGAGACGGTCGAAGAGGATGTCCAGGTGCTGTTCGTCGCCGAACACGGTGTGATGCACGCCGGGCAACAGGGGTCCGAACCCGGTTCGGTACTTCGCCTTGCTCGCGGTGAGCGACACGCTTCCCAGGGATCGGCCGTGGAAGGAACCGATCATCGCGATGATGTACTGCCGGCCCGTCGCATACCGAGCGAGCTTGATCGCTCCCTCGACGGCCTCGGTGCCCGAGTTCGTGAGGAAGCTCCGTGCGTCCTCGGCGAACGGGGCGATCCGGTCGAGCTCTTCGCAGACGTCGGAGTAGATCGGCAGGTAGAAGTCGCTCGCCGAGTAGTGCAGGAGCTGTTCGGCCTGGCGTTGGATCGCGGAGACCACGTCCGGATGGGCATGGCCGGTCGACGTGACCGCGATACCCGCGTTCAGGTCGAGGAACAGGTTGCCGTCCACGTCCTCGATCACCGAGCCCGCGCCGCGCTTTGGGACGAGCTCGTACGCGCGCGGCAACGACGGGCTCGTGACCTTGTGGTCGCGCTCGATCCTGGCCCGCGCCTCGGGGCCGGGGATCTCGGTGACCAGCCGCGGAGCCTCGGCCGCCGCCAGGTCCAGCGTCTCCGCGGTGCTCACTCCTCGATCACCGTGCGGGACTGCTCCCGCAGGTACTGCTGCACGTAGTAGGGGCCGCCGCCGGCCTTGCCGCTGGTGCCCGAACCCTTCCAACCGCCGAACGGCTGCACGCCGGGCCATGCACCCGTGGTGGCGCCCGCTCTGCGGTTCACGTACACGACGCCCGCCTCGATCGAGCTCAGCCACCGGTCGATCTCGGCTCGGTCCTCGCTGTAGAAGCCGGCTGTCAGGCCGTACTCCGTGTCGTTGGCCAGCCGGATCGCCTCGTCGAGGTCGTCGTAGGGCGCGACGGCCACGAACGGCACGAACAGCTCCTTCTTCCAGATCCACGAGTCGAGCGGGACCTCGGCGACCGTGGGCTGCACGAACGTCCCCTTCGCGAACGCACCGTCGGTGAGCCGGTCGCCGCCGGTGATCACGGTGCCATTCTTCTTCGCCTCGTTCGCGGCCTCCTCGAAGGTGGCCACGGCGCCATCGTCGATCACCGGGCCGAGGTACACGTCCCTGTCGAGCGGATCGCCGATCTTGACGTTCTCGGCCTTCTCCTTCAGCGTGCGGACGAACTCGTCGTACACGCTGCGATGCACGTAGACGCGAGAGTTGGCGGAGCACTTCTGCCCTCCGAACCCGAACGCCGAACGCAACACCCCATCGGTCGCCTTGTCGAGGTCGGCCTTGTCCGTGACGATCGTGGGGTTCTTGCCGCCCATCTCACAGATCACCGGCTTCGGGAAGTCCTTCGCGAAGCCCTTGTAGATCCCCATCCCAACCTCGTACGAGCCGGTGAACGTGATCCCCGACACGTCGGGGTGGTTCACGATCTCGTCGCCGACGATGCTGCCGGGACCCGAGAGGAAGTGGAAGACGCCCTTCGGGACGCCGGCGGCCATGTAGATCTCGTACAGCTTCAGCCCGGTGAACACGCCCATGTGCGCGGGCTTGAACACGACCGTGTTGCCCGCCACCAGCGCGGCGGACGACGGGCCGGCCGCGAGCGCCATCGGGAAGTTGAACGGGCTGATGACCGCCCAGACCCCGTATGGACGCAGGACGTCGTAATACTCGCCCGGGGAGCCGAGCGACTGCATCGGCTTGCGGAAGCCGTCGTTGTGCTCCACCTCGTTGGCGTTCCAACGGAGCAGGTCGGCGGATTCCTCGACGTCGCCCAGCGCCTCGAGCCGGTTCTTGCCCACCTCCATCGCCATCAGCGCCGAGAGCTCGTTGCGCTGCTCGGACATGAGGTCGGCGGCCTTGCGGATGATGGCGACCCGCTCCTGCCAGGGGCGGTTCGCCCACGCGTGGAACGCCTCCTTGGCCGCGACGACCGCGTCGCGGACGTCCTCGCGCGTTCCCATCGCGAACTCACCGATCATCGTGCCGTCGATCGGCGAGTGCGCGGCCTTGTACCCGGAACCCTCGCGGGCCTCGCCGTTCACGTACAGGGGATGCTGCTTCCCGAGCCAGGACCTCGCGACCTCGATCCCTTCGTCGTACGCCTTGTGCAGGTCCTCGTTGTCTGCCGTCATCGTGGCGTAGGTGATGCGGAACCCTTCCTCTGCCATGGGTCGCCTCCTGTGCGCGGAAAAGCCGGTCTGACCTGCCCGATCCCTGGCCCCAATCGTAGCCGCCGGGCGCGGTCTCCCCCAAGTGTGGAACCTGCCGGGGGACTGCCCTCGCGATACGGAGATCCGACCTCGAGCGGGCGTATCATCGGCCTCCCTTGAGGCTCGTGACCTTCGACCGGCGGGGGCACCGGCGACTGGGAGCGCTCCGGCGAGGGGAGGTCGTGGATCTGCCGAGCCTGCTCGGTCACCCGGCCTTCCCCGACACGATGGAGCGGCTCGTCAGGAGCAACGGGGGAACGGTGCTCGATGCCGCCCGGGCAGCCCTCGAGCGCGACGAGGCAGACGCCTTCGTCGTCGAACGGCCACGCCTGCTCGCGGCGCTCCTTCCCATCGCCCTACGCTCGGTGGACGCCGTCGAGGGGGGCGGCCGGCCTTCGGCCACGACGAGGAGATCCCGTGGCCCTCAGGCGCCGGATGGCTGGAGTTCCATCCGAAGATCGCTGCCGTCCTGCGCCGCGCGGTGAACGACACCCTCACCACCGAGGAGACGCCGTCCGCCATCTTCGGCTACACGCTGGTCGGAGACTGGCTCGCTCGACGAGCGAACGGCGACCCGATGCCCACGCCGCGCGGGGTCCCGCTCTCGATCGGGCCATGCGTGGTCACGCCGGACGAGCTCGACCCGCAGACGGCGTTCGTCACGGTCAGGATCGACGGCGAGGAGTGGGTGAAGGGGAACCTGAACGGGACGGCGCTCGGGCTGCTCCGCGACGTGGCCCGGGCCTCGAAGCAGGGGCGCCTGGAGCCGGGCGAGACCTTCGCCTCCGGCCCGTTCGAGATCCCGGGGTTCGAGCAACGGCTGTGGCCCGGGGCCGAGGTCGAGCTCGAGGCCGAGGGCATCGGGGTGCTCCGGAACCGGCTCGGCGCGCCCCGTTCCGATCGCTAACCGACGCCGGTCCCCTACTTCTTCGAGGCCTTGCGCTCGACCCCGCGCTCGGCCGCCTGACGCTTGTCGGCCGCCTTCTTCTTCCGCTCGCGGTCGTGCGCCCAGCGCACCCTCGCTCGATCCCCTCGCCCCATCAGGTTGCTCCTCTCAGGCTCGTCTGTCAGGCCTCGTCCTCATCGCCGCCCTGAGCGAGCTCCGCGCTGCGGTGCCGCGCGGCGTCGATCGCGTTCAGGAAGGCGGCACGCACGCCCGCCTCCTCGAGGTGGCGGATCGCGGCGATCGTGGTCCCGCCGGGCGAGGTCACCATCTCACGCAGCTCGACCGGATGCTTGCCGGTGTCGCGAAGCATCTTCGCGGATCCGAGCATCGTCTGGATGATGAGCTCGGTCGCGACGTCCCTCGAGAGGCCGAGCAGGATGCAGGCCTCGATCATGGCCTCGGCCAGCAGGAAGAAGTACGCCGGGCCGCTGCCGCTGGTCGCCGTGATGGCGTCGAGATGGACCTCCTTCAGACGGATCACTCGACCCACGTAACCGAGCAGCTCCTCCGCCACCTCCAGATCCCGATCCTCGGCCTTGGAGCCCGCCGCCACGACCGACATCGCCTCGTCGACCAGCACGGCGACGTTCGACATCACCCGGACCACGTGGACGCCGTCGGGCAGGTGCTTCTCGACGAACGAGGTGCGGATCCCGGCAGCGAAGCTCACGACCAGCTGCTCCGGCCTGACCGCCTCGCGGATCTGCGACAGCAGGACCTCCATGTCCTGCGGCTTGACCGTGAGGACGAGCACGTCGGCCCAGGCCACGGCGTCCGGGTTCGAGAGCGTCGAGGCGATCGCGTAGGTGTCGCCGAGCTCGCGGGCCCGGTCCTCGCGGCGACTCGTCACCATGATCTCGTCCGCGCTCCGCCCGCCCGACCGGATCAGGCCCGAGATGAGCGCCTCGCCCATCCGGCCGCCGCCGAGGAACGCCACCGTCCGGTGCTCGGGGCCGTTCACCATCGCCTCATCGCTCCGCCGCGGCGATCCCCGCCCGCAGGAGCTGGAGGAACTCGCCGATCCGGGCGTCACGCCGCTCGGGCAGATACGGCGTGCGGTGGACCAGGCCCGGATCGAGCTCCTCGCTCCCGAGCGCGTCCTGGAACCGTTCCGCTACCCAATCGAGCATCGACGCGATCATCTCCACGTCCACGTCGTCGCGGATCTCGCCACGGCGCACTCCGAATTCGACGAACTCGAGCGTCCCGTACGGGTCCTCGCTCCGCATGAGGCGGTCGATCGGCCGCCGGAGTCCGAGCCCGGTGTCATACCGCCCGATCATCGCGATCCGGTTCGCGACCCACTGCTCGGTGAGGAACTCCTCGGTCCGACGCAGCCAGTAGTCAAGGACGCTCCAGAACCCGGCGTCGACCATGTCGGTGGGGGCGTCGAGCCACGCCGGCAGCTGGCCGACGGCCTCGCGGTACACGGCGAGGAAGAGCCCCTCCTTGTTGCCGAAGTGCAGGAAGACGGTCCCCTTGGCGACCCCGACCTCGGCGGCGATGTCCTCGACGTGAGCGCCTCGATAGCCGTGCTCGGCGAAGTGGCGCATCGCCACGTCCACGATCTGTTCGCGCCGAGCCTTCGATTCGGTGCCGGGTCCGGTTGCCATGACCTGGGAACGGTAGCCGCGCTCCGGCGGGCGAACAAGGGGCGTCTTCCACGGATGCAGCGGAGGGCACAAGAGCGCCAGGGGACAAGGAAGAACCCGAGGGACCTCCGGCTCGCCGGAAGCCGAAGCCTCCAGCCACCGTTGGCCCCTCGGGCTCAGGTGCTCCGAGCAACCTCTCGCAGCCGTCTTGGTTTCCTGGCCGTAGCACCCTTTCGTTGGGCTTTGGGGCCTCCCGAGCCTCCCCACCCGCACAGCTAGTTAGCTGTCCCAACCGTACGAGCAGGTGCGCCCAGTTGGCCTTACGGCTTTCCCAGGGGTCCCGGCCTCGGTTCCCTGACTCGGCCGCTCCGGCTGCTCGGAGCGAGCGAAATGTACCGGCGCCCAGTGAACGGGTCAACCCGACGAACGCGCTGGTCACGGTACATATGCGCAGGTAGATCGCGTGATGAAAAGAGTGACAAGAACATGACGCTCGCGCGAACGTTCGACGATCAACCGTTCGTACCCGTTGCAGTGCAAGGGGTTCGGACCGAGCCTTCGGGACGGGCCGCGCGACACATCGTCGCGCACCAGACTCGCGCACTGCGGCTCCCCGCATGTGGAACGGCTCCGATCGTGTCGTCGGACGCGAACGTCACGCGCGAACGCGTCCGTCGAGCAGCTCCCGGTAGACCGAGAGCATCCCGGCGGCGGTGGCGTCCCAGGAGAACCGCAGCGACCGGATGACGCCCGCTTCGCCCATGCGCCGCCGTCCCTCGGGATCGCCGAGGAGCGCGAGGATCCGCTCGGCGTGATCGCCGGGGTCGTGTCCCTCCACGAGGTGTCCCGTGACGCCGTCCTCCACGACGTAGCGGAGGCCGCCGACCGCCGCGGCGACCACGGGGGTCGCGCACGCCTGGGCCTCCAGGGAAACCAGGCCGAACGACTCCGACCGCGAGGGGACGAGCACCACCTCGGCGGCCGCGTAGAAATCTGCCAGGCGCGACTGCGGCTGTGGCGGGAACAGGATCACGCGCTCCCCGACCCCGAGCGCCGAGGCGAGGTCCATGAGCCTCGCGACCTCCGCGCCGTGATCCGAGCCGCTCGGCCCGCCCACGATCGCGAGAACGACGTCGCGGGTCCCCCGCGGGTCGCGAGCGACCGCCTCGGCCACGGCGCGGACGGCGACGTCTGGCCCCTTGTGCGCCTGCAGGCGCCCGACGAACAGCAGCAGCCGCAGGTCGGTGAGGTGCAGCCGGGCCTTCGCCTCGTCCCGACCGCGGGGGAAGAACAGCCGGTGGTCCACACCCGGCGGCACGACGCGGATCCGCTCGGGCTCGGCCCGGTACAGGCCGACCAGCTGGGCCGCCTCGACGGGCGTCGCGGCGACGAGTCGATCCGCTTCCGCGATCACCTGCTCCTCGCCGGTCAGGCGGACCGGCGGCTCCGGACGCTCGCCGCGGGAGAGCGAGTAGTTCTTCACCTTGCCGAGCGTGTGGAACGAGGCGACGAGCGGCACGCCCCAGATCTCGCGCGCACTGCGACCGACCCACCCCGAGAGCCAGTAGTGCGTGTGGACGAGGTCGTACCGCGAGCCCTCCGATCGAGCCCGGTGGAGCACTCCGCCGAGGAACTCCGGGAGGAACCGCGGGAGCTCGTCCTTCGGCACCGGCGCGGTCGGTCCGGCGGGGACGTTGATGAGCCGGGAGCCGTTCCCGAGCTCCTGGACCTCGGGTCGCCGGTCGTCGCGCGCCCGAGTGAACACGTCCACGCCGACGCCGCCGGCCGACAGGCGCTCCGCCGCCGCCCGGATGAACACGTTCATCCCGCCGGAGTCGCCCGAGCCCGGCTGGTCGAGCGGCGACGTGTGCAGGCTGACCACCGCGATCCGGGGCCCACCCGCCGTGCCGGTCCGCTCCCCCGCCTTCACGTCCCCCATCGCAGGGAATCGTACGAGAGGGACCGGCGAACGGAGCCCACCGGTCCGGCCGGCGCGATCAGCGCCGGGGCGCCCGGAGACGGAACTCGGCCGCGAGCTCGCCCACGGGACGGCCTCCTCCCAGCACCGGTGGCCGTGCGATGCGGTCCAGACCAGCCCGTTCCCGCTCGCCGAGGAACCCGAGGAGGTCGAGGGTCCGCACCAACGCCGGCGCCGCGGCCCGATCGCTCCCGTCGGCGACCTTGACGGCCACGCCGTATCCCGGCCTCGAGCACGGCGGCGCAGTGGAGGCCCTCGGCACCGACCTTGGTCACGAGTCCCGGAACGACCTCCATCAGACGGGTATCCGACCGGCTGCGACCGGCCACGAGGTAGGGGGCCGAACGCATGGCCTCGACGGCTCGAGCGGCGGACTCGGCGAGGCGACCGAGCCGCTCCGGCCTGGACAGCCGCGCGAACAGGGTCGCCAGCCCGCGCAGGGGCAGGCCGTGGACGGGTGCACCGCATCCGTCGACACCGACGTGCGGCCGCCCCACCCGCGTGGCCGAACGGACCGCCCGCACGATCTCGCGCTGCAGCGGGTGGGCCGGACTGAGGTAGGTGCCGAGTTCGAACCCCGACCGTTCGCTGGCGACGAGCATCCCGGCGTGCTTGCCCGAGCAGTTGTGGTAGCTGCGACGGGGCCGAAGGGCTTCGCGCCGGGCGTCGGCCTCGATGGGGAGGTCGGGCGGGCACCCGAGGTCGCGTTCGGACAGGCCGGCGGTGCGGAGCAGTCGCCGAACGGCGCGCACGTGCACGGGCTCCCCGTTGTGCGACGCGCACATCACCGCCACCAGATCGCCGGGCAGGACGTCGGGGATCCGATGGAGGGAGACGGCGGCCTGCAACGGCTTCATCGAGGAGCGGGCGTAGACGACGCGATCCGCGTCGCCGATGCTCGCGAGGACGCGGCCGTCCGGGTCGCACACCACCACGTGGCCGAGGTGGACGCTCTCGTCCAGACCCGAACGGACGACTCGGACGAGCGGCGCGGCGGACGGCATGCGCGGGAGCCTATCGAGGGACGACGGGCCCCGATGCGGCCGAGGAACGACCGGGTGTCAGCTGGCGTGCTTGAGGGCGTGATCGAACTGCTCGTCGTCCCCGGGCGGGTCCGACTCGATCATGTGGACGAACACCCGAACGATCTCGGGATCGAACTGGGATCCCGAGCCGTCCCTGAGCTCGTCGAGGGCCCGCTCGACGCCGATCGAGCCGCGATACGGGCGATCGCTGGTCATCGCGTCGAACGAGTCGGCCACGGCGAAGATCCTGGCTCCGAGCGGGATCGCGTCCGAAACCAGGCCGTCGGGGTAGCCCGTTCCGTCGAACCACTCGTGGTGATGACGGATGAGCTCGACCGTGCCCGACAGGAAGGCGATCGGGGCCACGATCTGCGCCCCGATGATGGGGTGGTTCCGCATCACGGTCCACTCGTCGACCGAGAGGGGGCCGGCCTTGCACAAGATGTGCTCCGGGATGCCGACCTTCCCGATGTCGTGCAGGAAGAAGCCGTACCCGAGCGTCGGCGACTCGGCCAGGTCGGGGGCGATCCGCCGGGCGAGCGCGAGCCCGAAGACCTGGGTCCGATCCAGATGCCCACGCGTCGTCTGGTCCTTCGCCTCGATGACCGTCGCGAGGCTCTTCATCGTCGCGAGGTAGGTGTCCTGGAGGCTCGCCAGGACCAGCTCGAGCTCGGCGTTGCGAGAGCGCTCGAGCCGGTAGAGCTCACCGAGCTCGCGGGCGAAGACGATCAGCTGTTCCTGGACGGTCGGCAGTTCGGGGTCCATCTGGACCCCGGTGCCAGACCCGGGAGCGACTCGTTCGGTCTTCATCAGGGGCCGCACGTTAGCGCACATCGGTGCGCGATCCGGGGAAGAGCCTGCCCGTCCGGCCGAGGGGCGTCCATAGGCCTCGAGGCCCAAAAACCCCTGGTCCGTCGCCCTCCTGCACGGCCTACGGCCTGTCGGATGCCTGGGACGGAGCGACCCCCCACCGGACCGATTCGTCCTCACGCAACTGCTTCGCGCTCGGCTCCAGAGTGGGTGGGGACGACCAGCGCGGTGCGGGTCAGGACAGGACGAGGGATGGGTCGTCTCGGTACCGGCGCTTGAGCTCCTCCTGCAGGGCGTCCATCACGTGGAGCACGTCGCTCCTCGCCTGCGAGACCTCGCGCTCCTCCCGCACCAACAGCTCGACGGCGGCGCCAAGGCGCTCGTCGTCCAGGGCGCCAGGATCGGAGATCTCGGCGTCCGCCACCAGCCGCTCGACGCGCCGGCGCGCAAGGAGCATCTCCTCCTCGGGGAGTCCGACCTTGACGGCCTCGCCTCGGGACGGCCCCTGACCCTCGGAGGACAAGATCGTGGAGAGCTGGTCGACGAGGCTGCCCCCCTCGCCGCCGCTGCCCCGCCGTTCGACCTCCGCCCGCAGGATCTCGGCGCGCCCTTGGACGAGCCGTCGGAGCAGCGAGAGGTACTCGCGCTCCGCGTAGCACTCGTCGCGACGGGCCCGCAGATCCTCGAGCGACAGCTCGGCCAGGCCCTCGACGAACGCGGGGCGCCGGATCCGGTCGATCCGCCGGTTGCCGCCGTGCTCGCTCATCCGGACCGCATCGTATCGCGGCCGGCCGCCCGACCGCTCAACAGACTGCGAGCAGCATCTGGTACGGGTTCACGGCCGCACCACCACCCGGATGCCACTCGAAGTGGAGGTGGTTGGTCGAGCCGGCGTTGCCGGTGCTGCCGACGTACCCGATCACCGTCCCCGCCGAGACGCTGCCGCTCGCCGAGCTGTATCCGGACAGGTGGGCGTAGAACGAGTAGCCACCCGAGCCGTAGACGTACGCCTGGATCCCGCCTGAGGAGCTCGAGGAGTGCGTGACGCTTCCCGGGTGGGCGGCGACGACGGGCGTGCCGTACGGCGAGATCAGGTCGATGCCCTGGTGCGTGTGGCCGTCCCGAGGCCAGCCGAACGAGTCCACGAACGAGTTCGGCCCGGCGACCGGGCACACCTGGAGCGAGCCGTCGGGGTTCGGCGACTGGCCCAGGATGACGAGCTCCTTCGAGGCGGCGATCTCCTCGCGGTACTTCGCGGTCAGCTCGGCGACGCGATCGGAGATCCTCTCGAGCTGCGCGTCGATCGTCGCTCGGATCGTGCCGAGCTCTTCGGCCACGCTCGCCTGGCGCTCCTCGAGCCCAAGCAGGTTGTCGCGCTCACGACGGAGCTCCTCCCGCGACACCCGCTGCTCGAGGACGAGGTCGCCGTCCTCCTGCGCCATCGACCCGAGGAACTCGAGCCGATCCGCGAAGTCGGTGAACGAACCGGAGGAGAGCAGCAGGTCGATGGTGCTCGCCGGGCCGTTCGTGAAGGCGATGACGGCCCGTCGGTTGAGGCGGGCCTCGATCGCACGCATGCGGTCCTCGAGCCTCCCGATCCGGATCCGCGTGTCGGCGATCTCGGTCCGCGTCGTATCGAGTTTGGACTCGGCCTCGTTCCACCGGGCCGTCGCACGGTCGAGCTCCGCCTGCACCTTCGCGAGCTCGGCCTTCGCGGCGTCGAGCTGGTCCCTCGTGCCGGCGAGCGCGGGGACGACGCCGAGCGCGCCGGCGACGAGGCTGAACGCGAGGAAGGTTTGGAACGCGGTCCTGCGAGCGGTCGTGGGCCCTCCCCTCATCGGTGTCGGCCGCCGCCCGGGGCGCGCGCGAGGCTACCAAAGCCCCAGGTCGGCGGGCAAATGAGGGCGTTTCCGGGGTTGCGCGGGAGGGCTATCCCTCCCGCATCGCGTCGATCAGGATCTCGGCGACCTCGGGGCGGCTGAACTCGATCGGCGGGCGTTCGCCGGCGCGGAGCATCTCTCGCACCCTCGTCCCTGAGAGCGACACGCGGGTGTCCTCACCGTGCGGGCACGTCTTGGGTGAAGCCATGCCCTCGCACGCGTTGCACCAGAACGAGTGCTCGAACATCAGCGGCGTGATGCCCAGCTCGCCGGGGTCGAGCGCCTCGAAGATCCGCTGGGCGTCGTAGGTGCCGTAGTACGAGCCCACGCCCGCGTGGTCGCGTCCGACGATGAAGTGCGTGCAGCCGTAGTTCTTGCGACAGATCGCGTGCCAGATCGCCTCCTTGGGACCCGCGTAGCGCATCGCCGCGGGGAAGACGGACACCATCGCCCGGTCCTTCGGGTAATAGCCCTCGAACAGCGCTTCGTAGCAGCGCATCCGCACATCGGCCGGTACGTCGTCCCCCTTGGTCGCCCCGACCAGCGGGTGGACGAGGAGCCCGTCGACGATCTCGAGCGCGCACTTCTGGATGTACTCGTGGGCCCGGTGGATCGGGTTACGGGTCTGGAAGCCGACAACCGTGCGCCATCCCCGTTCGCCGAACGCGGCTCGGGTCTGCGCGGGCGTGAGGCGGTACGCCTCGAAGTCGTCGTGCTCGGGTAGGGCCAGCGCGCGAACCGGTCCCGCGAGACAGAAGTCGCCCGCCTCCTGGAGTGCCTGCACGCCCGGATGCTCGACGTCCTCGGTCCCGAACACACCGAGGGCCTCCTTCTCCCGATCGCGCTTGAAGACCTCCGCCACGTCGACGATCGCGAGCGCCGGCGCGCCCTCGGCAGTCAGCAGGGCGACCGAGGTCCCCGCCCCGATGCGTTTCACGTCCTCGTCGGTGAGCGAGAGCGTGACGGGGATCGACCACGCGAGGCCACTCGACAGGTGCATCGTCTCCAGGATCGACCGGTAGTCGTCCTCGCCAACGAACCCGGTGAGCGGCGACAGCGCGCCGACGGTCAGCATCTCGAGGTCCGAGAGCTCGCGGGCGTTCACCACGAGCTTGGGTAGGTGCTCCGCCTCGGTCCGGGCGGCCTCGCGGCGTTCGCGGGGCACCAGCAGGTCGACGAGGGTCCCGCCGTGGGGCGCGATCGTCTCGTGGTCGGGCATGGGTCATCGGCCTTTCGTCTCGGTGATCGGTCCCCAGGATAGCCGCGGGCCGAGGGCCTCCCACCAGGCCCTATACTCCGATCACCCCGAGGCGAGGCCCGCGATGCCCGACACGCCGCTTTCCGACGACGATCTCCGGACGCTGAACGATCGTTTCGAGACTGCCCACCCGCGCGAGATCGTCAGGTGGGCGCTCGCGGGGTCGGGGTTGCGCGAGATCGCGCTCGCCTCGGCCTTCCAGGCGGAGGGAACGTGCGTGATGCACATGGCGACCAGGATCCGGACCGACGTGCCCGTGCTGTTCCTGGACACCGGGTTCCACTTCGAGGAGACGCTCGCGTTCAAGCGGCGCCTCACGGAGCGCCTGGGCCTGAACGTCGTGGAGCTCACCGGTGAGCACACACCGCGGACGCAAGCGGACGCCCTCGGGGCGCGGCTCTACGAGCGCGATCCGGAGCGCTGCTGCGACATCAACAAGGTCCGGCCGATGCTCGGGGCCCTCCGGGGCCGGGACGCCTGGATCACCGCGTTCCGGCGCGACTCGTCACCGACCCGTGCGACCGCGCCGATCCTCGACCGGTACGAGCTCGAGCCGGGCTACTCGATCGTGAAGGTGAACCCCGTGGCGACGTGGACGCGCCGCGACACGTGGTCGTACCTGAACGAGCATTCGTTGCCCCACAACCCGCTCTACGACCTCGGGTACGCCTCGATCGGCTGCGCCCCGTGCACCCGGCTGTCGTTCCCCGGCGAGCACGAACGCGAGGGTCGTTGGGCCGGCCTGTCGAAATGGGAATGCGGGATCCAGCAGCGCGAGGCGGGGCGCGGACCCGCGGACGGCTCCCGGACGCCCGCCGCGAGCGTCTAGGCGACGACCCATAGGGCCTCGGGCGCGAGGCTCACCTCGAGGCGGCGGTGATCGCCGAGCGCATCCCCGTCGACCTGGACCGGGAACGGCGCCTCGGACGTGATGACGACGCGCCTGGCGTCGTGCACGTAGTCGATGTCGCGTCCGTGGACATGGCGGGCCGAGCCGAACACCTGCCACGCGATCCTCGGGACGCTTCGGCGCGCGAGCTTGCGGACCGAGAGCACGTCGAGCCCCAGATCGAGCGACGCCTCGGGCGTCATCCGGATCCCGCGATCCCTGTAGTACGTGTACGGGTCGGTGCGTCCGACCATGACCGAGAGCGACGGGAGCGGCGGCCCCTCGTCGATCTGCACCTGCAGGTCCGCGGATCGGCCCGCGTACCCCACCAAGAGCTCGCGCGCGACGGCGCGGAACGCGGCCCGGTCGAACTTCGTCTTCGTCTTCGGGAACTTCTCATCCAGCCGGCGCATGGCCGCGGCGTCGACGCCGGCGCCGCAGTTCACGGCGAAGTAGCGACCGTCCGCCACGCCGAGCGAGAGCTTGAACGCGTGGTCGTCGAGCGCCTTCGCGATGAGGACGCCCGTCGCCTCGACCGGGTCCAGCGGGAGCCCGAGCGCGCGGACCAGGATGTTGGTCGCGCCGCCCGGCAGCACGCCGAGGGCTGTCTCGGTGCCGGCCAGGGCGTTCACGGCCTCGTTGATCGTGCCGTCCCCGGAGAAGACGACCACCAGGTCGACGCCCTCCTCGGTGGCCTGCGCGGCGAGCTCGGACGCGTGACCCCGCTCCTTGGTCTCGGCCACCTCCAGCCGGAAGTCGGCGGACAACGCTTTCTCGATCACGGCGAGCACCGGCTTGGACATCGTGCGGGCGACCGGATTCACCACGAGCAGGAGCCGCTGGAACCGCATGGACACGCGGCCAGTATCTCAGGGTTGGTTGCTCTGTCGATACCCCCCCGAAACGGGGGGCAGCAGGGCCATCTCCTGGCCCGGCGAGAGCGGGGTCGAGGGGTCGGCACGTTCGCCGTCGACCACCGCCGACCCGACCGTCGCGACCCCGGCGAAGCGTTCGCCGTACCGTGACGACAGGGCCTCGATCACCTCGCCGACGGTTGCCCCCTCGGCCTCCACGAGGGAGGACCCCGCCAGCTCTCGGAGCGCGGCGAACAGACGAACCGTGACCTGGGGCATCGCGCTCCCAAGGCTATCGCCGCGAACGGCCGGCCTGTAGGCTCGGTGAGCCGTGATCCGGGTCGTCCTGCTTACCGATCGCACGCCCGCGGAGGTCCTGCCCGCCGCCCCGCCGTTGCTGCTCGACCTGAAGACCGAGCACCTGTCCGTCGCCGCCGTCACGGAGACGCTGGCGCTCGGACCGGACGCCGTCCTCGTGGACGCCGCCGAGAACCCCGGCCAGGGACACGCCGTCCTGCGCGCGCTTCGCGACCGCGACCCGCGGATCCCCGTCCTGGTCGTCGTCGAACGCGCCGACCTCGATCGGTTCCGTTGGGAGGAGGTCGCCGACGACGCGATCTACCCCGGCGCCCCCGAGAGCGAGATACGCCTGCGCTTCGCGCTCGCCCGACGACGGACGGGAACCGCCGAGGAGACGACGATCCGCCTGGGCCCGATCGCCCTGGACACGAGCACGTACCGCGTGAGTATCGAGGGCAGGCCGTTGGACCTCACGTTCAAGGAGTTCGAGCTGCTCCGGTACCTCGCGGAGCGCCGGGGACGGGTCTTCACCCGACCGACCCTGCTGCGCGAGGTCTGGGGGTACGACTTCTACGGCGGGACACGGACCGTCGACGTCCATGTTCGGCGACTGCGCGCGAAGCTCGGACCCGCACACGAGTATCTGATCCAGACCGTCCGCGGCGTCGGGTATCGTGCGGCCGACCCCTAGCGCATCGATCCCGTTCGGGAGCGCGTTCCGCGAGGGTATGGTCCGGGCATGAAGGCCAGGACCGAGCTCGCACAGCTGGTTGACAGGCTCGAGGACGCGATCGAACGCGGCGCGGATCAGACCCGGGCGTTCCTCGCCTCCCCCGCCGGCCGCAGGCTGCGGTCGCTCACGGCGAGCGGGCTCCTGCTCGCGACTCCGCTGATCCTGCGACACCCCTTCTTCCGGACCCCGCTCGGCCGGGCGATCGAGATCGGCGGGGCGGCCGCCCTCATCGCCAAGGGGGCCGCGATCGTCCGCGACTGGGAGCCCGCGCCCGGAGCGGCGCCACAGAGCTAGGGTCCGAGCCTTCGGGTCCCGTAACGAAGAGTTAACGCGCGGGGCACCCACGCCGCCCCCACACGCTCCTACCCTTGTCCATCGCACGCTGGCGAAAGGGGAGACGCGAAGGATGACGACGCCGAAGGAGGTCCTGGCCCTCGCCAGGGAGTCCGGCACCGAGATCGTGGATATGCGGTTCTCGGACCTGCCCGGGCTCATGCAGCACTTCTCCATCCCCATGCACGAGCTCACCGAGGAGAGCTTCGAGGAGGGTCTCGGGTTCGACGGGTCGTCGATCCGGGGGTTCCAGGAGATCCAGGAATCCGACATGCTCCTGGTGCCCGACCCGGAGACGGCCTACCTCGATCCGTTCACGCGCCACACGACGCTGAACCTCCACTGCTTCGTGAAGGATCCAGTCACGGGCGAGATGTACACGCGCGATCCGCGCTACGTCGCGCGCAAGGCCGAGCTCTACCTGAAGCAGACCGGGATCGCCGACACGTCGTTCTGGGGTCCCGAGTGCGAGTTCTACATCTTCGATTCGGTCCGTTTCGATCAGAACCAGCACGAGGGCTACTACCACCTCGATGCGGTCGAAGGCGTGTGGAACTCCGGGCGCGAACGCGAGATCACGGGCGAACCGAACCTCGGCTACAAGCCACGGTACAAGGAGGGGTACTTCCCGCTCCCGCCGATGGATCACTACCAGGACCTTCGCTCGGAGATGGTCCTCAACCTCGAGAAGGTCGGCATGAAGATCGAGGTGCATCACCACGAGGTCGGCACCGCCGGCCAGGCCGAGATCGACATGCGCTACTCGACGCTGCTCGCGACCGCCGACAACGTCATGAAGTACAAGTACGTCGTCAAGAACACGGCCAGGCATGCGGGCAAGACCGTGACCTTCATGCCGAAGCCGCTGTTCCAGGACAACGGCTCCGGGATGCACACGCACCAGAGCCTGTGGAAGGACGACGACAACCTGTTCTGGGACGAGGTCGGCTACGCCGGCATCTCGGACACCGCTCGTTGGTACATCGGGGGGCTGATCGCGCATGCGCCGTCACTGCTGGCCTTCACCAATCCGACCACGAACTCGTACCGCCGGCTGGTCCCGGGCTACGAGGCCCCGATCAACCTGGTGTACTCGCAGCGGAACCGCAGCGCGTGCGTTCGGATCCCGCAATACTTCAAGAACCCGGGCGCCAAGCGGCTCGAGTTCCGGACACCCGACCCCTCGTGCAACCCGTACCTGGCGTTCGCGGCGATGCTCATGGCCGGACTCGACGGCGTGAAGAGCAAGATCGAACCCCCGGAGCCGATGGACAAGGACCTGTACGACCTGCCGCCCGAGGAGAAGGCGACGGTCAAACAGGTCCCGGGCTCGCTCGAGGAGGTGCTCGACTCGCTGGAGGCCGACCACCAGTGGTTGCTCGAAGGCGGCGTCTTCACGCAGGACGTGATCGACACGTGGATCGATTACAAGCGCGTGCACGAGCTCGACGCGGTTCGGCTGCGACCTCATCCGTACGAGTTCTCCCTCTATTACGACCTCTAGGAATGCGACGCCGGAGGGCCGGTCCTCGTCGCGCCGGCCCTCCGGCGTTCGGGCTCAGAACTCGGTCGCCGTCCGCTCCCGCGAGAGTGCGAGCCACAGCGAATGATCGCCTTCGTCCTCGACGATGGCGGCGACGGATGCGGGAGCTGCGACACGGTGGGCCTGTAGGGCGAGCGGGTCGATCCGCCAGAGCTCTGCGGCCGCCAGGTCACCAACCCAGACCGAACCGAGTCCCACCGCCGCACCCGCCGGGGTGTCGCCCACCCGCAACGGCGCCTTCACCTCGCCGGTCTCGGCGTCGACCGGTGTGATCGTCCCAGCCGTCTCGTCGATGACCCAGGCGTACCCTTCGCCCACGATCACCGCGTCGAGGTTGCCCGGCAACCCGCGTCGGGCATCGACCTTCCCCGTGCGCGGGTCGATCTTGATCAGATCGCTGTTCAGCTTGTCGATCGCCCAGAGCGTGCCATCTCCGTACGCGAGACCCGAGACGTCGCCGGACACCTTCGCGCGATCCTGGACCTTGCCCGTGGTCGCGTTCAGCCGAACGATGTCCCCCTCGGCGAAGACCCAGACGCTCCCGTCGCCGGCCGCCGCGGGCAACTCGCCGGTGGACGCCACCTCGAACGCCGTCTCGGCGTCACCCGTCGCCGGGCTCACCTTTACCAGGCCATGCTCGCCGGCGACCCACACGTACGGTCCCTCCACGAAGATGCCTTGCCCCGCGAAGCCGATCGGAGTCTCGTCCCCAGGGACACCCGTCTCCTCGTCGATCGGCGTGAGCGTGGTGTCCTCCCGAGAGTCGACCCAGACACTCCCCTGGCCGCGAGCGATGCTGATCCCTTTGGTGCGCGAGGGAACGACCCCGACAGCCTCCGACTTCAGGACCTCGCCCGTCGCCGGGTCGAATTCGATCACGTCACCGGGCTGAGGCCCCGTCGGCGCGGGCGGCCCGGTCGGTCCCGCAACGTCGTGCCCGCCACCCGCAAGAAGGAGAGCAACCAGCGCACCGACGACCGCCAGCCCGGCGAGGCCGCCTACCAGCAAGGCCCGACGCCTCGCCGCCCTCGGCGCCTCGATGGAAGCTCGCCGAGCCGCGGCCTCGGCCTCACCGAGCGGAGCCGTCGTGGGTTCGCCGTCGATCGATGACAGCTGCCAGAGCCGCCACTCACCGGGCACACCCTTCAGCTCATGGGCGCCCCGGTCATCGAACTCGAGTCCGGCCCCCGCCACGACATCACGAACCGTCCCCGTGACGACCACGTCACCGGAGGCAGCCTTCGACATCACCCGAGCGCCGAGATGAACCGCGATCCCGCGTGCTTTCCCGTCCTGGAACTCGACCTCGCCGGTGTGGAGTCCCGCGCGGATCTCGATGCCGAGTTGCCGAACCCCCTCCACACATGCGTTCGCGCATCGCACCGCGTGGGCCGGCGTGTCGAAGGTGGCGAAGAACCCGTCGCCCGCCGTGTCGACCTCTCGCCCGCCGAACCGCCTCAGTTCACGTCGGACGATCGCGTGATGGCGACGGAGCAGTTCCTTCCATCGGACGTCGCCGAGCTCCACGGCGATGTCCGTCGAGCGCACGATGTCGGTGAAGAGCACCGTGGCGAGGACCCGCTGGTCGCCTCCCTTGCGCACGCCGGGCAGTCTCGTTCCGAACAGCGCCGGGAGCAAGTCGCTTGTCGAGAGGCGTAGCCTGCCGATCGTGCCGAACCGCTTCGTCCCGACACCTCGACCGATCGACCTGCGCCAGACCCTCGGGCCGATGCAACGCGGACGCGGCGATCCGACGATGCGGAGCGGCCGCGGCTCCGTCGAGCGCGCGACGCGCACGCCCGAGGGACCCTCGGCGGTTCGGCTCGTCGAGGTCGACGGCGGGATCGACGTCGAGGCGTGGGGACCCGGCGGGGCGTGGGTGCTCGAGCGTGCGCCCGCGTGGTGCGGAGCCGAGGACGATGACTCGCTGTTCGACCCGCCACCCGGGCTCGTGCGAGACCTCTGGCGCCACATGCCCGGCCTGCGGATCCCGCGCACGGGTCTGATCACCGAACGCCTGATCCCGGTGATCTTGGAGCAGAAAGTCACCGGCAACGAGGCGCGCAGGGCCTACCGGCGGCTGGTGACGGCCCTCGCCGAGCCGGCTCCCGGCCCGCTCGGCCTCGTGCTACCGCCCGATCCCGAACGGATCGCCGCGCTCCCCTACTACACGTTCCACCCGTTCGGCGTCGAACGCCGCCGAGCCGAGGTGCTCCGGAGCGTGTGCGCCCGGAGCGCGTGGATCGAGGAGGCGTTCACCATGCCCATCGGCGCCGCCGAAGCGCGCCTGGCGACCCTGCACGGCGTGGGTGCGTGGACCGTGGCGGAGGTCGCGCGGATCGCGCTCGGCGACGCCGATGCCGTCTCGGTCGGCGACTACCACGTGCCGGACATCGTGGCCTGGGCGCTCGCGAAGGAGCCACGCGGCTCGGACGAACGGATGCTCGAGCTGCTCGAGCCCTATCGCCCGCATCGCGGCCGGGCCCAGCGGCTCCTGGAGACGAGCGGGATCCGCGCGCCCGCGTTCGGTCCGCGGATGGAGCCGCGCGCGATCGACCGGATCTAGGCGAGGCCCGGTCCGAGCGGCCCCGCCGGATCTACCCGGGCACGATCGCGTCCGCTTCCATCTCGACCACCCAACGGGGATCGAGGAAGCCGCTCACGACGATCATCGTGCTCGCCGGGCGGATGTCCGCGAACACCTCGCCGTGCGCCCGCCCGGCCTCCTGCCAGTCCGCCGCCTCGGTCAGATAGGTTCGCGTGCGGACGACGTGCTCCGGTCCTGCCCCGGCCTCGGCGAGCGCCTCGACGATGATCTCGAGCACGCGTTTCGATTGCCCGTACGCGTCCGCGGGGGGCTCGCCGCCGTCCGGCATGATCGGCGCGGTCCCGGCCACCGAGACGTGATGGCCCTCGACCACCGCGCGCGAGAACCCGATCACCGGCTCGAACGGCGAGCCGGAAGCGATCAGTCGACGTGACATCTCAGCCCTCCTCCTCGTAGAAGACGCGTTCCATCGCCCGCCGGGCGCGACGCGTGATCCGCCGGTACTCCTCCAGGAGCGTCTGCCGCGGATACTCCTCGAACCCGAGTCGTCGCGCGAGCGCGAGCTGCTCCTGCGGCGTGGCGGGGATCGCCTCGGCGTGGACGCGGCGGTCGACCTCGAGCGCGTCCTTCAGGTCCGACAGGAACACGAACGCCTCGCTCAGCGCGAGCGCGGCCCCGTCCTCGATCAGCCGCAGGCGGGCGAGGCGCTCGAGCGCGTCGAGCGTCCGATGCGTGCGGACCTCGGGGTGCTGACCGCCGAACCGCATCAGCGACAGCTCCACCGCGAACTGCACGTCGGCGAGCGACCCGTACCCGAGCTTGAAGTGGAACCTCGACCCCTCGGGTGGGCGGACCCGTTCGTGCTCGATCCGCTCGCGCATCCTGCGGATCTCGCCCACGCGCTCGACGGGCAGGTACTCGGGATACGCGAAGTCGCTCGCGAACGAGCAGAAGCGCCGGCCGAGCGCCTCGTCCCCGGCGACGAACCGCGACCGCAGGAGCGACTGGAACTCCCACGTCTCGGCGTAGCGCTCCCAGTACTCGAGGTAGGCGGCGAACGACTTGGCGAGCGGGCCGCTCCTACCCTCGGGACGCAGGTCGGCGTCCGGCTCCCAGCCGGCGTCTCGGATCTCGGCCAGCACCCGTTCGGCAAGGCCCGCCCCGCGCCGGAACTCGTCCGGGCCCTCCCCCTCGTAGACGAACACGACGTCGAGGTCGGACGCGAAGTTCAGCTCCTGCGCTCCGAGCTTGCCGAGCCCGATCACCGCGAACGGCAGGTCGGGCGCGGCCGACTCGACGGCGTCGCGGACGACCCGATCGGCGACGTCGGTCAGCGCCCTGCCCGTCGCGTTCGGATCGAGCTCGCGCGCCGCGTACCGCGCCGCAACCGCGATCAGGGCGGCCTGGGTATCGTCGGTCTGCTCGCCCTCCCGGAGGGCGAGCAGGAGCTCCGGCCTGCCGGAGAGTAGGTCCGTCGCGAACCCGCTCGCCGCGACGACGTGGGCGAGGCGACGGGCCATGCCCGGGTCGTTCGCGAGCGCGTCCGCCACCCGTCCGTTCCCCGCGCCCGCCGCGATCACCCGCTCCAGACGGACGAGGGCAGCGTCGGGATCGGACGCGAGCGCGAGGGCCGGCGCCATGACCGGGAACACGTGGGCGAGCACCTTCCCCAGGTGGGTCGAGGGGTCGACGAGCCGGGCGAGCACCTCATACGCTGCGGGCGGCCTTGCGAACCCGAGCCCGGCCAGCAGCTCCTGCGTCGCCTCGCGTTCCCTGCCCGGGCGCGGAGTCGCGGGACCCGCGAAGGACTCGAGCAGCGGGCGGTAGAAGAACCGTTCGTGCACCTGACGGACCACACCAGTCTGCCGCGCATACTCGGCGAGCAGCTCCTCGTCCCCCGCCATCCCCAGCGAGCGCGCGAGCACCGTTCGGGACGGACGGTCGTCGGGCAGTTCGTGCGTCTGCAGGTCACGGACGATCTGCAGGCGATGCTCGAGGGTCCGCAGGAACCGGTAGGCGTCGGCGAGCGCGGCCGCGTCCTCCCGCCCCACGTACCCTTCCTCCGCGAGCGCCGCGAGGGCGCGGAGCGTATTGGGCTCACGCAGCCGCTCGTCGCGCCGGCCGTGGACGATCTGCAGGAGCTGGACGGCGAACTCGACGTCGCGGATCCCGCCGTGGCCGCGCTTGACCTCGACCCCCGCCTTGCCGGATGCCCGCACGTACTCCTCGAGCCGGACCTTCACGCGGCGGACCTCGTCGATCGCGGTCACGGGGAGCTCCGACGGGAAGACGAACGGCGTGACCGCCTGGACGAACGCCGCGCCGAGCGCCGCATCCCCCGCCACGGGGCGCGCCTTGATCAGCGCCTGGCGCTCCCAGGTCGCGGCCTGGCTCGCGTAGTACTCGCGCATCGCCTCGAGCGACCGCGAGAGCGCCCCGCGCCGGCCCCCCGGTCGCAGCGTCGGATCGACGCGCAGGGCGATGCCCTCGGCCGTCGGCTCCGCGAGCAGCCGAACGAGGCGTGCGCACGCGCGCTCGGCGGCCTCCTGTCGATCGGGCCCGGTCCCCTCGTGGACGAACACGAGGTCGACGTCCGACGCGTAGTTGAGCTCCGCGCCGCCGAGCTTGCCGAGCGCGATCACCGCCACACCGCCGGGAGCGGCGTCACGGCACGCGCCGGCGATGCATACCTCCGCGATGTCGCTGATCTCGCGGACCACCTCCTCGAGCGGCGCCGTCCCGAGATCCCTCGCGGCCACCCGCAGCATCGAGCGCCGCCGGAACCGCCGCAGCGCCTCCACCGACCCGAGGCGTTCCACGTCGCCGGCGAGCTCGGCCTCGAGCTGCGACCGCGATCGCGCTCCAACGTCGGACAGCACCACGGCCTCCTCGGGATGCGCGACGAGGAAGTCCGCGGCCGAGGTCGAGAACCCGAGCAGCCGCGTGGCGACCGGCAGGACCTCGGGCCGAGCCACGACCGCCCGGGCCACCGTTCGCTCGGCCACGCGGGAGAGCGAGAGGCGGGCGAGCTCCGGGTCGGGCGCGCTCGACGCGAACCGATCGAGCGCCGCCGACGGTGGTTCGAGCACCCCGCAACGGTAGCCCCGACGGACGAGCCGGCGTGCCCGGATCCGCGAATTAACCGCCCCGTAACGGGGGCCGCGGTGCGCTCGGCTACCCTCGGCCGCATGGCACACTCCGATGAGGTCGAGTACGTCCTGCGCACGATCGAGGAGCGCGGGATCCGCTTCATCCGCCTGTGGTTCACCGATGTCCTCGGCTTCCTGAAGGCCTTCACGATCACTTCGCAGGAGCTCGAGGGCGCCTTCGCCGAGGGGATGGGGTTCGACGGCTCGTCGATCGACGGGTTCAGCCGGATCCAGGAGTCGGACATGGTCGCGGTCCCCGACCCTTCGACGTTCCAGCTGATCCCGTGGAAAACCGAGGCGCAGGTGGCCCGGATGTTCTGCGACGTGCTGAACCCCGACGGCTCGCCGTTCGAGGGCGACCCTCGCTTCGTTCTCAAGAAGCAGCTGAAGCGAGCATCCGACCTCGGCTACACGTTCTACGTCGGCCCCGAGCTCGAGTACTTCTACTTCAAGAGCGTCGACGAGCCCGAGTTCCTGGACCAGGGTGGGTACTTCGACGAGACCCCGCTCGACCTCGCCACCGACTGGCGCAAGCGAACGGTCGCGTACCTCGAGTCGATGGGGATCCCCGTCGAGTACGTGCACCACGAGGTCGCGCCCAGCCAGCACGAGATCGACCTGCGCTACACGGACGCCCTCACGATGGCCGACAACGTGATGACCTACCGGCTCACGGTGAAGGAGGTCGCGCAGGAGTTCGGGATCTACGCGACGTTCATGCCGAAGCCCGTCCAGGGCGTGAACGGGAGCGGGATGCACACGCACCAGTCCCTGTTCACGGGCGATCGGAACGCCTTCTTCGGCGAGGGTGACGAGTACCACCTGTCGACCCTCGGCAAGCACTACATCGCGGGGATCCTGTCGGCGGCACCGGAGATCACGCTCGTCACGAACCAGTGGGTGAACTCGTACAAGCGGCTCGTGCCCGGTTACGAGGCGCCCGTCTACGTGTGCTGGGCGCGGCGGAACCGCTCCGCGCTCGTGCGGGTGCCCCAGTACAAGCCGGGCAACGAGCAGGCGACGCGGATCGAATACCGTTCACCCGATCCCGCCTGCAACCCGTACCTCGCGTTCGCGTCGATGCTCGGCGCGGGCCTGGCGGGCATCGATCAGGAGCTCGAGCTCCCACCGGAGGCGTCGAACAACATCTACGAGATGACCGAGGAGGAGCGCCGGGCGGCCGGGATCCTCTCGCTCCCCGCGGACCTGCACGAGGCGATCGAGCTCGCGGCGGGCTCGAAGGTCCTGCGCGAGGCGCTCGGCGACCACGTCGTGGAATTCCTGATCCGCAACAAGCGGCAGGAGTGGGATGCGTACAAATCCTACGTAAGCCCGTACGAGCTCGAGCGCTACCTCCCGATCCTGTGATCTGCGCGGCCCCGGGATAGCCAAGCGACCTAGGTCTTTCGTACGTCACATCGCCGATTGACGTTGTAGGGCTGACGCCCTACCTTTTGTCGGTCATCCGTCCGAACGGTTGCCTCACCCAGGACCGTTCCGACGCTCGGGAAAGGAGTTCACATGTCTCACAGGTCCAATCGGGGCCATCGCGTGCTCCTCGGCGTGCTGTCTATGGCAACGCTGATCGTGGTCACGCTGCTTCCCAGCCTGTCAGTGAAGGCTGCACCGGCCAAGCTGTATGCACTCAGCGTCACGCCGACGGCGACGGCGGGGCAGAGCACCAACTTCACTGTCACGTTGACGAACAGAACTCCCGGCAACTCGAACCCGAACTCCTTCTTCACCACGGTACCGTTCCCCGTTTCGGGCAGTGTCAGCGCGGCCATCGTCCCGCCACCCGCTCCACCTGGGTCGACGAACTCGAACGCTTCGGCGACCGTTGAGGTGGTGGGGTCGAGGGTCAACGTGAGGTCGCTCACTCCGGTGAAAACCAACCAGGTCGTCGTCCTTACGATCACGGCGACGCCCGCGCCCGGATCGTGCGGTTCGAGCACGTGGGCTCCCAACGGGACGGGTGTCTTCGCCGGCAGCAACCTGTCGGGAGCCCCCTTCAGCCTGACCGGCGATTCCCCCACGACGACGATCTCGTGCGCCTCCAACCTTTCCGTGACGAAGACTCCCGTCGCCTCCTCGATCTCGGTTGGTGACGATGCCGCGTTCGACATCACGGTGTCCAACGCCTCGGGCGCAGGCACCGCTTCCAACGTGGGGGTCTCGGACTCGCTCCCGTCCGGGCTCACGTGGGCGATCGACAGCCAGGGTTTGAACGGAGCGACGAACGGGACCGCGTGCGCCGATCCGATCGTCGGGGGGGCCCTGTCCTGCACCATCCCGACGCTCACCGGAGGCTCGCACTACACGGTGCGAGTGAGCGCGACCACGTCGGCGCTCGGGGCGGTGACCAACAACCTCGTTACCGTCTCGCTCAACGACTCGACCGTGGCCACCGCCGGCCCGGTTTCGGTGGACGTGGTGCCCGGCCCACCGGCCAGCTTGACGTTCGTGACGCAGCCCGAGAACACCCTGGTGGATGACTGCATCAACCGCCTCGGCTGCCAGGGTTCTGGAGGGGTCGAGGTCGAGGTGGAGGACGCGTTCGGGAACCACGTGGCCGATGGAACGAACGTCACGATGAGTCTCGGAGTCGATCCAACGTTCGTGGCCACGCTCGACGGAACGTTCACCCAGCCGACGTCGGGGGGCATCGCGACGTTCCCCGACCTGACGATCGATACCACGAGCTCCGGGTACCAGCTGCATGCCACAACGACCGGTCCGATCACTGGAGACAGCACCGAGTTCGCCATCACCAACACGAACACCAGCTGTGGCGGACCCGGGGAGCCGGCGTGCACGGCGACCTTCCCGAACGGCACCTCGACGGTGAGCGCCCCCGCAGGAACCGAGCTCATCATCGAGACGAACCAACTCGAATGCTCCGGCGTGGAGACGCCGATCGCGGGCACGGTGACGATCAACCCGAGCGGCACCGGCGTGATCCAGGTCGAGTTCACCGATCAGACCACGTTCCCGATCCTGGCTCCATTCCCGTTCTGCAAGTCCCCGCCCGAGCCGCCAGCCACGGTGCCGCTGTGCAACACGATCGACAACGGATTCGACCAGAACCCCGACGGCGTGCCGTGCATCGAGCAGACCTTCGTGCCGGGCGTGTTCCCTGCGGTGACCATCAATTCGACCCTGTGGATGGATTCGACGGACCCGCACGCGAAGCACTGATCCACTCGTTGGAGCCGTCGGGCGCAGGCCCGGCGGCTCCGACGGATCTCACACCGGCGCCGCGAGCGGTACCTCGGGCACGACCACGATGCCGAGCCGGTCGTTCAGTTCGTCGCGCTCGCGCACCATGTCCTCGACCGGCCTGCCGTCGGTCAGGCCGGTCCGCAGGAGCGCGTCGAGGGCGAAGGCGACGTCGTGCTCGGCCCCGAGGGAGCGCGCTGCCGCCAGGCTCTCCCGGAGCGTGGTCTCGGCCGCGAGCGGATCGTCGGATTGCGCTAAGGCGTAGCCGCGCATCCGTAGCAACCAGGGCACGAAGGCGTGCGAGCTCGGGAGGGACGCCATGAGGGGATCGATGAGCGGCAGCGCCTCGCCGGCCCGTCCCTGCAGGATCAGCGACTCGGCCCGCAGGCCGACCACGTCGGCGGCATGCTCGTCGCCCACCTCCTTCACCAGCGCCTCGGCCTCCTCGAACATCCCCTCGGCCTCCTCGAAGCTACCGGCTCGCGACGCGGTTGCTGCGAGCAGCGTCAAGGCGAACACTTCCAGCGGTCGCACCCTCGAGGCCCTGAAGATGCGGAGGGCATCCCGTAGCTGCCTCGCCGCCTCGTCGAGACGACCTTGGAAGACGAGAACCTCCCCGATGTTCGTGTCATCGATGGCGGCATCCACGAGGTTGCCGATCCGCAGGAACAGTTCGCGGGCCTGCCGATACCGATCCACCGCCTCGTCCCAGTTCCCCCGGAAGTACGCGTAGTATCCGAGGTTGTTCATGACGTCCCCCTGCTTGGCGAGGTTGCCGAGCCGCTCGTAGAGCTCGAGCGCCCGCTCCGAGGCCTGCTCGCCCGACGAGATCCCTAGGGCGTGTTCGGCGACGTCGAGCACATACAGGGCGTGCGCCGACGCGTCCAGCTCCCCTGAGCCCTCACCGTCGGCAAGCGCCGTTCGGCACCAGCGGATCGCGTCCTCGGGGCGGCCCTGGGCCCACCGGATCCCGGCGTAGTGTGCGGCCAGCTGCGCCCGCAGCCCGGCCGCGGGGATCCCGAGCTCGCCTGCCAGCAGGTTGGTGCCACGCGTCAGCGTTCGAAGCGCCTGCTGGTAGCGGCCCTCGACGTCCAGGACAAGCGCCTCCTTCAACAGCAGGCGTGCCTGCGCCGTCCGATCCCCGGCAAGGCGTCGACGTGCGCTTCGGAAGGCCGCCTCGGCCGCCCGGTACTCGCCGAGCCGCATCCGCACGTCGGCGAGCGCCTCGCTCACTGCAGCGTGGTCACGCGGATCCAGGTTCGGCAGCCGAGCCGCCGCATCGAGCGCACGCAGGAAGAAGTTGCGCGCCGCGACGTTCGCGTACATCTCCGCGGCCCGCTGCGCCGCCAGGCGGGAGAACCGCCACGCGTCCTCGAACCGCTGCGCATAGAAGAAGTGGAGCGAGAGCAGCTCGGCCTGTTCGGACCCGTCTTCGCCCGCGGTGGCGAGGATCGCCGCGCCTGCCTGCGCGTGGAGCTCGCGCCGGCGCCGGAACGGAAGTCCCTCGTAGGCCGCGTCCCGCATCAACGCGTGCCGGAACCGGAACCTCCCTACCCCTTCGTCGTCGAGGAACTGCGCAAGCCGCTTCCACGGATAGCCCGCCCGGGCGGTCTCCTGCCCCTCCAAGAGGATCTCGACCAGGGCCGCGTCGAAGCTCATCCCGAGGACCGACGCGACGCGGAGCACTCGGCGGTCCGCGGTTGTCAATCGGTCGATCTCGGCGGTGATCATCCCCTCGATGGAGTCTGGGAGACCCTCGACGGTCCCCGCGCTCTTGGCCGCGTGCAGCAGCTCCTGCAAGAACAGCGGGTTGCCGCCCGAACGGCCACTCAGCTCGGCGACCTCGTGCCGAGGGAACGGGGCGTCCTCGGTTGCGAGGTCGATCAGGCTCCCGAGCGCGTCCTCGGTGAGCGGGGTGAGCCTCAGCGACGTGCAGCGGGGCGCCTCGTGCAGGACGAACCCCGTCTCCTCATCCCGGCGGCTGACGCAGACCAGCCATGGGAGCTCCGCGATCCGATCGGCGACAGCCCGGAGCAGGCCGGCCGATCCCTCGTCCATCCAGTGGACGTCCTCGGTCACGACGACGGTCGGATCGATCACCGCGCGTGACAGGTAGTCGATCGTCACCTCCTCGAGCTTGGCCCTGCGGAACTCCTCCCCGAGGTCCTGGACCTCGGGGGTCATCGGGACCTCGGCGTCGGCGACGATCGCGAGCAAGGGCAGCCAAGGCAACAGCTCGGGGGCCCTGTGGGCGACGTCATCCCGCAGCCGGCCGGCGAGTTCCGAAGCGTCGTGTCCCGCCCCGAGCAGCAACCGGAGGAGACGTCTCATCGGCAGGTACGCGACCGACGATTCGTAGAGCTCGCAGCCCGAGACCAGTTGCGGGAGATCCGGCGCCTCGGCACGGAACTCGCTCAGCAGCCTCGTCTTGCCCATCCCCGCGTTCCCGACGACCTCGATCACGGAGCCGCGCCCGTCGCGAAGCTCGAGCAGCGCGCGGCGGAACGCCTCCATCTCGGCGTCGCGGCCGACCAGCGGGAACTCGCGCGAGACGGTCTCCGGCTTGCTGCCGGTGGAGTGACCGACTATGAAGGCGTGCACCGGGTGCTTCTTGCCCTTCACCATGAACGGCTCGAGTGCCACGGTGTTGAACGCGACGGACGACGCATCGAGGACCGGACCGGTCGCGAGGATCTGTCCCGACACGGCCATCGACATCACCCGAGCGGCCAGGTTCACGGCGTCACCCATCACCGTGTACGTCCGCCGGTACGCGGGCCCGATGTCGCCCGCGAAGACGGGGCCCTTGTTCACGCCGATCCGGACAGGCACGGTCGTTTCCGCGTCGACGATCGAACGGAGCGCGAGCAGCATCCGACCCTCGTCGTCCCCCCGGGCGTTCGGCGCGCCTGCCACGAGGATGACCTTCCCGCCGTCGTGATCGATATCGGTGCCGAGGAACGTCACGCCGTTCTCCTCGGTCGCGCGCTGGATACAGGCGATCAGCTCGTGCAGCCCGGCGGCCATGACGTCCGCCCCCCTGTGCTGGATGAGGTCGTCCACGCCGTCGAAGTGCACGAACGCGACCGTGGCGGTGCGGTGCTCGGGTTCGGTCGCGCCTGACCGGAGGTGCTCCCTGAGCGTCACCGGGATGCCCTGCCCGATGTCGAGGGAGCCGATGGGGACATCCGCGTCTTCGCGCTTGAACGGCAGCGTCGCCGGGCCGCTGCGCAGCAGGATGCCCTCGCCCTTGGGTTGCCCGAGCGATCTCGCCGGCAGGGCTGCAGCCGTGTCCCGGCTCACCAGGATCTCGCCCGCGGTCGCCGTCGACTCCATGTCGACGGTTCGGCTCGCCGCCGGACCCGACACCATGAGCTCTCGGTGCGACTCGCCCACGAGGAAGAAGTGGAAGGAACCGCTGTTCACGCCCACCGACATCCGCAAGACGACCTTGCCGGCGGTGGTGTCGAGGCGACCGACGCTGCGGAGCGTCGCCCGCATCCCATGGGCGGCGGCGGCGGCCCTCGCGGCATGATCAGCTCCGGAGAACCAGAGCAGGAGAGCGTCGCCTCCGAACTTCAGCAGGCTGCCGTCCTCCCCGTAGGCGACGGCGAGCAGCTTGGCGAAGACCGCGCCGAGGACCTCGGTGACCTCCTCGGCACCGACCTTGCCGTGGCGGGCCAAGCGCTCGGACATCTTCGTGAACCCGGAGATGTCGACGAAGACCATCGAGCCGTCGAGCGTTCGGAACGACCGATGGGGTTGCTCGGCGAGCCAGCGGATCAGGAGCCGCGGAGCGTACGGCCTCAGGAGCTCCGCGCTCTCATTCGGGCGCTTGGAAAGGAACGTCTCTGTCTCCATCGACCGGATCGCGAGTCTACGCCATGGCGTAACAAGGGTGATCGCAAGGCGGAGCCCTACAGTTGGGTCTCGCAGTTGGTATAGGTCGTCGTGCCCGAGCCACCGATGCAGACGTCGGTGCCGGCTCCCCCGTTCAAGGTGTCGTTCCCGGCGCCACCCACCAGACAGTCGTTGCCCTGGCGGCCGAGGATGGTGTCCGCGGCGGAGCCTCCGGTGATGAGCTCCGCCGCGGCGGTCCCGTTGATCGCGCCGGAGCCCGACAGCTTCGCGGTGAGCGTGATCCCGGCGCAGGCGGCCGGCTTCAGGTCGTTGGGTGTGGCGGAACGGGAGGAGTCGGTCGCCTTGGTAGAGGGAACGGTGTTCGCTGCGGTCAGGCCCACGACGGCGACGATGGCGACCACGGCGACGGAGACGGCGGCGACCCGCCAGGCTTGGCCCGGCCGGAGGGCGCTCATCGCTCGGTGGGCAGGTCGCTCGTCGCGAGCGACGCTTCCGATGGCGACCGATACCGATACGCGATCCCACCGTCGCGGAAGAAGTAGATGTGGGCGTCCAGGTGCTCCTCGTGCAGGATCACCTGGTCGTAATGGGCGGAGAGCAGCGCGAGCGTCTCCATCGAGTCCACGTCGACGGCCTGCGCGAGCAGGCTCGATGCCCCGCTCCCGACCGAGACCAGCCTGCGCCCGTAGGTCGCTTCGATACGCTCGTGCTCGGCGCGGGTCCGCGATCGCATGGTCACCATCGCCGCGGTGAGGAGGCCGATCAAGACGATCGCCAGGGTCGCGACCGCCGAAACACGGAGCTCGAGCGGGGTGAGCCGGACCCCGAGCAGCACCAGGTCGTTGCGGTCCTGCTCCTGCACCTGCACCAGACCTCCGGCGACCGGGTGGATCAGCGCCTCGACGGACTGGTCGGTGGGAGCGAGTTGGAGCTCATGTTCGTCGAGCACGAAGGGGAGCTCCGGCTCGAACGCGAGCTCGGTCGTCCTGCCTCCGATGCGCCCGTGCGCCCGGACGCGAGCCACGATCTTGACGCTGTAACCGAGGCGCTCGACACCCGAGAGCCTCTGGAGTTCGCCGATCACCGCGGTGACCTCGCGGAGGTCGAGCACTCCGTCCGTCGAGGCCTCGGTCCCCTCGAACGAGCTTGCGGGCGCGAGCGCGAACTCACGGACCCAACCGTCCTCGTCCGACGCGATCGCGACGAGCACGATCGAGCCCGAGACCTCCGGGGCACTCGCCGTTTCGAGCCGGTAGTCGAACGTGACGTCGAGCCGGTCGGCCAATCGCAGGTAGACCGGCTCACCCGTCGTGACCCCGTCCTTGCCGTACACAGCGTTCCCGTCCGGAGCGTTCGCCGCGTAGGCGAAGTCTCCGGCCTGCTGGTAGGTGAGGGCCCGCGCGACCCGAGCCGTCGTTGGCCGTGCGAACGCCAGGGCCGCCAGGATCCCGAGCCCGACGGCAAGGATCCCGAGGGTCCGCACCGCGATCACCGCTCGTGCGTGGATCCGGGGGCGGCGGCCTTCGTCGAGCGGACGGCGACGCTGCGTCTCTCCGGTGGTCGGATGCCGTCGGCGGCGCCGGGCGGCGCCGAGCACGAGGACCCCTGCGACGATCCCCGTGACCACCGCGAGACCCGCCGGAGAGCGCATCCGGGTCAACGTGGCGCCGAGCCACGGCGCCCGCAAGGCGAGCGCGCCGACGACGTTCTCCTCGGTGGGCCGGTCGGCATCGGTCCACGAGTTCGCGTCCCCACGCATCACGAACGCGTCGCCCTGCACCGCGACGATCCGGTGAAGGACCACGGCGTCCAGCTCCTGACTACGGTAAGCGACGACGTCGCCGACCCCATAGGAGGTTGCCGGCCGGACGAGCACGAGGTCGCCGGACGACAGGCCCGGCTCCATGCTCCCGCCGACCACGGTCAGGTAGGTCGTCCGCCCGCCGAGCTGCGGCGGCGCGAACATCCACCAGGCCAGCACCAGCGCCGCAAGTGCTAGGCCGGCCGCGATCACGCGGAAGACCGTCCGCTCGCCGCCTCGCCGCGTCATCGTTCCTCCCCCTCCTTCACTGCGCGATCACCACGCGCAGACTGTCCGTCGAAGCCACCGTCGCCTGGGGTGCGGTGGTCGAACAGGTCACGGCGGGTCCGGCGAAGGTGCACGGGTACCACGGACCCGCCGCCGTTAGGCGGACCCGAAGGGTCGAACCGGCGACCGGACCCGAGTCCAGCGTGAAGCTGGCGGCGTCCAGGTTGCTCGGGTTGCTCGCGTTCAGGCTGTAGGTGATGCCGGAGACGACGTACCCGGTGATCGTGCCCGAACCGTCACCGGCCTTGGTGGCGGCGACCGTGTTCGACGCCGTGAGCCCGAACGCGCCGATGGCCACCACGAACGCCACCGGCGCGGCGAGCCGCCGGCTGCTCCGCTTCTTCCTCCTCGCGCTCATCGACGGCCTCCCGAAGAGCGTGGGCCGGCCGGGTCGTCTCCCCGGCCGGCCCACCCCGACTAGTCGGCGATGACCACCCGGAGGTTGTTGGCGGGTGCCACGGCGGCCTGCGGTGCGGTCGTGTTGCAGGTCACCGCGGTACCGGCGTTCGTGCACGTGTACCAGGTGCCGGCGCTCACGAGCTGTACCTTCAGGGTCGAACCCGCGACCGGTGCCGAGTCCAGCGTGAACGAGACCTGGTCGACGTTGGCCGGGTTAGCCCCGTTGAGCGTGTAGTGAACGCTGCTCACGATGTACCCGGTGATCGTGCCCGAACCGTCACCGGCCTTGGTGGCGGGAACGGTGTTCGCCGCGGTGAGCGCGAACACGCCGGACGACAGACCGATGACGAGCAGGGCGGCCGCGAACCATTTCGGCAGGGACGAACGCCTCATCGAGCTCCTCCTTCCGGGCGACCCACTCGGGTCACCCACTCCATCCGCTTCCGCGGCTACGCGGAAGGTCGCTCAGATGGGTGTCGACCGCGCCCCGAGGCCCCTGAAGCGAACGAAGCCGGATTGACACGTTCGGGGTAGTCCCGACTACGCTGGCGCCTTGAACGACCCGGATGACGCCGACCTCAGCCCGACCCTCGCGGAGACCGCGCGGCGCCGCGCCGACCTCCGGGAGGCTCTCGTCGACGTGGAGCAGGCGATCTCGCGTCCCGCCGTGGGCCGCGAGGCCGACTGGGCGAAGGAGGTCGTGCTGCAGCTCGAGGGCCTCGCGCACGCGATCGAGGAACACATCGAGATCACGGAGCGGCCGGAGGGCCTGTACGACGAGATCTCGAGCAAGGCGCCGCGCCTGTCGACGAAGATCGGCCGGCTACGCGAGGAGCATCCCGCGCTCCTCAACCGTACACAGCAGCTCATCGCCCGGTTGCAGACGACGGGGGTCGGCGTGGCCTGGCCGCTCGAGGAAGCTCGGGACGACCTCCAGCGACTGCTCGGCCAGATCGTCCGGCATCGCCAGCTCGGATCCGACCTCATCTGGGAGGCGTACAACCTCGACATCGGCGGGATCGAGTAGCTCGGCCCGCGGCCGTCTACGCTGACGCACGTGAGGATCGCACTCGGACAGGTCGATACGACGGTCGGCGATCTGCCCGGTAACGTCGACCTCCTCACCGCCTGGACCTCCCGGGCGACGGAGGCCGACGCCGACGTCGTGGTCTTCCCCGAGCTCGCGATCACCGGCTACCCGCCCGAGGACCTCGTGCTCCGCCCCGCCTTCGTCGACGACAACCTGACGGCGCTCGACGCCCTCGCCGCGAACACCGCCGGGGGCTGCTCGATCGTCGTCGGCTTCGTCGACCGGACGGAACGGGGGATCCACAACGCCGCCGCGCTCATCGGCGGCGGCGAGGTGATCGCTCGCTACCACAAGGTCAAGCTGCCGAACTACGGGGTGTTCGACGAGGCGCGAACGTTCACACCCGGTGATGCGGCCTGCGCCGTGCGGCTCGCCGGATCCGAGCTCGGACTCTCGGTGTGCGAGGACGCGTGGATGCCCGGCCCCCCGTTCGACACGTACGCCGAACGGCACACGCCCGTGATCCTCAACATCAACGGTTCTCCCTTCCACCGCGGCAAGGCCGACGAGCGCCTCGAGATCTGCAGGGAACGCGCGCTCGAGACCGGCGCGTGGATCGTCTACGTGAACGCGGTCGGAGGGCAGGACGAGCTGGTGTTCGACGGCGGAAGCGTCGTCGTCCGGCCGGACGGCACGCTCGCGCACCACGCCACGATGTTCGAGGAGGACTTCCTCGTCGTCGACGTCGACGGCGAGATCTCGAGCGCCCAGGAACGCCAGCCCTGGCCGGATGACCTTGAGCAGGTCTACCTCGGCCTCGTGCTCGGGCTCCGTGACTACGTCCGCAAGAACGGGTTCGAGCAGGTCGTGCTCGGCCTGTCGGGCGGGATCGACTCGGCGTTCGTCACGGTCCTGGCCCGGGACGCGCTCGGCCCCGAGGCGATCCGTGCGGTGGCGATGCCGTCGCCCTACTCGTCCCCCGAGAGCCTCGAGGACGCGCAGCAGGTGGCCACCGGCCTCGGCGTCCGGCTCGACGTCCTCGAGATCGAGGACGTGTTCGCCGGATACCTGGCTGTGCTGCAGGAGCCGTTCCGGGGGACCAAGGCCGGCATCGCCGAGGAGAACCTCCAAGCGCGGATCCGCGGCAACCTGCTGATGGCGTTGTCGAACAAGTTCGGCTCGCTCGTGCTCGCGACCGGGAACAAGAGCGAGTACGCGGTCGGCTACGCCACCCTGTACGGGGACATGGCGGGCGGGTTCGCGCCGATCAAGGACGTCCCCAAGACCCTCGTGTACCAGCTCGCCCGGTGGCGCAACGCGCTCGGGACCCCCGAGACCCCACCGATCCCGCAACGAGTGATGGACAAGGCGCCGTCGGCCGAGCTGCGCCCCGACCAGAAGGACACCGACTCGCTCCCGCCGTACGACGTGCTCGACCCGATCATCGAGGCCTACGTCGAGGACGACCGGTCGCCGGAGGACATCATCGCCGATCGCGGCCTCGATCCCGCGATCGTCGACCGCGTGGTCGCGATGATCGACGGAGCCGAGTACAAGCGGCGGCAGGCCGCGCCCGGGATCAAGATCACGCCGAAGGCCTTCGGGCGCGACCGGCGCCTGCCGATCACGAACCGCTACCGGCGCTTCCGCAGCCCGTAGACTCCGGCCCCAGGGGCGGTAGCTCAGCCTGGTCAGAGCAGGGGGCTTTTAACCCTCGTGTCGCGGGTTCGAATCCTGCCCGCCCCACGGAACGAAGCTGCTGTGGCAGGCCCTCGTGGAGGCTCTCGAACAGCCCGCCGTACTCGTTCAAGGTGGTTGTGATCGAGCGGCGGCGGCAGATCCCTTCCGACACATCTCTTGATTCGCCTGCGCTCATGGCAACCTCCCCCACCAGGCATCGAACGCGGAGGGAGCGTCCACGAGTCAAGTACGGTCTCGGCACCTCAGGTTGCCCATGCCCCGTATCCTTCGGCCATGGTGCGTTCTGACCGCACCCGTTTGGCGGGGTCGTGAGCGGCCTGACGATCCTGGCCGCCGTCTTCGTCGTCTACGCGCTCGTTGCTTCGAAGCTCGACCGTTGGTCGATCACCGCGCCGATGGTCTTCGCGGCCGTCGGACTGCTGCTCGGTCCGAGCGCGCTCAACCTCCTGCCGTTCCACATCGGGGATGAGGTGGTCCTGACGGCGACCGAGCTCACGCTCGCGCTCCTCCTGTTCGCGGACGCCTCCACCGTCAGGCTCCGCGAGGTCGAAGGTGATGCGAGGCTGCCCGGGAGGCTCTTACTGCTTGGGCTTCCCCTCGCGATCGCGATCGGGACGCTGGTGGCCGGCTTGATGTTCCCGGACATCGGGTGGGCAGCCGCGGCGTTGATCGCGACGATCCTCGCACCGACAGACGCCGCGCTGGGGCTGGCGGTCTTCACGAACCCGGCCGTGCCCGTGCGCATCCGTCGAGCCCTGAATGTGGAGAGCGGGCTGAACGACGGACTGGCGACGCCGTTCCTCACGTTGTCCCTGGCGCTGCTGGCATCCGAGGAGGGCGTGGGCCACGGGTCTTGGCTCGTGAAGGCCACCGAGCAGATCGGGTTCGCGATCGTCGCCGCCATCGCGGTCGGCGTGATCGGCGGGACGCTCCTGTCGGCCGCGCGCGCCCGCGGCTGGACCTCGCCCATCTCGGAGCAGCTGGTGATCCTCGCGCTGGCCTTGCTCGCGTACGGGGGCTCGATCGAGATCGGCGGGAACGGGTTCGTGTCGGCCTTCGTCGCGGGCATCCTCTTCGGGGCCACGACCAAGGGCCGGTTGCACCAGCCGGTCGAGTTCACGGAGACGCTCGCCCTCTTCCTGTCGTTCGTGGTCTGGACGGTCTTCGGCGCGCTCCTCGTGGGGCCGGTGCTGACGGGACGGATCGCGGTGGGACCGATCGCGTACGCGGCGCTCAGCCTCACCATCATCCGGATGATCCCCGTGACGGTATCGTGGGCGGGCCTGGGGCTGCGGTCGAGGACGATCGCGTTCGCCGGCTGGTTCGGTCCTCGTGGGCTCGCGTCGGTCGTGTTCACGCTCCTCACGATCCAGACCCTGCACCACGCCGGGATGACGAACGACACGGTCGTCGAGGTGGCGACCTGGACGATCGTGCTGTCGGTCGTCCTCCACGGTCTTACGGCGGCGCCGCTGTCCCGCGCCTACGGCGGGTGGATCTCGCGGAGGCAGGGTTCCGTCCCGGAACTCGTCGAGGCGCCGGAACCACGCGTCAGGCGACGGAGCCTTAGGCACCATCCCCACCGACCGCCCGGGGACTCGGTCGATCGACCTCAGACCTGAGCGCTCGCCCTCCGGTTTCGGACCCGCGACCAGCCGGCGTCGAGAGCGACGCTGACCCCGAGGATCCCGACCAAGGTCCAGATCGACGCCGGCTCGTAGATGAGCGTCGTGAAGATGAACGTCAGCAGCGTGACCACGATCACCAGCAGCGCGAGGCCCAACACCCAAAGTCGGGCCCCGGTCACGTGATAGACACGCAGGTGGGCGGCGGTCACGAACGCGAAGATCAGCAACGCGACCGCGCTGCCGATGCAAGCGATGGCCGACAGGTCGAACCCGATCACCATCACGATGATCACCGCCGACGCGATCAGGAGGCCGGTCGACACGCGGCCGCCGACCTTCCCTCCCATCAGCGGCGGGAACTGCCCCATCGAGGCAAGGCGCTCGCAGAGCCCCGGGGCCGGGTGGAGCCCCGCGTTGGCGGCGCCCGCCGTCGCGAACAACGCGGTCACGCTCATGAGCCAGTAGCCCGCGCGGCCGAGCACGGGCTGCGCGGCGACCGCGATCGCCGTCGCTCCCGACCCGATCACCTTCTCGACCGTAGGGCTCTTAACCCTCGTGTCGCGGGTCCGAATCCTGCCCGCCCCACCACCTGGGTTCGTCAGGGGGCGCCGCTAGGGTCTCGCTCATGCGAGAGGTCCGTCTGATCGGTGCACGCGGTCTGATCCTTCGGGCACTGGTGCCCGAGACACGGCGTGAACGGATGCGAGGGCTGCTCGGTCGCTCGAGCCTCGACGCGGACGAGGCGCTGTTCCTGGAAAGGACGAGGTCGATCCATACCGTGCGGGATGCGCTTCCCGATCACGATGGTCCTGTTGGATGGCGACCTCTCGTGTCCGGAGGGTTCGACCTGTTCGACCCCGCCGCCTGCTCCTTCCCCGGCCCGCCATCCGGCACGTGCTCGAGTGCGCGGAAGGGACCGATCTACGACCGGGCGACCGGCTCCGGATCGGAGAGACCGATTGAGAGGCCCGGCCGGGCGGCCGCTATACTTCCCGGCGCTGCCCCCGGGCCGGGGGCGGGGTGCGGCACGGACCGGGCCCCCATCGTCTAGCGGCCTAGGATTTCGCCCTTTCAAGGCGGCGACACGGGTTCGAATCCCGTTGGGGGCACACAACCGAATAGCACACACGCGCCCGTAGAGGAGTCTGGCCGTCCTCACCGCCCTGTCAAGGCGGAAATCGCGGGATCGAAGCCCGTCGGGCGCGCGGGTCGTCGCCGGCCGCAGGGCCGGCGTTCGGCTCTGGAGGCCAGGTAGCTCAGTTGGCAGAGCACGCGGCTGAAAACCGCGGTGTCGGCAGTTCGAATCTGCCCCTGGCCACGCCCCCGCGCTAGTTCAGGCTCTCGTGCGCCCGCAGCTCCGCCGAGCGCGTCAGCACCGACTGGTACAGGTCCGCCGACCGCGGGAACTCCTTGTCGGACAGGGCTCGGAGCGCGTCGTGGATGTCACGGGCACTGTGGTCGTCGTCCATCTCGTCCCACGTGAGCATGGCGCACAGCGTCCCGTAGTCCAGCTCGAGGATCGCGTGCGGGTCGAAGAGCGCGAGCCACTGGTGCATCTCCAGGACGAGGTCGCCGATCGGGCCGAGCTCGGACTGGCGGAGCACGGGCACGGCGTCTTCGGCTCGCCGCAGGGCCTTCCGCGCCGTCGAGAGGTACGAGAGCCGGTGATGCCTGCCGACCTCGAGGAGGCGACGCTCGTCGTCCTCGAACAGGACGAACCAGCGCACCGGCACGTGCCAGGGGCTGTGCATGATCGTCGACACCTGCCAGGGCTCGCGGCGCCGCAGCCGCCGGAGCTCCTTGGTCGCTCGGCGTGCGGTCGCGTCGCTCACGAACGCGGCCGGGTCGTCGAACACGGCCGCCTCGCGGAACGAGAGCATCCCCGCCAGGACGCGCAGGGTCGTCCGCCAGGGACAGACGTAGTACCGGCCCTCGACCACCTTGACGTACGCCCCGTCCTCGCCCGCCGGGACCAGGATCCCCGCTCCCGCGGGGGTGACCTCCTGCCGGTACCTCGGCTTGCCGAGCCACAGGTGGCCGTCGACGATGTGCCGCTCCCAGTGGGCCTGCTCGTGCGGGGGGAACGCCTCGAGCGGCTGGTAGACGCGGAGCTCGGCCGACGGGACCACGGCGTCCGAGTGTATATGCTCCCCAGGCTCCGCTCGCCAGAGCCCGTCGGAGGCCGCCCCGCGATGACCGAGAGCCCGTCCGAAGACGTCCCGATCGTGCGGCTGCTCGCGCCCGACGGAGAGGTCGTCGGCGACGCCGACGTGGGGCTCTCGGACGACGAGCGCCGCGAGCTCCTGCGCCTGATGATCCGCTCGCGGCGCCTGGACCGCGAGTGCTGGGCGCTGCAGCGCCAGGGCGAGCTCACGGTGTACCCGCCGTTCGAGGGCCAGGAGGCCGCGCAGGTGGGCAGCGCGTTCGCGCTCGGCCCCGACGACTTCGTCTTCCCTTCGTTCCGCGAGCTCGCGGCCGCCGTGGTTCGAGGCGTCGACGCCGTCGAGTATCTCCAGTACCACCGCGGGACCTGGCACGGCGGCCCCTACGACCCGATCGCGGCGCGGTTCGCGCCGATCTGCGTGCCCGTCGCCACGCAGATCGTGCACGCGGTGGGGTGGGCGATGGGCGCGAAGCTGGACGGGAGCACGGCGTGCTCGCTCGCGTACTTCGGCGACGGCTCGACCTCCGAGGGCGACTTCCACGAGGGCGCGAACCTGGCCGCCGTCTTCCGGGCGCCGGCGATCCTGTTCTGCCAGAACAACGGGTGGGCGATCTCGGTCCCCGCGAGCGAGCAATACGCGGCGCCGATCGCGGCCCGGGCCGCCGGCTATGGGATGGAGGGTGTGCGCGTCGACGGCAACGACGTACTGGCGGTCTACTCGGTCACCGCGCGGGCCGTCGAACGCGCCCGGGCCGGCGAGGGTCCGACCCTGATCGAGGCGATGACGTACCGGGTCGGTGCGCACTCGACCGCCGATGACGCCTCGCGGTACCGCGGCGAGGCCGAGGTCGCGGCCTGGCGAGACCGCGACCCGATCGCTCGGTACCGAACGTATCTGCTCGACACGGCAACGATCGACGAGGCGTTCGTCCGGCGGTGCGACGAGGAGGCGGAGGCGTGGGTGGCCGAGATCCGCGCCGCGGTCGTCGACCTCGGCGAGCCGCCCGCCGCAGAGATGTTCGACCACGCGTACGCCGACCCGCCGCCGACCCTGCTCCGCCAGCGCGAGGTGCTCCTGGGTGATGGCTGAGCTCACCTTGGTGGCGGCGCTGAACGCGGCTTTGCGCGACGCCCTCGGCGCCGACCCCAGGACGCTCGTGTTCGGGGAGGACGTCGGCGAGCTCGGCGGCGTGTTCCGCGTGACCGAAGGCCTGCAGGAGGAGTTCGGCCGCGATCGCGTGTTCAACACGCCGATCGCCGAGGCCGGGATCGCGGGCATCTGCGTTGGGCTGGCGATGGCCGGCTGGCGGCCGGTCGCCGAGATGCAGTTCGACGGCTTCTCGTACCCGGCGCTGGACCAGGTGATCAGCCACCTGGCCAAGTACCGCGAACGGACCCGAGGGCGTGTCGGCATGCCGGCGGTGATCCGGGTCCCGTCGTTCGGCGGCATCCGGGGCAAGGAGCACCACGGGGAGAGCCCCGAGACCTACTACGCCCACACCGCGGGGCTGAAGGTGGTGGTGCCGTCGGGCCCGCTGGACGCCTACCGGCTGCTCAGGCTCTCGATCGACGATCCCGATCCCGTGATCTTCCTCGAGCCGAAGAGCCGTTACTGGTCCAAGGAGGAGGGTGACCTCACGGTAGACGGCCCGGGGATCGGTCTCGCGCGGACGGTCCGGGACGGCCGCTCCTGCGTCGTGATCGCGTACGGCGCGATGGTCGCCCGGTGTGTCGAGGCGGCCAACGCCCTGTCCGCCGAGGGGATCGAGGCGTCCGTCCTCGACCTGCGCTCGCTGGTCCCGCTCGACGTCGATGCGATCGGCGGGGCGGTCCGGGCGACCGGGCGGGCGGTCGTCGTGCACGAGGCGCCGCTCACCCTGGGGATGGGTGCCGAGATCGTGGCGAGGATCGTCGAGGAGGCGTTCGACCACCTCGAGGCCCCGGTCGCCCGCGTGACCGGCCCGGACGTGCCGTACCCACCGGCCTCGCTCGAGCGGCGGTACCTGCCGAGCGTCGAGCGGATCTCGGACGCGGTCCGCACGGTGGTGCGCTACTGATGGCCGAACGCGTCTTCGCGCTGCCGGATCTCGGGGAGGGGCTGGAGGAGGCGGTGGTGAGCGCGTGGTTGGTCGCCGAGGGCGACCCGGTCGAGCTCAACCAGCCGTTCGTCGAGATCGAGACGGCCAAGGCGACGGTCGAGGTGCCCGCGCCGTTCGCCGGCAAGATCTCGAGGCTCCACGTCACGGCCGGCGAGACGCTCGCCGTGGGGGCGCCGCTCGCGACGTTCGAGGTCGCCGGGGCGGCCGGAACGGGTGCCGTCGCGGCGACCCCGGCCGTGCGCAAGCTCGCGAAGGACCTCGGCGTCGACCTGGCCGTCGTCTCGGGTTCGGGACCGGGCGGGCGCATCACGCGGGAGGACATCGAGGCATTCGCCCGTTCCGGCGTGCGGGCCACCTCGACCCCCACGACGCTCCCGAGCGGCGAGCCCGTGACGGCGTGGACGGTGGGCGTTGACACCCGCGTGGAGAAGACCCCGGTCTCGCCCGTCCGCCGGGCGGTCGCGCAGACCTTGTCCGACGTCGCAGCGATCCCGCAGGTCACGACGTTCCGAACCGTCGACTGCACGGCGCTTGACGCGGTCCGGCGGGAGCTCGGGGCTTCGCCGCTGCCGGTGTTCGTCCGGGCCCTCGCCGAGATCGTGACCGAGCACCCCATGCTCAACGCGACGTGGACGGACCGAGCGATCCTCGTCCACGGATCCGCCAACGTGGGCATCGCCACCGACACGGATCGAGGGCTCGTCGTCCCCGTCGTGCCCGACGCGAGGTCGATGGGCATCGCCGAGATCGCCGCCGCCATCGACCGGCTCGCCCGGGCCGCACGGAAAGGGAGCCTCAAGCCGACCGACACCTCGGGGCCGACGATCGCCGTGACGAACACGGGCAGCTACGGGTCCGAGTTCGGGACCCCGCTGCTGAACCCCGGGCACGCTGTGACCATCGCGCTCGGCGTGATCGAGCCGAGGGCCCTCGTGATCGACGGCGTGGTGGAGGCCCGTCCTGCGTGCACGCTCTCGCTCACGTTCGACCACCGCGTGCTCGACGGAGCGACGGTCGGTCGGGCGTTCGGCGCGCTGGTCGAGCTGCTCGAGTCGCGCGAGCGCCTCGAGGCGCTGCCGCGCTGACGGGTCCGATATCCTCCGGCGCGTGAAGGGCCAGAACCTCGTGACACCGCAGGACACGGGCAAACGCGTCTCGTTCCAGTTCGAATCGCCCAACGGGTACGTCGGCGAGGCGGTGGGGGTGCTGGAGCGCTACGACCACGACGCCGCCGCGTACGTGGTCCGGCGAAAGGACGGCACGATCGCGCGGGTGCCGGTGCGCGACGTCCGGTTCGGCAAGGTCGTCGAGCCCTGAGCCCGACGGGGTCGGCCGACCTGCTGGGGGAGCTCCGTGACCTCGCGACGCGGCTCGCGCTCCGGGCGGCCGGGATCCACCGGGACGGCCTCCGGGACGGGTTCGAGGTCGCCGAGAAGTCCGGCGCGGGGGACCTCGTCACCGAGATCGACCGGGCAGCCGAGCGCGAGATCGTGGATGGCATCCTCGCCGCTCGTCCCGACGACGCGATCCTGGGCGAGGAGGGAACCGACCGGCCGGGCTCGTCGGGTGTGCGCTGGGTGATCGACCCGCTCGACGGGACCGCGAGCTACGTCCGCGGCTATCCGGGGTACGCGGTCTCGATCGGGATCGAGGTGGATGCGCAACCGTCTGTCGGCGTGGTCGTCGATGCCCTGCGCCGGCTGACGGTCGGCGTGACCGGGCGCGGCGCCGAACGCGACGGGCGTCCCGCCCGCCCCTCGGAGCGCACGACGATCCACGATGCGGTGCTCGCGACGGGCTTCGGCTACGACGGTGGGATGCGGGTCCTCGAGGCGCGCACGCTGGCCGAGGTGATCGGCCGGGTCGCCGATATCCGTCGGAGCGGCTCGGCGGCGATGGACCTGTGCTCGGTGGCGTGCGGGGAGGTCGACGCGTACTACGAGCTCCATCTGGCCCCGTGGGACACGGCCGCCGGACGCGTGGCCGTGGAGGCGGCCGGCGCGGGGTTCCGTCAGATCGGCCAGCCCGACGGCGAGGTGCTGACGGTCGCCGCGCCGACGCAGCTGGTCGAACCGCTGCTCGGGGTGCTCGGCGATGCCGGTCTGACGGTGGGTTAGCTCGCCTGTTCGACGTCGTGCAGCACGACGAGCAAGTCGTCGACGTTGAACGGCTTGGCGACGAACGCGTCCGCGCCAAGCTCCGCTGCCTTCGCGCGGTCGCGCAGGCTCGAGCGCGCCGAAACCACGATCACGCGAGGGCGCTCGGACGTGGGGAGCTCCTGCAGCTCTTCGAGGAAGGCCCACCCGTCCATCACCGGCATCATGATGTCCAGCAGGACCACGCTGGGATGGTGCTCGCGCACCTCGTCGAGCGCGGCTCGTCCGTTCCGGGCCGAGAGCGTCTGGTAGCCCTCGGCCTCGAGACTGAACTGGAGCATCCAGACGACCTGCGGCTCATCGTCCACGACGAGGACGCGGTGCGCGGTCTTGGTGTTCAGCATCATCCAGAACGGTATCGGCCTCCATCCCTTGCACGGAATCGGTCCGGTAGGTGGTTTTCGCGGGACCGCCTGGTCTCCCCCGAGGTGACCGATGCCGTCGACGGGTGGGCCACAGCGAGCTAGTCAGTCTTCGCCAGGGCGCCAGGCACCGACGAGGGGGGGCGTGGCCCTCACGGTGCCGATCGAGCCTGGACGGCCCCGATCGAGAACGCGGGGAACCCCGCCGTGCGGGCTCGCTCCGCGACCCGTTCGGCATGCTGGGCCGGCGTGACCAGCACCATCCCGATGCCGAGGTTGAACGTCGAGCGCAGGTCGCCCTCGGGGGCTCCCGTCGCGGTCCGGAGCAGCTCGAACACGGCCGGGACCGGCCATGAGCCCCACGCGACGTCGGCCTCGAGGCCCTCGGGGATGATGCGCGGCACGTTCTCGACGATCCCGCCACCGGTCACATGGGCCGCGGCGTGGAGCAGCCCCTCGCGGGCCAGCGCGAGGACGAGCGGCGCGTAGATCGCGGTCGGCTCGAGCAGCTCCAGGGCGAGCGGGCGATCGAGTGGCGGGACCACCTCTTCCAGTGCGTACCGGTCGAGCAGCGCATCCCGAACCAACGAGAATCCGTTCGCGTGCAGACCCGTCGACGCAAGCCCGATCAGCGCGTCGCCCTCTCGGACGAGCTCGGATCCGAGCCGTCGGTCCCGTTCGACGACGCCGACGCAGAACCCGGCCAGATCGAACGCGTCCTCGGCCATCACGCCCGGGTGCTCGGCGGTCTCGCCCCCCAGGAGCGCGCAGCCGCCACGGCGGCATCCCTCCGCGACCCCGCCCACGATCGCGGCGACCCGTTCGGGTTCGAGCCGGCCGACCGCGAGGTAGTCGAGGAAGAGGAGCGGCTCGGCGCCGGTGCACACCACGTCGTCGGCGCACATCGCGACGAGGTCGATCCCCACGGTGTCGAGCCGTCCGGCCAGGCGCGCGACCTCGAGCTTCGTGCCGACGCCATCGGTGGCTGCGGCGAGGTACCGACCCTGCCCGATGTCGAACAGCCCGGCGAACCCGCCGACGCCACCCGAGAGCTCCGGTCGTGAGGCGTCGGCGGCGAGGTCTCGGATCAGCTCGACGGCCCTCGCGCCGGCCTCTAGGTCGACGCCGGCCCTCCGGTACGCCCCCGAGGTCACGACTTCGCGGGGTGCTCGAGCAGGAACTTGCCGGCGTGCTCGGGGATCGGGATCGGGTACTCGCCGTCGAAACAGGCTCGGCAGAACGTGTCCATACCCTGGCCGGTGGCAGCCACCATGCCTTCGAGCGAGAGGTACCCGAGCGAGTCCGCGCCCACGTACTCGCGGATCTGGTCGACGGCGAGGTCGGCCGCGATGAGCTCGGAGCGCGAGGACATGTCGATGCCGTAGAAGCAGGGCCAGCGGATCGGCGGGCAGGTGATCCGGGTGTGGATCTCGGTCGCGCCCGCCTCGCGGAGCGCCTGGACGATCTGCCGGGTCGTCGTCCCCCGCACGATCGAGTCGTCGATCACCACCAGGCGCTTCCCGCGCACGGCGTCGGGCATCGGGTTGAGCTTCAGCTTCACGCCGCGTTCGCGCAGCGACTGCGACGGCTGGATGAACGTCCTCCCGACGTAGCGGTTCTTCATCAGCCCCTCGCCGTACGGGATCCCGGACGCCTCCGCGTAGCCCGACGCGGCCGAATGCGCGGTGTCGGGGACGGGGATCACGAGGTCCGCCTCGGCGGGCGCCTCGGCCGCGAGCCGGCGCCCGAGCTCGCGCCGGACCTCGTGCACCGTGACGCCGCGGATCCGGGAGTCCGGCCGGGCGAGGTAGACGTACTCGAAGATGCAGAGCGCGCTCCGCTCGAGCGGCGCGAAGCGTGAGGAGACCAGACCGCGGTCGTCGATCCGGACGAGCTCGCCGGGCTCGACGTCGCGGACGAACGCCGCTCCCACGATGTCGAGCGCGCAGGTCTCCGAGGCCGCCACGAACCCGTTCGGGAGCCGGCCGATCGACAGCGGTCGCAGGCCGTGCGGATCGCGCGCGGCGAAGATCGTGCGCTCGTCCATCACGACGAACGAGAATGCGCCCTCGAGCTCGGGAAGGACGTCGAGCAGGGCGGCCTCGAGGTCCTCGCCGCGATGGCGCGCCAGGAGGGTGGCGACCAGATCCGAATCGGTCGTGGCGCTGCCGGCCCGGCCGGCGCGTTCGGCGAGCTCCAGCGTGTTGACGAGGTTCCCATTGTGCCCGAGCGCGAGCGAGCGCTGCCCGTCGGTCTTGAACGCCGGCTGGGCGTTGTCCCACGTGGTGGAGCCGGTCGTCGAGTAGCGGTTGTGCCCGATGCCGAGGTCGCCTCGCAGGGTCGAGAGCGTCGCCTCGTTGAAGACCTGCGAGACCAGGCCGAGCTCCTTGAACACGAGGAGGTGCTCGCCGTCGGAGACCGCCATCCCCGCGGACTCCTGACCGCGGTGCTGTTGGGCGAAGAGCCCGAAGTAGATCAGCCGGGCGACGTCCTCGCCCGGGGCCCACACCCCGAAGACGCCGCACTCCTCCTTGGGGCTCTCGGCTCCCATGTGCGCCGATGCTAACACCGGCTTCCCGCGCCCCAACGCGTCCTTCAGCCCGCGAGGAGCTTCGGGATCGCCTCCTCGTAGGCGGCGATGGCCTCGTCGAGGGCGAGATCCAACACGCCGTCGACGGAGACCCGCGGGCCTCCGGTCTCGCCCAGCCGTGCGAACGGCACGCCGCGCGTGCCCGCGAGGTCCTCCAGTTCGACGGCGCGTGCGGGATCGATGCTCACGACCACCCTCGAGGCCGACTCCGAGAAGAGCGCGACGTGCGGCGGCAGGTCGCCGGGCAGCCCGACCGCGAACCCCGTCCCTCCGGCGATCGCGGACTCGGCGAGCGCGACGGCGAGGCCGCCCTCGGAGCAGTCGTGGGCGCTCGCGAGCAGGTCGGCGCCGGCCGCCTCCAGCAACAGCAGGTGCAGCCGGTGCTCGCGCTCGAGGTCGAGCGCAGGCGCACGGCCGACGATCGTGCCGAGCACCACCTCGGCGAACTCGCTCCCGCCGAGCTCGGGCAGGGTCTCGCCGAGGAGGTACACGGCCTCACCGCCTTCCGCGAAGGCCGAGCCGACCGCCAGGCGGTAGTCGTGCAGCACGCCGAGCATGCCGATCACCGGGGTCGGCCAGATCGCGGAGTCGCCCGATTCGTTGTAGAAGCTCACGTTCCCGCCGGTCACCGGCGTGCCGAACGCGCGACACGCATCCGCCATCCCGCGGACCGACTCGGCGAACTGCCACATCACCTCTGGCCGCTCGGGGTTGCCGAAGTTCATGCAGTTCGTGATCGCGAGCGGGCGCGCCCCCGTGCAGGCGACGTTCCGCGCGGCCTCGGCGACGGCATGCGCCGCCCCGAGGTAGGGGTCGAGCCGACCGAACCGCCCCTTCCCGTCGCTCGAGAGCGCCAGCGCCTTGAGCGTCCCCTCGATCCGGATCAGGGCCGCGTCCCCGCCCGGTCCGCGCACCGTCCCGCCCTGCACGAGCGAGTCGTACTGCTCCCACACCCAGCGCTTGTCGGCCACGTTCGGGCTGGCGAGCACCCGCAGCAGCGCGTCCTCGGCCTCGACCTTCACGGCCGCGAACGTGGGGTCCTCGGCGAGCGGATCGGCCGGCTCGGCCGGCGGCTCCATCGGGCGCGCGTACACGGGGCCCTCGTCGGCGAGCGAGCGTGCGGAGACCTCGGCAACGGTCGTGCCACCCATCGAGACGCGCAGGTCTCCGCCGGCGATCAGGCGGCCGACGACCGCGGACGCGAGTCCCCAGCGCTCGCATACCGCTCGGACCCCGTCGAGGCGCTCGGGGGCGACGAGCGCGAGCATCCGCTCCTGCGACTCGGCCGTGAGGATCTCGAACGCCTCGAGGTCGGGCTCGCGCAGCGGGACCGCGTCCAGGCCGAGTTCGGCGCCGAGGCCGGCGCGCGCGGCCGACTCGGAGACCGCGCACGTGAGCCCGGCGCCGCCGAGGTCCTGGAGGCCCTCGAGCAGGTCGCGCTCGACGAGCTCGAGCGAGGCCTCGATCAGGAGCTTCTCGGCGAACGGGTCGCCGATCTGCACGCTCGGACGGCTCTCCTGCGAACCCTCCTCGATCGTCCGGCTCGCGAGCACCGAGACGCCGCCGATCCCGTCGCGGCCGGTCGCGGCGCCGAACAGCACGAGGAGCGCGCCCTCATGGACCTCGCGCGCCGAGGTCATCAGGCGGTCGGCCGGCGCGACGCCGACGCACATCACGTTCACGGTGGGGTTGGCCGAGTGCGGCTCGGCGAACGCGATCTCGCCCCCCACCGTCGGCACGCCGATGCAGTTGCCGTACCCGCCGATCCCCGCGACCACGCCCTCGAACAGCCAGCGGTTGCGCTCCTCGGTCAGCGGGCCGAACCGCAACGGGTCCAGCAGCGCGATCGGGCGGGCGCCCATCGAGATGATGTCGCGGACGATCCCGCCGACGCCGGTGGCAGCCCCCTGGTAGGGCTCGACCGCGCTCGGGTGCGAGTGGGACTCCATCTTGAACACGACGGCGAGTCCGTCGCCGACATCGACTGCCCCCGCGTCCTGCCCGGGACCGACCAGCACCGCGGGCCCCTCGGTCGGGAGCGTGCGGAGGTGGATCTTCGAGGACTTGTACGAGCAGTGCTCGGACCACATCGCGGCGTACATCGCGAGCTCGGAAGGGTTCGGCTCGCGGCCGAGGGTCGCGACGATCGCCTCGAGCTCATCGTCGGTGAGCCCGAGGGCCCGGTGCATCGGCTCCTCGGCGGTCATACGCGGGCGAGCGCGGATGCGAGCAGGGACGCGAACATCGGCTGGCCGCCGGTCGCCCCGACGTCCGGGTCGACGGCGTGCTCGGGGTGCGGCATCAGGCCGACGACGTTGCCGCCCGCGTTCCGTACGCCGGCGATCGCGTTCGATGCCCCGTTGGGGTTCGCGGCGTCCTCGATGGACCCGTCCGGTCCGCAGTAGCGGAAGACCACCTGACCCTCGCCCTCGAGCCGCTCCAGATCCGCCGCCGGCGCGACGAACTGCCCCTCACCGTGCTTCACCGGCACGCGCAGCACCTCGCCAGCGAGCAGGTCGGCGGTGAGCGGCGAGAGCGAGGTCTCGACGCGCACATCGACCCACCGGCACACGAAGCGCAGCTGGCGGTTACGGATGAGTGCGCCGGGCAACAGCCCCGCCTCGCACAGGATCTGGAACCCGTTGCAGATCCCGACCACCGGGCCTCCGTGCTCGGCGAACACCCGCACCTCCTCCATCACCGGCGCGAACCGCGCGATCGCGCCGCACCGCAGGTAGTCGCCGTAGGAGAACCCGCCAGGGAGGATCACGGCGTCGACCCCGTGAAGGTCGCGATCGCCGTGCCAGAGCGGGACGCCCTGCCCTCCCATGAACCCGACCGCGCGCAGGGCATCGCGGTCGTCCAGCGAGCCGGGGAAGGTGATGACGCCGACCCGCGCCGCGTCGCTCATCCGCCGACCTCCGCCGCGGTCACGATCGTGAAGTCCTCGATCACCGGGTTCGAGAGCAGCCGGCCCGCCATCTCTTCGACCTGCGCGCGGGCGGCGGCCTCGTCCGGAGCCTCGATCGTGAGCTCGACGTGGCGGCCGACGCGGACCCCGCTGACGTTCGTCCAGCCCATCGCGGGGAGCGAGCCCTCGACGGCCTTGCCCTGCGGGTCGAGGAGGCCCGGGCGCAGGCGCACGAGCACCTCGAACGTGAACGTCACGCGTGCTCCGTCCGCAGGCGCTCGAGGTCAGCCGCGCTGACCGCCGAGTCGTTCTCGCCCATCACGCCCATCAGGTGTCGGTAGTGGTCGAAGGACTGGCCGGTCACCTTCTCGTAGGCCTCGCGGTACTTCGCCGCCGTGCGCTCGATGACCTCGGACGGGAGCTCGGGCGGCGGGGGCTCGTGATCCCAGCCGCTCGCGTCCAGCCAGTCGCGCACGAACTGCTTGTCGAAGCTCGGCTGGGCCTTGCCGGGCGTGTAGCCGTCGGCCGGCCAGAAACGGGAGGAGTCCGGTGTGAGCACCTCGTCGATCAGGATGAGCTCGCCGCCGGCGAACCCGAACTCGAACTTCGTGTCGGCCACGACGATGCCGCGTTCGGTGGCGACCTCGGCTCCCCGTTCGTAGAGCGCGATCGTGACCTCGCGCAGGCGCTCGGCCAGACCCCTGCCGATCAGGTCGACGGTTTCCTCGAAGGTGAGCGGCAGATCGTGGCCCTCGGCGGCCTTCGTGGTGGGCGTGAAGATCGGCTGGGGGAGACGGTGCGCCTCGTCCAGGCCGGGCGGTAGCGACACCCCGCAGACGTGGCCCTCGGCGCGGTACTGCTTGAGGCCGCTGCCCGTCAGGTAGCCGCGCGCCACGCACTCGACGGGGATCACCTCCGCCTTCGTGCCGAGCATCGCGCGACCGGCGAGCGAGGGCTCGCTGCGGAAGGGCTCGGGGAAGTCGCGGCGGTCGGCGCTGATCAGGTGGTTGCCGATCAGGTCCTTCGTCTTGTCGAGCCAGTAGAGCGTGAGCCCGGTGAGCACCCGGCCCTTGTCCGGGATCGGGTTCGGGAGAACGACATCGAAGGCGCTGATGCGGTCGGTGGTCACGAGCAGCAGTCGATCCCCGCCGACGTCGTAGATGTCGCGGACCTTGCCCTGTCCGGCGAGCTTGGCCTGACTCAAGGTGCGACCTCCACCTTCTCGAGCCGGTCGAAGACCACGTCGAGGTTCCGGAGCGCACGGCCCGGGTCGAACAGCGGCGCGAGGTCGACGCGGGAGGTGACCTCCTCGTCGGCGGCCAGATCGTCGCGGAAGCTCGTGCCCTCGTCCCAGGCGCGGGCGGCCGCGGCCTGCACGATGGCGTAGGCCGCGTCCCGCTCGAGCCCGGCATCGACCAGCGCGAGCAACACGTTCTGCGAGTACGCGAGGCCGCCGCCGACGTCGAGATTCGCGCGCATCCGGTCGGGGTAGATCTCGAGCCCGTCGAGCACGTCGGTCATCTCCGCGAGCATGAAGTGCAGCGCGATCGTGGAGTCCGGCAGGATCACGCGCTCGGCCGACGAGTGCGAGATATCGCGCTCGTGCCAGAGCACGGTGTTCTCGAGCGCTGCCTGCAGGTTGCCGCGGATCACGCGAGCGAGCCCCGTCACGCGTTCGCAGCGGACGGGGTTCCGCTTGTGCGGCATCGCGCTCGAGCCCTTCTGGCCGGCCGTGAACGGTTCCTGCACCTCGCGCACCTCGGTCCGCGCGAGGTGACGGATCTCGGTCGACATCGCGTCCAAGGTGGACGCGGTGATGGCGAGGGCGGCCATGAACTCGGCGTGCCGATCGCGTGCGACGATCTGGCTCGACGCCTCGGCGGGCCGCAGACCGAGCCTCGCGCAGACCTCTTCCTCGACGCGAGGGTCGACCTGCGCGTACGTCCCGACGGCGCCGCTGATGGCGCCGACGCTCACGGTCTCCCGCGCCCGCCGCACCCGCTCGCGGTCGCGGTCGAGCTCGAACGCCCAGAGCGCCACCTTGTGCCCGAAGCTCGTCGGCTCGGCCACGACCCCGTGGGTCCGCCCGGCCATCACCACGTCTCGGTCGGCCAAGGCCATCGTTTTGGCGACGGCGAGCAGCCGCTCGAGGCGTTCGAGGATCAGGTCGCACGCGTCGCGGAGTTGGAGGGCGAGACCGGTGTCCAAGACGTCGGAGGACGTGAGCCCGAAGTGCACCCACCTGCCGGCCGGGCCGACGACCTCAGCCACGACCTGCACGAACGCCGCGACGTCGTGCTTGGTGATCCGTTCGACCTCGGCGACCCGTGCGGCGTCGAACGCCGCCCTCGCGCGGATCTCGCGCGCGTCGTCGTCGGGGATCACACCGAGACGGGCCCACGCCTCGGCGACCAAGGTCTCGATCTCGAGCCAGTGTCGGAGCTTCGCGTCCTCGGCCCAGATGGCGGTCATCTCCGGGAGGGCGTAACGCGGGATCATGGCTGCGAAGGGGGGGCGAGGGATTCCCGGAGCGTGCACGAACGCGCGAGTGGCAGCCCGCCGACGGAGCGCACGGCGGAACGCAGGCTCACAGCCTGAGCCCCTCCGCAAGGTCATCCTTGAACCGCCAGAGCCGCTTCTGGACGTCGGGGTCGGCCACGCCGACGATCTCGGCGGCCAGCACCGCGGCGTTCATCGCGGAATCCACGCCGACGGTCGCCACCGGCACGCCGCTCGGCATCTGGGCCGTCACGTACAGCGCCTGCTCGCCCGCCATCTGGTCCGTGGCGATGGGCACGCCGATCACCGGCACGATCGTCCGTGCCGCCACCGCGGCCGCGAGGTGCCCCGAGATCCCCGTCGTGCACACGAGGGCCTTCAGGCCGCGGTCGAACGCGGTCCGCGCGTACTCGTCCACGAGGTCCGGGCTGCGCGAGGACGACATCACGCGGATCTCGTGCGGGAGCTCGAGCTTCTCCAAGATCGCGGTCGCCTGCTGCATCAGGGGGAGCTCGGCTGCCGAACCGACCAGCACGCCGACCAGCGGTGCCGGATCGCTCATGTCCGCTCCTCCTTCGCCGCCAGCGCCGCGATGTCCGTCCGGTGACGCATCCCCTCGAAGGAGACGCGCGAACTCGCATCGTACGCGCGGTGCCGGGCCTCGGCGATCGAGGACCCGGTCGCGCTCACCGAGAGCACGCGTCCCCCCGCGGTGACCACTCTACCCTGCCGTTCGGCCGTGCCCGAATGGAACACCGTCGCGCCCTCGACACGCTCGGCGGCCTGCAGACCCGCGATCTCGAACCCGGTCTCGTGCGGCCCCGGGTAGCCGCCCGACGCGAGCACCACCGTGACGCAGGCCCCGGGACGCAGGGCGATAGTTTCGCCCGCGAGCTCGCCGCGCGCGCACGCGAGGAACACCTCGGCGGGGTCCGAGCCGAGCCGGGGCATGAGCGCCTGGGTCTCGGGATCGCCGAAGCGGCAGTTGAACTCGAGCACCTTGGGACCCGCGTCGGTGAGCATCAGGCCGGCATACAGGACGCCCCGGTACGGGATGCCCTCGGCGGCCAGGGCGCGGACGGTGCGTTCGAGGACATCGGCCCAGATCCGGTCGGCGCTCGCCTCGTCCACGAAGGGCACCGGCGAGTACGCTCCCATCCCGCCGGTGTTGGGACCGGCGTCGTCGTCGCCGACCCGCTTGAAGTCCTGCGCGAGGGCGAGCGGGAGCGTCGTCTCGCCGTCGGCGAGCGCGAAGGCGGAGACCTCGCGGCCGCTCAGGTGCTCCTCCACGACGACGGCCGAACCCGCATCGCCGAACGCCCGGTCCACGAGCGCGCGTTCGAGCGCCCGGACCGCCTCGGCGCGTTCCTCGGTGATCACCACGCCCTTGCCTGCCGCGAGCCCGTCCGCCTTGACGACGTAGGGGGGTCCGAACGCGTCGAGCGCGCCGAGCGCCTCCGACATCGACCGCGCCGTGAGGCTCCCCGCCGCGGGGACCCCGTACCGTTCGCAGAGCTCCTTCGCCCACGCCTTCGAGCCCTCGAGGCGAGCGGCTTCCGCCGAGGGTCCGAACACCGGGTGACCGCGACGGGAGAGCTCGTCGGCGAGGCCGGCCACCAGGGGCCCCTCGGGGCCGACCACCGTGAGGTCGACGCGTTCGGCCTCGACGAGCGCGAGCAACCCGGCGGCGTCGTCGGCGGCGATCGGGACGCACTCGGCCTCCCGCGCGATCCCGGCGTTGCCGGGTGCGGCGACGAGCCGGTCCACAGCCGGGTCGCGCGCGAGCCGCCAGGCGAGCGCGTGCTCGCGCCCGCCGGCGCCCACCACCAGGACCCTCATCTCTGCGGCGTCGGGGGCCGACCGCTCGCCGGTTCGGGCTCGCTCGTCGAGCCCTCCGCCGTCAGGCTCTGCTCGCGGGCCGGGCCCACCGAGACGACGCCGATCGGGACCCCAGCGAGCTCCCGGACGCGCTCGAGGTACGCGCGGGCGGCCCCGGGCAGGTCGCCGAACGCCGTGGCCCCGCCGATCTCCTCCTGCCATCCCTCGAGCTCCTCGTAGACGGGCTCGGCCCGATGGAACAGGGATTGGTGCGGGGGGAAGTCGTCGAACGTCTCGCTGTCGACACGGTACGCGGTGCAGACCCGGATGGTGTCGAAGCCCGACAGCACGTCGAGCTTGGTGACGAACAGCTCGGTGAGCCCGTTCACGCGGGTGGCGTACCGCAGGATCACCGCGTCGAACCACCCGCAGCGGCGCTTGCGTCCGGTCACGGTGCCGTACTCCTGTCCGCGTTCGCCCAGCCGGTCGCCCTCGGGCCCGTGGTCCTCGGTGGGGAACGGGCCGGCACCGACGCGGGTCACGTACGCCTTGGTGATCCCGATCACGCGCTCGACCTCTTGGGGCCCGATCCCGGCGGACGCGAGCGCGTATCCCGTGACCGGGTTCGACGACGTGACGAACGGGTACGTCCCCTTGTCGAGGTCGAGCATCGTGCCCTGCGCCCCCTCGAGCAAGACGTGCTTGCTCTCGCGGAGCGCGTCGTACAGGAGCTTGGACGTGTCGGTCACGTGCGGGCGCAGGCGTTCGGCGAAGCGTAGGTAGTCGTCGACGATCGTCTCGGCCACGAGCGGCAGACGGCCGTAGATCCGGGTGAGGATCTGGTTCTTCTCCCGCAGCACGACGTCGAGCTTCTCGCGGAAGATCTTCTCGTCGAACAGGTCCTGGATCCGGAGGCCGATCCGTGCCGCCTTGTCCCCGTACGCCGGCCCGATCCCGCGCTTGGTCGTGCCGAGCGCGTTCTTGCCGAGGAAGCGTTCGGTCACGCGCTCCAGCTCGAGGTGGTACGGCATGATCATGTGGCAGTTGCCCGACACGACCAGCCGGGACGGATCGACGCCGATCGCCGAGAGCCCGTCCATCTCGTCCAGGAGCACACGCGGATCCACGACCACGCCGTCGGCGATGACCGACGTGATGTGCGGGTACAGGATGCCCGAGGGGATCAGCTGGAGCTTCAGCGTGTGGCCCTCGGCCAAGATGGTGTGCCCGGCGTTGTTGCCGCCCTGGTAGCGGACGACCAGGTCCATCCGGTCGGCGAGGTAGTCCGTCGCCTTGCCCTTGCCCTCGTCCCCCCACTGGGTCCCGACGACGACGGAGGCCGGCATGAGGAACCGAGTCTATCGGCCGGACTATGAGGTCTTCGCGGTCGCGCGCTCCAGTAGCACGTCCATCTCGGCCACGAGAGGAGCCGCTTCGAGCGATGCGTACCGCTGCCTCGCCTCGCCGAACTTCCCCGCTGCGTCGACGGGACGACCGAGCGCCAGCAGGCATCTGCCCGAGCCGGCGAGCGCGTGCCCGTGTTCGAGTATGGACGGGAACGCCGCCCACCTCGCCACAGCATCCTCGTACCGTTCGAGTGCCGAGACATGCTCATCCTCGGCTTCGGCCAGGGCCGCGCGTGCCGAGGTCAGACTGTTCGCATCCCTGGTCAGGTGCTCGATCCCCTGCTCGATCAGCGATCGGAGGAGGCCGGCGGCACCGGCCGCCTGGCATACGCGCGAGGCCCAGTCGAGGAACCAGCTGCGGGTCCCCACGAACTCCCGGAGGAGGCCGTCGCACTCCTCGACCAGCGCGGATGCGCCCGCGACGTCGCCGCGGGCGAGCCGGCCGAGCGCGGCGACCCTGAAGACGGGAACGACCACCTGCCCGTCGCCGATCTCGCGCGCCCGCGGCAGCAGCGTCTCCTCGACGACCTCGTCGGTGTCCGGCGCCCCTCGGTGGAGGAAGACATCGCGGCGCCAGATCTCGGCGAGGACCGAGAGCTGGCTCGTGACGCCCTCCGCTGCTCTTTCCAGGATCCCGCTGCCGATCTCGAGCAGCTCGTCCCAGGCGCCGAGGTCGTAGCGCGTCCACATCGACTGCATCCGTGGCCAGTTTCCCGCCGCGCTCGAACCGCGTCGGCCCGCGAGGTCGGCACCGGCCTCGTACAGCTCCTGACCTTCTGCCGGGCCATCGGCGAACCAGACGCAGTCGCCGAGGTTCACGTAGGCCGAGGCAATCCTGCCCGCGGGTGCGAACTCGAGAGCGATGGCCAGGCCCTCGCGGAGGTCGTCGAACCCACCCGCCACGTTGCCGAGGTAGATCCGCGCCAGCCCCCTCATCTGGAGCAGCACCGCCAGGTCCTCCTCCGATCCGAACTCCCGGACCACGGGGATGGCTTGTTCGGATCCGGCCAGGGCCGCTTCGCTCCGACCGGCCATCCCGTGCGCCGCGACCAGACGCGTGAGGACGATCGACAGCTCGCGACCCGGCGGCAACCCGTCGAGGATCGCGGCCGCTTCCTGAAGCAGCTCCTCCTGTCGCGCAGTGTCGCCTCGCCGCCAGGCCGCCCGAGAGAGCCAGGCGAGCGCCTCTGCCTGGCCGTAGGCGTCGCCGACGGTGCGGGCCTCCTCGACCGCCTGGCGCAGGACATCGTCGGTCCGATCTCCCATCAAGCCCGTGATGGCGATGAGCCTGCCGCCGAACAGGAGGAGCCGGAGCCGTTCGGGATCGCCCGGATGGGTCAACGACAGGGCCCGCTCGAGATGCGACCACGCCTTCCCCGCATCGAGCCTGAGGGCACGCTCGGCCGCGAGCATCAGGAACCGGACCGCCTGAGGCTCCAGCTCACCAACGTCCTCGCCGGCGGCTCGAGCGAGCTCGAGCGCCTGTTCGTAGTGATGGGCGAGCACCTCGGCGTTGTCGGCGACCCGCTCTCCGGAGACCTCTTCGATCCACCCGGCGGCCGCTCGATGCTTCGCGGCACGAGCCGATCGCGGGATCTGGCCGTACGCCACGTCGCGGATCAACACGTGCCAGAAGGCGTACTCGGCCTCGCCGTCGATCGACGAGCGGCGAGCCGGCCGGAGCAGCTCCTTGCGCGCGAGCTCGTGCAGCTGTTCGAGCACGGATGCCCGCTGGAGGCCGCCCATCGCTTCGAGGCCACCGGCCCAGAACACCTTCCCGATCACGGACGCGTCCTGGAGCAGCGCCTTGCGAGCCGGCGTCAGCGTGTCGAGGCGCGCCGCGATCAACGCCTGGACGTTCTCCGGGACCGGGATCTCGTCCTGCCCACTGTCGAGCTCCCAGGAGAACCCCCGGCGGACGAGCACCGCTCGGTCGACCAGCATCCGGATGAACTCCTCGGCGTACAAGGGGTTCCCGCCCGCCTTGGCCAGCAGGGCCGATTGCGTCTCGGCCGGCAGGACCGTCTGATCCAGCAGGGCCGCGATCAGCTGCGCGGTCTCCTCCGACGAGAGCGGGGAGAGCGAGACCGCCGTGTGGTTCCGCTTGCCACCTCCCCAGCTGCGTTCGCGGTCGTACAGCTCGGGACGCGCCGTGCAGATGACCAGGAGCGGCACGCCGCTCGCCCAGTCCGCCAGGTACTCGACGAATGCGAGCATCGCGGGGTCCGCCCAGTGGAGATCCTCGAGGACCAGCACGAACGGGTCCCTGGCCGCGATCGCCTCGAGGAAGGCTCGCCAGGCCGCGAACGACTCCTCCCGCTCGGCGGCCTCGGCCTCCTCCCCGAGACCGACCAGCGGAGCGACCCGTGCGCGGATCCAGTCGCGCTCCCCCGGATCGTCGACCAACGCGGCGATCGTCTCGGTGAGCTTGTCGGAGGCCTCGTCCGGTGGGTCGTTCTCCAAGATCCCCGTGTGCGACTTCACGATCTCGCCGAGGGCCCAGAAGGTGATCCCCTCGCCGTACGGGAGGCAGCGACCCTGGCGCCAGTACACGAGTTCGGGGCGGTCGTCCACGAAACCGAGGAACTCCCGGACCAGGCGCGACTTGCCGACGCCGGGTTCGCCGGTCAGCGTCACGAGCTGCGGGCTCCGTTCGCGCAGCACCCTGTGGAAGAGGTCTCGGAGCAGGGCCAGCTCATGTTCACGGCCGATCAGCGGCGTCGAGGTACCGGGACGAACGTCGACGCCGAAGCGGCCGCGCGCCCCGAGGACCCGCCAGATCGCGATCGCATCCTCCTTGCCCTTCACGCGGATCGCGTCCAGTCGCTTCGTACTCGATCTCGTCGCGGGTCGCGGTGTGGGTCTGCTCGCCCACGACGATGCCGCCCGGCGGCGCCTCTCCCTGCATCCGGGACGCGACGTTGACCACATCGCCCGTCACGAAACCCTCGCCGAGATCCGGGCGGGCTCCGAGCGCCACGACCGCCTCACCCGTGTTGACCGCGCCTCGCACCGACAGGTCGAGCCCCGGTCGCTCCTCGTTGAGCTCGTCGATCGCCTCGAGGATGCGCCAGGCGGCCAGCACAGCGCGTTTCGCGTCGTCCTCGTGCGACACGGGAGCGCCGAACACGGCCATCACCGCGTCGCCGACGAACTTCTCGACCGTGCCGCCGAACCGTTCGATCTCGCGCTTCAGCCGCTCGTGGTAGACGCGCAGCGTCGCTCGGACGTCCTCCGGATCCGCCCGATCCGACCGGGCCGTGAAACCGACGAGGTCGACGAACAGGACGGAGACCGTCTTGCGCTCCTCGGACGGCGGGGTCTCGTCGGCGCGGAGCGCTGCACCGCACGCCGAACAGAAGCGGGCGGTTCCCGCGTTGTCCTCACCGCAGTTCGGGCAGCGCTGCACGCGAGGAGTCTAGGCCCTCGGCTTCGCGGACCCGACCGGTCGTCGCGCCCGACTACCGCTCGATGCGGAACGCGATCTGCACGTGCGTGTGGTACTCGGCGATCTTGCCGTCCTGCACCACCGCGCTCGTCCCGAGGATGTCCATCGACTCGATCCCTCGGATCGTCTTCGACGCCTCCGCCAGTGCCTGGTGCGCCGCGTCGCGCCACGACTCGGACGACACGCCGACCAGGTCGATCGTCTTGATGACCGCCATCGCCATACGCCCCCCTCACCCTCCGTTGTAGACGTCGATGAACCGCCGGTAGTTGGCGGCGATCTGCTTGGCGGCCTCCTCGCGACCGAGGTTGCCGTCGACGAACCCCTTCAGCGGATCCCACCAGATCGAGCGGCCGATCGCGAACCCGATGTACCCGGGGACACCCGAGCCCGTCGTGAGCCAGTGGTCGACCGCGGCGTCGTCGGCACCTCGTCCGAGCACCACGCACGCCACCCCGTCCCGGCCGTCTCGGCGGGCGGTCACAGAGATCACCTCGCAGTCCTCCCGGCGGTCGATGCCCTCGATCTTCCAGATGTCGGGCTCGACGCCGACACCCTGGAGCTCCTCGATCGACGCCTTCATCAGCTTCGGCCGCTCCTGCGAGTCCCACCGCTGCTCGTCGCCTCCCGCCGCCTCGATCTGCTCGGGCGTGGCCGGGACCAGCAGCTCGAACAGGAACCGTCGCCCGTGCTCGTGCAACCAGTCGCCGAGGCGCTTCAGGCGGGCGGCCTGGCGCTCGTTCATCGCCCGGTCCCCCTCCGTGTTGTAGCGGACCAACACCTTCGAGAAGGTCGGGTCGAACGCCTCGATGTGCGCGCCGAAGTCCTCCCCGTATTGGAAGTCGAACTCCTCCTGCCCGCTCTTCTCCACGGGCATCGCCAGCCGGAACCCCGTGGCCTTCGCGTCGCGCGCGATGTCGGCCCCGAACTGCTCGTCGACCAGGACGCCCGAGGATCCGGCCTCGACCCCTTCGTCGAGCGCGCGTCTCGCCCCCTCGAAGATCACACGCTTGGCGTCCGAGATCCGAGCAGCCTCCTCCGCGTTCGGCTCGCCGGAGACGCCGAAGAACTTCTTCTGGAACGAACCCCGATGATCGAACGCCAAGATGTAGAGCGCCTCGTCGTATCCGAGTGCCATCTCGTTGCTCCTTCCTCTCTTGTCCAGCCTAGGGTTGCTCGAACGGGTTCGTGGGCTCGAGCGTTTCGACCGGCACGGGCGCTGCCGCCTTCTTGAACCGGCCCGCGTGCGAGGGCGAGCAGACGACGAAGCCGTAGTGCATCGGCACGGCCATCCTCGGTTGCATCGCCTTGACGAACCCGGCCGCCTCCTGCCAGTCCATCGTGTACGTGCCGCCGATCGGCACCATCGCCACATCCGGGTCGAGGCTCTCGAGCTCGGGGAGCGCGTCGGTGTCCCCCGCGTGGTAGAAGGTCCGACCGCCGAACTCGAACACGTAGCCCACCCACCGGTTCTTCTTCGGGTGCATATCCAGGCGCTCCTCGGCCGTGTTGTACGCGGGCACCGTCTGGATCTTCACCCCGTCTGCCTCGATCGCGAGCCCGGGCTCGACCGCGGTGACCTCGCCGGACAGCTCGGCCGCCACGTCGTGGGGCGCGATGACCTTGGTCGCCGGCGTGCGCAGGCGCTCGATCTCGCGCGGCTGGAAATGATCGAAGTGCGCGTGAGTGATCAGGATGACGTCAGCGGGAACGTCGTCCGCGACACCCCAGGGATCCACGTACACGACGGGACCCTCGCCCTGCCACCGGAACGCCGCCTGCCGGAACCACGTGACCCCATCGAGCGCCGCAGCTCCCATCGTTGGCCTCCTCCGCTCGGGTGTCCCGCGAGTAGTCTTTCAAATCGTCGTGGTGGCGCGCGAGCCGGTCGAGACGCAAGGGGGCCTGAGGGCCTCGGTCTCGTTGCTGCGACGCAACGGAGACTTCCGGCGCCTGTACCTCGCATCCGTCATCTCGCTCGGGGGCGATTGGTTCCTGCTGATCGCCCTGTTCGGGCTGATGCTCGACCTCACGGGGCAGGCGCTCGCGGTGGCGTTCACGATCGCGGCGCAGGACCTCACGTACTTCCTCGCGTCCCCGTTCGCCGGGGTCCTCGCGGATCGGCTCGACCGGCGCCGGCTGATGATCGCCTGCGACCTTGCGCGGGCCGTGATCGTGCTCGGGTTCCTGCTCGTGCGGACCGAGGATCTCGCCTGGCTCGTTTACGTGCTGCTGGCGGCCACCGCGGTCTTCGCCGCGGCGTTCGAGCCGGCCTCGGCGGCGGCCCTGCCGAACCTGGTGGAGGGCCGCGACCTCTCGGTGGCGAACGCGCTCTCGGGCTCGCTGTGGGGCACGATGCTGGCCGTCGGTGGGGCGCTCGGGGGGGTCGTGGCGGGGCTGTTCGGTCGCGACACGGCGATCGTGGTCGATTCGGCGTCGTTCGGGCTCTCGGCGATGCTGATCTTCCGGGTCCGAGCCTCCTTCGCCGAGGCCCGGACCTCGTCCGGGCATCCGAGCCTGCGCCAGGACACGGTCGAGACGGTCCGCTACGCCCGCAAGGACCACCGCGTGCTCGCGCTGCTCGCCGTCAAGTTCGGCTGGGGGATCGCCGGCGGGGTCTTGGTGCTCCTGCCGCTGCTCGCGTTCGGAGTCTTCAAGGCCGGCGAGAGCGGCTCCGGCGAGATCGGGCTCGGCCTGCTGATGGCAGCGCGGGGCGTCGGAGCCCTGATCGGGCCCTTCGTCGGGCGGGCGCTCGCCGGACCGGACGACCGCCGGTTGTTCGGCGCGATCGGCGGTGCGCTGGCCACGTTCGGCGTGGGCTACGCCCTCCTCGGCCTGGCTCCCGGGCTCGTGCTCGCGATGGGGGCCGTCCTCGTAGCGCACGTGGGCGGCGGGGCGCAGTGGACGCTGTCGTCCTACGGTCTCCAGCGGGTGGTGCCCGACCACATCCGAGGGCGTATCTTCGCCGTCGACGGCATGCTCGTGACCCTCACGTTCGGGATGTCGAGCATCATCACCGGCGTGCTGGCCGACCTGTTCGGGGCCGGCCCCACCGCGGTCGCGATGGGGACCGTCGCCCTGGTCTGGGCGCTCACGTGGACCTGGCTGACCGCTGACGTGCGGCGGGCGACCATGCTCGAGGGGTGCGGTCCGGCACCCGAGCTCGAGCTCGCCTGAGCTGCCCGACGCCTACCGGCTACGCGTCGGGGGTCCCCGGCGGCGGCGGCGGTGTCGCCGAGGATCCGGGTGCCGCCGGCGGCGGCGCGGCCGGCGGGACCTGCGGGCCGCCGAACGTCACGGCCACCCCCTCGCCGAACGCCACCTGCGGCGCACCCGCCTCGCGCAGCGCGTCCTCGACCTCGAAGAACTCCTCCTCCTGGAAATGGAACGTGGACGCGATGATCATCGCTGGGAACTGCTTCACCCGCTGGTTGTAGTCGCGCACGTTCGCGTTGTAGAAGCGACGAGCGGTCTGGAGCCGATCCTCGGTGTTCGCCAGCTCCTGCTGGAGGGCGAGGAAGTTCTGGTTCGCCTTCAGGTCCGGATAGTTCTCGACCACGGCGAACAGCTGTCGCAGGGCGGCGACCAACGGACCCTCGGCGGCGGCCTGCGAGGCCGGGGACCCAGTAGCCGACGCCGCCGCGGCACGTGCGCGGGTGACGTTCTCGAACACCGTCCGCTCGTGCGACGCATACCCGCGGACCGTCTCGACCAGGTTGGGGATCAGGTCGTACCGGCGACGGAGCTCGGTGTCGATGTTCGCCCACGCATCTTTGATCAGCTGGCGCTGCGAGACGAAGCGGTTGTACGAGACGACGCCGAAGATCGCGACCAGCCCGATGATCCCGCCGATGATCGCCAGGGTCCAACCCACGTTCGTTCCTTTCCGAAGAGGTGACGCGAAGCCTAGCCCCTCGCGCGCGGGGCGACGACCCTGGGAGCCCGGCTTGGCACGGGCGCCCTTGGCCGCCTAGGGCGGCGGCGGATGCGCTCGTCCCCCGAGGACGACCGCGACGCCGAGGGTGATCAGGAGCACCGGCCCCAGGACCCTCAGGGACACATCCCACACCCCGAGGCGCTCGAGCAGGAAGACCACACCGGCCGCGATGAAGAACACGCCGGCGACGAGCGCGGAGCGGTTGAGCCCGGGATCAGCCATGGTCGATGCGCACCTCCCCGATGCCGACCGTCGCCTCGAGTCGGATCACCGCCGCCCCGGCGGGCGCCGAGGCCGAGAGCTCGGCGTCGATCCCCCCCTCCTCCTGCCCGTAGACGCGAACGCTCCCGAGGCCCGAACGGGCGTCCACCTGGACCGGTGCGTCCTGCGGCACGATCACCACGAGCTGCCCGATCCCGACCCGGGCCCGAACGTCGAGGGCGACGTCGATCGCACCGAAGTCGAGCGCCGTCAGGTCGAGCGTGAGCCTGCCGATGCCGCGCTCGTACTCGGGCTCGATCCGATCCCCGGTGGGACGAACCGTGCGATCACCCACGCCGCCGCCGAGCGGGATGTCGATGGCGGTTCCGAAGACGAGCACGATCGTGAGGATGATCCCGGCGACGATGAGCCCGACCTGCCCGGCGCCCGACCGAGCCGAGGAGACGAGCATGATCCCGATACCGATCAAGACCGCCGGGAACACCACGTCCCAGGGCACGTCGATGCCCAGCGCCTCGAGCAGCCATCCCACGCCGAACAGGACGAGGATCAGCCCCAACACCAGTCGCCCCCCCGGTCGGTTCGCGGGCGCCGCGGGTGGAGGCGGGGGCACGGGCGCGATCATCGCCGGGACGAGGACGCCTGGATCACGACCGCCACGCCGACCGCGATCAACGCGAGCGGCCAGAAGTACTTGCCGAGCGCGGGGATCGACAGGTTGAGCAACAGGATCGTCCCGATCGCGATCAGCGCACCGCCCACGATCAACCGCGTCGTGTCGGCACCCTCCGGCCTGGCCGAGCCGAGATCCTCGCCGTCGCGCTCGACCGGGATCAGCACCCACGCGACGACGTAGATCAAGAACCCTCCGCCGCCCGCGATCGCGAGGATGACCAAGGCGATCCGCAGCAGGACGGGGTCGATCCCGAGGTACCGCCCGAGCCCGCCGCAGACACCGCCGATCACCCGGTCGTCCCGGCTGCGGCGCAACACGCGGGGCCGATCTCCGTTCGAGCCCGGAACGCTCACGGGCCCACGCTACGACGCTCGGCCCTACTCTCCCAACCTGGTCCCGTCCGACGGTGCATCGCCCGGAGGAGCGACCGGAGCGGCCGGCATATGGATGCCGTCCGTCACGGCGGACTCGGGCCCCGAGGCTCGCAGGAGCTCGGCGAACCCCTCCAACCGCTCGAGCGGTTCCTCGATGCCCGCGGACGGCGGACCGTACCCGATCGCGAGCGAACCGCTCACCTCGAAGCCCCACGGCCCGTCGAGATCGTCGAGCCATCGCAGCGTCGGCGCACCGACCAGGGCCCGCGCCAACGCCGGGTCGTTGCATCGGACGACGTAGCCGGGATCGGCCTCCGTCGCCACGACGTCGACCCGCTCGAGCGGCGACCCGGCGAGCAGCCCCTCCAGGGCCTCGGACTCGACCGCCAGCGGGAGCGGGATCGGCTCCACGGGAGCGATAGCGCACGCGAACCGCGTTGGCTCGCCACCACGCGTCGAGCACGCGAGGACGAAGCGCTTCACCTCCTGCCCGTGCCAGGTCCCCCAGCGGAGGTCGTCGATCGAGGCCTGCTCGCACCGTCCGAACAACGAGAACGGATACGCGAGCAGGCTGAACGGATCTTGAGTCTCCCGCTTCAGACCCAGCTCGTCGCTGCGGAACTCGGCCCGCCCGGACTTCACCCGCCGCTTCAGCTCGATGTTCACGGCGGTGAGGCCGCCGACGAGGACGATGAACACGATCAGCGGCGGCATGACCTTCAGGAACAGCGCAGCCGCGATCGCGGCCGCGAACACCGCCAGGACCCTGATCCACGGACTCATGCGGCCAGTATCGGAATCGGGGCCGGCGGAACTGAGGCCCGACGGCAAGTGTCGATCGGGCAGGCTCAGGACGCTTCGGCCGGCGCCGGATCTGCGGCGGCCGTTCGGAACGTCAGGGACCCCCCATCGGCATCCACGACCACCGTGTCGCCCTCGCCGATCTCGCCGGACAGCAGCCTCACGGCGAGCGGGTCCTGGATCTCGCGCTGGATGAGCCGCTTCAGCGGCCGAGCCCCGAACGCGGGATCGTACCCGCGGGTCGCGACGAGTTCGCGAGCCGCGTCGGTCAGCTCGAGGCCGAGCGACCGGTCGGCGAGGCGATCGGCGAGCAGGCGGACCTGGATATCCACGATCTCGCGGATCTGCTCGGGGGCGAGTGGCTCGAACACGACGATCTCGTCGATCCGGTTCACGAACTCGGGCCGGAAGAAGCTCTGCACGTCTTCCAGGACCGCCTCGCGGCGCTTGTCGGCGGAGATCCCCGGTGTCCCGGAAGATCGCTCCGCCCAGGTTGGAGGTCATGATCACCACCGCGTTGCGGAAGTCGACCGTCCGCCCATGGCCGTCGGTGAGGCGCCCGTCCTCGAGCAGCTGCAGCAGGACGTTGAACACGTCCGCGTGCGCCTTCTCGATCTCGTCGAGCAACAGGACGGAGTACGGACGGCGCCGGACGGCCTCGGTGAGCTGGCCGCCCTCCTCGAACCCGACGTAACCGGGAGGCGCCCCGACCAGGCGCGACACCGTGTGACGCTCCTGGTACTCGCTCATGTCGATCCGGACCATCGCGCGCTCGTCGTCGAACAGGTACTCGGCCAGGGCCCTCGCGAGCTCGGTCTTGCCCACGCCCGTCGGCCCGAGGAACAGGAACGACCCGATCGGTCGCATCGGGTCCGACAGCCCCGCGCGGGAACGCCGGATCGCGTTCGCGACCGCGGAGACCGCCTCGTCCTGCCCGACCACACGTCGGTGGAGCGCCTCCTCCAGGTGCAGGAGCTTGGCCATCTCGCCCTCCATCAGACGGGCGACCGGGATGCCTGTCCACATCGAGACGACCTGCGCGACGTCTTCCTCGGTGACCTCCTCGTTCAGCATCCTCTGATCGCGCTGGACCTCCTCGAGGCCCCGGTTCTCCTGGTCGAGCTCCCGCTCCAGCTCGACGAGCCGGCCGAAGCGGAGCTCGGCGGCACGCTCGAGGTCGCCGTCGCGCTCGGCGCGCTCGAACTCGCCGCGCGCGGCCTCGATCTCACCCTTCAGCGCACGGATCCGGTCGATGCGCTCCTTCTCCTGCTGCCAGTGGCCCCGCATCGCGGCGGAGCGCTCCTGCAGGTCGGCCAGCTCCTGCTCGAGCCGCTCGAGCCGCTCCTGGGACGCCGGATCGCTCTCCTTGCGCAGGGCGGCGCGCTCGATCTCGAGCTGCACGATCCGGCGCTCGACCTCGTCGATCTCGACCGGGACCGAGTCGATCTCCATCCGCAGGCGGCTCGCCGCCTCGTCGATCAGATCGATCGCCTTGTCCGGCAGGAACCGACCGGTCACGTACCGGTCCGACAGGACCGCCGCGGCGACCAGCGCCGGATCTTGGATCCGCACCCCGTGATGGACCTCGTAGCGCTCCTTCAGCCCGCGGAGGATCGCGATCGTGTCCTCGACGCTCGGCTCACCGACCAGGACCGGCTGGAAGCGGCGTTCGAGCGCCGGATCCTTCTCGATGCGCTCCCGGTACTCGTCGAGCGTGGTCGCGCCGATCGCCCGCAGCTCGCCGCGCGCGAGCATCGGCTTCAGCATGTTGCCGGCGTCCATCGCGCCCTCCGCCGCTCCGGCACCGACGATCGTGTGCAGCTCGTCGATGAACGTGACGATCTGTCCCTCGGAATCCGCGATCTCGCGCAGGACGGCCTTCAGGCGGTCCTCGAACTCGCCCCGATACTTGGAACCCGCGATCATCGCGCCGAGATCCAGCGCCACGACGCGTTTGTCCTTCAGGGACTCGGGCACGTCGCCCGAAACGATCCGCTGGGCGAGCCCCTCCACGATCGCCGTCTTGCCGACGCCGGGCTCGCCGATCAGGACCGGGTTGTTCTTCGTGCGGCGGGACAGCACCTGGATCACGCGGCGGATCTCGTCGTCGCGGCCGATCACGGGGTCGAGCTTGCCGCGGCGCGCGAGGTCCGTGAGATCGCGCCCGTAGCGTTCGAGCACCTGCACCTTGTCTTCGGGGTTCTGGTCGGTCACGCGCTGGCGGCCCCGCACCTGCGCGAGCGCGCCCAGGAGGGCCTCGCGCTCCACCCCGGCGTCCCGCAGGATCGTGGCGGCGCCGGAGGTCCCCTCGAGCAGCCCGAGCAGCAGATGCTCGGTCGAGACGTACTCGTCGCCGAGCACCCCGGCCTCGCGGAAGGCGGCGTCGAGCGCCGTCCCCAACGCGGGACCGACCCGGGCCTCGGCGCCCTGCGCGTACACCTTCGGCAGGCGGTCGAGCGAAGCGTCCACCCGGTCGCGCAGAGGCTTCGGCGCGACGCCAATCCCGTGCAGCACGGGGAACACGATCCCCTCGGGATCCGAGAGCAACGCGAGCAGCAGGTGCTCGGGCTCGATCGTCTGGTGGCTGCGTGCAGCCGCCTGTTGCCGCGCCCCCTCGAGCGCGGCCTGCGACTTCATCGTCAGCTTGTTGGCATCCATCCGTTCCTCACCGCGCCCTCCCAGTCCGGTCGGGTCATCCCGTATGTCGCGTAGTCGCGCGGCGGCCCCGCCGGATCCGGCATGAAGCCCCGCAGGATCCCCTCGAAGCCGAACCCCAGCACCTCGAGGACCCGGCGCATCGCAGCGTTGTCGACGTCGGTCGTCGCCTGGACCCGGATCGCGTCCTCGTGCCCGAACAGGTGCGACGACAGCAGCCCGACCGTCTCCCGGCCGAGGCCCCGACCGCGATCGGCCTGGTCCCAGAGCTCGATCCCCAGCTCCCACACCCCGCGGGGCAGCGCGAACCTGGGGCACCGGCCCTGGACGTCTCCCACGAGGCGCCCTTCCGCCTCGACCGCGAACATGACCTCCCACCCGTTCCGCTCGCCCGAGTGCTCGATGCGCTCGCGCCGCTCGCGCACCGCGACCTCGTCGAGCTCGGCAGCCGGGATCGACTGCATCCGGTCGAGCGCGAGGGCCACCTCGTCGGGCCGGAAGCCCCGCAGGAGCACGCGTTCACCGCGGAGCTCGGTCACCGGGCGGCGTCCTCCCCCCACAGGAACGACCGCACGCTCCGCAGCGGGACGATCTCGGCGCCGGGCCGGCGCCTGCGCACCTGGTCGAGCAGCTCCCGTTCGAGCTCCTCGGTCCGCCGTTGCATCCTGGCGAGCTGTTCACGCATCTCGATGAACAGCTTCACGCCAGCCAGGCTGACGCCCTCTCGCTGGGTCAGCTCCTGGATCATCTGGATGCGCGCGATGTCACGCTCGGAGTAGCGGCGCGTGTTGCCCGAGGTCCGCTTCGGCGCGAGGAGCCCCCGGCGCTCGTACATCCGCAGCGTCTGCGGGTGCACGCCCGACAGCTCGGCCGCCACGCTGATGATGTAGACGGCCCGCTCCTCGACACGCTCCCGCCGCTCCGAACTCCGATCCGGTGTCTCGCTCACGACGCCTGCCTCCTCATACATCCACGCCGAGACGCCGGCGTGGCGACTCCTTCTCGGTCTGCTGGAGCTGCCTCAGCAGCTCCTTCTCCGGCTTCGACAGCTTGCGCGGGACCTCGATACGGGTGGTGACGAGGAGGTCCCCGTGGCCGCCTCGCTTCGGCGCCCCTTTGCCCTTCAGGCGGAAGATCTTGCCGCTCGGGGTCCCCGCCGGCACCTTCATCGTGACCGGCCCGTTCAGCGTCGGGACGCGCACCTCGGCGCCGAGAGCCGCCTCCGCGTACGTGACGGGCAGCTCGAGCGTCAGGTCGTGGCCCGAACGCCCGAAGAAGGCGTGCCGCTGCACGCGGACCTGCACGTACAGGTCCCCGGGCTGACCGCCGGCAGGACCGGGCTCGCCCCGGCCCGCGAGCCTGATCCTTGCCCCGTCCCGAACGCCCGCCGGGATCCTCACCTGGAAGCTGCGGGTCCTTCGGCGGCTCCCGCTCCCCCCGCACGTCGGACACGGCGTCTGGACGACGCGTCCGGAGCCGTGGCAGACGGGACACGTCTGGCTCATCTGGAACAACCCTTGGTTCACGGCGACGGCACCCGACCCCCCGCATCGCGAACAGGTGGCGGGGCTCGTCCCTGGTGCGGCACCGCTTCCGTGGCAGGTCTCGCACGGCGCGGGGCCGGCGATCCGAACCGGCATCGTGGTCCCGTTCATCGCGTCGTCGAACGAGACCGTCGCGGTCGTCTCGAGATCGGCGCCTCGAGCCGGGCGGGCGCTGGCCCCGCGGCCGCCCCCGCCGAACAGCCCGCCGAACAGGCCCCCGAGGTCGCCGAGGTCCTCGAACCGAACCCCACCGGGGAAGCCACCCGCCCCACCGGGGAAGCCACCCGCCCCGCCGGGGAAGCCACTCGCCCCATACCCCGATGCGGCCATGTCGCGCACCTGGTCGTACTGCTTGCGCTTGTCCTCGTCCCCGAGGACGTCATGGGCGGCCGAGATCTCCTTGAACCGATCCTCGGCCTGCGTGTTCCCGGGGTTGGCGTCGGGGTGGTGCTGCTGGGCGAGCTTGCGATAGGCCTTCTTGATCTCGGCCGCGGTGGCGTTCTTCGGGACACCGAGGACCTGGTAGTAGTCCTTCTCGAACCACTCCCGACGGACGTCGCCGTTCACGGCCGCTCCTCCCGACTCACGCCCGCTCGACGCGGACGCTCGCGGGACGGATCACCGCACCGCGCAGCTTGTAGCCCTGTCGGAAGATCTCCGCGACGTGCGGGTCGCCGTCGCCGTCGCCGGTCTGCATCAGCGCCTCGTGCTCGTTGGGGTCGAACGCCTTGCCCTCCGCCTCGATCCGCTCGAGACCCTCGGCTCGGAGCGTCTCGGCTAGCTTCGCGTAGACGAGCTCGACGCCCTTGCGGAACGCGTCGAAGTCCGGCTGGCGCTCGGCCGCGATCAGCGCGAGGTCGAACTCGTCCAGAACCTCCAGCAGCCCCTGCACGAAGCGCTGGAGCTCGGCGTCGACGAGCCGCTCCTGCGAGCGCGTCATCCGCTTGCGGTAATTCTCGAACTCCGCCTGAAGCCGCTGCAGGTGATCGCGGTACTCGGCCGCCTCGGTCCGGGCCTGCGCGAGCTCGTCGGGTCGGTCGGTCGGCCCACCCGAGGACCGTGGAGGACGGGAGGCGTCCCCCGCGGTCTCGACGGCCGAGCCCGGACGGGCGCCGGGCTCCTCGCCCGGAGCTCCGGGTGCCGGCTCGGCCGGCTCGGCCTCGCGGTACCGGCGCTTGTCGACGATGCGGACCTTCGGCCGCGCCTCGTCGCGCTCGTCCCGGTCGTGCTCGGTCACCTGTCCGCCTTGATCTGGACCTTCTTCGGCTTGGCCTTCTCGATCTTGGGAACCTCGACCGTGAGGACCCCGTCCTCGAATCGCGCGTCGACCTTGGAGGTGTCCACCTGCGGCGGCAGGGTGACAGCCCGGCTGAAGGTGCCGTACCGGCGCTCGATGCGGTGGTAGCTCTCCTGCGTGACCTCCGAGGAGAACTCGCGCGAGCCGCTCAGGGTGAGGGTCGAGTCCTCCACCGACACGTCGACGTCCTCGGCGGCCAGACCGGGCAGCTCGACGGTGACGACGACCTTGTCGTCCGTCTCGTACACGTCCATCGCGGGCATCCACGGCGCCTGGCGCTCGCGGCCGAACGTGCGCTCGATCAGGCGATCGAACCGGTCGTCGAACAGCCGGATGTCCGGCAGCTGGTCGCCCCACAGCATGATGCGATCTCTCATCGCTCTCCTCCTCCTTCGTCCACGATCTCGCCTTCCACCACGTCGTTGTCGCCCTCGGGCTCGGGTGCCGACGGTCCACCGCTCGCGGCGGCCGCCTGCTGAGCCTCGGGGGTCTGCTGGTACATCGCTTGCCCGATGCTCTGGAACCTCTGCATCACGGCCTCGGTCCCGGCCTTGATCTTCTCCATGTCCTCGCCCTTCAGCGCCTCCTTGAGCTCCTCGTTCAACCCCTTGAGCGCTTCCCGGTCGGTCTCCTGCACCTTGTCGCCCCACTCCTCGAGGGACCGGTCGACCTGATAGGTGAGCTGGTCGGCCTGATTGCGCGCCTCGGCGGCCTCGCGCCGGCTGTGGTCCTCCGCCGCGAACTTCTCGGCGTCTTGGACCATGCGGGCGATGTCATCCTTCGACAAAGCCGTCCCACCGGTAATCGTCATCGCCTGCTCTTTGCCGGTCGCCATGTCCTTGGCGGACACGTTCACGATGCCGTTGGCGTCGATGTCGAATGCCACCTCGATCTGCGGCATCCCCCGAGGGGCGGGGGGCAGCCCGGTGAGCATGAACTTGCCCAGCGATCGCACGCCGGGCGAGTAGACCGTCTCGGCCTCGCCCTGCAGCACGTGGATCTCGACGTTGGTCTGGTTGTCGTCGGCCGTCGTGAAGGTCTCCGACTTGCGGGTCGGGATCGTCGTGTTGCGCTCGATCAGCCGGGTGAAGATGCCGCCCTTGGTCTCGACCCCGAGGGTGAGCGGCGTGACGTCCAGGAGCAGGATGTCCTTCACGTCGCCCTTGAGCACCCCGGCCTGGATCGCGGCACCGACGGCCACGACCTCGTCCGGGTTCACACCCTTGTGCGGCTCCTTGCCGCCCGTGAGATCCCGTACGAGCTCCTGGATCATCGGCATCCGCGTCGAACCGCCGACCAGGATGATGTGGTCGATCGCGTCGACGTTCTTTCCCCAATCCTTCACCGCGAGCTCGAACGGCTCGCGCGTGCGCTGGACGAGGTCCTCGGTCATACGCTCGAACTCGCTGCGGGTGAGCTTCATCTCCAGGTGCAGCGGACCGTCGGCGCCTGCCGAGACGAACGGCAGGTTGATCGTCGCCTCGCTCACCTGCGAGAGCTCGATCTTCGCCTTCTCCGCGGCCTCCTTCAGGCGCTGGAGCGCCATCCGGTCGGCTCCCAGATCGATGCCGTAGTTGTTCTTGAACTCCTTCACCATCCAGTCGATCACGCGCTGATCCCAATCGTCGCCGCCCAGTTGCGTGTCGCCGTGGGTCGCCTTGACCTCGAACACGCCCTCCCCGATCTCGAGCAGCGACACGTCGAACGTGCCCCCCCCGAGGTCGAACACCAAGATCGTCTGGTCGTGCTGCTTGTCGAGGCCGTACGCGAGCGCCGCCGCCGTCGGCTCGTTGATGATCCGGAGTACCTCGAGCCCCGCGATCTGCCCGGCCTCCTTGGTGGCCTGTCGCTGGGAGTCGTCGAAGTACGCGGGAACGGTGACCACCGCCTGGTTCACGGTGTCACCGAGGTAGGACTCGGCGTCCCGCTTCAGCTTGCCGAGGATCTGGGCCGAGATCTCCTGCGGCGTCCACTTCTTGCCGTCGACGTCGGGGCCCCAGTCCTTGGCGCCCATGTGCCGCTTCACGGACCGGACCGTCCGATCCGGGTTCGTGATGGCCTGGCGCTTGGCCACCTCGCCGACCAGGATCTCGCCGTTCTTGGCGAACCCCACGACCGAGGGCGTCGTGCGCGACCCTTCGGCGTTCGGGATGACGACGGGCTCGCCGGCCTCGAGCACCGAGACCACCGAGTTCGTCGTCCCCAGGTCGATCCCCACCGCACGTGCCATCGGGTCTTCCTCCTTCGCTTGACGTCCTTCAGTCGCTCTGAATATAGAACCTTGAGCGTATCGGTATCAACTTCGTGCCTGAGGCGACTATTCCCCAGCGGCTGGTTGGTCCTCGAGAGGTTGGCCCCGGCGTCCCGGGGCGTTGGGCACGGCAGCAGGAGTATGCTCCCGCGGATGCTCGCGCGTGCCGCCCTCCTCGCCGTGATGATCGGCATCGCCGGGGGGCTGGCGGCTCGACGGGCACGGCTCCTCACGCGGCTCGTGCGCCTCGGCCGGCCGGTCGACCGCGGGGGCGACGTGCCACGCCGGGTCGCCCGCGAGGGCACCGAGGTCCTCGCGCAGCGCAAGCTCTTCCAGCGGGCGTTGCCGGGCCTGATGCACGCACTGATCTTCTGGGGCTTCCTGATCCTGCTCACCACGATCGTCGAGATCGCGGGCGAGCTGATCGATCCGAGCTTCGAGCTCCCGCTGATCGGCGGGACGCGATGGCTCGGGCTCGTCCAGGACGTGTTCGCGGCGGGGGTGCTGGTCGGGATCGCGATCGCCGTCGGCATCCGCGTGGCGCAGCGCCCCGAGCGGTTCGTCGGCAGTCACCGGCGCGAGGCGTACCGGATCCTCGGCCTGATCTTCTGGATCATCGTCACGCTGTTCCTGGCGCGCGGCGCCCGGATCGCCGTCGGGTACGCCCCGGACTCGTGGTGGACACCGGTGTCCACCGCGACCTCGTCGTTGTTCACGTGGATGTCCGATGGCTGGCAGCGCACGGCGATGTGGACCTTCTCGTGGGTCCATGTGGCGATCATCCTCGGCTTCCTCGTGTACCTCGGGTACTCCAAGCACCTGCACATCGCGACGAGCGCGATCAACGTGTACTTCGCGAGCACGCGCCCGAGGGGGACCCTCACCCCGCTCCGGATCGACCTGGAGGCCGCCGAGACCGAGGATGTCCACCTGGGCGCCGCGACCATCACGGATCTCACCTGGAAGCAGAGCCTCGACCTGTACGCGTGCACCGAATGCGGCCGGTGCCAGGATGCGTGTCCCGCGTGGAACACCGGGAAGCCGCTCTCCCCCAAGCTCCTGGTGATGAACCTCCGCGACCACTTGTTCGAGCAAGGCCCGCGGATATTGCAGGCGAAGGCGGCCGGCACGGAGGTGGACTCGGTCCCGCTCGTGCCCGAGGTCGTCGACGACGAGGTCCTATGGTCGTGCACGACCTGCGGCGCCTGCATGCAGGAATGCCCGGTCGACATCGAGCACGTCGACACGATCGTGGATCTGCGGCGCAACCTCGTGATGGCGGAATCCCGCTTCCCGGCCGAGGCCGGCGCCATGCTGCGCAACCTGGAGACGGCTGGGAATCCGTGGGGTCTGCCGCAGGCGCAGCGGGCCGACTGGAGCCAGGGCCTTGATGTGCGGGTCGTCGAGGAGGGGCAACGGGCGCCCGAGTACCTGTACTGGGTCGGGTGCGCGGGCGCCTTCGACGACCGCGCGAAGGCGATCTCGAGGGCGGTCGTCCGGCTGCTGGAGCGGGCCGGCGTGTCCTTCGCGATCCTCGGACCACGGGAGCTCTGCACCGGTGACCCCGCTCGCCGGATCGGCAACGAGTACCTGTTCCAGACCCTCGCCGAACGCAACGTCGAGACCCTCTCCGGCGCCGGGGTGACCAAGGTGATCGCGAACTGCCCACACTGCTTCAACACGCTCCGAAACGAGTACCCGGACTACGGCGGGCGGTACGACGTGATCCACCACTCGCAGCTGTTCACGCAGCTGCTGACCGAGGGTCGCCTGAAGCCGACAGGCGACGTCCCGGCCACGATCACCTACCACGACCCGTGCTACCTGGGACGCCACAACGGTGTGTACCGCGACCCGCGCCGAGCCCTCGACGCGGTCCCGGGCGTGCGGACCGTCGAGATGCCGCGCCACGCGGAGCGCGCGCTGTGCTGCGGGGCCGGTGGTGCCCGGATGTGGATGGAGGAGCGCATCGGCAAGCGGATCAACGAGGAACGGGCGGACGAGGCCGCCGCGACCGGGGCGGACACGGTCGGTGTCGCGTGCCCGTTCTGCCTGGTCATGCTCGACGACGGCGAACGAGCACGGGGCGGCGGCGTGGAGGTTCTCGACCTCGCCCAGGTCTTGGCGCGCTCGGTCCTCGGGCACGCGCCCTGAGGGGTCGTCCCCCATACCCTGACCCGACCCCGGCCAACCCTGGCGCCGGCGTTCAAGCCACCGCCTCCAACGACCGAAACGAGAACTAGACCGAACGGCCCGGCATCCTCCGCTTGGGGGGTGCCGACCGGCGGGTGCGCGCCGACGCAGCCAGGGATCGCGTGTGGCGAGCACCTCGGAAGAAGGATGGAGGACGGTGCGAACGATGACGCTTCGGAGCGAGGCGACCCCCGCCGAGGGCTCCGAACGACGTGACGAGGCGCTCGAGGTCCCTCGGGCTCTCGACGAGCCGGGCGACGCAGACCGGGTCCGCCTCGCGTACGCGATCCACGACGGGCTCACGCAGGTGATCACCGCGTCCGTGCTCGAGCTCGAGTCGCTCGCCCATCGCGCCGAGATCGAGCCGTCGGAGGCGTCCGAGGCCCTGCACGAGGCGATCCGTGAGCTGCGCAAAGCACTGGAGGAGATCCGGGGTGTCCTCGCGAACCTCGCGCCGGGCGAACCGGGAAAGGCGCAACCGATCGAGGACCTGTTGAAGAGCGTCCTCGAGCGGTGGCAGCTGCCGGCCACGTGGTCGGTCGAGGGCGATCTGGCCCAGGTCCCCGCGTCGGTGCTCGACGCCGCCTCCTCCGTGATCCGCGAAGGCATCGCGAACGCGGCCAAGCACGCGGATGTGGGCGAGGTCGCCGTCCGCGTCCTCGCGTCCGGTCGCTCCGTGGAGGTCAGCGTCGAGGACCACGGCCGTGGGTTCGAGAGCTCGCAGGCCGAACGGAAGGACGGCCACCTCGGCCTGGACATGCTGCGTCGGCGTGTGGCCGACGTCCACGGAACGCTCGACGTCCAGTCGGCGCCGGGCAAGGGAACGCGGGTCGTCGCGAGGCTGCCCCGTTACGGAGAAGGAGTAGGCCAGTGAAGGTGCTCGTCGTCGACGACCACGCGCTGGTGCGCCGCGGGATGGGCCACGTGATCCGCGAGTGCTTCGCCGACGCAGAGGTCATGGAAGCAGGGAGCGCGAGCGAGGCGCTGGAGACGCTGTCCTCGGGGACGATCGACATCGCGCTGGTCGACGTCCGGATGCCCGATGCCGACGGCCTCGAGCTCCTTCGAGACGTGAAGAGCCGGTGGCCAACGCTGCCCGTGATCATGCTGACGTCGTTCGATCACGCGCACTACGTGCGTCGGGCGCTCGCCGAGGGTGCGGCCGGCTACATGCTGAAGGACGCCACACCCGAGGACCTCGAACAGGCGATCAACGTCGCCCTGTCGGGTGGGGGCAACGTCCTGTCCCCGAAGGTGATCCAGAACCTGTTCGAGTCGATCGAGGGGGGGGCCGCGAGCGACGGATCCCCGTCGGTACGCACCGCGGGTTCGCTCACGCAGCGCGAGACCGACATCCTGGCGTTGCTCGCCGAGGGCAGGAGCAACCGCGACATCTCGCGCGCCCTGTTCCTGTCGGAGAAGACCGTGAAGGCGCACCTCGCCGCGATCTTCCGCAAGCTGAGCGTGACGAACCGTACGCAGGCCGCGATGGCTGCCGTCTCGATGGGGATCGGTCCGGGCCTGCAGCCGGTCGAGTTGGGTGGCCGAACGATCGGATCCGGCCAGTAGGAAGCGGATCGGTGACAGGAGAAGCACATGTCGACTGATCGATACCGGGCCCCCTCGGAGCCCGAGCAGGACGCGTACGAAGATGCCTGGTACCGCGCGCTGAAGGCCAAGGCTGCTCGACGCTTCCGCGACCCCGTGGAGGACGCCGCAGAGGTGCTCCCGCCGGAGCCGGCTCCGAAGGACGACGAGGGTGAGGGCGGTACCGGCTCGACCTAGGGCTCGCGGTCGCCGAACTCCTCGAAGAACCGGCTGGCGGTCGGCCCCCGCTGGCCCTGGTACTTGCTCCGGGTCCCCTCCGCACCGTATGGCACCTCGGCTGGCGTGCTGAGCCGGAAGAACGAGATCTGCCCGATCTTCATGTTCGGGTAGATCGTGATCGGCAGGTTAGCGACGTTCGACAGCTCGAGCGTGAGGAACCCGTCCCAGCCGGGATCGACGTAGCCGGCCGTCGAATGGATGAGCAGCCCGAGCCGCCCCAGGCTCGACTTCCCCTCGAGCCGCGCGACGAGGTCGTCGGGCAAGCGCACCCGCTCGACCGTCGACCCGAGGACGAACTCCCCCGGGTGCAGGATGAACGCCTCGTCCCCCACCACCTCGACGATCTCGGTGAGATCCGGCATCTCGCGACGCACGTCGATGAACGGGTAGCGGGAGTTCGCGAACACGCGGAACTGGCTATCGACGTGCAGGTCGACCGACGATGGCTGGACGCATGCGTCATCGAACGGATCGATCTCGATGCGGCCCGCCGCGAGCTCCTTGCGGATGTCGACGTCGGACAGGATCATCGGGGCCGGATGCTACCCGTTCCCCGAGGCGGCTACCCACCGCACGAGCGTGTCGGTCGCCGCTCCCGAGTCGATCGACGCCGCCGCCATCGACATCCCCTCGTCCAGCGATCCCGCCGTCCCCGAGACCTCGAGCGCGGCCGCCGCGTTCAGCAGCACCACGTCGCGACGGGGCCCTGACTCACCCCGGAGGATCGCGAGGGCGATCGCCGCCGACGTCTCCGGGTCGCCGCCCCGGAGCTCGGCGATGTCGGAGCGGGGGAGCCGCAGCACCGCGGGGTCGAGCACCGACTCGCGGAGCTCGCCATCGGCCACGTCGAACACGACGCTGGGACCCGACGTCGTGAGCTCGTCGAGGCCGTCCAAGGCGCGGAAGAGCTTGGCCCGCGTCCCACGCCGCGCGAGCACCTGCGCGAGCAGCGGCAGCATCCGCTCGTCCGACACGCCGACGACCTGCGCGAACGGCCGTGCCGGGTTCGTGAGCGGACCGAGGAAGTTGAATACCGTCGGCACCCGCAGCTCCCGCCGCACCGGGCCGGCTTGCCCCATCGCGGGGTGGAACACGGGTGCGAACAGGAACGCGATGCCGGCCTCGGCCAGGCACCGCTCCACGCCCGCACGGCCGAGATCGATCCGGATGCCGAGGGCCTCGAGCAGGTCGGCCGAGCCGCAGATCGAAGAGGCGGCTCGGTTCCCATGCTTGGCGACGGGCACGCCGGCGCCGGCGACGACGATCGCGGCGATCGTCGAGATGTTGAACGTACCGCTCCGGTCGCCCCCGGTCCCGCAGGTATCCACGACCGGCGTCGGCGGGTCTACCGGGTCGGCGAACTCGAGCATCGTCGCGGCGAGCCCCTCGATCTCCTCGACCGTCTCGCCCTTGGTGCGCAGGCCCATCAGCAGGCCACCGACCTGTCCGGGCGTCGCCTCGCCCGACATCACGCGGCGCATCGCCGCCGCCGCCTCGTCGCGCGTGAGCGAGGTTCCGGCCGAGATCTTCGACAGCGCGTGCGGCCAGAAGTCCGGATCCGGCTGCGTCATGGGGATTCGGAGGCTAGCAGGTGGCCCGAACGCGGTCCGCGGGCGCTCGCTAGACTAGGGCGCGTTCGCTCCGGCGGGCGCCACGCGCGGGCGTGGTTCAATGGTAGAACGCAAGCTTCCCAAGCTTGAAACGGGGGTTCGATTCCCCTCGCCCGCTCCGATAGGAGAACCCGGGACGAGCTACGAGCTCGCCCGGCGCGTGCCGAGCACCACCGGTCCCGTCGGACACAGCTCGAACACCGGGCAGTCCTCGCAACGCGGCCGGCCCGCCTTGCAGATCTCGCGACCGAGCCGGATCAGGCCGACGTGCATCGGTGTCTTGAGCTCCTCGGGGACGAGCTCTTCGAGCAGGCGCTGCGCGCGCTGGGCGGAGGTCTTCGGCACCAGGCCGAGGCGCGTCGCCACGCGATGCACGTGCGTATCCACCGGGATCGTCTCGCGGCCGAACGCGAACGCCATCACGACGGCAGCCGTCTTCGGCCCGACCCCCGGCAGCGACGAGAGGTACTCCGCGATCTCGGCATCCGAGCGCGTCCGTAGGCCCGAAAGGTCGTACCGGCCCTCGCGCAGGTGGATCTCGCACAGGATGGCCTGGATCCGGGCGGCCTTCGTGTTGGCGAGGCCCCCCGACCGGATCGTGTCGGCGAGCTCGGCCGTCGGCGCGAGGACCACCTCGTCCCACGTCGGATATCGCCCGCGCAGGAGCCCGAACGCGCGCTCGGCGTTCAGGTCGCTCGTGTGCTGGGACTGCACCGTGAGGATCAGCTCGTCGAGCGGATCCGACGCTCGGGGCGGCGAGAGATCCCCGAAGTGCCGCTCGAGCCGGCGGGCGAGCGCCCGCACACGGCGGCGGTCGGCGGTCACGTCACGGAGGTCGCGTGGTTGCGGAACTGGGTGAGGTGCGGCAGGAAGGTGAGCGGCACGGTGTCGGTCGGCCCGTTGCGGTGCTTCGACACGATCAGGTCCGCGAGACCCTTCTTGGCCGGGTCCGAGTCGTCGCGGTGGATGAACATCACCACGTCGGCGTCTTGCTCGATCGCGCCGGACTCGCGCAGATCCGACAACTGGGGCCGCTTGTCCTGTCGGCGCTCGGGGTCGCGGTTCAGCTGGGAGACGGCGATCACCGGGATCTCGAGCTCCTTGGCGAGCATCTTGAGGCCGCGGCTGATCTCGGCGATCTCCTGCTGCCGGTTGTCGACCCGCCGGGTGTGCGACATCAGCTGGAGGTAGTCGACGATGATCATCCCCAGGCCCGCTCGACGCGCGGACAGCCGCCGCGCCTTGGCCCGGATGTCGACGAGCGTGACGTTTCCCGAGTCGATGATGAACAGGGGCGCTTCGTGCAGGCTGTCCGCGGCCTGGGCGATCCGGGACCAGTCCTCGGCCCCCACCCGCTTGTTGCGGATGCTGTCCCAGGGCACCCGCGCCTCGCCGCAGAGCAGGCGCATGCCGATCTCCCAGCGCGACATCTCGAGGGAGAACATCGCGACCGGCAGCCCGGCGTCGACCGCGACGTTGCGGGCGACGTTGGTGACGAACGAGGACTTCCCGACACCCGGCCGAGCCGCGATCACGATCAGGTTCCCCGCCTGCATCCCCGAGAGCAGCGAGTCGACGTCCCGGAAGCCGGTCGGCACACCGGCGAACGCGGACTCGCGGTTCTGGATCCGCTCGAGGTCGGTCATCGCCTCGTCCACGAGCTCGTGCAGCGAGGCGACCTGCTCCTTCTCGCCGTGACGCGCGACCTCGTAGATGCGCTGCTCGGCGACGTCGGCGACGTGCTCGGGCTCCTCCGGCGCCGAGTAGGCCATGTCCATGATGTCGGCGGCCGCGCCGATCAACCGACGGAGCAGCGAGGTCTCGGCGACGATCCGCGCGTACGAGGCTGCAGACGACGGGGTGGGCACCCGGTCGACCAGGTCAGAGATCGCCAGGTGGCCGCCCACCTCCTCGAGCGTGCCCCGACGCTTCAGCTCCTCGACCGCGGTGATCGCGTCGACGGGATCGCCCCGCCCGTAGATCTCGCGGAGTGTGTCGAAGATCTTCGCGTTGGCGGTCCGATAGAAGTCGTTGGGACGGACGATCTCGATGACGTCGGCGATCGCGTCGGGCGACAGCATCATCGAGCCGAGGACCGACTCCTCCGCCTCGAGGTTGTGCGGGGGCACCCGCTCCGGCCTGATCCGCCGGACGTCGTCCGCAGCCCTCACCAACCCCGTCCCCCCCTCGACATCCGATGGAACCGGCGGGCAACGCTAGACCCGTGGAGCCTCCGCTCCCAGCGGAAAACCCGTGGGGAAACCCGATCCGCAGGTCGTGCCTGAAGATTCCTTGTCACTGTGCCTCCCACCTGCGCTTCCACAGGGGGAAAACCCTGTGGATAGGTGTGTATCGCCCGGCACCGACATCGGGATCACACTGATGTGATTCTCGCCCTCCGCGGGTCCAGCGTCTAGGGGCGGGCTGAGGTCGGCGGCCGCGACGGGCTGCTCGTCTCCGCCTACGCGTCGGGTTCGAGCTCGCCAGCCTGATCGGGCTTCGGCTCCGCTCGACGACGCCCATCGCGGCCGCCCGCCGATCACGGTCGGGTTTCGCCGGGCGGTTCGCCCGAGTCGGTGTCGTACTGGAGGATCGTCGACATCACCCAAGCCTGGGGCCGTTCACGCAACCGGCCGACCAGGGGCGGAGGTCGGCGCTTGCTACCCTCGCGAGATGGTCCCCGTGTGCAGCTTCTGCGGCGAGGAGCCGGTGATGGCCTGGTTCGAGGGCCCCGATTTCGTCCGCTCCGTCGACACCCCGGATGAGGTGATCGTGGAGGAGGCCTGGCTCACGTGTTCGCCCTGTCTCGACCTCGTGCGAGCGGACGACCGCGACGCACTCATCGACCGAGCCAAGCGCCGCCACGAAGGGTCCACCGAAGCAGATACGATCGAGCGCACGCTCCGCGAGAGCCACGAGCGCTTCTGGGGCCCGCGCTCCGGCTGACCCGCAACGTTGGAAGTGTCGCGAGAGGGGAGGGGTTCGGTCAGGGCGTCGTCGATCGGAGCCGAAGCCCTACGGACGTCGGCCAGCGGGGACCGTGTGCGTAGGCGGAGACGAGCAGCCCGGACCGAACCCCGACCTCAGCGCGACCGCCGAGGCCGGGTGTCCAGACCTCTACTCCTCCGAGGCCGTGACCTCCACCGAGATGATCGGGTCGACCTCGGCGAACAGGTGTACGCGCACCTCGTGCACGCCGACCGAGCGGATCGGCTCGTCCATGTTCACGTCGTGCCGGTCGACGCGAACGCCGGTCTGGGCCCCGATCGCCTCGGCGACGTCGCTCGGCGTGACGCTGCCGAACAGCCGGCCCTCCTCGCCCGCGTGCGCCGCGACGGTGATGGGCGACGCCATCAGGCGCTGGGCGACCTGCTCGGCCTCGGCCTTGGCTGCGTCCACGCGCGTCGCGTGAGCGCGCTTGAGGCTCTCGACGTGCTTCACGCCGCCCTTCGTCGCCTTCACGGCCAGCCCGCGCGGCATCAGGTAGTTCCGCGCGTAGCCGTCGGCGACGTCCACGACGTCCCCGGGGACGCCGAGCTTGTCGACGGGCTTCTGCAGGATGATCTTCATCGGGTCGAGTACGGCAGCAGGGCCATCTCGCGGGCGTTCTTGACCGCGGTGGCGACGTCGCGCTGGTGCTGCGAGCAGTTGCCGGTCACGCGGCGCGCCCGGATCTTGCCGCGCTCGGAGACGAACCGTCGGAGCGTGGCGGTGTCCTTGTAGTCCACGTACTCGATGCGGTCTTTGCAGAAGATGCAGATCTTGCGCTTCTGCTTCTTCTGCCAGCCCTTGTCGTCCTTCTCCCGCTTCGCGGGTCGCTTCTTCGTCTTAGGGGGCATCCAGCGGTGTCTCCTCGTCTGCCGTGGGAGCGCCGACCGTGGCGGGCGCCCAGTCGCTCGAACCACCCGAGCGACCCTGACGCTCGACCTTCGCGGTCGCCCAACGCAGGCTCGGGCCGACCTCGTCGGCCTCGATCTCGACCACCGTTCGCTTGTCCCCCTCCTGGGTCTCCCAGGAGCGCATCTGGAGCCGGCCGGACAGCACCACGCGCGTGCCCCGGGTGAGGCTCTCGGCGCAGTTCTCGGCCAGGCTCCGCCAGGCGTTCACCGAGAAGTACGACGTCTCGCCGTCCTTCCAGTTGCCCGACTCGTCCTTGTAGCGGCGGTTGACCGCCACGCGGAACTTCACGACGGCGGCCCCGTTCGGCGTGTACCGCAGCTCGGGGTCGTCCGTGAGGTTGCCCACGATGGTGACCTGGTTCTCGCTCGCCATCTCCATCACCTTCCGTTCCGTGACCGCTCCCCGTCGGATGGCGTACCGGGGAGGGGGAAGTCGCTTCTCGTTACGCGGCCTCGCCGCGAACGACGATCTTGAACCGCAGGACCTCGTCCGCCAGCCGCAGCGAGCGCTCGAGCTCGGTCAGGACCTCGGGATCGGCCGTGAACTCCACCACGACGTAGTAGCCCTCGCCCTGCCGTTCGATCTCGAACGCGAGACGCCGCCGGCCCCAGCGATCGACGTTGCCGACCTGTCCGCCGGCCTCGCCGATGACGCGGCTGATGCGGTCCAATGCCCCGGACACGACCGACTCGTCGGCCTCCGCGGGCAGGATGAGCATGCCTTCGTACTGCCTCAGCTCTCCACCTCCTCTGGTCTGGACGGCCCCCACAGGGGGAGCAGGATGTGTGGCCCCCAGAGTCTACCGGCTCGCTCGGTCGGCCGACCCTAGCACCCTGCGGTGACATGCCGGCAGGGGTCACGCGCTCGCCCCGGGTAGACTCCGGAGACTGCTGCCGTGCACTCAAAGGAGGCGCGAGCGATGACGGTGACGATCCGCGACCTGCAGGCGTGGAAGGCCGAGGGCACCCGTTTCGCGATGCTCACGGCCTACGACTTCCCCACCGCGAAGATCTTCGACGAGGCCGGGATCCCCGTGCTGCTCGTCGGCGACTCGGTCGGCAACAACGTCCTCGGCTACGAGAACACCCTGCCCGTCACGATGGACGAGATGCTCCACCACACGCGCGCGGTCGCGCGGGGGGTCACGGACGCCCTCGTCATCGGCGACATGCCGTTCCTCTCGTACCAGGTGAGCGTCGAGGAGGGCGTCCGCAACGCCGGGCGGTTCCTGAAGGAGGGGGGTGCCGGCGCCGTCAAGATCGAGGGGGCACAGGTCGAGCTCGTGCACAAGCTGGTCGAGCTCGGCATCCCCGTGATGGCGCACGTCGGTCTCACCCCGCAGTCGGTTCACGGGATGGGTGGCTACCGCGTCCAGGGCCGGGGCGAGGAGGCGGCGCGGGTGACCGATCAGGCGCTCGCGCTCGAGAAGGCGGGCGCGTTCGCGATCGTGCTCGAGGCCATGCCGTCCGAGCTCGGTGCCGAGCTCACGCGGACCCTGCACATCCCGACGATCGGCATCGGCGCGGGGCCGGGGACCGACGCGCAGGTGCTCGTCTCGCACGACCTGCTCGGACTATCCGAGCGCGTCCCGAAGTTCGCGCGCGCCTACATCGACCTCCGCGGCGAGATCGCGAAGGCCGCGACCGCGTTCGCGGCCGACGTCGCCGCCGGCGCCTTCCCGGACGAGGATCACTCCTATACGTAGCTACGTAGCGGACCGGGGACCGCCACATCGCGTTTCAGCTGGATGAAGGCCGCCGCGCCTTCTGCCCTGATCTCCGACTAGCCGACCTGATCCAGAAAGGCGAGCGTGCGCTCCTTGAGCAGCCCGGCCGCCTGCTCGTCGTAGTCGTCCAGGCTCGCGTCGGCGAACAGGTGGCCCGAACCCGGGTAGAGCAACAGCTCCGCGCCCTCGACCTCCTCGACCAGCGCCTCCGCCGCGGGCCGATCCTCCTCTGCCCATGGATCGGCATCCATCATGTGGATCTGGACCGGCACGCCCTCGGGCCACGGGCTTGCGAACTCGGATGTCGGCAGGCATCCGTGGAACAGGAGCGCCCCCCTCGTGCCCGGTCGCGTCTGCGCCAGCGACTGCGCGGGCAGGACGCCGAGGGAGAAGCCCGCGTAGACGATGTCGGCCGGCAGCCCCGTAGCCGCCGCCGATCCACGGCCGATGATCTCCGGGAAGCCGACATGCTTGGCGTACGCGACACCCTCGTCGATGTCCGGGAACGTCCTGCCGTCGTAGAGGTCCGGCGCGTGGACCGTATGGCCGGCCTCCCGCAGTTCGTCCGCGAAAGCGAGGAAGCCGGTCGTCTGACCTTGCGCATGATGGAACAGGAGCACCGTCGTCATCGCGGATACTGTAGCCACCTACGACCGGAGGGGACCGAGACCGTCATGGCGCGGGTCCGCGAGAGGGCTCTCCCTTGCTTGTCGATCCGGCGAGGGGACCCGTTCGGGACGAGCAGGGGAGCGGTTGCCGGTTGCGTGAGCCAGCCGCAGGCGCGTCGCGAGTCCCCGTTTCCGGTCCACGCCCCCCCGGCGCGCGTCCGGGATCACGGTAGGTCCACATGAAGGCTGCCGTTTACACCAGGTACGGGCCACCTGACATCGTTCGGATCGCGGAGGTCGACAGGCCGTCGGTCGGGGCGCACGAGGTGCTCGTCAAGGTTCACGTGGCGACGGTGAACCGGACGGACTGCGGCTTCCGGGCCGCCAAGCCCTTCATCGTGCGGTTCTTCAGCGGGCTCACGAAGCCGAAGGCGACGATCCTCGGGAGCGAGTTCGCGGGAGTGGTCGAGGCGGTCGGCAGAAGCGTCACCTCCTTCCAGGTCGGCGACGACGTGTTCGGCTTCAGCGAGGACCGGTTCGGTGCCCACGCCGAGTACCTGTCGATCCCCGGGGACGGTCCGATCGCCACGATGCCGGCGAACGTGACCTACGAGGAGGTCGCTCCCAGCACCGAGGGTTCGCACTATGCCCTCTCGTGCATCACGAAGGCGAAGATCCGCCGCGGGCACCACGTGCTCGTCAACGGCGCAACCGGAGCGATCGGTTCGGCGGCGGTCCAGATCTTGAAGGATCTCGGCGCGACCGTGACGGCGGTGTCCGACACGGCGAACGTGGAGCTGGTGCGGGGCCTGGGGGCCGACAGGGTCATCGACCGGACGACCGAGGACTTCACGAAGGACGAGCGGACCTACGATGCGGTCTTCGATGCGGTCGGCAAGAGCTCGTTCGCTCGATGCAAGCGACTCCTGAAGCGGGGCGGGGTCTACCTCTCGACGGACCTGGGGCCGCTCTCCCAGAACCCGATCCTGTCGCTGATCACTCCGCTCCTCGGTGGGAGGAAGGCGATGATGCCCATCCAGCCGAAGCACAGCCAGCGGGAGGTGAGGCGTTTCAAGGAGATGATCGAGTCAGGAACGTTCAAGCCGGTCATCGACCGACGCTATCCCCTGGACGAGATCGTCGCGGCCTACCGGTACGTCGAGACGGGCCAGAAGATCGGCAATGTCGTGATCAACGTCGTTCCTGCGAGCTAGTCTCGCCTCGTCTCGCGTGCCCGGTCGTACGGTGATGGAGATGAACGACGCCGTTCCCGAATCGGCGTTCGTCCAGCAGCTCGAGCTCCAGACGGACATCGTCGGTGAGGGACCGCGTGCCGCCTCCCACCACGATGGGCGCGAGGAACAGATGACACTCATCGACCAGCCCGGCCGCGATCGCCTGGCCGGCGAGGTGGGGACCACCCACGCTGATGTCACGTTCCGCTGATGCCCTCATCCGTCGGATCGCCTCGGGGTCGAAGTCCCGCCGATCCGCGTCTTGGCGCTCGAGACCGCCTCCAGGGTCCTGGAGTAGACCACCCTGACGGCCGTGCGCCAGATCTCCGCGTAGTCGCGGATGGATGGGGGCTGGTCGGCGACGCCATCATCCGTCTCCCAGAAGACCATCACCTCGTACATCCGACGCCCGTACAGGTAGGTGCCGACCCGCCGCTCGAGGTCGTTGACGAAGGCGTGCAGCTCTTCGTCCGGGGCGGCCCAGTCGAAGTTGCCGTCCGCGTCCGCGACGTAGCCGTCGAGCGACGAGATCGCCGAGTAGATCAGCTTGGCCACGATGTGCCTCCGTTCCTCACTGATCACATCCTCGCAACCTCGCGGAGACGATGGGGGCGTTCGTGGGGGACCGAGCTCCTTCGGCGTCGTTCCGGCGAACCCCCTGGAGCGGGCTACCCAAGAGGGGCGGGCCGAAGATCCCACCGCGGGATCCTCAGGCCGGCCCCGGGTCGTGCCGAAAGGAACAGTGACGGCACGAACGGGTGGACGCCCACGAGGCGTTCTCCCACCGGCGAAGCCTCATCCAGGTTCTGCCGGGCGTGATGGCGGGGCCGCCTCCCCCTCGGCGGCCCCGCCGCCTTTCCCGGCTCCGGGATCCTCGAGCGCGGATCGGCCGTCGCGCCCGAGATAATCAGCCGGATGCCGAATGCCGCTCGACGGATCGGGCTCGGGACCGTCTTCGCCCTGCTGGCGGGCACCCTGATCCTCGGGCACGCCGTCAAAGCTCCGTGCGCCGCCGGCGACTGGACCGATAACCGCCAATACACGCGCCTGTGCTACTCGGACATCGTGCACCAGCTCGGCACCGAACAGCTGCGCGAGGGCCGGCTCCCCTACCTCGATCCCTGCGAGGAGGCGCCGAGCGAGTGCGACGAGTACCCGGTGCTCACGATGTGGACGATGCGGGCCGCGGCGTGGATCTCGGGCCCGAGCGTCACCGGCTTCTTCTACACGAGCGCGGTACTGATGTGGATCGCGGCGTTCATCGTCGCACTGCTCCTGTACCTGCTCGTCGGCGACCGGGTCCTGTACTTCGTGCTCGCCCCCACGCTCGCGCTGTACGCGACGATGAACTGGGACCTGCTCGCGGTCGCGCTCGCGACGGCCGGCACCTTCGCCTACCTGCGCCGGAACGACGGGTGGTCGGGCGTGCTCCTGGGGCTCGGGGCGGCGGCCAAGGTGTTCCCGATGTTGCTCGTGGTCCCGTTCGTCGCCGGGCGCTTCCGCGGCAAGGAACCCGACCGGGGGATCCGGATCGCGTGGGCCGCCGTCGGGAC
>CAVPLL010000009.1:0-17672 GCA_963706005.1 uncultured Actinomycetes bacterium
CGTCGCTCGACTGGTCGATCTTCACGACGACCTGAGGAGAACCCGTGAACGGCACGAACCACAGCCGGGCCGTGGTCGCGTTCGGGAGGTTTTGTTCGGCCGTCGTCACGAACTGCTGGCTCGAACCCGGGTCCTCGGTCACCAGGAAGCCGTTCTGGGTCGTCTCGATGTTGTCCGGCTGGTGGATCTCGTTCAGGGTCTTGACCGGGTTGTCGTCACCCTCGACCACTATGGAGAACGAGGTCACCTTCGTCGGATCGTTCTTGTCGAGCACCATCTTCCAGACGCGTCCGTTCGTAGACCGGAACGGGGTGTCAAGGGACTGCGCATCCGTTCGACCCCGGCCGGAATCGACGATGTACACGACGTTTCCCATTCCGGAACGCTTGTCGTAGGCGATGTCCTCGACGCGGACGAAGTCGAAGACATTGTTGAGTTGGCTCCAGTACTCGAGCACCCACTGGGGGCCGTCGATACCGGTGGGAACCGTGGTGCGGAGGTCCCGCTGCCAACTGCCGTTCGTGGGAGGAGCCGGGTACCCGACGTCGGCAGACGTGATCTCCGAGCCGTCGGGCATCTTGCCCGTCGCGATGTTCTTCGGCACCTTGATGAAGTGCCCACTGACGGACTTGGTCGATCCAGGGACGAAGTCGTAGTAGTCGTCGAAGTCCTTGTCGTCGGAGACGAACGCCCAGAGGTCACCCTCGTCATCGAGCAACGCGTCGGTGTCGGACGCGATGTACGAGTACAGCTGGGACTGCGACGCCGCGGAGGTCTCGGTGTTCGGACCGCCCGGCGGGATCGTCAGCGGGCCGCTCGTGAACGTGTCGTCGCCCGAGAGCACGACCAGGTCGTCGAATCCCGGGATCGCGACGTTGTTCTCGTGGTTGTGCCGGCCCATCCCGTAGATGACGTGGTAGTCCCCGTGCTTGACGTCGACCGCCAGCACGACTCCGTTCTCCTCCTCGGCCGGGTCGCCCATCGGGGGCGGCCACGAGTCCTCCTGCCGGAACACGTAGTCGGGTGATTCCTCGTTCGTGAACAAGATGTCGCGGTCGAACCCCTCCTTGCTGGTCGCGAGGTAGTTCGAGCAGAACCGCTGGAAGCCGCCGCTGCTCGGGACGACGAACGAGCCGCCGGTCACGCCGGCCGAGTTCTGGTTCAGCTTCAGCTGGCTCACCTGCGAGTTGTCGAAGTCGCTCTCCCCGTTCGCCGCCGAGGGGGGCTGCGGGGGGTTCAGGGCGTTCCCGAAGGGGAACGGGACTTTGCTCGTCTCGTGGTTCACGAACAGGTCAACCCGTCCGTTGCCCTTGGTCTGCAGGGAGATCCCGTCCGGGATGGCCTCGAACCGGAAGCCGCCCGGGATCACGTCCCCGACGGTCAGCAGCGGTTTGATCGTGACGCCTGCCATGACTCGGGTGAGCATCGACGGCCTCGAGGTCGTGAAACCCCCCTTACCCGCGAACGCCGTCGTTCCCGAGATCGCCGTCGCCATCGCGAGCACGGCGCAGGCGAACGCCATCCGTCGTCGCATGGTTCCTCCTTGGGGTAGGGGTCAGGTCCAGTCCTAGCAGACTCCCGTCGGCGCGGGCAACCCGCACGCAGCGTAGGTGTGTGTCGTCGGTGGTAGCGTCGTGCTCGTCACCGACGGGCGCGCTTCTCGAAGTCATGCCGCCGGACCGGCTGGCTGGTTATGGTGAGCCGTGCGAACGAACCTGACCATCGACGACATCGGTGGCCTGCTCGACGAGCCGCTCGTCGCGGTCCTCGCGACGCTCCGACCTGACGGTTCGGTCCTGCTGTCGCCGGTCTGGCACGAGTGGCGGGACGGCGGGTTCAACCTGTGGCTCCCCGCCGATGACGTCAAGACCCGGCATCTCCGTCGCGATCCCCGCGCCACGATCGTCGTGGCCGAATCCGTGGACCCGCTGCGTGGCGTGGAGCTCCGTACGACCGCCCGGCTGCTCGACGCGGGCGATCTCTCCGACGCCGTCCGCATCGCCACCCGGTACGTGGGGTCGGAGAAGGGCTTCGAGTACGTGCACGAGGCCGGCTACGACTCCGTGATCGCCCGGCTCGAGCCCGGCCACCTGCGCATCTGGGATTTCGACGACGAGTAGGGCCGATCACTCACCGGCAGGCGTACGCCGCCGGGAAGAAGGGAAACCCCACCTGAGTTGCCAACGAGTGGGCGCGTGGACGCGTCTCGACCGATGAGTTCGCGTTCGTACCGAGGTCGAGACACGTAGCCCCCGAGGGAGGAGGCCAACGATGACCACCCCGACCAGCATCTCGATCCCCAAGCTCCGGGCCGACGTGAGGGGGCCGGTGATCGGTCCCGACGACGCCGAGTACGACCGGGCCCGCGCCGTCTTCTACGGCGGGTTCGACCTGCACCCCGCGGTGGTCGTCCGGGTCGCCGACGAGATGGACATCGCCCGCGTGATCGCGCTCGCGCGCGAGACGGGGCTCGAGCTCGCCGTGCGCAGCGGCGGGCACAGCGTGATCGGCCAGGGTGTCTCGGACGGCGGGATCGTGATCGACCTCGCCGACCTGCGATCGATCGAGGTCGACCCCGAGGGAAGAACGGCGTGGGCGCAGACCGGCCTCACCGCGCTCGAGTTCACGAACGCCACCCACCCGCACGGCCTGGGCGTCGGGTTCGGCGACACGGGGTCGGTGGGGATCGGGGGGATCACGCTCGGAGGCGGCGTGGGCTACCTCGTCCGCAAGCACGGCCTCACGATCGACAGCCTGCTGGCCGCGGAGATCGTGACGGCGGACGGCGAGCTCCACCGCGTCGACGCCGAGCACGAACCCGACCTGTTCTGGGCGATCCGCGGCGGCGGCGGGAACTTCGGCGTCGCGACCCGGTTCCGGTTCGCCCTGCATCCGCTCGACACGGTGGTCGGCGGCATGCTGCTGCTCCCGGCGACGGTCGACACGATCGCGGGCTTCATGGCCGAGGCCGAGGCCGCGCCCGAGGAGCTCTCGTCGATCGCGAACGTGATGCGGGCGCCGCCGATGCCGTTCGTGCCCGAGGAGTTGCACGGCAAGCTGTCGATCATGGCGCTCATGACGTATACCGGCGACGTCGAGGCCGGTCAGCGAGCGCTGGCACCGTTCCGAGCGCTCGCCGAGCCGCTCGCCGACATGCTCCGGCCGATGCCGTACCCCGAGGTCTACCCGCCGGAGGAGGAGGACTACCACCCGGTCGCCACGGCGCACACGATGTTCGTCGACACGATCGGTCGTCCCGAGGCCGAGACGATCCTGGAGCACCTCGCGACCTCGACCGCGATGATGGGTGTCGCGCAGCTCCGGACGCTCGGCGGTGCGATGGCGCGCGTGCCGGTCGAGGCGACGGCGTTCGCGCACCGCCGGAGCAGGATCATGGTGAACTGCGCCGCCGTCTACGAACGCCCCGACGAGATCGAGGTGCACGGGCCGTGGATCGACGCCTTCGCGGCCGCGCTCAAGCAGGACGACGACGGCGCGTACGTCAACTTCCTGGGTTTCGACGGCGAGGCGCGGATCCGCGACGCCTACCCCGGATCGACGTGGGACCGGCTCAGGAAGATCAAGGCGCGCTACGACCCGACGAACCTGTTCCGCCGCAACCAGAACATCCCACCGGCCATCGAGGACGCGGCATGACGTCGACCGCGACGGTGCCTTCGGTCCGGTACGGCATCGACGACCTCACGATGGGAACGAGATGAACACGACGACCTCGAAGGACGGGACGACGATCGCGTTCGAGAGATCGGGGCAGGGGCCTCCGCTCGTCGTGGTTGGCGGCGCGCTGAACGATCGCCGTGCCGCCGCGACCCTGGCCGGACTCCTCGCCCCGAGCTTCACGGTGTACGCGTACGACCGCCGAGGCCGCGGCGACAGCGGCGACACACCGCCGTACGCGGTCGAGCGCGAGGTCGAGGACCTTGTGTCGCTCGTCGAGGAGGCCGGCGGGACCGCGTTCGTGTTCGGTCACTCGTCGGGCGCGGTGCTCGCGCTCGAGGCCGCGGCCGCGACCCCGGGCATCACGAAGCTCGTGCTCTACGAGCCGCCGTTCATCGTCGACGAGTCGCGCCCGCCGCTGCCGTACGACTACGTGTCGCATCTGAAGGAGCTGGCGGCCACCGATCGCCGAGGCGAGGCGGTCGAGTACTTCATGACCACGGGCGTCGGCGCGCCGGCCGAGGCCATCCCGTCGATGAGGGAGTCACCGTCCTGGCCGTCGCTGGAGGCGGTCGCGCACACGCTCTGGTACGAGGGGGTGATCATGGGCGACAACATGGTCGGCAAGCCGCTGTCCGCCGATCGGTGGTCCTCGGTCACGATCCCGACGTTGGTGATCGACGGCGGGGCGAGCCCGCCGTCGATGCGGGGCGCCGTGCAGCAGCTCGCCGACGTCCTCCCCAACGCTCGCCGCCTCACGATGGAAGACCAGACCCACGAGGTCGACCCCACGCTGCTCACGCCGGTGCTGACGGAGTTCTTCACGAGCTGAGCCGCGTTCGGGAGGGACGATGAACGGGCACGAGGATCTCGACCAGGTCGCGAGGACCATCATCGACGACAGCCGGTACATGGTGCTCGGGACCGACGACGCGGATGGGCGACCGTGGGTCTCGCCCGTCTACTACGCGCCATCCGAGTATTCGGAGCTGTGCTGGGTCTCCCTCCCCGGAGGCGCAGCATTCGCGGAACCTCGCGGCGCGTCCGGAGCTGAGCATCGTCGTCTTCGACTCGAATGCGTCGGTCGGCGAGGGGCAGGGCGTGTACATGTCGGCCGTCGCCGAGCTGCTGACGGGCGCCGACCTCGAGCGGGGCATCGAGATCTTCTCCCGCGTCTCGGTCTCGCACGGCGCGAGGCCGTGGACGGTCGAGGATGTCCAGCCGCCCGCGGCGTTGCGCCTCTACCGTGCGCACGTGTCCGAGCACTGAGTCCTCGACCCGGAGCGCCGGCCCGACCAAAGGACGCGGGTCCGTCCGTAGCCGTCGCTTTGCATGGTTTCCGCCTCCCTTGGACAGCCCGTCGCGGATCGTGCGGGGGTGGGACCGCGAGATCGGCCGATACCGGCGGGTAAGGTTCCCTACGGATCGATCTCCGGGGGGCTCCTCACGCGACGGCTCATCAGGGACTTCGTGGACCGGCGACGGTCGAAAGCCGCGACCCGACGGAGGTCCGAGCTCCGAAGGGCCGCCCGGGAGATGCAGCACCGGGATGCCAACGAGGACAGCATCTGGAAGTCGGGGAAGGGCGGTGGCCATCACGATCGCATCTAGGCTCGGAACCACTCGACTGGGGGCGCGCGCGAGCCCGACGAGGAGGGTCCGATGAAGGCGATCGTGCTCGACGAGTACGGAACGGCCGACGTGCTGAAGCTCGAGGACATCGACGTGCCCGAAGCGGGTCCGGGTGAGGTGCTGATACGCGTGCTCGGCGCGAGCCTGTTCATCGGGGACTGGCACATCATGACGGGCCTGCCGTACCTGATCCGCGGCGCGGTCCCGTCACTCGGGCTGCGTCGGCCCAAGGGCCGTGTCCTGGGACAGGATGTGGCCGGGCGCGTCGAGGCGGTCGGGGAGGGCGTGACGGGGTTCGAGCCCGGCGACGAGGTGTTCGGCACCGCGTCCGGCTCGTTCGCCGAGTACGCGATCGCTCGGGCAGACAAGCTCGCGCCCAAGCCCGCGAACCTCACCTTCGAGCAGGCCGCGGTCGTGCCCGCCTCCGGCACCACCGCCCTGCAGGCGCTCCGCGACAAGGGCAGGGTGAAGCCGGGGCAGACCGTGCTGATCGTCGGCGCGGCGGGGGGTGTCGGCTCGTTCGCCGTGCAGATCGCCAAGACCTTCGGGGCCCAGGTCACCGGGGTTGCCAGCACGTCGAAGCTGGACCTCGTCCGATCGCTCGGCGCGGACGACGTCATCGACTACACGCGTGAGGACTTCGCGGAGCAAGGGAAGCGCTACGACCTCATCCTCGACACGGCCGGGGCCCGCTCCCTGACCCATCTCCGACGAGCGCTCGCCCCCCGCGGGACGCTCGTGATCGTCGGGGGGGAGAGCAGCGGGACGTTGCTCGGAGGCTTCGGTCGGAACCTCCGAGCGCAGATGCTGTCGCCGTTCGTGAACCAGGAGCTCGGCCTGTTCGCCGTGAAGGAGAAGGGTCAGGACCTGATGGCTCTCACGGAACTCATCGAGGCCGGCAAGCTCACGCCGGTCATCGGTGCGTCGTACCCGCTCGCCGAGGTGCCCCAGGCCATGCGGGATCTCGAGGCCGGGCACGCCCGAGGCAAGATCCTGATCACGCTCCCGGCAACGATGCAACACGGGTGATGGCTCGGACCCCCGAGCAGCTCTGGGAACCGATCGCGAGGAACCAGCTCGCGCGGCGAGAGGTGACCGCGGGGACCGGCTTCGGGACCAGCGCCGGGCTGCGGCTCCACGGAAGGATCTTCGCGATGCTCGTCGGTGGCGAGCTCGTCGTGAAGCTCGCTAGGGATCGGGTCGACGAGCTCGTCGGGGCCGGCGTGGGCGAGCGCTTCGATGCGGGGAAGGGGCGTCCGATGAAGGAATGGGTGTCGGTCCCGCCGAGCGCGTCCCGCCGCTGGAAAGCCCTCGTGGAGGAAGCCCGGGGGTTCGTCGGCGGGTCCGTGGGCGGTGCGAACGGCTAGTCGCGGGTCAGGAGCTGCTCGATCTCGTCCATGTGCTCGAGCCGGTGATCCGCGCGGTCGGGGTTGACGAGCCACCCGAGGGACTCGTTCCTCGCGTAGAGCTCGTCCGGTTCACATCCACGTACGATCGATCCACCGGCACGAGGTCCTCCTTCCCCCCTCCTTCGTCGCGTACCCGTTGCGAGCCGACCCTAGTCGAACAGCCCCGCGATCCCTTGGCCGCCGTCGATCAGCCACTGGACCGGCGCGTGCTCGACGACCTGACGCAGGGCCGCGGCCAGGAGACCGTTGAGCGACCCTCGCTGCTCGGCGTCGTCGATCGACTCGAGGAGGCCGGCGCGGACGGCGCGCTCGATCGTGTCGTCGGCCCACGGGATCGGCTCGACGCCGGATCCCGGCCCGAGGGAGAGCACGAGCTCCTCGCGGGTCGTGCCGAGCTCGCAGGCCGCCCCGTCGAGCCCGTCGGACACGATGCGCTGCAGCGTCGCGTCGACGCCCTGGCCGGGGAACGCGGAGCGAGGCTCGCACGGGTCGCGGATCGCGAGCGCCCCGGCGTCCGCGGCGCCGTTCGCGAACTCGAGCGCGATCAGGCCCGCGGCCCCGACGAGCAGCGCGACCAGCACCCCGACCGCGATCCGGCGGTTCACGCCACCCACCGCCTCCGGAACACGAGGATCGGCACGAGCGCGAGCGCCGCGAGCAGTGCGCAGAACAGGAAGGACGGTCGGAAGCTCCTGGTGACGGCCCGTTCGATCGTCTCGACCAAGTCGTCGTGCACCTGCTGCACGGCGTCGTCGGTCCCCACACCGGCCTTCTCGAACGCGGCCGCGAAGTCCGGGATCTCGCCCTTCGGCGCGCGCTCGAGCTCGTCGCGGATGTCGAGAGCCAGCGGGATCTTCGTCGTCCCCGGGATCTCGCCTTCGATGATCACGGCCGTGGCGTTCAGCTTCGCGACGTCGGCGCCCGCCAGGAGGTCGCCGGCGAGCAAGGGCGCCCCGATCACGAGCGCGAGCACCAGCCCGAGATGCCGGACGCCGACCGTGAGCGTCGCCTTCGGCGCGATCCCGCCCTCACCGCCGAGCACCGCGTGCGTGAGACCCGGCACGGCCAGCCCGAGCCCGAACCCGCACAGCGCGAACGACGCGAGCGTGTATCCCAGATCGCCGGACGGCAGGAACGCGAGCCCGATCAACCCGAACGTGAGCAACAGGGCGCCCGAGGCGATGGCGAGCGCGGCCGGGAGCTGGGCCGCGAGCGGACGCGCGAGGAGGGTCGCGGCCGGGATCGCGCTCACGACCGCGGCGCCCTGGATCGGCGTGAGGCCGAACACGTCGATCACGAGCAGGACGCCGAGGAACAGCGTCCCGACGAGGGCCCCCGAGAGCAAGGCCAGCGCGACGTTCCCCGGCACGGTTCGCCACAGGCTCGGCCGCCACCCCTCCCGCAGGATCGCGGCGACGTGCGCCCCGAACGTCGCGAGCAGCGCCGCGCCCGCGACGGGGGCTTGGAAGACGAAGATCGCGCGCCAGTCGAACAGCTGGGTGAGCACGCCGCCCAGCGCCGGCCCCACCGCCGCGCCGAACGTGCCGGCCAGCGTCCAGATCGCGACGCCGCGGGCGGTCGAGCCGGCGAGCGCGCCCAGGACCGGCAGGGAGCCCGCGAGCAGCAGCGCCCCGCCGAGACCCTGGACCGAGCGCGCCGCGATCAGGAACCCGATCGAGTCCGCGAGCGCGCAGGCGATCGACGCGGCAAGGAACACGGAGGTGCCGGCGGCGAGGAGCCGGTTGGCCCGTGCGTGGTGGACGACGACGACGAGCGCGAGCGCGCAGATCGCCAGCACGAGGTTGTAGGAGGTGATCACCCACGCCACGCCTTCGATCGTGGTGTCGAACCGCGCGTACAGCTCGGGCAGGGCGAGCACGACGATCGACGAATCGGCGAACGCGACCGCGACGGCCACCGCGACCGCCGCGACGAGCAGCGTCCGCCGGGTCACGGCCGCGTGGTCACGGTGAGCTCGTCGCCGCCGGTGATCGTCACGCGTTCGGAGCCGAGCTCCTCGCCGTCGAGCGTCGCTGCGGGTCGGGACGGCACGACGCGGATCGAGGTGAGGCCGCTCACGACCTGGACGTGGATCAGGCCGGGTTCGGGATAGGTCTGCGGCCGCAGCCCCCCGTAGTAGTAGGCGAGGATATCCGAGGCCGAGAGCCCCCGGAGAGCCTTGCCGTACGCACCCCACTGCACCATCCCGGCGCCGTGCCCCCAGCCGCGTCCCACGGCGACCGCGGCGTCCCCGTTCGAGGAGAGCGTCATCCACCTGGACGGGAGCGTCACCGGGAGTGGGGAGGGCGGGTAGCGACCGGGCTTCAGGCAGGGTCCCCAGACGTTGACGGCGTCTCGGAACGTGGTCAGGTCGATCGAGCGCGACGCGCCCTCGCCCTGGACCGTGACCGTCGAGCCCGCCAGACCGACGCCCGAGACCGTCCTGTGCGGCGGCCACTCGCCGGCCTCGTGCAGGAACGTCGCCAGATCGGCGAACGGCACTCGAACGCGCCAATGCGACAAGGGCGACGCGCCGTCGTCGTGTTCGACCACCGGACGCAGGTAGGGCAGGGGCGCGCTGCCGAACACCTCGTCGTTCCCGTAGGTCCGGCCGTTCGAGGTGGAGAAGTAGACGGTCTCGGCGGGGCGGTCTCCGTAGAGGAGCACCTCGCCCGAGGTACGCCTGACGGCGGCGAACCACCGCCGAACGTTCGGGTCGAACGGCACGGGGATCCCGCGGTACACCTGGCACGACGTCGTCGCGCAGATCGGCGTCTTGAGCGCCTCGCCCTCGGCGCCCTCCCACCCGGTGGTCGCGAGCGCGTAGCTGCGGGCCGCGATCGCCTGCGCCTCGAGCGCCGCGGGCGGCCACGACGACGGCACCTCGGCGATGCCCTTCAGGTAGTCCTCGAACGGCAGCGTCACCGTGAGCGCGAGCGTGCCGTCGTCCGAACGCTTGACCGAGAGCGTCCCCGGATAGCGGGCCGCGAGCCGGGGCCGGTGGTACCGAACGCACCGAGATGCGACGCGCGGGTAGGTGCCGCGAACCAGGAGCGAGCCGCCGTTCGACCGGATGACGGCGGACGTGGGGGCTTCGGACGAGGGTGTCGCGGACGCGGTGGGGCTCGACGGAGCGGTCGTGGGTTTGGATGTCGTTCGGTCCGCCCTCGGTGCCGGCGTCGAGGTGCAGGCCGCGCCCGCGAGGACCAGCGCGACCGCGACCACGCGGAACCGCGGACGTGGAGGTGCGAGCGCGGCCACCCGAGCACGCTAACAGGTCGCCCCGGCTTGCCGATCGGGGCATCCACGAGCGAGGATCGGGGCATGCGGGAGTCCGCCCGGACGAGCGTCACCCCATGAGCGTCACGGAGATCCCGGAGCTCCGGATCGAGCTCGGGCCCGCCGCCGAGGCGATCGGACGGGCGGGCCGGAGGCTCGCCGACCTGCTCGCGAACCTGGACGAGCCCGATCGCAGCGTCCGCGGCCTGGAGTGGACCCTGGGCGAGCTCGTCGCCCACGTCGCGGCTCGGTCCGGGCGGTTCGCGGCGTACCTGTCGGGGGCGGCGGTCCCCGAGGGCGAGATCGCCGGCATCGCCGAGGAGAACCGGCGGGACGTCCGCGAACGGCGCGAACGCCCCCTCGCCGACATGGTCGAGGAGCTGCGGTCGAGCGTCTCGAGCTTCGTCGCCACGACCCACGGCAAGCTGGGCGCGGACCCGTTGCCGTGGTACTCGGGGGTCAAGCTGGACGTCGCCACCGCCTCCGGGCTGTTGCTCGGCGAGCTGATCGTGCACGGCTACGACGCGGCGGGGACCCTCGGGCGCCCCTGGCCGATCGCCGGCAACGACGCCCGAACGGTGGTCCGCGCCATGGCGACGCTCGTTCCCTGGTACGTCGACCCCGACGCGACGCGCGGCGACCGCACGACGTATCGGGTCGTGGTCCGCGGGGGACCGGCGTTCCGGGTTCGGGTCGACGACGGCACGGCCTCGATCGAACCCGCGGAAGGCGACGCGGACTGCACGATCCGGGCCGAGCCCTCCGCGCTGGTCCTCGTGTCGTACGGGCGCATCACGCAATGGCGAGGGGTGGCGAGGGGCAGGTTCGTCGCGACGGGGCGCCGCCCGTGGCGGGCGCTGCGGTTCGCACGGTCGTTCCTCCCCCCTGAACCGGCCGGCTCCCCCGAGGCGAGCGGTCCCAGACGGGCCGTTTAGACTCCACGGATGGACGAGCGCAGGATCGTCGTCACCAAGGACGGCCCGTACCGCGTCGAGGGCGGGGTCCCCCTGCTGCGCACGGCGATCGTGCAGACCGAGCGCGGCGAGCCGGTCGCATGGGACGAGGGTCCCGCGTTCGAGACCCCGGACGAGGTCTACGAGCTCTGCCGCTGCGGCCGATCGTCGACCAAGCCCTTCTGCGACTCGACGCACGAACGGATCCCGTTCGACGGCACCGAGACCGCCGACCGCGGCCCAATCGCCCAGCGTCGCGAGGCCTGGGAGGGCGAGGCGAACCACGTCCTGTACGACGACCTGTCGCTCTGCACCCATGCCGGGTTCTGCCGCAACGTCCGGACCGGCGTGTGGGAGATGGTCGAGGAGGCGGACGATCCGGCGGTGCGGACCGAGTTCACCGCGATGGTCCGACGCTGCCCGTCGGGCCGGCTCGCGTTCGCGGTGCTGCCCGACCCCGAGCCCGTCGAGCCCACGTTCGAGCCGTCGGTCGGCGTCGAGCCCGACGCGTCGTACTGGATCCGCGGCGGCATCCCGGTCGTGTCGGAGGACGAGACGCCGTACGAGGTGCGCAATCGTCAGACCCTGTGCCGGTGCGGGCAGTCGCGCAACAAGCCGTTCTGCGACGGGTCGCACAAGCAGTACGGGTTCGACGACCCCGCGCTGCCGGAGTGAGCGCGGCTCGCGTGATCGCGGCGACGGGCCGGCGCTAGCGAGCGAGCGGCTCCCACCGGTGCACGTCGCCGTCACGGACGATCGTCCCGAACGGCTCGGCGAAGTGCGCAGGCGCGACCGTGCGTCCCTCGCGAACGATCCGTTTGAGCCAGGCGCTCCGAGTCGCGTTCGCCTCGACGGGATCCATGTCGCTCGCGCCGGCGAGCCCGGGCTGCAGGAGCTGGACGGGGTGGTTCACGATGTCGGCGGAGAGCAACGCTCGCTCGCTGTCCGAGTCGATCGCGAGCACCTGATGCCCCGGCGTGTGCCCGGGTGCGTGTTCGAGCCGCAGCTCCTCCGTCACGGCGAACGCCCCCCCCGAGAGCTCAACGACGCCCGCACGTTCGAGCGGTTCGAGCACCGCGGCGAAGATCTCCCGGTCCTCCTCGTCGGTCGCGTTCGCCATCAGGTCCCAGTCGGCCCGGTGGATCACGTAGCGCGCGTTCGGGAAGGTTGGCGCTCCGGCTTCAGTGACGTTCCACCCGATGTGGTCGTCGTGGACGTGGCTGATCAAGACGAGCTCGACGTCCAGCGGATCGACCCCGACCTCGGCGAGCTCCGTCGGGAGGCTGCCGGCTACCCCGCTCCACCCGAAGGCCGGAGCCGAAGTCGGACCGACGCCCGTGTCCATCAGGAAGGTGCGCCCACCCGAGCGCACGACATAGGCGTGGACATGCAGGCGCCATCGCCCGTCGGCGAAGACCTCGGGATGGCGTTCCCGAGTCTTCCGCCAGGTGCCTGCGTTCACGCCGGGGTAGGAGCCCGACCCCGGCCTGCTCGATGTCACCATGGCGTCGCACAGCGCGGCGACGTCGACCCGTCCGACCCTGATCGAGCCGTGCGGCACTACGGGGTGGGTTCCTCGACCGCCGAGGCTTCATGCACGGGTTCGACGTCGGGGTCGAGCCCCGCTGCGCGCCGGGCCCGGCGGGCGCGGAGAAGGTCGTAGGAGCTCTCGAGCTCCCCCTCGATCTCCTTGAGGCGTGCGCGCTCCTTGGTCGAGGCCTCGCCTCGTGACTCTTTGTCGAACAGCGCATGTTCCTCGTGCGCGAGCTGCTCGATCTGCTCGATGAGCTCCTTGTCCTCCTCCATCGAGGGGAAGCCTATGCCAGTTCGAGGGGGGTCGACTCACCCACCCGGGCGGCCGCGGTGACCTCCCGAGCGTGGGCACGGCCGGGGATGAAGCGGTTGGCAACCACCGCCGCGACCAGCAGCACCAGGCCGGCCACCACGAGCGAGACGCGGAAGCCGCTCATCCAGGCATCGCGGAAGGCCGCGACCACCGCACCCTGCTGCTCGGGCGGGAGCCCGGCCAGCTGCGAGGGATCCAGCGTGCCGTGTCCGGCCGTCGCCTCGATCGCGGACTGGGTGGTCGGCCCGAGGCCGAGCCCGCTCAGTGCGGGGGCGAACACGGAGTTGAGCCTCGTGGTGAGGATCGTGCCCAGTAGCGCGATGCCGAACACGCCGCCGACCTCCCTGGCGGTGTTCGTCGTGGCGGATCCGAGGCCCGCGCGTTCGGGGCCAACCGCGTTCATGACCGCGGCCGTCATCGGCGCCATCGTGGCGCCGATCCCGATGCCCATCATCACGAAGACCGGGGCTAGCAGCAGGTACGGCGTGTCGATCGAGATCAGCGACAGGAGCAGGAGGCCGGTGCCCGCCAAGATCAACCCGAACGTCATGGGGATCCTCGAGCCGTGCTTGGAGGCGTAGCGACCGGCGTTGGGCGCGACGATGATGATCATGACGGTCATGGGCAGGAACCGGACCCCGGCCTGGAACGCGCTGTACCCGCGGATCAGCTGCATGTACAGGGACATGAAGAAGAACGTGGCGAACATGCCGAAGGAGACGCTGAACGCGACCGTGGCGCCCGCGGAGAACGCGGGGATGCGGAAGAAGCGCAAGGGCAGCATGGCCTTGGGGCTCTGGCGCTCGAACAGCAGGAACGCGACCGCCAGGACGGCCGAGGCGACCAGCATGCTCACGATTAGCGGGTCGCTCCAGCCCTTCTCGTTGGCCTCGATCAGGGCGTAGGTCGCGCAGAACAGCGCACCCGAACCCAGGAGCAGCCCGGGGATGTCCAGCTCGCGGGTGACCTCCGAGACGGATTCGCGGACGGTGCGCGAGGCCGTCAGCAGGGCGATGATGCCGATCGGCACGTTCAGGAAGAACACCGACTGCCAGCCGAGATGCTCGACCATCAGGCCGCCGACGGTCGGACCCAGCGCGAGCGCGAGTCCCGACATGCCCGCCCACAGGCCGATCGCCTTGGCGCGCTCGTGCGGCGGGAACGTGACCGTGATGATCGACAGGGTGCCGGGCATCAGCAGCGCGGCTCCGACGCCCTGGAAGCACCGCGCCGCGATCAGCTGCGTGGTGCTCTGGGACAGGCCGCAGAGCGCGGAGGCGAGCGTGAAGATCGCGAGGCCGGCCAGGAAGATCTTCTTGCGCCCGTAGCGGTCGCCGGCGATACCGCCCGTCAGCAGCAGCGAGGCGAACACCAGGACGTAGCCGTCGACGATCCACTGGAGCTCGCTGACGCCGGCGCCCAGCTCGCGGCTGATCGTGGGGAGCGCCACGTTGACGACCGTGTTGTCGAGCATCGCCATCGCGAGCGCGAAACACATCGTGAACAGGACGATGACCTTCTCGCGAGCGTTCTCGCCCTCGAAACCGAACATACCTTCGAACCTCCAGGTATCGGCGGCGCTCCGGTCACTGTACCGGCCTTCGGAGACAACCTACGGGTGCGGACGGATTGTTCCCGGGCCGGTGGGAACCCGATCCGACTAGGTCTTGCGGTACCTGCGGACACCCAAGAAGGAGAAGAACGCGAGGAACCCGGAGAACCACAGCACCGACAGCCACATCAGGGTTCCGAGTGACTGGACGTGCGCGAACAGCTTGCTCGTCTCCGACGAGTAGAGCTCGCCGAGCGTGAGCACGCGGACCGTGTCGACCCAGATCGTCACGGGGTTGTGCTCGACGAATGGCTTCAGCCAGCTCGGGAACGTGGCGAGCGGGACGAACGCCGTGCTCACGAACACGAACGGGAACACGATCGTGAACAGGGCCGCCTGCACCGCCTCGATCGTCTTGAGGGACAGCCCGGCGAACGCCGAGACCCAGGTGAACGCGTACCCGACGCTGACCACGCCGACGAATGCGAGGAGCGCCTCGGCCGTCCCCTCGTGGAGCCGGTACCCGACCAGGTACGCGACGATCAGCATCAGCACCGTCTGGACGGTGACCGAGACGGTGTCCGCCGCCGTGCGCCCGGCCAGGACCGCCGAGCGCGCCATCGGCAGCGAGCGGAAACGGTCGATCAGACCCTTCTGCAGGTCGTCGGCCAGGCCGACACCCGTCTGCGTCGAGGCGAAGATCGCCGTCTGCACGAAGATGCCCGGCATCAGGAAGTCGACGTACGGCACGCCCGGGGGAAGGATCCGGTCGAACGTGCCGCCGAACACGAAGACGAACAGCAGGACGAACATCACCGGCTGGATCGTCGAGAAGACGAGCAGGTCCGGCTTGCGGATGTACGTGAGCAGGTTCCGCCACGTCAGCACCCACCAGTCCGAGACGGTGCTCCTCAGCCGGCCGGGCTGCCGGAGGGTTTCGGTGATCGCGCTCATGTCCGCGCCCGCTCCTTGTCCCGCTTCCGCTTCTTCGAGCGATCGCCGTCCTCGGAGGCCCCGTCCTCTGAGCCTCCCTCCGCGGCGTGACCGGTCAACGCAAGGAAGACGTCGTCGAGCGTCGGGCGCCGCAACCCGATGTCCGCGAGCCGGATGCCCTGCGCATCCAGACGCCGGACCGCCTCGGTCAAGATCGCGGTCCCGTCCGAGCCCGACCGGGATCGTGGATCTCGCCCGTCTTGTTGTCCGACGTTGCCGCCACCGGGACCGAGACCCAAGACTTCGCCGGCGGCCTCCCCGGCACGTTCACGCTCGGCGACGCTGAGCGCGAGCACCTCGCCGCCGACGCGTGCCTTGAGCTCGTCGGACGTCCCCTCGGCGATCACCTTCCCGAGGTCGATCACGGCGATCTTGTCGGCGAGACGGTCCGCCTCCTCGAGGTACTGCGTCGTGAGGAGCAGCGTCGTCCCCTCGTTGACGAGCTCGCGGATGATGTCCCACATCTCGAGCCGGCTCCGAGGGTCGAGGCCGGTCGTGGGCTCGTCGAGGAACAGCACCTGCGGCTGGCCGACCAGGCTCGCGCCGAGGTCCAGGCGCCGGCGCATGCCGCCCGAGTACGTCTTGGCCGGCCGGTTCGCGGCGGCCGTGAGCTCGAAGCGTTCGAGGAGCTCGGCGCCACGCCGGCGCGCCTCGGTCGCGGGCACGTGATACAGCCGGCCGACCATCTCGAGGTTCTCCAGGCCCGTGAGGTTCTCGTCCACCGCGGCGTTCTGCCCCGCCAGGCCGATCACGTGGCGGAGCTCCTCCGCTTGGCGCACCACGTCGAACCCGGCCACCGTCGCGCGGCCGGCGTCGGGGCGCAGGAGCGTGGTCAGGATCCTGACCGCGGTGGTCTTGCCGGCGCCGTTCGGGCCGAGCAGCCCGAGGACCGTGGCCGGCGGCACGTCCAGGTCGATGCCGTCGAGCGCCACGACCTTCCCGTAGCGCTTGACCAGCCCCTCGACGACGATCGCGGGATCGCTCATGGAACCGGCCATGCTACCGAAGGCGTCAACCATCCCCGAGCGTTGCGGCGATGCGTTTCTGACCGTCCTCGAGCTCGCGGAGCTCGGCGTGATCCAGGCGCAGGCTCCCGTACCGGACGTCCTCGTACGCGTGCGTCAGCCGCTCGAACTCGTTCGCGCAGGCCGGCACGGCCTCGGCGACCACCGGCGCGAACTCGGTCGGCGTCTGCCACGGCTCCCGAACGACGTCGATTCGGCGGAGCGCGAGCAGGGTCTCGGCGTACCAGCGGCGCACGGCATCGGCGGGCAGCTCGCGGCGGAGCCGCGACCGGGAGGGGGCGGCGACGGGGGTCTCGAGCGCCGTCTCGGTCCGGGTCCCGGGGGCGCGAGGCTCGGGCTCGGCGCCGGCCGGCGGCCGGAAGTGCCGGATCGCGCGGAACACGGCATAGCCGATGGCCGCGAACACCAGGAACCCCAGCATCCGCTGCCAGATCTCGGGCGGGCCGGGGTGACGCTGGTCGAGCGCGCGACCCGCCGCCCCCTCCCGCAGCCGGTCGAGGAATTCGCGCACGCGGTCGGGGTCGATGCCGAGCAGGTCGACCAGGAAGAAGATGGGCCGTGCGGCCTGCGAGAGCAGCCACGCGATGAAGGAGGCGACGGCGTTGGCAGCGGGGGTGAGCCAAACGCCGATGCGGTCGAACACGCCGCCCTCGACGCTCAGGATCGCCGCGGTGGCCATCGCGCCCACCAACGCGCCGGTCGCGATGAACGCTCGACGGATCCAGGCGGCCCGGACGCGTTCGTCGAGCTCGCCGGCGCCGCCCGAGGTCCACACCGTGCTCGCGCGGCTTGCGAGCGCGGCTACGAAGAACAGCGGCACGAACAGCAGCAGCGGGCCGCGCCACTCGTCGGTGGCGCCGGCGGCGACCATCACCTCGAGCCCGAGCGCGAGCGCGAACCACCCGACCTCTGCGTGGATCGGCACCCGCCAGTCCCGGAGCGCCAGCGTGACGAGGCGGAACGACACGAGCAGGCACACGAGGACCGAGAACACGATCCGGTTGAGGTCGCCGTGCCCGAGCCAGATCCCGCTCAACACGGCGAGCATCGCCGCCCCGAACGCGACGTTGCGCGAGGCCCGGAACCGGCACGCGATCAGCGTGCCCCCCACGTACGCCGCGACGAACGGCACCGCGAGGGCCATCACGCCGATCTTCAGCCCGCGCGCCTCGGTGAGGACGAGCCACACCGGCAGGACGAGGACGCCGGCCTCGGCGAGCGCGGCCAGCCCGCACGCGCGGAGCTCCCGGGCCTGCGGAGGCGTGGTGCCGACCCAGCCGGAGGCCATCACGCGGCCGCCCCCGA
>CAVPLL010000010.1:0-355546 GCA_963706005.1 uncultured Actinomycetes bacterium
GGCTGAGGAGTCCCAGCAAGAGCAGGAAGAAGCCCACCAGCACGACGTAGACCACGGTCTTCTTGACGACCACGCCGACGTCGTAGAGCCCGAAGGTCAACACCGCGGCCGCCGCGGCGAGCGGGATCCCGAACAGCACGCCGAAGCCGTCGACCACGATCGCGAGGAACGCGAACAACCACCCCCAGTCCGCCCCACCCGAGACCAGGCCGATCACGAACGCGAGCACCGTCGCGAACGCCATCGCCGCGAACATCCCGACCAGGAGGCGGAGGGGCTGACGCTGATCGGGGCTCGCCTCCCGGAAGCGGAGGGTGAAGGCGAGCATGCCCGCGAGCGCCGTCGCGTCCATCAGGAGGATCCCGACGACGTACGCGAGATCGAGCGCCTCGACCCCTTCGGCCCATCCCGGTGGGGCGATCTTCACCGGGTCGAACGACCACGAGATGCCCGAGGCGCCGACCACCAGCAGGACTCCACCGAGGACCGCCACCACAGCACGGGGCGCCACCTGCGCGACCGGAGATGTCCGTCAGGGAAGTACAGGAGGAAGGTCGGGAGCGCTACGGGGAGCAGCGCGACCAACGACAGGACGCCGATCCACGCCATCGGGACCGCCCCCGGGAGATCGCCGATCGTCGCCGCTCCCTCGATCCCCACCTGAGCGTAGGCGACCCCGAACATCCAGAGCGCGAGTGCGAACCCGACCGCGGAGAGCAGCCAGCCGATGGGGTTGCGGGGGCTCGTCCGCGCGACGAGGGCACCGACCGACGCGTAGGTCGCCATCGTGACCCCGACCGCGGTGACGAGGATCGTGTCCGAGCCCGCTGTCGGCGAGCCCGTCAGGACCAGAACGAGCGCGAGGATCCACAGCGTGACCGTGATCAGCCACAGCGCATGCGCCAGCCTGCGAGCGGTCGAAGGCTTCATGCGGCGAATGGTGACAGTCGAGCCCGCGGGTTCCAAGGGGGGTCGCCCACACAAGCACGTGCTCGAACCCCACCTCCCTGGCGGGTGCAGGCATCCCCCAGATGTTGTGGTGGCGGCAAGGTCGAACCCGACGAAGCCCGGGCGTAGCGTGAGCGCGAACGAAGGAGGCGAACCGAGATGAAGAAGATCCTGGTGGGCACGGACACTTCGGCCTCCGCCGATCTCGCCGTGGGCGAGGCCGCCCGGCTCGCCGAGCTGGAGGGCGCCGAGCTCCTCGTGCTCCACGTTCGAGGCGACCAGGCGGTCCGCGACGCCGTGGACCCGAAGAAGTCCGCCGATCCGAACGGCTATCTCGCTGCCATGGGGCGGCGGTTCCCGGCATCCCCGTCCGCAGCTGGGCCGAGCCTGGCGATCCGGCGGAGCGCCTGGTCGCGATCGCCGAGCAGGAGCGCGTCGAGACGATCGTGCTGGGGAACCGTGGGACGCACTGATCGTGGTGGCGCGTGCGCGACAGCCTGCCGAACCTCGTGCTCCGGCACGCGCCCTGCTCGGTGATGATCGTGGACACGCGCGCGGCGCAGTGACCTCAGCCGGGAGGGTCACTCTCGCGAAGGTCGCGAGCACCGCCTTGACACGGCGGTGCACGTCGGGCTCTTCGCAGAGGCCGAGCTTGTCGAACAAGGAGTTGATGTGCTTCTCGACGGCACGTTCGGTGAGTAAGAGCGACGTGGCGATCGAGGCGTTGTTCTTGCCCTGGGCCATGTTCTCGAGCACCTCCCTCTCGCGATGGGTGAGGTGCTCGAGGGGGGTGTGTGGGATCCGGCTTCGCCGAGACCAACGCCTCGACCACCCGGGGGTCGAGCACCGAGCCGCCCGTGGTGACCTCGTGGATCGCCTGGACGAGTTGGTCGACGTCGGCGACCCGTTCCTTGAGCAGGTATCCGAGCCCGGCGGCCCCGCCGTCAGAGCTGGAACGCGTACGTCGGCTCGATGTACTGCGACAGCACCACGACCCCGACGCCCGGGTGGTCGCGCCGGATGCGCGCGCTGCGTCGATGCCCTCGTCGTGTTCGACGGCGGCATGCGGATGTCGGTCAGCACGGCCTCGGGCTCCTGCTCCTCGACCGCCGTCATGAGCTCGTCGAACGAGCTCGCGGTGCCGATCAGCTCGACCTCCTCGGACGTCTGGAGCAGCGCGGCCGTCCCCTCGCGCACGAGGTAGTTATCCTCCGCGAAGACCACGCGCACCATGCGCGCATCGTACAAGCGTCGGGAGAGGCGGGCGAGTGCAGCATCAGGGTCGTCCTGGGCGAGGACAACGTCCTCGTCCGTGAGGGCGTGCGCGCCCTGCTCGAGTCGTACGAGGATGTCGAGGTGGTCGGCGTGGCGGAGGACGCACCGTCGCTCCTCGCGGCGGCGGCCGAGCATGTCCCCGACGTCGTCGTCACCGACATCAAGATGCCGCCGAACTTCCAGCTCGAGGGGATCGACTGCGCGCACGCGATCCGCGAGAAGCACCCGGGGACGGGGGTTGTGGTGCTCTCGGCTCACGACGACGAGGCGTACGCGATCGCCCTGCTCGGGAAAGGGCAGTCCGGGCTCGCGTACCTGCTCAAGGACCGGATCGCGCAGGGCGACGAGCTCGTCCGCGCGATCCGCGAGGTAGCGGCCGGCGGCAGCGCGGTCGACCCCGCGATCGCCGAACGCCTGTCCGGACGCAGGGAGACCGCCGAGCACGACCGGGAGCTCCTCGAGCTCATGTCCCAGGGGCTCGGGTACGAGCAGATGGCCGAGCGGCTCGGCACGACCCAGGAGGCCGTCGACCGGCGGGTCACGGACCTGTTCACCAAGATGGCGGCCGGCGCGAGCTCGGGGTGGCGCGAGCGCGGTCGACGACATGAAGCGGTTGCACGCCGCGGTCGTCGCCAAGCAGGCCGCCGCCGCGACGCTCTCGTCCTACGTGCCGCAGCGCGTGGCCGAGAAGCTCGCCCGGGGCGAGGTCGAGCGCGAGGAGCTCGAGGTGACGGTGCTCTTCAGCGACATCCGTGGCTTCTCGACGATGGCCGAACGGCTCGCCACACACGAGATCGCCGAGATCGTCGGACGCCATCTCTCCGCGATGGCCGAGATCGTCGTCGAGCATTCGGGGATGATCGACAAGTTCCAGGGCGACGCCGTGATGGCCGTGTTCGGCGCGCCCGACCCGATCCCCGATCACGCCGAACGCGCCCTCCGGTGCGCGATCGCGATGCAGCGTCGTCAGGCCGAGCTGAACGCCGAGGGCTGGGGGACGGATTCGGTCGACGGGTTGCACATCGGGGGGCGGGGTTAACACGGGACAGGTGGTTGCCGGTGCGATCGGGGGCGGCGGCCGGCTCGAGTACACGGTGATCGGCGACGCCGTCAACGTGGCCGAGCGGCTGCAGAGCGAGGCCGAGGGTGGCGACATCGTCGCGAGCGCGACCACGATCGCCTCCGCGCCCGGCATTTCCTGCGAGTCGATCGGCCCGCGGCACGTGAAAGGACGAGAGGAGCCGGTCGAGGTCTACCGCGTCCTGGTCGGCGACCCGGAGGTTGCGCCGTGAGCGACCCGCAGCGGCACGCACGATGGCCGTGGGTCGCGCTCGGGGTGTTCTTCTCGTTCGCGATCGTCGGGATGGTCCTGGTCGCGGTCAACGGGGAGTCGCTCACCGGGCGATTACGTACGTGATCGCGTTCACGCTCTTCGGCGTCGTGGCGCGCTCCTGCTCAGCCGTCTGGAGGGGAATCGCATCGGGGGGCTCTTGCTGTTCGGCGCGGCGGTCACCGCAGCGAGTTTCGCCGCCGCCGAGCTCGCCACCTATTTCGTCGCGAAGGGCACCACCGCGGTCCGGTGGTGATCGTCGCGTCGCTCCTCTCGTCGTCGGATGGCTGCTGGGCATCTTCCCGGTCATCCTGTTCTTGCCGTTGCTGTTCCCCGACGGGCACCTGCCGTCCCGGCGGTGGGCGCCGTTCGCGTGGCTGTGTGTGGCGGTCCTCGGGTTCCTCGCGGTCTCGCTGGTCGTCGGTCAGCAGACGTTGACCGGCTCGACCGATAAGGCGGCCGTCGCGAACCCGTTCTTCGTGCCGGCCCTGGGGCGGTCTCAGCTTCTCGGATGCGGTCATCGGCGTCGCGCTCCTCGGGCTGCTCGCCGGGCCAGCGTCACGTCCTTGTTGGTCCGGTTCCGGCGATCGAGCGGTGTCGAACGGCAGCAGATCAAGTGGGTCGCGCTCGCGGTCGCCGTCCTGGTGAGCTCCTTCTTGCTGTCGACGATCGCGGCCGGGATCGGGGTCGACGCAGACCTCGTCGACACGGTCGTGAGCGGGATCGCGTTCATCGCGTTGCCGGTCTCCGTGGCGATCGCCATCCTGCAGTACCACCTGTACGACCTCGACGTCGTGGTGAAGAAGGCGCTCGTCGCGGGTGCCCTGGTCCTGCTGGTCATCGGCGCCTACGTGGCCGTGGTCGGGTTGCTGGGCGTGGTCACGTCCGGCAACGAGAGCTCGGGGTCGGTGTTCCTGGTCGCCTTGCTGCTCGGTCTCGCGTTCCGGCCGGTCACGAGGCTCGCCCGGCGCCTCGCCGACCGGGTCGTGTACGGCAGGAGGGCGACGCCGTACGAGGTGCTCGCCGAGTTCTCCGAACGCGTCGGGGAGTCCTATGCGACCGAGGACGTCCTCGGCCGCATGGCGCAGATCCTCGGGCAGGCGACGGGGGCCGCTTCGGCACGCGTGTGGCTGTGCGTCGGCGCCGAGCTGCGGCCGGCCGCGTCGTGGCCGTCGGACGCCGGGCCGGCGGGCGACGTCGCGGTCGCCGACGATGCCCTTCCCGAGCTCCCGGGCGAGGCCGCCGTCGAGGTCCGCGACCGGGGCGAGCTCCTGGGCGCCCTGTCGGTCACCATGCCGCCGAGCGATCCGATGAACCCGTCGAAGGAGCGCCTCGTGCGCGACCTCGCCTCGCAGGCCGGCCTGGTCCTTCGCAACGTCCGTCTCGTCGAGGAGCTCCGGGCGTCGCAACGGCGGCTCGTGACCGCGCAGGACCAGGAGCGCCGCCGGCTCGAGCGGAACATCCACGACGGGGCGCAGCAACAACTCGTCGCCCTGTCGGTGAAGACGCGGCTCGCGCGCGACCTGACCCCGCGCGACCCCGGCAAGGCCGCCGAGATGCTCGACGCAGATCGACGCCGAGATCCAAACGACCCTCGAGGACCTCCGCGACCTCGCCCGCGGCATCTACCCGCCGCTGCTCGTCGACAAGGGGCTGGGTGCGGCGCTCGACGCCCAGGCGAGGCGCTCGCCCGTGCCGACCTCGGTCGAGTCGGACGGGATCGGTCGCTATCCGCCGGAGGTCGAGGCCGCGGTCTACTTCTCCTGCCTCGAGGCTCTACAGAACGTCGCCAAGTACGCCGAGGCGAGCTCGGCGATCGTGACGCTCGCGCCAGTCGAACGGCCTCCTGACGTTCGAGGTTGCCGACGACGGCCGAGGGTTCGATCCCGCCGCGACCCGGACGGGCACCGGGCTGCAGGGGATCGCCGACCGGCTCGCGGCCCTCCACGGGGAGCTCAGCGTCCGCTCGGAGCCGGGAGCTGGCACACGTGTGCGAGGACGGATCGAGGTGCGCGCGTGAGGACCGCGTTCCGGATCGTCGCGGGCTTGCTGGGGGTGATCGCGCTCGTCCTCAGCGTTCCGTTCGCGATCGCCTCGTTCTTCGACGCCGAACAGGACATCCACCTCTTCCATAACGTCGCGGGGACCGTCGTCTACGGCGGGATCCTCGGCGTTGGGTTCCTGTTGCTCGCCGGACGGCCCGAGGGCAACGTCGCGACCTTCCAGGGTATGGCGCTCGCTTCCATCGGCGCCCTGGTCGGCGGGATCCTCGCCGGTGACCTCGTCGAGAGTGCGTGGTTCGCGCCTGTGCTCGTGGTCCTGATCGTCGTCGCCCTGTACCCAGGTCGGGCCGACCTCGTTCGGGTGGGCCGGCCGCAGGTGGGATTGGTCGTGCTCGTCCTTGCCGCCGCCGCGCCCCTCATCGCGTACGCCCTGACGCAGGCCCGGCTCCAGTCCGAGGGCGTGCCCGGGAACCCGCACGTCGACATGCACCACTACGGCGCGATGGCGGTCACGGCTCTCATGCTGCTCCTGTTCGCGGTCGGGCCGACGCTGGGTGCTCGGGGGTGGCGGCTGGCCGCGTGGCTGGCCGGGGTCGCGATGGCGATCGTCGCCATCACGTCCCTCGCGTACGGCGATCACGAGAGCGCGCTCGACGCGACGTGGGCGTGGCTGGCGCTCGGATGGTCCATGGCCTTCGTAGCGGTCGCGCAGCTCGCGGGCCGCCGTGAGAGGGTGGAGGCCGCATGACCGTCGAGCGGAGCAGACCCAAGAGCGTGTGGCGTCGGATCGAACGGTGGATGGTCGGGGTCGTGATGGCCGTGATCGCGTTCGTGATCGAGAAGATGGTCCTGCGAAGCGTCCGCAAGGGCGGCCACCCGACGGCCGGCAGCGAGGAGCTCCACACCACCCTCACGTCCAAGGGCGGCGAGGTCGACCTCACCGACGTGCGCTAGCCGCGCTTGCGGATCAGGTCCACCAGCAGCGCGAGCAACAGGCCGGCGGAGATCACGCCGAACGCCGCCGGCACCCACCTGGCCACACGGTCCGACGAGACGGCGGTGAGTGCCGTAGCCAGGATCGCCGCGCCGGCGGTCAGCGAGATCGCGAGGCGGCGGCCGGCCCTGCGGATCGTGGTCTCGAGCGAGGCCGCCCGGAAGTTCACCTCGAGCTTCTGACCGGGGCGAGCGCCGATCAGGCGTTCGATCGCCTCGACCACCTTCTCGAAGCGAACCTTGAACCGTTGGGCCTGGTAGAAGAGCGTCTTCGGGTCGAGCTTGCCGCCCATCCCGCGCAGGAGGTTGCGCATCATGAACTTGCCGGCGACGTCGAACGGATCGACGTCCGGATCCATCGTCGCCGCCGCGAGCTGCATCTGCGCGAGAGCCTTCGCGGTCAGCGTGAGCGAGGCCGGGAGCGGGACGTCGTACCGGAGCGCGATCTCCGTCATCTCCTGGAGCACCGGCCCGAGCTGGATCTCTTGCAACGAGACCCCGCGGTTGCGGGCCATCAGCGCGCCGAGCTCCTCCTGGAACGCTTCGACGTCCAGGTCCGTGCGGTTGATCGCGCCGGTGAGCATCAGCGTGACGTCGGTCAGGAACCCGACGTCCTGCTGCCAGAACGCCATCAGGAGCAGCATCATGTGCTCGCGGAGGTCGGGCCCAACCTCGCCGATCATCCCGAGGTCGAGGAAGTACAACGTCTCCTCCTCGGGCTGCCACATCAGGTTCCCCGGGTGCGGGTCGGCGTGGAAGAAGCCGTCGACGAGGATCTGCTTGTAGAAGGACTCGAGCAGCTGCCGCGCGGCCTCCTTGCGCGCTGGCCCCTCGGGCGCCGATGCGGCGGGTCCGCCGCCGATGTCCTGCATCACCAAGAGCCTCGAGGTCGAGTAGTCCGCGAACACCACGGGCACCCGCAGCCGCGAGAAGTCCTCGATCACCGAGCCCATGCGTTCGATGTTCTCGGCCTCGCGCCGGAAGTCGAGCTCGCGGTGCAGCGACTCGGACAGGTGCTCGAACACCGCCTGCATGTCCACGACCTGCTTGAGACCGGGGCGGTCGGCCACCTTCTCCGCGAAGACCTCGAGGAGCGCGAGGTCCTGTTCGATCTGCTCCTTCGCGTCGGGGCGCTGCACCTTGACTACGGCCTTCGTGTGGTCGGCGAGGGTCGCGCGGTGCACCTGCGCGATCGTGCCGGCCGCCAGCGGCTGCGGGTCGATCGTCTCGAACACGTCCTCCCACGGGACGCCGAGCTCCTGCTCCATAACCTTGACGACCTGCTCCTCGGTGAGCGGCGGCACGTTGTCCTGGAGGGTCGCGAGCTCCTCGATGAACTCGGGCGGCATCAGGTCCGGTCGCGTCGACAGGATCTGGCCGATCTTGGCGAACGTCGGACCGAGCTCCTCGAGCGAGCTCCGCAGCCGTTTCGCCTGACGGCGGCGACCGACGGCCCCGTCCGCGTCGGGCCGGCCGAACAGCTCCTTCAGCCCGTGCTTGGCGAAGACCGTCGCGATCTTGGTGCCCCGCGACATCAGGTGCGGTTCGGTCTGGGTCTCTACCGCGCTCGAGCGGATCGTCGTCGACGGCCGCGTCACCGTCGTGACCTCGCCGTCGCCCGTCGTGTTCACGATGATCACGGTGCAGCGCGCGTTGTGGCTGATCCGGTTGGGGACGTTGCCGAGCAGGAACTCCTTGCGGCCCGCCATGCCGGCGTTGCCGACGACCAGGACGTCGATGTCGTGCTCCTCCGTCGCGTGCACGATCGCGAGCGCCGGGTCGTCGTCGATCACCACGTGCGCGTGGCCGCGCTGGCCCGCGACCTGGGTCGCGTACGACTGCAGCTCCTCGGCCGCGGCGCGGGCACGTGTGACCTCGGCCGTCCCGTGCTCGGTGTCGGCGGGGTGCAGTGGGATCACCACCTGGACCACGTGGAGCTCTGCCGCGTAGCGCTCGGCGAAGGCCGCCGCCCACTCCACCGCCCGCTCCGCGGTCTGGGAGCGATCGGTTCCCACCATAACGCGGGTGACGCCCTGCGTTCCGCCGCTCCCGTTGCCCGTCGTCATGACGCCGCATCATCCCAGACCAAGCTCCGCACGCGGCACCGTGGACGTCGAACGCCCCGCGGGTGCCAGCACCCGCGGGCGCTTCGTAGACTCCCTGCGATCGGCCGGAGTAGCTCAGTCAGGCAGAGCAACCGCCTCGTAAGTGGTAGGTCAGGGGTTCGAATCCCCTCTCCGGCTCCAGCTCCCAACCCACAGCCCTCGACGGGACAACGACCGCGTGTTGCTAGAATCGCCGCCGTGCTCGGCCAGGTCAGCATCGATCCCACCGTCACCCCGGTCCTGAACAACGGCGGGTGGGTGTTCAACGCCGCGCAGCTGCTCGCCCTGGCGGGCATCCTGCTCACGCTGGCGATCGTGTTCGGCTACATGCGGCTCGCCCCCCGGTTCCAGACCGACGAACAGACGCGTCGGTCCGTCCGGGTGCCGCGGATGCAGCCCGGCCAGGAGGTCCGCCGCCCCGTCAAGGTGGTCGGAACCCCCCTCGTGGTGCAACCGCCCGTCGTAGCTGCTGTCGCCGCCCCGGCCCCGGTCGCCGCCCCGGCCGCCGTTGCCGTACCTGCCGCGGTTGCCGCCCCGGCCCCCGCCGCACCGGCACCTGCCGCACCGGCACCTGCGGCGGTCGCCGCACCTGCCCCCGCGCCGGCCGCGGCACCGGCCGCCCCGGCCGCGGAGGCGCCGACCGCGCCGGCGGCTTCCGCCGAGCACGCCGAGGTGAGCCTGGACCAGGAGACGTTCGACCGGGTCCTTGCCGAGCTGCTCGAGAAGGGCACCGACCGTCGCGTCGCCGAGGGCCAGGCGCGGCGGGCGGCGATGATCGCTGCCCGCAAGAAGGCCCAGGGCTAAGGCCCGCTTCGGCCATGGAGGCCGCCATCGACTGGTCTATGGGTTCGCGCGCCGTCGCGCTCGTCGACTGGGGTACCGCCACCCAGACCGGCAGGCGCGTTGGCGGGAGCGGTCCTCCCACCCCCGCGGTCGAGCGCGCACGGATGCGCGAGGACCTCTCGGAGGTCGTGCCCTACGCGGAGACGCTGATCCAGGAGTTCACCGGCCTGTCCGCATCCGACGGGTTCCGGTCCCGGGCATGGTTGATGTCTCGCGGCGAATGGGTGAACGCCAACGTGAACGGTCTCCAGCGCCTGCTCGAGCCGCTCGCCGCGCGCGTCCTCCCCGAGGGCGCCCCTCGGTCGGACCTGCGCCGCAAGGCCCTCGGCGCGCAGATCGGAGCGCTCCTCGGGTACGTGTCTCGGAAGGTGCTCGGCCAGTACGACGCCTTCCTGCCGCCCGACGACGACGGGCTCCTGTACTTCGTCGGGCCGAACCTGGTCGAGGTCGAACGCCGTTTCGAGCTGCCTCGACGCGACTTCCGGCTGTGGATCGCGATCCACGAGGTGACGCACCGGGTGCAGTTCGGCGCGACCCCGTGGCTCCGCCCGCACCTCGAGTCGCTGATCGGTCGCTACCTCGAGACCGTCCAGGTCGACTCCCGAGAGGTGTTCGCGCAGGTTCGGCGCGCGGCCGACGCGATCCGGGCGGGTGCCGACTGGCGGGGGATGAACGGGATCCTGCTGATGATGACCGACGAGCAGCGGGCGCTCTTCGCGCGGATGCAGGCGGTCATGACCCTGCTCGAGGGGCACGCGTCGTTCGTCATGAACGCGGTCGCGCAGGGCCGGGTCGACGACCTCGACCGCATGCGAAGGGCGCTCCAACATCGGCGCCGGTCTCGGGGAGGCGTCGAGAAGGCGTTCCAGCAGGCCATCGGGTTCGAGACGAAGGTGAAGCAGTACGCCTCGGGTGAGCGCTTCGTCCGCAGCGTGGTCGCCGACGCGGGGATGGACGGCCTGAATCGCGTCTGGGGCGACGAGGCCAACCTGCCGAGCCCCGAGGAGATCGGAGATCCCGCTCGCTGGGTGGGGAGGGTCGCGAGAGGCTGATGCGCCGCCCGCCGGCCGTCGCCCGGGTCCTCGAACGGGTGACCAGGACGGCGCGTGTGCACGAGATGTTCCGACCTAGGGACGCGGTCCTGGTCTGCGTCTCGGGCGGCCCGGACTCCGTCTGCCTCCTGTACTCGCTGTGGCACCTGCGCCGGCTGTTCCGGATCCGGCTCGAGGTCTTCCACTACGATCATCGGCTGCGTACCGATTCCGCGGGCGACGCTCGGTACGTCGCCCGGCTGGCCGAGCGGTTGCGGCTGCCCCTGCACCTCGAGGCGGCCGAGGATGCCCCGCCGAGAGGTGCCTCGATCGAGGCGTGGGCGACCCTCGCCCGCTCGTTGGCCGCCGATCGCGTTCGCGAGCAGATCGGGGCGCGGCTGATCGCCGAGGGCCACACGCTCGACGACCAGGCCGAGACCGTCCTGTTGAACCTGATCCGGGGCGGAGGGTTGGAGGCCCTCGGCGGCATCTGGCCCGGCGGATCGAACGGAGGCGGGAACCGGGTCCAGCCGCTCCTGGACGTGGAACGCGGCGAGGTGGAGGCGTTCTGCCGCGCCCTGCACTTGCGCCCCCGGATCGATCCGACGAACCGCGATCCGCGCCACCTCCGGAACGCGATCAGGCACCAGGTGCTGCCCGCGATCGAGCGCGCCACCCGCCGAGACGTTCGGCGACCGATCGCCCGGTCGGCCGGTCTGCTGCGCGAGGACCGAGCGGAGCTCGACGGCGCCGCGGTCGGTGCGATCCCCGCGGTCCTGTCCGAACGCGACGGCGAGCTGCGGCTGGACGTGTCCGCGCTCCTCGCGCTCCCCCGGCCGATCGCGGCACGCGTGGTCCGCCTGGCCGCGTACCGGCTGATGGGATCCGAGGACCCCGCGCCGTGGGGCCGGGGATCGGTCGAGGCCGTCCTTGATCTGGCGGAGGGTCGGCCGGGCCGCAGCCGCGACCTCGCCAACGGATCGACGGCGCGTCGCGAGCAGGAGTATGTTTCCCTCTCTCGCACTTCCCCCGAGAGCCGGGAGTGAAGGGGGGCGAGATGGAAGGCCGGGTCGCACTGTCCGAGCTCGAGAACGCCGTCCACGTCCCGTCCGTCGAGGGGGTGGACGACGCGCGGGAGCGGGACATCGAACGGGTCCTGATCGGCGAGCAGGAGATCCAGGACAAGCTGCGCGAGCTCGGCGAGCAGATCACGCGTGACTACGCGGGTCGCGAGCTCCTGCTGCTCGGCGTCCTCAAGGGCGCGTTCGTGATGATGGCCGACCTGTCACGGCACATCCGGCTGCCGCTCGAGGTCGACTTCATGGCCGTGGCGTCGTACGGCGCCGCCACCAAGACCTCCGGTGTCGTGCGGATCCTCAAGGACCTCGACCACGATCTCGAGGGCCGTCACGTCCTGCTGATCGAGGACATCGTCGACTCGGGGCTGACGCTCAACTACCTGTTGAAGAACCTCCGCGGCCGTCGCCCGGCGAGCCTCGAGGTGTGCGCGCTCCTCAAGAAGACCGGGATCCAGCGGGTCCACCTGGATGTGAAGTACGTCGGGTTCGAGATCCCACCCGACTTCGTGGTCGGCTACGGCCTGGACTTCGCCGAACGGTTCCGCAACCTGCCGTACGTCGGCCTGCTCAAGCCCGAGGCGTACGGCGACGTCTGAGCCGGAACGCCCGGCGCGCCGGGCGCGTCCAAGCGCCGTGAGGCGCTCCGCCGTTCCGCTCCTGCTCCTCCTGTCGGCCATGCTCGCGGCCTGCGCCCGCGTCCCGGCCGCAGGCTCGGGGGATGCGCTGGGGACGATCCGGGGCGCCGTCCTGCTCGCGCCGACCTGCCCGGTCGAGAGCACCGCGACCCCATGCCCGGGCCGCCCGCTCGCGGGGGTGCCGGTGCGGGTGGTCGACGACGAGGGCGTCGTGCGGGCGAGCGCCGTGAGCGGGAACGACGGCACGTTCGTGATCGACGTGGCCCCCGGGAGCTACCTGCTCACCGCGTCGATCCAGGACGATCCCGCCCGATCGGTGGCGCCCGTCCGGGTCGCGGTCCGTGCGGGCGAGGTCGTCCGCTCGGACGTCGTGGTGGACAGCGGCATCCGCTGATCGGGGTATCGGCAGAAGCCAACCCAGGTGCTACCATCGCGCAGGGCTCGGGCCGTCGGCAGACGCGCGGGCCCCGCAGCATCTTCGAGGTCCACCGGGTCCGAAAGGAGCACATCCCCTGGCAACCGACCCCGGGTCGCCGTATCGGAGGCTCGTGCGCGGTCCGGCGATCTACGTCCTGATCGCCCTGGCGGCCATCTGGCTCTTCCTCCTGTTCGCCAACCGCGGAGCCGCGTCCGAACAGCTCACGTTCAGCGAATTCCAGAGCGAGGTGTCTGCCGGCAACGTCAAGACGGCGAACTTCCTGCTCGGCGACGGCGTGATCGAGGGCGAGCTCACGGACGGCACCGCGTACCGGGTCGCGTACGTGCAGGGGACGGAGGAGACGCTCACCGCGGACCTCCAGAAGAACGGCGTCGACATCTCGGCCGATCCGCAGAAGGGGTCGGCCCTCGTCGGGTTCCTGTTCCAGCTGATCCCCGTGATCTTGATCGTAGGGGCATTCATCTTCATCATGAACCAGTCGCAGGGCGGCGGCGGCCGCGTGATGCAGTTCGGCAAGGCCCGCGCGAAGCTCGTCACCAAGGACCAGCCCAAGACGACGTTCGCGGACGTCGCCGGCGTGGACGAGGCGATCGAGGAGCTCCAGGAGGTCAAGGAGTACCTGGCCAACCCCGCCAAGTTCCAGGCGATGGGCGCGAAGATCCCGCGTGGGGTGCTCCTGTTCGGCCCGCCGGGTTCGGGCAAGACCCTGCTCGCGCGCGCGGTCGCGGGCGAGGCCGGCGTCCCGTTCTACTCGATCTCGGGGTCCGACTTCGTCGAGATGTTCGTCGGGGTCGGCGCAGCCCGTGTGCGCGATCTGTTCGAGCAGGCCAAGCAGAGCGCGCCCGCGATCGTGTTCATCGATGAGATCGACGCCGTCGGGCGGCACCGCGGCGCCGGGCTCGGCGGCGGGCACGACGAACGCGAGCAGACGCTCAACCAGCTCCTGGTGGAGATGGACGGGTTCGACCAGCGCACCGCGGTGATCCTGATGGCGGCGACCAACCGGCCCGACATCTTGGACCCCGCCCTGCTGCGGCCGGGGCGCTTCGACCGGCACATCACCGTGGACCGCCCCGACCTCGAGGGCCGCAAGGGGATCTTGAAGGTGCACGCGCGCGGCAAGCCGTTCGACGAGACCGTGGATCTGTCGACGATCGCGCGACGCACCCCCGGGTTCACCGGCGCCGACCTCTCGAACGTGATCAACGAGTCCGCGCTGCTCGCCGCGAGGTGGGGGAAGAAGGCGATCTCGATGAAGGAGGTCGAGGAGGCGATCGACCGCGTGATGGCCGGTCCGGAGCGCAAGACCCGGGTCATGAGCGAACGTGAGAAGCGAGTGATCGCCTATCACGAGGGCGGCCACGCTCTGGTGGCGCACATCCTGCCGAACACCGACCCGGTCCACAAGATCAGCGTGATCCCGCGCGGACGCGCGCTCGGGTACACGCTGACGCTGCCCGAGGAGGACAAGTTCCTCATGACGCGTGAGGAGCTCGCCGACGAGCTCGCGATGCTCCTCGGCGGCCGCGTGGCGGAGGAGCTGATCGTCGGCGACATCACGACCGGCGCCGCGAACGACATCGAGCGCGCGACCAAGGTCGCCCGGCAGATGGTGACCGAGTACGGGATGTCGGACGCGATCGGACCCCTCACGCTCGGGCAGAAGCAGCACGAGATCTTCCTCGGGCGCGACTTCCAGAGCCAGCCCGACTACTCAGACCACGTGGCGTTCGAGATCGACAACGAGATCCGCCGCCTCATCGACGAGGCCCACGACGAGGCCCTCGAGATCCTGCAGGGCCATCGGACCAAGCTGGACGAGCTCGCCACGATGCTGGTCGAGCGCGAGACGCTCGAGCGCGACGAGGTCGAGGCCTTCCTTTCGGACATCCTCAAGCGCCCGCAGCGCGACCAGTCCGTGCGCGGGGCCGGTCTCGCGGTGTCGCGGCGCGCGATCAGGACCAGCGGGCAGCCGAGCACCCCTGGGACGATCCCCCCCAAACCCATCGGATAGGCTTCGCCCGCGATGGTCGGGGACCGTTGGGCGACGTTCGACTGCTACGGCACACTGATCGATTGGATGGGTGGGATCCGCGACACCCTGTCCGACCTGTGGCCCGAGCACGACGCCGAGCTGCTCCTCTCGGCCTACCACCAGATCGAGCCCGAGGTGCAGCGCGGGCGCGCCGTGCCGTACCGGCAGGTGCTCGCCGAATCGCTCGAGCGCGTCGCGCACCGCGAGGGGCTCGAGCTCGCCGACGACGACCGGCAGTCGCTCGGCGACTCGCTGCCCGCATGGCCTCCCTTCGACGAGGTCCCGGCCTCGCTCGCCGAGCTCCGATCGCGCGGATGGCGGATCGGGATCTTGTCGAACACGGATCCGGAGTTCCTCGACGCGTCGCTGGAGGCGATCGGCGTCCCCGTCGACCTTCGGATCACGGCCGCGGAGGCCGGCTCGTACAAGCCGGCCCCCGGCCACTGGGTGCGGTTCTTCGAGCAGACGGGCGCCGATCGCGAACGCCACGCGCACGTCGCCGCCTCGCTGTTCCACGACATCGCGCCGGCGAACGAGCTCGGGCTTCGGGCCGTGTGGATCAATCGGCTGCGCGAGCGCTCGGACCTGCCTCGCGCCGCGGAGCTCGAGGACCTCTCGAAACTGCCCGAGACGCTGGAGGACCTGGTGAACGCCTGATGGCCGAGATCGACCGCGTCAAGATCGAGCAGGCGGTCCGCATGATCCTCGAAGGGATCGGCGATGACCCCGATCGCGAGGGCGTGGTCGACACGCCCCGGCGGGTCGCCGAGATGTACGGGGAGATCTTCGAGGGCGTCGGTGTCGACCCGACGCCGGTCGCGACCGTGGTCCCCGGAGCGAACTTCGACGAGATGATCATGGTCAAGGACATCCCGTTGCAGTCCCTGTGCGAGCACCACCTGCTGCCGTTCAACGGGAAGGCGCACGTCGCCTACATCCCGAACAAGGACGGGCGCATCACCGGCCTGTCGAAGGTCGCACGGGTGGTGGACATCCTCGCCAAACGCCCGCAGGTGCAGGAGCGGCTCACCACCGAGATCGCGGACACGATCGAGGCCGCGCTCGAACCGCGGGGCGTGTTCGTCATGATCGAGGCCGAGCACCTGTGCATGACCATGCGGGGCGTGAAGAAGCCCGGTTCGGTCACGGTGACGTCGGCCGTCCGTGGGTTGTTCCGCAACGACGCGAGGACCCGGCAGGAGGCCCTTCACCACATCGGCAAGTAGCGATCCCAGCCACTCGAGCGGGATCCCTCGGGTCGGGCTCGGTCGGGACGAGCGGGGCTACGATGGAGGAGTGAGCGGTCCCATCTGGCGCATCGCCGAGCGGGCGTTCGACTGCTCCGAGCGCACCCTCGTCATGGGGATCTTGAACGTCACGCCGGACTCCTTCTCCGACGGCGGCCGGTACCTGGACCGCGCCACCGCCGTCGCGCACGCGACCCGGATGGTCGAGGACGGGGCGGACATCCTGGACGTCGGGGGCGAATCCACGCGGCCGGGCTCGGAGCCCGTTCCGTTGGACGAGGAGCTAGAGCGTGTCAGGCCGGTGATCGAGCGGCTCGTCGAGCTGCATCCCGGGGTCCCCGTCTCGATCGACACTCGGAAGGCGGACGTCGCCTCGGCGGCGTTGGACGCGGGCGCCACGATCGTGAACGACGTCTCGGGCGGATCGGATCCGGCGATGTTCGACGTCGTCCGCGAGCGCGACGCCGCCGTCGTCCTGATGCACATGCGGGGCGACCCCAACACGATGCAGGAGTCGCCGCGGTACGAGGACGTCGTCGCCGAGGTGCACGAGTACCTGCGCCAGCGGATCGAGGCCGCCGAGCTCGCCGGGATCGACCCGGAGCGGATCGCGATCGATCCCGGCATCGGGTTCGGCAAGGATCACGGACACAACCTCGAGCTGATGCGCCGGATCGACGCGCTCCGCGAGCTCGGCCGCCCGGTGCTCGTCGGACCGTCGCGCAAGCGCTTCATCGGCACGATCCTCGACCTGCCCGAGGACGAGCGCGTCGAGGGCACCATCGGCGCGGTCGTCTGGATGGTGGCTCGGGGTGCGCACATCGTCCGCGTCCACGACGTGAAGGAGGTCGTCCGCGCGGTCCGCGTGGTGGACGCGATCGCGCGGGCGACCGGATGACCTGGACCGAGAAGCGCCTCGTGCGGATCCCGGCCGGCGACATCGCGCTCGTGGAGGCCGGCGATGCCGAGGCGCCCCCCGTCATGCTGCTTTCGGGCGGCTTCACGTCCTCCTACCTATGGCGCGGGCTGATCCCGCTGCTCGCGCCCTGGATGCACGTGATCGCCCCCGATCTCCTGGGGTCGGGCGATTCGGATTCGCCGGAGGGCGCCGATCTCCGGCTCCCCGCCCAGACCGCCAACATCCGATCCGTCCTGGAGACGCTCGGTATCGAGCGCTCAGCCATCATCGGCCACGGTCGTGGCGGAGGTGTCGCGCAGCTCCTCGCGCTCGGTGGGGGCGTGGACGCGCTCGTCCTCATCGATTCGATCGCGTTCGACGCGTGGCCGTCGCCCAGGATCTCGGACCTCCGGTCGCGTCTGGGGGACGCCGACGTCGCCTTCGTCCGCTCGTGGTTCGGAACGTTCTTCGACGTCGGGATGGGGCACCGCGAACGGCTCTCCGACGCCGATCTCGAGGAGTACCGACGTCCCTTCCAGCGAGGTGATGGCGTGCAGCGCTTCGTTCGCATCGCCTCCGCCTTCGACGGCGAGGGCCTCGTCGGGCTCGAGCCCAGGCTCGCCGAGCTCGAGATCCCGGCGTTCGTCCTGTGGGGCGAGGAGGACGCGTTCCTGCCTGCCCACCTCGCGGAACGCCTCGGTGACGCGCTGCCGTGGGCGTCGGTGGCGCTCCTGCCCGGCTGCGGCCACTTCCTGCTCGAGGACGCTCCCGAGACCGTCGCCCCGCTCATCGCACAGTGGCTCCGGACCCAGTACCTGCGGGCGCCGCCGACCCACGCGCACGCGGAGGGAGCGGTCGCGGTCGAGCTGGGCCGGCGCCCGCCGGGGGACGACCGGTGGTGACCTCCCGGCTGTTCCTCACGGGGATCGCGGCCGCCGGTCGCCACGGCGCGAACCCGGGAGAGAAGGATCGAGCGCAGGACTTCGTCGTCGATCTCGACGTCGAGGTCGACGCCGGTGCCGATACGCTCGCGTCGACGACGGACTACCGGACCGTGATCCGAACCGCTCGCGAGACCGTCGAGCGCGATTCCCTGGATCTCCTCGAGTCGCTCGCGCACGCCGTGGCGGAGGCGGTCCTCGAGCTGGATGGGGTCCGGAAGGTGAGCGCGGTCGTGCACAAGCCCGCCGCGGCTCGCTCGAACGACGTCCAGGGCGTGGCGGCGGCCGCCACCGCCGAGCGCTGATCGTGGGGACGAAGGCGTACGTGGCCCTGGGCTCGAACCTCGGCGACCGTCTCGAGCATCTGCGAGAGGCGGTGCGGCTCCTCGGTGAGACCGACGGGGTCGAGGTCACCCGCTCGTCGCGGATCTACGAGACCGAGCCCGTCGGCCCGCCGCAACCGCCGTACCTGAACGCGGTCGTGGAGGTGCAGACCACCCGTTCGCCGCGCGACCTGCTCGAGGCGTGCCTGGCGGTCGAGGACGCGCTCGGACGGGTGCGCGACGAGCGGTGGGGCCCGCGCACGATCGACGTCGACGTGCTCACCTACGACGAGGAAACGGTGGACGAGCCCGACCTCGTGATCCCGCATCCGCGGATGCACGAGCGCGGGTTCGTCCTGGTCCCGCTCGGCGAGCTGGACGCCGACCCCGCGCTCCCGGGGGGAAGGCGCCTGTCGGCGCTCCGGATCGCCCCCGATGCGGTGCTCGGCGTGCGGCCCTTCGCCCCGCCGCTCCCGGTGCCGTGACCGAGACGGTCTGCTTCCGGTGCGACTGGCAGGGCCGAGTTCGGGCAGACGCGTGTCCGTCGTGCGGCGCGCCGCTCTATCGACCGGCTCGAGCGGTTCCGGAGGTCGCTCCGTCCCTGAGCGACGAGCCGGAGGCTCGGCTCGGCGAGGCGCCGTCCAGACGCTCGGCACCTCGCGGCGTCGCCATCGGGGTCGCCGTCGTGCTCGCGCTCGTGGCGGTCGGCTCGATCGAACTGCTGTCCGACCGGGCGTCCCCACGGCTGGCGGTCTCGACCGGCCCGGAGCCGGTCGGTCCCGGCGCTCTCGTCTACCTCGCGCGCGACCACGGACGGGCGAGGCTGTGGGTCGTCGACCTGCTCGCCGGGGTGGTTCGGCCGGGCCCGCCGGTCGCCCGCCGCACCGAGGAACTGGTCGATGTCTCGGGCGCGAGCTCGGGCTGGGTGGGCCTGGAACGCCGGGCCGCTCGCCGGAGGGTGGCGGTGTCGGTTCTGCGGGGGGTCGCCCCTGACGCCGACGTCGTCGGGCTCGGGCACGGCGACCTCGTCGCGTGGGGTCCCGGCGGGGCGAGCCTCGTGTTCGCGCGCAACGGGCGGACCGCTCCGGCCGGATGCGCGTCGGTCCGGATCAGCCTGGTGACCGTGGTCTCGGAGAAGGTCGAGTGGGCGCTCGACGATCCCGGCTTCTGCGGACCCGTCCTGTCGCTCAGTCGGAGCGCGGCCGCGACCTACTTCACGGCGGCCTCGGGCGACCGGCTGAGCGTCTACCTCACCGGATCGGTCGGGGTCCCGCACCTGATGTTCGACGGCGTCGGGATCATCTCGGCCCGCCCTCCGTCGGCCTTCCTCCTCACGCCCGATCCCGTGCGGACCTCGCGCGGCGACCCCTCGTCGGGGACCGGCACCCTCCTGGGGTGGAAAGGCATCGGGGGACCCGTGACCGTCGGCCGCGGCGACGACGTCCTCGCGATCGAACGGATCCTTGCCTGGTCGAGCGACGGCAGCCACGTCGCGCTGGTCGGGACGCTCGGCACACGTCGGGGCGTGTTCGTGTTGGACGCCGGTTCCGGATCGGGTATCCGCGTGCCCCGGTACGTCATGCCGGCCGCGCCGGAGCTCGACGCGACGTTCGACGACCGGGGCCGGCTCTACCTCGCCGGGGACGACGGGATCTTCGTCGCCGGCGGGCGCTCGCCCAGCCGGCTCCCCCTCCAGGCCGACGCGCCGCCGCCGGCGGGGCCGATCGTCTGGATCCCCTGAGCGGGATACTCGGTGCCATGGATCTCGCGATCGTCGGTGCCGGCCGCGTCGGCACGTCGCTCGCCGTCCTGTGGCAGCGATCCGGGCATCGGATCGTCGCTGTGGCCGGGGGGCCGGCGACCCCGGAGCGGGCCGCGCGCTTCCTCCCCGGCGTTCCCGTGCGTGACGCCGTCGGCGCGGCGGTCGGCGCCGAGGTCGTCGTGATCGCCACGCCGGACGCGGCGATCGCGGACGTGTGTGAGGAGATGGCCGAAGGCGGCGCGCTCGAGATGGCGAACGCCGTCGTCCACGCGAGCGGCGCGACCGGGCTCGACGCCCTGGAGGCTGCCACATCCGTCGGCGTGGCGACGCTGTCGGTGCATCCGCTGCAGACCTGCCCGACGGTCGAGGCGGCCGTCGAACGGATCCCCGGCGCCGCGTTCGCGGTGACGGCCGACGACGAGGATGGGTTCGAGCTCGGCGAGCGTCTCGCACGGGATGCGGGCGGCCGACCGTTCCGGATCGCGGACGAGCGCAAGCCCCTGTACCACGCGGCTGCCGTGTTCGCGTCGAACTACGTCGTCACGGTGACGGCCCTCGCGGAGGAGCTCGAGCGCGTCGCCGGGGTTCCCGACCCGATCGCGGCGCTCACCCCGTTGCAGGAGGCGACGCTCGCGAACGTGCATCGCGTCGGGCCGGCCGAGGCGCTGACGGGACCGGCCGTTCGCGGAGACGCGGTCACCTTGCAGCGCAACCTCGAAGCGCTCGCCGAGCACGTCCCGGAGGCCGTTCGCCCGTACGTCGCCCTCGCCGACCTGGCGCTCGCCCTGGCCGAACGTTCGGGGCGCGTCCGGATGGCGGGCCGGGCGGCGGTCGAGGAGGTGCTCGCCCGCTGGAGGTGACCCGCACCATCGCCGCCACCCGGGAGGCGTGCGAGCGCGCACGGATGGAGGGCGCGACCGTCGGATTCGTCCCGACGATGGGCGCGTTCCACGAAGGCCATCGCTCGCTCATGCGACGCGCGAAGGCGGAGCACGATCTCGCCGTGGTCTCGATCTTCGTGAACCCCCTGCAGTTCGGCGACCCGAGTGACCTCGAGGCCTACCCGCGCGACGAGGCGGCCGACCTCGCCGTGGCCGAGCGCGACGGCATCGATCTCGTCTTCGCGCCGACCGTGGACGAGATGTATCCGGAGGGTGAGCCCGAGGTGACGGTCGACCCGGGGCCGCTCGGTGAGCGGCTCGAGGGCGCGTCGCGCCCCGGTCACTTCCGCGGGGTCGCGACGGTGGTCGCCAAGCTGCTCGACACGGTTGGAGCGTGCGCCGCCTACCTCGGCGAGAAGGACGCGCAGCAGCTCCACCTGATCCGGCGCCTGGTGCGCGACCTGTCGTTGCCCGTGGACGTCCGATGTCTTCCCGTCGTGCGCGAACCCGACGGGCTCGCGCTCTCCAGCCGCAACCGGCTCCTGTCGCCCGAGGAACGCGAGGCCGCGACCTGCCTGTTCCTCGCGCTCTCGGAAGCGGCCGGGCTCGTGCGCTCGGGCGAGCGCGAGACGGCGAGGCTGGTGGCGGCGATGGCGCGCGAGATCGGCGCCACCGCGCAAGCGCGGATCGACTACGTGGCCGTGGTCGACGAGCGGTCCTTCGAGCAGGTCCCGAGGATCGCCGGACCCGCGCGCGCGCTCGTCGCGGCGCGCTTCGGGCGCGTGCGGCTGATCGACACCCTGCTGCTGCCCACGGCGTGATCGGAGCGCGTGCGGGGGGAGCGGCTCCATCCCACGATCGGATGTCGGCCCCGTCCCCGCGTGGCAGGATGGCCCGTCAGGGAGGTGACGCCGAGTGCTCCTCGCGGTGAACGTCGGGAACACGAATACCGTGCTCGGGGTGTTCCGTGGCGCGGAACTGCAGCACCAGTGGCGCCTGTCCACCGAGACCGAGCGGACGGCGGACGAGCTGGCGGTCCTGTTCGCGGGCCTGCTCGATCAGGCGGGTCTCTCGTTCTCGAACCAGATCACGGGGGTCGTGATCTCGTCGGTGGTGCCGACGTCCACGACCGCGTTGCGCGACATGGTGACCCGGTACTTCAACTTCCCGGCGGTCGTGGTGGAACCCGGGACCCGCACGGGTCTGTCGATCCAGACGGACAACCCACGCGAGGTCGGGGCGGACCGGATCGTGAACGCGCTCGCGGCGTTCAGCCGGTACGGCGGGCCGTGCATCGTGATCGACTTCGGGACCGCGACGACGTACGACGTGGTCAGTGAGAAGGGGGAGTTCCTCGGGGGCGCCATCGCCCCCGGCGTGCAGACGTCGAACGCGTCGCTGTCGCGCGAGACGGCGCGGTTGCCGCAGGTGGAGCTGCAGGCGCCGAGATCGCCGATCGGACGGAACACCGTCGACGCGATCCAATCCGGATTGATCTTCGGGACCGCGGCGGAGACCGACGGGATGATCGAGCGCATCCGCAAGGAGCTCGGCGGTAGCGCCACCGTCGTCGCGACCGGCGGACTGGCGTCGCAGATCGTCCCCCAGTGCCAGTTCGTGGACGAGATCGACCCCTGGCTCACGCTCGAGGGCCTGCGCCTCGTGTTCGAGCGTAACGTCGGGCCCGCGGATGACTGACGAGGTGGCCGAGGACGCATCCGGTCGCGAACGCGAGGTCCTGCGGACCCGCAGGGACAGCCGCGAGCGGCTCGGCGACCGTGCCTTCGCCCTGAACCTCGAGCAGGCGCTCGGCGTCATCGAGCCCGATCCGGCGTCGTCGATCCGGGAGGCGTTCGGCGGGCTCGAACCCGACCGGCTCACCGAGGATCGCCGGACGGTCGCCGGACGGGTCGTGCTGAAGCGGGACATGGGCAAGCTCGCCTTCGTGGTCCTGCGTGATCGGACGGGGGATATCCAGCTCGTCGTCAACCAGGAGACCGAACCGGCGAGCCTCGCCCTCCTCGCCGAGGTCGACCTCGGCGACATCGTGGGCGCGACCGGCCGCGTCGGAACGACGCGCAAGGGCGAGCTGTCGGTGTTCGTGCAGCGGCTGGCGATGCTCACGAAGGCGCTCCGCCCGCTGCCCGAGAAGTGGCACGGCCTGAAGGACCCCGAGCTCCAGCAGCGGCAGCGCGCCATCCACCTCGCCACCGACCCGCAGGCACGCCGGCGGCTGGTGGACGCCCGCGCGGGGACCTTGCACGCGATCCGCGCCTACCTCGACGAGCACGGGTTCGTGGAGGTCGAGACGCCGGTCCTGCAGCCGATCGCGGGCGGGGCGATGGCCCGGCCGTTCGTCACGCACCACCGCGATCTGGGCATGGACCTGTACCTGCGGATCTCGCTCGAGCTGTACCTCAAGAGACTGCTCGTCGGCGGCCTCGAGCGCGTCTACGAGATCGGACGGAACTTCCGCAACGAGGGCGTGGGCTGGAAGTACAACCCCGAGTTCACGATGCTCGAGCTCTACCAGGCGTACGCGGACTACGAGACGATGATGGACGTCACGCGCGAGCTCGTGCAGGCGAGCGCGCTCGAGGTCGCGGGGACGCTCCAGGTGACCTTCCGGGGCAACGACATCGATCTCGGTGGGGAGTGGCGTCGGATCACCGTGCTCGGGAGCGTGTCCGAGGCCGTGGGCGAGGAGATCACGCTCGAGCGTTCCGATCTCCCCGAGGTCGCCGAACGGCATGACGTCCCTGTCGACCCCTCGTGGCCCACCGGCAAGATCGCCCTGGAGCTGTTCGAGAAGCTCGTCGAGCCGGGGCTGATCCAGCCGACGTTCGTCTGTGACTTCCCGCGCGAGGTGTCGCCGCTCGCGCGGCCACACCGCGACGATCCGAGGCTCACCGAGCACGTCGATCCCGTCATCGGCGGCATGGAGCTCGGGACCGGGTATTCGGAGCTGACCGATCCGGACGAGCAACGCGCGAAGTTCCTCCTGCAGCTGCAGGCGCGCGAGGCCGGCGAGGAGGAGACCCACCCGTTCGACGAGGACTTCCTCCAGGCGCTGGAACACGGGATGCCGCCGGCCGGCGGTCTCGGTATCGGGGTCGACCGGCTCCTGATGCTGCTCGCCGACACCTCGAGCATCCGTGAGGTCATCCTGTTCCCGCTGCACCGCCCGCCCGAGGCGTAGCTCCGAGGCCGCGTCCCGAGACGTGCGCGATCCTCGGCGTGTCGCCGAGATGACCCGGCATGTGTCGGCGCCTTGGGGAACGCCCGCCTTGCTCGCGCACACCATCGCGATGTAGAAGGTTCACCGCGCCGTCGGCGTCGACGTAGACAGAGGGTGATGGGATGACACGGACGAAGGGGAGTCGGCTCTCGGCGTCGATCGCGGGGATGGCTCTGCTCGCCTGGACCATCACGACGAGCCTCGCTCCGATCCCCGCCGGGGCCTCGCTCCCGGGACCGAACGGTCGGATCGTGTTCTCCGGCGATCGCGACGGCGAGGTCCGGATCTGGACGATGAACCCCGACGGGACGATGCTCCGCCGGATCACGGACAACGTGTACCCCATCATCTTCGTCGACCCGAACATGTCGCCGGACGGGACGAGGATCGTCATGGGGACCCACCCGGTGCCCGAGTATCCCCACTCCCACGTGTGGATCGTTCGGGCCGACGGGAGCGGGCTCACCGATCTCGGGCTCGGGCAGGACCCGGTCTGGTCACCCGACGGCGGCCGGGTCGCGTTCTCCTCGGGCGAAGACATCTGCCTCATGCACCCCGACGGATCGGACCGGAGCTGCTTCACGGGCGGCGCCTTCGACCAGCACCCGTCGTGGTCGCCCAACGGCACGAGGATCGCCTTCCAGCGGGTCGTCGGGAACCACTGGGACATCGTGGCGATGAACGCCGACGGGACCGGCCTGGTCAACGTCACGAACGATGAGCTCGAGGACGAGGACCCGGATTGGTCTCCGGACGGCACGATGATCGCCTTCACGCGTCTCGCGCCCGATTACCACCCGGACATCTGGACGATCCGCGTGGACGGGTCCGGCGGGACGAACCTCACCCCCGACGCGGCGTGGGAGCAGTCGCCGGACTGGTCGCCCGATGGGACGCAGATCCTGTTCTGGTTCGGGGAGGAGTACGGCGTGTTCGCGATGGGTTCGGACGGCTCCGACCCGCATCAGATCAGCAACGCGATCGACGCCGATCCCGATTGGTCCACAGCCCCGCTGGTCCCGGTCGAGCAGCAACCGACCGACCTCACGATCGAGATTTCGCGTGGCTCCGCCGGTCGCGTGTTCGCGAAGGGAGAGCTCCAGCCCTTCCACAACGGAGCGCGACTCACCGCCACGCTCTCCCGGCGTTCGTCCGGTCGGTTCGTCGAGGTGCGGAAGCTGAGGATCGGGACGAGCCTCGACAGTCTGTACTTCGCGAGCTTCACCGAGCCGCCCGAGGGAACGTGCAAGATCGTGGTGAAGTTCGTTGGGGACGTCGACAGCCTGCCGAGCACCGCATCGAAGAAGTTCCCCTGTCAGGACTAGGCTCCGTCCACGGCCGGCAGGTCGTTCCGATGGCGTGGCTTGCGCCCGCGGGCCGCCGAGGGTAGACACGGCTCGCCATGGCCACCGCGGGACACCGGTTCTTCCTGTCCTACCGACGTGAGGACGCGGCCGGCCACGCGGGGAGGCTGGCCGACCACCTGCTGGACCGGTTCGGGCAGGGCTCGGTGTTCATGGACGTCGAGTCGATCGAGGCCGGGGCGGACTTCACGGCCGAGATCGAACGCGCGATCTCGGGCTCGGAGGCGGTCCTGGTCCTGATCGGCCCGGGATGGTTGGAGGCACCGACCTCATCCGGCGGCAGGCGCCTGGATGAGCCCGCCGACTTCGTGCGCCGCGAGATCGAGGCGGCCCTCTCATCCGGGGTCCGCGTGATCCCGGTGCTCGTCGGCGGCGCCTCGATGCCCGCCGAGGCCGACCTGCCCACCTCGATCGGCGCGCTCGCGCGCCGCAACGCGATCGAGCTGCAGGACCGGCGGTGGCGCGAGGACGTGGACGCGCTCGTGGACGTGCTCGAGGGCCGCGTTCGCGGCGGGCTCGGGAACCTCCCGCTGCAACCCACCCCGCTCGTCGGCCGCGAGCGTGAGCTCGACGAGATGCACCGAGCTGCTGCGCCGCGAGGAGGTCCGGCTGCTCACCCTCACCGGACCCGGTGGGATCGGCAAGACCAGCCTGGCGGTCTCAGTGGCAGCCAAGCTGGCCCACACGTACCCGGGCGGTGCATGGTTCGTGGGGCTGGCCTCGGTCACGGACCCGGGCCTGCTCCCGGTGGAGCTCGCGCGCGTGCTCGAGGTCCGCGAGGGCGCCGACGGAACGATCCTGGATGCGCTCGCCGCCCGCCTGTCGCACGCGCGGACCCTGATCGTGCTCGACAACCTGGAGCAGCTGCTTCCGGATGCCGCCGCTCCGATCGCGCAGCTGTCGGCGGCCGCTCCGGGCCTGAACCTGATCGTCACGACCCGGCTACGGCTGCGCGTCACGGCCGAGCGCGAGTTCCCGCTCGAGACGCTCGGCGAGGATGCGGCGGTCGATCTGTTCGTCGAACGCGCTCGCGCTGCCGGTGCCGAGATCTCCGTATCCGATCCGGCCGAGCGCGAGCCGGTGGCCGCGGTCTGCGCTCGCCTGGACCGACTGCCGCTCGCGATCGAGCTCGCCGCCTCCCGGGCGAGGATGCTGGACCCGGCGGCGATGCTCGCCCGACTCGAACGCCGCCTCGCGCTGCTCACCGGCGGCGCGCGCGACCTGCCGGCCCGCCAGCAGACCATCCGCGCGACGATCGATTGGAGCTACGACCTGCTCTCCCCTTCGGACCGGCAGTTGTTCGCGCGCCTGTCGGTCTTCGCGGGCGGGTGGACGATCGAGGCGGCCGAGGCCGTGTGCGGCGGCGCTGGGCACGGAGGCGACGTCCTCGGTGGGCTGGAGTCGCTCCTGGAGAGCAGCCTGATCCGGCGTCAGGATGTTGACGGCACGCTTCGCTTCATCACGCTCGAGACCGTGCGCGAGTACGCCGCCGAGTTGCTCGAGGCGACCGGCGAGCTCGAGGCGCTCTCGAAGCGCCACGCCGAGTTCTTCCTGACCGAGGCCGATGCGATCCACGCGGAGCTGCTGGGCCCCCACCCTCAGGGCTGGTTCGAGCGGCTCGAGCCGGAGCTCGGGAACTTCCGCGCGGCCGTGCACTCGTCGCTGGCACAGGGTCGCGCGCCATCAGCGATCCGACTGATGGCGGCGTTGATGTCGTCACTCCAACCGTGTGGCTACATCCAGGAGGCGCGCGCGGTGGGGATCGACGAAGTCCTGGCCCGGTCCGAGGACGTGCGCACGTCCGACCGTGTCGAGGTGCTGGTCGCGGCCGGGAGCCTGCACCTGTTCCTCGGGCAGCTGCCGTCCTCGCGGTCACTGCTCGAGCAGGCCGTCGAACTCGGACGCGAGGTGGATGACCGGCGAACCCTCGCGCTCGCGATGAGCCGCCTGACCTGGGTGTGCGCGGTGCAGGGACAGGTCGACGAGGGCACGTTCGCGCTCGGCGAGGAGGCGGTGAGCGCGGCCCGGACCCTGAACGATCCGGGGGTCCTCGCTCAGACCCTGAACGACCTCTCCTGCGCCTATGGGGAGCAGGGCCCTTCCCCCCGCGCCGTCCGCGTGGGCGAAGAGGGCCTGCAGCTCCGTCGGTCGATGGCGTATCTCCCCGGCATCGCGGACTCGCTCATCCACCTCGGCTGGCTGATGGTGCTCGCCGAGGACTACCCGACGGCCGTGGGGTACCTGCACGAGAGCCTGGAGGTGGCTCATGAGGTCTCCCAACGCGAACACGCGATCATCGCCCGGGGGAACCTGGCGCTCGCCCATCTCTTCAACGGTGAGACGGAGTCTGCCGAGCGGCTCCTGCGGGAGACCCTGCACCTGTGCCGGGAGATGGGCGATCGGTGGACCGGACAGGAGGCGCTGATCGGGCTGGCGGGCGTGGCCGCCCAGGTGCAGGAGTGGGGCCGGGCGGCGTGGCTCGCGGGGGCTTCGATGACGCAGTTGGTCGAACTGGAACTTTCGCCCGGCATCGACCCTCGGGTCCGCGAGCGCTTCCTGCCCGCGGCGCGCCAGGCCCTCGGCGACGAGCGGTACGAGGAGGAGTACGAGCGGGGTCGCCTCGCCTCGTTCGAGGACGCCGTCGCATACGCCCTCGAAGGGGAGATCGCACCCTGAGCTCCGGTCGGCGTGGCTTGCGCCCGCGGGCCGCCGAGGGTAGACACGGCTCGCCATGGCCACCGCGGGACACCGGTTCTTCCTGTCCTACCGACGTGAGGACGCGGCCGGCCACGCGGGGAGGCTGGCCGACCACCTGCTGGACCGGTTCGGGCAGGGCTCGGTGTTCATGGACGTCGAGTCGATCGAGGCCGGGGCGGACTTCACGGCCGAGATCGAACGCGCGATCTCGGGCTCGGAGGCGGTCCTGGTCCTGATCGGCCCGGGATGGTCGGAGGCACCGACCTCATCCGGCGGCAGGCGCCTGGATGAGCCCGCCGACTTCGTGCGCCGCGAGATCGAGGCGGCCCTCTCATCCGGGGTCCGCGTGATCCCGGTGCTCGTCGGCGGCGCCTCGATGCCCGCCGAGGCCGACCTGCCCACCTCGATCGGCGCGCTCGCGCGCCGCAACGCGATCGAGCTGCAGGACCGGCGGTGGCGCGAGGACGTGGACGCGCTCGTGGACGTCCTGGAGGGTCGAGGGCGAGGCGCCCTCGGCGACCTCCCGCTGCAACCCACCGCGTTCCTCGGCCGCGAGCATGAGCTGGCCGAGGCGCTCGAGCTCCTGCGCGGCGCAGGGACCAGGCTGCTGACCCTGACGGGTCCGGGGGGGAGCGGGAAGACGCGTCTGTCCCTGGAGCTCGCCGCCGAGGTCGGGGACGACTACCCCGACGGCGTGTGGTTCGTCCCGCTCGCCGCGCTGACCGATCCCGCCCTGGTCGTGCCCACCATCGCGCAGCGTCTCCGCGTTCGCGAGACGCCGAACGCGAGCTTCGAGCAGGCGCTCGCCGCGTATCTGCGATCGAAGCGCGCGCTGCTCGTCCTCGACAACCTCGAGCAGCTCCTGCCGGGCGCGGCCCCGCCGCTCGGAGCGCTCCTCGCCGAGACGTCGAGGATGGTCCTCCTCACCTCCAGCCGCCAGCCGCTCCACCTGGGTGGCGAGCGCGAGTACGCGGTCCCTCCGATGTCGCTCGAGGACGCGGTCGACCTCTTTGACGAGCGGGCGCGCGCGGCTCGCCCGGACTTCGTCATGGACGGGGCCAGAGCCACGGTCCAGGCGATCTGCTCGCGCCTGGACCGTCTGCCGCTCGGCGTCGAGTTGGCGGCCGCGCGCGTCAGGATCCTGTCGGTGGAGCAGCTGCTCGCCCGGCTCGAGCAACGGATGTCGCTGCTCACCACGGGCGCCGCGGACGCGCCGGAGCGCCAGCGCACGCTGCGGGCGGCGATCGAGTGGAGCCACGATCTGCTGGACGAACGCGAGCGAGCCCTGTTCGCTCGCCTGGCCGTGTTCGCCGGTGGCGCCACGCTGGACGCCGCGGAACGGATCTGCGGCGCCGATCTCGACACGCTCGGGTCCCTGGTCGACAAGAGCCTCGTCCGCGCTGATGCAGGTTCGGACGAGGGGCCCCGGTTCGCGATGCTGGAGACGATCCGCGAGCTCGCGCTGGAACGGCTCGACGAGGGGTCGGATGCCGGCGAGGTCCGTCGCCGACACGCCGCGTACTTCCTCGACCTCGCGACGAGCGCCGAGGACGAGCTGCGAGGGCCGGACCAGGGACGATGGCTGCATCGGCTCGAACTCGAGCTCGACAACTGCGAGCCGCGCTGAGCTGGTCGCTCGGTGGAGGCGATCCGAGCCTGGGGCTCGCGCTCGCGGCCGTGCTCGGGCAGTTCTGGTACCCGCACGGTGACCTGAGCGAGGGGCGCCGGTGGCTCGCTCTGGCCCTCGAGAGGGGACCTGTCGGCCGCCACCGAGCCCGCGCCAAGGCGCTCGACTGGGCCGGGTACTTCGCGGCCGAGCAGGGCGACGAGGCTGCCTGGTTCTTCGAGGACAGCCGTCGATGCGCCAGGGACGCGGGCGCGCTCGCCATCGAGGCCCTCGCGACCTCGCACCTGTCCGTCTTCATCCCTCCCGATCGACGGGACGAGATGGTCCCCCTCGGTGAGGAGTCGGTGGCGCTCGCGCGCACCGCGGGGAACAGGTGGATCCTCGCCTCCGCGCTCAACAACCTCGGCGAGGCCTTCCGAGAGGTCGGAGACGGTCAGCGAGCCCTGGCGGCACACGAGGAGGCCTACGCCATCCGTCTCGAGATGGGCGACATGTCGAGGGTCGCGCTGTCCCTGTCCAACCTGAGCGAGATGGCCGCCGCCGCGGGAGACCTCGAGCGTGCTCGCTCGCTGTCGACGGAGGCCCTTGGATACGCGGACAGGCGCTCGGGATCGGCGACACGTCTCGTTCGCATCGGCGAACCTGGGCTGGATCGAGCTGGCCGAGGGGCGGGCGCGGGGAGTCGATCGAGCGGTTCCTGCAGTCGCTGCGGCTCGACTGCGAACCTAGGGATGTCGCAGGCGGCGGTCATGGCCCTCCACGGGATCGCCGGGGCGCTGGCCGGCCGCGGCGGACGCGGTGCGCGCGGCCTGGTTCGAGGCCGCGGCCCAGCGACACGAGCGCGAACTCGACGAGCGGCTCGGCCACATCCCGTCGATCGCCGACGAGGGGATCCAGGCTCGTTACCTCGCCGAGGCGCGCGAGTCCCTCGGAGAGGACGGATGGGATCGGGCCTGGGCCGAGGGCGCGACCGCGAGCCTCGAAGAGGCGATCGAGGCCGCCTTGTCGATCGCGTGAGTCCATGTCTCGCTAGCTACACGGGACGTCAGTAGTTCGTCCCTGTCTCGACGGCACGAGCTCGTCGCGAGCTCCGCCTGTTCGCCCCGCGTCACGCTCGGCCATGGCGGCCGAATCGCCGCCGTGTCGGCAAGGCGGCTGACACGGAGGGGTCGCCGGGGGCGGCGTCGCACTCCGATGGCGACGAAAACGAGGCTGAAGGTGGAGCGGTGGATCGAGCTCCGGAGCTCAGATGGGACGATCCTGGAGATGACCTTCTCGCGATCCGCGCGCGGGTTGGAGAGAGTATGGGAGGCCGTCCGACCGGTCATCCAGACCGTGGAGATCGGCCACTGAACGCGGGCTGGACCGTGCCGTATCGCGAACACGACTCCGGCAATGTCGCCCGCAAGACGGTAGGGGAAGCATCTTCGAGGTCACGTTCCTGCGTGATGCGATGTAGGCCATCCGTGGGGTAAGGTTCGCGGCCGGTGAGGTGACCATGAAGACCGAGGACGAGAGGCTTCCTACCCCCGAGCCCGCGCGTGGACACGACGTGTTCGTCTCCTACTCGCGCGCCGACCGCGAGCGGGTGATCGCGCTCACCCAGGGTCTGGCCGAAAGGGGCAAGCGCGCCTGGGTCGACCTGGAGGAGATCCCGCCCTCGGCCGAGTGGATGGCGGAGATCCGCTCCGCGATCGAGTCGGCCGACGGCTACCTGGTGGTGGTCTCGCCGGCCCTTGCGGGCTCCAAGGTCTGCGCAGAGGAGCTCGAGCACGCCCGCTCGGCCGGCAAGCGCATCGTCCCGGTCCAGGTCCGTCCCACCGATCCCTCCTCGGTTCCCCCGACATTGGCGGCGCTGAACTGGATCGATGCGACCGGGGACGAGCTCACACCGACCCTTGACCGGATCGTGAGGGCCCTGGAGACCGACCTGGACCACACCAGGGCCCACACCCGGTTGCTGGTGCGTGCCTCAGAGTGGGACCATCGGGCCCAGGACCGCTCCCTGCTGCTGCGCGGGCAGGACCTGAAGGACGCCGAGGCCTTCCTCGTCGCCGCCCAGGGCAAGGAGCCGGCCCCCACCCCGGTCCAGGCCCGCTACGTGCAGACTTCTCGGCAGGGGGCGTCCAGGCGCCAGCGGTTCACGGTCGGGGCAGTGGCGATCGCCTTGGTGGTCTCCCTCGTGCTTTCGGCGGTGGCGCTCGTCCAGCGCTCTCGAAGCCCAGGAGGCGCAGGCCCGTGCGGAGGAGCAGGCCAACGTCGCAAATTCGCGGGCGCTAGCTGCTCAGGCGCTCGTGCACATGGATCGAGATCTCGATCTCGCTGTCCTTCTCAGTCTCGAGGCATATCGAACAGCCCCGACCCAGGAGGCGATCGACGTCCTGCACATCGCTGCCCAACGCTCGTCCATGATCGACCGGACACTCGCCGCAAGGAGGTGGACCGCGTCGGGTTCACACCGGAGGGCGGGAAGAAGGCTGTGGCGTACAGCCCGGACGGTGAGCTCATCGCGTCCGGGGACGACCGAGGGGAACGTGTCGGTGTGGGAAGCGGACTCCGGCGAAATGGTTGCGAGCCATTCTCGGCCGCCGTCGGAACCGTCTATGCGATCGCGTTCTCTCCGAGGGCGGAACGCTCGCCGTCGGAGGCGAGGGCGGCATCGTCTCTCGTTGGGACCCCCTGACGGGTGTGGAGGTGGCCCCTCGACTCGAGTTCGCCGATCCGGTGACGGCGATCGCCTTCAGCCCGAACGCCCGACGCATCGCTGTCGGAACCGACGAAGGCGACCTGAGTCTGTTCGACGCGGACGAGGGTTCACTGCTGGCAGGCCCCGAGGGGTTCGGGAGAAGGGAGTCCGACTTCAACATCGTGTCGGGTGTCGCATTCTCACCGGATGGCACGGCGATGGCGGTCGGGGCCGGACAGGCGAGCTGTTCCTGGTCGACGCCGAGACCTTGCAGCAGATCGAGGAGCTCAAGACGGACACGAACTGGCTGGGGTCTCCGGAATTCAGTCCGGATGGACGCACGGTCGCGGCCGGATTATCGGACGGCCAGCGGCGCCGACGGCGAGCGTGCTGCTGTGGGAAGTCGCTCGGGGCGCTTGCTCGAACGGCTCGAAGGGACACACGGATCAGGTGTTCGACGTCTCTTTCTCACGCGGACGGTAGCCGGCTGGCCTCGTCGAGTGCCGACCGAACGATTCGCCTGTGGGACCTCACCACCGGAGAGCAGGTCGGAGAGCCGCTGCTCGGCCACTCCGCCGACGTCCATGCCGTGATGTTCGATCCGACCGGGACCGACCTGGTCTCCGCGAGCGCCGACGGGTCCATGCTCGTCTGGGACGCCGGCTCTCGTGTGGTCGGTGAAGGGGGTCGCGATTGGCGCCGTCGTATTCACGAGCGATGGGAGTCGGCTGTTGTCGGCGGGACCGTTCTCCTACGCGGAGCCGTTCCCGCCGGATCCGACGTCGGCGGCGGAGGGGACGTTTAGACTGGGACACGGCACGTGGGTCCCGGTCGGCGAAGCCATCCACGGTCAGTACGAGTACGGCCTGGCCGTCGGCCCCGACGACAGCTGGTTCTCGGGCGCCACGTTCTTCGGGCGCGTCCGAGGTGGCCGATCGACCCGGTGGCACCGACCTGGACACCCTGCGCGTCCCAGGCGACCTGCCGTATCCGGAAGGCATCCTGCTGAGTCTGGCGGTGAGTCCGGATGGAGGAACGATCGCGGCCACTGGGTTCGGCGGAGTGTTCCTGTGGGATGCGGCCACCGGGGCCCAGGTGCACGAACGGCTCGTGGCACACGACGGAGGTACCGCCGCGGCGGCCTTCTCGCCGGACGGACGAACGTTGGTTTCGGGCGGGTTCGGGGATGGGCGGGTGCTCCGGTGGGACACCGCGACATGGGAGCCGATCGGTGAGCCGCTCGCGGAGGGGCTTCAGCGTGTGTTCGCGTTGGCCTTCAGCCCAGACGGCTCGATGTTCGCTGCTGGCGGATACGACGGAAGCGTGATCGTGTGGGACACCTCGAGTTGGAAGCGTCTGCACCAAGTCACGATCGATGACCTGGTCCTGTCACTCGCCTTCAGTCCGGACGGGCGGGTCCTGGCCGTCGGGACGTCGGCGGGCCAGGTCGAATTCATCGACGTCGGAGGGGGCGAACGGATCGGCGAGCCGGTTCCAGGACAGCGGGACTGGGTGAACTCCGTGGCGTTCGCGCCGGATGGCGACACGCTCGTCGCGGGAAGCGAGGACGGGTCCCTCGCGCTGCTCGGGCCGACCGCGTGGACGGACGACGTCGCAGATCTCGGGTCGACGCTGTGCCGGGTCGCGGGACGGGGTCTCACCGAAGACGAATGGGCCGAGTTCGTCCCGTTCAAGCCCTACGACCCGGGCTGTCCTCGTCTGGACGCCGGCGCGTGAGTAGAACGCGCGTACTCATCTCTTGGGAGACTCGCGAGCATGTTGCCGGATCTCATCAAGAGAATGTCGTCCTGGTGACGGTTCTCCCGGACGACGTGCGCCATGTTCGCCTACGAGATGCGCTGTAGACCGGTCTTGGGTACGGTTCGCCGCCTGAGAGAGCCATGAAGACCGAGGAGAAGGCTTCTGTCCCCGAGCCCGCGCGGGGCCACGACGTGTTCGTCTCCTACTCGCGGGCCGACCGCGAGCGGGTCGTCATGCTCACCCAGGGCCTTGCCTCCCGCGGCAAGCGCGCCTGGGTGGACCTGGAGGACATCCCGCCCTCGGCCGAGTGGATGGCCGAGATCCGCTCGGCGATCGAGGCCGCCGACGGCTACCTGGTCGTCGTCTCCCCGGCCCTTGCCGGCTCCAAGGTCTGTGCCGAGGAGCTCGAGCACGCCCGGGTGGCCGGCAAGCGGATCGTCCCGGTCCAGGTCCGCTCCACCGATCCGGACAGCGTTCCCAAGGCCCTCTCGGCCCTGAACTGGATCGATGCGACCGGTCCCGAGCTGGCTCCGGCCCTTGACCGCATCGTCACCGCCCTGGACACCGACCTCGAGCACACCAGGGCCCACACCCGGCTGCTCGTTCGGGCCACCGAGTGGGATCACCGGGCCGAGGACCGCTCCCTACTGCTTCGTGGCTCGGACCTGAAGGACGCCGAGGCCTTCCTCGTCACCGCCCAGGGCAAGGAGCCGGCTCCTACTCCCCGCCCAGGCTCGCTTCATCCAGGCCTCCCGACAGGGAGCCTCCCGCAGGCAGCGGACGGCCGTCGCGATCGCCGTGTGCGTGGCCCTGCTCGCCGCGACCCTTGGCGTGTTCGCCTGGCAGCAGCGTGGAGAGGCGATCGATCAGCGGCAGACCGCGGAGGCTCGGGCAGCGGAATCGCGCTCTCGTGAGCTGGCGTCAGCGTCCGTGGGACAACTCCAGGTCGATCCCGAGCTGTCCCTGCTCCTCGCCTCGGAGGCGATGAAGGCCCAACGTACGCCCGAGGCCGTCGATGCCCTCCGGCAGGCGATCGCCGAGTCACGCGTGCGCGCGACGTTCACCGGCCACGATGGACCGATCGCGGTCGTCGAGTACAGCGCCGACGGTTCGCGATTGCTCACCGCGAGCTACGACGGAACGGCGCGCATCTGGGACCTCGCCGAGGAAGCCGACCCGATCGTTCTGTCCGGTCACACCGACCTCCTCGTCGGCGCCAGCTTCAACGCCGACGGAACCGAGGTCGCGACCGCGAGCTTCGACGGCACGGCCCGCGTCTGGGACGCGATCACGGGTTCTCCGCTCGCAACCCTCGAGGGCGACGGTGGCGCCGTGTATGACGCCGCCTTCACGCCGGATGGGGCGGAGGTCGTCACCGGCGACGGATCCGGCACGGCCGCGGTATGGGATCTCGAGACCGGTCACCGCATCCACGTCCTGGAGGGGCACCGGCGGCCGATCTACGACGTGGACGTGAGCGCCGACGGGGCGCTCGCGCTGACCGCCAGCGACGACGGGACCGCGAAGATCTGGGATCTCGAGAGCGGTGAGCTGGTCCGCACATTGGAGGGGCACTCCGACGGCCTCTACGTCGCTCGGTTCTCGCCCGACGCGTCGACCGTCGTCACGGGCAGCGAGGACTCGAGCGCGAGGCTCTGGGATGCCGGCTCGGGCGAGCAGATCCGGTCGCTCCTCACGCGCGGCCCCGTGGTCGACGCTGCGTTCGGGCCAGCGGGAGACCGGGTCGCGATCGCGAGCGAGGACCACGCCGCTCGGATCTGGGATACGACGTCCGGTCAGGCGCTGGTGCTCCGAGGCCACCAGGACGAGCTGAACTCGGTCGCGTTCGATCCGGATGGCTCGATGGTCGTGACGACCAGCAACGACGGCACCGCGAGGGTTTGGGATGCGAGACGCGGGACGACGGTCGCGGTGCTCCGAGGGCACGAGGGTCAGGTCCTCGACGCCAGCTTCTCGCCGGACGGGACCTTCGTCGCCTCGGCCGGCGTGGACGGCACGGCTCGCGTCTGGGAGCCGAGCTCCGGACGGCAGGTCCTCGGCACCAAGGTCTGGACGATGTCCCAAAGCCCAGACGGGACGCAGGTCGCGGTGGCCACGATCGACGGCCACGTGGTCGTCATCGATGGGCGTTCCGGCGACGAGCTCATGGACGTAGATGCCGGACAGACCCAGATCGGCGCCGTCATCACGGCCGACGGGAAGCTCGTCGTGTCAGCGAGCACCGACGGCATCGGGCATGTGTGGGATATCGCCACCGGTGATCCTGTTGCCGACCTCGTCGGCCACGAGCCGGGCTGGACGGTCCCCGTCCCCGTCGCCGTGCCCGACCGCGCGTTGACGTTCTCTGACGACGGCACCGCCAGACTGTGGGACCCGCGGACGGGCGAGGGCATCGCGACGTTCGAACACGGTGGGCCTGCGGGCGTGGGGATCGGGGATGCGGCGCTCAGCGCCGATGGGGGTCACGTCGTCACCGGTGGAGCCGCGCAAGACGCCATCCGTCTGTGGGATGCAGGCAACGGTGACCAGGTCTGGGAGGTGGACGATCTCTTGAGCCTCTTCCAGGGGATCTCGGTCAACCTCAACCCCAACGGGAGCTCGTTGGTGGCCGTGACCGGCCAGACCGAGATCCTGGACGCGAAGGACGGGCACCGGATCGCCGTGTTGGATGCCCCCGAACTGATCACGAACGCGAGGTTCTCCCCCGACGGCAGGTTGCTCGTGACCTATAGCAACGATGGACCGCTTCGCATCTGGGACGCGAAGACGGGGGACCTGACCGCGACGATGCCGGGCGAGGCGAGTTCGGTGGACGCGAGGTTCAGTCACGACGGTCGATGGGTCGTCGCGGTCGAGCGGGACGGCCCGATCCGCATCTGGGACCCCGCCTCCGGCAGCGCGATCGCGTCGATCGATGCGGCTCGCGGGGCGTTGAGGGCGTACTTCGTCGCCGGTGATCGTTCGATCGTGAGCAACGACGGACAGGGGGTCCGGATCGACCGATGCGACGTGTGTAGCTCGGTCGATGAGCTCACCCACCTGGCCGATGCGCGTGTCACGAGGGCCTTCACCGACGGCGAGAGGCGCGCGTACCTCGGGGACGTCTCTGGTACGACGGCGGATGAGGAAGCGAGGCCCGCCGGGCTGGTGGACGCGAACGGACGGGAGGTCGAGGATGGCCAGCTTCCGGCGGGCACCTACTCGGCCGTCGGTTTCACTCCGAGCCTCACGTTCACGGTCCCCGAGGGCTGGATCGCGACCAGCGACATCGGCTGGGCAAGCGTCGGAGAGGCGCAGGTCGCAAACTCCGTCGAACTTCAGGACTCGGACGTCGCGGCGCCCTGGCTCCAGTTCCTCAACCTCGAGCCCGGACGTGTGATGGACGGATGGAAGGAGTGGGATGAGCGGCTGAACGTCATCCCCTTCCCGACGGATCTCGCGACGTGGGTGGATGACCATCCGCACCTCGAGCTGCTCCAGACAGGGTCGGTCGAGATCGGAGGTTTCGCCGGGGTCGCCGTCGACTTCAGGGTTTCTTCCCTGCAGGAAGAGAACCTTCCGCCGATGTGCGGAGATTGCCTGCCGACCATGCCCCTCACGCTGTCGAACCAGACCGGGCCCCTCGGGAACGACCTCTTCGGAGGCTCCCAGCTCGGCAGCGTGGAACGGTGGATCGAGGTGCGTACCCCCGAAGGTCCGATCCTGGTGATGATCTTCTCCACGTCGGAGCGCGGCCTGGAGAAGGTTTGGGGGGCCGTCCAACCGATCATCGAGACCGTGGAGATCGGCCGGGAGGATGCCTAGGCAGCGCGCTCGAGGCACGTTACGGATCGCTTGCTCCTTCGACCCGGGATCAGGGGCGTCGATCGTCCCGTCCGGTCAGCCGATCTTGGTGGCCACCGACATCGGGTCGAGGTCGTGAAGACCGAGGAGCAGGTGCCGGCCCCCGAACCCGCTCGAGGTCACGACGTGTTCGTCTCCTACTCGCGCGCCGACCGCGAGCGGGTGGTCGAACTCACCCATGCCCTTGCCGAACGCGGCAAACGCGCCTGGGTGGACCTGGAGGACATCCCACCCTCGGCCGAGTGGATGGCCGAGATCAAAGCCGCGATCGAGGCCGCCGACGGCTACCTAGTGGTGGTCTCCCCGGCCCTCGCCGGCTCCAGCGTGTGCGCCGAGGAGCTCGAGCACGCCCGCGAGGCCGGCAAGCGGATCGTCCCGGTCCAGGTCCGCCCCACCGACCCGGACTCGGTGCCCCAGTCCCTGGCCGCCCTGAACTGGATCGATGCCACCGGCACCGATCTCGATCCGGTCCTGGAGCGGATCGTTCGGGCCCTGGACACCGACCTGGAGCACACCAAGGCCCACACCCGCCTGCTCGTGCGGGCTTCCGAGTGGGAGCACACCGACCAGGACCGCTCGCTGCTGCTTCGAGGGGCCGACCTGAAGCAGGCCGAGGGGTTCCTGGTCGCGGCCCAGGGCAAGGAGCCGGCCCCCACCCCGGTCCAGGCTCGGTTCATCCAGGCCTCGCGACAGGGGACATCGCGGAGGCAGCGCGCCGCGATCGCCGTCGTCACCGTTCTCTTCCTGCTCGCGGCGGTCCTCGGCGTGGCGGCCTTGCAACAGCGGAATGCAGCCGAAGACAACCGGCGCTTGGCGGAGCAGCGTGCGGCCGAATCTCGTTCGAGGGAGCTCGCCGCGACCTCCATCGGGCAACTGGACGTCGACCCGGAGCGGTCGCTCATCCTCGCCACCGAGGCGATGAAGAGCGCCCGAACTCCGGAGGCTCTCGACGCCCTTCGGCAATCGATCACCGAGTCACACGTCCGAGCGACGTTCACCGGTCATGAGGGTGCGGTCCTCACCGTGAGCTACAGCCCCGACGGCGAGCGTCTCTTGTCCGCGGGTGTGGACGGCACGTCCCGTATCTGGGCGCGTTCCGACGGTGACGTCAGTCGTCCTCGAAGGCCACGACGACCTGGTCGAGAGCGCGAACTTCAGCGCCGATGGATCCCTCGTCGTGACGGCGAGCTTCGACGGCACCGCGAGGGTGTGGGATGCGGCGACCGGTGATCCGGTGGCGACGTTGCGCGGACATGACGGTGCGGTCAACGACGCGGAGTTCAGCCCCGACGGGACATCGATCGCTACCGCCGGAGACGACGGCACGGCTCGGATCTGGGACTCCTCGACGGGGGACGCAGTTCGCGTGATGCGCGGTCACACCCGGCCGATCTACGACGCGAGCTTCGATCCGAACGGCAGCAGGATCGTGACCGCGAGCGACGATGGAACGGCCAGGATCTGGGATGTGGTGTCGGGACGGACCGTCCAGATCCTCCGAGGGCATGAGGATGGGCTCTACACCGCCTCCTTCGATCGCGCAGGCGATCGGGTCGTCACGTCCAGTCAAGACGGGACCGCCAAGGTGTGGGACGTCGAGTCGGGACGCATGGTCAGCGACCTGGTTGGCAGTCGCGGGCCGGTGATCGCCGCTTCGTTCAGCCCGGACGGCCGCACTGTCGTGACGGCCAGTCTCGACCAGACCGGGCGCATCTGGGACGCTCGTTCCGGGAGGCTCGTCAACGTGCTTCGGGGGCACAAGGATGAGCTGGACGGTGCCTCTTTCAACGCAGATGGATCCCTCGTCCTCACGTCGAGCGAGGACGGGACCGCTCGGGTCTGGGATGCCGGCGACGGATCGCTCCTCACCACGTTGCGGGGCAACGTGGGTCCGGTCCTGGCCGCCGCCTTCGCGCCCGACGGGGAGCGGGTCGCCACGGCCGGCTCGGACGGAGCGGTGCGTGAATGGGAGGCCGCCTCGGGCAGGACCGTCTACCGCGGAGACGGCACGTGGATGAATGGGAACCGAGACGGTGATGCATTCGTAGTGCTGGCCCCGGACGGCAGCGTCCACGTGATCGACACGGCGACGGCTACGGAGTCCTGGGTTGCCGATGCCGGTGAACCTCAGAGCTGGGGCGGCTTCAGCGCTGATGGCTCCCTCCTAGTCACCGCCGGAGGCGACGGCATCGGACATGTCTGGGACGCGGCGTCGGGGCAACCGGTGAGCGAGCTGCGCGGGCACGAGGAGACGTATCTCGCCGCCGACTTCTACGGGACGGATCGGGTCCTGACGTGGAGCGACGACGGAACCGCGAGATTGTGGGATCCACGCTCGGGTGCACGGCTTCAGGTCTTCGACAACCGAGCGCCGATCTGGGAGGCGCACCTCAGTTCTGACGGGATGCACGTGCTGACGACCGGAGTGGCCGACGGTGTCATCCGTGTGTGGGACGCGCGGACCGGTGAGCAGTTGTGGAAGGTGACGGGTCTGCTGGGGACGGGCGGCATCGGCGCCGGGTTCAGTCCGGACGGCAAGCTGGTTGGGACGGTCTCGGGTCCCGCGATCATCTGGGACGTGGCGACAGGGCGCAGGGTCTCGACACTCGATTCCACCGGGAAGCCGCTGAGCATCGGGTTCTCACCCGACAACGAGTCCGTCTTGACGCGGTTCGATGACGGCTCGGCGCGGATCTGGGATCCGACGACGGGCGATGTTCTCGTCACGATGTCGGGCCACGACGGCACCGTGGAGGGCGCGGGATTCAGCCCCGACGGCAGCCGGGTGATCACGGCCGGGGACGACGGCTTGGTCCGCGTCTGGAGCGCCGGGACGGGGGAGCCGATCGCCACGTACACGAGCCAAGGAGGGGCGGCTCTGTGGGCGTTCCTCGCACCGAGCGGACCCTTCGTGGTGAGCGAAGGAGAGGGTGGCGTCCGGATCGATCGGTGCGATATCTGCGTCGCGGGTGACGAACTCCTTCCGCTGGCCGAGCCTCGGATCACACGGGAGCTGACGACGGATGAGAGAACCGAGTTCCTCCGTACCGGTTCGGGGGGCGCCAGCGTCGCGAAACCCCGGCGCCCCGGCCTTGCCGATGCGGATGGCAACCCGGTGGTGGACGGTCCCCTTCAGTCAGGCACCTACTCGGCAGTCGAGTTCGAGCCGTCGTTGTCCTTCACCGTCGATGAGGGATGGCAGGCCTCGACCTTCCTGGATCGCACGCAGTTCGGGGAGGTTCCGCTTGCCGTCGTGGTGCAACTTCAACAGATCGACGTCCCGTCGAACGGGCTCTCGTTCATCATGCTCGCCCCGGGAAGGGCGATAGACGCGGAGAAGGCGTGGGACGAACGCCGCAACATCCTGCCGTTCCCTGACGATCTGGGCGCCTGGCTCTCCGAGCACCCGAACCTTCGAACCGGCCGATCGCGACCGATCACGGTCGGTGGGATGAGCGGAACCTCGGTCGACACGCTCGTCACCTCCTCCCCGGAGGACCCCTGGCCGGTGTGTCCGGTCTGCGTCACCCTTCTCGCGTTCTCTCTCCATCACCCCCTTGGACCGACGACGACCGACGACCTGATCAACGCCCTGGGGCCGGGTGAGATCGACCGATGGATCACGCTCGACACCGGTGAGGGGCGGATCCTGGTCAACGCGTTCTCGGCATCGCGCAGAGACTTCCGCGAGTTCATGCCGATCGTGAACGAGGTTCTGGAGAGCCTCCGGATCGGAGGCTAGGGGATCGTCACACGGCTTCGAGCTGCGACGTGGCCGCCAGCGGCAGGGCCACCCGGAACACGGCGCCCCCGCCGGGCGCGTCCTCGGCCCACACGTGGCCGCCGCACGCGGCAGCGAGCCCGCGGACGATCGGCAGGCCGAGACCGAGCCCGGGCTTGCCCGTCGTGTCGGCCCGGTGGAAGCGGTCGAACAGGCGCTCGCGTTCCTCGACCGGCAGGCCCGGGCCGGCATCCGAGACGCTCAGCACGGCGCAGTCGTCGCCCTGCTCCAGGGTGATTCGGATCGGGGGAGCGCCGTACTTGTGGGCGTTGTCGAGCAAGTTCACGAGGATCCGCCGGATCGCGTCCGGGTCGCCCATCGTCCAGAGCCCCTCCTGCACCTGCGTCTCGACCGGTCGGTCGGTGACCCCGAAGTCGCGGGCGACGGTTCGCACGAGCTCCGCGACGTCGACGGCGACGGGGTCGATCGTCGCCTCTTCCTGGTCGAGCCGCGCGGCGATCAACAGCTCCTCGACCAGGGACGCGAGGTTCTTCCCGTTGCGCTCGATGATCTCGAAGAGCTCCGACGTCTCGATCGGCGAGTCGGGCTGCTTGCCGGCCTGCGCCGCGGCCAGCACGACCGTGAGGGGCGTTCGGAGCTCGTGGGTCACGAGCCCGAGGAACTCGGACTTCAGGCGGTCGAGCTCGACGAGCTCGACGACGTGGGCGCGCTCGGCGTCGAACAGGCGGGCGTTGGCGATCGCCACAGCGGCCTGCTCGGCGAAGAGGCTGAGTGCTCGGAGGTCGTACGCGCTGAAGGTGTGGTCGACGTCGGCGTTCACGTTCAACACGCCGAGGACCTCACCACGGTTGACGAGCGGCACCGACATCGCGCTCGCGACCGCACGGGTGCGGACGTCGAGACCGGGGAACTCGTGCGACGTCGGCTTGCCGTTGATCAGGAGCGGCTCCTTCGTCTCGGCCACCCGCCCGGCGATCCCCTCGCCGATCGCGACCCGCCGCCCGAGCGCCTCGGGGTTGTTGCGGACGCATCGGGCGACGAGCGACTCGCCGTCGACGAGCATGATCGAGCCGCTCGCCCCTGTGAGGAGCTCGAGGGCGCTGTGCAGGATCACATCGAGGACCGCGTCGAGCTCGAGCACCGCGTTCATCGCCTTGCCGGCCTGGAGCAGGAGCGAGAGCTCACGCAGACGGTTCGACAGCGCCGCGGTGAGGATGCGTTCGTCGGTGAGGAGCCGCGAGAGCTTCTGCAGGTGCCGTTCCTTGTCGATCGCGTACGCGCAGAATCCGACCGACATCAGGACGATCCCCCACCGAAGGGCACCGGAGGAGATCGGCGACCCGCTGGACGTCGGCCAGATCGACAGCACGACGACGCCCACGCTGACCGAGACCAACATGATCGACGTCAAGATCCACAGCTGGATCCGCCGGTGCTCGACCGCCTCGAGCGACGGCGTCGTGAACCCGCGGAGGCCGACGATCCGAGCCTCGGACACGATGGTGTTCGGCAGGCGCGCGCTCCCGGCTTCGGTCGGTGGGGGTGTCATCACTCGTGTATCGGCAGGCACGGGTCGTGGTTGAACCCGGACAAAGGAGGGGTCTGACGGCGGCGTCCGTGCGGTGCGAGCCGGGGAACGGGCCGTCCTAGGTGATGCCCTCGGTCGCCTCGTGGAGCACGATGACGATGTCTTCGAGGGCCGTTCCCTTGGCGAGGAACCCCGAGGCGCCAGCCTCCCGCGCCTCCTTCTCCACGCCCGGGTCGGCATGGGCGGTCAGGATCACGACGGGGAGGTCGGGCCGGTCCTCGTGGATCCTGCGCATCGCCTCGATCCCATCGAAGTCGGGCATCGACAGGTCCATCAGCACCAGGTCGGGCTCGTCCTTGCGAGCGCGAACCGTCGCCTCCCTGCCCCCGCCCGCCTCACTGGTCACCTCGATACCCTTGACCATCTTCAGCGCGGACGTGAGCGCCCGACGGAACGCCGGGTGGTCATCCACCACCAAGACCCGCAACGCGTCTTCTCCTCACCGGGAAGGAACCACAGGGAAGACCGAGGTTCAGGTCCCTGCATCCTGCCCGAGAGTGCCGCGGCGGGACAACGCCCCAAACGGCTGAACTTGTATGGCCCATTCGGGCCACCACACCGGCCAGCGGGCCTACAACCTCTCCAGCAGCTCATCGCGCCTCATCCCGGCACGCGGGATCGCCGAAGAACGGGTATGGAGCCGCTGGTGGGAACGAACGGATGCCTCCGGAGGTTGCATCGAGGGTCGGGGGTATACTTCCCTGCGTGGGGCGCTTCGGCGGGCGCACGAGATCGTGCCACACCGGAGCGCTCGACCTGCCTCGGGGGTAGGACGGGGTCCGGTGATCCCCGAGGCCGTTCGATAGGTGGGGCTCCGGCCCCGGGGGATTGAGATGTTCGAGCGTTTCACCGACCGAGCCCGCCGCGTCGTGGTCCTCGCCCAAGAAGAAGCGAGGATGCTCAACCACAACTACATCGGGACCGAGCACATCCTGCTCGGGCTGATCCACGAAGGGGAAGGGGTCGCCGCCAAGGCGCTCGAGTCCCTGAACATCTCCCTCGAGGCCGTCCGTCAGCAGGTCGAGGAGATCATCGGCCAGGGCCAGGCAGCGCCGACGGGGCACATCCCGTTCACGCCGCGCGCCAAGAAGGTCCTCGAGCTGTCGCTGCGCGAGGCGCTGCAGCTCGGTCACAACTACATCGGAACCGAGCACATCCTGCTCGGGTTGATCCGCGAGGGCGAGGGCGTCGCGGCGCAGGTCCTGCAGAAGCTGGGGGCCGACCTCAACCGCGTCCGCCAGACCGTGATCCAGCTGCTGTCCGGCTACACGGCGGGCAAGGGCGAGACCACGCCGGGCGGCCAGGGGGAGCAGGCCGGACAGGGTTCGATGGTGCTCGACCAGTTCGGGCGCAACCTGACCCAACTCGCGCGCGACACCAAGCTCGACCCGGTGATCGGCCGCGAGAAGGAGATCGAGCGGGTCATGCAGGTGCTGTCCCGCCGCACGAAGAACAACCCGGTGCTGATCGGCGAACCCGGCGTGGGCAAGACGGCGATCGTCGAGGGCCTCGCGCAGGACATCGTGCGGGGCGAGGTTCCCGAGACGCTCAAGGGCAAGCAGATCTACACGCTCGACCTCGGCGCGCTCGTGGCCGGCTCCCGCTACCGCGGCGATTTCGAGGAGCGCCTGAAGAAGGTCCTGAAGGAGATCCGCACCCGCGGCGACATCGTGCTGTTCATCGACGAGCTGCACACGCTCGTCGGGGCCGGGGCGGCCGAGGGCGCGATCGACGCGGCGAGCATCCTCAAGCCGATGCTCGCGCGCGGCGAACTCCAGACGATCGGCGCCACCACGCGCGACGAGTACCGCAAGCACCTCGAGAAGGACGCCGCGCTCGAGCGACGGTTCCAGCCGATCAACGTGGAGGAGCCGACCGTCGCGCACACGATCGAGATCTTGAAGGGTCTGCGCGACCGGTACGAGGCGCACCACCGCGTCTCGTTCACCGACGACGCGCTGGTCGCCGCGGCCAACCTGTCCGACCGCTACATCAGCGACCGGTTCCTGCCGGACAAGGCGATCGACCTGATCGACGAGGCCGGGTCACGGATGCGGATCCGCCGGATGACCGCGCCCCCGGACGTTCGCGAGGTGGACGAGAAGATCGCCGAGGTCCGGCTGCGCAAGGAGAGCGCGATCGACGCCCAGGACTTCGAGAAGGCCGCCTCGCTGCGCGACGAGGAGCGGCAGCTCGTCGAGGAGCGGCAGCGTCGCGAGCGCGAGTGGAAGTCCGGCGAGATGGACGTCCTGTCCGAGGTCGACGAGGAGGAGATCGCCGAGGTGCTCGCCACCTGGACCGGCATCCCCGTCTTCAAGCTGACCGAGGAAGAGACGGAGAAGCTGCTCCGTATGGAGGACGAGCTCCACAAGCGGATCATCAGCCAGGAGGACTCGATCACGGCGGTCAGCAAGGCGATCCGACGGACGCGCGCCGGCCTGAAGGACCCCAAGCGTCCCTCGGGCTCGTTCATCTTCCTCGGGCCGTCGGGCGTGGGCAAGACCGAGCTCTCCAAGGCGCTCGCCGAGTTCCTGTTCGGCGACGAGGCCGCGTTGATCCAGCTCGACATGTCCGAGTACATGGAGAAACACACGGTCAGCCGTCTGATCGGTTCGCCCCCGGGTTACGTGGGGTACGAGGAGGGCGGCCAGCTCACCGAGGCCGTCCGCCGCAAGCCGTTCAGCGTGATCCTGTTCGACGAGATCGAGAAGGCGCACCCTGACGTGTTCAACACGCTCCTGCAGATCCTGGAGGACGGCCGCCTGACGGACTCACAGGGTCACCAGGTCGACTTCAAGAACACCATCATCATCATGACGTCGAACCTCGGGACCCGGGACATCCAGAAGGGACCCGGGATCGGGTTCGCGGCGCGTCCCGACGAGAAGATGACCTACGACAAGATGAAGGACCGGGTCATGGACGAGCTGAAGAAGTCCTTCCGGCCCGAGTTCCTGAACCGGATCGACGAGGTCATCGTCTTCCACTCGCTCACCCAGGAGGACGTGAAGCAGATCGTCGACCTGATGATGAAGCGCGTGACCGACCAGCTGAAGGCCAAGGACCTCGAGATAGAGCTGACGGAGGCCGCGAAGACCGTGCTCGCCGAGAAGGGCTACGACCCCTCGCTCGGAGCGCGGCCGTTGCGCCGGACGATCCAGCGCATGGTCGAGGACCCGCTGTCGGAGAAGCTGCTCTGGAAGGAGTTCCGGGCCGGCCAGACGATCATCGTGGATGCGCGGGACGGCGAGATCGTGTTCGAGGGCGCGGGCGTCCCGCCGGAGGTCCCGCCCGTCGAGCTCGCGGGTTCGTCGGAGGCCTGATCGGTAGGGATGGATGTGGGTCCGGCGTGACCGCGCCGAACCCCGCAAGACCGAGGGCCCGGCAACCGAGAGGCTGCCGGGCCGTTCGGTGTCCGGGGTCGGCTCGTCTCAACGAGTGGCCCGGGAACCGTCCGTGCGAGCCACTCGGATCGGTTCGAGCATCAGGCCTGGCGGACGACGTTCAGCAGGAGCGCGTCGTCGGCACCAGCCTCCGCGCGGCCCGGATCGGGGATGCGCGTCTGCACCCGGCCTGCGGGCCATCCCAGGTCCGAGGCTTGGGTAGGGTGGGGCGGTGGGACTCGGCAACGAGGAGTGCTGGGCAGTCGAGACGTCCAAGGACGGCCGGAAGTGGCGGTTCCTAGGCAAGGCCTGGAAGTCGCCGGGTGAGCCCGTCCTGATGCACGTGTCCGTCCGATACGTGCGGTACCGGCAGCTCCTGCCCAGGGAGACCGCCGACTGGAGCGATCCGCTCGAGTCCGACGGTGATCACCCGATGACGATGGTCCGGATGGAGGACCGAACCCGGGAGGACCTGTGGCCCGGAGGGGAGCACCTCGGGCTCCCGGTCCTGCTGCCCGGTGGGGAGACGGGCAGGCTCCAGGGGTTCGACCACGCGCCCGATGGCTCGAGCTGGCGGTACACGCTCGAGTTCCGGGGCGCCCGCGAGGGCTAGATCTCGATCCCGGTCCGCAGCTCCTCCGGCACCAGGTCGGCGAACTGCCACGCCGTCCACAGGTCGGCGGCGAGCTCCTCGGGGGCCGAACGCACGCCCAACCGGGCGAAGTGATCGCAGATCCGCTTCACGTCGCGTTCGAGCAGCGCGGGCGCGTGCCGGTTCTTCCGCGGGTCGATCGCCTGCGGCAGGTCGATGATCGTGGCCCGTCCAGCCCAAACCAGCACGTTGTAGGCCGACAGGTCCCCATGGATCACGTTGCCGTACAGCATCCGCTCGACGGCCCGCAGGACCTGTCCGAACAGGTCCCGCGCCTCCTCGGGGCCCGGCCGGGTGGCTCGGAGCTGCGGCGCCGGCTGCTGGTCGTCGCCGACGTAGCTCATCAAGATCGCGTCGCCCGTCGACGCGATCGGCCGGGGAACGGGCGCCCCGGCCGCAGAGAGCGTGCGCAGGGTCTCCCATTCGCGGTTCACCCAGAGCGTGCCTTGGAGCTCCCGGCCGAACCGGGTCTTCTTCTCGAGCGCGGCGCGGATCCGCCGCTCCTTGATCCACTCGCCGTCCCGGTAGATCGACTCGTCGCGGAAGTCCCGCCGGTCGAGCGGGTGGTACACCTTGAGCGCGAGCAGATCCTCGCCGGTGGTCGAGCGGTTCCCCCGGCACAGGTGGACGGACGCCTCCTTGCCGGTCTTCACGATGTGCACGACGTCGGTGATCAGGCCTTCGTCCAGGAAGTGGTCGAACGCCGTGGTACCGGCTTCGTCGTCCTCGAGTTCGTGGATGTCCAATCCGGTTCCCTTCGATCGATGTCGGTTCGGCACGGTGAGCCTCGGCCGCCAGTGCCGGGAACGAACGAGAGCCGCCCCTTCGGGGCGGCTCAGGCGTTGGACGCCGGGTCGATCGGGCTAGCGCCCGATCCCCGAGGGGTGCGGCGAGGCGGCGAGGACGATCTCGGCCATGCGGCATCCCTCCTTCCGGGTCGTGGTCCCGCACGTGCGGGATCGTTGGACCACAGGAGTCTACCCGGACGGCGGAGCCGATGAACGCACATGTCCGTTGAGATCGGCCGGCAGATGGAGGCGGACGATCCGTTCCACGATCGGGAGGGGGATGTGGGTCACGGCACGGAACCCTTCCCCATCCGGCAGGAGCTCCTGCGCGACCGACACGGATCGCGGACCCTCGCTCAGCAGGAAGCCGACGGTCGTGACCACGTAGTCCGGGCGGCAGTCGTCGGGATCCCCTTGATCGAAGTCGAACCAGGCGTCGTGCCACTCGACCATCGCGAGCGGGTACTCGAACGGCTCCGGCAGCGGATGCGACCGCGGATCGGAGACGAGATCGGACGCGGCGCCGTCGAGCGGATCCAGTCGGCCGAACCCGTTTGCTCGAACCCTCTGCATCTCGTCCTCCGGTTCCTCTGCTTATCGGGTCACACGGGTCGCGGGTCGATACCCAGGGAAGGGGTTTCCTCGGCTCGGCAGGTCTACGTCCTTCGGACCTCGAGGGGGAGGACCCTATCCTTGGTCGCCGACACCCACCGGCGACGTGCTCTGTCAGACCCTCTCGCTACGGTTCCGAGGATGGGCAGGGTCAGGACGCTTCTCTCGTGCCGGGACTGCGGTCAGCAGCTCGCGCAGTGGGCGGGGCGCTGCCCCGGCTGCGGAGCGTGGGGAACGATCGAGGAAGGTCTCGGCGAACGCGGCGCACCGGGCATCTCGTTGGAGACCCTCGCTCACGACGACGCGGACGAGCGCAGGGTCTCGACGGGTCTGCCGGGCATCGATCGCGTCCTCGGAGGCGGCCTGGTCCCGTCCACCGTCGCCCTGCTGGCCGGCGAGCCCGGCATCGGCAAGTCGACCCTTCTCCTGCAGGTCGGGGCCAACCTGTCGAGCGCCGGGTTCCCCTGCCTGTTCGCATCCGGGGAGGAATCGCGCCGTCAGGTGTCTGCGAGGGCACATCGGCTCGGCATCGACGGGTCGGCGCTGTCGTTCGTGTCGGGCCGTGAGCTGCCGGCCGTCGTCGACGCCGCCCGCTCCCTCCGACCGTTCCTGCTCGCGATCGATTCGATCCAGGCCCTGCGTGAGCCCTCGGCGGGCCAGGTCCCGGGTGGCCAATCGCAGGTCCGCGGGTGCGCGGACGCGCTCGTCGGGTTCGCGAAGGCCGAGGGGGTGACGGTCCTGCTGACGGGTCACGTCACCAAGGACGGCGAGCTCGCGGGGCCGCGGGCGCTGGAGCACGCCGTGGACGTGGTGCTCGCGTTCGACGGCGATCCGCGTTCGGGACTGCGCGTGCTCTCGACGGGCAAGAACCGGTTCGGCGCGGAGGGCGAGGCCGCGTGGTTCGAGATGACCGGGGCGGGCCTTCGCGAGATCGATCCGGCCCACCTCCTCATGCCCGGTGGGGGAGAGGCCGGCGCCGCGACCGCCCTCCCGCTCGCCGGGCGACGCGGGCTCGCTGTCGAGGTGCAGGCGCTCGTCGGTCGCGGCGAGGGCACGGCCCGGCGCCAGGCGAGCGGCCTGGATCTCCGCCGGTTCCAGCTGGTCGGCGCCGTGCTCGACAGCGCCGGGCTCCCGCTCGGACGCTCCGACGTGTTCGGTGCCGTCGCCGGCGGAGCCAGGCTCGATGACCCCGCGTGCGATCTCGCTGTCGCCGCGGCCGTCGCGTCGGCGGCCGCCGGCGCCCCCGCGCCCACCGCCTCGGCGTTCGTCGGCGAGATCGGGCTCACCGGGGTCGTCCGGCCGGTGGCCGGCATGGGCGTCCGCTTGGCGGCAGGCAAAGCCGCCGGGCTGAGGACGGTGTTCGTTCCCGAGGGCACGGAGGACCTGGACGGGCTCCGATCCGTCCCTGTCCGGCACGTGATGCAGGCCCTGACCTGGGCGGGTTTCCCGCCGCCGCCGCGCCGCGCCGACCGTTCGCCCTAGGTCGCGGGTCCCCAGGAAATGGTCGAATGGGGTCGAAAAGCGGCGGAAACGGCCTCTGACCTGGGGTTTTGATTTGCGGGCCGAGAGCGCCGCGTGCTACCCTGGACACGGTTCCTCCAGTCCTCGTCCGCCGACTCTAGGGGGTCTTGTGTTCCGAAAAGGCGACACGGTTGTGCATCCGGAACACGGCGCAGCAGTCATCGAAGAGCTGTGCGTGCGGGAGTTCCTCGGAGAGAAGCGCAAGTACTTCAAGCTGCGGGTCTCCTACGGCGATCTGACACTGATGGTGCCGGTCGACAGTACCGAGGAGGTCGGCCTGCGGTCGGTCGTCGGTAAGAACGAGGTCAAGAAGGTCCTGAACGTCCTCCGCGAGGACGAGTCGAAGATGGCGGCCAACTGGAGCCGGCGCTTCAAGAACAACATCGAGAAGCTCCGGTCGGGCGACATCTACCAGGTCGCCGAGGTCGTACGGAACCTCTCGATCCGCGAGCGCGAGCGCGGGCTGTCTGCCGGCGAGAAGCGCATGATCAACAAGGCGCGTCAGATCCTGGTCTCCGAGCTCACCTACGCTACCGGCGGAGGCGAGGAGAAGGCCGAGGCGATGATCGACAAGGTCTTGGACGAGTCGCACGGCGCCCGTGCGATGGCGGAGGCCTAGGGCCACCCGCTCGGGTCCAGCCCGCCTGGCTCACCGGCCCGTCTAGGCACGCCCGGTTCAAGGAACCCGTTCGGGGCGTCGACGTTCACAGGAGATGCTCGCGCACGAGGAAGGCTCGTGGCGCGGTCGCCTCCGTGCTCGCGAGGCCTCCGAACGCCCTCCGTCCCCCCGGGGCCGCCTGGTCGAGTTCGTCCGCCTGATCTTCGTCACCCTGTTCGCCGCGGCCGGGTACACGGTCGCGACCCGCCTCTCGGCATCCCCACCGTCGAGGACCCTCGTGTACGTGGTCCTCGGGACGTCCACGGGATTCGTGCTCGGAGGCATCGTGGGTCGCCAGACCGCGACGGCCGTCCGGTCGATGGAGCAGGATCTCCGCAAGGTCCCCGCGGCCGAGATCGTGGCCGGCGTCGGGGGGCTCGTCGCGGGGCTCGCCGTTGCCGCCCTGCTCTCCGTTCCTGTGTTCCGGCTCCCGCCGCTCGCGGCCTGGACGAGCGTCGCGTTCACCTACGTCACGCTCGGCTACGTCGGCTTCCGCATCGGCCGGACCAAGAACGAGGAGCTGTTCGGGCTGATCGGGCTGAAGCCGCGGGCCGCCGCCTCGCCCGAGAAGGTCTCGGTGGTGGACACGAGCGCGCTGATCGACGGCAGGATCCTCGATCTGGTCACGACCGGGTTCCTGTCCGGCGACGTGCTCGTCCACACGGCCGTGCTCCGCGAGCTGCAGACGATCGCCGACTCCTCGGATCCTCGGCGTCGCGTTCGCGGGCGTCGTGGGCTCGACGCCGTCGGCGAGTTGAAGCGGGCCGCCACGATCGAGGTCCACCTCGTCGAGGAGGACGGCGTCGCCGACGTCGACGCCGCGCTCGTGCGGCTGGCGAGGGAACGCGGGGCCTCGCTCGTCACGACCGACCACAACCTCTCGAAGGTGGCCGAGGCGGTCGGTGTCCCGGTCCCGAGGCTGAACGACCTGGCGGCCGCGTTCCGGCTTCCGGTGGGGATCGGCGACGAGATGGAGGTGCGGCTGGTCAAGGAGGGGCGCGAGGCTGGGCAGGCCGTCGGCTACCTGGACGACGGCACGATGGTGGTCGTGGAGGCCGCCGACGAGCGGATCGGCTCGGATGCGCCGATCGTGGTTCGAAACGTCATCAAGACCGCGACGGGCAGGATGGTGTTCGCGAACCTCCAGTAACCTCGGCGACGTGAACGGTGCCGTCGTGATCGTGCTCGCCGCCGGACGGGGCGAGCGGATGGATGCAACGATCCCCAAGGCGCTCATGACGCTTGGCGGCGCGACGATCGTCGCTCGCGCTGTCGATCGAGCGTGCGCTGCGGCGTCCGTGTCGAGCGTGGTCGTCGTGGCTCCGCCGGGATGGGAGGACGCGGTCCGGCGCCTCCTCGGGCCCTCCTGCGTGGACGCCGTGGTCGCGGGCGGAGCGACGAGACAGGCGTCAGTGCGGGCCGGACTCTCGGTCGTCCCCTCGGAGGTCGGGCAGGTGATCTGCCACGACGCCGCGCGGGCGCTCGCATCATCGGGCCTGTTCGAGCGGACGCTCGAGGCGCTCGAGGGCTGGGACGGCGTCGTCCCGGTGCTGCCGATGATCGACACCGTGAAGCGTGTGCGGGACGGGAGGATCGAGGGGACGGAGCTGAGAGGAGCGCTCGCCGTGGCCCAGACGCCGCAGGCGTTCACCGCGGCAGTGCTCCGCGAGGCGCACGAGCGTGCCCTGCGGGACGGGTTCGACGGCACCGATGACTCGGTCCTGCTCGAGCGGGCCGGCTACCGCGTCCGGGCGATCGAGGGGGAGCGGACGAACCTGAAGATCACGACGCAGCAGGACATCCGGCTCGCCGAGACCCTCACCGGATGAGGGAACCGGCGGTGGGGCTCGGGTTCGACGTGCACGCGTTCGCGCCCGGGCGCCCGCTGCTGCTCGGCGGGGTCCACTTCGAGGCGCGGGAGGGGCTAGCCGGCCATTCCGATGGCGACGTCGTCTGTCACGCGCTCGCCGACGCGATGTTGGGAGCCGCCGGGCTCGGCGACATCGGGGAGCACTTCCCCGATACCGATCCGGCGTTCGAAGGGATCGGGGGGCTCGACCTGCTCGGGCGCGTCGCCGGGATGGTCCGTGCCGCCGGCTACCGTCCGGCGTCCGCCGACCTCACGCTCATCGCGGACCGCCCCGCGATCTCGCCGGTCCGAGACACGATGCGGCGGACGTTGTGCGACGCCCTCGGCCTTGCGACGGAGCGCGTCTCGGTCAAGGCGACGCGGCCGGAAGGCCTCGGGCTGTCCGGCGACGGCATCGGCTGCATCGCGCTCGCCGTGCTGGCGCGGTCGTGACCGAACCCGTCGTCGCCGGCCGCCGACCCGTCCTGGAGGCGGTGCGTTCGGGCCGGGCGAGCGACGTGCTCGTGGCCCGGGGCGCGCGTTCGACCGAGGGCCTGCGGGACGTGCTCGCCGCCTGCCGGGACGCCGGTCTCCGGGTCCGTGAGGTCGACCGGTCCGAGCTCGACGGGCTCGCGCCCGATCACCGCGGTGTCGTCGCCGTGGTGGGAGCGACGGAGCCGATCGGCGAGCGTGAGCTAGCGACCTGGCCGTTCGGGGCGGACGATCTGGTCGTCGTCCTCGACGGCATCAGCGATCCGCAGAACCTGGGGGCCGCGGCCCGCACGGCCGAGGCATCGGGCGCGATGATGCTCGTCACCCGCACGCGGAGGGCCGCCGACGTCACTCCCGCCGCGATCCGTGCCTCCGCCGGCGCGCTCCTGCACCTGCCGCACGCCCGCGTCGCGAACATCGCACGCGCGCTCGAACGTCTGCGCGAGGCCGGCTTCACGGTCGTGGGCCTCGACGAGCGCGCCGAGCGCTCCGTGTTCGAAGAGGAGCCGCCGCAAGGGCGCGTCGCGGTGGTGCTCGGCTCCGAGGGAGCGGGGCTCGGCCGGCTCACGCGGGCCGCCTGCGACCTGCTCGTGCGGCTGCCGATGCGCGGCCACGTGGGCTCGCTGAACGCATCGGCATCGCTCGCGGCCGCGCTGTACGGCTTCGTGTTGCCGGGCCGGTCCGTCGAGCGCTCCGACGACGAAGCCCGGTAGCCCGCCTGCCCCGGGCAGGCCCGGGCCGTAGGGTTCGGCGACGGCGCGGCTGGGGCCGCCCACGAGGGGAGAGATGGATCAGTCACCACGTCCTGCGTCCGCGCGCCCGGGGGTCGTCACGACGGTCGCGGTCCTCATGTTCATCGGCGGAGCGTTCTCGATCCTGGGCGGGCTGCTCGCGATCGCCGGGGGTGGCTACCTCGCCTCCTACGACGCTACGGGCACGCTCATCGTGTTCGGCGTCATCGCGATCGCCATCGGGGCGGTCCAGATCTGGGCGGGCTCGGGCATCCTCAAGCTTCGCGAGCAGGCCCGTCTGGTCGGCATCGTGATCGCGGGCGTGAGCGCGCTCATGACCATCATCACCATCGCGAGCGGCGCGAGCGGCGGGATCCTCGGGCTCGCGATCGAGGGTTCGTGATCTGGGCGCTCGTCACCAACAAGGGACTCTTCGCGTAGCTCTCCAGTCACCACTGCTAGGCTCGCTCGGGCGCCGGCGTAGCTCAGGGGCAGAGCAGCTGTCTTGTAAACAGCAGGTCGTCGGTTCGAATCCGACCGCCGGCTCGGCTCGTTCCCGCTGCTAGAGGGCCACATTCGCGCCATTGCGCGTACCGCCCGCTCTTGCGGCTCGGCCTTGGAGGCAGCACCCTGGCAGTCTCAGCTGCTGGCTGGTCCGTTGGGCGGCGAGCCTGACACCGGGCCGTCCCACCCACCCCATCCTCCCTGGTCAGAGGGCATGGGGGGTACCCCGGGGTCGTAAGAGCTAGTTGCGTGGGTATAGGTGTGTGTGTCCCCAGATCTCTACGGAGACCCGATTGCGCTTGCGGCGCAAGAGATCGGGAGGCTACGGCTCTGAGACCACCAACGAGATCCGAGCCAGGGGGTTTCGGTGATCTGAGACGCGCAAAGGGGTTCCTGAGAGCGAGAACGGCCTATCTTCGACCTTCTTAGGAAGCTGAGTAGGGGTGAAGAGGTGCGGTTGTTCAGTTCCTAGAAGAGTTGGTCCAAGACCACCGCGACATAGATGAGCTGCCCACCGCCGAGCACGATGCCCCACCAGCCGGTCCGGTTGCCAAGGCGAACGGCGACGATCCCAGCCACGAGCGCGACCGGACCGGACAAGATCGGCAGGATGACGAAGCCCAAGATGCCGGTCGCCAGAGCGACGATGCCCCACGCCCTCGCTGCCTCGGGGTGGGGAGGCACCCGTCTGGCCGGGGGAGGCGGTACACCACACCCCTCGTGGACTGCCATGAGCAGAACCAACCTAACCCCCCGTGACCGAGGCCAGCCAGGCCGAACGTCCCTGCTCTCGCGCCCTGCATGGGCGCTTCGGTCCAGGGGTGCCTCCACGCTGGGGTCCTTCGGCCTTACTCCCCAGATGGTCGCCACTACCTTGGGACACGATGGCAGTTCCAGGGAGGGTTCCGCATGAAGCTTCGTCGTTCTCTCGTCGTCGCGGTAACCGCAGGCGCGGCGATCAGCATTCCGGTCTCAGCTCAGGCGCAGTCTGACACGACCCCGCCGAGCATCCATTCGGTGACGGTTTCGCCGGTGGAGGTGGATGCGTCGACGGCTTCACAGAGCGTGACCGTCACCGCCGTGATCACCGATGATCTGTCGGGCGTTTCCGTCAACTCCAGTGCCGATATCTACTCACCCTCGGGCAACCAATGGACGTATGGCTTCTTCAACCTCGTCTCGGGCGACACGTACTCGGCCACGATCGTCATACCGCAGTTCGCCGAGAGCGGAGTCTGGCGGGATTGGGAGTTCTACCTCGAAGACAACGTCTCGAATCTCACGATCGTCGATGAATACGAACTCCTTCAGGCGGGCATCAACGTCGCTGTGGGTGTCGATCCGTTCGATGCCACCGCTGGTCGAACGATGTCGCTCCGTGTTGGGAGAACGAGAGTATCGGGCCACCTGGACTCATCCCTTGATTCGACGTGCTTCTGGTACGTGCCCATCACGATCGAGCGTAGGACCACCTCTGGGTGGAGGCAGGTCGGTTCAGGGCTCACGTCCTTCACAGGAGGGTTCTCGCTCCACACCGGGAGGTCGGGGAAATACCGCGCCACCGCTCCGGAGTTCGCGATTGGGACGCCCACAATCATGACTTGCGCACGCGTGTCGAAGACCGCAGGTTCCTGAGGACCTTGGGGTACCCGCCTCTACGCTTCAGCAGAAGATGCTCACGCCACCAGGGCCGATGAGCAACCCCACGATGATCAACGCGATGCCGTACAGGACGGCGCCACGGAGGAGCGTCACGATCCCAGCGATCACGAGGATCGCGGCGATGATCCACAGGATCGTGTTGAGGCCGCCTCCGCACGCCTTGGCTGCGACGAGGAATTCCACCCTTCGTCCCCCTTCTTCTGTCGGATTCCGTCGGAGTGTCCCGGCAAAACTACCCGTTCTCTCGCGGAGCAGGCTTCGCCGCGTTGGTCGGAAGCGACGTTAGAGGGAGCCTCGCGGCTTCCCCGACGCGAGGCTCCCTCGGCTAGTCCGACCACCGACTGAACAGGGGGAGGCCGGGTCCAGCCGCCCGTAACCTACTCGGTTCCGCGAACCGCCGATGGGTGGAGACATCGGCACGGAAGTGGCGAGCTGCTAGGCCATGGCGTTAGGCCTCTACAGTTCCTTCCACGGGGTACGGTCAACGACGTCTCGTGTGAGTGTGGAGACCTGCGCGTTCGTGTAATCGATGCTGCTACATGAAACGCTCCGAGCTATCGCGCAAACAGCAGGTCGTCGGTTCGAATCCGACCGCCGGCTCCAGCCATCAAGGAGGGACAGCCGTCGTGCCGATGCCATGACCATGCGCTACCTGAGCCGGGTGCTCGGACCTCTGGTCAGTCTCCTCCTCCTCGGGACGGCGCTGATCCCGTCGGCCGCCCTCGCCGAGCCGGTACCCGCTTCGCGCTGCCGGGTCTTCCCGGCGTCGAACATCTGGAACACACGCGTCGACACGCTCCCGGTCCACGAGATGAGCGACACGTGGCTCCGGTCGGCCCACGCGGCAACGACCGACCTGCATCCGGACTTCGGCCCGCCCGGGTATGGGCTGCCGTTCGACGTCGTGGGTCGTCACCACGCGAGGGTCCACCTCGATTTCACCTATGCGGATGAGAGCGACCCCGGTCCGTACCCGTTCGACGGGCGGACGCCGATCGAGGGTGGCTCTGACCGTCACGCGCTGATCGTGCAGCGTGGCACGTGCCGGCTCTACGAGTTGTTCGCGGCCGATTGGAACGACGGCGACCCGCAGGCCGGGAGCGGCGCGATCTTCGACCTGGATTCGAACCGCCTGCGCCCCGAGACCTGGACCTCAGCCGACGCCGCCGGTCTTCCGATCCTCGCGGGTCTCGTGCGCTGGGACGAGGTGGAGGCGGGCAGCATCCGTCACGCGATCCGGTTCACCCTGTCGTGCACGACGCAGGCGTTCGTCTGGCCGGCCCGCCACGAGGCCGGCGTGGACGACCCCGACTGCCCGCCGATGGGCGCCAGGTTCCGGCTCAAGGCGGACTTCGACCTCGACGGCTTCAGCCCGCGGGCCCGGACGATCCTTCGAGCGATGCAGCGCTACGGGCTGATGCTCGCCGACAACGGCTCCGACTGGTACTTCCAGGGCACGCGCGACCCGCATTGGCGGAACCATCTCCTCGACCAGCTCAAGACCGTGCCGGCGTCGGCGTTCGAGGCCGTGGACGTGAGCGCGTGCATGGTCGACGTCGATTCCGGCGAGGCCGATTGCCCCTGAGGGGACCCGGTCTCCGGGTCCCCTCAGGGGATGGGGCGCCCGCCGATGAGGAGGCGGACGCGACCTTCCAGAGGTAGCCGTCCGGGTCGCTGAAGTACCCGGAGTAGCCCCATCGAGCGGGCACCGCTTCCTTCACGATGCCGCCACCCGCCGCCACGGCCTTGCCCATGACCTCGTCCACCGCGTCGCTCGACGGGACGATGTGATGGAACGACACCCCCCTGAACCCGGAGCCCTCGGAGGGAACCCCGGCGTCTCGGGCCGCCGCTTCCCGTTCGTAGGCCAGCGAGGAGGATCATGATCGCGGTCACCTGCAGAGGCATGTCCGACCCTTTCCCGCGTCTCGTCGATCCCACCCAACCGGTATGATGGACCGAGGCGCCAACGTGTGACCGGGTCCACCGATCTCACCCGGCTCAATGCGCGATCGGTCCGATCCAGATCCCCGACGTGAGGAAGATCGCGGGGAGCACGAACAGAACCGCCACGAACAGCCACAGCCGGCGGTTCGTCGAGACGACCCATTCGTCCAGTGCCATGATCCACCGCTTCAACGGTCCGAACAGGAACGCGAGGAACACGAGGGAGACGAACGAGACCGCGATCGCCTCGGCCAGCACGATGTGCACCGCCACCGCGTTGCCGAGCACCATCGCCGCGACCAGCGTGTCGGCGAGCGTGGTGATGTTCGCACCCATGATGTACGGGATGGACTCCTCACGCTTGATGTAGCCGCGGCTCGCGAGCGGCACCAGGACCGTGAGCGCGACCGAAACCGAGAGCGTGAGCGTCGCGACGAGGCATCCGAGCGCGAACATCGGCCACGGACGCTTCAACCACTCGAGGCGCTTGCCTCCGTGGCGTTCGCCGTCGAGCTGCGGCAGGACGCGGTCGAGGAAGCGGAACGAGATCAAGATCAGGCCGAGGCCGAGCGGCAGCAGCGTCCACCCGGGGAGCTTCGTCAGCAGATCGAGCGCCGGACCCCAGATGTAGTCGATCAGCGAGAGGACGTCGTCGGACGCGCTCAGGTGGATCCCGTCGAGCACGCCCGACTTCAAGATCCCGTACCCGAGCAGCATCCCGGGCATGTAGACGATCGCGGTCAGCGAGAGCGCGAGGACGCCCATGCCGATCGACTCGCTGCGGTTGTGACCGCGGTTGCGGATCGCGTACAGGAAGCCGACGAGCAACACGACGAACGAGGCGCCGAGCCGCGACCCCGAGAGCATCGTGAACGTCTGGAGCTGGGTCAGGGCGCCGCCCACGTACAGGCTGAGCGCCACGGCCGCGATGGGCGAACCGCTGAGGACGATATAGGCGCCGAGCCAGCCGGCGCCCGAGGGTCGAGATCCCGTTCGAGAAGAGCGGGCTGTCCTCGAGGGAGGGGGCGATGGCCTTCGCCCCGTCCTTCATCAGCTGGATGGCGAGGATGAACAGGAACAGGGCCACTGCGAAGCTCGCGACCTTGCCGAGGAGCGTGAGCCAGTCGCGACCGGCGGAGGCGCCGGTCGCGGTAGCGTCGACCGCGTCCGACGTCGGTTGCTCGACGGTCAGCATCGGGTTGGCGTTGTCGTCGGGGACGTCATCGGGCGCGCGCGTCTGTTCGGTGGGATCGGACATGTCCTCCGGCCTCGGGGAAGGCGGCGTTCACGCTACCCGCTCGGCGTTCGGGCCAGCAACCGCCCGCGCCCGCGCTCGGCCCCGCCGCTCGTCGAGGCGGGGCCGAAGGTCCCGGTCGCCCCGGGCTGCCCGACCCGTCTCGGGTCCGCCCTCGGACGAGAACCTCCACCTAGATCGACCACAAGGGGTGCGAGATGGACGGATCGACGCTTTCGCTGGTCCTGTTCTCCGGGACCGACGACCGGCTGAACGCCGCCGCGGTGCTCACCGCCGGCGCCGCCGCGATGGGCAGGAAGGTCAACATCTTCCTGCAGTACTGGGCCCTCGACGCCTTCCGGGCGGACCGGATCTTGAAGGATCACGGCGTCGCGCCCGAGGCCGGCCCCGAAGGCGCGGAGGCCCTGCAGCGCCACGCCGGCCAGCACTGGAGCGAGATCCTGCGGCAGGCCAAGGACATCGGAGACGTCCAGATCCACGCGTGCTCGCTGTCGATGGAGATGTTCGCGATCGAGGTCGAGGACCTGGATCCGCTCGTGGACGGGCAGGAAGGGGTCGCATCGTTCTTCATGGACGTCGACGGCCCGCTGACGTTCATCTAGGAGGTGGGAGCGATGACGACCGTGAACGTGACCCGTTCGATCGACGCTCGGGGGATGCCGTGTCCCGGACCGCTGATGAGCCTCATCGGCGCGATCCGCGAGGGTGCGGTGGGCGACGTGATCGAGGTCCTGTCGGCCGACGCCGGTTCGAAGACCGACATCCCGGCCTGGGTCGCCAAGGCCGGGCACGAGCTCGTCGAGGTCATCGAGGACGACGGGTACGTCCGCTTCGTGATCCGCAAGGCTCGGTAGCCAGATGCCGGCGCGGATCGCGGTGCTCGGCGGAGGGGTCGGTGGAACCCTCGTCGCCAACCTGCTCAGCAAGGAGCTGGGGAAGCAGGCGCGGGTCACCGTCGTGGACACGACCGGCATGCACCACTACCAGCCCGGGTACCTGTACGTCGCGCTCGGCCAGGCCAACGGCCGGTGGCTGGTCCGCGACGAGCGGACCCTGCTGCGCCACGACGTCGAGCTCGTGGTCGACGAGGCGATCCGGATCCACCCGGACGCCGGCTCGATCCAGCTGAGCCGAGGCAGCCTCGACTGGGACTACCTGGTGATCGCGACCGGCGCCCGGCTCGTGCACGATCAGGTGCCGGGTCTGGTCGAGGGCTCGTACGGCTTCTACTCCCTGGGCGACGCGCAGCGCCTGCGCGAGGAGCTGACCCGCTTCAAGGGCGGGCGGGTGCTCGTCGGCATCGCGGGCATCCCGTACAAGTGCCCGCCGGCGCCGGTCGAGTTCGTGTTCATGCTCGAGGAGCACCTCCGCAAGCGCGGCATCCGCGGACGGAGCGAGGTGACGTTGCTGTCGCCCCTCAACCGCGCGTTCACGATCGAGTCCGCGAGCAGGGTCATCCAGCCGATCATGCAGGAGCGCGGGATCGGACTGACGACCTTCTTCAACGTCGAGGAGGTGGACGCCGGCGCGCAGGTCGTCTCCTCGCTCGAGGGTGAGAAGGCCGAGTACGACCTGCTCGTCCTCGTTCCCCCCCATCGCGGCCAGGAGGTCATCACCGCCTCGAACCTCGGCGACGCGTCCGGGTGGTTGCCGACCGACCGCTTCACGTTGCAGGTCGAGGGTCATGAGCGGGTCTTCGCGATGGGAGACGCGACGAACCTGCCCATCAGCAAGAGCGGTTCGACGGCGCACTTCGAGGCGCCGGTGATCGCGAGCCGGATCGCGTCCCTCGTCCACGGCTCCGAACCGAAGACCAACTACGGCGGGCGCGTGATGTGCTTCCTGGAGACCGGGAACCGCAAGGCGACGGTCCTGCGGTTCGACTACGAGCACCCGCCGACGCCGCCGCAGCCGAACCTCGTTTGGCACTCGGCCAAGTGGATGTTCAACCGCCTGTACTGGGAGACGGTCCCTCGGGGCCGCGTCCCTGAGTACCCGAGACGACCACGCGAAGGAGGGTCACGATGAGCACACAGATCACGCGGACGCTCGACCTGAAGGGGCTGTCGTGTCCGCTCCCGATCGTCAAGACCGCTCAGGCGGCCAAGGAGCTGGCTCCCGGTGAGCTGCTCGAGGCGCTCGCGACCGATCCGGGGTCGGTCGCCGACTTCACAGCATGGTGCACGACCACCGGGAACGAGCTCGTCGAGCAGTCCGGATCGGACGGCGTCTACCGCTTCGTGATCAGGAAGAGGTGAGCCAGCGATGGTGGCACAGGCAGAAACGCTCGAGATCCCGCAAGCACGAACACGAGGAGCACCCCCGCCACCAGAAGCTGGTGATCATCGCGTGGAGCGGCGAGCTGGACAAGGTCTGGCCGCAGATGATCCTCGCGACCACCGGAGCTGCGATGGGAATGCAGACGACGATCTTCTTCACCTTCTGGGGCCTGTTCTCCCTCGTCAAGGACGACACCCGGATCACGGGCGACAACTGGATGCAGAAGATGCTGTCGATGATGGATCGGCCCGGGATGGATCACCTGAAGCTCGGGAAGATGAACTTCGCCGGGGCCGGGCCCGCGATGATGAAGCACCTGGCCAAGGAGCGCTCCGTCGCGTCACCGGGCGAGCTCCTGGAGATGGCTCGCGACCTCGGCGTGCGTCTGGTTCCGTGTCAGATGACGATGGATCTGCTGGGACTGAGTCGCGACGACATGATCGACGGCCTCGGCGACCCGGTCGGTGCGACCGCGATGCTGCTCGAGGCGCAGGACGCCGTGACGCTGTTCATCTGAGACGTCGGGAGTCCATCGCACCCCGACAACGAGGGCCGGGAGGTTCGAGTCCCCCACCGCCTCCCGGCCCTCTCATATGACCAGGGCGGCCGCGCCGATCATGCTCACGCCTCGGCCAGCAGGACCCGGAACGACGCGCCCCCGCCCGGACGATCCTCCACCCACGCCCGCCCACCGTGGAGCTCCGCGAAGCGTGCGACGAGCGAGAGTCCCACCCCGACGCCCGGCGAGGCGCTCGCGGGTCCGGGGCCCTGGCGAAAGGGTTCGAAGATCGCGTGCTTGAGGTGGTCCGGGACGCCGGTACCCTCGTCGTCGACGATCAGCAGGATGCCGTCGTCCCGCCGCTCCACCCGGACCCAGATGCGGGTGTCACGCGGTGTGTGCCTCGCCGCGTTGGACAGGAGGTTCTCGACGATCCGCTCGACCTTCGGCGGGTCGACGTCGGCGAGCAGTTCCGCGTGATCGGACAGCACGTCCCGGCCGCCCAGTTGCTCGAATTCGCGGACGGCCTCGCGTACCAGCGCACCGACGTCGGTCCGGCGTCGCTGGGGGGTGATGATCCCCCGCTGGAGCCGGTCGAGGTCCAAGAGATCCCCGAGCAGCCGCTCGAGCTTGCGGGCGTTCGAGGCGATCCGTTGCAGCAGGTCGATGGCGTCGTCCCGGGGGATGTCCATACCCGACTGCTCGAGCGTGACCGCCGAGCCGAGGATCGAGGTGAGCGGCGTCCGCAGGTCGTGCGACACGGCCTCGAGGAAGGTGTTCTTCATCTCGTCGAGCGCGCGCAGACGCTGGGTCGCCTCTCGCTCCCGATGGAACGCTTCCGAGTACTTCTGCTCGCTGCGCCGCAGGGCCTGCTCGGCGCGGGTGCGTTGCGTGACGTCGACGATGAGCCCCCGGACGACCGGTCTGCCCCTCGCGTCGGTGGCCACGTGGACGATGTCGCGCAGCCACAGGGTCTCGCCCTCGCGCCCGCGGGTCCGGTACTCGAGGTCGAGATCGTCGCCGGGGCTCTCGACGGCCGCCCGGAGCGTCCCGGTCATCTGCCCTCGGTCCTCGGGCGCGATGTGATCGCCCCAGCGCTGCGGCAACGCTGTCCGCGGCGTCCGTCTCGCGACCGAGGATCAGGGCGGCGCGTCGCGAGAGGAACGTGAACGTGAGCGTCTGGGGGTCTGCCTCCCAGAAGATCGCGTCGAGCGTCTCGGCGAGCTCGTGGAACCGTTCGAGCTCGCTCACGCGCCGGGCGCTGCCAAGCGCGAGCGAGGCGATCTGGGCGATGCCGCGTGCGAGGTCCCGGTCGCGTTCGGAGAACGAGGCGTCCGGTGCCGCCGCGATCACCACGAGCGCGCCCAGCTCGTCGGGCTCCCACGTCACCGGGGCGACGACGACCTCCGACGGCTCGTCCACCAGCCAGAACTCGGCGGGGATCAGTGCGGCGAGGTCGCGGGTCACGACGAAGGGTTCGTGCAGCGACTCGATGTAGGCGCCGGCGAGGTCCGCGGGGATGACACGGGAGGCCGAGCTCCGTGAGGCCGAGGCGCCGTGCTGCCTCAGCATGGTGAAGTCGCCGCTCTTGGGATCTCGCCGATACGCGGCGACCACCGAGCACTCGAGGATCGAGGGCACGGCCGCGACCACGCGCGCGAAGACGGTCGACACGTCGCCGGCCCCGGTCAGGGCCTGGGAGAGGCCGAGCAGCGCCGACGCCGTTCGTGCCGCCTGACGCTCCTTCTGCAGCAGGCTGGCGTTCTCGTACGCGACGGACGCGTGCGATGCGAGGACCTCGAGCACGCGCTGGTCCTCCTCGTCGAACTGGTCGGTCCCGAGGTTCGAGAGCACGATGACGCCTGTCACCTTGTCGCCCACCTTCAGGGGCACGGCCAGGAGCGACTCGTCGATCTCGTCGGTCCCCTCGATCTGCCAGCCGCGCTCGTCATGCAACGCGTCGGCGGCGTAGTAGGTGGCTCCCGTGAGCGCCGCGTAGCCGGTGATCCCTTCGCCCACCAAGGTGACCAGCTCTTCGTGCGTTTCCGATTCGTATTCGGTCAGGGCACCCCGGAACGTCACCGGCCATAGGGTGACGCCATCTTCCTGCAGCAGGTAGATGCGGCAGTTGTGGTAATCGATGAGCGTCTTCAGCTCGGTCGTGATCGCCTCGCCGATCGCATCGACGTCGTCCAGCGCGTTCAGGCGTGTAGCCAGCGCGTGCAACATCCTGAGTTGCGCAACGGAGCGCAGCTCGTGTTCATCAACGGTTCCGCTCGCGCGGTGGCTGGTCTCGACCATCCCGGTGGAGCCCGAAGGCGCCCCTCATCCTCTCATGCGTCGGCCGCTCCGAGCTCGCACTGAAGCTGCAGGTCGGGGGCCCCTTCGACCACGGGTACCATGTCCTGCGTGAGCACCACGGACGAGGTGACCGCGGGCGCTCCGCCCGCTCCCGTGTTGGAGCTCATCGACGCCGGGATGCCGCCGGAACGGGCCGAAGTCGTGAAGGCGTTCGCGACGGCCTTCACCCGACGCTCGTCCCCGGAGGACCTGGCCGCGCGTTCGCCCGAGGAGCTCTTGGGGGTGATCACGGGCGCGTTCGAGCTCGCCGACACGAGGCGGGAGGACGAGGTCGCGGTCCGCGTCTTCGATCCCACGTCCTCGAGCGACGGGTACGAGGCGCCGGGGACCGTCGTCGAGGTCAGCGCCGAGGATTCCCCGTTCCTGTACGACTCGGTGACCGAGGAGCTCGAGGCATGGGGGGTGCACGTCCGCCGCGTCATCCACCCGGTGGTCGGTGTCGAGCGCGACGCCGATGGACGGATCGCGCGGATCCTCCACGTGCGCGAGACCGACGTCCGAGAGTCTCAGATGCACTTCGAGCTCGAGCAACGGCTGACCGAGCAGGAGCGCGCCGAACTCGAGGACGCGATCCGCGCGGTCCTCGGCGACGTTCGGCTGGCCGTGCGGGACTTCGACGCGATGACGGACGCGGCGCGGCACATGATCGACATCGCTCGCACCGGATCGGCGCTGTACCCGCCGGCCGAGGTCGCCGAGACCGTGGCGTTCCTCGAGTGGCTGCTCGATCTGAACTTCGTCTTCCTCGGCTATCGCGAGTACGAGCTCGTCGACCTCCCCCAGGGGCGGGCCCTCGCCGCCGTCTCCGGGTCGGGGCTCGGCATCTTGTCGAAGCTCGATTGGTCGGCCTACGAGCAGCCTGTGCCGCTGGACACGATCGAGCCCAACCTGCGGGCGCGGATCGAGGGCGGCGACCTGCTGATCTACTCGAAGACGAACCGACCCTCGACGGTGCACCGGCGCGCGCGGATGGACTACATCGGCGTGCGCCGGGTCTCGGCCGATGGTCGCATCGTCGGCGAGGCGCGGATGGTGGGCCTGTTCACCTCCAAGGCGTACACGGAGCCGGCCGGGAAAACGCCGTTGTTGCACCGCAAGCTCGACCAGATCCTGGACGCCGAGGATCTGTTCGAGGGGTCGCACGATTACAAGGCAGTGGTGTCGATCTTCGAGAGCTTCCCCAAGGACGAGCTGTTCGCGTCCACGACCGAGGAGCTCCGGGAGCAGGTCATGGGGCTGCTGCAGCTCCAGGAATCCAAGCACGTCCGTCTGTTCGTCCGACGTGACCTCTACGGACGGAGCGTCTCGCTGCTGGTCGCGATCCCGCGCGAGCGCTTCGACGAGGATGTGCGGCTCCGGCTGCAGGAGCTGTTCCTCGAGCGGTTCGACGGTACGACGATCGACCACCACGTGTCGCTCACCGAAAGCGACATCGCGCAGCTGCACTTCACCGTGCACGTCGGACGGGGCCAGATCCCCGACGTGTCGTTCGATGGGCTCGAGCGCGAGGTCGTGGAGATCGCCCGAACGTGGGACGACCGGCTGCTGGATCGGCTCATCGAGGAGCACGGCGAGGGTCGCGCCCGAGAGCTGTTCGAGCGCTGGGCCGACCGCCTCCCCGATTACTACAAGGCTTCCACCGACGTCGAGATCGCGAGCCTGGATCTCGTTCGGTTCGACGAGCTCGAGCAGGGCGAGGAGGCCTTCCTGATCGGACTGGCGAACCAGACCGGGGAGGGGCAGGCGCTCACGCACGTCCGTCTCTACAAGGTGGGAGGCAAGGTCGAGCTCTCGGACTTCGTGCCGACCCTCGAGTCGCTCGGCCTCCGCGTGATCGACGAGTGGCCGACCACCCTGCTCGGTGAGGAGGGTGACGAGCGCTTCCTCCACGACTTCGGCGTCCTGGGTGCCGACCACCGGCCGATCGACGTCGAAGCCGCGGGGGACCGCGTCGCCGGATGCATCGCCGCCGTGTGGCGTGGGGAGTGTGAGTCCGATTCCCTGAATCGCCTGGTCGTCACCGCTGGGATCGACTGGCGCCAGGTGCAGATCCTCCGCGCCTACCGCAAGTACCACCACCGCGTGAACGCGAGCTTCCCGGTCGAGTACAAGAACGACGCGTTCGCCGCGCACCCGGACGTCGCCGGGGCGCTCGTGCGGCTGTTCGAGATGCGGTTCGATCCGTCGCGACCGAGGGACCCCGAGGCCGTCCATGCGCTCGGGACGCAGATCCGCGCGGATCTCGATGCCGTACGGTCCCTCGAACAGGACCGGATCCTGCGCAACGCGCTCGGCGTCATCGACGCGACGGTGCGCACGAACGCCTACGTGCCAGGGCGACGAGCGATCGCGTTCAAGCTCCGCTCCGGGGCCGTCCCCGAGATGCCGAAGCCCACCCCGCTGTTCGAGATCTTCGTCTACTCGCCGGATATGGAGGCGGTGCATCTGCGCGGCGGGCGGGTGGCTCGCGGCGGTATCCGGTGGTCGGACCGGCGACAGGACTACCGGACCGAGGTCCTGGGGCTGCTGAAGGCACAGATGGTCAAGAACGCCGTCATCGTGCCGACCGGCGCGAAGGGCGGGTTCGTGCTCAAGCATCCGATCACCGATCCGCATGCGCTGCGGGACGAGGGAACACGGCAGTACGTCACGTTCGTACGGAGCATGCTCGACGTGACCGACAACCTCGTCGACGGCACGGTCGTGCATCCGGACCACGTCGTCGTGCACGACGAGGACGATCCGTACCTCGTCGTCGCGGCCGACAAGGGGACCGCGTCGTTCTCGGACACGGCGAACGCCATCTCCGTCGAGTACGGCTTCTGGTTGGGCGACGCCTTCGCCTCTGGCGGCTCCACGGGCTACGACCACAAGGAGCTCGGCATCACGGCCCGCGGCGCGTGGGAGTCGGTCAAGCGCCACTTCCGGGAGATCGGGACCGACGTCATGAACGAGCCGTTCACGGTCGTGGGCATCGGCGACATGTCGGGCGACGTCTTCGGCAACGGCATGCTGTATTCGGACGAGATCTGCCTCGTCGCGAGCTTCGACCATCGGCACGTGTTCCTTGACCCGTCGCCGAACCCAGCGGTCGGGTACGCGGAGCGCCGGCGGCTGTTCGATCTCGCCGGATCGAGCTGGGACGACTACGACCGTTCGATGATCTCCGAGGGCGGCGGTGTCTGGCCGCGGTCCGCGAAGTCGATCGAGATCTCGCCGCAGGCGCGGCTCGCGCTCGGGATCGAGGCGGACGAGCTCACGCCGAGCGAGCTGATCGCCGCGATCCTGCGCGCACCGGTCGACCTGCTCTACAACGGCGGCATCGGCACCTACGTCAAGGCCTCGAGCGAGTCGGACGCCGACGCGGGCGATCGCGTGAACGACGACCTCCGCGTCGACGGGCGGGACCTCCGATGCCGTGTGGTGGCCGAGGGAGGCAACCTCGGGCTCACGCAACGAGGGCGGATCGAGTTCGCGCTGAGCGGAGGCAGGATCAACACCGACTTCATCGACAACTCGGCGGGCGTGGACACCTCCGACCACGAGGTGAACCTCAAGATCCTCCTCGGCCTCGCCGTCTCCCGCGGCCAGCTCACGACTGAGGAACGGAACACGCTGCTCTCCGAGGTCGAGGGGGACGTGGTCCGCCACGTCCTGTACGACAACTTCCTGCAGGCCCAGATCCTGTCCCAGGAGGCGGCGCTGTCCGCGCACCACATGGAGGCGTACGAGGACCTGATGGTCGGCCTCGAGGCGCGGGACGTGCTCGACCGCGATCTCGAGGCCCTCCCGAACCCCGAGGAGATGGCCGAGCGCCGGCGCTCGAACCGGGGGATGACCCGGCCCGAGCTCGCCGTGCTCCTCGCGTATGCGAAGCAGAGCCTGACCAACGCGCTCCTGTCGTCCTCGCTCCCGGACTCCGCCTACCTCGAGACGGACCTGCGCGGCTACTTCCCATCGAAGGTGGTCGAGCGGTTCGCCTCGCTGTTGAACGAACACCCCCTGCGCCGAGAACTGATCGCGATGCTCGTCGCGAACGATGTCGTCAACTCGCAGGGGATCACGTTCGTCTCCCGCGTCGTGACCGAGACCGGCGCCGAGGCGGCCGACGTGACGCGCGCGTACCGGATCGCCCGGGACGTGACCGGGGCGGTCGCGCGCTGGGCGGAGATCGAGGGGCTCGTTGGCTCGCTGGAGCCGGCCCTGCTCGACGACCTCATGGCGGGGGTCGACCGGCTGGTCGAGGTGACGGCCCGCTGGTACCTGCAGCACGCCCCGGGGCAGCTCGGCAGGGCGATCGAGGCGCACGCGGGCGCGTTCCGGGCGTTCGCCGAGGCAGTTGGGGCGGTCGCGCCGGCCGGATGGCGGCAGGAGCGCGAGCGCGCGGCGTGGGCGCTGATGGATCGCGGGGTGCCCGAGGGCGCCGCGCGGGGCCACGCGTGGCAGCCGTTCCTCGTCCACGGCCCGAACGTGGCCGAGGTGGCGACCGCTACGGGCCGCTCGATCGAGGACGTGACACGCGCGTTCTTCCTGGTCGGCGAGGCCGTCTACGTCGACTGGCTGGAGTCGCGCCTGTCCGAGGTCTCGGCGACCACGAGGTGGCACCGCTGGGCCTTGCAGGCGCTGGAGGACGACCTGCGGCTGCTCCGCCGGCACCTGGCCGAACACGTGCTGAGCCAAGGGGGCGGCGCGCTCCCGGTCGAGGATGCCGTCGCGTCGTTCCTGGAGGAACGGGCCGAGGTGATGACTCGCCTCGGGCGGTTCATGCGGGGGATCGCGCTTGAGGAGGCGAGCGACCTGGCGGCTCTGACCGTCGCGGTCCGGCAGGTCCGGAGCCTCTCCGCCTGAGAGGCGGTCGGGGTGCTTGAAGCGTCGGTCCCGGCCGGTACCCTCGGCTCCGTGGGAGCCGAACCGCGCGATCTCGCGCCCGAGCTGGACGAACGCACACGCGCGGTCCTGGATTTCGAGCGCTCCTGGTGGCTGGAGGGGGGCCCCAAGGAACGGAGGATCCGCGAGCGTTTCGGGATCTCCGCCACGCGGTATCAACAGCTCCTGATGCGAGCGATCGACCTCCCCGAGGCGCTCAGGTACGACCCGATGCTGGTGCGTCGACTGCGCCGGCTCAGGGAGTCGCGCAGACGCAAGCGCCTCGCGCGGCGGCTTGGGCTTCCTTCCTAGCCCGGGTAGGATGGGCTCGCATCAGCCACCGACCAACAGGAGCTTCTACCTCTCCTTGGCCGCCAGCACGCTCCGCTTCGCGATCATCGTCGCCCTCGTGATCGGGGGCATCGTCGTGATCGACCAGGCCTTCCCCGCGCTGTCCTCGGGTGGCGACGGCGGCGGCTCGAACGTTCCCATCACGGGAGGCACGGTCGGTGCTACCGGAGAGACGGGGCAGACCGGGGCGGTCGGAGCCACACCTACCGGCGCGACGGGCACCGAGACGGAGCCGACCCCGACGATCGTCGGCGTCCGGATCGCCGTGTTCAACGGCACCGAGGTGAGTGGCTTGGCCGGCGAGACCCAGACCAAGCTCGTGGACCAGTACGGCTACATCGCGACGCAGGACCCGGCGGACGCACCCGCCGCGTACCCGGTCACGACGATCTACTACAACGCGCCCAAGGACAAGGTCGAGGCCGAGTACCTCGCGAGCGACTTCTTCAAGAAGCTCGACGGGGTGGAGGTGGTCAAGCTGGAGCCCGGCACCGCGGACATCGACCCCTCGACCCAGCTCGCGATCTTCCTCGGAACCGACTACGCGACGCTCACCTCGACCTGATCTGGCGACGCTCCGCGAGCGGGCGAGCGTCGCCGGGGTCGCACTCGACTTCGACGGCACGTTGGCCGAGATCGTGGCGCGTCCCGAGTTGGCGCGTCCGGTGGAGGGCGCGCGGGACGCGCTCGCTGACCTCGTCGCGCGATACCGGATCGTCGCCGTCGTGACGGGGCGCCGCTCCGACGAGGTGGCGGCGCTCCTCGACGTCCCACACGTGGCGTACGTCGGACTGTACGGGCTCGAGGCGGAGGCTCCCGAGCTGGTGACCGGGGTCGTTCCCCGGGTCGAGGCGGCGGTCGTCCGTGTGCCGCAGGCATGGGTCGAGGACAAGGGTGGTTCGATCGCGGTCCACTACCGTCAGGCGCCCGACCCCGTAGCAGCCCGAGCCGCGCTCCTGGTCGCACTCCAGCCGGTCGCCACGGAGTCCGGCCTCGAGATCATCGAGGGCAAGATGGTGATCGAGCTCGTCCCGCCGGACCGGCCTATGAAGGGTGGGGCGGTGGAGCGCATCGCGGGTGAGCACGGGCTCGAGGCGGTCCTGTACGCGGGGGACGACCATGCCGACCTCGACGCGTTCGCGGGGCTCGATCGGTTGGCGGCGTCGGGACTGCTGACCGTTCGTGTTGCGGTCCGAGGAGCGGAGACGCCGGCGACGCTGATCGATTCGGCCGATCTGGTGACCGAGGGGCCGGCCGGGCTCGTCGAGCTCCTGCGGACCCTCTAGCGCCGCCTGCGCCTGGCGCGCTCGAGATCCTCGAGCTGGCCTCCGACCCATCTGGCCGGTGGGTTCGCCAGCACGAGCCGGGACAGACCCCGCGAGCGCCGCGTGCGCTCGTCGACCGGCATCGTGAGCGCCTGCTCCAACGCGTCCGCCATCTCGTCGACGTCGAAGGGGTTGACGGGCAGGGCGTATCGGCCGAGGCGCCCGAACGCACCCGCGTTGCGCGACAGGACCAACACCCCCCGCCTGCGGTTCAGCAGGGGTCCTTCCATCGCGACCAGGTTCATGCCGTCGATGACGGGGTTCACGAACAAGACGTCGTACAGGCCGTAGGCGGCGATCGCACCGACGTAGTCGTCCTTCAGCCGGAGCTCGATCGGCGTCCATCCGTCTCGGCCGAGGGCGTCGTTGACCCGGCGGGCCTCCGCCAGACACGCCTCGGTGTACTCCCGGTACTCGGGCAACTCCATGCGCGAGGGCGAGAGCAGCGCGAGGAACCGGACGCGCCCGATCCACGAAGGATTGCGAAGGAGGAAGAGCTCGTAGGCCTGGAACCCGCGAACGATGTTCTTGGTGAGCTCCAGCCTGTCGACGCGCAGGATCAGGCGGTTGTTGTCGCGCCACTTGTTCAACGCGGTCCGGAGGCTGCGGACGCGAGGCGTCGCCGCCTCCTCGCGCATCGCGCGGCCGTCGACGGAGATGGGGTGGATGCGGACCACCACCTCCCGGCCCTCGGTCACGATCCGCGACCGGGCGAGGTCGACCCGCGCCCCGGGGAGCTGGCGCGCTGACAGCAGGAAGTTCTCCGCCCAAGCCGGCGAATGGAAGCCGAGGACGTCGGCGCCGAGCAGCCCGCGGAGGACCTGGTCGTGGATCCGGGCCGGGAGCATCCGGAAGTACGTGGGACCGCCGATCGACGTGTGCGAGAAATGCGCGATCAGCGCGCCGGGGATGAGCTCGCGAAGCAACCGCGGTACGAGCGAGAGGTGGTAGTCCTGGATCAGGAACACGGTGTTGTCGCCGAGGTTCGCTCCTTCCTCGGCGACCGCGGTCGCGAACCGGCGGTTCACGTCCACGTACCGATCCCACGCCTCTTCGATGTCCGGGCCGAACGACGGCGTCGTGACCGTGTCCCACAGGTAGTGATGCGCGAACCACAGCATCCCGTTCGAGATGCGGTTGTAGTACCCGTCGTAGATGTCGGGCGGGATATCCAGGTACCGCAGGCGGTACGAGACGTCCCCTTCGGCGTGGTCGATGCGCCCACCCTTGGACGCGGCGACCATCTCCCGGTCGCCCTCGGACATCGCGGCCGCGACCCAGACGCCCTCGGACTCGATCAGCGCGCTCGAGAGCGCGGTCACCAGTCCGCCGGATCCTCGACGAGCCTGGAGCGCGCCGCCCGACGTGCGCTCGAACGTGAGGGGTCCTCGGTTCGAGGCGACGATGAGGGGCGGACTCATACGGTGATCCGCGAGATCAGCCGGAGGGTGTCCTCGATCTCGCGGAGGCACAGGAACTCCTTCCGAACGCGTTCGCGCCCCGCCTCGCCCATCGCCGTACGCCGCTCGGGGTCCCGAAGGAGCTCGACCACGCGTTCGGCGCATTCGCCGATGCCGTTCACGAGGTAGCCGTTCACCCCGTCCTCGATCTGCAGCCGGATGCCGCCCACGTCACCCCCCACGACGGGCTTCCATTTCCACATCCCTTCGGCGACGACCAGCCCGAACCCCTCGCGCAGCGACTTCTGCACGATCACGTCGGAAGCTCGCTGGAACGCGTTGACGGCGCTGTCACCGACCCCGCTCAGGTTGGTGAGCAGATGGATGTCGGGGTCGCCGGCGGCGTGCTCGGTCGTGAGGTCGAGGTAGCGGATCCCTTCGGGGTCGTCGTGCGCGAGCGATCCGACGAGCGCCAACTGGACCTCCGAGATCTCTCGGCGGACCAGGCGGAACGCGTCGATGACGCCGAGCGGATCCTTCCAAGGATCGAAACGCGACACCTGCGTGACGAGCGGGCGATCGGGATCCACGCCGAACGGCGTCAGCACGCCGCGCCACGTCGACTCCATCATCGGCGCGTTCTTCGGGCTGAGCGGGTCGATCGAGGGAGGGATGAACGCTTTGACCGGACCCCGAACACCCGGCTGTACGTACTCCTCGGCCGTGAAGATCGCCGCGTCGAACCGGTTGACGATCGGTTCGAAGAAGTCCCAGACCGGACGGTACGGCGCCGAGAGGTCGATGTGACACCGCCAGATCCATCGGCCCTTGCGCCGGGCGCCCTCCTCGAGCACCTGCAGGATCGCCGCGGGCTGCGGGTCGTGAACCAGGACGACGTCGAAATCGTCGGGCAGCTCGGCCGCGTTCGCGTGCATCCGCTCCCAGTAGGTCTCGCGCATCTCGTCGTCGAGCTGCGTCTCGGCGCCCTGGAGTGCGTTGTGCACGGCCTTCGTCACGTTGAAGAATCGGTCCGACCCCTCGATCACGACCCATGCCGTCTCGACGCCGAGGTCGTTCATGAGGGGGACCTGCGTCTGCAGCAGCTCGGAGACACCCCCCCCGTACGCGGTGCTGCTGACGTTCAGCACGCGCAACCCGGGAAGCCCGCGAGCGGCGTCGCGGAGCCGGTCGACGGCCTCCTCGCCCGCCGCCTCCGCGTATTCGGACACGTGCTTGGGCTGGATCGGGACGATCGGGAGCATCGCTCGAGTCTACTGGGGCAGGCGCTGGCGGCCGGAGTGGGTGGCCCGAGTGGACAGCTGGACTGGGCGGCTGAAGGGTCAGGCTCCGAGCTGCGCGAGCTCCTGCCGACGGCGACGCGACCGCTCGCCGGTCGACATCGCCTGGGCCCGCTCGGCGATCCCGACCAGGTCGACGGGGGAGAACGGCTTGGTCAGGTACTCGGTGCATCCGGCGCGCCATCCGGCCCGGCGGTCCTCGAGCTGCGTCTTCGCGCTCAGCAAGATCACCGGCACGTCACGGGTCTGGTACTCGTTCGCGAGCGTCCCGAGGACCGAGATGCCGTCCATCTTGGGCAGCATCACGTCCAGCACGACCACGTCCGGGCGTTCCCGCAAGGCGAGCTCGAGGCCCACCTCGCCGTTGGTCGCCTCGAGCACCTCGTGCCCGGCGAGCTCGAGGTTCACCCGGCACAGCATCAGGACGTCCGGTTCGTCGTCGATCACCAGGACCCGCATCACATCGCTCCGTCCGTAGACCACCTGCTCCTTCGTGTATCGGCCGGAGCGGGGGCAGCCCACATGGCCCAAGAGGGCCATCTCTGGACGGTCCTTCCGTGTCCCCCGTGCCTGCAGGCACGCCGTGGCTCGTTGACACCCCCCTGATGCCCTTCCTACATTGGCCGGGGAGGCACGGATGCTGAAGATCTCGCAGAAGCTCGAATACGCCATGCGGGCGATGATCGAGCTGTCGATCCGCCGGGAGTCCGGCGCTCTCGTGCCTGCCCGGGAGATCGCCGAGTCGCAACAGATCCCCGTCCGGTTCCTCGAGCAGCAGCTCGGCGCCCTGCACAAGGCCGGTCTGGTCGAGAGCTTCCGCGGTGCCGGCGGCGGGTGCCGCCTGGCCAAGGAGCCCTCCGAGATCACCGTGGCCCAGATCGCCGACGCGATCGAGGGGCAGCTCTACCCGATGTTCTGCCTCGAGCCGACCGACCACACGTGTTTCGCGGACTCACGCTGCGGGCTGCAGGGCTTCTGGGGGGAGGTGGCCCTGGCGATCGACGGGGTCTTCCAGCGGACCACGGTCGCCGACCTCGCCGAGCGCCACCAGCGCACGGCCGGTCCGACGGTCTTCACGTCCGAGCAGCTCCTGTCGGGACTGAACTAGGCGTCGCCAGCGGCGGAGCAGGCTCCTTGGGTCTGGGCTCGTGCCTGGGAGGGAGCCGGGAGGCGCGGCTCCGGATGAGGGCTCCTAGGCGTCGCTCTTGCCCAGGATGCGCATCACCTTCGTCCCGCATTTCGGGCATATGCCTTGAGCAGCTTTGCGACCGTTCTTGAGCTCGACGACGGTGCCCTCGAACTGGACCTTCTCTCGGTCCTTCACGCAGTACCCCTCGTACGTGGCCACGTGGGCCCTCCTTCCCCCCGCAGGGTTCGAGGCCGCCTCCATGGCGGCCTCGTAGGCACGATGCTGGGGCCTGCCAGGCACGGATGCAAGCACCTGCCGCTCCATTCCCGGAGGTGCCCTCCAGAGACGGGGGCCGTACGATGCGTGCGGTCGCATCGCACGAGAGGGGTTTGTACCGATGTCGGACACCAATCAGAACATCGCAGCGCTGCTCTCCGAGATCCGCGTGTTCGAGCCCCCCGAGGAGTTCCGCTCCCGGGCCGTCGTCCAGGACCGGTCGGTCTACGACCGCTCCGAGGCCGATCACGAGGCCTTCTGGGCCGAGCAGGCCGACCGCCTGGGCTGGTTCAAGCGCTGGAACACGGTGATGAACTGGACCCCTCCGTGGGTCCGGTGGTTCGAGGGTGGGCAGCTCAACGCGGCGTACAACTGCCTCGACCGCCACGTCGAGGCGGGTGGAGGCGACAAGGTCGCATACTACTGGGAGGGCGAGCCGGGCGAGGAGCGGGCGATCACCTATCGTGAGCTGCTCCAGGAGGTCTGTCGCCTCGCGAACGCCCTCAAGTCGCTCGGGGTACGCAAGGGCGACCGGGTCGCCATCTACCTCGGGATGATCCCCGAGCTACCCGTCGCGATGCTCGCGTGCGCCCGGATCGGCGCCCCGCACTCGGTGGTGTTCGGCGGCTTCTCCTCGGAGTCGCTGCGGGATCGGATCATCGATGCCGGGGCCAAGGTCCTGGTGACCGCCGACGGCGGATACCGCCGCGGCTCGGTCGTGGCTCTCAAGGCCAACGCGGACGAGGCCCTCAAGGAGTGCCCGACGATCGAGCACGTGATCACGGTTCGGCGGACCGGAGGCGATCACGCGTTCGTCGAGGGGCGCGACCTCTGGTACCACGAGCTCGTCGAAGGCCAGTCACCCGAGTGCGAGCCCGAGCCGATGGATGCGGAGGATCCGTTGTACCTCCTGTACACGAGCGGAACGACCGGCAAGCCCAAGGGCATCGTGCACACGACGGGCGGCTACCTCACCCAGGTCGCGGCGACCCATCGGATGATCTTCGACATCCACGACGACGACGTGTTCTGGTGCGCCGCGGACATCGGGTGGGTCACCGGGCACTCGTACATCGTGTACGGCCCGCTCGCGAACCACACGACCGGGATCATCTACGAAGGCGCGCCGGACTGGCCCGACAAGGACCGCCTGTGGCAGATCGTCGAGAAGTACCGGGCCACGATCCTGTACACGGCCCCGACCGCGATCCGAGCCTTCATGCGGTGGGGCACCGAGTACCCGGAGAAACATGACCTTTCCTCGCTCCGGTTGCTCGGCTCGGTCGGGGAGCCGATCAATCCCGAGGCGTGGGTGTGGTACTGGAACTACATCGGCGGCGAGCGGTGCCCCGTGGTGGACACGTGGTGGCAGACGGAGACGGGCTCGATCCTGATCACGCCGCTGCCCGGCATCACGCCCCTCAAGCCTGGCTCCGCGACGTTCCCGTTCCCCGGCATCGTCGCCGACGTCGTCGACGAGAACGGCGCGACGGTGCCCCTCGGGGGCGGTGGCTACCTGGTCCTGAAGCGGCCGTGGCCCTCGATCGCTCGGACGATCTGGGGCGACCCGGACCGGTACGTCGAGACCTACTTCTCGAAGTACGGACCGGAGACCTACGTGGCCGGCGACGGCGCGAAGCGGGACGAGGACGGCTACTTCTGGCTGCTGGGACGGATCGACGACGTGATGAACGTCGCCGGTCACCGGCTCTCCACGTACGAGATCGAGAGCGCCCTCGTCGACAACCCGAAGGTCGCCGAGGCGGCGGTGGTGTCGCGGCCGGACGACCTGGTCGGCGAGGCGATCGTCGCGTTCGTCACCCTGAAGAGCGGGTACGAGGGTGACGATGCCGTCGCCACCGAGCTCCGGAACCACGTCGCCCAGAAGATCGGGAAGATCGCGAGGCCGCACGGGATCATCTTCACGGCCGATCTCCCGAAGACCCGTTCTGGCAAGATCATGCGCCGGCTCCTGCGAGACGTCGCGTGCGGGCGACCGTTGGGCGACGTCACCACCCTGGCGAACGCGGAGATCGTCGAGCAGATCCACGAGATGGTGGACACGAGCGGCACCGAGGAGTGACGTGCGTCGAGGGCTGGTGGTGGCCACGGTCCTCGCCTCGCTGACCGTGCCGTTCGGGGCCGGTGCGCGGCCGCTCGAGCCCTCGGGACCGTCGGGATGCACGATCTCGGGGACCGACGGCAACGACGTCTTGCGGGGGACCCCCAGTCACGACGTGATCTGCGGCCGCAACGGGGACGATGCGATCGTTGGGCTCGGCGGCGCCGATCGGATCGTGGGGGGCCGGGGCAACGACCGCATCGACGGGGGTTCCGGTGCGGACGACCTCAGCGGGGGTCGCGGAGCGGACCTGGTCGCAGGCGGCGGCTCGGATGACCACGTGGAGGGCGGACCCAGCCGGGATGCGGTCAGGGGGGACGCCGGATCGGACATCGTCCAGGGCGGCCGTGGCCGCGACTTCTGCGTGGCGACCGACGACGGCATCGGTGGGAACGACGTCGCGAACGGCGGGCCGGGACAGGACGTCTACCACGCGGACGCGGGGGACGTGCTCGTGAGCGTCGAGACGGCGAGGAGCTGCTGACCAGAGCCCGGGGGTCGCCTTGCCATCCGGCTCCCGGCGTGGGTACCATTCGTTAGCACTCGGTCACCGAGAGTGCTAGCAGTCTTCGACGGCATCTGCGCAGGGCAGACCGGGCGGAACGAGGAGGAGGAGCGATGGCACCGAAGCTCATCACGTACGACGAGGAGGCCCGACGCGCGCTCGAGCGGGGGATGGATCAGCTCGCGAACGCGGTCAAGATCACGCTCGGGCCCAAGGGCCGCAACGTGGTCCTGGAGAAGAAGTGGGGCGCGCCCACGATCACCAACGACGGCGTCTCGATCGCCAAGGAGATCGAGCTCGAGGAGCCCGTCGAGAAGATCGGCGCCGAGCTCGTCAAGGAGGTCGCCAAGAAGACCGACGACGTCGCGGGCGACGGGACGACGACGGCGACGGTCCTCGCGCAGTCGATCGTCAAGGAGGGTCTGCGCAACGTTGCGGCCGGTGCCAACCCGATGGCGATCAAGCGCGGCATCGAGCGCGCGGTCGAGCTCGCGGTCGAGAGCATCAAGAACCAGTCCAAGGAGGTCGAGCAGAAGGAGGAGATCGCCCACGTCGGCGCCATCTCCGCCGCCGACCCCGAGATCGGCGAGCAGATCGCCGAGGCCGTCGACAAGGTCGGCAAGGACGGCGTGATCACGGTCGAGGAGTCCAACACCTTCGGCATGGAGCTCGAGCTCGTCGAGGGGATGCGGTTCGACAAGGGCTACATCTCGGCGTACTTCGTCACGGACCCGGAGCGCATGGAGACGGTCGTCGAGGAGCCCTACATCCTGATCGCGAACTCCAAGATCTCGGCGGTGAAGGACCTGCTGCCGGTCCTCGAGAAGGTCATGCAGAGCGGCAAGCCGCTCCTGGTGATCTCGGAAGACGTGGAAGGTGAGGCGCTCGCGACGCTCGTGGTGAACAAGGTCCGCGGGACCTTCCGCTCGGTGGCGGTCAAGGCCCCCGGGTTCGGCGACCGTCGCAAGGCCATGCTCCAGGACATCGCGATCCTCACCGGAGCTACGGTGATCTCGGAAGAGGTCGGGCTGAAGCTGGAGAACGCGACCCTGGACCTGCTCGGCACCGCCCGCAAGGTCATGGTGACGAAGGACGACACCACGATCGTGGAGGGCGGCGGCAAGGACGAGGACATCAAGGGGCGCATCAACCAGATCAAGGCCGAGATCGACAAGACCGACTCCGACTACGACCGCGAGAAGCTGCAGGAGCGCCTGGCGCGCCTGGCCGGCGGCGTGGCGGTCATCAAGGTCGGCGCCGCGACTGAGGTCGAGCTCAAGGAGAAGAAGCACCGCATCGAGGACGCCGTGCAGTCCACGAAGGCGGCCGTCGAGGAGGGCGTCGTGCCCGGCGGCGGCGTGGCCCTGCTGAACGCGCAGGCGGCGCTCGACAAGGTGGACCTCGAGGGCGACGAGCTGACAGGCTCCCTCATCGTGCGACGCGCGCTCGAGGAGCCCATGAAGCAGATCGCGGCCAACGCGGGTCTGGAGGGCGGCGTCGTGATCGAGAAGGTCCGCGCGCTCGACGTCGGAACCGGCCTGAACGCCGCGACGGGCGAGTACGAGGACATGTTCAAGGCGGGCATCATCGACCCGACCAAGGTCACGCGGTCCGCGCTGCAGAACGCGGCGTCGATCGCTGCCCTGTTCCTCACCACCGAGGCGGTCGTGGCCGAGAAGCCCGAGAAGGAGAAGGCTCCGCCCATGCCGGGCGGCGGCGACATGGACTTCTAGGTCCGGTCGATCGCAGCGCCTCGAAGGGGCCCTCCTCGGAGGGCCCCTTCGCTCATCCGGTTGAACCGTCTCGCCGGACGGGACGAACGGACAGCAGGAGCCCCCTCTCTCACGCGAAGGCCCCGGATCTCCTCCGGGGCCTTCGCGTGTCCGGCCGAGGACCCGGCACCGAGCGCCCGCGCTCTCGTGCCAGAATCGGCCGTGGGCAAGGCGCGACTCCACCTCACGTTCCCCGGGCACCTCTCATCGGACCCGATCCTGCACCGGGTCGCGACCGAGTTCGGCCTCGTGACCAACATCAGACGGGCGAACATCGAGGACCGCGGTGGCTGGGTGATCGTGGAGGTCGAGGGCGAGGACGGGCAGATCGCCGAGGCCGTCTCGTGGCTCGCCGAGCGTGGACTCCAGGTGGACCGCATCGATGACTGAGGCCGGCCGGTCCTGATGCTCGAGAAGCGCATCGAGATTCGCTGGCGTGACCTCGACGCCTACGGCCATGTGAACAACGCCGTGTACCTGAACTACCTCGAGGAGGCGCGGGACGCATGGGTGCATGGCGTCCTCGGGGCGGTGTCGGGCAGCACCTGGGACTTCGTGCTCGCTCGGGTGGAGATCGACTTCCGGGTGGAGCTCACGCAGGACGATGGTTCGGTGACTGTGCGGTGCGCGCTGGAGACGATCGGCCGCTCGAGCGTGGGGACGCGCGAGGAGGTCCGCAAGGACGACGGGACGATCTCGGCCCAGGCGCGGAGCGTCGTGGTGCCACGCGATCCCCGGACGGGACGCTCACGCCGGCTCACCGATCCAGAACGCGCGGCGCTGGAGGCCGAGCTCGCGACGGAAGGGGGTCCGGTCAGCCGATGATGTGACGGCCGTGCACGAAATGGTCCTCGTACCAGTTGTCCGAGACGGAGGTGATCGTGACGCCCGCGTTGCTGCCCCCCGAGTCGATCGCCCACCCGTTGCCGATGTAGGTGTCGACGTGATCGATGGTTCCGTCGTCGTCACCGTCGTAGAACAAGAGGTCACCCGGGCGGATGTCGTCCCATCGCACCCTCTTGCCGACCGAGGCCATCGAGGTCGAGGTCCGTTGGGGCAGGTCCCAGCCCGCATAGCCTCGGGGAGGGGTGTTGTCCCACTCGTCGACGGCCTGCTTCATCACCCACCAGGTGACGCCCGAGCAGTCGAACCCGCCGACCGGCTGGTACCCGCAGCAGTAGCCCGACGGGGTCGGCTCGTCCCAGTCGCCACCCCAGACGTAGGGGTAGCCGACGTACCGGACGGCGAACCCGACGACCTCCTGCATCTTCTCCGTCAGGTTCGGGAGCGTGATCGTCGCGTACCGGGACAGGGAATCGTGCATCCATGGAGGCTCGGTCGCGGCGCGGAACATCGACCATGCCACTTCCGCGCGCGGGAGCGGGGCGTCGGGTCCGACGTCGAGCGACTCATCGTTGTGGTTGTAGCGCAAGCCGATCCGCATGCCGATCAGGAGCGTCCCGAAGTCCCTGGGCGTTGGGACCACGGTCCCGTCTCGAAGGTGCAAAGCGTCGGCCCCTGCCGCGAGGTCGCCCATGCCGATCGCGAGGACCAGCGCCCGGTGCACCTCGCGTGTCGTGACCGGATCGTTCGGACGGAACGCACCCGCATCGTCGACCTGCATCCACCCGGCCGTCACGGCGACGTCCGCGTAGCGGTAGAAGCGATCGGTCGAGGGCAGGTCGGCGAACGCGAGCGTCGCGTCCTGCTCGAGCCCGGTCCCGAAGGCTCGGAACAGCGCCCGCGCGAACAGCTTGCGGCTCTCGAGCCGGTCTGGCTCGAAGGCGTAGGTGCCGTCGGCCGCCAGCTTGCGGTCGCGCATCCAGTCGTTCGTGGCGCCCACGAAGTCGATCGCCCTGTGGGCCCAAAGCGTGTTCGGAACATCGGACCACCGGACGCCGTCCTGGGCGCCGGCCGCGAGGGCCCGTTCGACGCCCCACGAGGCGGGGCCGGAGCCTGGCTCACCGCTGCGAGAACCGTCGACCGCAGGCGTCGAGGAGGCGGCCTGCGGCATCAGCAGGCACGCCGAACACACGAGGACGGCGACGAGGCGCCGCAGGGGCCGTGCGGGCATGTCCCGTCTACCCTCGGCGGTGGAGCAGACCGGCTCAAGTCGGCCGAACGGGGGAACTCGGTCCCGCCGCATCGGGTTCCGCTAGCCTGCGGGGCGTGCTGGGGGAGCTCGAGGCCGTCGTGGTCGAGGTGAAGCCGTGGGACGTCCACGGCGTGGGGTACGTGGACGTCACCGTCGTGTATCCGGACCGGGTGCTTGAGACCGCCCGGTTGGGGCCCGAGAGTATCCCCGAGGACCTGCAGGCGGGAGAGCACGTGGTGGTGAACAAGGCGGTCAACATGATCGTGGGGATCCGTCGTCCCTGATGTTCGACTGGGCGTATCTCGACCCGTCCGGCGAGGAGATGGGGCGTTCGCCGCGGTTCGCCGACGCCGATCAGGCCGAGGACTGGATCGGCTCCTCGTGGCCCGACCTGCTCGAGCACGGCGTGGAGGCCGTCGTGCTGTACGACCACAGCGCAGGCAGGAAGCTGTATCGGATGGGGCTGGGTTCGGACTAGCCGGCTCCCCGACGAGGTTCCTACCCGGGTGGTCCTTCCCCCCGAACCTTCTCGACGCCGGCTAGCGCCTCGCGCAGGTCCTTCAGCCACTCGTCCTGCTTCTGCGCGACTAGGCGGACGCACCAGGCGAGCGCGTGACTCCGCGAACGGGCCACGCCGCCCTCGACCAGCGTGTCGAGCACCCGGCGCTCTTCCATCCGGAGCCGCGTCATGGCCGGCACGCTCACCGTGGTGAACAGCTTCCGAACGTCCCCGCACTCGGCGCCCCATGAGACCCGGCGACCGAACCGATGCTGGGCTTCCTGCGCGATCCGCATCCGGTGCTCGCGGGTGTCCTCCCGGAACCCGTCGATGCGGGCCACTCGGGCGGCTGCGGTCGCCTCCGCCGTGGCTTCGGACGGCAGTTCGGGATCGGAGAGCGTGCCGACGACGAGGATCTCGTCCCGGTCGGAGGCGACGTCCGGCGTTCCGACGAACCACTCACCGGGGATCCGGCCGGCGAACCACCCGCCGACCTCTTCCCTCGATCCGGAGCCGCTCGTGTGCATGAGGCGATGATTACACCATTACAGGTAATTGTCAACTCGGTTCCGCTCCGGCCGCTCGATGCGCTCGACGGCACCCTGCCCAGATGGAAGGATGACCGCGACCGGCGCTCGCCGGGATGGGAGGCCCGATGAATCACACGGAGAGCTCGACGCGCACGCCCCTCGGAGGCGTCTTGGCGATCGTCGGTGGTGCCATGCTCGCCATCGGCTCGTTCCTCGCCTGGGCAGAGGTGTCCGGGGGTGGCACGAGCGTCACGGCGAAAGGTGTCGACGGCTCGGACGGGTACATCACGCTGGCGGCGGGCCTCGTCGCCCTCGTGGTCGGGATCGTGATGATGCGGGGAACCAAGCGGATGCTGGCCATCCTCGCGATCCTCGCCGGGATCGTCGGCGGCGGGATCGGCTTGTACGACGCGCTGACGGCCAAGGACAGCGTCCTCGATGCCGCAGCCGAGGAGCTCGCTCCGAGCTTCGGCGCCTCGACGCAGCAGGTGCGGGCGGCGCTCGACCAGGCGATCGACGCCGGGCAGCTGAGCGTCTCGATCAGCATCGGTCTGTACGTCGTGATCGCCGGTGGCATCGTTGCCCTCGTCGGGGGGATCGCCGGCCTGCGCGGATCGGCGTCCGAGCCTGCCGGCACGGCCGCCACCTTCTCGTCGGCTCCCTCGTCGGCTCCGCCTCCCCCGACGGCGACGACCGCGGTCGGAGACGTCCCACCGGCCCCGGCGCCTCCTCCCGCGCCCTCTCCCCCGACCGACGAAGCCGGCGTCTGACGGCGGTGCACGGCCGCGCCATCGCGGCGGGCACGCTCGCCCTCGCGGGGGGTGTGGCCGCGGTCCTCGGTTCCTTCCTCGCCTGGGCGGAGATCTCGGCCGGGCCGTTCTCGGAGCGGGCGACGGGGATCGACGGCTGGGAGGGCAAGGCGACGATCGTGGGCGGCGCCGTCATGCTCGTGGCCGGCATCCGTGTGTTCGCCGGTTCGGATCGGGCGCTCGCCCGGTTGCGGCTCGGCGCCGCGATCGGTGGCCTGGTCGCGGCGGGTGTCGGTCTCTACACGGCGCTCACCGTGCGCGACCAGCTGCTCGATGCGGCCTCGGCGGAGCTCCCAAGGGCCGAGGTCGAGCGCGCGCTGGACACCGGTCTGCTCCATCTCTCGATCGCCGTCGGCCTGTACCTGGTGATCGCCGGAGGCCTCCAGGGGATCCTCGCAGCGTCGGTGGCGCTGGGGGTGCGAGACAGGCCGCCCGCGGCGTCCGGGGCCGGCCTGCGAGGGTGGTCCGCTACGGACGGGGGGGTCACGAAGGGGCCGGTGACGCCCACGCAGGTCACGGCGCCCGACACGCCCCCGCCCGCTCCGGGACACGCTCCGGGCGGTGGTGGCGGCTCGTCGAGATGAATGCCGAGGAGCATCGCCTCGACACCCGTGGCCGGCGGGTCGTCGATGTGACCGAGCTCGTCCGCGCCTTCTGCTCCTCCGATGGTCGCGACGGTCTCGTCCACGTCTTCGTGCCCCACGCGACGGCCGGCGTGGCGCTCATGGAGACGGGTTCGGGCTCGGAGGACGATCTCGAAGGGTTGCTCGAGCGCCTCCTGCCGCGCGACGATCGGTATCGGCACCGGCACGGCTCGGTGGGCCACGGCGGCGATCACCTCCTGCCGGTCCTCGTGTCGCCCTCCCTGTCGATCCCGGTCGACGCGGGACGGCCGGCGCTCGGGACGTGGCAGCGCGTCGTGGTGGTGGATCCGAACCGCGAGAACGACCAACGTCGTCTCCGCCTGACGTTCGTACCGGCCTGACCCGCGCCGACGTTCGTGCCGGCGCGCGGGCCGTCGGCCTCGCGTGGCGGGCGACCTACAGATACAGGCCGGGTTGGCGTTCCTTGCCGTCCGGGGCCGAGGAGACGGCCTGAACGTCCCGCTCGCGGAGCAGGAGGCAGTCCCGACCTTCGAGCTCGACTTCGAGACCCGCCTGGGGCAGGTACAGGATCCGGTCGCCCGCCTTCGCGGTCCGCACGTCGGGGCCGACGAGGAGGACGTCGCCCCACACGCATCGCTTGGGGGCCGGCGCGGCGGTCGCCGGGATCAGGAGTCCGCTCCGCGAGGTGCGTTCGCCGTTGTCCGGGTTCTCGACCACGATCCGATCGCCGGTCAGGCGGATGTCCTCCGTCTTGGTGGAGGGGGCGCGCTTCTTCCGTGCCTTCGACGCGCGGGGCTTGGACGGCTTGGCGGGATCGGCCATGGCAGCGATTGTAGTCGCGCGACTTCGAGTGACCGGGGCGGCAGGTGACCGAGCGCGCCCGGCGGGTACGATGCTCGCCCGATGAAGGCGAACGAGGTCCTCACCGACGCGGTCGCGACGCTCAAGGCGTCGACGGCCATCGACCACTGGCAGCGCGATCGCGAGGAGATCGAGGCCGATGAGCTGTTGAGCTTCGCGCTCGGCGCCGACCGGGTCGATCCGCGGGACGAGGTCCCCACGCCCGTCCGCCGGCGCTTCGATCGGATGATCGCCCGTCGGGCGGCGGGCGAGCCGGTCCAGCTCATCACCGGCCAGGCCGTGTTCCGAGGCCTGCAGATCGCGGCGCGTCCCGGCGTGTTCGTCCCACGGGATTCGACCGAGTACCTCGCGGAGCAGGCGATCCGCAGGCTCCGCCGGCGTCGTCGCCCGATCGCCGTCGACCTCGCGACGGGAGGCGGAACGGTGGCCCTAGCGATCGCGAACGAGGTCCGTGGGGTGCGCGTGTTCGGAACGGACATCTCGGCGACGGCCGTGCGCGTTGCGCGGGAGAACGCGCGACGGCTGCGGCTCCGTGCGACCTTCCGTAAGGGCGATCTGTTCGGCGGGCTGCCGAGTGATCTCGAGGGCCATGTCGACGTGATCACGCTCCATCCGCCGTACGTCGCCCGGGACGAGCTGCACGAGCTCCCCGAGGAGATCCGTCGGTTCGAGCCCGCTCACACCCTGACCGATCGGAGCCTGAACGGTCTCGGGCTGGTGGGGCGTGCCGCGTCGGAGGGCCCGCGCTGGCTCAAGCGGGGCGGATGGCTGCTGATCGAGGTGAGCCCCGACCGAGCGCGAGCTGTGGCTACCGTCCTGCGGCACGATGGGTTCGAAGACGTCCGGAGCACGATGGATCGGGGCTTCAAGGTGACCCGCGTCCTCGTGGGCCGCTGGCGCGGATGATCGTCCGCGGATGACCGACCCCGAACCCATCCCGTACGGCGCGTGGCCCTCGCCGATCACGGCGGAGCGGGCCGCGAAGGGCTCGATCGTGCTGAGCGAGACGCGCGCGGTCGGCGAGTCGACGACCTGGCTCGAGCGCCGACCCGAGGAGCAGGGGCGGTCCGTCGTCGTGCGTTCGGAGCCAGGGGCGGAGCCGGTGGACGTCACGCCTGCTGGTCTGTCGGTCCGGACCCTCGTCCACGAGTACGGCGGCGGCTCCTACGCGGTCTCCGGCTCGACCGTCCACTTCGCGAACCTCGACGACCAACGGCTCTATCGCCAGGACGCGGGCGGGGCGCCCACCCCGATCACCCCCGAACCGGCGACGCCGCGCGGGCTGCGCTACGCCGACCTGGACGTGTCGCCCGACGGCCGATGGATCGCCTGCGTCCGCGAGCGTCACGAGGCCGAAGGGATGCCGGTGAACGAGCTCGTGGTGATCGCCGCCGACGGGTCCTCGACCTCCATGCTCGCCTCAGGACGGGACTTCTACGCGTTCCCGCGGTGGGCGCCCGACGGCGCACGCGTCGCGTTCATCGCGTGGGACTTCCCGCGGATGCCCTGGGACGGGACCGAGCTCTTCGTGGTCGAGGTCGCGTCGGACGGATCTGCAGGATCGTCGCGCTCGGTCGCGGGGGGCGAACGCGAGTCGATCTTCCAACCGGCGTGGGGGCCCGATGGCTCGTTGGCCTTCGTCTCGGATCGAACGGGCTGGTGGAACCTGTATCGGGAGGGGGCCGACGGCGAGCAGACGAACCTGACGCCGATGGCCGCCGAGTTCGCCATCCCGATGTGGCTCTTCGGCTACGCGTCGTACGGCTTCCTCTCGGACGGGAGGATCGTCTGCGCCTATCGCCAGCGAGGCACCCACCACCTTGCGCTCCTCGATCCGTCCACACGGGAGCTCCTCGATCTGGATCTGCCCTACGCGACGTTCGAGCCGGCGCTCAGCGTCTCGGGACAACGGCTCGCGTTCATCGCCGGCGGGCCGACGACGCCGACGAAGGTGGTCACGCTCGACTTCTCGACGCGAGCGGTCGAGGTCCTCCGCGAGAGCGACGTCGTGGACTTCGATCCCGCGTTCCTGTCCGTGCCTGAGCCTCTGGAGTTCCCGACCACCGATGGGCAGACCGCGTATGCGTACTACTACCCGCCGACGAATCCGGCGGTGGTCGCTCCCGACGGCGAACGTCCGCCGTTGCTCGTCAACGTCCACGGCGGACCAACGTCGGAGGCGGACCCGGAACTGCACCTCGAGGTGCAGTTCTTCACCAGCCGTGGGTTCGCGTACGCCGAGGTGAACTACCGCGGGAGCACCGGTTACGGGCGGGGCTTCCGCGAGAGCCTGTACGGCAGGTGGGGCATCGTCGACGTCGACGACGCCGTGGCGGCCGCTCGGCACCTGGTCGAACGAGGTCTGGCTGATCCCGACCGCCTGTTGATCTCCGGCGGCAGCGCGGGCGGATGGACGACCCTGTGCGCCCTCACGTTCCGAGAGGTGTTCGCGACGGGATCGAGCTACTTCGGGGTCTCGGATCTCGAGCCGTTCGCCGAGACCACGCACAAGTTCGAGTCGAAGTACCTCGACGTCCTGGTCGGACCGTGGCCGGAGGCGGCAGACCTGTGGGCCGAGCGTTCCCCGGTCCGGCACGCCGATCGCCTCTCGCGCCCGCTCCTGATCCTCCAGGGCGACCAGGACGAGGTCGTGCCGCCCTCGCAGGCCGAGGTGATCGTCGAGGCCCTCGAGCGACGCGGCCTGCCCTACGCCTACCTGCTCTTCGAGGGTGAGCAGCACGGGCTTCCGCAAGGTCGAGAACATCGCGCGGGCCCTCGAGGCCGAGCTGACCTTCTACGGCGAGATCCTGGGCTTCGAGCCCGCCGACCGGCTGCCGCCCCTGGAGATCCGGAACCTCCCGCCGAGCCCCGCGTAGACCCGGGACGTTCGGGCCGGTCGAGAGGGGCCGATGGACCCGGCGCGGCCGTCCCCCCCTCCGCGACCATGGCGGCGTCATGAGCTCGCGAGCCACCTACGTCGCCTGGCGACTCCTCGTCCGGCTGGTCCCCGCCGCCCTACTGCTGTGGGCCGGCCTCAGCAAGGCATTCGACCGGCAGGGGTCGATCCTCGCCGTCGACGCCTACGGGGTCCTGCCCGACACGCTCGTGCGCGTCGTCGCCGCGCTCCTGCCGTGGATCGAGATCGGCGTCGGCCTCCTGCTCGTCCTCGGGCTGTTCGTCAGGTTCGCGGGGATCGCGACCGCGGTCCTCGCGTCCGTGTTCATCGTGGCGTTGGCACAGGCCAAGGCGCGCGGTCTCGCGATCGACTGCGGATGCTTCGGCGGCGGTGGCGCGGGCGACGGCGTGAGCTGGTGGGACATCGCGCGCGACGTCCCGATCGCGCTCGCCGGGATCTACCTCGCCCTGCGGCCGCGGGGACCGCTGCAGCTCGACAACCTTCTCGGAGTGACGGAGGACCACGATGGTGAAGACCGCGGATCGAACGAAACGCGAACGCCGGCTCGATCGGGCTGAGGCCAAGGCCGAGGCCCGGAGGCGGAAGGAGCGCCGGCGACGGCTCGGATGGGTCCTCGGCGGGCTCGCCGTCGCGGGCGCGATCGCGATCGCGTTCGTCGCGTTCCTCGGAGGGAGCGGCGAACCGGGGGCCGGTCCCGCGGACCGAGCGGTCGTGGTCGCGGGCGGCCCGTCACGCTCGGAGCCGCTCGCCCGTGGGGACGCCGTTCCCAACTTCTCCGCACCCGGGTCTGGCGGGCGGCACGGTCGCGTGGGAGGGCTTCTCGAACCGGCCCACGGTGCTCGCGGTATGGGCGCCCTGGTGCCCGCACTGCCAGGTCGAGCTCCCGGTCCTCGATCGGGTCATGCGCGAACACCCGCGCGTGGGATTCGTGACGCTCGTGACGGCCGTGGGTGACCGGCCGGGGCCTACGCCGGAGGGGTACATGGCCGACCACGGTCTGACGTTCCCCGTGGCGGTGGACGACGACAGCGGGACGATCGCCAACGCGCTCGGGGTGCCGGGCTTCCCGATGCTCTACTTCGTTTCGTCGGACGGGAAGGTCGTGTTCGCGGCCTCGGGGGAGGTCGACGAGGCATCGCTCCGCGAGGCGGTCTCGAGGCTCTCCTGAGGCCGAAGGCCGAAGGGAGAGGGGGCGCGGGGGGCCCGGTCCCTGACCCGACCCCCCGCTCGAGAGGGGGCGCGTTTCCTCTCGTGGCGGAGGGCACCGTACCCGGGGTCTGTGACGACCCGACGGCGTTCGGATGTCGGCGGCGTGAACGCTAGTGCTTGATCGGCCAGGTGGCGGCCGCGAGCGCGGCGCGTCCGATCCGGCGGGTGAGGCTCCGAGACTGCAGGGCCTTGCTCCTGCGCGTCGAGCGCGCCAGACGATCGGCCTCGGCGTCGCGAACGCGATCGGCGATCTGGTACCGGGCCATCTCTCCGCTCAGCATCTCCGCACCTCCTGTCTGGACCCCGGTTTCGGGAACCTCGAGCACGGTACGTCCGGGCCGGGGTTCGGAGCGGTGACGCGGCGCACGAGCCGCCGGTGACCTCCGTCACGTTGCACGACGGCGCCGCCGGGGTCGAAGATGCGCCCGTGATCCGTCGACGCGCGCCGGGCGCGAGCGTGTTCGTGGTCGCCATGGTGGTGCTCGCCGTGACCGCCGGAGGCGCCTGGGCGCAGTCGGCCTCCCCGAGCCCCGCACGCGGGCCGAGCGTGTCGGGCCAGGTGACCGGCGCCCTGTCGGCGGGGTCCCGCCTCGTCATCCGCGTCGACGCGACGATGCCGGGCGGCTAGCAGGCTCTCCACCTGGTCGAGGTGTCCATCGTTTCGGGGAACCGGGTGCTCGAGCCCCTGCGGTTCGACATCGAGGACAACAAGCTCACGGTGGGCGAGCAGGAGAGCCTCATCGTGGGGACCGGTGCGGTCGCCACGGGCGACTACCTGAGCGTGAGCGGTGCGGACGTCGTCCTGACCACCGGCGGCGCGAACCTGTCCTTCGAGGTCGACGCGAAGGTGATCCAGGCGATCCCGGAGAGCGCGAAGTTCGAGATGCGGGTCGTCGACGACCTCGGCGGGTCCGCCCAGACCACACGCGCGCTGGCCGCACCCGAGGGCGGCGGGATCACGTGGGGGACCGTGGTCGCTCTGATCGCCGCCGCTCTGTTCGCGGGCGGGTTCGTCGGGAACATGTTCGCGTCCAAGCGCCGCCCAGCCCCGCGAGCGTCGGTCTACGACGCGGTCCAGCGCAGGCTCGAGACCGATCGCGCCGCCAAGGGTCGCTCGACGTGAGCCCACAGGACATCTACCGGCTCATCGCTGAAGACATCGAGGCGAACGGCGCGAGCGACGGCACCGACGTCTGGGAGCGGCTCAACCTTGTCATCGATCCGACCGAGCTCCGGCCGAAGCTTGCGGAGGACATCGAGATCAGGATGTTCGACCAGCGATGGGGCGACGGTTACGTGATGATCGCGAACCCTCGCGACCTCCTCCACTACCGTCTCGCGGCGTCCGATCTGGAGCTGCTTGGAGATGATCGACGGCACGCGGACGGTGAAGGAGATCGTGATCGAGCGCTTCGAGGACTCCGGTGAGATCGAGCTGTCCACCGTGATCGACCTCGTGCGGTCGCTGTACCAGGGCAACTTCCTCGAGCAACGCTACGTCGACGTCCCGGGCATGGTGACGCGTGCGATGGATCCGGTTACCGAGCGGCGTCGCAAGGCCCGGCAGTTCGGCAAGACCCTGTCGATCGAATGGGAGGGGGCGCATCGGCTGGTCCAATGGCTCTACGACCATGGCCTCAAGTGGGTCTTCACGCCGGCAGTCTTGGTCCTGCTGGTCGCAGCGGCGGTCATCGGCCTGGGCTTCTTCATCGACCTCTTGCGGAACCAGCGGTTCGCGATCGCCGGGTCGGTCGCTGGCGATCGGTTTCGTCGTGCTGATCGTCCTGGATTACGTGATGGTGTTCTGCCACGAGCTCGGGCACGCGGTGGTCATCGTGCGAAACGGCCGGCGCATCCGGAGCGCCGGATTCCAGATCTACTTCGGGTCGCCCGCGTTCTTCGTCGAGAGCTCGGACGGACTGATGATGGATCGGCGCCAGCAGGTCATCGAGTCGTTCGCCGGCCCTTTCGCGCAGCTCGTCCTGGCCGGCATGGCGTCGATGATCGCCTGGTCATTCCCCGGTTGGATCCTCTCGGAGACGATGTACAAGTTCGCTGTCTTGAACTACCTCGTCGTCATCATGAACCTGATCCCGTTGCTCGAACTCGACGGGTACTACATACTCGCGGACCTGATCGAGGTGCCCGACCTCCGCGAGCGTTCGCTCGTCTTCATGCGTCGAGATCTCTTCCACAAGCTGCGGACCCGTGAGCGGTTCTCCAAGCGCGATGTGGGCTTGGCCCTGTATGGGGTGCTCGGTATCGCGTTCACGATCTTCTCCCTGTACACGGCCTACTACTACTGGCAGACCGTGTTCGGCGATCTCGTGAGCCGGCTCTGGGCAGGAGGGCTCGCGACGAGGGCGCTCCTCCTCATCCTGGCGGCCTTCATCGCCGGGCCGCTGTTGCGCGGCCTTGTCAAGCTCCTGCGAGCGATCGGTCGGGAGGTACGGGCGGTCTGGCGTCGGATCCGGTTCCGGATGGAGACCGGGTGGCGGGTCGAGGCGTCGGAGCTGATCGACGCGCTGCCGATGTTCGAGGACATCCCCGTGGACAGCCTGAACGAGATCGCCGGCCGCGTTCGGCTGCGGGCCCTCGGCGCCGGACAATCGGCCTTCCGCCAGGGCGACCAACCCGATGCCTTCTACGTCGTGCGCAAGGGCGTCCTCGAGGTGGTGGAGGAGGATCCCGAGAGCGGGATCGAGCGCCGGATCCGAGACCTGGGCCGCGGCGAGTCGTTCGGCGAACTCGGCCTGGTGACCACCGCGCCCCGCGCGGCGACCGTCCGCGCCGTCGGCGCCGCGGAGGTCTTCGAGGTGGACAAGGGCACCTTCGACCACTTGCTCGCGGACATGCTCCATCTCCCGGACTTCGAGCCCACGATGCAGCAGGTAGCCGAGCTCCGTGGCCTAACCTGCTTCGCGGCCTTTTCCACCACACAGCTGTGGGAGCTCCTGGATCGGGGGGCGTGGGTCAGCTTCGCGCCGGGTGAACAGATCATGCGCGAGGGCGACGTCGGCGATTCGTTCTATGCGATATCGTCCGGCCAGGTCGACATCGTCAAGGGCGAGAGGCTGGTGAAGACGATCGGCCGCGGGTCGTATTTCGGCGAGGTCGCGCTCCTGATGGAGGTGCCTAGGACGGCAACGGTGACGGCGCGGACCCCGGTCCGAGCCTTCCGCCTCGATCAGCGAGGGGTTCGACCGCATAGTTGGTGATGCCTTCCGCCGTGGGAGCCTCATCTCGCACGCCGTCACCGAAGAGCTGACCCACTAGCCGAGATGGATTGCTGGCACTGCAAGACGGAGCGCGGTCGGGGTCTGCCGGTTCTGCGGCCGTGGGATCTGCGAGGACCACGTCGAGACGCAGCCCTACATCCTCGAGCTCTTCCGCACGCGGCAGACGTCCCCCGGGTGCTGATCGTCGAGGACGCACTGTTCTGCGGCGCCTGCACGCCCCGGCCCGACCCCCTCGACCTGCCCGAACTCGACTCCATGTGACGTGCGTCACCAAGGGAGATGTGATGCAGGTCACGTCCGAGGAGGTGACGGGCGACACACGCGCCCGGTGACGCTGCCACGATGATGTCGTCATGGATCATGCCCTTGAGGGCCAAGAGCGGACGGGGGAGGTGACGATCGTGGCGGAGAAGAAGATCTCCCCGAAGGCGCCGGCTGCCAAGGAGAAGAAGGAGTCGGGCAAGACGGAGGCTGCCACCCGGGTGACGCGGATGAAGCGGATGAAGCGGCTCAAGCGGGTGAAGAAGTAGACTATCAAGATCGTGACACGAGGCCGGGTCGCCATTTTGGCGACCCGGCCTCAGCGCGTTGGGGACCCGGCGCGACCTGGAGACGAGATGTGACTACGCTTGCATCCGTGCCGACTACGGAGCTCAGTCACGCGCTCCTCGAGGGGATGGCGCGGACGCCCCTGTTCGAGGAGGCGTCCGCGGAGACCATCTCGCGCCTTGCCGCCCAGGGCGTGACGAGAAGCTTCCGACGGGGGACCTACCTCTTCCATCAGGGCGACGAGGCGCCCGACGTCTACTTCCTCGTGAGCGGCCGCGTCGAGATCAGCTCGTTGTCCGCCAGCGGTCACCGACAGCTCCATACGACGCTCGACGTCCCCCAGTTCTTCGGCGAGCTCGGCGTGCTCGGGGGTCAACCGCGGTCGGCCGCGGCGCTCGCCCTCGAGGACACGGAGGCGTGGCGGACGAGCGGCCCCGTCCTCCTCGACTTCCTGATCGAGGAGCCCTCGGCCGCCCGAGCGTTGCTCCGCGCGCTCGCCCGGCAGGTTCTGGCGCAGGAGGCCTTCGTCGAGGACCTGCTCTACCTGGACCTGAAGGGCCGGGTCGCCAAGCGGCTCCTGCAGCTCGTCTCGCCGTCGCTCGACGACCTCCCCTCCGACGGTGCCGTGGTTCCGTCGATCGTGACGCACGCGGACCTCGCCAGCCTGTGCGGGGGCAGCCGGGAGAACGTCACGAGGATCCTGTCCGACTTCCAGCGCCGGGGGTTCGTCGAGCGGGACGGGAAGCGGTTCGTGCTGAAGAAGATCTCCGGGCTCGCCAAGCTCGCGGGTCTGTAGCGACCGATGCGTTACCGCACGTTCCGGCGCAGGCTGAGCGAGGCGACGGCCGCCCACGATTGGCTCCAGGGGATCACCTTCGTCCTCGGGGCAGCGTTCCTCTTGCTCGCGCTCGTGTGCCTGTGGGGGTTGGCCACGGGCATCGCCAACATCGGCGACGCCGAGGCTCCTCCCGGTCCGGAGGCGACGGCGGGGTTCCTCCAGGCTACGCGGGGGTTCGCGATCGTCCTGTTCGCCATCTTGGGGTTCGTGGCGTTCGGGGTCGGGTGGTTCCTCGCCGGCGACACGATCAAGGGATGGTTCGCTCGCTTGCGGACGCGAGGCTGAGCGCCGGTCAGCCCCCGATCGCGGACATCGATCGCGCCGGCTGCAGGAAGTCGGGATGGTTGATCCGGTGTCCGGACCACTTCCGCCAGACGTTGCCACGGATCAGGTCCACGAGGTCGTCGTCGGAGGCGCCCTCCCGCAGCGGGGCCCGCAGGTCCGTCTCCTCGAGGGCGAACAGGCAGGCGCGGACCTGGCCCTCGGCCGTGATCCGCAGCCGGTTGCAGGTCTCGCAGAAGGGTTCGGTGACGCTGCCGATCACCCCGATCCCGCCGGGGGCGCCATCGGCGAACCGGTAGCTGGTCGCCGGCTCGGCGTCCGGCCCCTCGGGGACGAGCGGGAAGACCGCGTCGATCGCCTCGATGATCCTGGCGGAGGAGAAGACCTTCGCCCGTTCCCACGCGTGCTGCGCGTCGAGCGGCATGTACTCGATGAACCGCACCGCGTGGCCGCGCTCCCTCGACCAGCGGGCGAGGTCGACGAGCTCGTCGTCGTTCGTGCCCCCGATGACCACGCAGTTGATCTTGATGGGCACCAGGCCCGCTCGCTCGGCCGCCGCGATGCCCGCGAGCACCCGATCGAGCGCGTCGCGGCGGGTCATCTGCTCGAACCGGTGTCGCAAGAGGGAGTCGAGCGAGACGGTCACCCGATCCAGCCCTGCCTCGGCGAGCGGCGCGGCGAGCCGGTCGAGCAGCACGCCGTTCGTCGTCATCGACAGGTCGATCTCGGGCGCGGCCTCGCGGAACATCTCGATGAGCCGGGGGAGGTCGGCCCGGACCGTCGGCTCCCCGCCGGTGACCTTGACGGAGCGGATCCCCAGCCGCTGGACGAACAGCCTCAGGATCCGGGTGAGCTCCTCGAACGTCAGGATCTCGTGCTTGGGGAGCCAGACGAGGCCCTCGGCCGGCATGCAGTAGGTGCACCGGAAGTTGCAGCGGTCGGTGACCGAGATCCGCAGGTCGTCGGCGACGCGGCCGAACGTGTCGACCAATGGTCCCTCCGTCGGGGGCGGGGAGGTGGGCGGCTGCCAGGCATCCATACGAAGCTCCAGCCTACCCGGCCGCCGGGGTTCGGTCCTCGGGCGGCGCCGCGGGCAGGAGCCGTTCGAGGGTCTCGAGCGTCACCGCGAGGGCGTCCTGCCTCGAGGCGCCCGCGACCGTGCCGCGGCCCGTCGCGGAGCCGAGGAGGAACGCGGCGAGCGGGGTGATCTTCCGCTCCACTCGGTGCGCCACGTCCCGGGCCGAGCCGAGGAGCCTCGTGGCCTCGGCGTCGGTCAGGGGTTCCTCCCCGAGTTCCCGCGCCAATCGATCGATCCATCCCTCCATCGATCCTCCTCCCGTGTCCGCCTGGGCACCGTAGTCCGGACGAGCGCGCCGTGCGTCTGGCAGGATGGGTCAGTGAGCGGCATCCGCGCCGCCGTCGTGACCGTGTCCGACGGCGTCACCCAGGGAACGCGAGCCGACGGCTCCGGCGACGCCGCCGAGGCGCTGCTGCGGGGGGCGGGGTTCGACGTGGAGGCCCGCACCGTGGTGCCCGACGATCGGCCGGCCATCGAGACCGTCCTGCGGGACCTGGCCGATGCCCGGGGGTTCGCGCTCGTGGTCACCACGGGGGGAACGGGGTTCGGGCCCCGGGACGTGACACCGGAGGCAACCCGGGCGGTGCTCGAGCGGGACGCGCCCGGACTGGCCGAACTGATGCGCCTCGAGGGTCTGCGACAGACGCCGCTGGCGGCCCTGTCGCGGGGGGTCACGGGGTCGCGCGGACGCACCCTGATCGTCAACCTGCCCGGGAGCCCGACCGGCGTCCGCCAGAGCCTGCAGGCCGTGCTGCCGGTCCTGACGCACGCCGTCGAACTGCTCGGCGGGTCCACGGGCGAGCACCCGACCGGCCACGCCCCGGGCGGCGAGGTGTCTGCGTCGACGCCGGGAAGCCCACCCCGCGCATGGGTGCAGGCGAAGGCCGTGCGGGTGCACGGCACGCCGCCCTGCCGTGTGGGCAACGAGATGCGCATCGTCCCCGGGGGGCCGGTGCACGGCACGCTGGGGTGTGCCGAGTTCGATGAGGCCGCTGTGCGCGACGCCGCCGAGATCGAGGCGTCGGGCGAGCCCGGGATCCGCACGTACCACCATGAGCAGGGAGAGGTCGAGGTCTACCTCGAGCCCCATCGTCCGGCCCCGACGCTCGTGTTGGTCTCGGCGACCGACGTCGCGCGGGAGCTCGCCCGGCTCGCGCCCGGGTTGGGCTTCTCGCCGGTCGTGGTCGAGGCGCGGGCAGAACGCGTGACCCCGGCCGACGCGAACTCGACCGCCGTCGCCCGCACGTTGGACGGGCTGCGGATCGATGCGGAGACGAGGGTGGTGTTCACCGATCACGACGCGCCCGGGATCACCGAGGCGCTCGCCCACGTGCTCCGGTCGCCGGCGAGGTTCGTCGGGGTCATGGGCAGCCGACGCCACGTCGGGCCGTACGTGGAGGGGCTCCGGGCGATGGGGTTCGGGGACGAGGACCTCTCCCGCATCCGGTCGCCACTCGGCGTGGATCTCGGGGGCAGGCGGCCGCCGGAGATCGCGCTGTCGATCGCCGCCGGGCTGATCGCGGACGCCAACGATCGCGACGCCGGGTGGCTCGACCGGTGAGCGGCTCCCGTCCGGTCGCGGCGGCGGCGCAACCGGCGTACATCCGTCGCAACCGCGCGAGCTGGAACCGCGAGGCCGACGACTACCAGCGCGACCACGCCTCCCAGCTGAACCGCTTCGACCGCCCGGCCTGGGGCGTGTGGCAGATCGAGGAGTCCGAGCTCGGCGCGCTCGGCGACGTCGCCGGGAAGGACGTCCTCGAGTTCGGTTGCGGCGGCGGCCAGTGGTCGATCTCGCTGGCCCGCATGGGTGCGCGTCCGGTCGGCCTGGACCTGTCGATCCGCCAGCTGTCGCACGCCGCGCGGCTGATGGAGGGGGCGGCCGAGCGGTTCCCGCTCGTGAACGCCAACGCCGAGCGGACGCCGTTCCCGGATCGGCGGTTCGACATCGTCTTCTGCGATCACGGCGCGATGACCTTCGCGGACCCCTACCTGACCGTTCCCGAAGTCGCCCGCATCCTGCGACCCGGCGGCCTGTTCGCGTTCAACAGCGCGACCCCGCTCATCTGGCTCTGCTGGGGGGACGGGGACGAGCCGCCGGGTCCCGCGCTCGTCCGGAGCTACTTCGGTCTGCGCCGCGAGACGTGGGACACGGTCGAGTTCCAGCTGCCGTACGGGGATTGGATCCGGCTCTTCCGTTCGAACGGGTTCGAGGTGCTCGACCTGCTGGAGCTCCGACCGCCGGCGCGTCCGCGCACCACGTACCCGGATTTCGCGCCCATCGGCTGGGCTCGGCGGTGGCCCGGCGAGCACATCTGGAAGCTCCGGAAGCTCGGATGAGCGCCGAGGCCCGGACGGCGCGCTCCCGACGGGCGCGCCCGAGCATGCGGCCCGGGCTGGCCGTCGGTCTCGCGCTCGCCGCCCTCGTATGGAGCGTCACCGCGCTGCCGCAGGTCCGTGGACAGGAGGACCCGCGCCCGAACGTGATCGTCATCCTCACCGACGACCAGTCGGCGGATTCGATCCCGAACGCGTACGACGTGATGCCGTTCCTGCAGCAGCGCGCCCTCGATCCGAGCGACCACTGGGTCGTGTTCGACCACTTCTACGTGAACACGCCGCTCTGCTGTCCTTCGCGGGCCACGATGCTGAGCGGGCGATTCGCGCACCACACCGGGGTGCAGGACAACGAGGACGCGGAGCTGTTCGACGAGACCTCGACGGTCGCGACGTGGCTCCACGGCGCTGGCTACCACACCGGGCTGGTCGGCAAGTACCTGAACCTGTACCCGTTCGAACGCCCGGCCTACGTGCCCGCCGGATGGGATCGGTGGTGGGGTCGGCAGCACGGACCGGTGACGAGCCTGTACTACGACTACACGCTGTTCGAGCAGGACCACGTCGTCCCGTACGGCCATGCGGACTCCGACTACGCGACCGACGTCCTCGCCGGCAAGGCGACCGAGTTCATCCGTGAGGCGCCGGCGGATCGGCCGTACTTCCTGTGGTTCGCGCCGACCGCCCCCCACCCGCCGTGGATCGCGGCGCCCAGGGACGCGGGCGCGTTCGCCGGGCTGCCGGTTCCCACACCGCCATCGGTGGGGGAGGCGGACGTTTCGGACAAGCCCGCCTGGGTCCGTCATCTCCCGGCGCTCGACGCCGCGGAGATCTCGGCGCTGCGAACCAGCCGCCGGCGCTCGTACCGGGCGCTGCTCGCGGTCGACGACGCCGTCCGACAGATCATGGCGGCGGTACGCGCGCGCGGCGACCTCGCGAACACGGTGGTGGTGTTCGCCTCCGACAACGGCCTCGCGTTCGGCGAGCATCGCTGGACGAAGAAGACCTGTCCCTACGATGCGTGCATGCGGGTCCCGTTCATGATCCGCTTGCCGAGCATCCCGCACCGGACCGAGCAGGCGATCGTGTCGGCCGCCGACCTCGCGCCGACGATCGCCGACCTGGCCGGGGCGACGCCCGCGACGCCGGTCGACGGGGTCAGCCTCGTGCCGCTCTTGTCGACCGGGAGCCGGGCAGGGCTGCCCGGCGAGGTCTTCGCCGAATGGGTGGGCGACGACACGATCCCGGCGTGGTGGGAGGTCCGGACCAGACGCTTCGCCTACATCGAGCTCGCGACCGACGAGCGCGAGCTGTACGCGCTGCGGGACGACCCCTTCGAGCTCGTGAACGTGGTGGATGACCCGGCGTTCGCGAACGACGTGACCCGGCTCTCCGCGACCCTCGAGGCGTACCGGAGCGCGTGAGGCGCGCCGCCGCGTTCGCCCTCGGGGCGCTGCTGCTCCTCGGCCCCGCCCGCGCCGGTGCGCGGGTCGAGCCGGCGACCGCCCCGGGCCAACCCCCGAACATCGTCCTGATCGTGACCGACGACCAGCGGTGGGACACGCTGTGGGCGATGCCCATCCTGTCCGAGCGCCTCGCGGGCCGGGGCGTGACCTTCCCGAACGCGTTCGTCACGAACCCGCTCTGCTGCCCGAGCCGCGCCAGCATCCTGACCGGCAACTACTCGCACACCCACCTGGTCTACCGCCAGTCGCCGCCGTTCGGCCGGTTCGAGTGGTTCCACGACGGGTCGACGCTCGCGACGTGGTTGCACGACGCCGGCTACCGGACGGGCCTGTTCGGCAAGTACATCGACGGGTACCAGCACGCGGCGGTGACCGGCTACGTCCCGCCCGGCTGGGACCGGTGGGTGGCGTTCGTGCACTCGGCCCCCGTCGACTACACGTTGACGATCGACGGTCAGCTGCACGGGTTCGGGCACGGTCCCGGCGACCACGCGACGGAGGTGCTGACCGACGAGGCGGTCGCGTTCGTCCGGGACACCGCCGGCCCGTTGTTCCTCGAGCTCGCCACGTCCGCCCCCCACGCCCCCGCGACCCCATCGCCGGGCGACGAACGAGCATTCGCGAACCTCCCGCCGGCGCGACCGCCTTCGTTCGACGAGGCCGACGTGTCGGACAAGCCCGCGTGGGTCGGCGACCTCGCGAGGTTCACGCCCTCGCAGGTGGCGGAGATCGACGCGTTCCGGATGGATCAGTACCGATCGCTCCTCGGCGTCGACCGCGCTCTCGGCGAGCTCCTGGACGTGCTCGAGCGAACGGGGCGGCTCGAGAACACCCTGATCGTGTTCACCTCCGACAACGGGATCCTGTACGGGGAGCACCGATGGACCAAGAAGGAGGCGCCGTACGAGGAGGCGATCCGGGTGCCACTCGTGATGCGATGGGACGCTGCCGGGTGGACGCCGGGGACCGAGCTGCCGGGCGTCCTCGCGCTCAACATCGATCTAGCGCCGACGATCGCCGACGCAGCCGGGGTCGCCCACCCGCCGACCGACGGGATGAGCCTGCTGCCCGTCCTGCAAGACGACGGGTCGCCGTGGCGCTCGGACTTCCTGATCGAACACCTGGAGGGGACGAACCCGATCCCTACCTACTGCGCGGTGCGCTCGGAGCGGTGGATCTACGTCCGGTACACCACGGGCGAAGAGGAGCTGTACGACCTGACCTCGGACCCCTTCGAGCTCCAGAACCTCGCGACGGATCCGTCTCGAGCGTCGATCCTCGAGGACCGGCAGGCGCGGCTACAGGCGCTGTGCTCTCCGGTCCCACCCGGCTTCGAGGACCGCTCGGCCACGAGGGTCCCGCTCGCGGTGATCGTGTTCGGGGTCCTGGTGGTGATCGAGGTCGTGGCCTCGCGCCGCGCGCCCCGTGCACGGAAGGCGTCCCCGGTAGGCTAGCCGGCCATGAGCTCGCCCTCCGGACCGGGTTCGAGGGTGCCGATCCCGCGCAAGCGACTGCGATCGGACCGCAGGCGCGCCGCCCGACGCCGCGGGTTCGCGGCCTTCCTCGGCGTGCTCGCGATCGTCATCGCGGCCCTCGGATGGGCGGCGACGCGGAACGGGGAGGAACGCGCCGAGACCGGTCCTTCCGGTGGCAGCTCACCGGCAACCGGCGCGAACGGGGGGACCGGGAGCGGATCGTCTTCGGGTCCCGGCGGCGCGACGATCGTTCCGGGTGAGACGCCCATCAAGCATGTCGTGTTCATCGTCAAGGAGAACCGGACGTTCAACAACTACTTCGCGACCTACCCGGGGGCGGAGGGGGCGACGGAGGGCGGCACGATCCGGTGCAGGCAGGACGGGTGCCGGGACGGCCCCGTCGTCGAGCTCACCAGGGGACCCGATATCTATCCGCACGACCTCACGCACTGCTTCCGGTGCGGTCTCACCGCGATCAACGGCGGGAAGATGAACGGGTTCAACCACATGAACGGGCCGATCCCGCAGTCGGAGAACGCCGACCTCTACGGCGCGGACATGACCAACTACTCCTACCTCGATCGCAGGGGCGTGCCGAACTACTGGGCCTACGCCGACCGCTTCGTCCTCGCCGATCACTTCTTCACGCCGATGTACGGCCCCACGTTGCCGGAGCATCTGTACGCGGTGGCCGCCCAGTCCAACTTCATCGTCGACAACAAGTCGACCACCGACCACGAAGGCAACTACTGCGACGATCCCACCGAGAACGCGACGCGCTTCATCCCGCGCGACGTCCGCGAACACGAGGACGAGATCCTCGAGCTCGAGCGCCGGATCACCGAGAACGGCTCCAACGTGTACGACGTCGCGGACTTCTGGGGGAGCATCCGGCTGTGCTTCGACATCCCGGTCCTGCCCGACCAGCTCGAGGACGAGGGGATCTCCTGGAAGTACTACGCGAGCGAGAACGCCTGGATGAACGTCATGCAGATGATCCGCCACGTCCGGTACGGGCCGATGTGGAACAAGGTCCAGTCGCCCGAGAACTTCGTCAAGGACGTCAAGCAGGGCCAGATGCCCGCCGTCTCGTGGATCATCCCGCCCGAGTCGTACAACGAGCATCCCGGGGGAGGCAAGAGCACCTGCGCCGGCGAGAACTGGACCGTGCAGCAGGTGAACACGATCATGCGGAGCGAGTACTGGCGCTCGACCGCGATCGTGGTGGTCTGGGACGACTTCGGGGGGTTCTACGATCCGGTCGCGCCCCCCCAGTACGACGTGATGGGTCTCGGTCCCCGCACGCCGGCCCTGATCATCAGCCCGTACGCCCGCCAGGGCTCGAACCCCGACGGCGGCTCCGTGGACCACACGACCTACGAGTTCTCCTCGGTGCTGGCCTTCATCGAGCACCTGTTCGGGCTCGACCCGATGACCGACCGGGACGCGAACGCCGACCCGCTCTCGGGCGCGTTCGACTTCGACCATCCGAGGTTCGACAAGCTCGTGCTGCCATTGCGCGGCGACTGTCCCTACGGGACGTCGGCGTCCCAGTTCGCGGCATCCTGGCCTTTCCTGCGCACGATCGGGAGCCCGCTCGACTAGCCGTCCGGGAACGCCGGCCCGACGCAATCGGTCCGGAGCGGCAGTGGCTCGGGGGGGCGCGGGCCGTGTGCGAAGTCGAACGCCGAGATCAACGGGGTCGCGTCCCGATCCCGGTGCGTGAGCTGGGAGAGCCCCCAGTTGTCCTCGATGAACCGGAGCACGCTCGAGAACTCGCTCAGCTCGTGGGTCACGAACCCGCGCTTCGCGTAGGGGCTGATCACCAGGAGCGGGACCCGGATCCCGAACCCGAAGTCGTCGACCTGCGGCGGTGGGACATGGTCGTAGAAGCCGCCGTAGTCGTCCCACGTGATGAAGATCGCGGTCGACTCCCATTCGGGACCCTGCATCACCGCGTTCACGATCTCGGTGGTCCAGTTCTCCCCGTGGCACAGGCTGTACTCGGGGTGATCGGACAGCTCGAACCGCGGGGTCACCCAGGTGACCGGCGGGAGCAGGCCGGCGCGCGCCTGCTCGGCGAACGAGTCGACCGGGAACATGTGCTGCTGCCAGTACGCCTCGTTCTGCCGGACGTGGCGGACGGCGTCGTACGCGGACCAGAGGTACCCGTTCTGGTACTGCGTCGCGGCGTAGTACGCCCACGGGATCTGCGCCTCGCTCAGGAGGTCGCCCTCGGTGAGGAAGTCGAAGCACGGGGGCACCTTCTTCTTCACGCCCTCGCTGTCCACGACCACGGCGTAACCGTCCGCCATCGAGTCGCATCCCCACGCTTTGAACAGACCCGTGTCCTGGTGTCGCGCGCGCAGCTTGTCGATGTCCTGGTACACGTTCTCGTGCGTCCCGCCCGACTGCGCCGCGATCGTGTAGAGGTGGTTCGGGAACGACGGCCCCTGCGCGCTCGCGAAGAAGTTGTCGCCGAGCACGAACGACGACGCCCAATGCCAGTAGCTCGGCAGGTCCCCCGGCTGGAACTGCGTGTAGGCGTACTTGTCGGCCCACTCGCTGATCGTCGCGAACCCGTCCATCTTGCCGCCGTTCCACGCCTGGAGCGCGCAGTCGTAGCAGTGACGGATGTCCTGCTCGAGTCGGTCGATCGCCGGCGTGAGCACCCGAGGCTCGCCCTGATCCATCCCGACCGAGACGCCGTTCGCACCCGGGAACAGACCGAAGAGGTTGTCGAAGGTCCGGTTCTCCTTGATCACGAACACGACGTGCTTGATCGGGGTCGCCGTGTCGAACACGTTCGCGTCGACGGCCGCGGGCGCGGACCCGTAGTCGAGCGGCGGAAGCGGGGTCCATTCGGGTGCGTCTTCCCCGCAGGCCGCGGCCACGAGCGCGACCGCGAGGAGCGCAGCGAGGGCCAGGCAGAGGCGACGCATGGTCCCGACCCTACTGAATCGACGCCGTTCGGGTGCTCAGGCGGGTTGGAGTTGCTTGCCCTGCTGCTTCGCCTGGAACTCGCGCCAGTACCGCTTGCCCTCCTCGGGCAGCGTGGTGATCGGGTCGTAATACGGGTACTCGCGGGAGAGCGCGTCGGGGTCGTCGAACTCGATCCCCGTCCGGTAGTTCTTCCGCCAGTGCGAGATCCCCTTGACCCGGTCGTAGCTGTTGACCATGTGCACCCAGCGCTTGCCGACGAACGGCACGTCGCAGACGAACCTCGGGGTCGCGAACCCCGGCAGGTACCCCATGATCGCGAACTGGAGCTCCTGCGCCTCCCACACGGCGAGCCGCCAGTGCTCGCTGTTGGGGATCATGTCGCACAGGTAGAAGTAGTAGGGCATGATCTTCGCGTGATCTAGGAGCATGAAGCAGAGCTCCAGGATCTGGTTCGGGGTGGTGTTCACGCCCCGGAGCAGCACCCCTTGGTTCCGAACGTCGCGGTAGCCCATGTCCAGGAGTTTGCGAACGGCCGAGCCGACGAGTGGCGTCACCTGCTGGGCGGCGTTCACGTGGGTGTGGATCGCGACCTCGACCTCCCGTTCGTGCGCCCGCTCCGCGATGGCTTCGTAGCCCTCGAGCACGTCGTCCTGCAGGAAGTGCTGCGGGATGCCCATCAGGCCCTTCGTGGCGATCCGCACCTCGCGGATGTTCTCGATGTCGAACAGCTTGAACAGCCACTCCTGGAGGCGCTTGATCGGCACGTTCGCCATGTCGCCGCCCGAGACGACCACGTCCCGGACGCTCGGCGTCCGGCGCAGGTAGTCGAGCATCGCGTCCCAGCGATCGTTCTGCTTCATCTCGAACTTGTATTTGAGGATCTGGAGCGTGTCGTTGCCGACCAGATCCATCCGCGTGCAGTGGCCGCAGTACTGGGGGCAGGTGGGGATCAGCTCCGCCAGGACCTTGGTCGGATACCGGTGCGTGAGTCCCTCGACGGCCCACATGTCGGCCTCGTGCAGGGAATCCCGAGCGGCCATCGGGTGCGAGGGGAACTCCTCGTCGCGATCCGACAGGGCGGGCGCCATGTACCGCCGGACGGGGTCGGAGCGCAGGTCGGTCTCGTCCATCGTGTTGACCATCTGGGGCGGGATCAGCATCGACATCGTCGCCCGCTCCTGCTGATCGCGCTCGATGTCCTCGTACAGATCGTTGACGAGCAGGTCACCGAACGCGCGCTTGAGCTCGACGAGGTTCTTGATCGAGTGGGCCCGCTGCCACTGGGCCGACTCCCACTGCTCCTTCGTGACGTCCCTGAACCCGGGCAGCCGCGTCCAGTCGGGTTCGACATACACGCGCTTCAGTGGGTACTCGAAGGGCTGGTCGGCCGCATGTGCGCGGCCCGCCTCTCGCCTGGGTCGGGTGCCGGTCCGCTCGTTCCGCTCGGTCATCCGTGACTCCGTATCCGCGACGGGCCCGTCGGACCCGAAAGCTCTCTCCGAAGCCGGATGAACCGGCTCTCACAGTCATCATACCCGCCGTTCATGCGGCGATACGGTTCTGAGTCCGAAGGATATTCGGTAGACGTTGCCTGTCGGTCGGGTTCCGTGCGGAACGGCGGCGCGGTCGCTCAGCGCCGGCCGCGCGGTCCCCCTCGGCCCCCGTCGCGACCGCCCATCCGCGGGCGGCGCTCGAACCGGCCCTGATCCTTCTCTGGCCTCGGCAGGCGGAGTCGGAGCGGGGTCGGCCCCGTCCGCTCGTACCGGACCCAGATGTGGTCGATCTCGCGCCGACGTTCCATCTCGCGCCAGCCCTCGGCGAGCAGGTGCCTGTGCCGGCCGGAGGCGCCCTTACGCAGCTTCTCCGTGTTCGGAACCTTCAGGTACAGGCGCTCGACCCGGACCTGTTTGTGATCGGCCATGGCGGGAAGGGTAGCAGGGTGTGTACTCGGGCTCCGTGTGCCCGCGTCCCGGCCGGGGAACCGTAGACTCCGCCAGGCGCGATCGACGAACGATCGGACGGATCATGGCCAGATCATCGGCCAGAGCATCGGCCAGATCATCGAGAGGAGGTCGGATGGGCACGGTCACGGGGTGGAACGAGCTCGCCGGGCAGCTCGCCGTCGACTCGATCCGGAGCTCGACGGCGGCGGGATCGGGGCATCCCACGTCGTCCCTGTCGGCGGCGCACCTGCTCGCGGTGCTGTGGTCCGATCACCTCCGGTACGACGTGGCGGATCCGAAGAACCTGGCGAACGATCGCTTCGTCCTGTCGAAGGGCCACGCGTCGCCGCTCATGTTCTCGGTCCTGAAGGCCGTGGGCGCGATCGACGACGAGCAGCTGCTGTCGTTCCGCCGCTTCGGTTCCCCGGTTCAGGGGCACCCCGTCCCGCTGGACGACATGCCGTGGATCGACGTCGCGACCGGCTCGCTCGGCCAGGGGCTGCCCATCGCCCTCGGCATGGCGCTGGCGATGAAGATGGACGGCATCCCCGCCCGCGTGTGGTGCCTGCTGGGGGACTCGGAGGTGGCCGAGGGCTCCGTGTGGGAGGCGATGGCGAACGCGTCGCATCACGGTGCCGACAACCTGATCGCGGTGCTCGACGTGAACCGCCTGGGGCAGCGTGGCCCCACGATGCTCGAGTGGGATCTGGACACGTACGCTGCCCGCGCGCGCTCGTTCGGCTGGCATGCGATCCCGGTCGACGGCCACGACGTGGCGGCGATCGACACCGCCTTCGCCGACGCCGAGCGGGCCGATCGGCCGGCGATCGTGATCGCGAGGACCGAGAAGGGGCACGGCGTCTCGTTCCTCGCGGACCAGGAGGGGTGGCACGGGAAGGCGCTTTCCCAGGAGGAGGCGGAGCGCGCGATCGCCGAGCTCGGGGGCCCGCGCGATCTCTCCGTGATCCCCCCCAAGCCCGAGGCCGGCGTGGCGCCGGCGGCGGACGTCCGGCGCGTCGTGCTTCCGGAGTACGTCGACGCCATCGCGACGCGGAAGGCGTTCGGCGAAGCGCTCGCGGCCCTGTCCGTGCGGCCGGAGGTGGTCGCGATCGACGGCGAGGTCGCGAACTCGACGCACACCGAGGACCTGCAGAAGGTGGCGCCCGATCGCTTCGTCGAGAGCTACATCGCCGAGCAGAACATGCTCGGCATGGCCGTCGGCATGCAGGTGCTGGGCAAGGTCGTGTTCCCGGCCACCTTCGCCGCCTTCCTGACACGCGCCTACGACTTCATCCGGATGGCGGCGATCAGCCGGGCCGATCTCCGCCTGTCCGGTTCGCATGCCGGCGTCTCGATCGGAGAGGACGGCCCGTCGCAGATGGCCCTCGAGGATCTCGCGATGATGCGCGCCGTCCACGGCTCCACGGTGCTGTACCCATGCGACGGGAACTCGACGGCGCGGCTGGTCGCGGTGATGGCGGACCTTCCGGGGATCTCCTATGTCCGCACAACGCGGGAGAAGACCCCCGCGCTCTACCACGCCGACGAGACGTTCCCCCTGGGCGGCTCGAAGACCCTGCGGTCCTCCGACGCCGACCGGGTGACGCTCGTCGCGGCGGGGATCACGGTGCACGAGGCGCTGGAGGCTGCGGAGGCGCTGACGTCGGAGGGGATCGCTGCCAGGGTGATCGACTGCTACTCGATCAAGCCGATCGACGCCGGGGCGCTCCGGGCGGCCCTGTCCGAGACCGGCCTGCTCGTCACGATCGAGGACCACTGGATCCAGGGCGGGCTGGGCGACGCGGCGCTCGCGGCGCTGGCCGAGGAGGGGACCCTGTCCGGCAGGGTCGTGAAGATCGCGGTGACCGAGATGCCGGGTTCGGGAACGCCCGAGGAGCTCCGGGACTGGGCGGGGATCTCGGCCGCACGGATCGCCGACCGCGTCCGCTCGCTGCTGTCCTGAGCGACGCTCAGACGCTAGACCTCGAGCGGGACCAGCTCGAACCGATCCACGTCGACGAGACCGCGGTCCGTGAGCTTCAGCTCGGGGATCACGGATAGGGCGAGGAACGACATCGCCATGAACGGCGACGGGAGCGTGGTGCCGAGCTCCCCAGCCGCTTCCTCGAGGATGCGGGCCCGTCCCGCGACCTCCTCGAACGTGAGGTCCGACAGGAGGCCGCCGATCGGACACGGCAGCTCGGCCATGACCCTGCCGTCCATCACGACGACTTGGCCACCGCCGATCTCCCGCAGGCGGTTCGCCGCCGCCGCCATGTCCTCGTCGGTCATGCCGACCACCACGATGTTGTGGGAGTCGTGCGCATGGCTCGACGCCAGCGCTCCCGCCTGCAGCCCGAACCCTCGCGCGAAGCCGATGCCGATCCGCCCGGTGCCCCGATGCCGCTCGATCACCGCGAGCTTCGCCAGGTCGCGACCCGGGTCGGCGTACGCCTTGCCGTCGCGCAGCAGGGGTTCGCCAACCAGGGCGCGGGTGACGATCGTGCCCGCGTCGACCCCGATCACCCGAACGGGCCCGTCGGCGCCGACCGTGAAGTCGACAGGCGTGAGCTCGCGCACGTGCATGCTTTCCCGCATCCAGCCGGGCAACGACGAGGACGCGATCGGCGCGCTTCGGCCGCCGTCGGCGACCAGCCGTCCCCGCTTCCAGACCCGCTCGGGCCGGAACGACACGAGGTCCGGCACCACGACGATGTCCGCGAGGTAGCCGGGCGCCACGGCGCCGTGCTCGTGGAGGCGGTGATACCGGGCCGCGTTGAGCGTGGCCATCGCGACGGCGTCGGCCGCAGGGCACCCGAGCGCCACCGCCTCGCGGATCACGTCGTTGATGTGTCCGTGCTCCTGCAGCTCGTGTGGCTCTCGATCATCTGTGCAGAGCAGGCAGTTCGTGATCCCGTGGTCGAGCACGAGCGGAAGGAGTGCCTCGAGGTTCCGCGCCGCCGATCCCTGGCGGATCATGATCCACATCCCCAGGCGGCGCTTCTCCAACGCCTCCTCGTACGTCGTGCACTCGTGGTCGCTGCGCACCCCCGCCGCGAGGTAGGCGTTCAGCCCGCGGCCCGAGAGTCCGGGCGCGTGACCGTCGATGTGACGATCCCCAGCCGCCGCGACCTTCGCGATCGCGTCCTCGTCGCCCGCGACGACCGCGGGGAAATCCATCATCTCGGCCAGGCCGATCGCCCGCGGCTCCGTGCGCAGCAGCTCGGCGATGTCCCCGGGTGTGAGGGTGGCCCCGGACGACTCGAACGGCGAGGCCGGCACGCAGGAGGAGACCATCACGTACGCGTCGAGCGGGACCTCATCGGCATCATGCAGGAGCGCCCGGACGCCTTCGACGCCGAACACGTTGGCGATCTCGTGCGGGTCGAGGACGACCGTGGTGGTTCCCCACGGGAGCGCCACGCGCGCGAACTCGTCGAGCCGAAGCTTGGTCGTCTCCAGATGCATGTGGCCGTCGATGAAGCCTGGCAGCAGGATCCGTCCGGACACGTCGACCCGCTCGGCGCCGTCGTAGCCGGGCCCGACCGCGGCGATGTGCTCGCCGGCGATCGCGACGTCGGCCTCGAGGAGCTCGCCCGTGAACACCGAAAGCACCCGACCGCCGGAAAGGACGAGATCCGCGGGCTCGTCGCCCCGAGCGACGGCGAGCCGGCGAACGAGATCGTTCGGCATCGACGAAGGGTAGCCCATGGCGGCCAGGTACGATGCTGGGGATGGTCGTCGCCGCTCAGCCGCTCAAACCCCGCCTGCGAGGTCGCATCCATCAGGTCGCCTTCTTCGTGTCGATCCCGGCCGGTGCGGTGCTCGTGTACCTCGCGAACGGCACGGCCGCGACCGCCGTCGCCACCATCTATGCGCTCAGCCTCGCCGCGGTGTTCGGGTCGAGCGCCGCCTACCACCGAGGGAGCTGGACCGAGCGTGCGCGGCGCTGGATGAAGCGGCTCGACCACTCGATGATCTTCGTGCTGATCGCGGCCAGCTACACCCCGGTGGCCGCGCTCGTGCTCGGAGGGACCTGGGAGGTCGTGCTGCTCTCCGTGATCTGGGCGGGAGCGGTCGTCGGGATCACGATGAAGATGGCTCGGCCCGACGGGTTCTCGATCCCGAGCGCGGCCCTCTACATGGTCCTCGGCTGGCTGGCGGTGGTGGCGTTCCCACAGCTCCTGCGCGAGATGACCCCCGCCGAGCTGATCCTGCTCATCACCGGCGGGCTCCTGTACACGGTGGGAGCGATCATCTTCGCGAGCCGGCGCCCCGACCCTTCGCCCGCGACCTTCGGCTACCACGAGGTCTGGCATTCGTTCATGGTCGCCGCGGCCGGCTGCCATTACGCGATGATCCTGCTGCTCCTGCTTGGCTCCTGACCGGTTGCTGGTATCGTGGTCGTCGAGGACGGCATGGCCGTCCGTGAGGTTTCGCTCCTCGTTCCTCCTTCCGGATCATCTGGCCGGGGTCTCGGGGCAAGGCCAAACCTCCCCATGATCCACCAGGCCGCGTCCCGCGCGAGACGTACCAGCGAAGACGCAGCCGCCGAGATGCGGCGCGCTCGACGCGCCAGAAGAAGGAGAGAACATGACCACCAGCTTCACCGATCTGGGCGTGTCCGCCCGCGTGATCGAGGCCCTCGGTAGGGGAGGGGTTTCGGACCCGTTCGCGATCCAATCGCTCGTGCTCCGAGACGCGATCGCCGGACGAGACGTGCTCGCCCGTTCCGCAACCGGCTCCGGCAAGACGCTCGCGTTCGCGTTGCCGATCGTGGAGCGCGTCCGACCGAACGATCCCACGCCGACCGCGCTCGTCCTGGTGCCGACGCGCGAGCTCGCGCAGCAGGTGGCCGATGACTTCGCCGAGATCGCGAAGGCCGCGGGTCTCCGTGTCGGCGTCGCGTACGGCGGGGTCAGCATGCAGCAGCAGGCCCGCGGCAACGCAAAGGCTCACGTGCTGATCGCGACCCCCGGGCGTCTCCAGGACCTCGCCGAGCGCGGCAGCGTGCGACTCGACCGCGTCAAGATCCTCGTCCTGGACGAAGCCGACCGGATGCTCGACATGGGGTTCCAGCCTCAGGTCGACCGCCTGGTCCGCCGCATCCCCAAGGACCGGCAGACGATGTTCTTCTCCGCCACGCTCGACGGTGCGGTCGGTCATCTCGCACGTGCGTACACGAACCACCCGGTCCTGCACGAGGTGGAGTCGGCCCACGAGACCGTCGACGGGCTCGACCACCGGTTCGTCCAGGTGGAGTCGCGGGGCAAGGTGGAGGCGCTGGCCGAGCTCCTCGAGCACGACGGCGAGCTCACCCTCGTCTTCGTGCGCACCAAGCGCGGCGCCGACCGCTTGGTGCACAAGCTCAAGCAGAAGGGCGTACTGGCCGAGGCGCTGCACGGCGACATGCCGCAGCGGGCCCGCCAGCGTGCGCTCGAGCGCTTCGAGAGCGGCAAGGCCCGGGTCCTGGTCGCGACCGACGTCGCGGCTCGCGGTCTCGACCTCGAGCGCATCAGCCACGTCGTGAACTACGACCCGCCGCAGGACGACAAGGGGTACGTGCATCGGGTCGGGAGAACGGCCCGTGCCGGCCGTACCGGCACCGGGATCACGCTCGTGACCGCGGACCAGCAGGGCGACGTTGGTCGCATGGCAGCCCGGCTCGAGCTGCACGAGGCCTTCGAGGAGGACGGCATGAAGGTCGCGCCTCCCCAGGTCGTGTTCTCCGCGAGCGCCTCGGGGAGGCGTTCGGGGCTGCGCGCACGCCGACGCCGCGTCCTGTAGCCCTCCGCTCGGAGCGACCCGGCGCCTCGCTCGTCAACAGCTCGTCACGTTTCTTTGCCGACTCCTCGGAGAACCGAGCGCACCGCATCGATCAGGGCGGACTCGGTCACTGATCCGGTGAACCGGTACCGCATCACGCCTTGTGCATCGATCACGTAGGTCGCGGGCAGCCCGAAGAAGCCGTAGTCGGCGGCCAGCGTCGCCGACGGATCGAACACACTCGGATAGGTCATCTTCAACTCTCGTTGAAACGCTTGCGCGCCGGCTTCGTCGTCCAGCTCGTTCACTCCGAGGAACCGCACGCTCTGTTGGCCCCGGGACCGCTCCCATGCCGAACGAAGGCCGGGCGCCTCGTCCCGACAAGGAAGGCACCAGCTCGCCCAGAAGTTGAGGACGATGACCTGCCCTTTGAGGGAGGAGAGCGCGATGGTGGAACCCTGGTGACCTACGACCGGGAGCTCGAAGTCCGGAGCGGGCTCGTGGATGGCGACCGCCACCGCTTGCCCCTCCGCCGTGCCGAGGACGCCGCGGGAACTGCCACCCCGCGCTGCCGCCCACCCGATCGCGAGGACGATGATGACGCCAACCGCCACCGAGAGAGCTGCTGCCAACTGCCGGCCGGAGGTGGCGGGCTTTGGGTCGCGGATCTCGACAGGATCCCCATCGGTGGGGGGCGCAGGTCCCACCGAAGCAATCTACTACGAGGCGAGTTGCTTCATCCCCACCTGTCCTGACGCACGTTAGAATGGAGAGTAGGTTCGCTTGGAGAGCCGTGCAGATGCTGAGTTCTAGGCTCTCCGGTTCATTCCAGTTGCCGACGGCCGATCTCCAGAGATGGCCGAAGGCCTCGGGCTTTCCGGAGCTCGCTCGCCCGCTGATGCTTGGGGCGGGGGGTCCTGATCGACGGGCCGCCCGACCCGCAGGCGCAGCGGCAAGCCGTCGCCATCCACCGACTTTCCAGCGGGGACGGTAGTCGCTAATGTGTCGGGCGAGGTGGGGGCATGACTTCGCCTGAGCGGTCCGGGGATGACCTGGCTCCGATCGGTCGCATCCTCGTGATCGATGACGAGCAGCGGATCCTCAACTTCGTCCGTCGTGGCCTCGAGGCCGAAGGCTTGGCGGTCGATTGCGCGCGCGATGGTGAGGAAGGCCTGCGCCGCGCGCTCAATCACCCGTACGACCTCGTCGTCTTGGACCTCGTGATGCCGGGACTTGACGGCCACGAGGTGCTCCGGCGCATCCTCGCGCGCAAACCGTCGCAGCCGATCCTGATCCTGTCCGCGCTGAGCGACACCGCATCGAAGGTGAGGTGCCTCGAGCGCGGCGCGGAGGACTACATCACCAAACCGTTCTCGCTCGAGGAACTCCTGGCGCGCGTGCGGGCGCGGCTTCGGATCGCGGCGCGCTCGATCCAGACGCGTCTTTCGGCCGGCTCATTGACCCTCGACCTGATCCGACGGCAGGCCGACGAGGGCTCTGGTCCGATCCCGCTCGCCGAGCGCGAGTTCCTGCTGCTCAGCGAGTTGCTGCGCAACGCCGGTCACACCGTGTCGAAGGATCGCCTGCTCGCCTCGGTCTGGGGCTACCACTTCGATCCGCGCTCGAACGTCGTGGACGTCTATGTGCGACGCCTTCGCGCGAAGCTCGGCTTCGGGACGATCGTCACCGTTCGGGGTGTGGGGTACCGGATCGATGCAGCCTGACAGGTTCGAATGGCCGAACCGCTTGCGATGGTGGGACATCGCCTGGGTGCTGTTCTCGCTCGCGAACCTGTACGCGATGCTCCTGTGGCCCGAGTGGGAGACGGTGCCGTTCCACTTCATCTGGGTGAGCCTGACGATCCTCTACGGCTTCCGCGTGTGGAGGGCCCGTCCCACGACGGTGATCCTTGCGTTCGTGATGGTGTTGACGGGCACGCTGATCTGGATCGACGTGGCGAGCGAAGTCACCTCGCTCGACGAGCTCACCGAGGTCCCCCTCATGGCGGCCATGTTCGTGGCGATGGTGTGGCATGCGCGCCGGCGCCTGACGGCCATGGAGGAGACCGAGCGTGTGTCGCTGGCGAACCTGCGTCTGCTCGAACGAGAGCGGCGGTTCGTGCAAGACGCGTCGCACGAGCTGCGGACGCCGATCACCGTCGCCCTGGGGCATGCGGAGCTGATCCAACGGATCGCGAAAGACCCTACCCTCGCCGAGGATGCCGCCGTCATCGCCGACGAGCTGATGCGCCTGCGTCGCCTCGCCAACCGCCTCCTCCTACTCGCCGGAGCGGAGGACCCCGAGTTCCTTCACATCGAGCCGGTCGACGTGGAGACGATCGTGGTCGACGCTGTCCGGCGCTGGACCGCGACGCCGCGGCGTTGGCTTCTCGGAAGCACCGAGGAGACGAGGGTGATGGCCGACGCCGACCGTCTCGAAGTCGCGCTCGACGCCCTGATCGAGAACGCAGTGAACCATACGCGGGAGCCAGACACGATCGAGGTGGCGATCGGTCGCCGTGGTGCTCGGGCCGTGATTTCGGTCCGCGACACGGGGGCGGGGATTCCGGCCCCCGACCTGGACCACATCTTCGACCGGTTCGCGAGAGCCGATCCGGGGCGGAGCCGGCATACGGGCGGCTTCGGCCTCGGATTGTCGATCGTGAAGGCGATCGTCGATGCCCATGGCGGCGAGGTGCATGCCGCCAGCGCGGTCGGCGTCGAAACAACGTTCGAGATCCTGTTGCCGCTGTCTCCGGAGGTGTCCGACCGCCCCGAACGCACATCGACGCAGGGAACGGCGGGACTGGCTCCCGCCTCGACGCCGGTTCGCGCACTCGATGCGTATGCTCGCGAACATGACGTTTGACCCGGCGGTCGTCATCGCCCTGGTGGCCGGCGTCGTCTACGTTCGAGCGGAGCGGCGGGTTCGTCGGGAGCGCGGTGATCGCCGATTCCCGCGCGCTCGCGGCCGACAGTTCCTTGCGGGTCTCGCGATCGTCGTCATCGCGCTCGAGTCCCCGATCGACACGGCCTCGGCGACGTCGTTCTCGGTTCACATGGTCCAGCACCTGCTGCTCACCATGGTCGCGGCCCCACTCCTGGTGCTCGGCGCCCCGGTAACGCTCGCGCTCCTCTCATCCACGCCCGCCAACCGGCGGCGGCTCTCCGCTGCCCTCACGCACGCGCCGCTTCGGTCCCTGTCCCATCCGATCGTCGCGTGGGCCGTGTTCTTCGGCGCCCTCTGGGGATCCCATCTCACGGGGCTCTTCGACGCGTCGCTGCGCAGTGACGGCATCCACGCGCTCGAGCACGCTGCCTACCTGGCGACGGCGGTCCTGTTCTGGATGCCCGTCGTCGGCCGCGACCCCGCTCCGCTGGTTCTCTCCCACCCCGGCCGTATCCTGTACCTCTTCTTGGCGATGGCGTCGATGGCGATCCTGGGCCTGGCGCTCTCCAGCGCGAACCACATCTTGTACCCGACCTACGAGGCCATCGAAGGCACGGCCAAGGCGGCTGCGGACCAACGGATGGGGGGAGCGCTCATGTGGGTCAGTGGGATGATCCTCATCTTGCCGGCCCTAGCCTTCGTCATGCTGGACTGGATGCGCCTCGACGAGCGCGAGGCGCGGCGCATGGACGCTCGCCTCGTGCGCCCGCTCACACCCGACGTCGGGCGGGCCGAGGCGATGAGCGTCTCCGACGCCCGAGGAACGAGCACGAGTCGAGCCCACCATCCACGCATGGAACCCGGGAGGAGGCCGGGACGGTGAAGGGCATCCGGGACGGCTACGATCGATGCGTCCGATGCGGCGACCGCGTTCCGTGGGGTGAGTCCGCCTGCCGGCGCTGCAACCCCGCCCGCCTGCCCAGTCCGAGCCCCACGCAGTACCACGCGACCGTGTTCCTGGTCGTGATCGTGACGCTCCTCGTGGTCACGGGCTGGCTGATGATCCGGGGCTAACCGGTCGCTACGAGTGGTCGGCGTGCGTACGGGAGCGTCCGACGTCGCGGAGCCAGCCCGCCGCGGAGAGGGCGAACGCGATCGCGCCGACGATCAGGAGCCACGCACTGACGACCAGCCCGAGCGCGATGATCACGGCCGCGACGGCGAATCCGAAGGGCCAGATCGTCGGCGCCACGTTGACCTCGGCCTCTTCGCCGGCCTCCGGGCCCGACGGTCGGCCCCCCACCCTCCGGGCTACGAGCCCCACGAAGCAGAACGTCGCCGCGGCCGCCAGGAGCAGCGTCGTGCCGGCCCCTTCATGGCTGGTCAGCCCGTAGACGGCGCCAGCGATCGCCAGGAAGCCTGCGAGCGATAGGGAGATGCGCGAGATGGTGCTCATGCCATCACCTGGGCATCAGGAGGTAGAACGTCGTGAACAACAGTAGCCACACGACATCGACGAAGTCCCAGTAGATGGCGCCGGCGGCAAGGGAGTCGTGATTGCTTGACGACAGCACGCCGCCCATCGCCTGGGCGAAGACGAGCGAGAGGAAGACGACGCCGCCGAATACGTGTGCCATGTGGATGCCGGTCATGACGTAGAAGAGCGTGCCGAACGTCCCGTCCTTTACCCCGAACCCGAGCTGGGAGTAGTCGTAGAGCTGGAGCAGGAGGAACGCGATCCCGAGCGCGATCGTGACGCCCAGGAAGAGGATGGCTCGTCGCCGATCGTCGCGGCGGATCGATCGCAGGGACAGTTGCACGACCAGGCTGCTCGTCACGAGGATGACCGTGAGGACCGTGGGGATGACGATCTCCAGATCAGGGATCCCGGGAGGGGGCCACACCTTCGCGTTGCCGCTGATGGTGAAGTAGCCGCCGAAGAATGCCGCGAAGAACATCGCCTCCGATGCGACGAACAGGACCATCCCCATGACCGGCCCGCTCATCTCCCGCGAAGGACGCTCGTTCGGCACCGTGACCGCGCTCATGCCTGCTGTTCCTTCGCGGCCATGCGTAGGTCGTACACCGGGCGATCCGAGCGGATCGGCGGCAAGGCGTCGAAGTTATGGGCGGGAGGCGGAGAGGACGTCGCCCACTCGAGCGTATTGGACTCCCACGGGTCGTCCGGCGCAGACCGAGGCTTCCGCAGCGTGAGGAAGATGTTCGCGAAGAACAGGATCATCGCGATCGCGATCACGAAGGCGCCGATGGAGGACAGGAGGTTCAGGAAGCTCCACCCGAGGTCCGGCCCGTAGTCCGCGATCCGCCTGGGCATGCCCCGCAGGCCCAGCATGTGCATCGGGAAGAACGTGAGGTTGAAGCCGACGAGCTGCAGCCAGAACTGCCAGATGCCGAGCTTCCTTGAGAGCATCCGGCCGGTCATCTTCGGGAACCAGTAGTACATCCCCGCCATCACGCCGAAGATCGTCCCGCCGAAGAGCACGTAGTGGAGATGCGCGACGACCCAGTAGGTGTCATGGATCGCGAAATCCATCGCCGGGGAGGCCGCCCACACGCCGTTGATCCCGCCGATCAGGAACATGGCGATGAAGCCGAGAGCGAACAGCATCGGAGGCTCGAAGCGGAGCCTGCCCTTCCACATCGTGCCGAGCCATATGAAGAAGAGCACGCCGGTCGGGATCGAGATCAGCTCGGTGGTCACGCTGAAGAACGGCAACTCGACGGCGCCGGTCGCGAACATGTGGTGCGCCCAGACGCTGAACGAGAGGGCCGTGATCAGGAGGAACGACAGGATCACGCCGCGGTAGCTGAAGATCGGCTTACCCGAGAAGACCGAAACGATCTCGGTCACGATCCCCCACGCCCCGAGGATCAGCATGTACACCTCCGGGTGCCCGAAGAACCAGAACACATGCTGCCAGAGCAGGACGACGCCTCCACGATCGGGATCGAAGAACACGGTCCCGATCTGTCGATCGGCGAACACCATGATCAGCCCGGCCGTGAGCACCGGGGCAGCGAGGATCACGAGGAGCGAGGTCGCGAGGATGCTCCAGGTGAACACCGGCATCCGCATCATCGTCATGCCTGGCGCTCTCATGCGAAGGATCGTCACGATGAAGTTGATCCCGCCGAGGATCGAGGCCGTTCCGACGATGATGAGGCCGGCGATCCACAGGTCCTGGCCCGTGCCCAGCTGCTCGGACAGCGGCGGGTAACCGGTCCATCCCGCGGCGGCGGCACCGCCCCTTGCCAAGAATCCCGACACGATGGTCAGCCCGCCCACAGGCAGCAGCCAGAAGGACAAGGCGTTGATCCGTGGGAACGCCATGTCGAGCGCACCTATCTGCAGCGGCACGAAATAGTTGCCGAACCCCGCGAGGAGGGGGAAGATCACGAGGAAGATCATGAGCGTCCCATGCAGGGTGAAGAGCTGGTTGTAGGCGTGGGGAGCGAAGATCTGCGTTCCAGGCCGGGCGAGTTCCGTGCGCATCAGCAGGGCGAGCACCCCGCCGACCGCGAAGAACGCGAAGCTGTTGATCAGATAGAGGATCCCGATCCTCTTGTGATCGGTCGTCTTCAGCCAGTCGAGCAGCCGGCCTCGCTCCGGCTCGGGTGCGAGCTCGGCGGTCGGAGCCTCGGTTACGGCCACGTCGTTCCCCTCAAACCCATCTCCTGCGCATCACTTGACGACGAACGCCCCCGACATCGCTGGGCCGTGGACGTCGCACTGGAAGTAGTACCGGCCGGGAGGTAACGGCTCGGGGTTGAGCGAGATGGTTGCCGGTCCGGTTACCTTCTGTCCCGTGAAGTACGTGGTCTTCTGGAAGAAGCTGTCGTAGATCGAGAAGTTGTGCTCGATGCCGGCGTCCTGGTTGTCGATGTCGACGGTGAAGGGTGTGTTCGCGGGAACGGCCAAGCAGAAACGATTCCACGAGATGTTGTGCGCGACAAGCGACAGGGTCGTCCCATCGGACTTGCACGTGATGCTCTGGGCTGCCTTTCGCTGCTGCTTGATCCAGGCTTGGTAGTCGAGGGAACTCACCACTCTCACATCGAACGTCATCTTCGAATGCCAGAGGCCGCAGAACTCGGCGCATTGCGCGGGGAAGGTCCCGATTTCCGTCGGTGTGAATTCGAACGTGCTGGTCCTGCCAGGGATCGCATCTCGCTTGAAGAGGAGATCCGGCACGAAGAACGAATGGATCACGTCGCGGGACGTCAGCGTGATCCGGACTGGTTCGTCGACGGGCACGACCATCTCGGCCGGCCTCACGAGGGTCTTGCCGCTGACGAAGATGCCCTCCTGCAGGTACAGGAACGTCCATTGCCACTGGAAGCCTTCGACCCTGACCTGGACTTGTGGCACCTCCGATCGTGTGATCCGCAGAAGCGTCGTCTCGCCGAACGGGAAGAGGAGTGCCACGATCACGGCGGGGATCACGAAGAACACGCCCAGCGAGCGACTCCCGCCGACGGTCTGTGGCGCCGGCTCGTCGGAGCGCTTTCGATACCGCACGATGCACCAGATCAGCGCCGCCTCGACGCCGATGAAGACCGGCGCGGCCAAGATCAGGATGATCACGTACAGCTGATGAACATCCTGACCCTGGGGCGAGATCCCCTGCTTCGCGCAGTTCGTCAGCAACAGCAAGACCGGCGCGAGCCCAAGACGAACCAGTCCCGCGCGGATCCTGCGCATCCGGGTGTACCCCTTCGCGTCGGTCAGGTCACCGTGAACGTGAACACCATGCCCTTCGAAGCGTGGGGCGGGCCGTTCTCCTCTCCACTTTGGGTTCCCGTCTCCCAGCACGCGAAGAAGTACTCCCCCGCCGGCAGATAGAACACGTTCGAGAGGGTCGCCCCCGTGTCCACACCTGCGATCTCACCGAAGGCCAGGTATTGGGTCTCGCACTCGCCGCCGCCCTCGCACCCCGGAACCTTCGCACTGTCGATGATGGTTTGCGCCGTGTCCCCGGTAGGGAGCGCCTTCACGATCATCTCGTGCGTGATCGGGAACGACTCCTTGTTCGAGAAGTTGATCTGCAGGTTCCCCGAGGGGATCGACGTAGGCATCCCGTGGAACTTGAACTGCTGACCGAAGACGTCGTAGATGGGCACCGCCGGTGTGCTCTTGGAGCACGCGGACGCTACGAGCACCACGACCGCCACGAGCGCGACGATCCTTGCCCCTCGTTGGAACGATCCGACCATGCCACCCCTCCGTCCCGTCACGGGCACCCGAAGGACCCACTTTCGAGCGGTCCTGGGCCCGGAGGCAAGATGGATGACAGGACTGTCATGACGATCTCGGCTGGAGGCACTTCGAACGAGGCGCATGGACCTGCCACATTGCATGGTTGTCATGCGTCTCAGCAGGCGGTGGTGGGCGGGCAACGTCAGGGCGGAGATCGAACACGAGATCGTCGATCAGGCTCCGCACGGCCGGCTCTGGATCCGATCCCGGTCGGAGTGGTGGGGCCCGCGCGGGTACCGACGAACTGGACCACTTCGCGAGTCGCGTACCGGACGGGAGGGGATGGCTGGCGGGTCGACCCGGGAGGTCCTGATCAGCTTGCAGGATCCGACAAGAAAGGCGGCCCCGAGAAACGATGTCCGACGACGGTAGTCCTTCCGCCCCTCAGGGCCGAAGGGGAGCGTATCTTCTCCACCGTCGGACGGTCAGGCCGGACGCGCGTCGCTACCTTTTCTCGTCGGTCATCGAGTGGGCCACGGATAGACCATCTGACCGGGGCGCTCCACGCACTCGCGCTGGAGCTTCCCGGGTCTTGGCAGGGCAGCTGAGCTGGTAGCGAGCACGGACTGGGGACACCCCGAGAGCCCAGGGCCGCCGTCGGAGTGGGGCGGTGCCCGCTCCATCCTCTGTCCAAGGACGGTGAGAGAGCGCCTCCGTGACAATGTCGTCATCACCCTAGCCGCCGCCCCGCCCACGAAGCTATCGTCCTCCGTCCGGAGGAAGACGTCTCTTCCGGCTTTTCTCGGCCGTTGTTGGGAGTGACGGATGTGACGACTTGGTTGGGGGGGTGACGGCTTCGTTCCTCGCTGCCAGTGCCGCGGCGTCCTGGTTGGTTCCCGCTCTGATGTTCCTGCTCGTGATCGTTGTCAGCTGGGCGGGGCTTCGTTGGATCAGGTCGGAACACCTGGATGCGCTGCGCTCCGTCCCCCTCTTCAGCAGCCTGTCCAAGCACCAACTGATGCGCATCCTGCGAGCGGCTCGCGCGATCGAGTTCCAACCTAACGTCGAGATCATCCGGGAGGGCGAAGAGGGGAGAGGTTTCTACACCGTCACAGATGGGAGCGCCAAGGTACTCGTCGGTGGGAACCAATTAGCCATGCTGGGACCGGGGTCGTACTTCGGCGAGATCGCCGTGATCGACGGCGGCCCGAGGACGGCAACCATCGTTGCAGCAACCCGTGTGTCCACGCTCGAACTCGCCCCTTCAGCGTTCCTTCCGATCTTGGACAGCGAGCCGCCGCTCGCCCGAGCCGTGTCGGCGGAGCTGTGCAAGCGGCTGCACGATACCGGGGGTGACTCGGGCGACTGCGGCGATGACACACCGGTCGACCGAGCGAGGCTCGTTGAGCTTTGCCAGAGATTGCGCAGGACCGAGCATCCCGATTGGACACAGGGAACATCGACTCGAAGACGCTGGCTCGGGCTCAGTAGCCTCTTCGCGCGCGGATCCTGAGTCCTCTGAACTGGTTGGGGACGTCCCTAGGGCGTCCCCTGCAACAGATCAAGTGGAGGCTCCATCGCGCGAGGGTTCGCCATAGCCCGCCCGGCTCCCGTGAGGGAAGCCCTCGGCCGCGGTCGCAACCGAGCGCTAGCAGGTGTGCTCGTCGGGGAGCAACGGTCGCAGGATGAGGTGGTACTCGGTGCCGGCGCTCGTCCACGGCGTGAGCTCGTTCGCGTCCTTGGCAGCGGCGAACAGCGTCTCGAACCCGGATCCGGTGACCACGCCGCAACGGGCGTCGATCGGGGCGTTCGTGACCGGCTCGCCGAACCGGGCGAGGGGAACCTCGAGCGGCCACTCGATCGGATCTTGGGGGAGCTCGGGATCCGCTCGATACGGGAGGACGTACACGCGCATCTCGGTCGGCCGGTAGGGGCGTTCGGCGCCTACCGAGCCTTGGGGGAGCCAGCTCGTCAGATCGCCGAGCATCGCCTGGAACTCGGCCAGTGCGCTCCGCTCGTCCGCGTCGGCCTTCCCGCCGCAGCTCCCGGCGGGCTCGCCGACGTCGAGCGCGTACGCGGAGACGACCGACGTCTGGCCCGCGGCGTTCGTCGTGAACACGGTGGTGGCCGCGTCGGCGATGCAATCGTTGCCGTAGGTCGCGTCCCCGTCCATCAGTCCGGCATCGCGTGCGGCCCGCAGGATCGCCTGCACCCCGTTCGGGGCGATGGGGGTCGCAAGGAGGTTCGGGAGCGCGGGACCCGGGTAGATCTCGATCTGCGGCCCGGGCACGATCAGCGTCCCGTCTCCGAACAGCGTCCAGAACGGGGTGCTCGAGAGCGTGTACTCGGGGGCGACGAATCCACCCTCGTACGCCACGCGGAGGACGACGTCGTCGGCGCCGCTCGGATGCGCGATCCCCGTGGCGCCGGTGCCCCCCGTCGACCCAGTGGATCCGGATCCGCCGTCGCCGACGCCGCCGCACGCCGATCCGAGCACGGCCGCGACCGCGACCACCACACTGATCCGTCCGAGGCGCATCGATCCCCCTTGCCGTCGAGACCGCTTGGACGCCCCGGACGGGCTCGTCGGTTCCACGACGAGCCTTCCCGCCGGTCGGGTCGCGCTAGGCTGAGCGCGATGCAGGCCCTGCGCAAGACCGCTCCGCGACCCGGAGCCGAGCTCGAGGACATCCCCATCCCCGCTCCCGGCGAGGGCGAGGTGCTCGTGCGCGTGTACGCCGCCTCGATCTGCGGAACCGACCTCCACATCTACGACTGGAACGAGTGGGCGCAGGGCCGGGTGACCCGCGTCCCGATGACGTTCGGCCACGAGATCGCGGGGACCGTCGAGGAGGTGGGCCCGGAGGTGCACCACGTGCGGCCCGGCGCCTTCGTGGCGGTCGAGACGCACATCGCGTGTGGCGTGTGCTCGACGTGCCGGACGGGCCGGGCGCACATCTGCCGCAACCTCCGGATCCTCGGGGTCGACACGGACGGCGCCTTCGCGGAGTACGTCGTCGTCCCGGCCGAGAACGCCTGGATCGTCGGCGAGGGGATCCAACCCGACCACGCCTCGGTGATGGAGCCGTTCGGCAACGCCGTGCACGCGACGTTCGGCACCGAAGGGGGCGAGGACCTGCTGACGAACCCCGTCGCCGTGATCGGCTGTGGCCCGATCGGGCTGTTCTCCGTGGGGATCGCTCGCGCGCTCGGGGCGTGGAAGGTGATCGCGATCGAACCCAACGACGAGCGTCGAGCGCTCGCGGCCAAGATGGGTGCGGACCTCATGATCGATCCGAAGGCCGACGATCCCGTCGAGGCCGTGCTGGATGCGACGGACGGCAACGGGGCGGAGGTGGTGCTCGAGATGTCGGGGAACGCGACCGCGATCGACCAGGGCACCCGCCTGCTCGCTCGGGGGGGCCGTATGTCGCTGCTCGGGCTGCCGGACGGTCCCGTCACGCTCGACCTGAACGACCAGGTGATCTTCAAGGAGGCGCGGATCCTCGGGATCACGGGGCGCCAGATGTTCCGGACGTGGCAGCAGACGACGACGCTGCTCTCGACCGGCAGGGTCGACGTCTCGCCGGTCATCACGCATCGGTTCCCGCTCGATCGGTTCGCCGAGGCGTTCGAGACCGCCGCGTCGGGTCACGCCGCGAAGGTCATCGTCTTCCCCGGCGTGAGCGATCAGAGGTAGCCGGCCGTCCCGGTCGTCGCCGTCGTCGGCGGCTGTCGTGGTTCGGCGGCGAGCGCCTGCACCGTGAACGGCAGCGTCTTCACGTCTTCGTCCTGCATCGAGATCACCACGCGGTAGGCGCCCGGACCGGGCAGCGCGAGGCCGTTCAGATTGAGGGCGATCGGCACGATCTGCTCCTGGTCTCCACCGGCGGTGAACTCGCCGCCGATGCGCGTCACGGGTCCCTCGGGACCGGAGCCGAGTGTGAGGTCCTCGTCCGCCGGGCCGATCATCCGGAGCTCGAACCGGCGCGCTTCGGATGCCGAGCCCGCGGGCACCCGGAACAGCAGGCCGATCCCGACGCGGTCGTGCCGGGCCGGGAACAGGGCCACCGCGATCCGGTTCCACCCGGCGCCGAGCGCGTAGAGCTTGCCCTGGACGGAGGCGACCGAGTCGGCGAGGAACGCATCGAGCTCGACGGTGCTCATCACACCTCCCGTCGGTCGGTCGGACCGGTCTGGACAGCGTAATGCGATAGCGTGAGGTCGCGATGTCCGGTGCGCTCGATTACCTGAAGGAGCGGCTCGCCGAGCTCGACGAGCAGGGGCTCCTGCTGCAGCCGAGGACGCTCGAGGGGCCGACGGGCGCTCGGGCGCGGTTCGACGGGCGAGACGTCATCAACCTGGCATCGAACAACTACCTGGGTCTGTCGAACCACCCCCGGATGAACCTGGCGGCGTCGAAGGCCGCGCTCGAGCTCGGCGCCGGCACCGGGGCGGTCCGCACGATCGCCGGGTCGATGGCGCTCCATCGCGAGCTCGAACGCCGGTTCGCGGAGTTCAAGCACGCGGAGGATGCCCTGATGTTCCAGTCGGGCTTCACGGCCAACGCCGGGACCGTCGCGGCGATCTTGGACAAGCAGGACGTGATCGTGAGCGACCGGCTGAACCACGCGTCGATCATCGACGGCGCCCGGCTCTCGCGAGCCGAGATCAAGGTGTTCGAGCACAAGGACGCGGAGCACGCCGACCGGCTGCTGCAGGAGAGCAAGGCCCCGGATCGGCGCCAGCTGCTGGTCACGGACGGCGTGTTCTCGATGGACGGCGACATCGCGCCGCTCCCCGCGCTCGTCGAGGTCGCCGAGCGGCACGGGGCGATCATGATGATCGACGACGCGCACGCCTCGGGCGTCCTCGGGAAGGGGGGCGCCGGGACGGTGGATCACTTCGGCCTGCACGGGCGGGTCGACGTCCAGGTCGGCACCCTCTCCAAGGCGATCGGCGTGCTGGGCGGGTTCATCGCCGGGCCCCGCGAGCTCATCGAGTGGCTGCAGAACCGGGGTCGCCCCTACCTGTTCTCGACCAGCGCTCCACCGGCCACGGTGGCGGCCTGCATCGAGGCGCTCGACATCATCGCGGACGAACCGGAGAGGATCGACCGGCTCTGGGCGAACACCCGGTCCTTCAAGGCCGGTCTGCACGATCTAGGGTTCGACACGGGCGCGAGCGAGACGCCCATCACGCCGGTGATCACGGGGGACGAGGAGCGGACGCAGACGTTCGCGAGGCGACTGTTCGAGGAGGGCGTGTTCTGCCCCGCCATCGTGTTCCCGACGGTCGGGAAGGGCACGGCGCGGGTCCGGACGATCGTCACCGCCGACCACACGGAGCAGGACCTGTCCGACGCGCTCGAGGTGTTCGGAAGGGTGGGCGCGGAGCTCGGGCTGCGCTAACGAACGTCAGGATCCCGCGACCCCGGCCCGGATGCCGCGGATCATGAGATCCAGGCCGAAGTCGAACTGTTGGTCCGTGGTGCAGTCGGTGAAGTGCGGGAAGCACTCCATCACGTTGAGGAGGCCGGAGCCCTGTAACGCATCGACGGGGAGATCGTGCTGTCGTGCATGGTCGCCGCCGTTCCCGAGCATCAATCCCTGCTCCATCATCACGAAGCCCAGGATGTAGCCGCCCAGGGCGTTGAACGCCTGCGCGGCATCTCGGACGGACAGCCCCGCACGACGCAGCACGCCGAGAGCGGAGTCCATCGCTCGATAGGTCGCAAGTCCCTCCAGCGGCTTGTGCCGCTCCGCCAGCAGCTGGCAGACGCTCGGATGCAGGCTCAGGAGCCGTCGCCACTCGCGAGACATCGCGCGGGCATCCTCGGCCCAGTGGTCGGTGGAAGCCGGGAACTCGAACTCATTCATCACCCGCTCGGTGACCCCTTCGAGGATGTGATCCTTGTCCTCGACGTGGTTGTACAGCGACATCGCCTCCACCCCGAGCTCCCGCCCGATGCGCCGCATCGTGACGGCCTCGAGCCCCTCTTCGTCCATCACGCGCAGGGCCGCCTCGATGATCCGTTCTCGGGTGAGCCGCTCGCGGCCGGGCGCCTCCTCGGTCACGTCCGACTTGGTTCGCACGTTCATCCACCGTCCATGTCCGTCAGGCAATCTTTCCGGTTCGGGAAACAACTTCGCGTTCCCGGGGTTGACACCTTACATCGTATTCCTATACTCGATACGGTGTAAGCATATGGTGTAAGTCGGCCGGAAGCAATCCCCGGAGCGATGACCGGGCCAGCGCCGACACGAGCGGAGAAGGGGGACGAGGATGAGGCTCAATCCGGAGACGATCGCACGGGCGAGCAGCAGGCACCCGTGGCGCACCGTGGGCGTCTGGTTCGTGATCTTCGTGCTGGCAGGTTGGTCGGCCTCGGCCCTGCTCGGGCCAGTCTTGACGACCGACTTCGACTTCACGAACACGCCCGAGGCCAAGGAGGCCCAGCAGATCTTGGAGCAGCGGCGCCTGGAGCAGGACGTCGTGACCGAGACCTGGGTGATCGCCGGCTCGGGCGAGGGTGCGACGCAAGACCCCACGTTCATGGATAACGTGAACGCCGTCCTCGGCGACCTGAAGGCGCTCGGCCCCGACGTCGTCACGTACGTCCCGCCAGCCTTCCCCCTTCCCGAGCAGGCCGCGCAGGACCCGCAGACGGCCCCCTTCGGGCCCATCCCCTCCGAGGACGGTCGGGCGGTCCTGTTCACGATGGTGATGGCCGGCGACATCGACACCGCGGCCGAGCACGCCGCGGCCCTCGAGACGATCCGCGAGCAGGCGACCACCGGCGACGTGCACGCCTTCATCCTGGGCGAGGCCACCTCGACGGAGGACTTCAAGAAGATCTCCGAGGAAGACCTGCGGTTCGGCGAGTCGATCGGGATCGTCGCCGCGATCATCGTGTTGGTCATCGTGTTCGGCTCGCTCGTCGCAGGCATCACGCCGATCGTGATGGGCATCTTCTCGATCGCCGTGACGCTCGGGATCGTGGGCGTGATCGGTCAGCTGTGGAAGTTCACGTTCTTCGCTCCGAACCTGATCTCGATGATGGGTCTGGCGGTCGGGATCGACTACTCGTTGTTCATCGTGTCGCGCTACCGCGAGGAGCGGCAGCACGGCAAGGAGAAGCTTGAGGCGATCGGCAGGTCCGGGGCCACGGCCAACCGAGCCGTGTTCTTCAGCGGCCTGACGGTGGTCCTGGCGCTCTCGGGCATGCTGCTCGTGCCGACCACGATCTTCCGTGGTCTCGCCGGCGGGGCGATCATCGTGGTGGCGGTCTCGGTCGCCGCGTCGATGACGCTGCTCCCGGCCGTCCTGTCGCTGCTCGGGGACAAGGTGAACGCCGGTCGGATCCTCGGTCGAAAGCGCGGCGACGTGGAGCACGGCCGGCCCGGCGGGTTCTGGGACCGCGCGAGCCGAGCCGTGATGGCCCGCCCCGTGCTCAGCCTCGTGCTCTCGGCGAGCTTCCTGATCGTCCTGTCTCTGCCGTTCTGGCTCCAGGCGCACCCCGAGGACGACGGTCGCGGGATCAAGCAGGGCCTGTCCGGCATCACGACCCTCCCCGACGACGTCCAGACCAAGCAAGCGTTCCTCGCGCTCGTCGAGTACTTCCCCAAGGCGGGGGCGAACTCGCCGGCGCAGGTCGTGATCCTCGGCACCCCGAGCGACCCCCAGGTCCAGCAGGGGATCGACACGCTGACCGCCGAGGTCGCCGACGACCCGAACCTCGGCACGCCGGTGGAGCCGCGCGTCAGCGAGGACGGGAGCGTCACCGTGATCGACATCCCGCTCGCCGGCGCCGCCACCGACGCCCAGAGCGAGGCGGCAGTCAAGGCGATCCGGGATCTCCGCGGGACGTACGTCCCGCAGGCGTTCGGCGGCACGGGGGTCCGGGTGCTCGTCGGTGGTGACACCGCCTTCGTCACCGACTTCTTCGACGTGTCGACCGAGTACACGCCGATCATCATCATGCTCGTGCTCGGGCTGTCCTTCATCCTGCTCACGATCGTGTTCCGCTCGCTGGTGGTGCCGGCCAAGGCGATCGTGATGAACCTGCTGTCCGTCGGCGCGGCGTACGGCGCGATCGTCCTGGTCTTCCAGAAGGGTGGTCCGTCGTTCGGCAAGACGATCGCGGACGCGTTCGGGTTCCAGCAGGTCGACGCGATCGAGGCATGGTTGCCGCTGTTCCTGTTCTCGATCCTGTTCGGGTTGTCGATGGACTACCACGTGTTCCTCCTCACGCGGATCCGGGAGGAGTACGACAAGACCCGGGACAACGCCGAGGCCGTCGCGTACGGCCTGCGGACGACCGGTGGGATCATCACCGGCGCGGCCGTCATCATGGTCGCGGTCTTCGCCGGGTTCGCGGCCGGACGCCTGACCCCGCTCGAGGAGATGGGGTTCGGGCTCGCGATCGCCGTCCTCATCGACGCCACGATCGTGCGGTCCATCCTCGTCCCGTCGGCGATGAAGCTCCTCGGCGACCGCAACTGGTACCTGCCGGGCTGGCTCCAGTGGTTGCCGAAGCTGAACGTCGAGGGTGCCGGCGAGGAGCCGGAGCCTGTGATGCTCCGCGAGGCAGAGCCCGTGGGGGCCAGGGACGACGGTTGACCCACGTTCCACGCGACACGAGGAAGGGGCCTCCGTGCGGGGGCCCCTTCCTCGTTGATAGGGTTCCGGCGCGTCGCTTATTGGCTCGCCTACCTGCGGTTTCTCGGTATAGACGGGGCGGAAGTCGGCCCCGAGGCAGTGTTTAGGCAGCAAGGCGGGCGTACCGTCGCGCGGTCGCGAGTATGGACCTGAGGCGCTCCTCGCTCACGAATCGCGGACATTCGCGCCTTGGGCTGAGCCAAGCTTGCGGTGAGGACCGCTAGCACCCCACACTCCCTCGATGAAACAACTTGATCCGCAACTTCGGTGAGCCCGACGAGGTGGTCGAGTTCGGCGGCGCGACGGAGCAACTGATCTCGCTCGGCGGCCTCACAGTCTCTCGCAGCGTGCAGCCCGCGGGCTGGCGGTGGCGCACGCACTTTCAGCCCCTCGTCGGGGGAGATTGGTGCCAGGCGCCCCACGTCGGCTTCATGCTTGAGGGCCGTCAGGGGCTCCTGCTCGAAGACGGCACCGAGATCGAGTATGGGCCCGGCGACCTCTACGACGTGCCACCCGGACACGACGGCTGGACCATCGGCGACGAAGACTGCGTGATGCTCGAGTGGTCCGGCATGCGTCTCTCCGTTCCCTTTCCCCGCCGCGTCAAACTCGCCCCGATCCACGCTGGATCGGGCAGATCCGGTGGGCCAGCTCACACCGCCAGTCTCTCCGTCGCCTGTCTCAGGAACATGACCCGCCCTGGTCGGGTGGTTCACGTGCCTCGCACCACGCTGACCCCTTATCCGTGGGATAGCACGTCATGCCATCTACCTGCGGGAACAGGGGTCGAGGCAGTACCGAGGCAGGCCAACGAGGGGGAGAGATACACAAGAGACACGGCGGGGACGGGACACCGCAACTCGACGGAGCTCGTGCGCGCCCAGGCATCTCCCCGTGCCTAGAAGTGGGGGGGCAGGGGGTGGGTACCGGGCCTGATAAGGCTGTGGTGTGTGGTGTGACTGCCCCGCTCTCCCAGAAGATGCGACCTGGCTTTGCCCTGCACCGATCTCAGTGACTGCGGGGCGTGATGCGCCGGCTGGGACGCGGACGAGGGGTCTGTAGGCACGGCGAGATGCCGACGGTCCATCCTTCGTCGGCGGGATGGACTGCTGCCAGCTCGCCGTGCGCCGCTGGTTCACCGGGCGGCCAGCTCCCGGGGGTTTGATTCCTTGCCCATCGGGTAGGGTGCTCTGGGGAGGTCGCCATGAGAGACATCGATGAACGGCATTCGGGATGGGCGTGTGGCGCTCCGTCAGCGCTCTCGGACGAGAAGGGGGGACCGCTTTGAGGTTCCAGCGGATCAAGGTATCGGCTAGCGCGACCGCGTTGGCCCTCGCGCTCGGAGTAACGGCGGTGGTCGTGACGGCATTGCCCGCGTCAGCATCAACGATCACGTCTTTCACCCCGACGTGCGGTGTGTCGCCAGCGGTGGTAACCATCACAGGTAGCGGCTTCACCGGAATGACCGACGTCCTGTTCAACGGCACGTCGTCAACCGGCGAGGTCTTCATCTCGGACGCCCAGGTGACCGCGACGGTGCCTGCCGGTGCCACGGTGGGTCCGATCACCGTCGAAACTCCGGCCGCAGACACCGCGAGCACGGAGAACTTCATCCCCTCGGCCGCGGGGGTGCCGACGATCGCGTCGTTCGCGCCGACAACCGGGAGTGTTGGATCGAGCGTCGTCATCACCGGCACGAACTTCGGGTGCACGACGTCGGTGATGTTCAACACGACGGCCGCGACGACCTTCGTCGTCAACTCGGCCACGCAGATCACCGCGACCGTGCCGGTCGGTACCACGACCGGTCCGCTCCACGTGACGACCACAGGTGGTGGCCCGGCGAATAGCGCCTCCGACTTCACGGTGGTCGGAGGACCCACCATCACGTCCTTCACGCCCACGAGCGGTGACGTCGGGACGAGCGTCACGATCACCGGTACGAACCTCACCGGCGTGACCTCGGTCAAGTTCAACGGCGTCACGGCGACATTCACGACGAGTACCTCTACATCGGTGTCCGCGACCGTTCCTTCGGGTGCGACGACCGGCCCGATCGAGGTGACGACTCCGGGCGGGACGGCGACCAGCGCCACCGACTTCACGGTTGGGACGGCGGTTACGAAGCACCAACGTTCCGTGAGTCTCAAGCTCGAGGGGCATCTGACCGCGAGTGGCAAGGTCAACGTCGGCGATGGGTTCAACGCTTGTCGGTCCCACGTCACCGTCCAGATCCAGCGCCTGAAGAACGGCGACTGGAAGACCGTCGGGTCGGATGAGACCACGTCGGATGGCAAGTACAAGGAGGCTTTGGACGACAAGTCCGGCAAGTACCGCGCCAACGCCAAGAAGGAGACGCTAAACGGCGGCGACGACATCTGCGTAGCAGACACGTCGGCGGCCGTGAAGCATCACGACTGACGTCGACGACCGACGCCGGGTTTCGAGGAGCGGCCCTTCGGGGCCGCTCCTTCGTTCACCGCTGTCCGTAGCCCGTTTCCCCTGTGGCTGAGCCGCCTCTCAGAGGCCGGAGCGCTCACAGGCTTCTGGTGTCCCGCCGGCGCGATACATCGGGTGGCTGGCACGAACCGGAGACCTTCGCTATGCGGCATCGGCCGCGGGGTTCAGATCCCCACGGCCGACACAATCTGACTGGAACGTAGGTCAGTAGATCCCGCCCGAGCCACCGCCGGCGTTCGCAGCGATGAGGACGACGAGCCCAGCGATTGCCGCCAGGCCGACCACGATTCCGACCCACACCTTCCAGCTCCAACCGCTGCGCCGCTGCACGCCGCTCGAACTATCCATGCTGGACCTCCTTCGGCTCGTCTTCCGCGTCTCTGCGCCCTTACCCCTTCTACAGCGTTCGGACGCCCGCGCGATTTCCGGTCGGAGGTGATGAAGATCACCGGGTGCGAGGCGAGCCACGGAGGAACCGGGGGCGAATCTCCCTTCTTATGGACTCTCATCGGCGATGTTCGACCTGCTTCAGTTTCCCGGCCGGACCCACCGGCTCGCCGTGTGGCGCGGGCTCCCAGTGCGCCCTGTGATGCGGGCTAGAACTCGGTGTGCCGGCTCGCGCCGATGAGGAAGCGTTCGCACGGGGGCTCCGAGAACGTCGATCTGGAAGGGCGACGTGTCACCGCGGCGAGGACTCGTATCTGGCCTTGCGACGCATGAAGGGCGACTCGACGTACTTCCACGACACAACCGCGAGGCCGGTGGCCAATACCGCGCTGATGCTGCCTGCTACAAGACCGCGAAAGCCCGAGTCCCCAATGAGCCGCCCGAACGTGTAGTCGAGGATCCCCATGAAGAGATAGAGGGCATATGAGATGCGTCCGAAGAAGCGCAGAATCGGGAGGTTCACCCAAGTCGGCGTAGCATCGAGACACGCCAAGACAAGCACCAACCCACACGCAGCTGCGATAGGGGCCACACCGAGCCTCACGATGTACGTGGTTGCATTTGCCTGATCGTGCAGTCCGTGACGAAGCCCGAGCACAGACGAGGCAGAAAGGAGCACGATCGCAGCTGACATGGGTGCCCACGGTGGCAAAGCAACTCGCTTCCTAACGGTGAGGAACAGCGCAAGGGCGCTACCGAGCAAGATCGCCCAGACGTTCGTCGTGAAGAAGTACGAGGCGATGCCGTAGCCGTGCGGTGTCGTGATCGGACCCGCGAATCTCGAAGCAAGGCTGGCAGTCGCGAGGACTAGGGTGAAGAAGATCACCCATTCGCGCCGAGCGTGGCGCAGTAGGAGGAGGAGGAGGAGGGGCCAGACCAGGTAGTACTGCTCCTCCACCGCCAAGGACCAATACGTGGCGAACGGGCCAAGGTGCACCCATCCCAGCGGACCGGCGATGTCTGCCATGTAGAGAGAACCCGCGCCGGCCGCGAACAGAGTCGACTTGACGCTCTCGCCCAATGCGAGAAATAGGACGGACCCCACCGCGAGTGCGACAAACAGCGCCGGAAGAAGTCGAAGAACACGGCGCATGTAGAAGGACCTCAGGGAGATCGCTCCAGTGGAATCGTGCTCCCTGAGAAGGATTGAGGTGATCAAGTACCCGCTGAGAACGAAGAACAAGGTAACCCCGGCGATGCCGCCGTACTTCAGCAGGGGAACCCCTGCGTGGCTAACCGTAACCAACAGCACCGCGACACCACGCAGCGCGTCGAGGCCAGGGTTGCGTGCATGTTTGTGCCGAGCGACCGACTGGTCGACATGGACGGACTGGGGCTCTGTGGCGTCCAACTGACCGTAGGATGGGTACCACGGCCGTAGTAGCCATGACCTATACGCCGTATGAGACCTACGGCGGAATCTTGGTACCGCCCGCGCAGCTCCTCCTCACGCAGCATCCCGGGATGACACCGCGGGTGTGCGGCGACTCCTCGCAGTCCATCAGGAGCTCCGCGAAGGTGCGGCTCTCGGGGTAGCTCCAGAACTCCCCGATCCGGTCGGCTCGCTCGAAGTCGGGGAGCATGAGGACATGCAGCAGCTCGGCGCGGGGAGCCGGACCGAGGGCTTGGAGGCGTTCACGGAGCTGTCGCTCGAGTTGCTCCGGGTCCACGGGCCCCGACGCTAGCAACCCTGCCGGCGGTGATGACTCGGGGCCTCTCCCGCGAACCCGTCCGCGCTCAGATGGTTCACCGACGATGCGAGGCCACCGGCACGAGTGTCGGGTCCGGACCTTTCGGTCCTCCCGGGCTTCCGGGCCCGACGCCCCAACCCGGCCTTGAACCCCGCCCAGGCCGCGAAGGGAAAACGGAGCGGGAGACAGGACGGACCGGTGTGGACGCGCCCGAGGAAACGAGAACCTTCCGCGAGCTACGCCAAGCACACAAGGTTCAGACGCGCTTGGTGCGCGAACAGGCTCGTCAACTTCGCGAGGCTGCGGAGCGGGAGCGGAAGATGCGCGCCCAGATCGAGGGCCTGCCCGAGCCCGCGCTGAAGCTCTACGCTGATCTCGCTCGCCGCCGTCGGCGCTAGCGATCACCGGTGGCACCGGTGCCTACCGTGGAGCTCGGGGAAGCATGCGCCTGGTGACACGGAACGACACGGGGACCGAGTTCGACTTCACATTCCGCATCTTGATTGGTTAGACGATGGGGTCGCTTGCGAGGCGTGAGTTGACCGCTGCTCGAGGCAGTACGGAGGCAGTACGCGACCCGGCGCAACCTGTCGAAACATGACACCCGTGTGATTCGTGTGAGTACCCTGACCTGCGGGTTCCCTGAAACCGGCTGGTCAGGGGTGTGCGCGGCGATATCTCGTTGATAGGGTCCGGCGCCATGGAGGAGCCTCAGGGTCTGGAGCTCCGTCGGGAGCGTGACGAGCTGCGGGAGTCGCTCGGTCGGGTCGGCGCCTGGAGCTTCGCGTTCGAGTCCCTGCCCGCGGCCGAGGAGCGGGAGGCCGTCGCCGAGATCGAGTCGTTCGGCTACCGGGCGATCTGGATCCCCGAGGCGGTGGAGAGCCGGGAGGTCTTCGCTCACGCGGCGTGGATCCTCTCGAACACCGAGCGGGTGGTCGCCGCGAGCGGCATCGCGAACATCTGGGCTCGCGACCCCAGCGCGATGGCGAACGGATGGCGGATGCTCTCGGACGCGTACCCGGGTCGCTTCGTCCTCGGGATCGGGGTCAGTCACGAGGGTTCGGTCGCTCGGCGGGGCGGCCGCTACGAACGGCCTTACTCGGCGATGCGCGCGTACCTCGACGCGATGGACCGGGCGTCCTCGTCGGCGCCCGAGCCGGAGACGACCCCGCGCCTGATCCTCGCGGCGCTCGGCCCGAGGATGCTCGAGCTCGCCGCCGAGCGGGCGCACGGCGTGCATCCGTACTTCGTTCCGGTCGAGCACACCGCGTTCGCGAGGCAGCGACTCGGTCCCGGACCGGTGCTCGCCGTCGAGCAGACGGTCGTGCTCGAGAGCGATCCGTCGCAGGCCCGCCGCGTGGCCCGGGGGTTCGCGCTCGACTACCTGCAGACCGAGAACTACGCGCGGAACCTGAAGCGCGTTGGGTGGACCGATGCCGACGTCGCGGGCCAGGGGAGCGACGCGCTGATCGACGCCGTGATCGCCTGGGGCGACGTCGACCGGGTGGCGCTCCGCGTCCGGCAGCACCTCGAGGCGGGTGCCGACCACGTCTGCGTCCAGGTCGTCGCCGAGGACGACCTCGACCCGTGCCTCCCCCAGCTGCGGGAGCTCGCGCCGGCGCTGCTGGAGCTGTAGGTCAGGCTCGGCGTAGCCGCGCCTGCACGGCGTCGCTGCGGAGCTCGCGCAGGACGTCGCGGGCGATCCACCTCGAGGATCGGGTCCCCATCCGCTCGATGCGTTCGGCGGTCCGGATCGCCTGGACGTTGAGGCCGGCGCTGCGCTTGCCGATCTGCCGCAGCGCCCAGGAGACGGCCTTCTTCACGTAGTGACGGTCGTCCGCCGCCCCCGCGCGGATCACGGGCAGCAGCGATGCGAACGCCGCGTCGGGCAGGTCCTTGCGGTGGACGGCCGCCCACGCCATGAGCGCGAATCCGGCACGCTTCTGGAACTCCGGCTCGCGGGCGCTCCACTCGACGGCCTTGGCGAGGGCGAACGGTGTCCGACCGAATAGGTTGCCGCACACGCCGTCGCAGACGTCCCACGAGTCCAGGTCGGCCACCCACGCGTCCATCTGCGCCTGCGTGACCCGGTCCGGCTCGTCCACGAGCGAAGCGAGGATGCGCGCCTCGTGGACGCCGGATCCCCAGAGCGCCGCCGCGAGCTCGTGATCACGCCCGAGGTCCCGCGCGACGCGCCGCAGCTCGGTGACCGTGACGCCCACGGCACGTCGGGTATCGATCCCGTACCGCGCCATGCCCTCGAGGCGAACGGGGTCGCCCATCCGCTCGAGGGTCCGGACGATCTCGAGCGCTCGCTCCGTCGCCGTCATCCGCGGCCGAGCTGGCGCTCGGGGCTAGCGACCGTCGCCGAGGCGCGGGGCCTGGTCCTGCCTCGGTTCGGAGCCGACGTCGTAGGCGTCGCGCCGCCGACGGTCCTGGTCGACCCGGACCTGGAAGTCCCGCTGGAACGCGCGCATCCGCCGCTTCGCGTACCAGGCTCCGATCCAGGCCAGCAGCACGATCGACAGGATCAGCGAGAGCACGATCACGAGGGTCACCTTCAGCACCGCGCCGAGGACGCCGGCCGCGGCGGCGAGCACCAGCAGGATCAACAGGAAGACGGCCACTCGACCATCCTACGAGCGCCGGCGGCGAACGCGGGCCGCCGCCTCGGAGAACTTCGCGATGCGGCGGGCGACCGCCTCCGGTCGCTGGAGCGGCACGTCGTGGATGCCCTCGATCCATCCGAACGACACGTTGCCTCCGATCGCTCGGATCGATCGCGCCGCCGCTTGCTTGGCGCGGACGAACCCGGTCGCATCGGGCCCTGCGGCAGTGGTTCGCGTGGCGAGGATCAGTGTGGGGACACGGATCCGTCGCAGGAGCTCCTCCGTGTCTTGCGACCACAGCGCATGCAGGATCTTGAGGTGGTTCGCCCTGGAGAGGCGGGGATGGACCATCCCCTCGCGATCGACCCGCACGAGCGAGAAGAAGACCTCGTCCACGGCGGGGGACATCGGGATCGACCGCCCCAGCACGCTGTGGATCCGCGAGAGGAACCCCTCGACGGTGATCGTCCCGAACGCGGGGGGCGCGAGCACCTGCTTCGCGGTCTTCCAGTCGAAGCGATCGCGCATCGAGCCGAAGCCGCCGTCGAGCAGCAGCGCGCCCGCGATGAGGCGGGGGTGGCGGACCGCGAGGTCGAGCGCAACGTTCGCGCCCCACGAATGGCCCACGACGATCGGCCGGCGCAGACCCGTCGCCCCGACCACGGCGGCCGCATCCGCCGCCGTCCGCTCGAACCCGTACCCGGACGAGGGCTTCCCGGACAGGCCGTGTCCGCGCTGGTCGTAGGCGACGGCCCGCAGGCCGAGACGGGCCAGGCGAGGTGCGACCAGGTCCCAGATGTGGGAGGTGGACGCGAGCCCGTGGATCAGGAGCGCGTCACGAGGCCCGTCGGGACACTCGCGGACGTGGAGCCGGACGCCGTCGCCTTGCACGAACCGCGTCCGCGCGTCTCGGTCCGGCATCCGGCGAGCCTACCGTCGCGCGAGGCGAACGTCGTATGCTCCGGCCTTCGCGATGCGCCGATAGGGATGAACCCGGCCGGGGTCGGCGCTCCAGGGGAGGGGAGGATCGATGTACGGGACCCTCGGACGGATGACGCCGAAGGCAGGGAAGCGCGAGGAGCTCATCCGGATGATGAGCGCGCCTCCCGACGGCGCGGGCGCGAAGGGCTATCGGGGCTCGTACCTGCTGAAGGCAGACGAGGGTGATGAGGTCGTCGTGGCGGTCATGTACGAGGACAAGGACGCGTACTTCGCGATGGTCCACGACCCCAAGACCGACGAGAACTTCGGCAAGATCATGGAGCTGCTCGAGGACGAGCCGTCCTGGACCGACGGGGAGTGGCTCGCGCCCGGGGCCTGAGCACGGGACTCGTCCCGCGGTAGGTTGAACGGTCGTTCAAGAAGCCGTGGGAGGCGAGCCGCGCGTCTACGTCGAGGGCCCGAGGGTATGACGACGCGGTGAGCGCGTTCGTCGGTCGCGCCTCGCGGATCGTGCTCGGCGACGCCAGGACGAGTCGACCGAGATGGGGCCGCTGGTGAGCAAGGAGCAGCAGGAGCGCGTCCGAGCGGTACATCGACCTCGGTACCAAGGAGGCGAAGCTCGCGACGCAGGGGACACGCCGGGCGACGTGCGCCTGGCGAACGGCTACTTCGTGCCGCCCACCGTCTTCGCCGACGTCGACAACCATGCCACCATCGCGCGCGAGGAGATCTTCGGGCCGTGATGTCGGTGATCCCCTTCTCCACGGTCGACGAGGTCGTCGCGATGTCCAACGACAACGAGTACCGGCTCGCCGCGGCCGTGTGGACGAACGACATCAAGAAGGCGATGGTGACCGCCCGGGCCCTTCGTGCCGGGGTCGTGTGGATCAACGACTCACAGCCGGCGCCCACCGAGATGCCCTGGGGCGGCTACAAGCAGTCCGGGATCGGGCGTGAGCTCGGCAGGCATGGGGTCGAGGACTTCCTCGAAAGCAAGTCCGTATACCTGAACCTGTCCTGACGCGCTACAGGCCCTCATCCTCTCGTCTGAACGGTCGTGCAGGTCCTCGGTTATGCTCCGCGGACATGGCTGGCGGAGAGGTCGTTCTCGTCGATCTCGTGAAGCGGTTCGCCGACGTCACGGCGGTGGCGGGGATCAACCTGTCGATGCCCTCCGGCGAGTTCTTCTCGCTGCTCGGCCCATCCGGCTGCGGCAAGACGACCACGCTGCGGCTGATCGCGGGGTTCGAGCGGCCGGACGAGGGTCAGATCCTGCTCGACGGCGTCGACATGGTGCAGACGCCGCCGCACAAACGCAACGTCAACACGGTCTTCCAGAACTACGCGCTCTTCCCGCACCTCACGGTCGCCGAGAACGTCGCGTTCGGCCTGCGGTACAAGGACGTCTCGAAGCAGGACGGGAAGAAGCGGGTCGCGGACGCGCTCGAGCTCGTTCGGCTCCAGGGCCTGGAGCGCCGGCGCCCCTCGCAGCTGTCGGGCGGCCAGCAGCAGCGGGTGGCGCTGGCCCGAGCACTGATCCTGAACCCGGCCGTGCTCTTGCTCGACGAACCGCTCGGGGCGCTCGACGCCAAGCTCCGCAAGGCCCTCCAGATCGAGCTCAAGGCGCTCCAGGAGGAGATCGGGATCACGTTCATCTACGTGACGCACGACCAGGAGGAGGCGCTCACCATGTCGGACCGCCTGGCCGTCATGAGCAACGGCCGGGTCGAGCAGATCGGTTCGCCGTCCGATGTCTACGAGGAACCGACGACGGCCTACGTCGCGGACTTCCTCGGTGTCTCGAACCTGATGGACGCGAACGCCACCGGCGCCGGGGCCGATGGGGCGACGGTGCGCCTCGGAGAGTTCGACCTGGTCGCGGCCCAGGGTGACACGGACACGAAGGGCGACGTGAAGATCGTGATCAGGCCCGAGCGCGTGCAACTCGAGCCAGCCGGGACGACCGGCGCGAACCGCGTGCCGGGGATGGTCGAGCGCGTGGTCTATGTCGGGTCGATCATGCAGGTGATCGTCCATCTCGCGCCGGGCCAGACGATCCAGGTTTGGGTGCAGAACCGGGGAGAGGATCTCCCCTACTCGCAAGGTGAGGCCGTCGCCGTGCACCTACCCGCCGACGCGCTTCGGGTCCTCATCGACACGACATCCAACGCCGAGGTAGCGGCGATGGAGGGTCAGGATGCCGGCGCGTCGGCTCGGTGAGCAGAGGAACGGCGCTCACAGCTGGATCTCGACGAACTCCTTCGTGGCACTCGCGGGTTGCTGACCGCGGCCGGCGAGCCGGCGAGCGAACACCACGAACACGACGACGGCCAGCGTGGCGACGAGCATGAAGGTCGCGGCTGCGTTGACCGCCGGCGTCGGCGACCCCCGGGCGGCGTCGTAGATCTTGACGGACAACGGCTCGCTCGATGCCGGACCGGACAGGTACCGGACCGTGACGAAGTCGTCGATCGTGTCGGCGAACACGAGTGCCGCCGAGGCGAAGATCGCCGGGTACAGGAGCGGGAACAGCGCGCGCCGGACTGCCTGGGTGGGGGAGCCGCCGAGGTCCATCGCCGCCTCTTCGTACTCCGGGCCGATCGAGAGTAATCGGGCGCGGACCACGATCACCGGGTACGAGAGCTGGAAGGTCGCCAGGCCGAGGATCTGCGCGACCGTTCCCAGGTGCACGACCGACTCGAGGAAGAACAGGAAGAACAGGAACAGCGCGATACCGAGGATGATCTCGGGGACCACGAAGGAAAGGAGCATCCCGAAGTTCGCCAGCCCCGGGCCCCGGCCGTGCCAACGGTCCAGGCCGATCGCGAACAGCGTCCCGAGCGGGACCGCGATCAGCGTCGTGATGATCGCGAGTCGCAGGCTCTGGAAGATCGCGGGGCGGAGCGACGGCGAGTAGAGCAGCGATTCCTGCGCCGATTCGGTTCCGAGCCACCACCGGGTCGAGAACCCCTGCCAGGCGCTGCGCGAGCGCCCGGCGTTGAACGAGAACGCGATCGCGATGACGACGGGCAGGATCGACCACGCGATGTATCCCCACGTGACCGTTGCGAGGAAGACGGGCTTGCGCCAGGGGTCGAACAACCATCCTGTGAGACCGCGGCGACGAGCGCTCATACCTGCCCACGCCTGGTGGCACGGAGGTAGTACCAGAGCGGGATGATGAGCAGGACCATCAGCACGATCGCGAGCGACGCGGCCTGGGGCGCGCCGCCCGGGCTCGTGACCGCATTGTCGATCAGGTTGCCGTACATCGAGGTCTTCGTCGACCCGAGGAGGTTGTTCGTGAAGTAGTCGCCGAACATCGGCAGCGAGACGATCACCAGGCCTGCGAGGATCGCCTGGCGAGACAGGGGCAGGGTGACCCGTCGGAACGTTGCGGCCGGGCCGCCACCCAGGTCCCGGCCCGCCTCGAGCATGCTCGCATCGATCCGGTCGAGCTGCCCGTACAGGGGAAGGATCATGTAGGGGATGTAGCCGTACACCAGTCCCAGGATCACGGTGGCCGGTCTCCCCTGCAGCCAAGCGACCGGCGCCCCGACGATGTGCGTCGACGTCAGGACCTTGTTGATGATCCCGTCGGTGACCAGGAGGCTCTGCCACGCGTAGATGCGCATCAGGTAGCTGATGAAGAACGGCGAGATGAGGAGCAGCAGGAAGAGCCCTTTGTGCCGTCCGCCGTAGCGCGCCACGTAATACGCGACCGCGTAGCCGAGAACGAGGCAGATCAGACTGGCGATCGGGACGTAGATCAGCGTTCGGACCAGCGCCGGCTGGTAGAAGGCGGCCGGGCCGATGAAGCGTTCGAGGGTCTGCCCGAACGTGGCCCCGCTCCAGTACCACGGCTGATAGACGGGCACCGGGTTCTGGAAGATGTCCACCGTTCCGAACGCCACCGAGAAGATCACGTAGAACGGCAGGACGAACAGCAGCAGCAGCCACACGATCGAGGGGATGCTGAAGGAGGGCCAGTACCAGCGGGGGTAGCGGACGCCAGACCGGCGCGTCCACGAGGAGGCGGCCCGCCTGCGACGACGCCCGGTCTGTGTCACGATCGTGTCGTCGCTAGCCACCGGCTTTGATCTCGTCCCAGGCCGCGGTCCACAGGCTGTTCGCGGCGGGCGTGAGCGCGAGCAGGAAGTGCCCGTCCTCGAAGTACGTGGGCTTGACGACCGCCTCGGACAGGTTCTCCGGGAGCACGCTCGGGACGACCGTGCGCGGATTGATCGACTTGAGCGGCGTCTGGTAGCCGTTGAAGTTCACGAAGTTCTCGAACGAGATGGTCTTGTCGAGCATGAAGTTGATGAACTCGTGGGCCAGTCGCGGGTTCTGACCGCTGGTCGGGATGACCATGTTGTCGTTGCCGATCATCCCGCCGCCTCCCTGCGGGTACCAGAACCCGAGGACCGATCCGGGGGTGCCCTTCGGCAGGTTGAACACATAGGCGGCGCCGACGTCGCCGGACCATGAGCTGCCCACCCAGAACTCGTCCTGCGGCATCTTCACGTAGATGCCGTTGATCGTGAGCTGGGCGTTGGTCCGGTCGATGAGATCCAGGATGTCGTCCTTCGCCTTGGCGATGGCGGCGCCGTCGGCCGTGTTGACGTCGCTGACGCCGTTGCGGAGCAGTGCCATCCCGATCGTCTCCCGGAAATCGTCATAGAGGGTGACCTTCCCCTGGTACTCGGGATCCCACAGGATGTTGTACGGGTTGTCGTACGAGCGGACCTTCTCGTCGGAGATGTGATCGCGTCGGTACGCGATCCCGGTCGTGTAGATCGTGTAGGGGACCGTGTAGCGCCACTGTTGGTCGTAGAAGGGATCCTGGAAGGCGCGCCACATGTAGCGGCTCAGGTTCGGGAGGAGATCGTGATTGACGGGCCGAAGCAGCCCGGCGATCACCAGCCGGGAGATCCACGAGGGATCCGGGAAGAAGACGTCCGCCGCGACCTGGCCCGAGGTCATCTTCGCGATCCCGTCCGAGATGTCGTTGAAGGTCGTCAGCTCGACCGTCACGCCGTAGTCGCTGTACCGGTCCTCGAACTCTCGGAACAGCTTGGGCCACAGGTACTGGTCCCAGTTGTACACGTGCAGGGTCGCGTTCGTCTCGATCGGCGTGTCGGTAGGGATCGGGTCCTCGTACAGCGGAAGCAGTTGGGGGTTGTCTGGCCGAGCGGGGCTCTCCAGGATGTCCCGGTCGCGCGGCGAGAGCGCCCCGATCCCGGGCTTGCCGCAGGCGGCCAGGATCGCGGCGACGGAGGGCAGTGCCACGGCGGCGCGGGCCGAGCCTCGCAGGAACGCCCTGCGACTCAGTCGGGCGCGGGCGAAGGCGTCCCTTGCTTGTGTCATCCTGCTCCCAACACGGATCGATGCGGCCTCGCGACAGCCGTGTCGCCCTGAGTAGCACAAGGTATCCGTCGCTCGCAAGGACTGGGTTCGCCGTGGCCGATGTCGATGTCGTCGTGGTGGGAGCCGGGTTCGCCGGGCTGGCCGCAGCCCTCGGGCTCCACGACGCGGGCGCGAGCGTCATGGTCCTCGAGGCCCGCGACCGCGTAGGCGGGCGGGTGCACTCGGTGAGGCTCGATAACGGCGAGATCGCCGAGCTCGGCGCCGAGTGGATCTTCTCGGACGACGACGTCCTCCAGGCCACGGCCGACCGGCTGGGCCTGGTCGCCTGCGAGGCCGGCGTCGACTACCTGCGGAGGGAGCCGCGAGGCGAGGCCGCCGTGACGATGGCGGAGCTGGACGCGTTCCTCGAGGCCGCGGACGAGCACCTGGCCTCGGTCGATCCCGCCGATCGCTCGATGGGCGAGGCCTTGGGTCTGGTCCCGGGCGACGATCGCGCCAGGGCCGTCGCGAGGGCGCGCCTCACGGGCACGTTCGCGAGCGACCTCTCTCGGGTGGCGTGGCGGCCGGGGTGGCACGCGGGGAAGCTGGCCGCCGAACCCGACGTCTACCGCCGGATGGCCCAGGGGAACGGCTCGATCGCCGATGCCGCGGCGCGGCTGCTGCCCGACGTTCGCCTCGGGCGGGGCGCGACCGCGGTTCGCGAAACCGGAGGCGCGGTGGAGGTCGACGCCGCCGAGACGATCCGGGCGGAGGCAGCGGTGGTCGCCGTTCCCGTCCGGCTCGTCACCGAGCTCGCGTTCGACCCGCCACTGGCGGCCGACCAGCGGGCGGCGTTCGAGGGCCTGCCGATGGGTGTGGCCTCGAAGGTGGCCGTGCCGCTCGAGGGCGCTCCCGGGCGCTGCGCGATCCAGTGCGCCGACCTGCCGTTCTGGTTCTGGGTCGCCGACGGCGCGGATGGCACGCGGCGCGTGGTGAGCTCCTTCGCTGGGAGCGAGATCCCGCAGGGGCCGCTCGAGACCGCGACCGGCGATCCGCACACCTGGATCGGCCGGATCGTCGAGCTCGCGCCCGAGCTCCGGCCGGCCGGGACGGCCGTGATGAAGGTCTGGGCCGAGGACCCGCTGGCCCGCGGCGCGTACTCGGCGTGGGACGGACCGTCGCTCGCCCGCCGGCACCTGTTCGAACGCATGCACGGCGCGGTCGCCTTCGCCGGCGAGCACACCGCCGGGGACCATTCGGGAACCATGGAGGGCGCCCTCCGGAGCGGTAGGCGGGCGGCGGGGCAGGTCCTCGAGCACCTCGGCCGAGGGTGAACGGCACCGGCCCACGGGCTCGAAGAGCCGCTCGAGCTCCTGTGTATCATGCGGCGCACCCCGGGCCCGGCCGGGGAACGGCCGAGAGCAGGGCCAAGAGATCGGGGACCCACGTCATGACGACGCGCGAGACGCGATGACCGACGCGCGCGAGGACGGCCCCGTCCTGCTCTCCGAGGATCTCGGACCCGTCCGACGGCTCACGCTCAACCGCCCCGCATCGCTGAACGCGCTGAACGACGAGCTCATGGAGGTACTCGACGCCGCATTCGCCACGGCCGCGGACGACGACGATGTGCGCGTCGTGGTCCTCCGCGGAGCTGGACGGGCGTTCTGCGCGGGTTACGACCTCAACCAGGACGCCGAGGAGGGGACCAAGGACGCGGCCGAGTGGCACCGAGAGATCGAGAGTGACACGCGACGGCTGCTCCGGATCCTGGAGCAGCCCAAGCCCGTGATCGCGTCGGTGCACTCGTACTGCCTCGCCGGCGGCACCGACCTGATGCTCGCGTGCGATCTCGCCGTCGCGGCGGACGACGCCGTCTTCGGGTACGTCGACGTCCGGTTCGGATCGGGCGTCGTCTCGATGTTCCTGCCATGGGTGGTCGGGGTGCGGACCGCGAAGGAGCTCGTGTTCACCGGCCGCGACCGGGTCGCGGCCGACGAGGCGCTCAGGATCGGGCTGGTGAACCGGGTCGTCCCGCGCGCCCAGCTCGACGAAGCCACGATGGCGCTCGCGGACGAGATCGCGAAGAACGAGCCCTTCGTGGTTCGGACGATGAAGGCGTCGATCAACCGCGTGTGGCAGGTCGCCGGCCTGCGGGCGGCGCTCGACGCCAACACCGAGCTGGACGTGATGATCGAGACGGCGAACCTGCCCGCCCGCGACGAGTTCCGCCGGATCACCCAGGAGGAGGGTCTGAAGGCCGCGATCGCCTGGCGCGACGCGCGCTACCGGAGCGACGAGTGATCTACGGGCTCGTCGCCGCGCTCGGGTGGGGGCTCTCCGACCTGTGGGCGGCGATCTCCGGGCGGCGCATCGGCAGCGGCAGGACCGTGGTCGTCGCGCAGGTGGCCGCCGCGGTCGTCGTGAGCCTCCTCGTCCTGCTCGTGCAACCCGACCTGTCGAAGATCCCCACGGTGGCCCCCTGGCTCGTACCGAACGCCTTCATCGGTGCGGCGGCGTTCGCCACCCTGTACCGGGGCCTCCAGCTCGGTCCGATCGCGGTCGTGTCGCCCGTGCTCGCGAGCTACGCGGTGGTTCCCGTGATCCTGTCCGTGGTGCTGCTCGGCGAGACGCTCGGGGGTTGGGAGGTGGTCGGGGTCGTGGTGACGATCGCCGGGGCCGCGTTGACCTCGACCGACCCGAGGGCGCTCCGCGCGGGCACCCGGACCAGGCCCGCGGGTCTGTCATGGGCGATCGTCTCCACGCTCCTGTTCGGGGTCGCCACGTACGTGATGGGGTGGTCCGCGCAGCGGGCGGGCTTCCTCCCATCGCTGTGGTTCGGGAGGCTGACGATGATGTCGGTCTTCCTCGTGGCTGCGCTCATCCTGCGGCTGCGGACCCGCTCGACCGGGACGGAGCCCGCGCCGCGCGCGTCGTCGTCGGCGCTCCGTTTCGCGGCGTTGGTAGGGGTCGTGGAGCTCGTAGGGACGATGTCGTACGCGCGGGGGGCCGAGGTCGGGCTGGTGTCGATCGTGACCGCCGCGTCCGCCACCTACCCGCTGATCCCGGTGCTGGGCGGCGTGATGCTCCTGCACGAGCGCCCGGTCCCGACCCAGTACCTGGGCGTCGCTATGGTGATCGGTGGGCTCGTGCTCCTCGGTGTCGCCTGACCGGCCCTCGCGGCCTCAGGTGTTCGCGAGCGCTCCGAGCGTGACCTGCTCGAGCAGCGCCTGCAACAGGTCGGCGGTCGCCGCGACGTCGCCGAGATCGCACATCTCCGAGGCCGAGTGCGCGTAGCGGCTGGGGATCGAGAGCGCGATCGCCGGAGCGCCGTCCGCCGCCGTCTCGATCGCCATCGCGTCGGTTCCGCCGGGCAGGCCGACCTCGAGCTGGTGCGGGATGCCTCGTTCGCGCGCGAGGTCGCGGGCGAGGTCGAGCAGCCGGGCGTTGGTGATCTGGTACTTGTCCATCACCTTGATCGAGACCCCGTCCCCGAGGCGCGTGATCGCCTTCGCGTCGTCGATGCCGGGCAGGTCTCGAGCCATGGTCGTGTCGACCGCAACGCCGACATCCATCTCGATCCGGTGGGCGGCGACCGAGGCCCCTCGCGTCCCGATCTCCTCCTGCACGCTGCCCACCGCGATCACCTCGACCGGTCCGCGCGGCAGGGCGCGCAGCACCTCGACGATGATGAACAGCCCGATCCGATCGTCCAGGGCCTTGGCGATCACGCGGTTGCCGACCCGCTCGAGCGCCCGATGCATCGTCACCGCGTCGCCGGGGCTGACCGAGCTCTTGACCACGTCCGGGGGGAGCCCGAGGTCGACGAAGAACTCCTCGACCTTCGGGGTCTTCGACTCCTCGTTCGGGGTTCCCATGTCGGAGGGCTCGAAGAGCACGCCGGGGAGCGCCTCCCCGTCGCTCGTGTGGACCAGGACGCGCTGGGCGGGCAGGTACCGAGGGAAGATGCCGCCGACGGGGTGGACGCGGACGAACCCGTCCTCGTCGATGTGCCGAACCAGGAACCCGATCTCGTCCATGTGCGCGGCGACCATGACCCGCGGGCCGCCCTCACCACGACGGATCGCGATGAGGTTCCCCAGCGGGTCCACCGAGATCTCGTCGACGAGCCCTTCGAGTGCCTCTCGCAGGAGCGCGCGCACCGCATCCTCGCGGCCGGAAACGCCTGGCGCCGAGCACAGCTTGGCGAGGAGGTCCAGGTCGAGTTCGCGCACGGCGTCCTCCGTCGGGTCGGGCCCGGCAGTCTAGTGTCGAGATCGCTCAGGCGTGGTCGCGACGGTAGAACCCGACGGGCTCGGGCGGGAGCGGCGTGGTGCCGAGGATCAGGTCGGCCGCCTTCTCGGCCACCATCATCACCGGCGCGTAGATGTTGCCGTTCGTGATGGAGGGGAAGACGGAGGCGTCGACGATCCGGAGGCCGTCGAGGCCGTGGACCCGCATGCTCGTCGGATCCACGACCGAGCGATCGTCGGTGCCCATCTTGCACGTGCACGAGGGATGCAGGGCCGTCTCGGCGTCGCGGGCGACCCACGCGAGGATCTGCTCGTCGGTCTGCACGCCGGGACCCGGCGAGATCTCGCCTCCGTCGTAGGGGGCCATGGCGGGCTGCTCGAGGATCCTGCGGGCCGTGTGGATCGCCTCGACCCACTCCCGCCGGTCCTGATCGGTCGACAGGTAGTTGAAGCGCAGGGCTGGGTGGACGCGGGGATCGGGGCTGGTGATCTTCACCGAGCCTCGGGCGTCCGAGTACATCGGCCCGATGTGGACCTGGTAGCCGTGGTCGCTCGCCGGCGCGGAGCCGTCGTAGCGGACGGCGATCGGCAGGAAGTGGAACATGAGGTTCGGGTAGGCGACGTCGTCGTTGCTGCGGGCGAACCCGCCCCCCTCGAAGTGGTTCGTCGCGCCCGGTCCACGGCGGAAGAACAGCCACTGGAACCCGATCCACGGACGGTACCGCCATTTCAGGTAGGGCGCCATCGAGACCGGCTGGGTGCAGGCGTGCTGGACGTAGACCTCGAGGTGGTCCTGGAGGTTCTCGCCCACCCCGGGGAGGTCGTGGACGACGTCGATGCCGAGTGACCGGAGCTCGTCGGCGTCCCCCACGCCCGAGACCTGCAGCGTCTGGGGCGTGTTGATCGCGCCGCCACAGACGACGACCTCCCCGGCACGCACCCGCGTCGGCGAGCCGCGTCCGCGCGCGACTTCCACCCCGACCGCGCGCGAGCCCTCGAACAGGATCCGCGTCACGAAGGTCCGCGTCCGGACCTCCAGGTTCGGACGCGTCATCACCGGATGCAGGTAGGCCCCTGCCGCCGAGAGGCGCCGGCCCCGGTGCACGTTCCGGTCGAAGGGCGCGAACCCCTCCTGCCGATAACCGTTCACGTCGTCGGTGAGCTCGTACCCGGCCTGGCGCGCGGCCGCGAAGAAGGCGCCGAACAGCGGGTTGGTGGCCGGTCCCCGTTCGAGGACCAGCGGCCCGTGGTCGCCGCGGAACGGGTCGTGCCGCTCGGCCGCGAGGCAGCGTTCCATCCGGCGGAAGTAGGGGAGGCAGTGCGCGTAGTCCCAGGTCGCCATCCCGGCCCCGGCGCTCCAGCGCTCGTAGTCGAGCGGGTTGCCTCGCTGGAAGATCATCCCGTTGATGCTGCTCGAGCCGCCGAGCACCTTCCCGCGCGCGTGGTAGATGCGACGGCCGTTCATGTTCGGCTCCGGCTCGGATTCGTACTTCCAGTCGTAGAAGCGGTTCCCGATCGGGAACGTGAGGGCGGCGGGCATGTGGATGTAGACGTCCCACGGGTAGTCTGGCCGGCCCGCCTCGAGCACGAGCACGCGGTTCGACGGGTCGGCCGACAGGCGGTTGGCGAGCGCGCACCCCGCGGACCCGCCGCCCACGATCACGAAGTCGTACCGCCTGGCCGTCATCGCCTTCCCGTGCGCTCCTCCGACCCCGAAGTGTGCCTCAGTCGGGGCTGCGTGCGCTCGCGAGCGCCTCGACACGGGACGCGGAGTATCCTCGCGACGATGGAGGCCGCGGCCCCGGACGCGTTCGAGGTGTCGATCGACGTGGTCCGCGCGGCCAACGACCGCGGCATCCCGCTCAAGCTGCTGGGGGGACAGGCGATTCGGCTGCTCTGCCCGCTGTTCCCGCACCGGGCCCGCGACGACCAGGACATGGACTTCGCCTGTGTCTCCTCCAAGAAGCGCGAGGTCATCGACTTCTTCGCCGAGCAGGGCTTCATCGGCGACCCGAGGTTCAACCTCTTGCACGGCGATCGGCAGATGTACTTCACGACCGCCGACGGGACGACGTCGGTCGACGTGATCATGGACAAGCTCAACATGTGCCACGTCCTGGACTTCTCGGATCGGATCGACCGGATGCGCGACACGCTCGACGTCACCGACCTCCTCCTGTCGAAGCTCCAGATCGTCGAGCTGAACGAGAAGGACGTCCACGACCTGTTCCACCTGCTCTCGGGCTTCGAGGTGCGCCCGGGCGACAAGCCGGGCACGATCGGGCTCGACCGGATCCGACGTCTCGTCGGCGGGGATTGGGGATGGTGGCGGACCGCCACGATGAACCTCGACAAGCTGGTCCAGCTCGCCGGCGGCGAGCACGCGGACCTGCTCCCCGAGGCCCGGCGGTTCGAGCCCGCCGAGCAGGCACGCGCGCTCCGGGTCTCCTGCGACGAGGTCCCCAAGACGATGAAGTGGAAGCTCCGAGCCAAGGTGGGCGACCGTGTCCAGTGGTACGAGGTGCCCGAGGAGGTCGGCCACTAGGCCCGAGATCCGCCCGAGGGCCGATCCGAGATGCGGGGGTCCGCTTGCGCCCGTGACCCACCGGGCGGAAGATGCCTGCGGTGAAGATCTTCTTCGTCACGGACCTTCACGGGTCGGAGATCTGCTGGAAGAAGTTCCTGAACGCCGGTCCCTTCTACGGGGCCGACGTCGTCATCCTGGGCGGGGACGTCACCGGGAAGGCGATGGTCCCGATCGTCCAGCGTTCGAACGGGGTCTGGGAAGCCTCCCTCCAGGACCACCGGGAGACCTTCGAGACCGACGCCGAGATCGTCGAGTTCGAGAAGCGCGTGATGAACCGCGGCTACTACCCGATCCGGGTCTCGCAGGAGGAGTACGTCGCGATGCAGGAGGACGAGGACCTCGTCGACAAGCGGTTCAAGGAGGTCATGCTCGACGGGACCGAGCGCTGGATCGCGATGGCCGAGGACAAGCTCGCGGGAACAGGGATCCGGGTGATCGCGTGCCCGGCCAACGACGACATGTTCGAGATCGACGACCTCCTGACGCACGCCCACGTCGTGGAGACCGGGGACGAGGAGCACCCTATCGAGCTCGAGGGGTTCACGATGATCTCGATGGGATGGACCAACCCGACGCCGTGGCACACGTTCCGCGAGGCCGAGGAGCCGGAGCTCGCGCGGCGTATCCAGCGGGCGCTCGAGCACGCCGGCGACCCCGAGACGACGATCTTCAACTTCCACGCGCCGCCGTACGGTTCGAAGCTCGACAACGCGCCCGCGCTGAACGAGGACCTCACGTACAAGTCGGGGGGACAGGCGCTGCGGCCGGTCGGCTCGACCTCGGTCCGCGAGTCGATCGAGTCGTTCCAGCCGATGCTCGCGCTGCACGGGCACATCCACGAGAGCAAGGGCGCGACGAGGATCGGGTCGACCTTGTCGCTGAACCCGGGCAGCTCCTACGAGGAGGGGATCCTCCAGGCGGCCGTCGTGACGATCGATCCGAAGAAGCGGAAGGTCAAGAACTACCAGCTCGTGAACGGCTGACCGGCCGTTCCGTACCCGGGAGGGGGTGCAGATGGCAGCGGTAGGCGAAGCTCCTACCTTGTTCCTGCGCAAGGCGACCGGCCTGGTGAAGGGGTGGTCGAAGTTCGACGCGTTCCTCTACTCCTTCATGTCGATCAACTTCGTGACGCTGGGGTTGTTCTTCGCCCTGTCGGTGCTCGCGTTCGTGCCGACCGGGCAGGTGCTCCCGGCACTGTTGATATCCGGCGTGTTCGTGTCGTTCCTGGTCGTCACGTACGCGGGGCTGATCTCCGTGATGCCGCGTGCAGGCGGTGACTACGTGTGGCAGAGCCGGGTGATGGGCGGTGGGATCGCGTTCGTGCTCTCCGTCACCGGCTGGTGGTTCATCCTGTGGTACTGGGCGCCGATCTACGGGAACATCCTCAACGTCGAGGTCCTGCAACCGCTCGCCGCGACCTTCAAGTGGAACGGCCTCTCCGACTTCCTGGCGACCGACAACGGCCTGTTCGTCGTGATCCTGGCGACGGTGGTGCTGGCGGGCTACCTGGTCTCGCTGGGGATGGAGGGTTACGCCAAGGTCCAGAAGGTGTGCTTCTACATCGGCATGATCGCCCTGGCCATCGTGTTCGTCGTGATGCTGTTCGGGTCGCGGAGCGGGTTCCAGAGCGCGTTCAACCAGGAGACCGCGAACCTGTTCGGGGCCAAGGGCGATGTCTACCAGCAGACGATCCAGCTCGGGACGACGAACAACGGCGGTCCCGTGGTCCCCGACCTGGGGTTCTCGCCGTTCTTCGGTGACACCTTGTTGTTGATCCCGTTCCTGTGCTTCTGGATCCTGTGGCCGAACTGGGGCGCCACGCTGTACGGCGAGGTGCGAGGCGCGAGCGACTTCAGGCGCGTGATGGGGGGCATGATGTATGGGCTCTGGGTCACGGTGGCGGTCGCCGTCGTGTTCATCCTGCTCGCGAGCAAGTTCTTCGGGTGGGAGTTCTTCAACGCGGCCAACCTCAACTACTGGGCCTCGGTCTACGGGTTCGGGGACGCCTCGATACCCGTGTGGTCCTACGCACCGTTCCTGGCCAGCTTCTACTTCCACAGCTCGCTGATCTCGGCGGTCATCGTGCTCGCGTTCGGCGCGTGGTTCCTCGGGTGGGCGGGGACGCTGTTCCTCTCGTCGACGCGGGTGATCTTCGCGGCCGCGTTCGACCGGGTGCTGCCCGAGAAGGTGGCCGACGTCTCCGAGAAGCGGCACGTGCCGGTGTGGGCGCTGGTGCTGATGCTGGTGCCCTCGATCGCGGTCGGCGCGTTGTACGCGTACACCAGCAAGTTCTCCACGTACATCCTTGACGCGACGCTGGTGATCGCGGTGACGTTCTTCGGGACGGCGATCGCGGCGATGATCCTGCCGTACCGGAAGAAGTCGCTGTACGCGAACTCGCCGATCGCCCGCTACAAGGTGCTCGGGTTGCCGCTGATCACGGTGACCGGGTTCGTCACCGCGGCGTTCCTGGGGTTCAACCTGTGGCACTGGTTCACCAACGACCTGTACGCGGTGAACAACAGCGAGTCGCTGTGGTTCATGGGGATCATGTACGGGCTCGCGTTGGTCATCTACGTCGTGGCGAAGATCTATCGCAAACGACAGGGGATCGACCTGAGCGCCGTGTACAAGGAGATCCCGGTCGAGTAAGAACGGAGCACGAGGCGGACCTGGGGCGGCCCTCGCGGCCGCCCCCGGCCGTCACGGGACCGATGGGGTCGGGTTGATGGCGAACGAACATCGGATGTTCATCGCCGGCGGATGGGCCGGCTCGGAGAGCGGGGCGACGTTCGAGGCGACCTCGCCCTCGACCGGCGAGGTGATCGGCACGCTGCCCGAGGGCACGCGCGGCGACGTCCGACGGGCGGTGGACGCCGCGCGAGACGCGTTCCCTGCCTGGGCGGGGCTCACGGCGTTCGACCGTGCTCGTGCCATGCGGCGGGTCACCGAGGCGATCGACCGTCGCCGGGACGAGATGGCGCACACGCTGGCTCTGGACCAGGGCAAGCCGATGCGGGCCGAGGCGTTCGACGAGGTCGAGGAGCTGATCGCCTACTTCGAGATGGCGGCGGCCGACGCCGTGCGCGTCGAGGGTCTGATCCCTCCGTCGGTGACCGAGGGCAACCGCGTGTTCGTCTACCGGGTCCCGCGGGGGGTGGCCGGCGTCATCAGCCCGTGGAACTGGCCGTACACGATGCCCGGCGAGATCATCGCGCCCGCCCTCGCCAGCGGGAACACGGTCGTCCTCGCCCCGGCGCCCACGACCAGCGTCTGCGCGGTCGCGCTCGCCGAGGTGATCGCCGAGGCCGACCTGCCGCCCGGCGCGTTCAACCTGGTGACGGGGCCGGGCCCGGTGGTCGGGGACGAGGTGGCCTCGAACCCGGGGGTCGCCACCGTCGGTTTCATCGGCTCGATCGCCACCGGACACCGCGTGGCCGAGCGCGCGGCCGGCAAGGAGCTGCTGCTCGAGATGGGCGGGAACGGGCCGTTGGTCGTCCTCGAGGACGCGGACCTGGACGCGGCCGTCGAGGCCACGCTGACGGCCTGCTTCCTCAACGCCGGCCAGAGCTGCACGGCCGGCGAACGCGTCCTGGTGCACGAGGGCGTGCACGACGACTACGTCTCCACGCTCACGGCCGCCATCGCCGAGCGGATCCGCCTCGGCGATCCGTTCGACGACGCCACGACGATGGGGCCGCTCAACAACGCGCCGGTCGCCGACAAGACCGAGCGGCACGTGAGCGACGCGGCCGAGCTCGGCGCCTCGATCGTGACCGGGGGCAAGCGCGCGCCCCAGCTCGGCAGCGATCTGTTCTTCGAGGCCACGGTGGTCGACGGCGTCACCGACGAGATGGCGATCGCGCGCGAGGAGACGTTCGGTCCGGTGGTGCCGATCCAGACGATCCGGCACGAGGACGAGGCGATCGAGCTCGTCGACCGATCCGAGTACGGGCTGCTCTCGGCGATCTTCACGGCCGACATCGGGCGCGGGCTGCGGTTCGCCGAGCGCGTCCGGACCGGATGGGTGAACGTGAACGAGGGGACCAACTACTGGGAGTCGCACCTGCCGTTCGGCGGACGCGCGGGGTCGGCGAGCGGGGTGGGGCGCGTCGGCGGGCGCTTCTCGATCGAGCGGCTGACCGAGCTCAAGACGATCGTGGTGCACCTGGGATAGGAGGCCGGCATGGCCCGGTCGAAGACCAGACCGACGAGGATCTTCTTCGCCGCCGACCTCCACGGCTCCCAGCCCACGTTCCGGAAGTTCCTCGGGGCGGCGGCGTTCTACGAGACCGATGCGCTCGTGTTCGGGGGCGACCTCATGGGCAAGGCCCTTGTCCCGATCGTGCGCTCGAACGGCGGCTTCCGGGCCCACTTCCAGGGGCGCGATCACGAGTTCGAGAAGGACGGGCTGGACGCGTTCACCCGGAGCGTCGAGCTCCCCGGCTTCTACTGGCAGGTGTTCGAGACCGACGAGTACGAGGCGGTGAAGGCCGACGAGCTCGCACAGCTCGGGTGGTTCCACCGCCTGGCGTCCGAACGGCTCCAGGAGTGGATCTCCATCGCCGAGGAGCGGCTCACCGATACCGGGGTCCGCATGTACCTGACCGGCGGCAACGACGACGAACCCGCGATGCTCGAGGTGCTCGAACGCCACGACGGCCCGAACGTCGTCGCGTGCGAGCATCGCATCGTCGAGCTCGACGACGAGCACACGATGGTCACGGTGGGACTTTCCACCGTCACGCCGTGGGACACCCCGCGCGAGGCGAGCGAAGATGACATCGCGTCGGTCATCGACCGTGAGGTCGCGAAGGTTCCCGACGTCGGGCGGTGCGTGTTCAACCTCCACTGCCCGCCGAAGGACACGCCGATCGACACCTGCCTGAAGCTCGAGAAGCGGCCTGGCGAGCTCCCCAAGCCGATGCGCGACGGCGGCCGCTTCCTCACGACCGGCGGCGGGAGCGTCGCGGTTCGAGAGGCGGTGAGCCGCTACCAGCCGATCGTCGCGCTCCACGGCCACATCCACGAGTCGATGGGGCGGTTCCGGCTCGGGAAGACCCAGTGCTTCAACCCCGGCAGCGAGTACGTGCAAGGAACGCTGAACGGTTGGATCGTGGCGCTACGGGGCGGCAAGCTCACGAGTTACCAGCACACGTCCGGATAGGGCCGGCTCGGTCAGCGAGCGTCGACAGGGAGCGGCCATCGCCGTGCTTGCCACCGGCATCGGTCGGCTGAGAACGCTTTAGGACGTCGTGATCGGGCGCGACGCGATCGCCATCAGGTCAGCGACGACCTCGGCGATCGGCCTACTGGCATCCAACTCGTGTGTGCAGCTCGCTCGAAGCAGCGGCTCCACTTTCGCGAGGTCATCCAGGATCATCTCCTGTTCCGCGGGGGTCTTGCCGTAGTCGTTCGCCGTTCTGGATGCGATCCGCTCGAGGATCACCTCGGCCGGTACGCTGAGCAATACGACCGAGTCGAACCGATCGTAGAATTTCCATTGATTCCTCACGCATCCCTGCACGAACAGCATGCGACCATCATCGGAGCTAAGCAGCTGGGTCATCCTTTCCTCGACCCACAGCGACTCCCCGCGGCCGTCGCCGGAGGAGTCGACCCACTCAGACCAGCCCGGATCATCGGTGTCTACGACGCGATAGCCACGTCGGCCAAGTTCGGCGAGCGCCGACGACTTGCCGGTTCCCGACATCCCGGTCACCAAGACCCTCGACATAGGGACACGCTATCGAGCGTCGCGGGTACCTATCCAGCGGCGGTGATGAGCGGAAGCACGGATCCAGGCACTCGGCGCGTCGGAATGGTGTCTCGTCCGACGTTGGTCGCGTTAAGGAGCCGGTAGATACCGTCGAAGATCACCCATCGGCCGTGCCGTTCGGTGATATGTACTCGTCCGGCAGCGTCCAGGTCGAGCACGGCGGTAGGCTGCGTCGGTCGTGGCCACCTGGGCTGAGTTCGCGAACGCCGAGCCGGATCTGGCCGCCTTCGCCCGAGAGCGGGTGGAGGGTCGGATCGTGTACCAGGCGACGCTCCGGCTCGACGGCGGACCACGCGTGCACCCGGTCTCTCCCTGGCTCGGGGCCGGGCTGCTGTGCGTCTCGTTCCGCGACACGAGTCCGAAGATGCGGGAGGTGGCGCGCGACGCGCGCTACGCGCTCCACACGGCGCAGCCGTGGGAGGACCACGCTGGCGACTATGGGGAGTTCATGGCGCGCGGATGGCTCGAACAGATCTCTCCGTCGCACCCGGCGGTGACGGCGCGCCCCGGCCAGACGCCCTACGGGCTTGTCCACTACGCGTGCTCGATCGAGGAGGCGGTGTCGACGGAGTACTCGGACGACGAGATGCCCGTCTATCGACGATGGAAGCCGTCCTCGGGCGACGTGACTGGGACCGAGGAACGAGCCGTTCCGGGAGCCGATCAGGCGGGAGGGCTCGCCCGCCTCCGGCGCATCGAGGAGGCGGCCAGGCGCCTCCTGGACGAGATGGAGGGTAGGCGCTCGGCGACGCCCATGCTGTCGGCCCTCGCCGAGCTGCGCGCGGCCGTCAACGCGAGGCCGTAGCTCGGTTGCCGACCCGTCCCGGGCGCGGAAGACTGCGTGCCGTGAGGGACCCCCGGACGTGAAGGACCCCGCCCGAACCGTCGTGATCGGCGCCGGGATCGTCGGCGCGAGCGCCGCTTACCACCTGGCCGAGCTGGGCGACCTCGACGTCCTGGTCCTCGACCAGGGTCAGCTGTTCGAGACCGGCGGCTCGACCACGCACGCGCCGGGCCTGGCCTTCCAGACCAACGGCTCGCGCATGATGTGCCGGATCGCGCAGGAGTCCGTAGCACTGTACGCGACGCTCGAGCACGACGACGAGCCGGCCTGGTACGGCGTCGGCGGGATCGAGGTCGCGACCTCCGAGGCCCGGATGCGCGAGCTGAAGCGCAGGCTCGGGTTCGCCCGTTCGTACGGGCTCGAGGGCGCCGAACTCCTTACGCCCGCAGAGGCCGCCGCCAAGGTCCCGCTGCTGGACCCGTCCACGATCCTCGGGGCGTATCACGTGCCCTCCGACGGGATCGCGAAGGCCGTTCGGATCGCCGCGGCGCTCGCCGGCAAGGCAGAGGGGAAGGGCGTCGCGTTCGAGGGCGGCGTGACCGTGACGGGGTTCGACATCCGTGACGGGCGCGTTCAGGGCGTCCGGACCGATCGCGGCGACGTCGCGTGCGAACGCGTCCTGCTCTGCGCCGGCATCTGGGGTCCGACGGTCGGCGCGATGGCCGGGGTGCCGATCCCGCTCGTCGCCGTCCAGCACCAGCTGGTGTGGACGGACCCGGTGCCCGGTCTCGAGGGCGAGATGCGGGAGGTCGTGCACCCGATCCTGCGGCACCAGGACATGGCGATGTACTTCCGTCACCGGGAGGACCACTACGCGGTCGGCAGCTACAAGCACGAGCCGATCGTTACCCCCCAGCACGAGCTCCGACGGCCCGGCGACGGCCCGATGCCCTCGCTGATGCCGTTCACGCCGAGTGATTTCGACGTGGCGGAGGCTGAGGCGGCCCGCCTGCTGCCGGCGCTCGCGGGGCGGATGCGGCCGGCCGACTCCGAACGCTCGATCAACGGCATGTTCTCGTTCACGCCCGACGCGGGCTCGATCGTGGGGGAGTCGACGGCGGTTCGGGGTCTGTGGGTCTGCGAGGCGGTGTGGGTCACGCACGCGGGCGGGTTCGGCAGGCACATCGCCGAATGGATGGTCCAGGGCGAGCCCTCGATCGACCTGGCCGAGGCCGACGCGAACCGCTTCTACCCGTACATGACGACGCCGCCGTACGTGCTCGAACGCGGCAAGCAGCAGTACCGCGAGGTCTACGACATCATCCACCCGCGCCAGCAGATGGCGCGTCCCCGCAAGCTCCGGCTCTCGCCGTTCTACGAGCGCCACGTGGAGCTCGGCGCCGAGTTCGTCGTGGGCGCCGGCTGGGAGCGGCCGGAGTGGTTCGAGGCCAATACCTCACTCGTCCCGTCCGACGCGCCGTGGCTGCGCCGCGACGAGTGGGCGGGGCGATCCTGGTCGCCGATCGAGGGCGCCGAGCACCTGGCGACGCGCTCGAGCGCCGCGCTGTTCGACCTGACGGCGTTCGCGAAGTTCGACGTCGAGGGTCCCGACGCGCTCGCCTACCTCGAGCGGATCTGCGCCAACCGGATCGACCGTCCGGTCGGGACGATCGTCTACACGGCGATACTCACGCCGACCGGCGGGATCCGCTGCGACCTCACGATCACGCGCAAGGAGGACGAGCTGTTCCGCGTGATCACCGGCGGCGGGAGCGGGCAGCACGACCTCGCCTGGATGCGGCGCCAGATCCACGACGGCGAGCGCGTCCGGATCACCGAGCGCACGGGCTCGCTCTTCGCGCTCGGCCTGTGGGGCCCGAAGGCTCGGGAGATCCTCGCGCAGGTCACCGATGTCGACGTTGGCAACGACGCGTTCCCGTACATGACCGCTCGATACCTCAACGTCGGCGAGGTCGGTCCGGTGTGGGCCCAGCGGATCTCCTACGCCGGCGAGCTCGGGTGGGAGCTGTACGGGCAGTTCGCGATGGGGGACCGGGCTTGGGGGCTGCTGTGGGAGGCCGGCCGGGAGCACGGGCTCGTGGCGGCCGGGTTGGGGGCGTTCGACACGCTGCGGCTCGAGAAGGGGTACCGCTTCTGGGGTCAGGACATCGACATCGAGCACGATCCCTTCGAGGCGGGGCTCGGCTTCGCCGTCCGGATGGACAAGGAGGGGTTCCAGGGGCGCGTGGCCCTCGAGCGGCTGCTCGAGCGCGGTCCGACGCGCAAGCTCGCGTGCATGACGCTCGACGATCCGTCCGCGGTCGTCCTCGGCAAGGAGCCGATCCGGTCCGACGGACGCGTCGTGAGCTACGCGACGTCGGCCGGCTACGGCTACTCGGTCGGGCGGTGCATCGTCTACGGTTACCTCCCCGTCGATCTGGCCGTGCCGGGGACGGCGGTCGAAGTGGAGTACGTCGACGAGCGCCTGCCGGCGACGGTCGCCGAGGACCCGCTGTGGGATCCGAAGGGGCAACGACTGAGGGCGTGACGAGGTCACGCGGAAGGGAGTGGAGTTTGGCCGTCATCGACAACCCGGGGATCCTCCTGTACACGCGGATCCGCAAGTCGCCGTACTTCTACGCGTCCCGCAAGCACGGGGTCGCGCGCTACAGCGTCTACAACCACACCTACCACCCGCGCCACTACGGCGACCCGACGGCCGAGTACTGGCACCTCGTCAACGGCGTCACGCTGTGGGACGTCGGGGTGGAGAAGCAGATCCAGATCAAAGGCCCGGACGCGTTCGACCTCACGAACATGATCGTGCCGCGCGACCTGCACAAGTGCGCGGTCGACGAGTGCAAGTACGTGTTCATCACAGGCCCCGACGGCGGGATCCTGAACGATCCCGTCCTGCTGCGGGTCGCCGAGGACGAGTTCTGGCTCTCGCTCGCCGACTCCGACGTGAACCTGTACGCGCTCGGGATCGCCGGCGCAAAGGGGATGGACGTGACCGTCCAGGAGATCGACGTCGCGCCCGTGCAGATCCAGGGGCCGAACGCGAAGAAGGTGCTCACCGAGCTGTTCGGCGAGCGCGTCCTCGAGATCCCCTACTACGGCCTCATGAAGGGCGAGCTCGACGGCATGGAGGTGGTCGTCTCGCGCACGGGCTACACGGGCGAGGTCGGCTACGAGATCTACCTGCGCGATGCGTCCAAGCACGGCGTGCAGCTGTGGGACCGGGTGCTCGAGGCGGGCAAGCCGCACGGGCTCGAGGTGATCGGACCGTGCCACATCCGCCGCATCGAGGGCGGCATCCTCGCGTTCGGCGCGGACATGTGGTACGAGCACAACCCGTTCGAGGTCGGGTACCACTACACGTGGATGGTCGATCTGGAGCAGGAGGCCGACTTCATGGGCAAGGAGGCCCTGAAGAGGATCAAGGCCGAGGGTGTGAAGCGCAAGCTCGTCGGCGTCGACATCGACGGCGAGCCGCTCGGCAGCTACATCGACAACGAGATGATCGACTTCTTCCCGGTCTCGGTGGGCGAGGGTGTGGTCGGCACGGTCACCTCGGCGTGCTACTCGCCGCGCCTCGAGAAGAACATCGGGTTCGCGATGCTGCCGATCGAGCACACGCAGCTCGGCACCGAGCTGCAGGTGGAGACCCCGGTCTCCGGCAACGTGAAGGCGACGGTCGTGCCGATGCCGCACTGGGATCCGAACAAGGACATCCCCAAGCAGTAGGGGTCAGGCTTCCGGCAAGACGAAGCGGATCGTCGTCCCGCGGCCGGGCTCGCTCTCGGCCGAGATCGTGCCGGCGTGCGCCTGCACGAGACCCTTCGCGATCGCGAGCCCGAGCCCGGATCCGCGTGACTCCGGTGCTCGGGCGAACCGATCGAACACGTGGGCGAGCTCCTCCTCCGCGATGCCCTCGCCCGTGTCGGCGACGCTGAACGCCACCCCTTCGTCGTCCCGAGCGGCGGCGAGAGCGATCCTGCCGCCGGCGGGCGTGTGGCGGAGGGCGTTCGAGACCAGGTTGGCGAGGACCTCGCCGATCCTGATCCGGTCGACGTCGACGGCCGGGAGGCCCTCCCCGGCGTCGACGACGAGCGTGATGCCGGCCTCGTCCGCTTGCGTGCTGAACGCGGCCTCGGCGGAGGTGAGCAGCTCGTCCGGCTCGAGCCGTTCGCGATGGAGGCGGAGCGCCCCGGCCTCGGCGTTCGACAGGAGCTGGAGGTCGTCGAGGAGGCGGCCCATCACGCCCGTCTCGTCGGCGACCAGCGACAGGTGCTCGGCGCTCGGCTCGTACACGCCGTCGACCATCCCCTCGACGTGCGCCCGGATCACGGACAGCGGCGTGCGGAGCTCGTGGGCCACGTCCGCGAGCAGGTTCCGCCGCTGCTCCTCGTTGATCTCGAGCCGCTCGGCCATGCGGTTGAACGCTCTAGCGAGATCGCGCACGTCCGGGGGGCCGTGGACGCCGGCGCGGGCCGAGTAGTCGCCCTCGGCGACGCGGGCGGCCGCGTCCATGACCTCGCCGATGGGCCTCGTGGTCTTGCGCACGAACCGCCCGAACAGGAGGAACGCGATGACGAGCAGGACGAGGACCAGCCCGAACCACGGCCGGCCCCGGCCGCCCTCGTGGAACGCCCCGCCTCCGAGCGCCGCGCCCAGCCATCCGGCGACGAAGACGAACAGGAAGAACAGGCCGATCCCGATCGCGATGCGTCGGAGGAAGCGGCCGCGCATCGCGCCCCAGCCCTGCGGCGAGCGTGGAGGGAAGGGCTCGTCGGCGGGCCACCACGGAGGGCGGAACCCCGGGCCGCGACCGGGCCCGCGGGGGTGGTCATGCATCGGCGAACCGATAGCCGACGCCGTGCACCGTGAGCACGTACCGGGGCGACCCGGGGACGGGCTCGATCTTGCGCCTGATGTTCTTGATGTGCGCGTCGATCGCGCGCTCGTACGACTCGATCGCGACGCCGTGCACCGCGTCGAGGAGCTGGGAGCGGGTGAACACGCGCCCGGGTTCGCGCACGAGGGTGCCGAGGATCTGGAACTCGGTCGGCGTGAGCTCGACCTGCCTGCCCGCGACGCTCGCGCGCATCCGCCCGGTGTCGATCTCGACGTCGCCGACGCGCAGCACCTCGCCACCGCGTCCGGCCGAACGCGTCCGCCGGAGCACGGCTCGGACGCGGGCGACCAGCTCTTTCGGGCTGAACGGCTTCACCACGTAGTCGTCCGCCCCGAGCTCCAGCCCGACGATCCGATCGGTCTCGTCGCCCCGCGCCGTGAGCATCACGATCGGGGTGTTCGACCACCGCCGGATCTCGCGGGCCACGTCGAGTCCGTCGCGTCCGGGCAGGCCGAGGTCGAGCACCAGGAGATCCGGCTTCGAGCTGCGTACGCTCGCGACGGCCGACCCTCCGTCGCCGACCACGATCACCTCGAAGCCCGCGTTCCGCAGGTAGTCGCGGACGACCCTCGCGATCTCGATCTCGTCCTCGACCACCAGCACCGTCGTCATCTCCGCCTCCGCCTCCGCCCGGCGCGTTCGCTAGCCTGCCGACGCGAACGGGCGGTGGCAAACCGCCACCGCCCGCTGGTTCCGCCGTCCCGGCTCAGCCGGTGGGCGGCCCCGTGCTCTCCCGGTCGCCCGTCGCCTGCTCGTGCTGGCGGCGGTGCCAGTCACCGGCGCGATCCTCGAACCTCGCACGTCCTTCCTCCGACCAGGGTCCGTAGCCGGGCCCGTGATCGTGGCCCCACGGTCCCCTGGGCCCTCGGAACGCGCGGCTCACGAGGAAGATCGTCCCGATGATGAACAGCGGGAACAGGAAGAACCCGAACGGGAAGAACCCGTAGCCGTGTCCGTACCCGCCGACGACCTCGACGACCTGGTCCGAGTCGGCCGCGCGTCGGATCCCTTCGTCCAGGCCGGCGTTGTAGGCGCCGACCGCGATCCCGATCGTGAGCAAGATCACCAGGATCGTCGCCGCGATCGCCCATCCGCGTCGCATCTCGTGCCTCCTTCCGAACGCTCTTCGTCCGTCGCTCCCCATGCTGGGGGCGAGATGTGAAGCGCTCGTGAAGGCGCTGGGGAGGGTTCGTGCGCATCGCGGTCGCGACCGCCTTCAGCCCGTCTCGGCCCGCGTGACGTCGACGACGTCGGCCCCCAGGCGTTCGACGAGGTCGCGACCGGACAGATGCAGGTTCACGCCGTGGCCGCCGCCGCCGATCGCGACGCGCTCGAGTCCGGGGATCACTGAGTCCGCGATCACCGGCCAGGCGTTGATCGACCCGAAGGGGGTGATCGTGCCGCGCTCGTAGCCCGTGGCGGCCTTCGCCTCCTCGGCGTCGGGGAGCGAGAGACGGCTGACGCCGAGATGCCCCCGGAGCTTCGGCCAGTCGATCTGGCGCCCGCCGGGGACGAGCACGAACACGTAGTCGTCGACCCCGCGCCTGATCACGATCGTCCGCAGCAGCTGGCCGAGCTCGATGCCCTGGAAGCTCGCGCTCTCTTCGGCCGAGCGCGCGCGTTCGGTCCGCACGACCTCGACGGCGAGGTCCGAACCCGCGAGGGCGCGCAGGGCGGGCGTGTCGGCGTCCATCGGGCGCGAGCCTACCCCGAGAGGCCGCGGGCCCAGGTGGCGAGCGCTCGGAACCCGTCGTGCAGCTGCACCTGGTGACTGCCCTCGACGATCCGGTGTTCGGCGCGCGGGAGGAGCTCGCACCAGCGTTCGTGTGCGTCGAGGCCCACCGTCCGGTCGTCCCGAGCGTGCTCGATCAGGATGGGGAACCGTCCGTCGAGTCCTCGGACGCGCTCGAGCTCGTCGGCCACCGAGGGGTCGTACAGCACCGAGCGCATCGTCCGGTTGCGGCTGCGGAGGGTCTGCCGCGCGTAGTCGAACGCGATCGCCGGTGGGTAGCGCCGGGCGACGCCGACGGGCACCGCGAGCAGCCGGATCGCCCCGGCGGCGAGCGGCATCGTGATCCGCGCCGCCGCCGGCACGTCCGGCTCGTGGGTCCAGGCGACGGCCGGATCGGGCGACGGGTAGGGGGCAGCGACGATCGCGAGCGCGCGGACGCGTTCGGGCCGGCGAGCGGCCCACAGGGCCGCGAACAGCCCGCCGAGCGAGTGCCCCGCGACGATCGGCGCGCGGTCGCCGAACCGTTCCGCGACGGCGTCCAGGTCGCCGAGGTGATCGGCGCGTTCGTAGCCGATCCTTGGCTTGTCGGAGGAGCCGAACCCCGCGAGGTCCGGCGCGACGAGCCGGAACCGTTCGTCGAGGCGGGCGGCGAGTCGCTCGAAGTACCGCCCCGAACCACCGAGACCGTGGACGAGCATGATCGGATCGCCGCGTCCCGCCTCCCACACGCGCATCCGCCCCCACGATCGTTCGAGCCACCGTCCGTGGAGCCGCGTCACGGTCGCGTCGACACGAGGAGCAGGTCGACGACGTAGTTCGCGAAGGACGGGCGCACGAACAAACGGGTCGTCCCGTCCCGCTCGTGCAGCAGCATCTGCGCCGCACCGAACACCGACTGCGCGCACCGCCCGTCGCCCCACGACTGCGGATGGAGGTCGAGCGGGCAGGCCGACGAGAGGAGGTCGTGGCGCGACGGGCCCGAGAGCTCGATGACGGCCCGGTTGGCCGAGACGTCGACGATCGAACGGCGCACGCCCGCGAGCGAGCGTTCGAGTCCGGCGATCAGGACGTCGGCCGTTTCGGCGTCGGCGACCGCGAGCCACTCGTCGGGCCCGAGCCACAGGACATCGCGGCCGCCGACCGAGGCGACGGTGTTCGGGTCGGTCGGGAACCCGAGGGTCGCGGCCGTCGCGGGGTCGACCCGGACGTCGACCTGCGTGAGGAACGCGAGCTCCCTCGAGCCCAGGCGGTCGAGGTCGGCCGAGCGCTCGTCGAGCGGGCTCCTAGCCGTCACGGCGCGCACCCTCGGGGTCGTACAGGATCGGGGACGTCACCGTGCAGGCGATCGTCCCCTCGGGGACCGGCGCGTAGATCGTTCGGCCGCGCATCGCGTGCCCGCCCTCGAGCATCGCGAGCGCGAACGTGCGCTCGAGCGCGGGGCTCCGATACGAGGAGGTCACGTGGCCGGCTAGCTCCATCGGGATCTCGGCGTCGTCGTCGAGCACCAGTTGCGCGCCCTCGGAGAGCAGGGTCCCCGTGCCGACGGGCAGGAGGCCGACGAGGTGCTTACGGTCGGGACGGACAGCGTCGGCGCGCCGGAGTGACCGGCGGCCGATGAAGTCGCCCTTCGACGGGTTCACGATCCAGTCCATCCCGAGATCGGCGGGGGTTACGCTCCCGTCCGTGTCCTGTCCGACGATCACGTAGCCCTTCTCGGCGCGGAGCACGTGCATCGCCTCCGTCCCGTACGGCTCGATCCCGAAGGGCTGGCCGGCCGCCATCACGGCCTCCCAGATCTCGAGCCCGTGCCATGCCGGCACGTGGAGCTCGTACGCCAGCTCGCCCGAGAAGCTCACGCGGGCGAGGCGGGTCCGAACGCCGGCGACCTCCCCGTCCCGGAAGGTCATGAACGGGAAGGCCTCGCGCGACAGGTCGACGCCGGTCCCCGCGGCCGAGACCACCTCGCGCGCGCGAGGCCCGTTGACCGCGACGACCGCCCACTGTTCGGTGACGCTGGTGCAGTACACGCGGAGGTCGGGCCACTCCGTCTGGAGCCACTCCTCGAAACGGTCGAGCACGGTCGCCGCCCCCCCCGTGGTGGTCGTGACCAGATATCGGTCCTCGGCTACGCGCATGGCCACGCCGTCGTCCAGGACCATCCCGTCGAGGCCGAGCATCAGCCCGTACCGGATGGCCCCGACCGCCAGGTTCGACATCCGGTTCGTGTACATGCGGTCGAGGAAGGCCGGGGCGTCCGGCCCGACCACCTCGATCTTGCCGAGCGTGGACGCGTCCATGGCCCCGACGGCGTTGCGGACGGCTAGGCACTCGCGTTGGACCGCGCCCCCCATCGGCTCGCCGGCGCGAGGGAAGTACCACGGGCGCTTCCACTGCCCGACGTTCTCGAACGCGGCGCCGCGCTCGACGTGCCACCGGTGGATGGGCGTTGTCCGGATGGGATCGAGGAGGTCGCCGCCGTAGGGACCCGCGACGCTCGCGTACGAGACCGGCATCGCCGGCGGCCTTGCGTTCGAGGGTCCCTGCCACCCTGGTCCGACGCCGAGCATCGAGTTCACGACCTCGGCGGTCATGACGCCGCTCGTGCGTCCCTGGTCGATCGCCGTGCCGATATACGTCGCGCGCTTCACATGCTCGACCGAACGCAGGCCGCCCTCGAGCGCCGCGGCGATGTCGGCGACCGTCTGGTCCCGCTGGAGGTCGACGAAGTGTCGCGAGTAGTCGTCGGCGGGCACGAACCAGTACGGCCGGTCGTTGGCGACCTCGCCCGCGGCCGAGCCGACGACCGAGAGCCACGGTGGCCCCTCGGTCGGGACGAACGCGCTGATCCCCTCGTCGAAGCGAACGCCGCCACCGATGGCGCGCCAAAGCGCGAGGTTGGGATCCCAGCCGCCCGAGACGAGCAGTGAGTCGCACTCGATCGTCCGTCGATCACCGTCGGGTCCCTCGAGATCAACCGCCTCGAGCCGCCGGTCGCCCTCGGTCCCGGCTACCACCCACCCACGCAGCACCTCGGCATCCTTCGCGTGCCCGGTGTCGGGGTCGCTCCCACTGAGGTCCGCGATCGCGGGCACCTCGCCCCCGTGCGCGACGAGGTTCGACGCCGCGCCATATGCGTTCGCCCGCGCGGTGAACAGGACCGTGCGCGAGCCGACCAGCACCCCGTGCTCGAGCAGGTAGAGCCACGAGGCGTACGCGAGCATCACGCCCGGCCGGTCGTTGTCGGCGAACGCGATCGTTCGCTCGAACGCGCCGGTGGCGAGGATCACACGCCGTGCGCGGACGTGCCAGAGCCGGTCGAGCTCGTCCGCGCGCTCGAGCACGGTGACGAACCCGTCGTCGTACAGACCGAGCGCCGTCGCGCGCGTGAGGTACGTAACGCCCTCGGCCCGGAAGTCGCCGCCGGCGCCCCGCTCGATCGTCCGATGTTGCTCGACGAGCATCACGCGTTCCCCACGCGCGGCGGCGTCGCGGGCCGGGTAGAAGCCGTCGTGCCCGCTCCCCACGACGAGCAGCTCGACGTGCGCGTTCCGGTGCTCGACGAGGCGGCCGCGCGGCGCATCGCCGCGGAGGCGCCCGACGCCGGGACGGCTCTGGACCACCATGCCGTCGACGACGTCCACCATGGTCGCGGCGACGATCGGATCGAACCACGGCTCCGAGATCTCGACGAACGCGTTCGGCTCCTCGGCGCCCGCCGAGAAGACGCCGCGCGGGCGCCCGAGGATCGGGCTGCGGAACGGTGCTTCGATCCCGTTCGCGAGGATCGCGCTCGCGATCGTGTCGCCCACGAACGCCGGGACCACCTCGCCGTCGAACATGAACAAGATCGGCTTGGCGCGGTCGATCCACGAACCGCCGGACGCGAGCCGACCCGCGGTCACGTGCGGAGCCTCAGCGCTCGGGCGGTTCCTCCACGTGCCGGAAGCCGGAGCACACGACGCTCATCCGGGTGATGCGACCGTCCGAGGCGTCGAGGAAGCTGTGCTGCTCGACCACGTGCATCCCGTCGTCGTTCTCGACCCGCATCCGGTACGAGAGGTGGTGCCGGTCCGCGAACGGCTCGACCCGGACCTCCACCACCTCGCGGACGTGATCCGTCGGCTCGAACCAGTTGGCGAGCACGACCTCGGCGACCTCCTCGGGCGTCGTCGCGCGCCACTCGTAGCTTGGGGTGAGCCCCCGGAAGTCGATCTGCGGGTCGAAGACCGACATCAGGCCGTCGCGGTCCTTCGTCGCGATCGAGTCCACGAAGGCTCGCGCCAGTCGGTCCGCGCCGCCGTCCATGGGTATCGACCCTAGCCCGCTGAACCGCCGAGGGGAAGCCGAGCGTCATCGGTCGTCCCCGGCGGGGTCGGGGGAGGTCTCCAGGAAGCCGTGGGTCGCCGTGTCGCGCACCGCGTCGAACCACCGGCGGCATCCGGCGACGTGGTACCAGCGCTCGGCGAACGCGCCCTTGGGGTTGTCGCGCATGAAGAGGAAGTCGGCCCACTCCTCGTCCGACAGGGCCTCGGGATCGGCCGGGTACGCGATCCCGGCCTGCCCACCGTAGCGGAACTCGAGCTCCTCGCGCGGGCCGCACCACGGGCAGGGGACGAGCAGCATTCAGACCGCCTCGGCCTCGTCGAACGCCTGAACCAGCCGCTTCGGCGCGGTGAGCCTCCACGCCTCGGTGACGAGCTCGCGCAGCTCGTCGGGGTCGACCGTGCGGATCCGGACCCCGACCCACCCGCTCGGTCCCACGTAGGGCGGGACGAAGAACGTGTCCGGGTCCATCGCGGTCAACGCCTTCTGCTCATCGTGGGTCGACTTGATCCACAGCTCGCGTTCACGCTCGGCGAACATCACGAAGATCTTGTTGCGGACGCGGAACGTCGCCGTCTCCCAGGTCTCCCGCTCCTCGGCGTCGGGGAGCTCCAGCGCGATCCGTCGCACCGTCCGGGCCTGCATCAGTGCGCCACCCCCGCGGCGCCGTGCTCGTCGATCAGCGCGCCGGTCGTGAACCGCTCGAGCGCGTAGGGCCTCGCCAGCGGCCCGGGCTCGGCACGAGCGATCAGGTCCGCGAACACCCACCCCGACCCGGGCGTCGCCTTGAACCCGCCGGTGCCCCAGCCGCAGTTGAGGTACAGGTTCTCGACCGGGGTCGTCGAGATGATCGGTGAGGCATCCGGGCAGACGTCGACGATCCCGCCCCAGGTCCGCAGCAGCTTGGCGTGCGCGAAGATCGGGAACAGCTCGATCGCGGCGGCCAGCTGGTGCTCGATCACGTGGAACGAACCCCGTTGCGCGTACCCGTTGTAGGGGTCGATCCCCGCGCCCATCACGAGCTCGCCCTTGTCCGCCTGCGACACGTACACGTGCACCGCGTTCGACATCACGACGCAGCCGAGCACCGGCTCGAGCAGGACCGAGACGAGCGCCTGGAGGGGGTGCGATTGCACCGGGAGCCGGAGACCGACCATCTGGGCGAGCACGCTCGTGTGACCGGCCGCCACGAGTCCGACCTTGCCCGCGGCGATGTCGCCCCGCGTCGTCCGAACGCCCTCGACGCGCCCGCCGGCTCCGCGGACGAACCCCGTCACCTCGCAGTGCTCGACGATGTCGACGCCGAGCTCACTCGCCCGCGTCGCGTACGCCCAGGCGACCTTGTCGTGGCGGGCGACGCCCCCCCGGCGCTGGAGCGTGGCACCGAGCACCGGGTGCCGGACGCCGGGCGAGGTGTTCACGATCGGGCAGAACGCCTTCACGTCGTCGGGCTCCAGCCACTCGGCGTCGATCCCGCTCAGACGGTTCGCGTGCAGCCGCCGCATCGAGGAGCGGACGTCGCCGAGGGAGTGCGCGAGGTTCAGGACGCCGCGCTGGCTGAACCGGAGGTCGGAGCCAAGGTCCTGCTCGAGCCCCTCCCAGAGCTTGAGCGAGTGCTCGTAGATCGCCGAGCTCTCGTCCCAGAGGTAGTTCGAGCGGATCACCGTGGTGTTGCGGGCCATGTTGCCGCCGGCGAGCCAGCCCTTCTCCACGACGCAGACGTCGGTGATCCCGTGGTTCGTGGCAAGGTAGTACGCGGTGGACAGGCCGTGGCCTCCGCCGCCGACGATCACGACGTCGTAGGCACGCTTGGGCTCTGCGGCTCGCCAGTAGGTGGGTCGGGCCATACGCAGATTGTGCACAAGGGCATGGCCGGCTGCTTTCGGCGCGGCGCGGGTACCATCGCCCGACGGCCGCCCGACGTCGCCACGCCGCCCGCTCGAAGAGGAGTCGCCGTCGCCTCCTCGTGGTCGGCGTGGCCGCCGTGGCGCTAGTCGCGGGAGGCGTCGGGTACGTCGCACTCTCCGGTCCGTCCATCGTGGTCCCCGACGACCCGTGCGCCGAGCGGCCCCCGCTGCGCGACGTCGACGGCGTCCGGCTCCAGCCGGTCGCGATGCGTGCGTTCCTGCAGGCGCAGCGAGATGCGGGCGTGCCGATCCCGGTCGTGCAGAGCTACCGCTCGTGCGCGGCCCAACGGGAAGCGTGCCGTTCGATCTGCGGGAACACCCAGGGATGTCCGGACCGCTGCGCCCCGCCGGGATCGTCCTGGCACCAGCTCGGCGCAGCGATCGACATCACGCAGGAGGGCGTGGACCAGCCCGCGATCGTGACGGCGCTCGAGGACAACGGCTGGTGCCAGTCGTTACCCGGGAGCGACCCGGGTCACTTCTCGTTCGACGGGTGCCACTGACCATGCGGACTCACGGTGCGAAAAGCTGGTCGAGGCGCTCGGCGATCGGCCACGCGCCTTCGTTCGTGTTCGACAGCACCGTGGTCGTCAAGCGAACGTTCGGGTCGTGCGCGGTCCGGAACGACACGCCCGCGTCGTAGCCGTGCAGCTCGACCACGTCGCCCGACGCGGCCAGCCAGAACCCAAGACCGTAGCGGGCCTCCTTCGGCGGGACGTCGCTGTGAGGACGCACCATCTCCTCAACTCGGTCCTTCGGGACGATCCGCCCTTCGAAAAGGGCGATCCAGAACGCTCGGACGTCGCCCGCGGTCGAGTAGATGCCGCCGTCCCCGGCTCCCCGGACCGGGAGATGGAGCACGTTCGTCCGGTCGCCGTCGACGTCGAGGTAGCCGAGCGCCGTCCGGCTCGGAAGCTCGTCGGAGCGCAGGAACGCTGTGTCCGCCATCCCTGCGGGGTCGCACACGCGTTGCACGACGAGGTCGTGGAACGGCGTTCCGGCGATGCGCTCCGTGATCAGCGCCAGGACGACATACCCCCCGTTGCAGTACGAGAAGCGCTCGCCCGGAGGGAACTTGGTCGGGTGGCCGTCGAGGACGACGAGGTGGCCCTCGATCGTGGCGAGCTCGTGCACCGGGACGTCGAGGACATAGTCGGTGATGGGCCGATCGATCTCCTCGTCGAAGTAGTCGCCGATGCCTGAACGGTGGGCGAGGAGCTGCTCCACCGTCACGGCGTCGTCGATCAGGGGCAGGTCGGCCCCGAGCACCGAGCGGGCGGTCGTGGTCGGCGAGAGCCGCCCCTCTTGGATGAGGGTCATCACCGTCAGGGCCGTCAGCCCCTTGGTCCCGCTTGCGATCGCGAATCGCGTGTCCATCGTGTTCGCGACCCCGAACCCTCGATGCGCCCACCCGTAGGCCTTGGCGAACACGACGTCCTCGCCCCGGTCGACTCGCACGACGCCGGAGAATCGGGTCTCGGCCGCGATGGTGCCGATGGACCCCTCCAGGTCACGCATCCGGGGAGTGTAGGTCCGGCTCGCACAGGCCCCGGCCGCGACCGCCGGCTTCGGGCTTGCGCTCGGATTGAACGACGAGTCAAACTGTGGCATGGAGCGTCCGGAGACGCTCGTCTGGGACGCCTACGCCCGAGCGCTCCCCTCGATGCTCGACGCCGTCGGTCGGACGCCGCTCGTGCGGCTGTCCCGGGTCGGTCCGGAAGGCCTCAGCCTGCTCGCGAAGATCGAGTGGTACGGGCCGACGGGTTCGACGAAGGACCGGATCTACCGCCACATGATCGAGCGCGCCGAGGAGCGAGGCGATCTCAAGCCCGGGATGACGATCGTGGAGTCCACGACGGGCAACGCCGGGATCGCATGCTCGGCGGTCGCCGCGATCAAGGGCTACTCCTGCGTCATCGTGATGCCTCGCGGCATGAGCCTGGAACGCAAGCGGATGATCGAGGCCTACGGCGCCGAGCTCGTCCTCACGCCCGGGGCGGGGACCGACATCGACCTCGCGATCGCGAAGATGCGCGAGATCGTCGCCACCGACCCCGAGCGCTACTTCGTGCCCGGGGAGTTCGAGAACCCCGACAACCCGGACGCGCAGGCGATCTCGGGGGAGGAGATCTGGCGGCAGTGCGGCCGCCAGGTCGACGCCGTGGTGGCGGCGCAGGGGACCGGCGGCTGGATCACGGGGGTGGCCCGGGCGCTGAAGGCCTACGACCGGGCGATCCGCGCCTACGCGGTCGAACCGGCCGAGAGCCCGCTGATCTCCGAACAGCGCTGGGGCACCCACGGGGTGCCCGGGATCGGCGACGGGATCGTGCCGCACAACCTGGATCTCTCGTTGATGGACGGGATCGTGAGCGCGTCGACGGACGAGGCGCTCGAGATGGCGCACCGCCTCGCTCGGGAGGAGGGGATCCTCGCCGGCCCGTCCGGTGGCATCAACGTCGTCTCCGCGCTCAAGGTGGCCGAGAAGCACCCGGAGTTCGCGACGATCGTCACCGCGGTGCCGGACACCGGACAGCGCTACCTCTCGGGCGAGCTGTTCGGCGAACCGCCAGACGAACCCAGCTCCCCCGAGCGGGACCATTCGGTCGACCCAGACTCGCTCCGGCAGATCGAGGACAACCGCGACCGGCTCGAGTTCATCTCGTAGAGTCGCGGGCGTGACGACCTACCCGATGTCCGACGCGGATCGCGAGATCCAGGAGCGCGCGCGGTCGTTCGTGGAGGCCGAGCTGATCCCGCACGAGCTCGAGGCCGAGATGCACGGAGGTCGGCTCTCGGACGAGCTGCGGGAGCGGCATCACCGGATGGCGATCGAGCTCGGCCTGTGGGCCATGAACATGCCGGCGGAGCTCGGGGGCGGCGGGATGTCGATGTTCCAGCAGGTCCTAGTCTCCGAGCAGCTCGGCCGGGTCACGAACGCCCTCGGCTGGTGCGTCCACACGCCGGCCGCCTGGGCGCCGGCGGTCGTCTCGCCCGGGCAGCTGGAACGGTGGATCGTCCCGACCATCCGCGGCGAGCGCCACGAGTGCTACGCGATCACCGAGGCGGGCGCGGGCTCGGACATCGATGCGATCGAGGCCACCGCCCGGCGTGAGGACGACGGGTACGTCCTGAACGGCACCAAGATGCACGTCACCTCGTACAACACGGCCGACTACCTCTTCGTCCAGGCCAAGATCGACGGCGGACCGAACGCCGGCGTGCACGCGATGTTCCTCGTCGACAAGGACACGCCGGGCGTCCGCCTGGTCCGCGAACCGGCCTACACGCACACGTATGCCGACACGCACGCGGTCGTCGCGTTCGAGGACGTCCGCGTGCCGTCGGCGAACCTCGTCGGCGAGGAGGGCGACGGCCTCGGGTTCACCTACGAGTGGTTCCGGTACGAGCGGCTGATGATCGCCGCCCGCTGCTGCGGCGCCGCCGAACGCCTGATCGACGAGGCCACGGCGTTCGCGAAGGAGCGCGTGCAGTTCGGGAGGCCGATCATCGAGAACCAGGCGATCGCGCACATGCTCGCCGACTCCGTCACCGAGCTCTGGGCCGCGCGCCTGATGACGTACGAGCTCGCGAAGAACGTCGACCGCGGTGTGGATCTCAAGGTCCAGCACGCCCAGTGCTCGATGGCCAAGCTGTACTCGAGCGAGATGGCGGGCCGGGTGGCCGATCGTGCCGTCCAGATCTTCGGTGGTCGCGGGTACATGCGCGAGAACGTCGCCGAACGCTTCTGGCGCGAGGTCCGGGTGGACCGGATCTGGGAGGGGACCTCCGAGATCCAGCGGAACATCGTCGCGGACCAGCTCGCCAAGCGGGGCGTCCGAACCCTGAGCGGCTGAGGGCGGTTCAGGGGTCGAACCGCATGAACCACAGCCGCGGTCCGTCGCCCGGCGCCCGCTCGTCGGCGACGACGCGGAAGGCGAGCCCCTCGTAGTACCCGACGTTGCGTGCGCGGGCTGTCTCGAGGAACGCCGGGACCCCATCGCGCCGGGCGAGCGCGAGGCCGAACCCGACGAGCGCCTTCCCGAGGCCCTCGCCGCGCCGTTCGGGCACGACGGCGAGGTGATCGAGGAACCAATGCGGTTCGGGGGGCAGGTGACCCTCGATCCAATCCCAGAACGCCCGGTAGCGCACCCCGCCGTCGTCGGTCATCGCGTCGATCGCGTCGCGGGTCTGCATCTCGATCTCCCGGTACCGCTGCTCGCCACCGGGGGGGATCCAGAGTGCGACCCCCGCCGCGTCGCCCGCCTCCCACAGCCAGCCGGTCTCGGCGAACCGCTCGTTCATGACCAGGAACAGCTCGCGACACCGCTCCTGCTGGCTGCCCTCGGTCGGGAACGGCCAGCGGACGATGGGATCGTCCGCGAACGAGCGGCCGAGCAGCTCCGCGAGCGCGGGCACGCGCTCGGGTCCAGCCGCGACGATCTCGACGCTCATGCGAGGAAGACTAAGCTGAGGCTCGGTGGACGACCTTCGAACCGAGCACGCGCGCCGGGAGGCGGAGGGGTGGGCGGCGTTCGAGGACGCTCTGTCCCGCGTCCCGGAGGATCGGCTGACGGCTCCCGGCGTCCTGCCGGGCTGGACGGCGAAGGAGATGCTCCATCACGTCACCGGGTGGATCCGCGAGTGCATCGGCCACCTGGAACGGATGCGGGACGGGACCTTCGTCGAACCCGAGGAGACGGACGAGTGGGTGAACGCGTGCAACGCCGCGTTCGCGGACGAGGCCAGGTCGCTCGACGTCGCCTCGGTCCGGGCCGGGCTCGACGTCGCGCGGGACGAGATCCTGCGCCGATGGCAGGACCTCCCCGAGATCGACGAGGTCGCCGTCGAGTGGTTCGCGGGCGAGACGTACGAGCACTACGAGGAGCACCTGCCGGACCTGCGGTCGGCGTCGGGCGCCTGAGCCTACCCGCCTCAGGCCTTCGCGGGCTCGAGCTCGAACCCGAGCTGCTGCGCCGACACCTCCATGCAGGTCCGGTGCATCCGCGCGGGCGAGACCTCCGAGTCGTTCATGATCACCTGGATCGCGAGACCGTCGATCAGCGTGGCGAGCCGCAGCGCGAGCTCGTCCGCCTCCACGGTGGAGGTGAACTCGCCGCTCGATTGCCCGCCCCGGATGATGTCGGCGAGCTGCGAGCGCCAGCGCTGGTCGAGCACCTCGCGGTCCTTCGCCATCTCGGGATCGCGGAGCGCCCGGACCCAGACCTCGATCCACAAGGCCCATTCGTCGAGCCGTCCGAACTCGGGAAGGTAGGCCGGGACGGACAGGTCGACCAGCCGGCGCAGCTGATCCCTCGCGGAGGGGATCCTGCGGATCTCGCGCGACGTACGCAGGTAGAACTGGTCGTTCGCGAACGTGAGCGCCTCGGCGAGCAGGCGGTCCTTCGACTCGAAGTAGTACAGGATCAGGCCCGGTGAGACCCCTGCCTCCTCGGCGATGTCGGAGATCCGGGTCTCGGCGAGCCCGCGGTCGGTGATCACCCGCGCGGCGGCGTCCAGGATCTCCTGGTGGCGGTCCTTGCCCTGCTTCACGCTTCCGGTGCTCATGGGTTCCGCTCCCGTTGAACGCGGGCCAATCCCGACGGGCGGCGCCCCGCTGTTTGAATCGGTGTTCAGCCACTGTACGCCCCTGACCTGGCGTGTCAAACCGTGCCGGTCGCCGGCGCGCTTGACTGGCCGTTCAAACGCGTGGGAGGATGGCGCGCGACCGGACGCCTCGAGGAGCTCTGAGCGGACATGGCGAACGTCTACGACGCGATCGTGATCGGTGGTGGCCACAACGGGCTGACGGCGGGCGCCTACTTCGCCCGCGCGGGTGCCCGAACGGTGGTACTCGAGGCCAGGAACAAGACCGGAGGCGCCGCGGACACGAGCGCGCCCTTCCCCGACCACCCCGAGATCAACGTCACGACCTACTCGTACGTCATGTCCTTGATGCCGCCGACGATCATCCGCGAGCTGAACCTGAAGCGGCACGGCTACGACGTCACGCCGTTCGGCCCTTACTACCAGGCCTACCCGGACGGCCGTTCGATCACCGTCTACGCGGACGACGCCGCGAGGAGCTATGAGTCGATCGCCCAGTTCTCCAAGAAGGACGCCGAGACCCTCCCGCAGTGGGAGGCGTGGCTGCAGGACGTCGCGGACGTCCTCGGTCCCCTGCTCCTGCAGAAGCCGCCGAAGATCGGCTCGATGGCGTTCGGCGACCTGCTCGAGAGCGCGCGGGCCGCGTGGAAGATGCGCAGGCTCGGCGTCCGTGGCGTAGGCGACGTCACCCGGCTGTTCACGATGAGCATCACCGATCTGCTCGACGACTGGTTCGAGTCCGACCCCATCAAGGGCATGCTCGCGGTGAACGGGGTGATCGGCACGTGGGCCGGGCCGGACGAGCCGGGCACCGCCTACGTGATGCTGCACCACTCGATCGGCGACGTCGGCGACGGCCACCTCGGCTCGTGGGGGTTCCAGCAGGGCGGGATGGGGGGCGTATCGGACTCGATCCACCGATCGGCCGAGTCGTTCGGTTGCGAGGTCCGGACCGATGCTCGCGTGAGGAAGATCCTCACCGCCGGCGGGCGGTTCGTCGGGGTGGCGCTCGAGAACGGTGACGAGCTCCGTGCCCCGCTGGGCGTGACGTGCATCCACCCGAAGACTGCCTTCCTCGACCTCGTCGGCCGCGAGGAGCTGCCCGCGGACTTCGTGTGGGGCATCGAACGCTGGCGCTCGCGCTCTGGGGTCGTGAAGATCAACGTCGCGATGTCCGAGCTCCCGGACTTCATCGCCGATCCGGGCAAGGAGATGCAGGACCATCACACGGGGTCGGTCGAGCTCTGCTTCTCGCCGAAGTACGCCGAGGAGGCGTTCCAGGACGCCCACATGGGCCGCAGGGCGTCCGAACGTCCGTTCGTGGATGGCGTGATCCCGACCACGCTCGACAAGCGGCTCGCGCCCGAGGGTGTGCACGTGTTCTCGATGTTCACGCAGTGGGTGCCCGACGACTGGAACCTCGAGCCCCACCGCGACGAGCTCGAGCAGTACGCCGATCGGATCATCGACCTCTACACCGAGCTCGCGCCGAACTTCAAGGGCGCCGTGATCGACCGTCAGGTGCTCGGGCCGTATGACATGGAGCAGGAGCTCGGGCTGATCGGGGGCAACATCTTCCACGGCGAGCTCTCCGTCGATCAGCTCTTCCACATGCGACCGGCGCCCGGGTACGCGGACTACCGGACACCGATCAAGGGCCTGTACCACGGGTCGTCGGCTACGCACGCCGGTGGCGGCGTGAACGGCATCCCCGGCTGGCAGGCGTATCGTGCGGCCGTGAGGGATCGGGCGGTCAAGAAGCCGCGGTGACGTCCGGCTCGTCGGACGGACGGAGCGCGATCGAGCGGATGCTCGCGGCTCGCTCCGTGGCGGTGGTCGGCGCGAGCGTCCGCGAGGGCTCGGTCGGCAACCAGAGCGTCGTCGAGCTCGTCGATGGCGGCTTCGACGGTCGGATCGTCCCCGTGAATCCCAAGTACGACGAGATCCTCGGGATCGCCTGCGTGGGCTCGCTGGCCGGGCTCGGCGAACCCGTCGACCTCGCGATCCTCGCGGTCTCGAACGCGCTGCTCGAGGACCAGCTTCGCCTGGCCGCGGAGGCCGGCGCCGGGAGCGCGGTGATCTTCGCGAGCGGGTACGAGGAGCCACGCGATGGCGTGCCGTCGCTCACCGAGCGGCTCGCGGCCATCGCGCGCCACGCAGGGATGGCCGTGTGCGGTGGGAACTGCATGGGGTTCGCGAACCTCGAGCGGCGCGTGCGCGCGCTCGGCTTCTACGAGCCGAAGGACGCGCCCGTCGGCGGCGTGACGTTCCTCTCGCACTCGGGGTCGGCGTTCAGCGCGATGATCCACAACGACCGGGGACTGGGTCTGAACCTCGCGGTCTCGGCGGGGCAGGAGTTCGTGACGACGGTGGCCGACTACCTGCACTACGCCCTCGAACTCGAGAGCACGACGGTGGCGGGTCTGTTCATCGAGACCGTGCGCGACCCGAGCCGGTTCCGCTCGGCGCTCCAGCTTGCGAACGATCGCGACATCCCGGTCGTGGCGCTGAAGGTGGGACGCGAGGAGCGAACGCGCGAGCTCGTGACCGCCCACTCGGGCGCGCTCGCGGGGGAGGACGGTGCGTACGAGGCGCTGTTCGCCGCGTACGGCGTCTCGCGCGTCGCGAGCCTCGACGAGATGGCGGACACACTCGCGCTGTTCGCCGGAGGTCGGCGAGCCGGACCCGGAGCGTTGGCGAGCGTGCACGACTCGGGAGGGGAGCGGGCGCTGCTCGTCGACGCGGCCGCGTCCGTCGGTGTCCCGTTGACCGAGATCTCGGGGGAGACCTCGGCGCGCATGGAGGCGCTGCTCGACCCGGGGCTGCCGCCGGTCAACCCGCTGGACTTCTGGGGCACCGGCAAGGACGCCCACCGCATCATCACGGGGTGCGTTCGGGCGCTGCTGGACGATCCGGCGGTGGCGGCGCTCGCGTTCTCGGTCGACCTCACGTCGGAGGACTACCCGGAGATGGGCTACGTCGCGATGGCGAGGGAGACGTTCCCCGAGACCGGCAAGCCGTTCGCCCTCCTGTCGAACTTCTCGAGCGGCATCGACCGTCGCGACGCGAAGCTGCTGGAGGGTGATGGGATCCCCGTGCTCGAGGGGACGCTCACGGGTCTGGCGGCGTTCGGGCATCTGTTCGCGTACCGGGACTTCGTCGCGCGCGAGCCCGTGACCGGTCGGTCACCCGTATCGGGCGAGGTGCGCGAGCGGTGGATCGCGCGGCTGTCGGGCGGGGAGCCGTTCGACGAGCTCGAGGGCCTCGCGCTGCTCGCCGACTACGGCGTCCCGGTGATCGAGAGCATCCGCGCCGACACCCTCGAAGACGCGATCGCAGCGGCCGAGCGGATCGGGTTCCCCGTCGCAGTGAAGACGGCGGCGCCCGGCGTCCAGCACAAGTCCGACGTCGGAGGTGTTCGGCTGGGGGTCGACGACTCGGTCTCGTTGGAGGATGCATACAGCGACCTGGAACGCGCGCTCGGTCCCCAGGTCACCGTCGCGCCGATGGCGCCGCCTGGGATCGAGATCGCGCTCGGCGTCGTGCGCGATCCGCAGTTCGGCCCGCTGGTGCTCGTCGGGGCGGGCGGCGTGCTCGTCGAGGTGCTGAAGGATCGGCGCCTCGCGATGGCGCCGCTCGACGAGATCCGGGCACGGTCGATGGCGGACCAGTTGAAGATCCGCCCGCTCCTCGATGGGGTTCGAGGCCAGCCCCAAGCCGACGTGGATGCCCTCGGGAAGGCCATCGTCGCGCTGTCATGGCTCGCGCACGATCTGGGCGAACACCTCGAGGCGATCGACGCGAACCCGGTGATCTGCGGCCCGGAGGGGTCCATCGCCGTCGACGCCCTCGTGATCCCCCGGTCCGGCTAGCTAATCGGCGGGACAGCTCGGGACGTGGAGGTAGCGCCGGCACTCCTCGTCCGTGAACCCGCGCGTGACCCGAGACTGCGCGAGTTCGATCGCGTCCCCGAGCGCGATCGGATGCACGATGATCCTTCCATCCGAGTAGACCGTCGTGATCCGAGACCCGTCCGGGCTGAACGCGACAGCGGCGACGTCGCTCGGTTCGACTGGCGAGGTGAAGATCAGGTCTCCCGTCGACGTGTTCCACACCCGGGCCGTTCCGTCGAGGCTTCCGGTCACGAGGCGTCTGCCATCGGCACTGAACGCGCCCGCGATGATCGGCAGCGTGTGTCCCTCAAGCATCAGCCCCTTGTCTGTGGGACGGCCTGTGGGACGGAGCCGGACATCGTCCCCCTCGAACTCGGCGACCACGTCGCCGTCCGGACTGAACGCCACCTGGATGCGTCCACCCTCCGTGTAGACGAACCGAGAGCCGTCGGCGATGATCGCATCCCGGAAGCGATCGGGCGGCAAGGAGGACGTGATGCCGGTCGCGACGTCCTCGACCCTCCACGGGAAGGCAGAGAACAGGCGGGTCCCGTCGGGACTGAACGTGAGGACATCTGGCCGGAACGGCCAGCAGAACTCTCCGATCCCAGGCTTGCAGGTACGGTCTTTCGACACCTTCTGCCCAGTCGCGATGTCCCAGATCCGGACCGTCTCATGGCTCGCGCCGGTCGCGAGCAGGCGCCCGTCCGGACTGAGGGCCACCTGCGGGGAAAGGGCCTCGCCGAATCGACCGGGGATGCTGTTCGTGGCGGTCGGAGTGTCGCTCCGCTTCACGGCGGGCAGGCGGGTCGACGGGACGCTGAGGATCGCGTGTGCCGAGCTGACGTTCCATACGTGGGCCTTCCCCTCACCATCCCCGATCGCCAGCAGGGACGCGTCGTCGCTCAGATCGACGGTGAAGACGTCTCGACAGGCATCATCGGGGACGCATGGGACCGCAGGGTCGCTGATCGCGAACGATCGTGAGCCGTTCCGAAGATCCCACACCCCGACCGATCCATCACGACCCACAAGAGCAACCACCGTCCCGTCGGTGGTGAACGTGAAGGCCCGGATCCCCTTGCCCACGACCGATGTCGTATCGATCGTGACGGCGGGCGCGGCGCGGCGGAGGACGTCTTCCACCTGCGGATCGATGCGCTGATCGACGCTCCGGGCCGTCCGGAACGCCTCGAGGGCGAGCAGGGTGGCGAGCTGGTGGTCCACCTCGAGGTTCGCAGCCGCCGCCGCTGCGAGCTCGCGAGCGGCCGCGAGCCGCGACGCACGTTCGGCCTTGGCGCTCTCGTTGAGCGCGAACGCCGTGAGCGTTCCCGCCACGAGCGCCGCGACGGTCAACACCGCTACGAGTGCTCGGAGTCGCTTGACCGAGCGCCGCTCGACCGTCCGCTCGCGCTCGCCGCGCGCCGCTTCGGCGGCGCGCTCCGTCTCTCGGCGCGCGATGCTCGCGAGCAGGTAGGCGCGCTCCCCAGGCCCGAGCGCGAGGCTCGTCGTCGAAGCCCAGGACTCGAGCTGTTCCAGGCGTGATCCGGTCAGCAGGAAGCTCGGCTCGGGGCCGCTCCGTTCCCATTCGTTCGCGGCGTCCGACAGACGCCGGTGCATCCGGAGGTCCTCGCGGCCCTCGTCGATCCACCCGCGGAGTCGCTCCCAGGCGCCGAGGAGCGCCTCGTGCGCGACCTCGACGGTCGGCTCCCGGGTCGAAGGGTCGCGATCGAACGTGAGGAGCCGGTGACGTCCGTAGGAGTCGATGGCCGACTCCATCGCGCTCGCGTCGACCTCGATCGCCGACAGCTCGGAGAGCGGGACCCGGCGGCGCGTGTCCGCCGTCCCCTCGCCGAGCGTCACGAGCCGCAGGAACAGCTGGCGAACGGCTTCCCGGCCGGCGGGCTGTCGGGTGGCGTACAGGTGCTCGGCGCTCGCGGCGAGGGCCCCGCCGACGCCGCCGATCTCGCGGTACGCCTCGAGCGTGAGGCGTCCGTCGCTGGCGCCGGTCGTAGAGCTCGGTGAGCGCGTACTGGACGAGCGGCAGGGCGCCCGGTTGCTCGGCGACGTCCGCCGCGATCTGGGGGACGAGCGCGCCGGTCGACGTTCAGGCCCGAACGCTCCGCCGGCCGGACGATCGCCCGCTCGAGCTCCTCGGGCGTCAGTGGGCTCAGGACATCGGTGGTCGATCCGAGCAGCTCGCCGATCCGCGGGTAGCGGAGCGGTCGGTCGTAGAAGTCGGCCCGCAGCGTGACGATCGACTGCGCACCCGGCTGGCCGGGTCGGCGCTCGCGACGCGCAGACTCTCGAGGAACAGCGCCCGGTCGTCCTCGGTCTCGGTGAGGGTGAACGCCTCCTCGAACTGGTCGACGATCAGCAGGAGCTCGGTGCCGTCGGGGACGATCGCATCCGCCACCTCGAGGAGCCCTCTCGGTCCCGACTCGAGGCGGCCGAGGAGGCCCGCGGGCGGACGCACGGCGACCCGCATCAGCGCCGCGTCGAGCTCCTCGAGCGGGTGGTGACCCGGGTGCATCTCGCTGACGAGCCAGGCGTCGGAGCCGGGGACCGCGCCGCGGCGGATCGCCGCCACCAGACCGGCTCTGACCACGGAGGACTTCCCGCTCCCACTCGGACCGACGACCGCGATGAACCTCGACGGGTGGTCCACTCGCGATAGCCGCTCGAGCAGCCGCTGGATGAACGCCTCTCTGCCGAAGAAGTCGAGGGCGTCGGCCTCGACGAACGGCCGCAGGCCCTTGTAGGGGTTCCGGATATCGGCGACGACGGGCGCGCGGCCGTCCGTCCTCGTCCCCAGGACCGAGATGAGATCGGCGAGGACCGCCGCGTCGTCATCGGGTTCGTGCGCGAGCTCCGCCCGGCGGAGCGCCTCACCGACCGCCATCGGGAGACGTTCGCCCAGCGTCTCATGAGCCAAGGCGGCGAACCCGTGCAGATCGTCCGCGGTTCGCACCGCGCCGCCTCCGATGGAGAAGTCCGTGAGGTAGGCGTTCCCCTCCTCGTCGAAGAGCACGTTCGACGCGCGGAGATCGCCGTGCACGACGCCCCGCCGATGAGCGAGCGACAGAGCCGAGGCCACGTGTTCGAGGATCCGCGTCGCTCGCTCGTGGGCAAGCTGGCCTGAGCCATCGAGGAGCTCGCGCAGGCTGCCGCCTCGGAAGAACCGGGTCACCACGTAGGCCCGGCCGGGTTCGCGCCAGTAGTCGTAGACGGGCGCGATGTGCTGGTGCTCGAGCGCCGCGACGGCCTGCGCCTCGGGTTCGAAACGGCGCACGAACGCCGGATCGTTCGCACGATGCTCGTGCACGACCCTGACCGCGACCTCCCGGCCGACGTTCGGCTGCGTCGCTCGGTAGATGGCGCCGAACGGGTCCTCGCCGATGCGTTCGAGCAGCCGATAGCCGCGCAGCGGCTCTCCACCGAGATCCAGGTCCGGGCTCTGGGCGAGGATCCGCTCGTGCACCCGGCGAAGATCGGGCGACGGATCGATGCCGAGCTCGTCGGCCAGCATCTGGCGAGCCCGCTGATACGCGGCGAGCGCCTCCCCCTGACGGCCGGCGCGGTACAGCGCGAGCATCAGCTGCTCCCAGAAGCGCTCCCGGAGCGGATGACGTGCGGTGAGGGTCTCGAGCTCGCCGATCACGTCCCCGAACTCTCCGAGCGTGAGCTGTGCCTCGGTCCGCTCCTCGAGGGCCGCGAGACGCAGGTCGTCGAGCCGCGCCGCCTCGGATCGGAGCGACGCTTCTCCGGCGAGGTCGCGCGAAGGCCGGGCCGCGCCACAGATCGAGCGCGTGGTCGAACGCGCCGATGGCCGCCGACGCGTCGATGGGTAGGAGTCGCCGCGCATCGCGGAGGAGCGACTGGAAGCGAACGGCATCGAGCTCCGATGGCTCGGCCCGGAGCACGTAGCCCGCCCGGCTTCCCTCGAGCCGCTCGGCCCCCAACGCCTTGCGGAGGTGCGAGGCGTAGCTCTGGAGGGCGTTGCGAACCGTCTCGGGCGGCTCCTCTCCCCACACCTCGTCGATCAGCACGTCCGTCGGGACGAGATGGTTGGCGCGCAGGAGCAGGTGGGCGAGGACCGCCCGCTGCTTCGGGCCCCCCGAGCGCGATCGGGCCGCGACCGTTCTCGAGGACCTCGATCGCCCCCAGGACCCGGAACTCCATCGGGCGACGGTAGCCCCTGGTCGTCGAGATGGGAATGCCGGGCTCCGCCGACGTGCGAGCGTTCACGGCGAGAGCGTCGGCGTGGTCGCTGAAAGGTCGCTGAAAGGGTCGGCTCAGCGCGCCTCACGCCATCGACACCGGGGGTTCATGAGCCCGGCTCGACCGTTCGCCCATGCGCACGATCGGTCGGCTCGGAGCTCTCGATCCTCGCTCTGGCGATACTCGTCGGCTCATGGTCGCTCGCCTCCGGACAGGCATCGGGGATGGAGGTGCGGCCCGGGGTCGTTGTGTTCTCGGACGATCGACCGCAGCGCGAGCTGGTCCGGTGGGCGGTGACGCGGTTCGAGCGTGCGGGACTGGGCGCTCCGACCGTCGAGATCCGTTTCCACGCGAGCAAGTCCGGGTGCGGCGGTCACCTCGGCTACGCGAAGGATGGTCGGGTCGACGTGTGCACGGTGCTCGTCAACGAGATGGCACGCCGGAACCTGCTCCACGAGATGGGCCATATCTGGATCGACCAGAACGTCGAGAGGTCGGTGCGCGATCGGTTCCTGCGGCTCCGTGGCCTGCAGGCGTGGAACGTATCGACGGACGCGTGGGAGGAGCGGGGCTACGAGCAGGGAGCCGAGATCATGGCGTGGACGCTCGGGAACCGGATCCTCAGCGCGCAGGTCCCGAACAACGACCCCTCGCCGCTCGCTGCGGGGTTCGAGCTCCTGACGGGCATCGCCCCTCCGCCGGGGTAGAGGGCCCGACCGAGCTCATCTGCGCTCGGATCGACCGTGGGCGCGCCGCTAGGCGATCCGCGTCCACTCGTAGGATCCGTAGATCTGTTGCAGCAGCTGCTCGAAGAACGCTCGATCACCGCACGGGACCGCGACGGTTTCGACGTCGCCCATCGTCAGCCGCGTCCCGCCGAGGGACCACCGCGCGGACACCTCCAGGCCGAAGCATCCAGGATCCTGCCGATCGGTGAGGGTGATCCGATCGCCCGACACCGTGTAGGTCCCGGACGTCTCCGTCGTGCCGCCGTCGGGTCGGTCTTGGTGGAGACGCCACTCGCCGTCGAAGATCGACAGCGTGTAGTCACCGACGTTCTCCTCGATCTCTCGCTTCGAGGATGCGCCCGCCAGGTCGGCGGGGGCGATCGTGACGCGGAAGGCCCCCTCGGGGCCCTCGGCCGAGGATGTTGACGTGGTCCCCGTGCCGTTCGGCGGCCCGATCTCGGGTGAAGCTGGACAACGAGCCACGTGGAGGTACTGACGACACTCGTCCCGGGTGAGACCGCGAGTGAGGCGCGTTCGAGCGAGCCGGATCAGGTCGTCGAGCTCGAGCGCGTACTCGCGAACCGTACCGTCCAGGCTCGACGTCGCGATCTCGGATCCAGCGGGACTGAACGCGACCCCGCTCAGGGCGTCCGTGGAGCCATACAGCGTGAGGATCTTCCGACCCGTCGCGGCAGCCCACAGCCCGGCCGTGCCGTCCTGGTCCGCAGTGGCGACGAGCGTCCCATCGGGGCTGAACGCCACGTCAGCGACGTTGCCTGCGTTGCCGGCGAGCGTGGCGACGTTCGCTCCCGACGGCATCGCCCAGAGTGCCGCGCCGTCCGCTCCCGACGTCGCGAGCGTGGTCCCGTCCGGGCTGAACGCGATCGCGCTGCCGTTGCTCGAGTGCGCCTCGAACCGGAGGACCTCCGTTCCCCTGGACACGTCCCAGACGTGCGCCGTGCCGATCCCGTTGATCCCCGCCAGGAGGGTTCCGTCCGGGCTGAACGACAGGCTCGTGATGTTGTTGATCTTCGCTGCGGGTTCGCCGAGGGTCGCGATCCGTGCCCCCGTGGACGCGTCCCATATGGCGACGGTGCCGCTCCCGTCGGTACCGGCGCCGAGGCCGCCCGCGATCAGCGAGCCGTCTGGGCTGTACGCCACGCTCTCGATCCAGTCCTCCTCGTCCAGCGTCATCTCCGCGATGACGTTGTCGGACGAGGCGTCGCGAACCAACGGATGGCCCGCTGTGACGAAGCGTCGCCCGTCCGGGCTGAAGACGGCTTCGTTCCACCCGCCCGACGAGGCGCTCCCCGATCTCCTCCCCCGAGGTCGCGTCCCACTGGCGGACGGCCAACCGCCCGTCCATCGCGATCAGGCGCGCGCCGTCCGGACTGTACGCGACGCTGTCGACGTTCGCCGGCGCCCCGATGGTCACCAGCTCGTGGCTGCCCGAAGGCGAGATATCCCACGCGCGAACCGTTCCGTCACTACTTCCCGTCAGGAGACGCGCACCATCGGGGGAGAATCGGATCTCGAAGATGGTGCCGGCGTGACCACGGAGCACGAGCAGCTGCTCGCCGCTCCGGGCGTCCCAGATCCGTGCCGAGCCGTCGTCCCCGGCCGTGGCGAGCCGTTGCCCGTCGGGGCTGTAGGCGACCGCCCAGACCGGTCCGGTCTGCTCGTCCAGCTCCATCAGCTCGCGACCCGTCCGCGCGTCCCAGATCCTCGTCCCCCCATCGAAGTCCGATGTCGCGAAGTGACGATCATCGGGGCTGTAGGCGATGCCCAATGCCGAGTTGTCGAGCGTGAACACGCGATCCCCGGTCCGTACGTCCCAGACGACCGTCTTGCTGGGCCCGAAGTTCACGGTGGCGGCGACGCGGGTGCCGTCGGGGTTGAACGCCACGCTGAGGAACCCGGACCCGGGCACTCGCATCCTGCGCAGCTCCCGTCCGGTTCCGGCATCGAGGATCGACACGATCCCGTCCGATCCCACCACCGCGAGCAGGCTCCCGTCAGGGCTGAAGGCGAGGCTCGACGGGATCTCGGGCATCCTGCCGAGGTTCACGGTCCACGCCTGCGTCCAGGAGCGCGTATCCCACACGACCACGGTCGAATCTCCCCAGATCGACGCGAGCCGCTCACCATCTGGGCTGAACGACGCATCGCCGAAGTCCGTGTTGGGCAGTGGCGGCAGCGTTTCGAGCCTGTCGCCCGTGACGGCATCGCGGACGATCAGTTCATTCGTGATCGGGCCGCCGGGGGGATCGGTTGGACCCTGCGTGACGAGCAGGCGTCCGTCGGGGCTCGATGCGAAGAAGCCGCCCCAGGAGATGTTGCGGAGCGCGAGGACCTGGCGATCCGCCGACACGGCTCGGTGGAGCGCTTGCTCGGCCTCCTGGGTCGCGGACCCGTCTTCGTGCGTGGCGTCCACGGCTGCGAGGGCCAGGAGGATGCTGCGTTCGGGATCGATCTCCAGGTTCGTGATAGCTGCACCGGCCAGCTCGCGGGCGGTGGCGACGCGCGACTCGCGCTCGGCCCGGCTCCGCTGCTTCACCGCCACCACCGTGAGGGTCGAAGCGACGAGCGCTGCGGCCACTCCGAGCGCGACCAGTCCCCGCATCCGGCGGACGGACCGGCGCTCGAGTCCGAGTTCGCGGGCGACGCGCGTTTCCTCTTCGGCCCGCTCAACGTCTCGGAGTCGGACGCCTTCGTCCAGGTAGGCGCGGTCGTCGGCCGAGAGGGCGATCGTGGTGGTCTCGGCCCACGCGACGGTGCTCTCCAGCCGACCGCCGCGTAGCAGGAAGCTCTCGTCCCGGTCGCCCTGGATCCATTCCGATGCGGATACGGCGAGCCCGTTCCGGATCCGCAGGTCCTCGCGCGCCTCGTCGATCCAGCCTCCGAGCCGCGACCACGCGCGGAGGAGGGCCTCGTGCGCGATCTCGATCATCGGTTCGCGCGTCGAGGGATCGCGGTCGAACGACAGGAGGCGGTGCCGCCCGAAGGCCTCGATCACGGCGTCCATCGCTCGGCCGTCCAGGTGCGGAAGCTCCGAGCGGCGGACCCGGCGTCGGGTGTCCTCGGTGCCCTCACCGAGCGTCACGAGCCGCAGGAACAGCTGGCGGCAGGCGACGGCCCCGGCGTCGTCGAGCGCGTCGTACAGGTGCTCCGCACGGCGGGCGAGCGCCCCCGACACCCCCCCGATACGCCGGTACGCGTTGATCGTGAGTGAGGCGACATCCTCGCGATCGGCGAGCTCGGTCAACGCGTACTGCAGGAGCGGCAGCGCGCCCGGACGGTCGATCACGTCCGCGACCATCGCCGCGACGAGTCCCGGCTCGACGTCCAAGCCGACGCGCTCGGCCGGACCGACGATCGCGCGTTCGAGCTCTTCGGGGGACATCGGCGTGATCGCCTCCGTCCGGGCGGCGAGCAGGTCGCCGAAGCCGCGGACCGATAGCGGTTGGTCGAAGAAGTCGGCTCGGAGCGTGGCGACGACGCGGACGCGGCTCGACGGGTCGGACGCCGCGACCCGGATGCTCTCCAGCACGTGCGTGCGTTCGGCGTCCGAGTCGACCATCGTGAAGAGCTCCTCGAGCTGATCGAGCACGATCAGCAGCTCGGCATCCGGATCCGGCAGGAGCCGGTCGACCGCGCGGACGAGCCCGGACTCGTCGCGTTCCAGGTCATCCAGCAACGACGGCGGTGGGTCGACGCCCACGCCGAGCAGCGCCCGCTCGAGCTCTCGGAGGGGCTGGGACCCGGGGAGCAGGTCGATGACGTACCAGCGCTCGGAGCCGGGGATCACGCCTCGGCGGATCGCCGGCACGAGCCCCGCCCGGACCACGGACGACTTCCCGGAGCCCGACGGGCCGACGACGCACAGGAACCGGGCGGCGCCGTTCTCGGCGAGCCGTTCGAGGAGCCGCCTCGTGAGAACCTCACGCCCGAAGAAGTCGGCGCTGTCGGGCTCGAGGAACGCCCGGAGTCCCTTGTACGGGTTGCGGATCTCGCCACGAGCGAGGACCCGTGCGGCGGAGCCCTCGATCGCGCCACGGTAGGCGGCGCAGAGCTCGAGCACGTGGGCGAACCTCGCCTGAGGATCCTTCGCGGTGGCGCGGGCGATCGCGACGTCGACGCCGGGCGCGATCTCCGGCCGCGACTCGCGGACCGAGGGCATCGGCTGGTGCAGGTGCTGGTCCAGCAGCACGTTCAGCGAGATACCGGGGAAGGGATGCTTCCCCGTGAGCATCTCGTACAGCACGACACCGAGCGCGTAGATGTCCGAGCGTGCCGACGTCTGCTCGAGCCTGATCTGCTCGGGCGACAGGTACGCCGGCGTCCCCCGGATCATCGTTCCCGCGGTCTGCTCGGGCGCGCCGGTCTCGAGCGCGATGCCGAAGTCGGACAGGTACGCGTTGCCCTGCTCGTCCAGCAGCACGTTGCCGGGCTTCACGTCGCGGTGCACGACGCCCTGGCTGTGAGCGGCGGCGAGCGCGGCGCCGATCTGATCCAGGAGGTCCGCCGCGCGCTCGGCCTCCAGCGGCCCGTCATCGAGCACCGTCTCGAGGCTCCCGCCCCGCAGGTACCGCATGATCAGGTAGGCGGCGTTCGGCTCGCGCCAGTAGTCGTACAGGGGCACGATGTGCGGGTGCTCGAGGCGCGCCACGAGTTGCGCTTCGCGCTCGAACCGCCGCACGAAGTCCGGCTGGTTCGCGAGCTCCGAATGGATCGACTTGATCGCGACCTCGCGCTCGACCTGCGGTTGGATCGCCCGATACACGGAACCGAACGCTCCCTCTCCGATCTTCTCGAGCAGGCGGTAGCCGCGCAGCGGCTCCCCCGGGAGCTGGAGCGAGTCGTCCTGGCGGAGCACCCGCTCGTGGATGTCCTGGAGCTCCCGAGACGGGTCGATCCCGAGCTCGTCGGCCAGGAGCTCCCGCGCGCGGTCGAACGCCGCCAACGCCTCCGCCTGGCGGCCGGACCGGTACAGCGCGAGGATGAGCTGGCCCCACAGCCGCTCCCGCGTGGGGTGAGCGGCGGTCGCGGCCTCGAGCTCGGCGACCACCTCGAGGTGCTGGCCGAGGTCGAGCCTGGCCGCGATGCGTTCCTCCACGGCCACGAGGCGCAGCTCCTCGAGCCGTGCGATCTCGCCGAGGAGTGACGGCTCGAAGGCTAGGTCCGCGAGCGCCGGGCCGCGCCAGAGCTCGAGCGCCTCGTCGAGCACCTCGAGGGCCGCCTTCGGCTCCAGGCCGTCCTCGCTGGCCTCCTTCAGGAGCGTCTCGAATCGGAAGGCGTCGATCTCCTCCCGGTCGGCGTGGAACCGGTAGCCGGGCGCCTCGCCCTCGATGCGTTCCGATCCGAGCACTCCGCGCAGACGCGAGACGTAGGTCTGCAGGGTCGCCCGGGCGGTGTCCGGCGGCTCTTCGCCCCAGACCGCGTCGATCAGGTGATCCATCGGCACGGTCCTGTTCGCCCGCAGGAGCAGGTGCGCGAGCACCAGCCGCTGCTTGGGGCCCCCGATGACGATCGGGCCGTCGTCCACGGAGGCGGCGAGGGGGCCGAGGAGCTGGTACCGCACCGCCGAACGGTACCTCCGAGCCTGCACGCGTGGAACCCCTTGTCCCCGTGCGTACGTCGTCGACATGGCGGGCATCGTGAGCGAGGCCCCTTGCAAGACGCATGCAGAGCTCAGCCTGCAAGGGTGCCCGATCCATCGTCTGCGAGGCGATTGCAAGCCGGGCGCGGTCGCGATGCATGCGGGTGAGCAGAACGTGCCCCCATGCGAACCATCATCCGCATCGGCCTCGAGGTCGCGCTCGCCGCCGCAGTCGCGGCGTTCGGGTCGCTGCCCGAGGCCGCAGAGGCGTCGGTGGAGGTCCGGCCGGACGTCCTCCTCTACGGGGCGACCGCCGAGCAGATCGACCTCGGGCGCTGGGCCGTGCGCCGATTCGAGGCGGCCGGCCTGGAGACGCCGGACGTGGAGGTCCACTTCCAAGACGATGTGTCCGGATGCGGCGGGAACCTCGGTTTCGCGAAGGGCGGCCGGATCGACCTCTGCATGAGGCTCGTGCACGCGGGGGCGCGTCGGGCCCTGCTCCACGAGATGGGGCACATCTGGCTCGACGAGAACCTCGGGCCGGCCGTGCGGACCCGCTTCCTTGAGCTCCGCGGCCTCTCCTCATGGAACTCCTGGGACGAACCGTGGAGGTTCCGGGGGTACGAGCAGGGCGCCGAGGTTCTGGCGTGGGCGCTCGGAGAGCGGACCATCACCCCGGCGATCCCGGACAACGAGCCCAAGAAGCTCGAGACGGCCTACCGGCTGCTCACCGGCGATCCTCCGCCGCCCGCCATGGTGTGAGCGTCATCAGCCGTCGTCGGGCCAGCCAGCTTCGAGGCTGGTCAAGATCCGCGGATCGTCTCCGTCGAGCGGACCGAAACCGTTCTGAGCCGTGGCTTCTAGACGAAGGCGCTGGGGTCGGGCTGGGTCCCCGCGGGCCACCCGGGGTAGGTGTCGCCCGGGTACTCCGACGGTTTGCCGTAGCAGTGGTCGATCTGCGGGAGCGGCTTCGCGTCGGTGCGCGGGATTCCGTCCGAACGCGAACGCGTGCTCGAAGTTGTGGGTACGCTCGATCCGTTGGGTCAGGTACGGCAGGCCCCAGTTGTCCGAGATGAACTTCAGCGGGGTCGAGAACTCGGCCTCGGCGTCGTCGACGTAGCCCTTCCTCGCGTACGGGCTGATCAACAGGGTCGGTACACGGAACCCGAAGCCGATGTCGTCCACCTCAGGCGGCGGGACGTGGTCGTAGAACCCGCCCCACTCGTCCCACGTGACGAACAGCGCCGTGTGCTCCCAGTCGTCGCTCTGCATGATCGCGTTCACGACGCCGGTGAGCCAGTTGTGCGCGAAGCACGTGCTCTCGGGTGGGTGATCGGAGAGCTCGAACCGCGGCGTGACCCACGTGACCGCGGGGAGCCGCCCGGCGCGGATGTCGGCGGGCAGGCGGTCGACCGAACGGATCCGCTCGGGCCTCCACAGGTCGGAGTGGAACACGCCCGCGATGCCGTTCAACGCGTTCCAGAAGTACCCGGGTTGTCCGGGCTGGGCCGAGTAGTACGCCCAGGGGACGCCGGCCTCCTCGAGCTGTTCGGGAACGGTCTTGAAGGTGAAGCAGGAGTCGTGCTTGGTGAGGTTGCCCTGCTCGTCCTTCACGAGGACGAAGACGTTCTCGCCGACGGCGTCGCACCCCCAGCTCTTGAACGTTCGACCGTCCTGCATCGTGCGGACCTCGATGTTCTCCGGGTTGTCCAGCGCCCCGCCGGACTGCCCGGCCACGAAGAAGAAGTGGTTGGGGTAGGAGGGTCCACCCACGGAGCCGAAGAAGTTGTCGCAGAGCACGTAGTCGCGCGCCCACGCCCAGTAGTTCGGGATGGACGTGCCCTCGAACTGCGTGTACGCCCACGGGTCGCCGAACTGGCCGTTGCCGAACCCGTCGTACGTGCCGCCGTTCACGTCGTTCAGGTGCGCCGCGCGGTCGTGGGGGATGTCGCCGGGGAGCCAGTGCGGGCTCGAGGTGAGCGGGACCTCCTGCCCGAACTTCACGCCGACGGTCGCGCCGTTCGCGCCGGGGAACCGCCCGAACAGGTTGTCGAAGCTCCTGTTCTCCATCATCAGGTAGATCACGCGCTTGATCGGCCACTGCGTCTCGGTCGCCACGACCGACGCGGTGGCGCTCGGGCCGACGACCGGTTGCTTGCGGCCGCCGCCGGTGCACGCGTACATCGTCGCCCCCGCCAGTGCGAACGCGGACGTGCGCAGGAACGAGCGCCGCGAGAACAGGGGGGAATCGTCGTGGCCGAGACGCTGATACCGGGAACGGTCGTCGGGAGCGGGCGGGTCCGAGATCTGCACGGTTGCCCAAGCTATCAAGCGGGTCCGCGAACGATATCCTTCCTCGACCCCCAGACCCATGCATCAGCACAGGTTCTCCACCGCGATCGCCGTGATGGGCGTCGTGCTCTCGCTCGTCGCATGCACCGGCGACGCGGAGCCCGACGCGCCGTCGACCACCCCCCCGGCGACACCTATCTCCGGGACCGGCCCGACGGCCTCGCCGACGCCGCCCGCCCTTCCCGAGGAGCCCCCCGCGACGCACGGCCCGGCCGCGAGCGACTGCGTGAACGGGTGGGCGACGCCACAGCGAGGCTCCGACCGGTACGCCGAACCGCTCCGGGTGATCCGCAAGGTGACCGGCGTGCGTGGCCCGTTGGTGGTCGTGGACATGCGGTCGTTCGAGGGCCCCGAGTCTCCGCCCTCGGACAAGGGGTACCTGCTGGACATCCGCCGCTGGTACGTGAAGGCGTTCGCGAAGGACGACCCGTCGTTCCAGGGAAGGTTCCTGGCGGAGTCCCGAACCTTCGGGACCGGCCTGGTCGCGGTCGCCCCCTACGACACGGACGGCTTCCGCTCGCCGGACTGGGTGGGGTTCCAGTTCGACAGCGCGGACCCGTTGGCGCGTCCGTATCCGGGGTTGCCCGGCCGATGGGCGGGGATCCCCTACGACTTCGTCGCCGGCGGCGCGGGGCTGCAGATCCCCGGACTGCCCGACGAGGTGGTCGGCTGCCTCTCAGCGACCTGATCAGCCGCCCGGGTGACGTCCGCCCGGACCCTGCTCAGCCGCCCGCGAGCACCGCGGCACCCACCGCGCCAGCGAGGTCGCCGAACTCGCTCGACAGCATCGCCGGGGGGCGGTCGGGTACGAAGAGCAGCGGGTGCATCTCCTTCTCGATCCGCTGGACGAAGTGGGTGCCGAGACGGTCGCCGAGCCCGCCGCCGATCACGATCGCTTCGAGTGCGAGCAGGTTCTGTACGGACGCGAGCCCCACGCCGAGCGCCCACACGGCATCGTCGACCAGCTCGTGCGCCATCCTGTCCTTCTTCTCGAGCGCCTCCGCCCAGACGCCGCTCGACAGGCGGGTGCGCCCCTTCTTCTCCATGATGTCGAACAGATCCGTCCTTTGGCCCTCCTTCACCAGGCGGCGAGCGTGCGCCTCCATCTGACCCCGGCCCGCGTAGGCCTCGAGGTGCCCGCGACGGCCGTCCGAGCAGACGCGGCCTCCCGGCTTCACGATCGTGTGGCCGATCTCCCCGGCCGCGCCCTGTCCCTCGTACAGCTTCCCGTCCACCACCAGGCCGCCACCGACACCGGTGCCGACCCATACGCCGAGGAGGTTCCGGTGGCCGCGTCCGGCGCCGCGCTTCCACTCGCCGAGGATCGCGACCCGCACGTCGTTGTCGAGCTTCACCGGGACGCCGCCGAGCGCCTCCGACACGATGGCGCCGAGCGGGACCGGTTCGGCAGCTTGGAACCCCGGCAGGTTCGGCGAGCTCGAGACCGTGCCGGCCTCCGTGTCGATCGCGCCGGGGACGCCCATCCCGACGGCGCGCAGGTCGGAGGGCTGTGCGCCCGCGTCGGCGAGCGCCTTCGCGACCGCGTCGCCGATCGCCGACGCGACGTCTTCGGCGCCCGTGAGCGGCGTCGCCAGGCGATGGCCGCCCGCCACCTTCTTCGCGCGCACCGCAGCCGACTGGATCTTCGTCCCGCCGACGTCGACGCCGACCGTGATGGTGCTCACCGGCTCCTCCTTCGACGATGTACGCGGCCGGCCCGGGGCCGTTCCGGCAGCAGTATCGGTCAGGACGGCCATCCCGTATAGGCTCCGTGACCCCGCTTGCGGAGCTCGTTGCCGATCACCATGCGCTGGATCTCGGAGGTCCCCTCCCAGATGCGATCGACGCGGAGCTCGCGCCACAAGCGTTCCACGGGCTGCTCGCGCATGTAGCCGCGGCCGCCGTGGATCTGCACCGCGGCGTCGGCGACCCGCCCCGCGGTCTCCGAGCACACGAGCTTGACGGCCGACGCGAGCGCGTGCACCTGCTTGCGCGAGGCCCCACCGCGCGCCGCCTGCCAGCCGACCCGGTAGAGCATCGACTTCGCCGCCATGATCTGGGCTGCCATGTCGACCAGCATGAACCCGATCGCCTGGAACCCGACGATAGGCTCGCCGAACTGCACGCGTCCGTTCGCGAACGCCAAGGCGAGGTCGAGCGCCCGGGTCGCGGCGCCCATCGTCCTCGCGCCGATCATGATCCGCTCCTCGACGAACCAGTCCTTGGTGAGCTCGTACCCGGAGCCGACTTCACCCAGCACCGCATCCTCGCCGACCCGGACGCCGTCGAAGGCGAAGATCGGGTGCTCGAACACGAACGTGTGGGAGTACTTCGGGGTGCGGACGAGCTCGACCCCGGGGAGGCCCTTGTCGACGAGGAACACCGTCGCCTTGGCCGGATCGCCGTCCACATGCGCGTGCACGAGGAAGAAGTCGGCGACGTCGCCGGACGTGACGTGCCACTTGGTCCCGTCGATCACCCAGCCGCTCCCGTCGCGCCGGGCGGTCGTCCGCACCATCGACGGATCCGAGCCGGCGTGCTCTTCGGTGATCGCGTACGCGTCGCGGCGCTCGCCGCGGCAGGCCGGCAGGAGGTACCGCTCCTTCTGTCCCGGCGTCGCCCGGGCGAGCGGGATCGATGGGCGCCAGGGGATGTCCCACAGCGCCCCGGTGGCCTTGCCCCACTGCTCCTCGATCAGGATCTGCTGGAAGACGTCGAAGCCCTGACCGCCGTCCTCGCTCGCGTGGTTGATCGCGTTGAACCCGCCATCCAGCACGGCGCGGTGGGCGGCCGCGAGGCTCTGCGCGCTCAGCCCGTCGTTCTGCTCGCACTCGAGCTCGAGCGGGATCAGCACCTGTTCGGTGAACGCCTGGGCGCGCGTCTGCAGCGCGAGGTCGTCGGATGACAGACGCATGTCCACGTTCGGCCTCCCGGTCCGGTCGCGGTCCGGAGTCTACGGGGCGCGACCGGACCGGGCGCTAGGATGGCCGGCCGGGAGGGCGGATGGCGACGTTCGGGCTGGTGCACGGCGCCTGTCACGGGGCGTGGTGCTGGGACCTGCTGGTTCCGGAGCTCGCGGCGCGCAGCCACGGATCGATCGCGGTCGACCTCCCCTGCGACGATCCCTCCGCGGACTTCGACCACTACGCGGCGGTCGCGAGCGCGGCGTTCGAGAGGGCCCGGGACGACCTCGTCCTCGTCGGTCACTCGCTGGGCGCGCACACCGTCGCTCGCGTCGCCCAGCGTCGGCCGGTGCGGATGCTCGTCTTCCTGTGCGGCATCATCCCGGTGCGCGACGGGGAGCGCAACGATGACGAGCCGCCGCTCGAGGTGCCGGGCACGTTCGACGGCCTGCGCGAGGACGCGCTCGGCAGGTTCTCGTTCGCCGACCCCGAGGATGCGATCGCGGCGTTCTTCCAGGACTGCGACCCGGAGCTCGCCGCGTGGGCCGTGTCGAGGCTGCGGCCCCAATCCACCACCCCCCACCGGACCCTGGGGGAGCCGGTGGCGCTCCCCGACGTGCCGATCGTCTCCATCGTCTGCTCCGAGGATCGAACGGCGACGGCGGCGTGGGGGCGGTGGGCCGCCCGGGAGCGCCTGCTCGGAGCGCCGGTCCACGAGCTCCCGGGGAGCCACTCGCCGTTCCTGTCGCGGCCGGCGGCGCTCGCCGATCTCCTGTCGTCGCTCCTCTGATCGACGCCGGACCCTGGAACGTCAGCCGGCGGGCGGGCAGGTCGTTCCGCGGATCGCGAGCGTCTCGCGCCCGAGGTCGACGTCCTTGTACCCGACCGCGAGCAGGGTGCCGTCGGGGAGGGCGTCCACCCCGGTGAGGGCGTCCGACCCGGCGACCGACGGCCCGTCGACCGGGACCCATCGTCGGCCGCTGTACCGGTAGACGGCCGCCCGCGTGGTGTCCTGCTCCTTCGCCGGTAGCGAGCCGACCGCCCAGATGTCGAGCCCGCCGATGGCCGCGACGTCGACGAGCTCGGCACCTTCCCGGGTGACGGGGGCCTCGCTCCACGTCGACCCGTCGAACCGCTGGATCGACGATCCCACCGCCCACACCTCGCTGGTCGCGAACGCCTCCACGGCGTTCAGTGTCCCCCCGACGTCGGTCGGGCTCCGGCTCCACGCCTGACCGTCGAACCGAAGGACAAGCGGCTGGAAGTGGTGGTAGCCCACGGCCCACAGGTCGGTGGGGGAGACGCCCTCGATGTCGACGAGCGCGGACTTGCCGCCGCCGATCGTGTGCCCGACCTCGACGTCCGCCCACGCCGTGCCGTCCCAGTGCAGCACGAGCGCGCGTTCGAGCGAGACCGCCGGATCGCCGACGGACCCGACCGCCCACACGTCCGTGGGCGAGACGGCCACGACGCCGTTCAGGACCCCGTCGATCTCGTCGGGGAGCTCCACCGGGGACCAGTCGGTCCCGTCGTAGTGCAGGATCAGCGGGTCGTCGCCGAAGCCGCTCGAGGTCCTGCCCACCGCCCAGACGTCGTTCGGCTCGGCGGCGTCGACCGCGCGGAGCTCATTCAGGAAGGTGCCGGGGCTCGGCGCCTCGATCGCCGACCATCTCGTCCCGTCCCAGCGCTGGATCGCCACAGCGGTCGGGGCATCCCGCTCGCCGGTGCCGCCGATGGCCCAGGCCTCCGACGAGGTGACCGCGGTGACGCCGAGGAGCGTCGTCGGCGCGTCGCCCGGGTTCGCACTGCGGAGGACGTCCCAGGTCGGTGCGCACGCGGGGGTGGGTGAGGCCGTCGGGCTCGGTGACGGCGACGGGGTCGCGACGTCCTCGGAGCCGCCGGCGGCGAAGACGATCGCGGAGCCGATCGCGAAGGTGGCCACGGCGGCGACCGAGGCGTTCACCAGGCCCCGTCGCTGGACGCTGTTCACGCCGCGGGGGCGCCCGCCGACCGCGGCCCGGTTCCCGACCGCGTGTCGCAAGTCCGGCCGCCGCGCGGCACGGTTCCGGAGAGCGGCTCGCGAGGCCCGCCGTTGCGGAGCACATCGCGCGCCCGGTACCCTCGCGCTTCCGTGGGCGTGTTCGAACGAGACGTCGTCATCATCGGGGGAGGCCACAACGGCCTCGCGTGCGCAGCGTACCTTGCGAAGGCCGGCTTGGATGTGCTCGTCCTCGAGAAACGCGACCTGGTCGGCGGCGCCGCGGCCACCGAGGAGCCCTGGCCCGGCTACCGGGTCTCGAGCGCCTCCTACGTGGTGTCCCTCATGCCGCCGCAGGTGGTCCGCGAGCTCGACCTGAAGCGGTTCGGCTACGAGGTGTCGATCGTGACGCCCGATTACTTCGTGCCGTTCCCCGACGGGACGTCGCTCACGTTGTGGGGTGACGTCGACCGCGATGCGGCGGCCATCGCGCGGTTCAGCGAGCGCGACGCGGCCGCCTACGTCGAGTTCGATCGCTACTTCGATCGCGTCGCCCGACTGTTGAAGGACCTGCTGTTCGTCGTGCCGCCGAACATGAACCTGCGGGACCTCCCCAAGTGGGCTGCCACCGCGGGGCGCTTCCGCAAGTGGAGCGGTCGCGACCTCCACGAGGCCGTTCGTCTGTTCACGATGAGCGCGGCCGACTTCCTGGACGAGTGGTTCGAGGACGAGCGCGTCAAGGGAGCGCTCGCGACACAGGCGATCATCGGCGCGTGGTGCGGGCCGATGACGCCGGGTTCGGCGTACGTCCTGATGCACCACTGGATCGGCGAGGTGGACGGCCACCCGGGCGCCTGGGGATGGGCGAAGGGCGGCATGGGCGGCATCTCCCAGGCGATGGCTCGAGCCGCCGAGGCGGCCGGCGCCGAGATCCGCACGGACGCCGAGGTCGACCGCGTCGCGATCAACGCGAGCGGCCGGGCCGTGGGCGTCGCGCTCGTCGACGGTTCCCTCGTCCGGGCGCAGCGGATCGTCTCGTGCGCGCACCCGGTCACGACGTACCTCTCGCTCGTGGGCGAGGAGCGGCTGCCGGGCGACGTGGTTCGGGACGTGAGGCGGTACCGGTCGCGTTCGGGGTCGGTGAAGCTGAACGTCGCCCTATCCGAGCTGCCGGCCTTCCCGTCGTGGGATCAAGAGGCACCGTTGCACACGGGGCTGGTCGCGGTCTCGCCCTCGGTCGAGTACCTCGAACGCGCGTGGGACGACGCCAAGTACGGGCGGATGAGCGAGCACCCATACGTCGAGGTGGTGTTCCCGACGGCGCACGAGCCGCAGGGGCTCGCGCCGACGGGCAAGCACCTGATGCTCGCGTTCAGCCAGTACGGCCCGTACGAGCTCGCGGAGGGGTCGTGGGACGACGGCGGCCGCGACGAGTACGCGGCGCGCGTGCTGAAGGCGCTCGGGGAGTTCGCGCCCTCGCTCGAGTCGTCGATCGAGCACCTCGAGGTGCTGACGCCGAGGGACATCGAGGAGCGGTACGGTCTGATCGGCGGGAACATCATGCAGGGTGAGCTCACGCCCGATCAGCTCTTCAGCTTCCGCCCGATCCCGGGCCACGGGGATCACCGGACGCCGGTCGCCGGCATGTACCTGTGCGGTTCCGGCACGCATCCCGGCGGTGGGGTCATGGGCGTCCCCGGCCGCAACGCCGCGTCGGTGATCGTGCGCGACCACAAGCGCGGCGAGTTCGTCGGGCGGATCAAGAACCTCGGCCGGTAGATGCTCGCGCAGCTCGCCCAGGCCGTCCGCGAACGCCGCCTGTCCGCGGTCGAGCTCGTCACGGAGTCGGTCGCCCGGATCGAGCGGCTCAACCCGGTGCTCGGAGCCGTCACCGCCCTGTGGCCGGAGGAGGCGTTGGCGCAGGCGCGCGCCCTCGACGAGCGCGGCGCCGAGGGCCCCCTCGCCGGTCTCCCCCTGCTGGTGAAGGACAACACCGACCTGGCCGGCACGGTCACGAACTTCGGGTCGCGGACCATGCTCGACCGCCCGCCGGCCGACCGGAGCGAGATCACGGTCGAGCGCATGGTCGCGGCTGGCGCGATCGTGCTCGGCCGGACGAACATCCCCGAGTTCGCGTTCCAGGGGTGGACGGACAACGACGTCTTCGGTCCGACGCGCAACCCGTGGGGCCTCGAGTGGTCGGCCGGAGGGTCGTCCGGCGGATCTGGCGCCGCGCTCGCCGGCGGCCTCGTGCCGCTCGCGACGGGGACCGACGGCGGCGGTTCGATCCGCACGCCGGCCGCGTTCTGCGGGTTGGCGGGCCTCAAACCGACCGCCGGCCTGATCGGGCGACGGCCGATCCCCTCGTGGCTCGAGGTCTCGACCCAGGGACCGCTCGCGCCGGGCGTGGAGGACGCGAAGCTGCTGCTGCACGTGATGCGGGGACCCGCCCAGGGCGACCCGTCGGCCGCTCCGTCCTGGCAGTACGGCGGAGGGATGCCGAGGCGAGTCCTCGCGGTTCCGCGCTCGCGCGACTTCGGCCCGCTGCCGTCCGAGGTGGACGAACCCTTCCGGGCGGCCCTCGCGGCGATCGAGCACGATCTCGGCCTGCCCGTCGAGCAGATCGCGACGTCGGCGCTGTTCCCGACGGCGGGGGTGACCGGGAGTGGGTCCCGCGACGACTGGTACGTCACCGTGACGGTCGAGGAGCTGCACTCCCTCGGCCGCGGGTGGGTGGAGGCGCACCTCGAGGAGTTCACCCCGATCTTCCGCTCGGAGATGGAGAACGCGCTCGGCTTCACGCTCGCCGACTACCTGGCGGCACGGCGCCGGCGGTTCGTCTACACGGCCGACCTCGACCGGCTGCTCGACGACGACACGGTGCTCGTCTGTCCCACCCACGGGTACGAGGGGTGGCTCGCGGACGGGACGCTGCCGGGCACGGACCGACCCGCCGGCCCGGAGGGCTACAACGCGGGGGAGTTCAACCTGAGCGGTCATCCCGCCCTCAGCGTCCCGGCCGGGATGTGCTCGAACGGCCTCCCGTTCGGCCTCGAGATCGTGGGGCCGCGCTACCGCGACGACCTGGTGCTGGAGTTCGGCGCCGCCTGGGAGGCAGCGCGGCCGTGGCCGGTCACGGCCCCGGGGTACGAGCCCTTCCCGCTCCCGTAGCGAGACGCGCTCAGGTGGCGAGGTCGCGTCGCTCGAACGCCCACACGGTGTACGCGAGCGCGACGGCCGAGGCGCCCGCGAGCACGAGCGCGTTGACGGGATCCAGCCCGTTCAGGATCGGCGCCCCACTCGAGTAGTAGTAGAAGGGCGAAACGGGGCGGAACGGATCGAGCCAGTCGACCGAGGGCCCGAGCGCGTTCACGATGAACGTGGCGACCGCGAAGCCGCTCGGAACGCCGATCGCGAGCGCCTTCCTCCCGGTCGCCGAGCCGATCGCGAGCGCGAGGCTCCCGAAGACGAGCCCCAACAGGAACGTGTTGAGCGTCATCGCGGTGAATCCGCCGATGTCCGGCCGAAGGTCGAAGGCCGGTCCGAACACCAACACGGCCACCCACATCGAGACCGTGAGCACGAACGTCGCGAGCAGCATGGCGGCGAACTTGTCCGCCACGACGCGGCGTCGGCGCACCGGCGCGGACAGGAGCAGGTCCAACGAGTTCGCCTCTTCTTCGCCGGCCACCGCGCGAGACCCGGCACCGATCGCGTACACGAGCACCAGGATGGGAGCGAGGAAGCTGAAGAGCTCCGACTGGAGGTAGCCCTCGGGGGTGGTGTAGTCGACTCCTCCGAGGAGGTTGCGGACGACCTCGGGCAGGTCCTTCAGGTATCGGTTGAACTGCTCGGCGTTGTCTCGGACGCTCGGGTAGAACGATGCGTACAGGAGGACGGTCGCGACGAACCCGCCGATCCACCAGAGGAGCGCCCTGCGCTGATCTCGGATCGTCTTGGAGAAGACCGAGCCGAGCATCCGTCCGCGGGTGAGCGATGTTTCACTCGCCACGGTCATCCCCCCTGCCGTAGTACGCGAGGAAGACGTCCTCCAACGAGGGTTCGTGACTCACGAGATCGACCACCTCGAACCGAGCGGCGGCCTTGATCACGGGGTCGATCGGACCCGCGACGGTGATCCGTGCCACGTCGCCGACCACCGACACATCCTGCACGCCGGGGAGGTCGCCGAACGGTTGGGCGCTCGGCGGCACGGCGAAATGGATGTCGACCGTCCGAACCTGGCGGGCCTTCAGGTCGCCGACGTCCTCGACGGCGACCAGGCGCCCCTCGCGGATGATCGCCACCCGATCGCACAACCGTTCCACCTCGGGCATCACGTGGGAGGAGAGGAAGACCGTGCGTCCCTCGCGGCGCACCTCCTCGACCATCGCGTTGAACTGCTGTTGGACGATCGGGTCGAGCCCCTGCGTGGGCTCGTCGAGCACCAGGAGCTCGGGTCGATGCATGAAGGCCTGGATCAGCGCCACCTTCTGCTTGTTGCCGTGCGACAGCGCCCCGATCTTGATCGAGAGGTCGCAGTCCAGGCGTTCGGCGAGGGACAGGACGAATGCCACGTCGATGCCACCCCGGAGCTCGCCGAGGTATCGGAGGTACTCGCCGCCGGTGAGCCGCTCGTACAGCGTCCCCTCGCCGGGCAGGTAACCGGTGCGCTGGTGGATCTCGATGCTGTCGCGCCGGGAGTCCAGGCCCAAGACGGTCGCGGATCCGGCGGTCGGCCGGATGAAGTCCAGGAGCGTCCGGATCGTGGTGGTCTTCCCCGCGCCGTTCGGGCCCAGGTAGCCGAACACCTCGCTCGGGGTGACGGTGAAGGTGAGTTCGACGACACCCCGCGTGCGCCCGTAGGACTTCGTCAGCCCCTCGACGGCGATCGCGTCCGACATGCGGGTTGCCTCCGCTTCCAGCCTGGCGCATCCGCCGGCGACGCGGCGGGTCGGTCGTCCCCGCCGCGGCGGGACCTCCGGCTAGGGGCCGAGGTTGTACCCCAGCCGCCTGGGGAGATGCGCGACCGTGTGGGTGAGGAGGCCGGGCCGCCGGCCCGCTTCCAGTCGATCGTCCCGCCGGATGATCGCCCGGCCGACCGCTCGCTCACCCAGGGTGAACATCGGCTCGGGCGGGAAGCGTACGCGGTCCCCGTCCGAGATCGGCAGCGTGGTCGCCTCGTCCTGCGCACCCAGCGCGAGGCCCGCGAGGATCTTGCCGCCCAGATGGCAGGGGCCGACGCCGTTGCCCGTGAAGCCGAGCCCGAAGTGTGTGACCCCGCCCGGGAGCGTGCCGAAGAACGGGACGTGCAGGCCGGAAACGTCGATCGGACCACCCCAGGCGGCCTCGAGCGGCACGCCGTCGAGCGCCGGGAACCACCGACGGAGATCGCGCGCGAGCGTCGATGCCGAGCCTTGGTCGTAGGCGTAGCGCGGCGAATCGGCCGGGTCGCCCGAGATCCGGAAGCTCGAGCCTCCGAACGCGACGCGGCCGTCTCGCGTCGGGCGGAGGTAGTGGAGCGAGGTGCGCAGGTCGTACACGCCTTCGCCACCGGTCCAGTTCATCGCCCGCAGGCGCTCCGGCGCAGGCGCCGTGATCACGATGTACGTGCCACGGACGAACAACGCGCGCCGGAACTCGCGCAGGGGTCGGGCCCACGCGTTGACGCCGAGGATCGCGTGGCCGGCTCGCACCGTGCCGCGCGGCGTCTCGGCCTGCGGCCGCCGCGCGTTGAACCGGACGACCGGGGTCGTCTCGAAGACCCGGACGCCGCGCTCGACGAGTGCGTTGCGGAGCCCCCGCGCGAGCCGCGCGGGCTGCACGGTCGCGGCGTGCGCGACGAGGAACCCCGTTCGGACGACCGGCGAATCGAACCGCGCGCGGACGTCGTGGGGAGACAGCGGGCGGTAGACCTCGCCGAGGCCGAGGCGCTCGGCCTCGGCCACTGTCCGCACGACGGCCCGGTCGTGGGTCGGGTTGGTCGAGATCCCGAGGTCGCCGGACGGTTCGTACCAGGCGTCGACGCCGGTCTCCCGGCACCAGGCGCCGATCTCGTCGATCGAGCGAGAGGCCATCTCGACCGTCCGGCGCCCCTCGTTGCCGTGCCGCGCGATCAGGACGTCGGCCTCGTCGTACAGCCCGTTGACGAACCCGCCGTTGCGACCGCTCGGTCCGCCACCACAGATGTCGCGCTCGAGGAGCACGATGTCGAGGTCGGGCTCACGTTCCTTGAGGAACCACGCAGTCCACATGCCCGTGTATCCGCCGCCGAGGATCACCACGTCCGCGGTCGTGTCGCGGTCCAGCTGCGGGGCCTCCGGCCCGGCGAACTCGGGGCGCGCGAGCGCCTCCTCCAGCCACCAGCTGCGACGGGCGGGTCTCGGGACCTCGAAGTCGGTCAACGGGGACCCAGGCGGTAGCCCAGTCGCCGGGGGAGCCGGGCGAAGGCCCGCGTCGGCGCGCCCACGCGACGCCCCGCATCCTCGCGGTCGTCCATGCGACGGATCGCCGCGTTCACGAGGAAGGCTCCGGGGGAGCGGAACGGCTCGGGCGGGAAGCGCTTCGGCGTGCGGGTCACGACCGCGAGGCGCGTGAACCCGTCCTCCGCATGCAGGGCGAGCGCGGCGAGGATCTTGCCCGCCAGGTGCGACGGGCCGACGCCGTTGCCGGTGAAGCCGAGGCCGTAGTGCACGTTGCCGCGCCCGATCGTCCCGAAGAACGGCATCGTGAACCCGCTCACGTTGATCGGCCCTCCCCACGCCGCCGCGATCGGGACGGCCTCGAAGTTCGGGAACAGGCGGTACAGGTCGTTCGCGACCCGCATCGCGTAGCGTGGCTCGTAGTCGTACCGCTGATCGATCCGGCGGGCGAGGTTCGGCTGCAGGCCTCCGAGCCCGAGCGCGATCCGCCCATCCGGCGTCGTCCGCAGGTAGTGGATCGAGGACCGGAGGTCCCGGATGGCCTCGCCCCCGGTCCAGCCGAGCTCCGCGAGCCGCTCGGGGGCCGGCTCGGTGACCACCATGTACGAGCCGCGCAACGTGAGCCGTGGCTTGAACGCCTTCCACCACGTCGCCCAGGCGCCCAGGCCGATCACCGCGTCGCCGGCCCGCACGATGCCACCCGGCGTCTCCGCCACCACCCGCGTGCCCATGCCGAGCCGCGTCACCGTCGTGCGCTCGAAGATCCGGACGCCGCGCTCGATCAACAGCCGCCGGAGCCCTCGCGCCAGTCTGGCCGGGTGCACCGTCGCGGCGTCCGCGATCAGCATCCCGCTGCCGAACCGCGGGGACGCGCACCGCTGTTGCACCTCGCCCGCGCTCAGCAGCTGGTACTCGTCCTCGACGCCGAGCGCGCGCGCGGCCTCGAGCGAGCCCTCCCACCCGCCTTCGTGCCGCACGTTGGTGGCGACCGCGAGGTCCCCGCCGTGGCGGAACCAGGCGTCGATGCCGTTGGCCCGGCACCAGGTGCCGATCTCGGTCGGCGCGCGCCCACACGTCATGAGCAGCTCCATCGCGTCGGCGTCGCCGTAGGTCTCGCGGACGTCGCGGATCTTCTCCCACCATCCATCGCAGAACCCGCCGTTGCGACCGCTCGGGCCGCCGCCGCAGATGTCGGATTCGAGCAGGACGACGTCCAGCTCGGGCCGGCGCTCCTTCAAGAACCACGCCGTCCACATCCCCGTGTACCCGCCGCCGAGGATCACGACGTCCGCGGTCGTGTCCCGGTCGAGCGGCGGCGTCGGCGGACCGGCGAACTCCGGCAGGGCGAGCGCCTCCTCGAGCCACCACGAGCGATCGGCGGGCCGGGGCGCGTCGGTGCGGGACACTGCCTTCCTTCCTAGGCGCATCGGGGCTGCGGTATCGTGCGACCCTAATCCTTCCACGTCTGTAGGCCGGTCCCTCAGGAGGTCATCGCCATGGTCGACCGCCCGCGCTCCCGGATGGTCACCGACGGACCCGAACGCGCTCCCGCGCGCGCGATGCTGCGAGCCGTCGGCTTCTCCGAGGAGGACTTCGGCAAGCCGCAGGTGGGCGTCGCCTCGTCGTGGAACGAGGTGACCCCGTGCAACTACCACCTCGACAAGCTGGCCGCGCTCGCCAAGGAGGGCGTGCGGCAGGGCAACGCGGTCCCACTGGAGTTCACGACGATCGCGGTCTCCGACGGGATCGCGATGGGTCACGAGGGGATGAAAGCGTCGCTCATCAGTCGTGACGTGATCGCCGACTCGGTCGAGCTCGTCATGCACGCGGAGCGTTTCGACGCGTTGGTCGGCATCGCGGGATGCGACAAGTCCGAGCCCGGGATGCTGATGGCGATGGCCCGGCTCAACCTGCCGTCGGTGTACCTCTACGGCGGGACGATCCTCGCCGGCACCTACGGGGGCAGGGACGTCACGATCCAGGACGTGTTCGAGGCCGTGGGCGCGCACGCGAAGGGCACGATCGACGACGACGAGCTCCTCGGCATCGAGCGCGCGGCCTGTCCGACCGCCGGATCATGCGCCGGGATGTACACGGCCAACACGATGGCGGCAGCCGCCGAGGCGCTCGGCATGTCGCTGCCGGGCGCGGCGTCGCCGCCGGCCGTGGACTACCGACGTGAGGTGTTCGCCCGCGAGTCGGGCATCGGGGTGACCCAGCTGCTCCGGTCCGGCCTGCGGCCACGCGACATCTTGACCAAGGACGCGTTCACGAACGCGATCGCCGTCGTGATGGCGCTGGCCGGCTCGACGAACGCCGTCCTCCACCTGCTCGCGATCGCCCACGAGGCCGGCGTCGAGCTCGAGCTGGACGACTTCGACCGCATCAGCCGGGCCGTGCCGCACCTCGTCGATGTTCGGCCGGCCGGGAGGTTCGTGATGCAGGACCTCGATCGGGTCGGGGGCGTCCCGGTCGTCATGAAGGAGCTCCTCGACGCCGGGCTGCTGAACGGCGACGCGATGACGGTCACGGGCAAGACGATCGCCCAGAACCTCGCCGAGCTCGAGCCGCCCGCCCCCGACGGCACCGTCGTCCGGCCCTTCTCCGAACCGATCCACCCGGAGGGCGGCACGGCGATCCTGTACGGCTCGCTCGCGCCCGAAGGGTCGGTGATGAAGATCGCGGGGGCGGCGTCGCTCGAGTTCCGTGGGCGCGCTCGGCCGTTCGACTCCGAGCAGGAGGCGTTCGACGCGGTCACGAGCGGCTCGATCGTCGCGGGCGACGTCATCGTGATCCGGTACGAGGGCCCGAAGGGTTCCCCCGGGATGCCCGAGATGCTCGCGGTCACGGCAGCGGTGGCGGGCGCCGGTCTCGGCGCCGAGGTCGGGCTGATCACCGACGGGAGGTTCAGCGGCGCCTCGAAGGGGTACAGCGTCGGTCACGTCGCGCCCGAGGCGTTCGTCGGGGGGCCGCTCGCGCTCGTCCGCGAGGGCGACGAGATCGTGATCGACGCGGCGAACCGCAGGATCGATCTCCGGGTTGACGACGCCGAGCTCGACGAGCGACGAGCTACGTGGGCGCCACCCGCACCCCGCTACACGAGCGGCGCCCTCGCCAAGTACGCGAAGCTCGTCGGGTCCGCATCGAAGGGCGCCGTCACCTGGTGACGCGAGGGGTGGTTCGGTGCCTCACTCCACCGGTTGGCGCAGGATCGTGCGCAGGCGTTCGGGCGCCGAGCGGCGAGGGTCGCCTAGGTAGATCTCGTGGTGGCGACCCCTGGGCCGCAATCCCGCGTCGTCGATCCCCGCGAGGAGGCGTTCGATCGACGGACGCTCGTCCGCGTAAGGCCCCACGTGCATCGTCTGGGCGCACGGTCCCTCGTCGAACGGCTCCACGCGCAGTGACGGCGCGACCGCGGGGTCGAGCTTGCCGCGCGCGGCGGCCAGGTGCTCCTCGAGCTCCGCATCCGTCGCCTCGTCGGGGAGCCCGATCATCAACGTCCATCGCCACGTCTCGCGGTTCCCGCCGCCGAAGACCGCGTCGAGATCGACCACCCCGTCGGTGGTCCACCACAGGCCCTCGAGCGGCCCGACCTTGCCGTCGACGCCGCGTCGCTTGAGCGCGAACCTCAGCGGGTAGGCGAGGCCGTACAGGCCGGGCATCCGAGGCTCGAACGCCTCGGCTCCCGGTTGCCCCGAACCGTCGATCATCACGAACCGGCGCTCGGGTATCGTCAGCAGCCGTATCCCGTCGCGCGGGGCGCGGATCTCGTCGAGCCGATCCTCGGGTCGTTCGAGGACGCTCCGACTCACCGTCGCTCCTTCATCGGGGGCGAGAGCGGCCGTGGCCGTACGCCCGAACGGACGGGAGCATCGAGATCCCGATGATCGCGAAGCCCACGGCCGCCAGGGCCGGCTGGAGCCAGATCACGTCCGGGATCACGAACAGCTCGTACACGATCCAGGCGACCAGGATCGACCCGATCGCGACCGTCCCCCACCACGACCAGTGGAGCCCGGTGCGCCGGTCGATGCTCGCGAGCGGCCCGAAGGACCGCCGGGTCCACAGGCCCGCGATCAGGACCAGGCCGAACACGCCGTACACGAGGAACAGGAACAGCCCGGGCAGCAGGAAGTCGCTCACGGGCGTCCCCTCGAGCCACTCGAGGTCGGCCTGGAGCGCCGCGCCGGTCCGATCGGCCATCAGGCTCCACCCGCCCACGAGGCCGGCGATCGAGAGGACACCGATCAGCAGCATCAGGGGGTACAGGGCAAGGGGCCGGCCGCGCTGCACCCGGACGACCGGGAAGTCGGTCGAGGGACTCGTCTCCAGACGCATGGTGCACCTCCATCGTGTGCCTGCTTCGACCGTAGGTCATCCTCGGTCGCGCGTGGGAGGCCGGTCGGGCCGGTGCACGGGGTCCGTTCGGCGCCCGAGTTGCGCCGGCCGATCTGGAGGGGACACACTCGCCCCCGGTCCGGTCGCCAGGAACCGGGGTAGGGGGCAGACAGGCGTGGAGCAGCCGCTCCCGGCGGAGCGTCAGCGCCGGATCCAGGAGCTCCTTCGGGAGCACCGGGTCGTCCGCGTCTCGGCCCTTTCCGAGCAGCTCGGCGTCTCCGAGGTCACCGTCCGCCGCGACCTCGAGCTGCTCGAGCGTCGCGGGATGCTCGAGCGGACCCACGGCGGCGCGGTCGCCACCCAGTGGATGGGCGCCGAGCCGGCGTACCTCGAGGCGGCGTCCACGAACCCGGCGGAGAAGCGCCTGATCGGGGAGGCGGCCGCCCGGCTGGTCGAGCCGGGTGACGCCCTCTACCTGAACGGCGGGACGACGACGCTGCAGGTCTTCCGTCACCTCCGGGCCACGGGCCTCAAGGTCGCGACCAACCACGTCGGGATCGCGCTCGAGGCTGCCGACCGCGACGTCGAGCTCCTGCTGCTCGGCGGCCACTACCGCGCGCCGAGCAACTCGGTCGTGGGGCCGTTCGCCACCGATGCCCTCCGGCGGACGCACGCGACGAAGGCCTTCATCGGGGTGGAGGGGATCAGCGTGGGGTCGGGCCTCACCACCCCCGTCGCCGCCGAGGCCGAGATCGCGCGCGTGATGATCGAGCAGACCCGGGGGCGGGTGGTGGTGGTCGCCGACTACTCGAAGGTCGGCACTGTGGCGGACTTCGTGATCGCCCCGCTCGAGGAGGTCGACGTCCTGGTCGTCGACGAGGGTTGTTCCGAAGCGTATCGGCAGCGTTTGACCGAAGCGGGCATCGAGGTCATCGTTGCGGCCGAACGGGCCACAGCCGCCTCCGGCGGCTGATCCCGATGTTCGTGGAGAAGGGGGGAACCGGATGTCCACGAGTGATCAGGCGGCGAGGGACACCGCCGATCTCGAGAAGTTCGGCTACAAGCAGGAGCTGAATCGCGGCCTAGGGACGTTCAGCTCGTTCGCGGTCGCGTTCAGCTACATCTCGCCGTCGACCGGGATCTTCACGCTGTTCGCCGTTGGGATGGCGGCGATGGGCGCCTACCTGTTCTGGGCGTGGCCGGTCGTGGCGCTGTTCCAGTTCGTCCTCGCGCTGAACTTCGCCGAGCTCTCGAGCCACTTCCCGGTCGCGGGGTCGGTGTACCAGTGGACGAAGTACCTCTCGGGTCGGACCTATGCGTGGTTCACCGGGTGGTTCTACCTGGTCGCTGGGATCCTCACGGTGGCCTCGGTCTGCGCGACCCTGCCGCTCTCGCTTCTGCCGATGCTGAACACGATGTTCGACGCGCACTTCAACACGAACCTGGGCAGCGCGGACCAGGCGGTGGTCGCCGTCATCACCCTGGTTCTGATCACGGTGCTCAACATCTACGGCGTGAAGCTCGTCGCGATCGTGAACAACACGGGCGTGTTCTTCGAGATCCTCGGCATGGTCGTGTTCGCGATCATCCTGGCGGTTGCCCACAACAACCAGGGCGTCGGCGTGATCTTCAGCTCGGACAAGACCGGGAACTTCCTTCAGTTCCCGGCTCCGTTCACCCTGCCGTTCTTCCTCGTCGCGATGTTCATGAGCCTGTACGTGATCTACGGGTTCGATACGGCCTCGACGCTCGCCGAGGAGACGCGCAACCCCCGGACGGAGGCGCCGAAGGCGGTGCTCGGAGCCGTCGCCGGCGCGTTCGTGATCGGCGCGATCTTCCTGTGGGGCCTGCTGATCGCCGTCCCGAACATGGCCGACGCGGTCGCGGGGTTCGCAAGCCCGCCGGCCATCATCGACGCGGTGCTGTCGAGCACGTTGAGCGTGATCTACCTCTTCGTGGTGTCGGCCGCGATCTTCGTCTGCTGCATGTCGATCCTCACGTCGACGATCCGACTGGCGTTCGGGATGGCCCGGGACAACCAGCTGCCCTTCTCCGCGAGACTGGCGAAGGTGAATCCGAGGCTCCACACGCCGGTCGCGGCCTGCATCGTCATCGGAGTGATGTCCGCGATCCCGTACATCCAGTTCTCCGGTCCGACCGTGATCGCCGTCGGAGCCACGGCGTCGATCTACCTGAGCTACCTGCTCGGGAACATCGCCGTGATGCGTGCCCGGATGCGCGGGTGGCCGAAGAGCAAGGCGCCGTTCTCGCTCGGGAGGTGGGGCAAGCTCGTCAACGTCGTCGCCATCCTGTGGGGGCTGGCGATGATGGTGAACTTCCTGACCCCCTCGGGGGCTGCGTCGGGGCTGGATCCCGGGACGGCTTCTGGGGCGTCGTACCTGCGGGTCTTCGCGAACCCGAAGGGGACGCAGACCGACTGGTACGTCGCGGGCGACCAGCTCGTGGACTTCAAGGTCGGGTTCCTGAACGACATCCCACTCATCTGGCTCGTGTTCGGTGTGGTGCTGATCATCGGGGTGATCTACTACTACGGGGTCCAGCGGAGGAAGCCATACGAGGTGGTGTTGGCGCCCACCGACGAAGACCTCACGGGGATCGCCTCGACGGCACCGGCGTAGGGGCCACATCTGGAAGGGGCGGCCGTCGGCCGCCCCTTCTAGAGTCTCGTGGCATCATCCGACGCGATGAGGATCGTCACCACCCCACGGGCGGCCGAGTACATCCGTGAGGCCGGTGGGTCTGTGTGGGTTTGGCTCGACCCGCACCGTGGGTTGGTCGGCTCGCACGTATGGCTCGAGGCGCACTGCGAACCGCCCCGATCGAGTCGCCGCACGATGTTCACCCGTGCCTCCCGTCGCCCACATCGGTTCGAGCGGATGGAGCAGGACGGGTTCGTGATCCACTACTCATTCGGGACGCTGAGCGAGCCCGAGGAGCTCCACTTCGATCGCAAGGGCTGGCGGCGCGGCACGTACAGGCTCGAGGCGTACTGGAACGGCTCCGTGTTCGTCGGCGACGATATCCCGGGCCCGGCGCATAGGTCGCAGGGGGACGAGGGCAGCGGATGAGCGTCAGCTCGACGGAAGAGACGGTGGCGCTCGTCCGAGAGCGGGGCGGCCGCCTCTTCGCCTGGCCGGATCGGCAACGTTGCTGTCAGGGAGCGACGTACCTCCGCACAGCGAGCCGCCCGCCTCGGGGCAAGGCGTTCCGGCCCATCGGGGGCTCCCATGGGTTCGAGCTCTGGTTCGATCCCGCTGGCCGCAGGCCGCCCGCTGAACTCCACCTCGACGTCCGAGGGTGGCGGACGAAGCGGATCGAGGCGTACTGGAACGGCTGCGTATTCGTCGACTAGGCCCTGATCCGTTCGCCCTTCGGGTCGTAGAGGGGTTCGTCGACGACCTTCGCACCGATCCACTCGCCGAAGACCTCGACCTCGAGCGCCGTCCCCGTGACCGCCAGGTCCACGGGCAGGTACGCGTACGCGATGCTCGCCCCGACCGTGTAACCGATCCCGCCCGAGGTCACCCGGGCGACGATCTCTCCGTCGGCCCGCACCGGCTCGTTGCCGAGCGTCGAGGAGCGCGGGTCGGCGAGCACCACGCAGGCGAGCCTTCGGCGCACGCCCTCGGCCCGCAGGCGCTCGAGCGCCTCCTTGCCGACGAAGTCCTTGCCGCGCGCCACGGCGAACCCGAGGCCCGCCTCGAGCGGTGAGTCGTCGGGCGTCACGTCCGCGCCCCACGCCCGGTACCCCTTCTCCAGGCGCAGCGAATCGATCGCCCGGTACCCGGCCGGGACCATGCCGTGCGGGGCCCCCGCCTCCATCAGGGTGTCGAACAACGTCGTCCCGAACTCGACGGGGGCGTAGAGCTCCCATCCGAGCTCGCCGACGTAGGTCACCCGCAGGGCCAGGCACGGCGCGTGCCCGACGGTGATCTCGCGCGCGGTCATGAAGGGGAAACCGTCGTCGGACAGGTCGTCGACGGACACGGCCGTCAGGATGTCGCGTGCCCGCGGCCCCCACAGCCCGAGGCAGGCGAACCCGGACGTGACGTCGCGGACCTCCACGCGATCGCCGCGCTCGAGCTGTCCCGTGATCCACGCGAGGTCGAGGCCGCCCGAGGCCGTCCCGGTCACGATCCGGAAGCGTTCGGGTCCAAGGCGCGTCACGGTCAGGTCGCACTGGATGCCGCCTCTGCGGTTCAGCATCTGCGTGTACACGACCCGCCCGTCGGCCACGTCGACGTCGTTCGCGCAGACGCGCTGGAGGAACGCGCACGCGTCGGGTCCCGAGACCTCGATCTTGGCGAAGCTGGTCTCGTCGAACAGCCCGGCCCGCTCGCGCGTCGCGAGGTGCTCGGCCACGATCGCGGTCGACCAGTGCTCGCCGGCCCACCCTCGAGGCTGCAGCGAGACGTGGGCGGCGTCCTCGTTCGAGCGGAACCAGTTGGCCCGCTCCCAGCTCGCCTTCTCGCCGAACTCGGCACCGAGCGTCCCGAGCCGTGCATAGGTCGGCGAGACCCTCAGGGGACGCCCCGCCTCGTAGTCCTCGCCCGGGTACTTCACGTCGTAGTGCTTGGCGTAGATCTCGTGCGCGCGTGCGAGCGCGAACCGCCGGCTCCGGTACTGGGCGCCGAACCGACGGACATCCATCTTGGACAGGTCCATCGAGGGCTCCCCGTCCACGATCCACTCGGCCGTGTACCGGCCGATGCCGGCGCCGCCCGTGATCCCGTGGGCGCAGAACCCCGCCGCGACGAAGAACCCGCGCACCTCGGTCTGCCCGAGGATGAAGTCGTCGTCGGGCGTGAACGCCTCGGGCCCGTTGATGAACCGGTTGATCTCCGTGGTCCGCAGGGCCGGGATCAGGTTGAAGGCTCCCTCGGCGATGGGCTCGAACCGCTCCCACTTCTCCCGCAGGAGCCGGTGGTTGAAGTCGGGCGGGATCGGCGTGTCGACGTGCCAGGGGTCCGGGTTGCGTTCGTACCCACCGACGACGAGGCCGCCCACCTCCTCGCGGACGTAGACGAGGTTGTCGGGGTCGCGGAGCGTGGGGAACCGGGCCGTGACACCCTCGATCGGCCGCGTGATCAGGTACTGGTGCTCCATCGGCACGACCGGGATCTCGACGCCGGCCAGCCGTCCGATCTCGTGGGCCCAGATCCCGGCGGCGTTCACGACGACCTCGGCCTCGATCGTGCCGTGGTCGGTGACGACGCCGGTCACCGCCCCGTCGCGCACCGGGATCTCCAGGACGCGGACGCCGGCGCGGATCCTCGCGCCCCCGCGCTTGGCACCTTCGGCGAACGCCATCGTGAGTCCGGTGGGGTCCAGGTGTCCATCCGTCGGGACGAACTGCGCGCCCAGCACGTTCGAGACGTCGATCAGCGGGAAGCGTTCGTGGGCCTCGGCCGAGGAGACGATCTCGACGGGGAGGCCGAAGCTCTTGGCCCAGCCGGCCTGGCGGGCGAGCGCCTCGAGCCGGTAGGGCGACGAGGCCAGGTGGAGCGTCCCCACCTGGTGCCACCCGGGGTCGACCCCGGTCTCGGCCTCGAGGGTCGGGTACAGGTCGACGCCGTACATCATCATCCGGGTGTGGCTGACGGAGTTCCGCAGCTGCGCCACGAGTCCGGCCGAATGGAACGTGGAACCGCTCGTGAGCTCCGAACGATCGACCAGCAGGACGTCGTTCCACCCCATCTTCGTGAGGTGGTAGGCGATGCTCGCGCCCGCGACGCCGCCGCCGACGATCACCACGCGGGCCCGGTCGCCGGTCACGTCAGACGCCCTCGGCGGCCTGCTCCAGCCACCGCTCGAACCGTTCGTCGGCCATCGAGCGCTCGAGCCGGTCGAAGTGGCGGTCGGCGTACGCGACGTAGTCGATGTCCAGGGTCGACAGCGCCTGCTGGATCACGCCCCACATCGCTTCGCGGAAGTCGGACATGATCCGCATCAGCTGCAGGCGCGCGCGATGCCCGTCGGTCACCTCGCCGAACGTGAGCCGGAGCAGCGACTCCTGCGACCGCTCGGACAGGCCGTTGTTGATCGACAGGTTGCCGAGATCGAAGAAGGGATCGCCCATCCCGGAGTACTCGTAGTCGACGAGCCAGAAGCCGTCTGCTCCACGGAGGAAGTTGTCGGCGAGCAGGTCGTTGTGGCAGGGCCGCGCCGACACCGGGGCCACCGCGAGGGCCTCCTCGATGCGTTCGGCGCGATCGTGCGCCCGTTCGTACGCGGCGGGGATCGCGACGCCCCGTTCCTCCGATACGCGCCGGTACTCCTCCACGATCCGGAACGCGTCGAACGATGCAGGGAGCCTCGGGCCGGCGTGGATCGTCGAGACGACGCGTACGACGTCGGCCAGGACCGACTCCTGCTCCATATCGCCCTCGGCGAGCGGCTCCCCTGGGACCCATCGTGTGATGAGGCATCCGTGCTCGGGGAGATGGGCGACGACCTCGGGTCCGACCCCGGCGGCCGCGGCCGCCAGGGCCGCCTCGAACTCGGCCACGCGGTCGATCCCGAGCAGCGCGGTGTCCTTCTCGGACAGCCGGAGGAAGAACACCCCGGCGCCGATCTCGACGCGGAAGTTGCGGTTGGTCCGCCCCGCCTCGATCGGGGTGATCCTCGGATCGTGGCCCCGCCACTCGGGCACGGCCGCGATCACCGCATCGAGTTCGCGATCGAGGCTCACGGCGCGAGACCCTAGACGGGATGATCGTTTCCGGTCAAGGTTGAGCGGTTCCGAACGACTACGGCCGGGTCGGCTGACCGTTCCTGCGCGGTCACCCGTCCGACGGGTTGACACGTCGTTCGATGTCCGTACACTGGCCGAGCCATGTTCCACCACCAGGAGAAGACCGGACCGCGGGCCCTCGTACTTATCGCGTAGGCGCGGCCGGGCCGAGACAGGCCCGGGACCCGCGCCAGATGCCCCTCGCCCAGCGAGGGGCTTTTTCTACCCCGGTCGGGACCACGGGGAGCGAGCGGGACCCAGGGCGCCGAGACGGGCCACCGGACCAGGAGCTAGCAGACAGGAGGAGATGGAGATGCGATACGAGTTCGAGCGGGGCGGCAGGACGGTCGCGAGCGTGCTGTGGGAGGGCCCGGGTCAGGTGACGATGGACGTCGCCGACGCCGCCGATCGCCCGCAGTTCGACCGGTTCTTCGGCGAGGAGGTCGCGTACCTGGACGCCGGGTTCGACTTCGGCGGCGGGATGGACGAGGCCGGGATGACCACGCGGCGGCGCGACTGGACCCCGTGGGAGTTCGAGCGCGCCACCCGCAACCTGGCCCACCGGCTGGGCTGCACGGTCCGCCGCGTCGAGACCGGACCGGTCGAGGAGCGCGAGGCCGTCGCCCCATGAAGGTCACCGGCGCGCAGGCGCTGTTCCGTTCGCTCGAGGGCGAGGACGTCGACATCGCGTTCGGCATCCCGGGCGGGGCGATCCTGCCCGCGTACGACCCTTTGATCGACTCCAAGGTCCGCCACGTCCTGTGCCGGCACGAGCAGGGGGCGGGCCACGCCGCCGAGGGCTACGCGTGGGCGACCGGGAAGGTCGGGGTCGCGATCGCCACCTCCGGCCCGGGCGGCTGCAACCTCGTGACGGCGCTCGCGGACGCAAAGATGGACTCCGTCCCGATGGTCGCGATCACCGGGCAGGTCCCGACACCGGTCGTCGGGAACGACGCGTTCCAGGAGGCCGACATCACCGGCATCACGATGCCGATCACCAAGCACAACTTCCTGGTCAAGGACGCCAACGAGCTCGCGATGACGATCCGCGAGGCGTTCCACATCGCCCGGACCGGTCGGCCCGGCCCCGTGCTGGTGGACATCCCCAAGGACGTCCAGCTGCAGGAGATCAGCTGGGACTGGCCGGAGTCGGTCGACCTCCCCGGCTACCGCCCGACGACCAAGGGCAACCTGAAGCAGGTCCGCAGCGCCGCGAAGATGATCATGGCGTCCGAGCGCCCCGTCCTGTACGTCGGCGGCGGCGTGATCAAGGCCGAGGCGCACAAGGAGCTACTGAAGCTCGCGAACGACGGGCGGCTCCCCGTCACGACCACGCTGATGGCCCGGGGAGCGTTCCCCGACACGCACGAGCTCGCGCTCGGGATGCCGGGCATGCACGGCGGCTACACGGCCGTCACCGCGATGCAGAAGGCGGACCTGTTGGTCGCGCTCGGGGCGCGGTTCGACGACCGGGTGACCGGACAGCTGTCCTCGTTCGCGAAGGGCGCGAAGATCGTCCACGTCGACGTCGACCCGGCCGAGATCGGGAAGAACCGCGTCGCCGATGTGCCGATCGTCGGCGACTGCAAGGACGTCATCGCCAAGCTCCACACCGAGCTCCGGCGCCTCCAGGACGAGTCCGGCGGGGTCCCGGACCGGACGGCCTGGCTCGCTCAGCTCGACGATTGGAAGCGGACGTACCCCTACACGTACGACCAACCGGCGGACGGGCCCCTGAAGCCCCAGTTCTGCATCGAGCGTCTGTACGAGCACACGAAGGGCGACGCGATCGTCGTCGCCGGTGTCGGCCAGCACCAGATGTGGGCGTCGCAGTTCTGGCGATTCACCGAGCCGCGGACGTGGGTGAACTCCGGGGGGCTCGGCACGATGGGGTTCGCCGTGCCGGCGGCACTCGGCGCCAAGGCCGGCCGACCCGACCGCCGGGTGGTCGCCATCGACGGGGATGGGTGCTTCCAGATGACCAGCCAGGAGCTCGCGACCTCGACGGCCGAGGGCATCCCCTTCGTCACGGCGATCATCAACAACGCGCACCTGGGGATGGTCCGCCAGTGGCAGGAGCTGTTCTACGAGGAGCGGTACTCGCAGGTCTACCTGTCCTACGACGTGCCGGACTACGTCAAGCTCGCCGAGGCGTACGGCTGCGTGGGTCTGCGAGCTGAGCACCCCGACGAGGTGGATGCCGTGATCGACAAGGCGCTCTCGGTCACCGACCGGAGCGTCGTGATCGACTTCCGCGTGGACTCGAAGGAGATGTGCTTCCCGATGGTCCCCGCGGGCTCGAGCAACGACGACATCATCGTCGGCCCCGAGGGCCTGCGGCCGACGAACGATCCCGCCGAGGCACCGGTCGCATGAGCCTGCATACGATCTCGGTGCTGGTCGAGGACAAGCCGGGCGTCCTCACGCGCGTCGCCGGGCTGTTCGCGGCGCGGGGGTTCAACATCGACTCGCTGGCGGTCGGCCCAACCGACGACGCCGGTCTGTCGCGGATGACGATCGTGGTCCAGGTCGACACGAAGCCGCTCGAGCAGGTCACGAAGCAGCTCAACAAGCTGATCAACGTGATCAAGATCCTGGAGCACGAGGCGGGCGACGCGGTCGAGCGCGAGCTGATGCTGGTGAAGGTCAAGGGCGAGGGCGAGGCCCGCGCGCGGATCCTGGAGATCTGCGACGTGTTCCGGGTCCGGGTGCTCGATGTGACCCACCGGACGATCACGATCGAGGGCACCGGCACGCCCGACAAGCTCGAGGCCCTCCTCGAGCTGCTGCGCGACTTCGGCATCGTGGAGCTCTCGCGCACCGGGCGGATCGCGCTTGCCCGCGGCGATCGGGGGATCAAGGAGCGGACTGCGCGTCTGCGGTCGGTCGTCGGCAACGGACAGGAGTGGACCGGCGGCGGCGTCTGACGTCGCCGGAGGAAGGAACCGGAAAGGCGGGAACCATCGATGGCGACGATCTACCACGACGCGGATGCCGATCCGTCGGTCCTTGCCGGTCAACGGATCGCGGTCCTGGGGTTCGGGAGCCAGGGCCACGCGCACGCGCAGAACCTGAAGGATTCGGGCCACGACGTCCGCGTGGGGCTGCGCGAGGGCTCGGGGTCGTGGTCCAAGGCGGAGGAGGCCGGGCTGCCCGTGAGGCCGACGGGGGAGGCCGTGGCGGAGGCGGACGTGGTCATGGTCGTGCTCCCCGATACGGCGCACGGCGCCGTCTACGCCTCGGCCATCGCGCCGAACCTGCAGGCGGGCAACATGCTGATGTTCGCGCACGGGTTCTCGGTGCACTTCGGGACCGTGCGGCCGCCCGCCGATGTCGACGTGACGATGATCGCGCCGAAGGGCCCGGGGCACCTGGTGCGGCGCACCTTCCAGGAGGGGATCGGGACGCCGGCGCTGGTCGCGGTGCAACAGGACCCGACTGGCACGGCGTTGGCGCGCGCGCTCGCGTACGGGGCCGGGATCGGCGCCGCTCGTGCCGGGATCATCGAGACGACGTTCAAGGAGGAGACCGAGACCGATCTGTTCGGCGAGCAGTCGGTGCTGTGCGGAGGGATCTCGACGCTCGTCGAGGCCGGGTTCGATACCCTCGTGCAGGCCGGATACCAGCCGGAGATCGCGTACTTCGAGTGCCTGCACGAACTCAAGCTGATCGTCGACCTGATCTACGAGGGCGGCCTGTCGTGGATGCGCTACTCGATCTCCGACACGGCCGAGTGGGGCGACTACCGGAGCGGTCCGAGGATCGTGGACGAAGGCGTGCGCGAGCGCATGCGTCAGGTCCTGTCCGAGATCCAGGACGGCGCGTTCGCGAAGGAGTGGCTGGGGGAGGCCGAGGCCGGCTTCCCCCACTTCCTCGCGCTCCGTCGCGAGGCCCGTGGCTCGCAGCTCGAGTCCGTGGGCCGCGAGCTGCGTCCGATGATGCCGTGGCTGCACTCCGACGAGAAGGTGGTCCCCGATGACGAACGACCCTGACGTAGTTCGGATCTTCGACACCACGCTCCGCGACGGCGAACAGGCCCCGGGGATCGCGCTCACCCGGGCCGAGAAGGTCGAGATCGCGGAGCAGCTGGCCCGCCTCGGCGTCGACGTGATCGAGGCGGGCTTCCCCGTCTCGAGCGAGGGGGAGTTCGAGGCCGTGAGCGAGATCGCCTCGAGCGTCCGCGGCCCGGTGATCGCGGCGCTCGCCCGCGTCGTGCCCGGCGACATCACCCGCGCGGCCGAGGCCCTCGCCGGTGCCGAACGGTGGCGGATCCACACGTTCATCTCGACGAGCGACATCCACATGACGGACATGCTCCGGATGAGCCAGGCGCAGGTGCTCGACGCGATCCGCGAGGGCGTCAAGCTTGCCGTCGGTTACACCGAAGACGTCGAGTTCAGCGCGCAGGACGCGACGCGGACCGAGCTGGACTTCCTCCTCGAGTGCTTCCGGGTCGCGGTGGACGCCGGGGCGACGACGATCAACGTCCCCGACACGGTCGGCTACGCGATGCCGCACGAGTTCGGCGAGTTGGTCCGGACGGTGCGCGAGGCCGTCCCGGAGCATGTGGTGATCTCGACGCACTGCCACAACGATCTCGGACTGGCCGTGGCCAACTCGCTCGCCGGCATCGTGAACGGCGCCCGGCAGGTCGAGGTGGCCGTGAACGGGATCGGTGAACGCGCGGGCAACTGTTCGCTCGAGGAGGTCGCCATGGTCGTGCGCACGCGCCGGGAGGCGCTCGGCGTGACGCACCGGCTGAACCTGAAGGAGATCACGCGCACCTCGCGCCTGGTCAGCATGACCACCGGTTACGGCGTGCAGCCGAACAAGGCGGTCGTCGGGTCATCCGCGTTCGCGCACGAGAGCGGGATCCACCAGCACGGGGTGCTCGCCAATCGGGCGACGTACGAGATCATGGACCCGCTCGAGATCGGCCTCGAGGGCAACCAGCTCGTCCTCGGCAAGCATTCCGGCCGTCACGCGTTCGCGGACGCGCTCGACAAGATCGGGATCGAGCTCGACGAGGAGCACCTCAACCGTGCGTTCGCGCGCTTCAAGGACCTCGCCGACCGGAAGATCCAGCTCACCGACCAGGACCTCGCGGCCATCGTCTCCGAGGAGCTCGGCGCGGCCGCCGAGGACGTGTTCGTGCTCGAGGCGCTCCAGGTGGGCGGGGGGACCGCGCTCTCCCCGACGGCGAGCGTCCGGCTCCGCAGGGGCGACGAGATGGTCGAGGAGTCAGCGATGGGCGACGGCATGATCGACGCCGCGATGGGTGCGATCCAGCGAGCCTCGGGGGTCGAGGGGCGCCTCGTCTCGTTCAACGTCTCGGCCGTCACCGGCGGGACCGATGCGCTCGGCGACGTCGTCGTGCAGCTCGATGCGCTCGGACGGCGTGTCACGGGTCGTGGCGTGGCGACCGACGTGGTCGAGGCGAGCGCCCGCGCCTACCTGGCCGCGGTCAACCGCGCGCTGCTGATGTCGAACCGCGACGACGACGCGGAGAAGCACACCCCGTGACCGGCCGGACGCACTCGATCGGCGTGATCCGGGGCGACGGGACGGGTCCCGAGGTCGTCGGCGAGGCCCTCAAGGTGCTCGAGGCCGTCCGCGATGGATTCGACGTCTCGACGGTCGGGTTCGACCTCGGCGCCGACCGGTACCTGCGCACGGGCGAGGTGCTCCCCGACGACGAGCTCGAACGACTGGGCACGATGGACGCCGTCCTGCTCGGGGCCGTCGGCGACCCGCGGGTACGGCCCGGCATCCTCGAGCGCGACCTGTTGCTGCGCATCCGGTTCGAGCTCGACCAGTACGTCAACCTCCGTCCGATCGTGCGGTACCCGGGGGTGGAGACCCTCGTACCCTCCCACTCGGAGGACGACGTCAACATGGTGGTCGTCCGCGAGAACTCCGAGGGCTTGTACAGCGGGTCGGGCGGCTTCCACCGCAAGGGCACGCCGCACGAGGTGGCCGTGCAGGAGTCGATCAACACGCGCCACGGGGTGGAGCGGATCGTCCGGTACGCGTTCGAGCTCGCGATGCGGCCTGACCGGCGGCGCAAGGTGACGCTCGTCCACAAGACCAACGTGCTCACGTTCGCGGGAGACCTGTATCAGCGCATCGTGGACGAGGTCGGGAGCGGGTACCCCGAGGTCGAGCGCGACTACGTCCACGTGGACGCCGCGTGCATCTACCTGTTGGATCAGCCGTCCCGCTTCGACGTGATCGTCACCGACAACATGTTCGGGGACATCATCACGGACCTCGGTGCGATGATCCAAGGTGGGATGGGCATCGCGGCGGGAGGCAACATCAATCCCTCCGGGATGAGCATGTTCGAACCGATCGGTGGCACGGCCCCCGACCACACCGGGCGGGGGACCATCAACCCGCTCGCGGCGATCGGCGCGCTGCAGATGCTGCTCGCGCAGCTCGGCGAGGAGGAGGCCGCGGCGCGTGTGACCGCGGGCATCCGCTTCGCGTGCTCGAAGCTGCATTCGATGCGCGCGGGGCAGATGGGGTACTCGACGCCGGAGGTCGGTGACCTCGTGGCCGAGGGGGCGATCCCGTGAGCCCGTTGCAGGTGGAGCTGTACGACACTACCCTGCGCGACGGCGCGCAGGGGACCGGCTTCTCGTACTCGATCGACGACCGGCTGCGGATCCTGCACAAGCTCGATCAGCTGGGCGTCTCGTTCATCGAGGGTGGCTGGCCCGGCGCGAACCCGCGCGAGACCGAGTTCTTCCGGCTCGCGACGGGGGAGACCCTCAAGCACGCGACGCTCACGGCGTTCGGGATGACGCGCAAGGCGGGGGAGGCGCCGGACCGCAGCGGCGTCCTCCGTGACCTCCTCGACGCGGGGACCGAGGTCGTGTGCCTGGTGGGCAAGGCCTGGGACCTCCACGTCACCGAGGCCCTCCGCACCGACCTGGACGAGGGCGCGGCCATGGTCCGCGACTCGATCGCGTTCCTGCGGCAGCAGGGACGTCGCGTCTTCTTCGACGCCGAGCACTTCTTCGACGGCTACCGGAGCGACCGGGCGTTCGCGCTGCGGGTGCTCGCGTCGGCCGAGGAAGCCGGCGCCGAGCGCCTGGTCCTGTGCGACACCAACGGCGGGATGCTCCCGCAGGAGGTGGCTCGCATCGTCGCCGAGGTGCGTGAGGTTGTTCGGACGCCGCTCGGCATCCACGTGCACAACGACGCCGGCTGCGCCGTCGCGAACTCGCTCATCGCGGTCGAGCACGGCGCCTTCCAGGTGCAGGGCGTCGTGAACGGCTACGGCGAGCGGACCGGCAACGCGGACCTGATCCCGATCGCCGCCAACCTGATGCTGAAGATGGGCGCCGAGTGCCTGCCCGACGGCTCGCTCGAGCGGCTCACCGAGGTCGCGCACTACGTCGCCGAGGTCGCGAACGTGGCGCCGGACTCGCGCCAGCCGTACGCGGGCCGGTTCGCGTTCACGCACAAGGCCGGGTTGCATGCGAGCGGCATCGAACGCGTCTCGCGCGCCTACGAGCACGTGGCGCCCGAGACCGTGGGCAACCACCGCGGGGTCGTGGCGAGCGATCTCGGGGGGGCGGCGACGATCCGGATGAAGGCGCGGGAATTCGACCTCGAGCTGGGGTCCGAGGCCGTCGGCCGGCTGCTCGCGGACCTCAAGGAGCGCGAGGCCCGCGGGTACACCTTCGAGGTGGCGGACGCGTCCCTGGAGCTGCTGATGCGACGCGCCGACGGGTGGCGGCAACCGTTCTTCGAGATCGACAGCTACCGCGTCCACGTCGAGGAGCGGGTGGGCGACGATGAGCCACCGCTCGCCGAGGCGACCGTCAAGGTCGTGACCAAAGGGACCCGGCACATCGAGAGCGCCGAGGGCCACGGCCCGGTCGGAGCGCTGGACAACGCGCTCCGCAAGGCCCTGGTGAACGACTACCCGGAACTCGGGAACATTTCGCTCGAGGACTTCCGGGTCCGCGTCCTCGAGCAGACCTCCGGGACCGGTGCGGTGGTGCGCGTGTTGATCGACACCTCGAACGGCCAGCGGGAATGGACCACCGTCGGCGTCTCCGAGAACATCATCGAGGCGTCTTGGGAGGCGCTCGTGGACGGGTACCTCTACGGGCTGCTCCATCCGCGAGACGGCGAGGCGCCCTCGGACCCCGCGGTACCCTGAGGTCCATGCCGCCACGGATCCGCGAGGCCGCCCCGAAAGACGCGCGCGCGATCGCGGAGATCCACGTCCGGTCGTGGCAGGCCGCGTACCGAGGCCAGCTCACCGACGACTACCTCGATGGCCTCACGGTGGAGGACCGGCTCGAGCAGCATCGGCGGAGCCTCGAGGAGCCGCGCGCCGGGTGGGTTACGTGGGTCGCCGACGACGGGGGAGCGCTGACGGGGTTCGCGGTGACCGGTCCGAGCGAGGACGCCGACGCGGGCGAGCGGACGGGCGAGCTCTACGCGATCTACCTCGACCCCGAGCATGTCGGCACGGGTCTGGGACGGCGCCTGTTCGAGCACGCGCTCGAGGACCTGCGGTCACACGGGTTCGATATCGCGACGCTCTGGGTGCTCGAGACCAACGAGCGAGCCCGCCGCTTCTACGAGGTCGCCGGGTGGAAGCACGACGGGACCGTCACGAGCGAGCGCGTCGACTGCGAGATGCGACCGACGATCCGATACCGCGTGGACCTGTAGACCGGCGCGCTACGCGTCCCCGTCGGCCCCGTGGTCGTTCCCGTGGCCGTGGGCCCCGCCCTCGTGTCCCGGTGGGTCGCCCTCGTGCCCATGGGTCTCGCCCGCGTGCCCGTTGGCCCAGGGCGGAGGACCACCGTCACCCTTGGTCTCCTTGTGGCTCTGCCCCCACTCGCGACCGTCGCCGGGGGCGAGCGCGATCACGGTCCTATCGTCCCCGCCGCCGCTCCCGTCGCCTCCTCCGCCGCCGGTCGTGTCTCCGACGTCGCCTCCTCCGGAGATCATCGGATCGCCGGTCGAGCCGCCGATGACGGGGCCGAGGATGACCTCCGACCCGCCGCCCGGAGTGGGTTCGATCTCGAGTACGGGGAACAGATGCCCGAAGACGTCCTGCAGGCTCGCGGTCACGCCCGGCGGAAGCGAGCTCGCGACGGCCGACAGGGCGGCCCGGATCTCGTCATCGAGGCCGACCGTGAGGGAGCCACCCGCCATCGCGGTTCCGCGCTGGTCCATCAGCGCCTGCGCGTGGATGGAGGCCTGCAGGTAGCTGCCCGCCTCGAGCGCCGCGATCATCCGCTCGAGCGAGTCGTGCGCGTCGTCGAGCGCGTCGATGCCCCGGGGCACGGTCACGACCTGCCCGGCGAGGTCGGTGGTGTCGACCCGCGGCAACGGCACGCCGCCACCGGTCGTGATCATCGCGATGAGCGCCCAGATCGCGAGGAGCGGCACGCCGACGGTGGCGACGAAGCGCGTGACGCCACCCTTCGAGTCGGTCCTCGGCATCGGGGCCGACGCGACGGTCTCGACACCGGCGAGCGCCGTCGGCGGACCCTCCTGTGTGAAGAGGCGACCGAGCAGGACGGAGAGCTCGGCGAGGCCCACCCCCCGCCCGAGGTAGGCATCGGCCTCGGCCGGGTTCGGCGCGCGGACGCCCGCCGCCGTGACCACGACCACCTTCGCGTCGGGCGCCGCACGACGCACCCTCGGAAGGAGCTTCCCGATCCGCCGGCCCAGGAGCCGGTCGTCGATCACGATGGCGTCGGGCCGGCCGGCGGACACGGAGGGCAGGACGTCGTCGCACGTGAACGTCTCTGCGACCACGTCGTAGCCGTCGTCCTCGAGGAACGGACGTACCGACGAGCGGTTCACGCAGATGTCACCCGCGACGAGGACGCGGATCCTACCGACCGCCATCGGGCGCCTCCCGGGAATGGGTCCTCGGACACGAAAAGGTCTCTGATCCATGCTAGGGAAGGGTGTGTCCGAAGGCATCGACCGCGCGGGTGAACTTGCATCGGCCCGCCGGGGGACAGCGCCTTAGACCCCTTGGGGGGTTCGGGCACGCTAGGAGGAGACTTCGGTCTCCCGCTGCTCGAGTGTCTGCCGGGTGGTGAGCAGCTCGTCCACGCTCTCGAGCGGGAGCGGCTTGGCGAAGTAGAAGCCCTGACCCAGGTCGCATCGCAGCGCCAGGAGCTTCTCGAGCTGATCCGCTCGCTCGATGCCCTCGGCCACCGGACGCAGCCGCAGGATCCCTGCCAGCTCGATGATGGCCGCGGTGAGCGCCGATTCCTCGCCGCCCTCGTTGACCCCGTCCACGAAGGACTTGTCCACCTTGAGGATGTCGACCGGGAACCGGCGGATGTAGTTGAGGCTCGAGTACCCCGTGCCGAAGTCGTCGACGGCGAGGCGCACGCCGAGCTCCTTCAGCTCCGCGAGACGTTGGATCGACAGCTCCATGTCTTGCATCATCACGGACTCGGTGATCTCCAGGACGAGGCTGCTCGGATCCAGCTGGGTCTCCATCAGGGTCTCGGCGATCTCGCCGACGATCTCGGGACGCTGGAGCTGCCGAGCCGACAGGTTGACGGCCATGTGCAGCGGTGGGTCCATCACGTAGCGCTGCTGCAGACGGCGGGCCTGGGTGCACGCCTCCTGGAGCACCCATCGGCCGAGCGGGACGATCAGGCCGGTCTCCTCGGCGAGCGGGATGAAGTCCAAGGGCGCGATGAGGCCGCGGGCAGGGTGCTGCCAGCGGACGAGGGCCTCGAGCCCCTCGATCCGTCCGGTCGAGAGCTCGATCACCGGCTGGTAGTGCAGGACGAACTCGCCGTTGTCGACCGCGCGCTGGAGATCGGCCTTGAGCTCCAGTCGCTGCAGGGCCGTGTCGTGCATCGCGGGTTCGAAGACCTGGTACCGGCCCTTGCCCGCTTCCTTGGCCATGTACATCGCCACGTCTGCGTTCCGCAGGAGCTCCTCGGCTCCCTCGGGTCCGCCCGTTCGCGCGTCGGCGGTCGCGATGCCGATCGACGCCCGGACGAACACCTCCTTACCCTCGAGATGGAACGGTCCTTCGAGCGATGAGAGGATCCTCGCCGCGACCTCTGCCGCGTCGACCCCGTCGCCGCCGTCCTCGAGCAAGATCGCGAACTCGTCGCCGCCCAAGCGAGCCGCCGTGTCGGCCTGGCGGAGCGAGTTCTTCAGGCGCTCGCCCACCTCGCTGAGGAGACGGTCCCCGGCCGCGTGGCCGAGCGAGTCGTTGATCGTCTTGAAGTCGTCGAGGTCCATGAACAGGATCGACACCGGGAGGCGGTCGCGCGCCTGGCGTTCGATCATGTGCTCGACGCGGTCCTTGAACAACGCCCGGTTCGCGAGGCCCGTGACCGCGTCGTGGAACGCCTGGTGTGCGAGCTGCTCCTCGAAGGCCTTGCGTTCGGAGACGTCACGCGTGTTGAGGACGATCCCCTTCACGTTCTCGTCGTGCAGCAGGTTCGTCCGCAGGGTCTCGACGTGCAGCCAGAAGTCGTCGCGGTGCTTCATCCGGAACTCGGTGAGTCCGGGGTGGGCGTCGCCCTCGCGGCCGCCCGACGTGAGGAACTGCAGGACGCCGGCCCGGTCCTCCGGGTGGATCAGGATCGTGAGCTTCGTCCCCTCGAGCTCGCTGGCCGCGTGGCCGAGCACGCGCTCGACCGAGGGGCTGATGTACCGGATCGTGGAGTCGGCCTCCACGACCATGACCACGTCCGACGAGTTCTGGACCAGGGACGAGAAGCGCGCCTCGCTCTGGCGGATGAGCAGGATCTCGGTCGTGAGCGCGCTGTCGAGCGCCAGGGCCACCTGGGAGGAGAGGGCCTCCAGCGAGTCCCGGATCGCGCGCGGCACGGTCGTCGCCCCCGCGATCACGAGCAGACCCTGGAGCTCCTCCTTCATGAACAGCGGAGCGCTCAGCACGAAGGCCGCGTTCTCGGGCATGCCGAGCGAGCTCGCGAGCTCGGCCTCCCCGACCGGGACCTCGTAGGAGCGATGGGACTGGAGCCGGTCGCGCTTCCACTGGGGGAGGATCGACAGGGAAACCGTCGTACCTTCGACACGCTCGACCCCTCCGGTGGCCGCGACCACCCGGAAGACGTCCGGATCGTCCTCGGTCGCGACGAGCAGCCGAAGGCCGGCGTCCTCGCCCACGAGGGCCCGAGCGGCCTCCAACGTGGCCGCGTAGATGCTTTCTCGGTTCGTGGCCGTCACGAGCGACGCGCCGACGTTGCGCAGCGCCTTCTCCCGCCGGGTCGACTGCTCCTGCCGGCGGACCAGGCCCGCCATCCGGGCGGCGACGAGCACGAACAAGCAGGTCGTCGAGATCGTGATGACCCACAGGTCGGTCGCCTCCTCCCGGAGCAGCTGGATCGCGCGCACGGCCTGCGGGACCAGCGACGCGGCTCCGAGCAGGAGCAGGCGCCCGCGGGTGAGGCGGACCTCCTGATCCGGCGCGCGATCGGCGAGATGGCGCATCGACGGGTGCAGGGCGGCCGCGCCCCACAGGAGGTAGAACATGCCCCATCCGGCTTCGAGGTAACCGGACTGATCGTAGACGAGGCCCTGGACGGAGATGTACGTGTACACGGTGTCCGCGAGGAACAGCGAGAGGGCCGCCGCCCCCATGAGGTAGAGCGACGGAGCCCGCTTGCCGGCGCCGATCGCCAGCCGCACGACCGCGGTGAGCAGGATCAGGTCCATGAACGGATACGCCATGCCGACCAGTTTCTGCACGAGCGTGGAGGTCGAGTCGTGCGCGACCGGCGACATCAGGAACACCCACTGCATCGTGCCGACGCCGATCGCGACGATGAGCGAGTCGATCACGCTGTCGCGGTCTCGGCCGGGGTTGCGTTGGCGGATCAGGAGCAGCAGCCCGCCGACCAGGCACGGGTAGACCAGCAGGTAGGCGACGTCGCCGATCGACGGGTACGGGAGATCGGTGCCGAAGAAGTCGTTGTAGTTGTAGGTGATGACGTCCCCGATGACGAAGAACGTCTGACCGAGCGCGAACAGGTACCAGGGAGCACGGACGGTCGGCTTCCACATCCGGACGGCGACCACGATCGCCACCGGCGAGGACAGCGAGATCATGTTGAAGACCCATCCCTGCCGCATGTGGGGCAGGAACAGGAAACCGAGGAGCGCGGCAACGCCGCCACCCAGGTACAGGAGCCAAGCCCGAGGCTTCATGTCTGCCATCACGTATCGGTGGGCCGAGCCGGAGACCTTAGACCGGACGCCGAACTTCCCGAGGTGGGAAAGGGCCCCTGACCAGCGGAGATGGGTGCCAGCGGGCCCTCGAGGGCCCCGAAGCCGGTATCGCCGTTCCCGTCGACGTGCGTGCCCGCGAGCCTCCCGCTCCGCTCGATGTCGCGCATCCCGGGCAGGAACAGGAAGGCGAGGGTGACGATCCCTCCCAGCAGGCCGGCCCCCACGAGCGTCTCCGTCGCGCCGAACGCCCCCGCGATCGGGCCCGTGAAGGCGTACGAGATCGGGACGAGCGCGATCGAGATGAACCAGTCGAAGCTCGACACGCGCCCGAGCAGCCGGCTCGGCACCAGGCGGCCCTTCGTCGTCGCCCACACGATCGTCCCCGCGCCCTCGAGGGCGTTGAACGCGAAGCAGGCGGCCATCGCCTGCCACGGGAACCGGGCGAGCCCGTAGCCGGCGATCGCGAGCGTCGACGCCGTCCAGACGAGGTAGATGAACGTCATGTTCCTGCGGGGCATCTGACGGTTGCCCATCACGATGGCCGACGTCATCGCGCCGATCCCGCCGACGGCGAAGATCAGACCGAGGTCGGCCGCGGTGCCGTGCATCTCGTTGCGGACCACGAACGGGAGCAGGACCTCCGACGGGCCCCAGAAGATCAGGTAGCCGAGCGTCGCGGCGAGGAACGTGCCCCACAACCACACCTGCGAACGGACGTACGCGAACCCCTCGCGGAGATCACCGATCACCGAGCCGTGCGGCTCCTCCGACGTCGTTCGCCCCGATCGCATGAGGGCGACGCAGGAGATCGAGACCGCGAACGTGCAGGCGTCCACCACGAACGCGGTTCCCGCCCCGCCGCTCGCGACGATCCAACCCCCCAACGCCGGGCCCACCATCCGGAGCGCGGCCGGCCGCACCAGCTGGTCGAGCGAGTTCGCCTGGTTGAGCTCGGCGTCCGGCACCAGACCGGGGACGATGGCGTCGAAGGCGGGGCCGAAGAACGCCGTTCCCGCACCGAACAGGCCGGAGAGCACGAGCATGTGCCAGAGCTCGAGCCGGCCGGACAGCGCGAGGACGCCCATCGTCCCGACGGCGGCCGCGCGCATCAGGTCGGCCGCGATCATCACCCGGCGTCGGTCGAATCGGTCCGAGACCACGCCGCCGGCGAGCAGGAACACCACGTGAGGGACCGTCATGGCCACGCCGATCGTCGACAGGGCGCTCGGGGTGTTCGAGAGCTCGTACGCCTGCCAGGCGAGGGCGACGTAGAAGATCCCGTCCCCGAGCAACGAGGCCGTCATGCCCGTCCACAGCATGCGGAAGTCGGCGTGACGCAGAGGCGTGAGGATCCGCATCCGCCGTTCGACGAACGTGCGACCGTCCCGTTGGTCGCCCATCGGATCAGCCGGCCTGGTAGGCGGCCCGCAGCGTGGAGCGAAGGAGATCGCGCGCGGCGATCGCCTCGCGCGTGGTCCCGAGCGCGGGCCGCTCGGTGAGCGACTCCTCCAGGTCGTCGAGCGCGACGCGCAGGCAGCCGCGCAGCCGCTCGACGCCGCCGTTCACGGCCTGGTGGACGCCTCGCGAGTACTCGAGGAACGCCCGCGAGCGCTCACCGGCGCACAGCAGCGCGAGGGCGAGATCGAAGCGGACCGCGATCCATCGGCCGTCCCGACGGAGCGCCTCTCGCAGCGTGGCGACCGCGTCCTGGTAGCGGCCGAGCCGCAGCTCGCACCACCCGACGAGCTCCCACAGGTCCTCCTCATCCTCGTATCGCCTCCGGCCCTCGTCGACGACCTCCTCGCAGAGGCGGTCGGCCTCCCGGAGATGGCCCATCCGCCGGAGCACGTTCGACAGGCCCTCCTTGGCCCACATCGCCGACGGGTCGAGCGCGAGCGCGGCCTCGTAGGCGGAGCGCGCCTCCCCCAGACGTTCGGGCCCGAGGTTCTCCAGGGCCCACCCGCGCGCCGTGAACACGGCCGCGTCGGACGGGTCGCTGTGGACCGCGACGTCGAGCTCCTCCAACGCGGCGGCGTACTCGCCGGCATCGGAGAGCGCTTCGGCGCGGCCGAGCCCTTCGGCAACGGGACCCTTCGCCATCCCTAGCCCCGTTCCTCCCGAGCGCGCAGCATGAGCCGGCGGTGCTGCTCGTGCTGAAGCTGGAAGCGTTCGCTCATCTCGCCGAGCACCTCGCACAGGAGCTCGATCTGGTCGTCGGGGTTCGCGGCCGTGATCTGGATCCGGAACCCCACCTCGTCCTTCGGCACGAGCGGGTACGCGGCCATCGTCACGTAGATCCCTCGGTCGAACAGGTAGCGGCCGACGACGTCGATGTCGTCGTGGTTCGCGAGCGGGATCTCGATCAGCGGGTAGCCGGACCGGTTCGGCGTGTAGATGTCGAGTTCGTGCAGGCGATCCATGACCTTCCGGGTCTTGCGGTAGATCTCGTACCGGTACAGGTCGCCGCGGAGATCGTTCACGCGCAGGCCCGTGATGGTCGTCGCGAGCGACGCGACCGGCGAGGGTCCCGAGTACAGGTACGGCGGGGCCGCGACCTTGAGCACGTCCTTCAGCCGTGTCGGCAGCGCGAGGAACGACAGCAGGGAGCTGTAGGCCTTGCTGAAGCCCGAGACCATGATGATGTTGTCGTAGGTCTCGCCCTGGTGTCGGATGACGCCGTTGCCGCGCAGCCCCCACTCGCACAGCTCGTCGGGCGAGCGCTCGCCGATCACGCCGAACCCATGGGCGTCGTCGATGTACAGCAGCGCGTCGTTCTCGCGGGCGATCCGCGCGAACTCCCTGACGTCGGGAGCGTTGCCGGTCATCGAGTTCACGCCGTCGACGGCGATCACCCGCGGCGTGATGGAGGAGCTCTTCACGAGCTGCTCGAGGTGCTCCGCATCGTTGTGACGGAACCGCTGGATCGTCGCGCCGTGTCCGCGTGCCACGCTCGCCCCGTCGTAGATCGTCTTGTGCGCCCTGCCGTCCAGGAACATCACCCCGCTGCCCACGAGGACCGGGATGACCGACATGTGGATGTGCGTGATCGTGGGCAGCAGCAGGGTGTCCTCGGAGCCGAGGAGCGCCGTCGTGGTCTCCTCGATCTGCTCGTACAGCACCGGGCTCCCGAGCAGCCGGGACCACGAGGGATGCGTTCCCCACTTCTCGAGGTACTCGGGGATCGCGTCGATCACGTCCCGATCCAGGTCCAGGCCGAGGTAGTTGCACGATGCGAAGTCCGCGAGCCAATGACCGCCGATGCGGATCCTGCGACCCTCTTGCTCGTCGATCACGGCGTCGAGCATCGGATGCGACGACTTCAGGCGGGCGAGATCCTCGACCGTGGCCATCCAGCGCTCGAGCCAGCTGTCGCTCTCGCGCCGGAGCGGCTTGTCCTTCAGGGGCCGAGGGACCAGAACGTCGCTGGAGCGACGCCGCAGGCGACCGGTTTGAGGGCGGCCGAGATCGGGCGCGTCGAGGTGCTCGGGCGTGGACATCGCTCCATTGGCATCGGCCCTTCCGCGAGCACGCTTGAGACCGTTGGGCGGAGGCCGTTCGACCGAGGGCTACGACCGGGGGACCGAGGGGAGCCGGGCGGGTCTGGCCCGCTCGTAGGCGTCGATCGCCTCGGCGTGGCGGAGCGTGAGGTCCACGTCGTCGAGGCCCTCGAGCAGGCGCCGGCGCGTGTACGGGTCGATCTCGAAGGACTCGCGAACCGCGGCGGCGCTCACCCGCATCGCCTCCAGGTCGACGGTGATCTCGGTCGCCGCGTCGTCGAGGACCGCGTCCATCAACGCTCGGACGGACTCCTGTGGGAGCTCCACCGGCAACAGGCCGATCTTGAAGCAGTTGCTCCGGAAGATGTCGGCGAACGACGGCGCGATCACGACCCGGAAGCCCGTATCCTCGAGCGCCCAGACCGCGTGCTCGCGGCTCGAGCCGCTCCCGAAGTTCGGCCCCGCGATCAGGATCGTCGCGCCCTCGAACTCCGGGCGGTTGAGGACGAAGCCCGGGTCCTTCCGCCACTCGCCGAACAGGAACGGCCCGAACCCCGACCGCTCGATCCGGCGCAGATGCTCGGCGGGCACGATCTGATCGGTGTCGACGTCCGAACGGTCGAGCGGGACCGCGCGGCCGGTGTGTTCGGTGAACGGCTTCATCGCCCCAGGTCCTGCGGCGTGGCGAAGTGCCCGGCGATCGCGGTGGCCGCGGCCACCGCGGGGCTCACGAGATGGGTTCGGCCACCCTTGCCCTGGCGGCCTTCGAAGTTGCGGTTGCTGGTCGACGCGCATCGCTCACCCGGCGTGAGTTGGTCGGGGTTCATCCCCAGGCACATCGAGCAGCCCGCGTCGCGCCATTCGAACCCGGCCGCCACGAAGACCCGGTCCAGGCCCTCCCGCTCCGCCTGCTGCTTCACGAGCATCGATCCTGGGACCACCATCGCGCGCAGCCCCGGGCGGACCCGGCGACCGTCGAGGATCCGAGCGGCCTCCCGCAGGTCCTCGATCCGCGAGTTCGTGCACGAGCCGATGAAGACGGTGTCGGGCCGGATCTCGCGCATCGCGGTGCCCGGCCGCAGGTCCATGTAGGCGAGCGCGCGCTCGGCGGCCTCGTCGGCCGGCTCGGGGACGACGTCGTCGATCGTGACGGTCTGTCCGGGGTTCGTCCCCCAGGACACGTGCGGGCGCAGGCTCGCCGCGTCGATCACGGCCTCGCGGTCGAAGACGGCCCCCGCGTCCGTCGGGAGCGAGCGCCAGTCCTCGAGTGCCTCCTCCCACTCCGAGCCCGTCGGCGCGCTCGGCCGGCCGTCCAGATAGGCGAACGTCGTCTCGTCGGGCGCGATCATCCCCGCTCGCGCGCCGGCTTCGATCGACATGTTGCAGACGGTCATCCGTCCCTCCATCGAGAGCGCCCCGATCGCGGTTCCCCGGTACTCGATGACGTGACCGACGCCCCCACCGGTCCCGATCCTCGCGATGATCCCGAGGATCACGTCCTTCGCCGAGACGTCGAGCGACAGGTCGCCGTCGACGGTGACGGCCATCGTGCGGGGGGTCGGTTGGGGGAGCGTCTGCGTCGCGAGCACGTGCTCCACCTCGCTGGTGCCGATGCCGAACGCGAGCGCGCCGAACGCCCCGTGCGTGCTCGTGTGGGAGTCGCCGCAGACGATCACGAGTCCCGGTTGCGTGAGCCCCATCTGGGGGCCGATCACATGCACGATCCCCTGCCCGATGTCGCCGGTGGGGAACAGCGTGATGCCGGCCCCCGTGCAGTTGTCTCGGAGGGCCTCCATCTGCGTGCGACTCACCGGGTCCACGGGGCCGGGCGCCGTCGGGACGTTGTGATCCATCGTCGCCACGGTCAGGTCGGGGCGGCGGACCGAGCGGCCGGCGAGCCGCAGCCCCTCGAAGGCCTGCGGGCTCGTCACCTCGTGCACGAGATGCAGGTCGACGTAGAGCAGGTCGGGCTCGCCGTCGGCGCGGTGCACGACGTGTCGCTCCCAGACCTTCTCGGCGAGCGTTCGGGGCGCGGCCATCCCCCGATGGTAACGGTCGGTCGGGTTCGTCGCGGGGCGCGGCTCAGCCGCTCGCGTCGGGGAGGAAGACGCGGAAGGATGCGCCGCCGCCGTCGCGCTCCTCGACCCAGGCGCGACCGCCGTGTAGCTCTGCGAAGCGCGCGACGAGCGACAGCCCGATCCCCGACCCGGGCGTGCGGCCTGAATCGGGACCGCGGTAGAGGGCCTCGAAGATCCTCGTGCGCAGCTCGGCCGGCACGCCGGGTCCGTCGTCCTCGACGGCGATCACGGCGCCGTCGCCCTCGCGCCAACACCGGACCCAGATCCGCGATCCGGTCGGCGTGTGGTGGTCGGCGTTCGCGAGCAGGTTCTCGACGATGCGCTCGACCTTCGGCCGGTCGACGTTGGCACGGCATCCGCCGTCGAGTTCGACCGTGCGGTTCCCGAGGACCCCGGTCGTGGCCAGGAGCTCGCGCAGCAGGTCACCGAGCTCGACCTGGGACCGGCGCGGGGCCACGATGCCCGAGTCCAGCCGGTCCAGGTCGAGCAGATCCGTGAGGAGCGCGTTCATCCCCTTGGATCGCTCGACGAGCGTCCGGAGCATGTGGCCGCGGACGTCGTCGTCCAGCTCGTCGCCCAGACGCTCGAGGGTGCTCGCCGCTACCAGGATCGCGGTGAGCGGGCCCTTCAGATCGTGCGAGAGCGTGTGCAGCAGGGTGTTCTTCAGCCGGTCGAGCGCGATCAGGCGCTCCTCCTCTGCCCGGCGCTTGGTGACATCGAACATCAGGCCCTGCAGGCAGATCGGCCGGCCATCCTTGTCCAGCACCGCCGTAGCCTCGTCGTGAAGCCAGACCCACTCCCCGTCGGCTCGCCGGATCCGGTACTCGACCTCGAGCGGTTCGCCGCTCGCGAGCGACCGCTCTTCCTCGGCCGTCACCCGCGGGAGGTCCTCCGGGTGGGTGAACGACCCCTGCGGGTGCGGATGATCGAGCCACTCCTTCTGGGTGTAGCCGAGCATGTGCTCGATCTGCGGTGAGACGTACAGCCAGTCGCCGTCCGGCCCGTACTCCGCCAGGTAGACGACGCACGGGAGCTGCTCGACGAGGCTCCGGTACTTCGCCTCCGTCTCGGCCTGGTGCTCGACGAGCGCCTGGTAGCTGACGCCGCCCTCGGATGCATCGGGGCTGAGCGCGCGCTCGAGGAGCTCGGGCGCGCCGGGCATGACGGTGGTTGGATCCATCCCCTTTCAGCATCGGAGGGATGGGAGTCGAGGTTTACCGGATGGTGCTCATCTCACGAACGCCGGAGCGACCGAACGTCGGTCGAGCCGGTTCTGCAGGGCCACGACGACCCGGTCCTCGACCGCCGAGGCGGTGGACTTCGCCATCCCGTAGGACAGGATCGAGAACTCGACCCACCCGCCGGAGCCCGCCTTCACCCAGCCCGACAGCGCCGACACGTCGTCGAGCGTCCCGGTCTTCGCACGGACGTCGACCCCCCGCAGGCGGTGACGCAAGGTCCCCTGCCCGCCCGTCGGCAGCGCGCGGCGCAGATCGGCGCCCCAGGTCTGATCCTCGGCGAACCAGAGCAGACGGACGATGCCCTCGGCCGTGACGCGGTTCGCGTACGAGAGCCCCGAGTTGTCGTTCAGGGTGAAGTCGGCGCCGTTGCCGTCGGTCCACGCCTGGATCGAGGCGGCGCCCTTCGCGATCGTTCCGGGGACCCCACGGGTCTCGGCCCCGAGACCCTTACCGAGCGTCTCCGCGACGAAGTTGTCGGAGGGGCGGAGCATCTTGGTGAGCAGACGCTGCAGCGGCGGCGACTCGACGAACGCGATCGTCTCGAGCCCGGTCGGGGGCTTGCCGGCGCCGGGCTCGCCGTCCACCCGCACGCCGAGGGCTTCGAGCTTGGTGGTGAGGGCTATCGCGGCGTGGCGTTCGGGGTCGGGATCGTCGTTGCGTTCGAACACGAGCGCGGTCGGGCGGTTGACGTAGTCGCGGGCCACGCGGTTCCATCCCGGCGCGTCCCAGTCACGCCGGAAGTACCCCGTACTGCCGAACACGCGACCCCGGACGCGGGTGATCCCGGCGTCGGCGACCTTGCGCGCGAGCGACGCCATCGTGCCCGCGGTCACGTCCGGATCGCCTCGCCCGAGGATCCACAGGTCCCGAACCGCGCCCGACGACGTGGTGTCGGACGCGGCCACGCTCGTGCGGATCCGGAAGTCGGGCCCGAACGTGTCGTAGAGCGTCATCGAGAGCAGGAGCTTCTCGTTGGAGGCGGGGATCCGTGGCGTCGCTGCCGCCCGCTCGTACAGGAGCGCGTCGTCGTCGCCGACCGCGACCGACACACTCCGCGTCCCGATGGCGTCGTCGATCGCGAGCATCCACGGCGCCTCCGTCACCTCGAAGGCGAGGACGGGTGACGCGCTGGTCTCGTTCAAGATGTCCTGGGCGATCCACCGCACGCGGAGGCGGACGACGCCGACGTCGTGGAACGAGAAGCACGGCGAGGCCAGGGCCCGAGATGCGGGATCGAGCGTGAGCCGCTCCATGACCCTCCACCCGTGCTTGGTCCGGCGTTGGAGCTCGACCACCTGGCCGGGTCGCGCCGGCTCGACCGACGCCGCCACGTCGACGCAGTCCCCGGCCTCCGTCGAGCCCGCGACGAGCGCCGCGTCGACCAGGGCCTTGACGCGGACGAGCGCCTCGTTGGTGGTCGAGGCGAGGCACATCGCCGTCTCCGGGAGCATCGCCCGGTACCGTCCCGTGTGGGGCTGCACCTGCTCGAACGTGAACGAGCCGCCCTCGGACGTCGTCCCGGTGGCGACGTTGGCGAACCCGGCAGAATCGGCCGGCCGCCACTGCAGCGTGACCGCCCGGCCCGAGGCGCACCCGGGGTCGGCCGTCACCGAGCCCGACACCGTGACGACCGTGCCGAAGCGGACGATCGAGGCCGACACCGTGAGGGTCGCGGTGGCCGTCTCGGCCAGTGCCGCGGGCACCAGCAGGATCGAGAGCAGGGCGAGCTCGATCAGGGCGAGCGTGCGGAGACGCCGGCGGAAGGCGGTGCGGGCTCTGACGTGGTCCCCCCTGCGGAGCGAGCACGGAATCGTGCCATCACCCGCCGTCGCGGACAAGCACCCAGCTCACGGCCGTCCGTGCCGGGTACGGGCTCAGTCCCGGTCGGGGCCGGGGATGAAGATCCGGAACGAGGCGCCGCCGCCGAGCCGGTCCTGCACCCAGGCGCGCCCGGCGTGGAGCTCGGCGAACCGACCGACGAGCGAGAGCCCGATCCCCGAACCGGGCGAGCGCGTGTCGCCCTTGCGGAACGGCTCGAACACCGCCACCTTGAGGTCGTCCGGGACGCCCGGGCCGTCGTCGTCCACGCAGATCAGCGCGCCGCCGTCCTCGGCGGAGACGCGGACCCACACGCGGGCGCCCGCGGGCGTATGCCGGACGGCGTTCACCACGAGGTTCTCCACCATCCGCTCGAGCTTGGGTGCGTCCGCCGGTACCACGACCGGATCGACCTCGACGTCGATGTCGCGCCCGTGCCGCTCCGTCTCGCGGACGATCGCCGCGACGAGCTCGCCCACGTCCACCGGGTCCGTGTCGGGCCGCACGACCCCGTGCCCCAAGCGTTCGAGGTCGAGCAGGTCGGACAGGAGCCGATCCATCTTGCGCGCTCGTGAGGTCATCCCCTCCAGGAGCTCGGTGGTCTGCGCCTCACCGAGGTCGGGACGACGCAGCGTGGTCGCCGCGCCGAGCACGGCCGTGAGGGGATCCTTCAGATCGTGCGACAGGGTGTGGAGCAGCGTGTTCTTCAGGTCGTCCAGGGCCTGGAGCCGTTCCGCGAGAGCGTGTTCGCGGTCGAGCGCCTCCTGGAGCTCGGTCTCCGTCTCCTTCTGGGCCGTGATGTCGAACATCACGCCTTGCCAGACGGTGCCGCCGTCGCGATCGACGATCACGGCGTCGTCGCGGAACCAGTGCAGCCGGCCCCCGCGATCGAACATCCGGTACACCGCGTGGAAGGGATGCTTCGTGACCTCGGCGGTCCGCTCGGCCGCCATCACCTTCACGCGGTCGGCCGGGTGCCGCAGCTTCCGCCACAGCTGGGGGTCACGGACGAACTCCATCGGTCCGTGACCGAGGATCCTCGCGGCCTGGGGCGAGACGTAGGTCGTGCGCTGACCCGCCGGGGTCGATCCCCCGTGGACCTCGACATAGGTGATCGCAGGGATCTGCTCGACCAGGGTGCGGTAGTCCATGTCGATCCCGTCTGGCTCGATCCCCTGCCCGGACCCGTCCGGGGTCCGCTGCGGCTGGACGACCATCTCGCCTCCCGACCTGACTAGTCCATCTTCGGTAGTCATCGGCGTGGCCCCCGGCAGGCTTGACCGCCCGGGCGGAGGTGGGATGACAGGCACCCGGCTGGCGTACAGACTGTGCGGGTGACCCACGTCGACTACCGAACCCGTCCGGATCTGTCCAAGCCCGTGATGATCTGCGCGTTCGCCGGATGGAACGACGGCGGGGAGGCGGCGACGACGGCCGTCCGCACCCTGCGGTCGCAGTGGGGCGCGCGCCGGTTCGCCGAGATCGACCCCGAGGAGTTCTTCGACTTCCAGGTCAACCGGCCGACCGTGCGCCTGGTGGAGGGGGCGACCCGTCGCGTGGACTGGCCGGCGAGCCGCTTCTTCTCGGCCCGGATCAACGACCGCGATGCGATCGTGTTCGTCGGTGTCGAGCCGAACCTGCGATGGCGCACCTACGCCGGGGCGATCCTGGAGGTCTGCTCCGACATGGACGTCTCGTTGCTCGTGACGCTCGGCGCGTTCCTCGCGGACGTGCCGCACACGAGGCCCGCGCCGGTGAACGCCGCGAGCGAGGACGAGGAGTGGTTGGCGCGACCCGGGGTGGTGCCCGCTCGGTACGAGGGACCGACGGGGATCGTGGGCGTCCTGAATTCGGCTGCCGCGCGAGCGGGGGTGCCGTCCCTCTCGCTGTGGGCGGCGGCGCCGCACTACCTGCCGCAGTCGCGGAACCCGAAGGTGGCGCTCGCGCTGCTCGAGGGGCTCCGCGACCTCACGGGTCTAGAGATCGACACCGGCGAGATCGAGCTCGCCGCCCGGGTGTTCGAGCGGGAGGTCTCGGAGGCGATCGAGGAGGACGGGAACCTCTCCGCCTACGTCCGGCGACTGGAGGAGGCCGCCGAGGCGATCGGTACCGACGACGACGATGACGACGCGTCCTCGCTCGAGGCGGCGAGCGGCGAAGACATCGCCGCCGAGCTCGAACGATTCCTCCGCGAGCACAACGGCTCGACCGAGGACTGAGCCGTACCGGGGCCGGGTGGAGCTCCGAGCGCTCGGCGCCACGGGACTCCGGGTGCCGGTGGTGGGCCTCGGGACCTGGAACGTGTTCGATCTCCCGCCCCGCCGGGAGGACGCGGCGTTCGGGGTGCTGCGGACGACCTTCGACGGCGGGACCCGCCTCGTGGACTCCTCGCCGATGTACGGGCGGGCCGAGGGCGTCCTGGGACGGGCGATGGACGCCCTCGGGGTCAGGGACCGCCTGGTGGTCGCGACCAAGATCTGGACGCCGTCGGTCGCGGAGGGCCGGGCCCAGCTCGAGGCGCAGCTCGGGTCCTTCGGCGGCCGCGTGGACATCGAGCAGGTCCACAACCTCGTCGCCTGGCGCGAGCATCTCGGCTGGCTGGAGGACGAGCGGGAAGCCGGACGGGTGGGTCTGGTCGGGGCGACCCACTACAGCGAGGCGGCATTCGACGGGCTCGTCGATGTGATGCGGACGGGTCGGATCCACTGCGTGCAGGTCCCGTACAACCCCCTGCAGCGGCGATGTGAGCGTGAGGTGCTCCCGCTCGCGGACGAGCTCGGACTCGGCGTGATCGCGATGCGGCCGTTCGCCGAGGGCGCGCTGCTCCGGCGCGAGCCCACGGATCCCGGCGTGGTCCGGGCGCTCGGCGTCCGAACGTGGGCGGAGGCCCTGTTGAAGTGGACGCTCTCGGACCCGCGGGTGAGCGTCGCGATCCCCGCGACGTCTCGGATCGACCATGCCGCATCCAACGTCGCGGCGGGCGAGGCGCCATGGTTCGACGCCCACCAACGCGCGCTCGTCGAGCGGTGGGCGGCGGCATGATGCGCGCGATCGTGCTCGAGGCGGCCGGCCGGCCGCCGGCGCTGCGCGAGGTGCCGGTGCCCGAACCCGCTGCGGGGCAGGTTCTGGTGGAGGTGTCCGCGTGCGCGATCTGCCGGACCGACCTGCATATCCTCGATGGCGAGCTCGCTCGCCCGAAGCTCCCGTTGATCCCCGGGCACCAGGTGGTCGGCACGGTGGCGGCCGTGGGTGACGGCGTCGTCGAACGCCGGCTGGGTGACGTGGTAGGGGTGCCGTGGCTCGGGTGGGCGTGCGGCCGGTGCGCGTATTGCATCGGCGGGCGCGAGAACCTGTGTCCGGAGGCCAGGTTCACTGGCTACGACCTCGACGGCGGGTACGCCGACCGGCTGGTGACGGACGCCCGCTTCTGTCTGCCCGTCCCCCCCGCGTTCGAGCCTGAGGCGGCCGCCCCGCTGCTGTGCGCAGGAGCGATCGGGTACCGCGCGCTCCGGCTCGCCGGCGACGGCGAGCGGATCGGCCTGTACGGGTTCGGCAACGCCGCGCGGCTCGTGGCGCAGATCGCCCGGCATGAGGGCCGCCGGGTCTTCGCGTTCACCCGACCGGGCGATGTCGACACCCAGCGCCTCGCGCTCGATCGCGGGTGCGCGTGGGCGGGCGATTCCACCGAGCGGCCGCCCGAGCCGCTCGAGGCCGCGATCCTGTTCGCCGCCGTGGGCGAGCTCGTGCCGCTCGCCCTCGCCGCGGTGGCGCCGGGGGGGGCGGTCGTGTGCGCCGAGATCCACATGTCGGACGTCCCCTCGTTCGCGTACGAGCTCCTGTGGGGCGAGCGGGTCCTGCGTTCGGTGGCGAACCTCACCCGCCGAGACGGACAGGAGCTGCTCGCCGTCGCGGCGCGGATCCCGCTCGTCACGTCCACGCGGTCGTACCCGCTCGAGCGGGCCGACGAGGCGATCGAGGCGGCTCGAGCGGGCTCGGCCGAAACGCCGGTGCTGGTCCCCGGCTGAGCGGCGCGGTTGCACGCGGGGCCGGTGGAAGGGCACGATGTCCTGACGCGACGAGGAGGTCGGAGTGCTGAAGGCGTACGTGCTGATCCAGACGGAGGCGGGCGGCGGGTCGAAGGTTCGGAGCGAGATCGGCTCGATCCGCGGCGTCCGGGTGGCCCAATCGGTGACCGGGCCCTACGACCTCATCGTCCACGCCGAGGTGGAGGACATGGACGCGCTCGGTCAGATGCTGAGCGACATCCAGCTGATCCCCGGGCTCAACCGGACGCTCACCTGCATCGTGAAGGGGTAGCCGGCGACTGGGCGCGAAAGGGCTCGCGTCAGGGTGCGGTCGGGTCGGGAGACCGCGGCTCGGGCAGACCCGCGATCTCGCCGCCGGAGGCGAACGTGCGTGGGTCGCCGGTCGCGATCACCGTGACGCTGCCGTCCCCGAGGGCGCGCCATCGGCCCTCGTGGTGGACCGCCGCGGTGCGTTCGTCCAGGCCGAGCAGCACGACGCCGTCTCGGGGAGCCGCGTCCGCCGCGCTCGGCACCCATCGGTGCCCGAAGCTCTGGAAGTGCGGCAGCACCGCGATCCCCGGGACGAGCCCGAGCGCGGGCAGGTACCGGCGACGGTCGTCGCCGGGCATCCGCTGCCGGACGAGGGTCCACTCGCCGAGCGCCATGGCGCCGGCCGAGGAGCCGGCGAGGGCGGCGCCATCTTTCCAGGCTCCGACGATCGCCGCCCACAAGGGCGTGCCGGCCAGCGTCTTGGGCACCAGCCCGGGATCGCCACCGACGAGGTAGAAGAACCGGCCCGTCCGGGCGCGTTCGACGTTCGCGACGGCCTTCGCGTCCGAGCGGCGCGTCGCCGCGAGCTCCCGGATCTCGAGCCCGAGGGTCCCGAACCACCGGACCGCGTTCGCGACGGCCCGCTCGGGGTGCTGACGCCCCGCCGCGGTCGCGAGCACGAACGCCGGCCCCGACCCCGCCGCCCGGACGAGCAGCTCGTCCTGGGGCTCGTTCCCGGGGTTCAGCTCGTCACCGCCGACGAGCGCGAGCGGTCCGGTCACCGGGGGCTCACCCGGTGATCGTGAGATCCGAGCTCGCCATCAGCGCGTACCCATCGTCGCGGAGCAGGTAGACGGAGTACCGGCCCGCCGGCAGCGGGAAGCTACCGTTCGCGTAGCGGTCGAGCACCGCCTGCCCCTCGACCGTCGAGCCCGTATAGAGCCACAAGAGGTAGTTCGCGACGTGCGGGTCGCGGTGGCGCCGGTAGATACCGATCCAGTCCCATCGCTCGCCCCGCGCGTTCGACCACCGGACATCGATCGGCTCACCCACGGCGTACTCGGTCTTGCCCGTGGACACCGCGGGCCCGGAGCCGGGCGCCTCGAGCCAGAACGCGATCCGCGAGACCTCGGCCCCGCCGGCGTCGCGGAGGACCGCATCGTACGACCCGGGCTCCAGGAGGTCGGTGGCGAAGGAGAGCGTGCCGTCGAGCGCCCCACCGGTCGGCTGCTCGTTCAGGGCGTCCGTCGAGGGGTCACCTCCCGAGGGCACGAGCGCGATGGATCCGCCGGTCTCACTCGCGTGGAAGGTCGTGACGAGATCGGAACCGACGGTCAGGAGCGGACGCGCGACGGCGACCAGGACCGGTGTCGGGCCCGGCGTCACGGTGAACGTCGAGACCGTGGCGCGATGGTCCGACGGCCACGGCTGCACCGTGAGATCGGACATCTCCGATCCGCGCTCGCCGATGATCGAGGCGTGGGTCGCCTCGACCTGCCCCGCCGCGTAGACGAAATCGATCCGATCCTGTGGCGCCTGCGCGCCCGGGTCCCATCCCGCGACGTCGGGTCGGCCGGCCCACCACGTGAGGCCGGGATCGCGCAGCGGATCGGGATGGACCGACCGGTACGAGTCGACGAACCCCACTCGTTCGACCGCCAGGCTCACCGGCCACCGGACCGGGTACCGGATCTGGTAGCGCGTCCCCACCATCTCGGGCGTCCAGTCCCGCCACGACGGCGCGTTGAAGTCCCCGGTCAGGAACACCGGGATGCCCTGCTCGAGCAGTGCCCGAGCGACCCTGAGCGACGGCCGGATCGCCGGGAGGCGCCGTCCTCGCTCCAGCGCCACGACGTCGGTGCGCGCGAAGCCCTGCTTCACGTGGAACGGGCCGTACGGGTTGGAGGGCAGGTGGACGTTCTCGACGGCGATGACCGAGCCCGGCGCCACCTCCACGAGGACGTAGGTGCCGTCGGCGCCGGGCGGATCGATGACCGGGAAACGCGAGAGGACCTGCAGACGCGGACTGAAGTACGGGTACCCGAGCGCCCGCGCGAACCGGGCGGTGTGTCCCTGTGCCTCCTCGATCGCCACGACGTCGGCGTCCGACCGGCGGATCACCTCGAGCGTCTTGGCCGTGCTCACGTGCATGCCGCCGTACTCGACATTGAACTCGAGCACCCGGAGTCGGGTCGCCTGGGGTGCGGCGTCCCCCGCGAGAGCCCGCGGACCCGAGGACCAGGTCGAGGCGGCCACCAACGTTCCGAGCGCCGCGATGAGCGTCGCTCGAGCGACCCCGCGCGTCATGCCCGGCATCCTCACACGCATCGAGTCGTCGCGGCTACCCGGGACGGAGGAGGTGCCCGCGGAGAGGACGTCCTCCCGCTGGCCGCGGCACGACCTCAGCCGAGGAGCGCGAGGACCCCGCCGATCGCCCGGATCGAGCGCTCCGAGATCGGCGACAGCACGAGGATGGCCTCGTCGGCGCCGGCCTCGGCGAGCGCCCGGAGCCCCTCGGCGATCCGCTCGGCCGGACCTTCCATCGGCACCACGCCCTCCGCGATCGGACGTTCGCGCGCCGCGGGGTCGACCACGACGAGGACGCAGGCGCTGCGCGCGACGTCGGCGGCGGGGCGAGCGACCTCGTCGGCGACCCGCGTGATGCGCTCGTTCAGGGTGCGGAACCCGTCGGGCGTGTTGCCGTAGTCGGCGTACCAGGTGTTCCATGCGTCGACGTGGGGCAGCGCGGTCCGGAGGAGGCGGTCGCCGTTCGAGCCGATCATCAGCGGGACGCGGCGCGCGGGCTCCGGGAGCAGCACGGCGTCCTCGACGCGCGAGAAGCGCCCCTCGAACGTCACCCGCTCGCCGCCGAGGAGTCGGCGGACGACCCCGAACGCCTCTTCGAACCGCGAGGCGCGCGCCTCGAACGGGATGCCGAACGCGCGGAACTCGGTCTCGTTCCACCCGGCGCCGATCCCGAGGACGAACCGCCCGCCGCTCACCTCGTCGATCGCGGCCGCCATCCGAGCGAGCAGCCCGGGCGGATGGAACGCCGCGCACGCGACCAGCGGTCCGAGGCGGACGCGTTCGGTGGACGCGGCGAGGGCCGTGAGCATCGTCCACGCGTCCCACGGTCCGCGCTCGGGCCGTCCGTCGCCTCGGTACAGGAGATGATCGCCGAGCCAGATCGAGTCGAACCCGACCTCCTCGGCCGCCCGCGCCATCGCCACGAGCTCGGGCCAGCGGACGTCACGCTCCACCTCGGGGAGCTGGACGCCGACGGTCAGCGGGCGAGCCATCGGCGGAGTGTACGCTCGCGTCATCGCGGCCGAAGGAGTGGGTGATGCTCGCGGCGCAAGGGTTCGAGCTCGTGTTCCGGACGTTGCACGTCATGTCGGGGGTCGCGTGGGCGGGCTCCGCGTTCCTGTTCACCGTGTTCATCGAGCCGGCAGCCGCGAAGCTCGGACCCGCGGCCGGCCCGTTCATGGAGGAGACGATCGGCCGTCGGAAGGTCCCCGAGATCGTCACCGCGATCGCCGCGGTGACCGTGGTGGCCGGCTGGGTGCTGTGGTACCGGGACTGGGATCGGGTGGGCGGCCTCGGCGATTGGCTCGGCACCGCGTTCGGGCTGATGCTCACGATCGGCGGCCTCGCCGCGACCGCCGCGTTCTTCGCGGGTCTGCTCGGCATCCCGCCGAACCTCGAGCGGCTGAACGAGCTCGGTGCCCAGGTCGAGGCCTCCGGCGGGACACCCACACCGGAGCAGGCGACCCAGATCGCCCAGGTCCAGGCGCGCATGCGGACGCTTTCGTGGCTCGATCTCTCGCTCCTGGGCGTCGCCGTGTTCTGCATGGCCACCGCGCGGTACTGGTGAGCCGTCAGGCGTCGTCCGCGACCGAGTCCATCGCGGCCTTCAGCCGCTGCACCGGCCCGCGGAGCGCGAGCTCGTCGGCGAGCGCGCCGAGGCCTTCGTCGTCCCGCTCGCCCCGCCACCGGTCGACGGGCGCGACCGCGTTGACGGGCACGAGTCGCAGCATCGTCGCGACGTAGTCGGCGCTCTCGACGAGACGGGCTCGGAGCGCCGGCTTGCCCTTGAGCGGGCCGGGCCTCGGTTCGGACGAGCGGGCGTCCTCCAGGAGGTCGGCGAGCGAGCCGTAGGTCTGCACGAGCGCCCGGGCCGTCTTCTCGCCCACCCCGCGGACCCCGGGGAGACCGTCGCTCGCGTCCCCGCGCAAGATCGCGAAGTCCATATACCGCGACGCCGGGACGTCGTACTTCTCCAGGACGCCGGCCTCGTCGAGATCGAGCAGCTCGGAGACGCCCCGGAGCGTGAACAGGAGCTTCACCCCCGGGTCCCGGACGAGCTGGATCAGATCTCGGTCCCCGCTCACGATCTCGATGCGGTCGGACGGGTCCGCGGCGACACAGATGGCCCCGATCGCGTCCTCGGCCTCCCACCCGCGCGTCATCGCCTGCGACATGCCGGTGAGGTCCAGGACCTGGCGCAGCATCGGGAACTGCTCGGGGAGCCCCTCGGGATCGGGCTGTCGGTTCGCCTTGTACCCCGCGTACATGTCGGTCCGGGCGACGGGACGCCACTCGTGATCGTAGACATGCACGACCTCTTCGGGTCGTCGCGTGACGATCAGGCGCGTGACCATGTCCAGGTAGCCGTGCACGGCGCCCACCGGAAGGCCGCCCGGTGATCGGAGCTCCTGTCCCCACGCGAAGAAGGCCCGGTACATCAGGCTCGAGACGTCGAGCAACAGCGAGTAGGTCACGGATCGAGCTCGGCCAGCGCTCGGTCGACCTGGGGGAGGAAGAAGCGCGCGTCGCACTCGAGCATGAGCGCGCGAGCGCGTTCGAGGATCGGACGGGCACCCTCGCCGAGGCGAGCCATCGCGCGTGCAAGATCCACCATCGCGCGGGCCGCGTCGATGCGCATGCCGAGTTCCTCGAGCTTCGACACGCCATCCCCGAGGAGCCGACTCGCCTCGTTCGGGTCGGGGGAGAGGAGTCCCTCGACGAGCATCGCGTTCGCCAGGGCCTCGGGCGACCGCCCCCGCTCCGAGAGGTCGCGGTACTCCGCGGCCTCAGCGACGCGTCCCGATCGAACCAGCGTCCGGACGAGTTCGGTGAACACGTCGGGCGCCGCCTCGACGTTGGAGGGGCGGAGCAGCTCGATCATCGCCCGGAACTGGGTGATGGCCTCGCTATCGTCCCCGCGGGCGAGCGCCAGGTAGCCCTCGAGCTGCGGGATGAAGATCTGGCTCTGGGGCTCGGGATTCGCGTTCAGGATCGGGATCGCCTCACGGTGATCGCGTTCAGCCTCGTCGAGTCGACCCCGGAACAGGATCGCGAAGGCCAGCGCGTTCAGACGCATCCCATGGAGCGGCTCGTCGCCCACGATGCCTGCGAGCTCGACCGCCCGTCGCTGCAACCGCTCGTCCTCCTTGAGCCCCCCGAGCTTGTACAGGACGTCGCCGATGCTGCCGGTGAGCCATCCCTCATGACTCAGGCTCCCGGCGCGCTGTGCGAGCTCGAGCCCCTCGCGAAGGACCGCCTCGGCACGGGGGAAGTCGGACGCCAGGTCCGAGGTGATCGAGGGGAGGTTGTTGTAGCTGCGCATCAGGTTCGAGTAGTCGCCCGCCTCCTTCGCCAGCCGGAACGCTTCCTCGATCGTCTCGAGCGCCGCCGCCGAGCGTCCCAGCGACTGGAGGCACCCTGCAAGCGTCTGCATCGACTCGGCGTGGACGAGGGTGAACCCCAGGCGGTCGGACATCTCGACGGCTCGCCGCAGGAGGGGCTCGGCCTCGTCGTTCCGGCCCCGCCGCCACAGGTACCAGCCAAGGCGATGCAGGGCATCGGCGAGCTCCTCCCGTTCACCGAGCGGTTCCAGGGTCTCGATCGATACCCGGCCGGCCTGCTCCGCTTCCTCGTCGCGTGCCTCCATCAGCAAGGGCACGACGAGCCTCGCGTTCGCCCAGCCCACGCCGACCTGGTCGTCCAGGCTCTCGTAGGTCCGCAGGGCACGCCGAACCACACGCTCGGTCTCGGCGATCGGGTCGGTCGCCCATGACGCGTCGACGTGCGCCCTGAGCAGCGGAACCTGCTCGACGGGGGGCAGGTCGAGCGCGTCGGCGAAGCGCTCGGCCTCCCGGTACCAGCGGCTCGCCTCGGAGCGTTGCCACAACGCGGACGTCCGCGAGCCGGCGGCCGCGGTCCAGCGGAACGCCCTGCGTTCGAGCTCGGTCCGCCGCTCACCCGTCTCGCCGAGCTCCTCGAGGTTCCGCAGCGCCTCCAGCAGATGGGTGGCGATCAGCTCGGCGATCTCGTCGGCCCGGTCGCCGGCGCGCTGCTCGGCCCACCGAGCCACCCCCGCGTGCTTGTCCGCACGCAGCGCCTTGGGCAGGGACTCGTAGGCGCCGTCCCGGATCAGGTTGTGGCGGAACGCGAACTCGTACTCGTCCGAGAACGACGAGGGCTCGTGCGGCACGACGAGTTCCTTCACGCGGAGCCGTCCGAGTGCCTCGCGAACCTCTCCGAGGGTCCGGCCGGTGAGCTCGGCCACCGTGCCGACCCAGAACACCCGCCCCACCACCGAGGCGTCCTGCAGCGCCTGCTTCTCGTCCTCCGGCAGTCCGTCGAGGCGAGCCGCGATCAAACCCTGGACCGAACGGGGGAGCTCGACCTCGTCGATCGGGCGCGCGACCTCCCAGCGCGAAGCCTCGGTCGCGCGCAGGACGCCGTCGTCGATCAGCTTGCGGACGATCTCCTCGACGTACAGGGGATTGCCCTCGCTGCGCTCGACGATGCTCCGCTTGAGCTCAGATGAGATGCGGCCGGGCACCAGGTCGTCCAGCATCGCCGCACCCTCTGCCTCCGAGAGCGGGTCCAGGTACAGCGAGGCCGCGTTGCGCTTGCCGCCACCCCAGGTCGGTCGGGTGTCGAACAGCTCGGCGCGGGCGGTTCCCACGACCATGATCGGGCCCTGCGCCCAGTCCGCGACGTGATCGACGAAGTCCAGGAGTCCTTCGTCCGCCCAGTGGATGTCGTCGAGCACCAGCGTGAGCGGATAGCGGGCGGCCATGCGCTCGAGGAACCGCCGCCAGGCCTCGAACAGGTCCTCGCGGCTCATGCCGCGCGTGTCGCCCGCCCCGACGAGCGCGCGGATCTGCGCCGCCACGCTCTCGTCGCCGAACAGCTCCCGGACGGCCGCGTCAGCTTTCTTCGCGGCGACCTCGGCCGCGTCGTCCTCGAAGATCTCGCACTGGGCCTTGATCGCGTCGGCGAAGGCCGAGTACGACGTATTCCCGTACGCGAGGCAGCGCCCGCGCCGCCAGTACACGGTCTGCGGCAGTCCCTCGGCGAACCGCTCGAGCTCGGCGACCAGCCGGGACTTCCCGACGCCTGCCGGCCCCACCACCGTGACCAGTGCGGGTCGGCTCTCCGATTCGACGCGGAGCAACGTCTGCTTCAGAACCGTGAGCTCCTCGTCGCGACCGACCAGCCGCGACTCGAGCCCCAGGTGCGGCCGCTCCCCGCGGGTCCGTGCCTTGATCCGGAGTGCCTCCCAAGCGGGAACGGCCTCGGCCTTGCCCTTGAGCGTGAGCGGCTCGAGCTCGCGGTACTCGATCACGTCCTTCGTCGACGCGTACGCGGCGGGTCCCACGACGGTCCGGCCGGGTTCGGCGGCCGATTGCAGCCGAGCGGCCGTATTCACCGCGTCGCCGGTCAGCATCCGGTCGCGGGGTCCGCTCGCGCGCTCGACGTCCACGAGCACCTCGCCGGCCTCGATGCCGATCCGCATCTCGAGCGTCGGCTTGCCCTCGGCGGCGAACCCGCGGTTCAGCTCGGACAGGACGGCGTGCATCTCGAGCGCCGCGCGGACCGCACGTTCGGCGTCGTCCTCGTGGGAGCGCGGGACGCCGAACACCGCGAGGACGGCGTCCCCCATGAACTTCTCGAGCAGGCCCTCGTACCGCGCGATCTCCTCCGCGAGCCGGTCGAACGTCCGTCCGACGATCGACTGGACGACCTCGGGATCCTCCCGTTCGGCCAGGGTGGTCGACCCGACCAGGTCCGCGAAGAGCGCAGTCGCGAACTTCCGTTCCTTCCGTCGAGGTCGCTCCGGCAGGAGCGGCGACGCGCACTCGTTGCAGAACTTCGCGCCCACCGGGTTCTCGGCGCCGCAGGAAGGACAGGCGGTCACGCGAGGAACAGTACCTGGTGGTCCGACCCGGGCGAGCCTGCTCCCTATCGCTCCTTCCCTCGCTCCATGCGACGCCACTCCTCGACGTCGAAGCCCTCCCACGGGTCGTAGTCGACCTCGAGCGGCTCCTGGGGCGGCCGCTCGTCCTGCGGGACGTTGCGCAGGTTCACGCGGATCCGGGTCCACGTCGTGGAGCGCCCGCGCATCGGGTCGACCATCACGTCGGCGGGTTGCAGGTAGGACGCCACGGCAGGGTGGCGGGCGCGCCAGCGTTCCAGGCCAGCCATCGCCTCGGCCTCCGTCTGGGCGCGGGCGATCTCGATCAGCGGCGCCTTGGTCCGCCGCCTGCCGGTCGGGCCGGTCCGCTTGCCGGGCGCCGGCGGTGGGACGACGCCCTCCTTCTGGGGTGTCCCACGCCGGCGTTTCGAGGGCTGCACGCGGGCCGGCTCGCCCTCCTGCTTCGCGTACTGCGGCGGCCAGGGCGCGTCGCCGAACCCCGCCTCCTCGTGCTGAGCCGCCAGCTCGAGCAGCTCGTCGAGCGATCCGGCCGCCTCGTCGATCCCTTCCGAGGGATCGCCGATCTCCGCGAACCGTTGCGGCACGGTCTCGATCGTGAACAGGTCCGCCTCGCATCCGGGGACCTCGTCCCATCGGAGCGGCGCCGAGACCCGGGCGTCGGGGGTCGGGCGGACCGAGTACGCGGAGGCGACGGTGCGGTCCTTCGCGTTCTGGTTGTAGTCGAGGAACACCCCGTGACGTTCCTCCTTCCACCACCGGCTCGTAGCCAGGTCGGGCGCGCGCCGTTCGACCTCGCGGGCGACCGCGAGCGCCGCCCGCCGGACCTCGGGGAACGTCCACCGTCGCTCGAGCCGCGCGTAGACGTGGATCCCCCGCGATCCCGAGGTCTTCGGCCACCCGGTGAGACCGAAGGTCTCGAGCACCTCCTTGGTCACCATCGCGACGTCGCGGATCTGCGGCCACTCGATGCCCGGGACCGGATCGAGGTCGACGCGCAGCTCGTCGGGGTGGTCGAGATCGTCGGCGCGAACCGGATGCGGGTTCAGGTCGATGCACCCGAGGTTCACGATCCACGCGAGCTGCGCGGCGTCGCGAACCACGATCTCGTCCGCGGTGCGTCCCGACGGGAAGCTGAGCTCGACGGTCTCGATCCACTCGGGGCGGGACGATGGCGCCCGCTTCTGGAAGAAGAACTCGTCGTCCGCGCCGTTGACGAACCGCTTCAGCGCCATCGGGCGACCCGAGATCCCTCGGAGCGCCCCGTCGGCCACCGCCACGTAGTAGCGGACGAGGTCGAGCTTGGTGTGGCCGGTCTTCGGGAAGAAGACCTTGTCCGGGTTCGAGACGGTCACCTCGCGCCCGGCGACCTCGAGGACCTGCTTACGAGCGGTCACGGGGGACACGATAGGAGGCTCGGGGCGGGCCCCGCGACCGGCGGCCGCCGACCCGGTATCCTGTCGGGGTGGACTTCTACCGTACGAGAGAGGGAAAGACGCTCCGGATCGGGGAGTCCGACGACGGGATGCTGAGCGTCGAGATCTTGAAGGACGGTGCCTGGACCGCCGCTCCGCTCGGCATGATCGGCCTGCGACTCTCGCCGGAGACCCGCAGGTTGAAGGCGTCGGAGATCAAGACCCTTCCAAACTGAGCGACCCGCTTCACGGCTGCACCGCAAGGGTGTTCCTGGCCGGGAGTGGGAGCGTGCTCGTCTAGCATCCGACGATGCGGATCCTCATGTGGCACGGATGGCTCCTCGAGGGCTCGGGGTCCAACGTCGCGACCGCTCGCGTCGCCGAACGGTTCCGAGCGGCCGGACAGGACGTGCTGCTCGTGTGCCAGGAGCGCCATCCCGAACGCTATCCGTGGATCGACGCGTTCGGATCGGTGGACGGCGACGGTATCTCGGGGCTCGAGGCGCAACCGGTGTCGGCCGCGACCGGCAGGTGCGTCCTGCTCCGACCGCGGATCGGGACGACGCTCCCGGTCTTCGTGGTCGATCGGTACGAGGGATTCGACCGGGTGCGCCGCTTCGTCGACCTGTCGGACGACGAGCTCGGCTCGTACCTGCGGGCCAACGTCGACGCGTTGCGCGTCGCCGCCACGTGGCACGGGACGGAGATCACCTTCACGGGGCACGCGGTGCCCGGCGCCGTGATCGGCAGACGGGCGCTCGGTCCCGGGGCGTACGTCGCGAAGATCCATGGGAGCGACCTCGAGTACGCCGTCCGGATCCAGGAGCGGTACCGGGAGCTCGCGAGCGAGGGCCTCGGATCGGCTCGCGCGGTCGTGGGTCCGACCGCCGACGTGCTCGTGCGATGCTCGGCGCTGGTCCCGGGTATCGAGGGGCTGCTCCGAACCGTGCCGCCCGGCGTCGAGGTCTCGGCGTTCCGCCCCCGGCCGAGGGCCGAGGCATTGGGGGAAGCGGCGGATCTGCTCGACGCGGACCCCGACACGGCACGCGGGCGACCGTCGTCGCTCGACGCCGAGGTCGAGCGGGCGCTCGGCGCGCGTGACGCCGAGGCGCTCGACGCGCTCGCCGAGACCTACGACCAGGCGGTGCCCGAGCCAGACGCGGCCGGGCGGCTCCGACGCCTCGCCGCGACGAGCGGGCCGATCGTCGGCTACCTGGGCAAGCTGATCCCGCAGAAGGGCGTCGAGCTGATGCTCCAGGCCCATCGGGGCACTCGCCATGGTTCGCAGGCCCTGGTCGTCGGCTTCGGCTCAGACCGTGAGTGGCTGACCGCGCTCGCGATCTCGCTCCGCGACGACGACGACCCGGCGCTCGGGTGGCTGCGCGAGGTCCGGTCGATGCCGCTCGAGCTACCGCTCGTCCCCGTGGCCGCCCGCGGCGAGCGCGACGTGACGTTCACGGGCCGGCTCGACCACCGCTACGCCCCCGACGCCCTCGCCGCGATGGACGTGCAGGTCGTGCCGTCGATCCTCGCCGAGGCCTTCGGGATGGTTGCGGCGGAAGGGGCGGCCGCGGGTGCCCTGCCGTTGGTGGCGCGGCATTCGGGCCTCGGAGAGGTGGGGCGTTCGCTGGAGGCGGAGATCGGGCGTCCCGGTCTGCTCACGTTCGAGCCGGGGCCGGGGGCGGTCGGCCGGCTCGCCCAGGGGATCGACCGGCTGCTCGAGCTCCCCTCCGACGAACGAGCCGAGCTCCGCCGGGCGGTGAGCGCGTTCGTCGGACGCGTATGGACCTGGGAGCGGACGGCGGCAGGGATGCTCGACGCGGCCGCGGGGCCGCCCCGCCACCCCTCCGGATCTAAGCCGATCGCCGAGCCCTGACGACCGCCTTGCGTGTCTCCTCGGCGGCCACGAACAGCCAAGGCGCGACCAGGATCGGGATCCACGCGAGCGCGCTCAGGGGCTCCTGGCCGAGCAGATGGCTGATCGGCGGCACGTAGACGAACGCGAGGAGCGTCAGCGCTTCGATCGCGACCGCGCCGAGCAACAGCCGGTTGGAGAGCGGACCGATCGCGAACAGCGAGGCCGGGTTCGAGCGGCATTCGAACGCGTTCGCCATCTGCATCACGACGATCGCGGCGAACACCATCGTCGAGAGGAACGCCTTGTCCGCGCCTGCCGACGGGAGCGGGTCGCCGGGCCACCCGAAGAACAGCGCGGCGCCGATCGGCAACATCGCCATGGAGAGGATCGCCTCGACCGGTCCGAGGAACCCGAACGCGCGTCCGAGCACGCCTCGATCGAGCAGCCGTGCCTTCGGTGATCTGGGCGAACGCCCCATGACCCCCGGCTCGGCCTGCTCGGCGCCGAGTGCGAGGGCCGGGAGGAGGTCCGTGCCGATGTCCAAGGCGAGGACCTGCAGCACCGAGATCATCAGGGGGATCGCACCGGTCGACAAGGCCCAGACGGCGAACGGCGCGAGCTCGGCGACGTTGTCGGTGAGGTGATAGGTGAGGAACCGCTTGATGTTGTCGAACGCGGCGCGGCCCTCCCGTACCGCCTCCACGATGTGCGCGAAGTTGTCGTCGAGGAGCACCAGGTCCGCGGCCTCGCGAGCGACGTCGGTCCCGGTCTTGCCCATCGCGATGCCGATGTCGGACTGCCGCAGGGCGGGCGCGTCGTTGACACCGTCGCCGGTCATCGCGATGACCTCGCCTCGCTCCTGCAGGGCGCGCGCGATCCGGAGCTTCTGCTCGGGCGCGATGCGGGCGAGGACGACGTCGTGCGTCGACAGGAGGGTGCCGAGGGCATCGTCGGAGACGGGGAGCTCGGATCCGATCATCACCGTGTGTGCGGGGATGCCGGCGTCACGGGCGACCGACATCGCGGTGGCGGGGTGGTCGCCGGTGATCATCACGATCCGGATCCCGGCCCGCCGGGCGATGGCGACGGCATCCGGGACCTCCGCTCGGACCGGGTCGGCCATCCCGACCAGCCCGAGGAACTCCATCTCGACCTCGGTCTCGCGGGCCGTCTCGGGCACACCACCCTCGAGCTCGCGTCGGGCAAGGGCCAGCACCCGCATGCCTTTCACGGCGAGCGCATCGACATCCGCCAAGATCTGCCGCTCCTCCTCGGGCGTGAGCGGCAGCGCGCTCGAGTCCACTCGGACCGCCTTGCAGAGCGGCAGGATCGCTTCGGGCGATCCCTTGGCGAGGACGCGGTGCGAACCCGACGGGAGCAGATGCACCGTGCTCATCCGCTGACGCTCGGATTCGAACGGGAACTCGCGGACGCGCGGCGCCGATCGCTCCGCCGCCTCGCGCTCGACGCCGCCCTTGCGGGCGAGGACCAGGAGGGCGCCTTCGGTCGGGTCGCCCACGCATCGCCAGCGACCGTCGCGCTGCTCCACACGCGCGTCACCGCACAAGGCGGCCGCCTCCAGGAGCGGCCGAACGCGTGCACGCTCGTCCTCGGCGAGCGGCCGGACCTGCTCGGTCAAGATCGTGCCGCTCGGCTCGTAGCCCGACCCCGTCGCCGTGTAGCGCCGGTGGGGCGCGACGATCGTTCGTGCCGTCATCTGGTTCGTCGTGATCGTTCCGGTCTTGTCTGAGCAGATGACCGTCGTCGACCCGAGCGTCTCGACGGACTCGAGTCGGCGGACGAGCGCCCCGCTGTGCGCCATGCGCGTCGCGCTCATCGCGAGCGAGAGCGAGAGCGTCGGCAGGAGTCCCTCGGGCACGAGGGCGACGATCACGCCGACCGAGAACAGGAAGCCGTCACGCACCGGCATCCCGAGCGCGAGCGCGACGCCGAAGAAGGCCACGCCCGTCCCCACGGCGAACAGCGCGATCACGCGGACCGCGCGGTTCAGCTGCTGCCGCAGGGGTGTCGGTCGGCGGACGACCTGTCCCGTCAACGTCGTGATGCCACCGAGGCGGGTCCGCGCGCCTGTGGTCACGACGACGGCCGTGCCCGAGCCCGAGACCACGAAGGTCCCCGCGAACACGACGTTGGGGGCCTCGAGCGGGTCTCGGGGCGTGTGGGCGATCGGCTCGGAGAAGCGCGGGATCGGTTCGGACTCGCCGGTCAGGGTGGACATGTCGACCTTGAGCTCCGAGGACCGGATCACGCGGGCGTCGGCGGAGATCCGGTCGCCCTCCTTGAGCAGGACGACGTCGCCGGGGACGAGCTCCGAGGCGGGCACCGTCCGCTTGAGGCCGGCCCGGCGCACGACGACCGTCTCCGGGAGCAGTGCCGACAGGGCCCGGACCGCCCGCTCGGCCCGGTATTCCTGGAGGAAGCTGAAGGCGCCGTTCACGACGATCACGACGACGATCGCGACGCCCAGCGCGGGCATACCGCCGACGAACGCCAGCCCGGCCGCGACCCAGAGCATGAGAGCGAAGAAGTGGACGAGCTGTCCGGCGAACTGCCTCGGCAGGCTCGGCCCGTGCGGTTTCGGTAGCTCGTTCGGCCCGGCGATCTCCAGTCGCGCCGCCGCGTCCTCGACCGACAGACCCTCCCGGGAGGAATGCAGCATCTGGAGCGCGTCCGCCCAGCCGAGCGCGGTCGCGCGGAGCAGGGCGTCGCCCTTCGTGGAGCGGCCGGCGTCGGTGAGCCCGCCGTCCCCCGGCGTCCGTCGAGCTGTCGCCATCACGGGCCTCCTGCTACGACGGTAGGCAGATACCCGGGACGGGCTCGGGTCGCACGGCCTCAGCAGAGCGGGGCGTTCGGCGCTCGCAGCCTGCTACGGCTGGGTCTTGAACAGCAGGCGCCAGGTGAGCGGCCCGAAGTTGCCGTCCGCCTGGCTCGCGAGACGCGGCTCCGACGCCTCGAACGCCTCCACGGCGGCGCGGGTGTCGGGACCGTAGATGCCGTCGATGTCGCCGGGGTGAAAGCCGAGCAGCGCGAGCTGCTCCTGCGCGGCGCGCACCCGATCCGACTCCTCGCCGTACCACGGGTACGGCTTGGGCTCGCCCTTGCCGAGCTCCTGCTTCGCCCGCTGGGTGTGTGCGCGCGCGTCCTCCGGCGTCCCGAGGAACTCGTAGTGCATCGGGTCCTTGATGCTCTGGTACCAGCCGCCCCAGAAGAAGCCGTAGCTCCACCACAGGGTCGGCATCCACAGCGCCATGTCGCTCACGAACTCCTCGCGGTACGGGTTCGACGGCGCGTTGATGTCGATCGCCAGGCCCCACGAGTGGTTCGAGGGCACGCTCGTCCCCCGGATGGCGCGGCAGGCGAACCCCCAGGTCTGCCCGTCCTTGACGTCGTAGCCGCGGCGTTCGCTCTCGTCGATCAGGAGCGCGACCAACTGGGAGATCGCCCCGTTGATGGGGATGCTCAGGCCGTCCTCGCGACTCAGCGTCACCAGCCGGTCCTGCTGGCACTTCGGCCACCCGTTGCCCCACCCACGGGCGCTCGCGCTCGTGCGGCTCACGCTCGGAGGCTGTGGGTACTCGCGGAGCTCGGGTGACACTAGTTCGCTCCCTCCGTCGTCGGCTCCTCGCGCTCGAGATCCTCGGGTGGCTCGACGTGGCGGTCGGGGTCGAACGGTTCGAGGTCCCACGGCCCGTGTTCGACGCGGTCGCGAGGCTTCCGCGCCTCGTCCGGCCCGCCGCTCACGTCGTCCCCTCGACGAGGTCGGGGACGTCGAGCACGGCGGCCGAACGGAACTCCCGCACGTAACGGTCGAAGTCCCATCCCTTCAGGAACTCGTTCGCGGCCTTTCGGCCGCTCTTGAAGAGCAGGTTCTGGATCTTCTCGTCGATGTCGAACGCGGTCGCCCGCACCCCGAACGTGTCGACGAACATCGTCCTCGCGAGCGTCGACGGATCGTCGATGTGGATCTGGTCGTGGAAGCTCGTCATCGTCCCGACCATCGCCAGTGCCAGGCTGAACGTCCCGTGCACGTCGTACTTCTGTCGCTGCGCGGCATCGGGCTTGGCCGACAGCTTGATCCCGAACGTCGGCCATCGTGGCGGCTGCCCATCCGTGCGATCGAAGACCTCGATCGGGAAGTTCGAGAGCATCCCGCCGTCGACCATGTACGAGACCTGCTCCTTGCCGTCCGGGTCGCGGCTCGTGAACCGGACCGGCTCGTAGAAGAACGGGATCGACATCGAGGCGCGTACGGCGTCCGCGACCGACTGCTCGTCGGGGTCCAGGCCGTACTGCGGGTAGTCCCAGGGCAGCCGGACGAGGCGGGCCCGCGTGACGTCGGAGGTCATCACGACCAGGCGGTAGGCCTTCTCGGGCGGCAGCGAGCCCTCCGGGTCGTCGATCCGCAGGTCGGCGAACGTGTGCACGCCGAGCGTCGCCAGTCGTTCGGTCAGCCAGTCGCGCAGGTAGTTCCCCTCGTAGATCCCCTTCTCGAACAGCAGGGAGGCGCCCTTGCCCACCAGCCCCAGATGGTCGAGGAACCCCTTGTCCTCGAACCGTCCGTAGTCGATCTCGCGCATCACCCGCTCGAGCTCGGTGGGGGACATGCCACCCGCGATGAGCGCCCCGACGATCGCGCCGGCCGAGGTCCCGGCGATCCGGTGGAACGAGTAGCCGGCGGCATCGAGCGCCGTGTAGGCGCCCACGAGCCCGACGCCCTTGACCCCGCCGCCCTCGAGGACGAGGTCAGCGTCCACCGTTGCTCCGCTCGGGGATGACGACCGGTTCCGCTCGACGGGACGGATCGGGGGGGACGGTCGACAGGCCGAACTCGGACGACAGCCTCTCCCACTGGCGCTCGCCGATCGTCGGCGATTCCTTCGCGTACCGGTCCATCCGTTGACGGACGCTGTCGAGGTCCCGATCGGGTTGACCGCGGGCCTCTCGAGGGAGCGCGAGCTTCGTGGCCATGTCGCGCCGCAGGGACTCGTACCGCAGAGCGGCGATGCGATGGCCCTCAGCACGGGTCGCGTACCGCAGGAACGTCTGCAGGCTCGACAGGACGGCCGCGAGCACGCCGATCGTGCCGACGATCGCGAGCACCACATCCGGATCGACCCCGAGGAACCGGATCTGGTCACTGTTCGCTCTGCTGATCGACGCGAACGCGCTCGTGCCGATGAGGGTGGTCAAGATCACGACGGGGATCCCGAGCAGCAGATGACGGCGACGCAGCCGATCCGCCATCAGCCGATGCCCGTGCTCGGCGGCCGCGACGCGCCGGTGCCAGGACTCGTACAGGTCCTCGATGGAGTCGTCCCAGACGATCTTGAGAGCGGTGTCGCGGGCCCGTCGTGTTGGGGTCGTTGCCAAGCCGGTCCTCCTTCGGACCCCACATCGTGACGGGCCGGAGCCCTGGGCGCGATGGGGCGTTCGGGTGACCGATGGAACCGCGTTCGGACTACGGCACCGCGACCAGCGGCCTCGGCTACGGCGGCGACGCGGCGGCGTACGGGACTCGGAAGAACCCGAACACGGTCGGGCCGGCGGGGAAGCTCAGCGACGTTGCGTCCTGGCCCAGGGGTTCGCCAGGCTGAGCGACAGCGTGACGTGATCGTCCCGCGGGCGGTTCGGGTCGTACAGGTGCAGCGTGAGGGCGGTCCCCGCCAGGTCGTAGCCGTACGCGAGCACCTGGTGGTTGCGTTTCAGCTCGAACGGGTCCGAGGACTTCACGCGGATCAGCCCGATCGCGGCCGGGTGGCCGGCGTCGAGCTCGGCGCGGATCGCCGGCCACTCCTGCTTGACCATCCGCCATGCGCGACCGTGCGGGGCAACCCCGAGACGGCTCCACACCGTCTCGCCGTCCGAGAGCAGCGGACTCATCAGCTCCAGGTACCGGGCCGGCCCCAGCGGGAGGTCGAAGCTGTCGAACAGCCGGTCCACGAGGTAGTCGAACAGCTCCCCTTCGGCAGGCGGCTCGGTGTCGTCAGGTGGTGGGCGTTCGGCCTCGAAGTAGTCCCGCGCGGCGAAGGCCATGCCGCCGCACAGGCCGTTCGACGCGTCCCCGATCGGGACGCTCACCACCCCCGGGATCCCGATCCTTCGGACCGGGACGTGCGGGAACGCGTTCGCGAACGCGAACCCGGAGGTGCTGGGCAGGAAGCCCGGGACCATGCGCGTCGTCATCGGCGCCGGACGGTACGAGCGCGGCCGACCGGGCGGCAGTCGGCCGACCGGGCTACGGCACGGGCGGTCCTAGGGTGCCGCGACCAGACCCCGGAGCTCGACGACGGCCCGCTCGAGCTCGTCGACCATCCGGTTGGGGAAGCCTCGGAAGGCCTCCACCAACGCCGTGTAGTACCAGAGCGTCCCGGCCTTGTGGCCGTTGAAGCGCTCGAACACCGGATCGCCGACCTCCCGCACGTCGGCCACGATCGCGCGCGTGTTGTGGAGCTTGTCCGCGAGGGAGACGCGCAAGGCGGGTCCGTCGCCACCGCGCTCGACCAGTTCCCGCACGTGCGTGACGTAGGCCTCCTTGCGCTCGCGCCACGGTGGTTTCGGGTCGGCGTAGCTGTCGGTGCACACGTCGACGATGTGCCCCACCTGCTCGCCGAACCGCTCCCGGATGTCGTCGAGGCGCGCCCGGCCGCCCTGGTCCTCGGCGGCATCGTGCAGGAGCGCCCCGATCACCTCGTCCTCGCGCTCCGCCCCGTTCTCTAGCACCAACGACGCGACCCCGAGCAGGTGCGTGACGTACGGGATGCCGGTGCCCTTGCGGGTCTGGTTCGCGTGGATGCGATTGGCGTACGCGACGGCGTGCTCGAAGGACTCGGTCAGTCGGAACGTCGGCCGATCGCTCACGATGGAACGCTACCGGACTCAGGAGAGCGCGGCGAGGGCGTTCGGGACCGTCTCCTCGGGCGTGACCGGTGACCATGCGCCCGCGATGCGCCCCTCCTCGTCCACCAGGAACGACGACCGGATGAGGCCGACCGAGGTCCGTCCGTCGCGGACCTTCTCCCCCCACGCACCCCAGGCGTCGGCGGTCGCGTGGTCCGGATCCGAGAGCAAGGGGAATCCGAGGTGGAACTTGACATCGAACGCGAGCTGCTTGTCGGGCAGGTCGGGCGAGATCCCGACGACGTCCGTGCCGATCCCCGCGAGATCGCGCCGGTGATCGCGGAGATCGCACGACTGCACCGTGCAACCGGGGGTGTCGGCCTCCGGGTAGAAGTAGACGAGCAGCTTCTTGCCCCGGTAGTCCTCGAGCCGGACGGTCTCGCCGTGCTGGTCGAGGAGGGCGAACGGCGGTGCGGGGTCGCCGTGCGTGAGCATGGTCACCGCCTCACCGTACCGCGAGCGGCTCCGGTGACGCGATCGTCGATCTCCCAGGCGTGATCGAGGACGTGCCACGCCACGCGGCGGACGAAGGAGCGTGGCAGCCATCGCTTGCCTCCCCTGGGGCCGGTGGCCGGGACGCCCTCCCGCACGGCGAGCTCGAGCGCTTCCAGCACCGCCGCGCGCGTCCGGTCGAGCGCGTCCGCTTCTTGGGCCGGGCTCGACCTTCCACGCCAGCCGACGGAGGTAGCCCCCGTCCGCGTCGACCACGTGGTCGACGATCGTGCCGAGGTCGCGTCCGCCGCCGCGCGGGCCCGTGGCGAGCACCGCGCCGCGAGCGGCCTCCACGCTGGCGTCGAACGACCGCCAGCACGCCCGCAGGATCGTTCGGAGGCTCTGCAGCTCGGCGTCGGTGATGCGCCGACCATCGGCCCGCGGCGCGATGGACGGGGCGCCGAAGTCGGTGGTGGCGTCGCCCTTCAGACGCTCGACCACGGCGAACGCCGACGCGTCGGCCGGCGCCTCGAACCCGAGCCGGGTCCCCCGCAGGACCCGGGCGTACCGGGCTCCGTAGGCGCACAGCGTCTCGAGCGCCGCGTCGGCGTCGCGGGCCGTGCGGCACCAGCCCGGCCACTCGACGGCGCCCGCGAAGGTGCGCTTGGCCCCGGTCTCCAGGTACGTCTCGATCCTGGGTGGCACCATGAGAGGGTAGCGGCGGAGGTACGGTAACGAGGCCCGCGCCGCCGGGAACCCGGCCGGTTCCGAGCATTGGGTCGACGTCGGTGGAACCGTTCGGTAGCCTGCGCGGTCTCGCAGACAGGGGGAAGGTCACGGCGACAACTCGACGACGATCCGCGGCGCCCGCGACCGCTTCGGCGATCGTCGTCACGGTCCTCCTGTTGGCTGCTCCCGCATCCGCGGGCGGCGGAGACGGAGACGCCGGCTCGTCCGGGGACGCCGGGACGCCTGGTGCGGTGATCCTGGCGCAGCCCGCCGGGGCGCTGCCGGGCATCGACGTCTCGCACCATCAGGGCTCGATCGACTGGTCGCAGGTCGGCGGTTCCGGGACGCGCTTCGCGATCGCCAAGGCCACGGAGGGCCGGACCTACGTCGATCCGATGTATACGACGAACAGGACCGGCGCGGAGATGGCGGGGCTCGCGTTCGGTGCCTACCACTTCGCTCGTCCCGACGACACGCCCGATGACGCCGTCGTCGAGGCCGACCACTTCGTCGACGTGGCGCAGCTCGAACCCGGCAACCTGATCCCGGTGCTCGACATCGAGCGGACCGGCGGGCTCTCGCAGGCGCAGGTGACCCAGTGGATCCTCACGTGGTTGGACCGGGTCACCGAACGCCTCGGTGTACGGCCGATGGTCTACACGAGCCCGAACGGCTGGCAGACCCGCACCGGCGACACGACGGCCGTCGTCGATGCCGGCTACACGACCCTGTGGGTCGCGCACTGGGGTGTGTCCGCCCCCACGGTGCCGGCGGCGGACTGGGGCGGGAACGGATGGACCTTCTGGCAGTACGGCGACTGCGGGGCCGTCCCCGGGATCGACGGGTGCGTGGACGTGGACTGGTACGAAACCGGTTCGTTCGACCCGGTCACGATCCCGACGCCCGATGCGACGCCCCCGTCGGCCGCGTTCGCGCTCCCGGCCACCCTGGACGAACCCGTGACCGTCACGTTCAGCGAGATCGTGCACCAGGTCACGCCGGACAACACGTTCGTCTGGGTCCCGAGCGCGGGGACGTACCCCGAGGTCGACCTGACCTGCAGCTCGGGCAAGGGAGCGCCCGTCGATTGCGTGTCGGGCAACGTCCGGACCGCGTTGGTGCAACCGCGCGATCCGCTCGTCCTCGGCGAGACGTACGAGGCGGTCGTCAACCCGGCGATCGCGCCGGTGCTGGTCGTCGATCGCAGCGGGAATCCGGCGTCGACCACCACGCAGGCGTTCGCGACCCCCACCGAGGTCGAACAGGACGGCTCGGCCGTCGGCTACGCCTGGCGGAACGCGTCGAACGCTCGCGCGCGCGGTGGGTCGTACGCGGTCGAGCACCGCGCGGGTGCGACGGCCTCGTGGGACTTCTCGGGATCCTCGGTCACCTGGTACACGGCGGCGGGGCCGGCCCAGGGCAAGGCCGCGGTCTCGATCGACGGCACGTCGCGCGGCACGTTCGACCAGTACGCGTCGCGCGTCGGGTTCGGCGTCGCCCGGACGTTCGACGGGCTCGGGGCCGGGCCGCACACGATCACGGTGCAGGTGCTCGGCCGCGGTCGCGCGAGCGCCACCGACACCCAGGTCGCGGTGGATGCCTTCCGCGTGAGTGGTCACCTCGTCGCGAACCCGGAGCTCCGGGCGACGTGGGGCAACGTGCAGAAGGAGCGCGCGTCCGGAGGGAGCCTCAGCTCGAGCGATCTCGCCCGCTCGAGCGCCCAGCTGACGTTCAGCGGCATCGGCGTCGACTGGGTCACCTACCGGGGCCCCGACCAGGGCCGTGCCGAGATCTACCTCGACGGGTTGCTCGTCCGGACCGTCGACAACTACGCGGCCGCACCGACGTTCGACGTGCGGCGGTCGCTCACGGGTCTTCCGGACGGCGTGCACACGTTGCGGATCGTGGTCCTGTCGGAGGCCAGACCGGCGGCGAAGGGCGCGCTCGTCTCGATCGACCGTTTCGCGATCGTCCCCTAACCGGTCGCTCCGTCTACCGGCCCGCCGCGCGCACGACGATGTCCGCGGCCGCCTCGGGCTCGACCCACTCCGTGTTCAGCACGAGGTCGTAGTGGGTCGGGAGCTCGTGCTCGACGCCGTAGAAGGACTTGAGGTAGGCGGCGCGCGCATCGTCGGAGCGTTTGCGCTCCTTGGCGGCTTCGGGCTCGCCGGCGCCGCGTGCTTCCGCGATGCGGTGCGTCCGGACCTCGACCGGGGCGGTGACCAGGACGCGGAGCAGGTCGTCCCGTCCCGTGAGGGCGAACGCCGCGGCGTGCGCCACGATCACGACGTCGCCCGATGCCGCCGTCTCGTGGATCGCCTCACGGATCAGCGTTCGGAGATCATGGCTCTGCGCGAGCCCGGACGCGTCGTCGGGGACCCACATCGGGCCACCGGGGGTGGCGCCGGCCGCGCCGCTCTGACCCAGGCCCTCGAGCAGGCGCAAGACCGCGCCCTTGCGGCGTTCGGCGTCCGCGATCACCGCGGGATCGACGCCCTGTTTCTCGGCGGCCGCCGAGATGATCTGCTCATCGACGTACCGGAACCCGAGCCGCTCGGCGACGAGCGAGCCGATGCGTTCGCCTTCGGCTCCGATCGCCCTCGAGATCGCGACGACCCTGATCGTGCGTGCCGGCATGGTGGACCTCCTGCGTCGTTCGGCCGGCGCCGAGTCGCGCGCCGGGATCCGGGGGATACCGTATGCCGAGCCGATGATCGGGGCACCTGGGCCAGGTGTTGTCGGCGTCTCGTCGATCCCCGATATCGAGATGGATATCGGGCCGGTCCGATGGAGCGGCCCGGGCTCTCGACAGGGCTCTGCCGGAACCGCGCCGAGCCCGCCTCGCGCTCCGACCGCCGTGTGGTTAGCATCCTGGGGAAACCGGCGCGTGGCGTCCGGCGTGAACCCGAAGGGGGCGCGATGTCGACGACCGTGAAGGCCGCACTGCTGCAGACCGACTGGTCCGGCGATCAGGAGTCCATGACCGACAAGCACGAGGAGGCGGCCCGCGAGGCGTCGGCCCAGGGCGCCGAGGTCATGTGCTTCCAGGAGCTGTTCTACGGGCCGTATTTCTGCCAGGTGCAGGACGCCGAGTACTACAGCTACACCGAGCCGATCCCCGACGGCCCGACGACCAAGCGGTTCCAGAGCGTGGCCAAGGAGCTCGGCATGGTCATGATCCTGCCGATGTACGAGTTCGTGCAGGCGGGCCTGTACCACAACACCGCCGCGGTCATCGACGCGGACGGGACGTACCTGGGCAAGTACCGCAAGCAGCACATCCCGCAGGTGAAGGGCTTCTGGGAGAAGTTCTACTTCGCGCCGGGGACCGAGGGGTACCCGGTGTTCGAGACGGCGGTCGGCAAGGTCGGCGTGTACATCTGCTACGACCGCCACTTCCCCGAGGGCTGGCGGATCCTCGGCCTGCACGGCGCCGAGATCGTGTTCAACCCCTCGGCCACCCACCGGGGCCTGAGCGAGTACATCTGGCGGCTCGAGCAGCCCGCCGCGGCCGTCGCGAACATGTACTACGTGGGCGCGATCAACCGCGTGGGGATCGAACCCCTCGGCGACAACGACTTCTACGGGCAGAGCTACTTCGTCGATCCCGAGGGCAAGTTCGTCGGGGACGTGGGCGACCCGTACAAACCGGAGCTGATCGTGCGCGAGCTCGACATGGGCAAGATCCGCGAGGTCCGCGACCGATGGGCGTTCTACCGCGACCGCCGGCCCGACGCGTACGACCCGATCGTCGCTCGCTGAGCGACGATCCCTAGGGAGGGGAACGATGGACATCGGCGTGGTGCTGCAGACCACCCCACCCAGCGCCCGCGTGATCGACCTCGGGACCAAGGCGGAGACCTACGGGTTCACCCACGTGTGGACCTTCGACAGCCACATCCTGTGGGAGGAGCCGTTCCCGATCTACACGCAGGTCCTCGCGAACACCCGCAAGGTGACCGTCGGGTCGATGGTCACGAACCCGGCGACCCGGGACTGGACGGTGACGGCGAGCGCGTTCGCCACGTTGAACGAGATGTTCGGCAACCGGACGGTGATCGGGATCGGCCGCGGCGATTCGGCCGTGCGGGTCATCAACGGCAAGCCGACGACGCTCGCGACGCTCCGCGAGAGCGTGGGCGTCATCCGTGAGCTCGTGAACGGCCGCACGGCCGAGTACCGCGGTTCGAAGATCCGGTTCCCGTGGGCTTCGCGCAGCCGGGCGGAGGTGTGGATCGCGGGCTACGGCCCTCAGGCGCTCAAGCTGATCGGCGAGGTCGGCGACGGCTTCATCCTGCAGCTCGCGGACCCGCACATCACCGAGTGGACGATCGGCGCCGTGCGCGAGGCCGCCGTGGCGGCAGGCCGGGATCCGGACGACGTGATGATCTGCGTCGCGGCGCCCGCCTACGTCACCGACGACGTCGCACACGCCAGGGATCAGTGCCGGTGGTTCGGCGGCATGGTCGGGAACCACGTCGCCGATATCGTCGCGCGGTACGGCGAGAGTTCCGCCGTCCCCAAGGCGCTCACGGACTACATCAAGGGTCGGGAGGGCTACGACTACAACGAGCATGGGCAGGCGGGTAACGTCCACACCGAGTTCGTGCCCGACGAGATCATCGACCGCTTCTGCATCCTCGGACCCGTCGAGGAGCACGTGCGGCGCCTGGAGGAGCTGAAGGGGCTGGGCGTGCATCAGTTCGCCGTCTACCTGCAGCACGACGCCAAGGACGAGACACTGCAGGCCTACGGCGAACGGGTCATCCCGGCGATCGCCGACACGGTGCGCGCGAAGACTTGACGAAGCGGGTTCGACGGATCTGGACGTTCGCGCTGGCGCTGGTGCTCGTCGCCGTGGTCTGGGAGCTGTACAAGGCCATCGGTCCGCAGGACGGCGGGACGCTCTTCGGCTGGACGATCCTTCCCCGCGCCAACGACCGAGCGATGCCGCACGTCTGGGAGATGTTCTCGCGGTACGCGCAACCGGAGAACCGCGCGTCGTCGATCCCCATCGCGCTGGTCGTCCTGCAGGGGGCCTGGTTCACGTTCCGGCTCGCGCTCGCCGGGTTCGCGCTGGGCACGCTCGTCGGGCTGGGCCTGGCGATCTTGATGGCGCGCTACAAGGTGGTCGAGCGTGGGCTGCTGCCGTACCTGGTGCTGTCGCAGACGGTGCCGCTGATCGCGCTCGCGCCGCTCGTGGTCAGTTGGGGCGGCAAGCTCCACCTCGGGGCGTTCGAGTGGCCGAGGTGGCTCTCGGCTGCCGTGCTGGGAGCCTTCCTGGCGTTCTTCCCGGTGGCCGTCGGGACGCTGAAGGGGTTGACGTCGACACCGCCGGCGTCGCTCGAGCTCATGGACTCGTACGCCGCGTCGTGGCGCCAGACGCTGGTGAAGCTCCGGTTCCCGGCGGCGCTTCCCTACATCGTGCCGGCCCTGAAGCTGGCCGCGACCGCGTCGGTGGTCGGCGTCGTGGTCGCGGAGATCTCGACTGGGCTGGCCGGCGGCATCGGCCGCCTGATCATCGAATACGCCCGGGAGGCCACGAGCGACCCCGCCAAGGTGTTCACGGCCGTGTTCGGCGCGGCTGCCCTCGGGTTGGTGATGGCGGGGATCGTCGCGCTGGTCGATCTCGTGGGGATGCGGAACCGCCCACGCGAGGTGACCGAGTGACCGACGCCAGAGGGGACGGTCAGGTCAACGCCGTCGAGGTCCGCGGCCTCTCCAAGGTGTTCAACGTCGGGCGGCCCGACGCGGTCGAGGCGCTGGTCGACATCGACCTCGTGATCCGGCCGGGCGAGTTCGTCTCGCTGATCGGGCCGTCCGGATGCGGCAAGTCGACGCAGCTGCGGCTGATCGCGAACCTGACCGAACCCACGATCGGCGAGGTCCTGGTGAACGGCAAGCCGGCCCGCACCGCGAGGCTCGACCAGGACTACGGGATGGCGTTCCAGCAGGCGGGCCTGTTCGAGTGGCGCAGCGTGGCCAAGAACGTCGAGCTGCCGCTCGAGCTGAAGGGCTGGGACCGGGCCAGGCGGCGACAGCGAGCCCTTGAGATGCTCGAGCTGGTCAAGCTGCCCGAGTTCGCCGAGCACTTCCCCTGGCAGCTGTCCGGCGGCATGCAACAGCGGGTCGCGATCGCACGGGCGCTCGCGGCGCACCCGCCCCTGCTGCTGATGGACGAGCCGTTCGGCGCCCTCGACGAGATGACCCGCGAGCACATGCAGACCGAGCTGCTGCGGATCTGCGGGGAGACCTCGACCACGGTCGTGTTCGTGACCCATTCGATCCCCGAGGCGGTGTTCCTGTCGACGCGGGTGGTCGTGATGTCGCCCCGGCCGGGGAGGATCACCGACGTGATCGAGGTCGAGCTGGGGGAGCGGCGCGACGTCGAGACCCGGGAGACGACCCCGTTCTTCGCCAAGGTCACCGATGTTCGTGAGGCGCTCCGCGGTATCCAGCCGGCCGGCGTCGAGCCCGATATCGAGCAGGCGGTCGAGGACCTGTGAGGCGATCGCCCCGGCACCTGTTCAGCCTGGTCTGGCCGCCGGTGGTGTTCGGCCTGGCGTTCCTCGCGATCTGGGAGACGGCGGTGCACGTCTTCGACTTCCAGCCGTACTTCCTGGCGGCCCCCTCGGCGATCTGGGATGCGTTCCGGGCGAACACCGCCCTGATCTGGGAGGCCACCAGGGTCTCGGGCCTGAATGCCCTCCTCGGGCTCGTGCTCGGGACCGCGATCGGGGTCGGGATGGCCTTCGCGCTCGCGCGCTTCCGGCTCGCCGACGACCTGATGACGCCGCTCGCCGTCGCCCTGAACGCGATCCCGATCTTCGTGCTCGTGGCCGTGTTCAACAACATGTACCCGGTGACGAGCGAGGTGCCTCGCAGGCTGATGGTGACGCTGGTCGTGTACTTCATCGTCCTGGTGAACGTCGCGCGAGGTCTGCGGGAGGTGGGCACCGTGTACCTGGACCTGATGCGTTCGTATGCAGCGAGCGACGCGACGGTCCTGCGGAAGGTCCGGGTCCCGCACGCCGTCCCCTACCTGTTCATCGCGCTCAAGATCGCCGCGCCCGCGGCGGTGATCACCGCGTTCGTCTCCGAGTACTTCGGCGGACTGCAGAACGGACTCGGCAGCCGGATCGTGAGCAACATCGCGTTGTCGAACAACGCGGAGGCCTGGGCCTACGTCCTCGGCGCCTGCTTGCTGGGGCTGGCGTTCTTCCTTTCGGCCGTGACGCTCGAGCGCGTGGCGACGCCGGGTGGATCCGGCAGGCGAGAGCGACTTGGGGCATGATGGGCCGTCTCGAAGGTGTGGGGGCGCAGGCCCCGGGGGGAGGAGGCGGCATGAGGGGGAAGCGATCACGGTTCCTGAGCGTCGTGGTGAGCGCGATCGTGCTCGCGTTGGTCGCGGCGGCGTGCAGCAGCGATGAGGGCGGCGGCGGGACGACCGGCGGCGGGACGACGGGCGGCGAGACGGGTGGTGGCAGCTGCGCCTCGACGGACTCGGTCAGCCTGCAGCTGCAGTGGTTCATCCAATCGCAGTTCGCCGGCTACTACGCGGCGCAGGACCAGGGCTTCTACGCCGACCAATGCCTCGACGTCACCATCGTCGAGGGCGGCGTCGACATCGTTCCGCAACAGCAGCTCGCGGACGGGGCCGTGGACTTCGCGCTCGCCTGGGTCCCCAAGGCGCTCGCCACGCGCGAGGCCGGCGCGAACATCGTCGACATCGCGCAGGTGTTCCAGCGCTCGGGGACGCTCCAGGTCTCGTTCGCCGACGAAGGCATCACGACGCCCGCAGACTTCGCCGGCAAGACGGTGGGGAACTGGGGGTTCGGCAACGAGTACGAGATCTTCGCGGCCCTGGCTCAGGCCAACCTCGACCCGGCGAAGGACGTCACGCTCGTACAGCAGGACTTCGACATGTCTGGCCTGCTCTCCGGTGACATCGACGCGGCGGAGGCGATGATCTACAACGAGTACGCCCAGGTGCTCGAGACGGTGAACCCGGACACCGGCGAGCTCTATCAGCCTTCCGACCTGAACGTGATCTCCTACGAGGAGGACGGGGTCGGGATGCTCCAGGACGCGATCTGGGCCGACGGTGAGCGCCTGGCGTCCGATGCGTCGTACCAGGACATCGCGGTCCGGTTCGTCACGGCGTCGCTCCAGGGTTGGGCCTATTGCCGGGACAACGTCCAGGCCTGCACCGATCTGGTGGTCGCGCAGGGCTCCAAGCTCGGCGCCAGCCACCAACTGTGGCAGATGAACGAGATCAACCAGTTGATCTGGCCCGCGCCGGACGGCGTCGGCGTCATCAACCAGGAGGCGTGGGACCGGACGGCTCAGATCGCGCAGACCACGCCGAACCTGGAGGGGACGACGGTGTTGACCGCCCCGCCGGACGCCGGGGCCTTCACGAACGACATCGTCAACGAGGCCCTGACCAACCTGCAGGCCCTCGGCGTGGACACGACCGGCGACTCGTACCAGCCCACCGAGGTCACGCTGAACGAGGGCGGCGCCTAGGAGCATCGGCGGGCGGGCCTCCGCGGCCCGCCCGCCACCCACTGCGGTCCCGCCGGGCGCGCGCGATTCCCTATCATCGGCGGATGGCGAAACTGCTGCTGCTGAACGCCGCCGACGTCCGTTCGCTCATCGACCTGCCCACGCTGTTCGGGGCGCTCGAGGGCGCGCTCCGCGACCTGAGCGCCGGGGCGGCCTCGGTCCCGCCACGAACCGTCGCGCGGACGCCCGGCGGCTTCCTCGGCTCGATGCCCGGCTACCTCCCCGGTACCGCGCTCGAGGCCAAGCTGGTCGCGGTCTTCCCCGGCAACCACGACCGAGGACTCCCGTCGCACCAGGCGCTGATCGCGCTGTTCGATGAGGAGACCGGGGCGCCGCTCTGCGTGATGGACGGGACGATCATCACCGCCGTCCGCACAGGCGCGACCGCGGCGGTCGCCGCCCGCGCGCTCGCGCGTCGGAACCCTCGAACCCTGGCGATCCTCGGCGCCGGCGTGCAGGGCCGCTCGCACCTCGACGCGTTCGCGCGTCTGTTCGAGCTCGACGAGATCCGCGTGGCGTCACGCAGTCACGAGCACGCCGAGGCGCTCGCCGCGGTCGACCCGCGCGCGAGAGCGGCGGGGACGTTCGAGGAGGCGGTCCGAGGCGCCGATCTCGTGTGCTGCTGCACGGACGCTGAGGAGCCCGTGATCTCGCGCGAGTGGCTGCGGCCGGGCGCGCACGTCAGCTCGGTGGGCGTCGGTGCCGAGGTCGACGACGCCACCGTGCGGGACGCCTCGGTCTTCGTCGAGTGGCGCGGGGCCGCCGAGAACCCGCCCCCCACGGGCTCGGCGGAGCTCCAGGGCCTCGACCCGCGGGCGATCGCCGAGATCGGTGAGGTGCTCGCCGGCACGCATGCGGGACGGCGCTCCGACGACGAGCTCACGCTCTACAAGTCGACCGGCCACGCGGTCGAGGACGCCGCGGCCGCACGGCAGGTGTTCGACCGCGCGAACGGCCGAGGGCGTCGGGCAGACGTTCGACCTGTGACCGGGACCCCTCGGCACACCGTGCTGACGCTGGAGGAGATCGAGCTGGCTCGCGGCCGCATCGAGGGCACGGCGATCCGAACGCCGCTCGTGCGCCTCGAGGTCGACGTTCCCGACACCGAGATCCACCTGAAGCTCGAGGTCCTGCAGCCGGTCGGCTCGTTCAAGATCCGGGGGGCGGGCTCGCTGATCGAGTCGCTCGCGCCCGAGGAGCTCGCCGACGGTGTGTGGACGGCGAGCGCGGGCAACATGGGGCAGGCGGTCGCCTGGTACGCGCGACGCAAGGGCCTGGCCTGCACCGTCGTGATGCCGGACACCGCACCGGCATCCAAGACCTCGGCCGTCGAACGGCTCGGGGGCGCGATCATCGAGGTCTCGTTCGACGAGTGGCTGGGTGTGTTCGCGTCGCGCGCGTTCCCCGGCCTGAGCGGAGCCTTCGTGCATCCGTTCAGCGACCGGCGCGTGATGGCCGGGAACGGGACGATCGGCCTCGAGATCGTCGAGGACCTGCCGCAGGTCGACGCGGTGGTGATCCCCTACGGTGGCGGGGGTCTGAGCTGCGGGATCGCGTCGGCGATCCGGGTGCGGGCGCCGCGGACGAGGATCTACGCCGCCGAGGTCGCGACGGCGGCACCGCTCGCCCCCTCGCTCTCGGCCGGCGAACCCGTGGAGGTGACCCACACCCCGAGCTTCGTCGACGGGATCGGCGCACCGAGGGTCTTCCCGGAGATGTTCGCGCTCGCTCGCACGCTCCTGGACGGATCGCTCGTGGTCGAGCCGGACGCGGCGGCCGAGGCGATTCGGCTGCTGGCAACGCGCGCGCACGTCGTCGCCGAGGGCGCTGGCGGCGTCCCGGTCGCGGCGGCGACCGGTGGTCTGGCCGGCCACGGGAGGGTGGTCGCGGTCGTCTCGGGCGGCAGCATCGATGCGTCGGAGCTCGCGAGCATCCTCGCGGGCGGCGGCTGACCTCGAGCCGCTACGCTTCGCCCGTGCGCGTCGACCCGGACTTCCAACCGATCGTCACCGAACGTCTGCGGCTCCGGCGTTCGACGCCGGAGGACGCCGAGACGATCGCGGCGTACCGGAGCGACCCCGACGTCCACAGCCAGCAGGGGTGGGAGCGCACCGACCACGAGGGCGTGCTCGCCGACATCGTCGAGATGAGCGGCCGTTCGCCGGGGGAGCCCGGGGGATGGGTGCAGTTCACGGTCGAGGAGCGCGAGGGCGGCAGGCTCGTGGGCGACGTCGGGTTCGCGGTCGCGGACCCCGAGCCCGGCGTGGTCAAGGTCGGCTACACGATCGCGCCGGCGTTCCAGGGGCTCGGGTACGCGAGCGAGGCGATACGAGCGCTGGTCGTGTACGTGTTCGACACGCTCGGCGCGGAGGTCGTGCGGGCGCACGCGAGTGCCGACAACGCGCCTTCGATCCGGGTCGCCGAGAAGGTGGGGATGCGGCTGGTCGAGCGGTTCGAGCACCGCGAGGGCAACGACGTCTGGTACGGCGTGCGGTACGAGCGCGCGCGCGACCCCGAACCTCAGGACTGACGGCGCGGCTTGAACTCGTCGCAGGTGTCGTCCTTGTGGATCACGCCGCGGACATACCGGCAGCCACCGACCGACAGGCGAGGGAACATGAACTTGCACTCGCCGCACGCGAACTTCACGTTCTCGGCCTTGCGGTAGTTAGCCTGCTCCTTCGAGAGCCCCTGGACGCCTGGCACGCGGTCCCCCCTTCAGTCGCGGTCGACGGCACGCTGGAGCTGCGCCTCGGTCATCCTAGAGCGTCCCTGCACGTGCTGGTCCTTCGCCTCCTGCCCCCGGGGCTCGGTCAGTCCTTCGCGATCACCAGGCGATCGCGGGTGACCTCGACGACGCGCATCTGCCGCCCGATCCGATCCTCGGCCGCCGCCGAGACCACGACGGTGTCGGCGTCGGTGAGGGTCCACGTCCCGGTGACCTGCTCGGGGCGGTCGGTGGGACCGATCGCGGTCTCGACGTAGCCGCCGTCGGGTCGCAGCTCGAACCCCATCCGCCCGCGCGAGGGCGGGAACGCGAAGTCGTCCGGCCGGAAGACCCTCGTGTCGGCCGTGTCCTCCTCGTGAGAATGGATCCAGCGTCGCTCGAGCGCCGCTCGTTCGACCGTCATCGAAGCGAGCCTACCCCTGGCTCCGTGGCCACCGCTCGCGCCGTTCCCAGCGCTCGGGTACCGCTCACCGCCCGATCTTCGCGCGCGGACCCGCGAGCGTCGCGTTCATCCGCGTGATCTGCCCCGGCGTGAACATGAACATCGCGGCGTCGTCGACGTAGTCCATGTAGTTCATGAACATGTCGCCGTTGGGGCCGTTGTCGCAGCTCACGTGCGGGAACGTGGGCGCGCCGTAGTTCGGCAGCTGGGCGTTCGGCGTGTCCGAGACGTGGTCGGTGCCGCTGCAGTCGTTCTCGTCGCCCCAGATGTGGCGCAGGTTCAGCCAGTGGCCGATCTCGTGTGTGGCGGTCCGGCCCAGGTCGAACGGGGCCGTGGCGGTCCCCGAGGTGCCGAACGCCGAGTGCAGGATCACCACGCCGTCGGTCTTCGACGGGCCGCCGGGGAACTGCGCGTAGCCGAGCAGCCCGCCGCCGAGGTTGCAGACCCACAGGTTCAGGTACCGGCCGGCCGGCCAGCCCGGCGTGCCGCCGCCGGCCTTGGTCTTGACCGAGTCGTCCGCGCCGAACGACGACCGGGTGGTCGCGGTCCGCGTGATGCCGGTGGTGGCCTTCCCGCTCGGATCCTTGGTCGCCAGCGCGAACTGGACCTTGGCGTCGGCCACGAGGCCGGTCCACACGGCGGGGGCGTTCGTCGCATCGGTGTTCGCCGCGCGGAAGTCCTCGTTCAAGACGGTGACCTGGCTCTTCACCTGCGTGTCGGAGATGTTCTCCTCGGCCTTCTCGTACACGACGTGGACCACGACCGGGATGGTGATCAATTGACGGGCGACGCGCGAGGCGAGGCCGGTCGTGATGCTGCGCGCGGTGAACGCCTCGATGCGGTTCTGGTTGGTGCGGAACGAGGAGTAGAGCTCGGACAGCCGCTCGTGGGCCTCCATCGAACCGCACTGACGTCTCCTCGGTCTGGTCGGGCTCATCGCTCCTCCTCGCGCTCGGTGGTCTGGGCGTGGGTCGTGGGGTCGTGGGGTCGTGGGTCAGTCAAGGATCCGTGGGACGTGCGGGTCAATGCGCCGTTCCACCTACGGACGGTGCGGGGTGGAAGGTGGTGGGCGGAGGAGCCGATCGTGACCGGGGTCCGGCCGGGGAGTGACGGGCCACCTCAGCCCCCGCGGCCACCGACCGATATCGTTGCCGCATGCCCCAGCTCTGTCCCGGGTGCTCCACCTCGAACCCCGACGAGGCTCGTTTCTGCCTGAACTGCGGCACGCGCCTGGACGTAGCCGCGGGCGTCGATGAGGAGACCCACCTCGAGCCCTACCTCCCGAAGGCCATGCGGTCCAAGCTCGAGGCGGCGCGCATCGGCCGGGCGATGGAGGGCGAGCGCCGGGTCGTCACGATGCTGTTCTGCGACGTCAAGGGCTCGACGGCCATGGCCGAGCGCCTGGACCCCGAGGAGTGGGCCGAGATCATGAACGGCGCGTTCGAGCACCTGATCGCGCCGATCTACCGGTACGAGGGAACGCTCGCCCGGCTGATGGGCGACGCGATCTTCGCCTTCTTCGGGGCGCCGATCGCCCACGAGGACGACCCGCAACGCGCGGTCTCGGCGGGCCTCGACATCGTCGACGCGATCCGCGTCTACCGCGAGGAGCTCGAGGCGGACCGCGGTCTGGACCTGAACGTACGCGTCGGCATCAACACCGGACCGGTCGTGGTCGGTCAGGTCGGGTCGGACCTCCGCCTGGAGTACACGGCGATGGGTGACGCGGTGAACGTCGCGGCCCGGATGGAACAGACCGCCGAGCCGGGCACGGTCCAGATCACCTCGGAGACGTACCGGCAGGTCGCCCCGTTCTTCGAGACCGAGTCCCGCGGCGGGGTCGAGGTCAAGGGCAAGGCCGAACCCGTGCTCGCGTACCGCGTGCTCCGGCGCTCGCTGCGGCCCCCGAGCGTGCGGGGCACGCTCGCCACACCGCTCGTCGGCCGCGAGCGCGAGATGGAGATCCTCGAGCGCACCATCGAGCAGACCCTGGAGGGGCAGGGGCGGGTCGTCTCGCTGATCGCGGAGGCGGGTCTGGGCAAGAGCCGTCTGATCGAGGAGACGCGCAGGGTGTGGACCGAGCGTCGACCGCAGGACGCCCGGCTGTACGGCGGCAACGCGATCCACCGGATCTGGGAGACCTGGCAGTGCGTCTCCTACGACACGACCCGCCCGTACGCGCAGTACCGGCGCATGCTCGCCCGGATCGCGGGGATCGGCGACACCGATCCGCCGGACGTCGTCCGCGACAAGCTCGCCGCGACGATCGAACCCGACGCGCCCGAATGGCTCGACCGCCACATGCGCGTGTGGCGGTCGCTGTTCGGGGTGCAGGAGGCCGACGAGGAGCCGCTCGAGGGCGAGGCGTTCAAGGACGCGATCATGGAGCTCGTCCCCGAATCGACGCGGTACTTCGGCTCCCTCGATCCCCGGCTGCTGGTGTTCGAGGACCTGCACTGGTGCGACGACGCGTCGATGGATGTGCTGATCGAGACCGTGAAGACCGTCGACGAGCTGCCGTGCCTGTTCCTGTTCGCGTTCCGTCCCGACCAGCAGGCGCCCTCGCGGCGCCTCAGGCGTTGGCTCGAGGCCGAGCTCCCCGACCGGTCGACCGAGATCGAGTTGTCGCCGCTGTCCGAGCGGGATAGCGGCGCCCTGATCGACGCGTTGCTGCCGGACACCGACGGGGCCGACGACCTGCGGGCGCGGATCCTCGAGCGCACCGAGGGCAACCCGCTGTTCGTGGAGGAGGTTGCGGCGTCCGTGCTGCAGCAGGGGGCCGAACGTGGCGGCGCGGTGGCGATCCCCACCACGCTGCAGGCCCTGATCACCGCCCGGCTCGACTCGCTGGACGAGGGATCACGGCGGACGCTGCAGCTCGCCTCGGTGATCGGGCGCACGTTCCCCGAACCGGTGCTGCGCGCGGTGTCCGGCGACGGCGACCAGCTCGCCGAACGGCTCGACACGTTGCAGCGGGCGGGGCTGATCAGCCGGACCGAGGACCCGCCGTCGCCCGAGCCCGAGTACGGGTTCCACCACAGCCTCACCCAGGAGGCGACCTACTCGACGATCCTGCTCCGCGTTCGACGGGAGCTGCATCGCCGGGTCGGAGAGGTCTTCGAGGAGCTGTATGCGAACCGGATCGAGGAGTTCGCACCGCTGCTCGTCCGACATTTCGAGGAGGCGGGCGATGACGAGCGGACGCTCCGGTACGCGACCGTCGCCGGCGACAACGCCGCCCGGCTGCACGCGAACCCCGAGGCCGTCACCCACTTCACGACCGCGATCGAGGCCGCGGCCCGTCTCGGGCAGACCGAGCCACCGCTCCACCACCTGTACCCCACCCGCGGCCGGGCCCTCGAGCTCTCGGGACGCTTCGACGAGGCGGTTGCGAACTACGAGGGGATGGAGCTGCTGGCTGAGGGCTCCGGCGACCGGGACGCCGTGCTCGCGGCCGAGATGGCCCTCACCACGTTGCACGCGACGCCGACGCCGAAGTTCGACGCGGAACGGGGACGCGCGCTTTCGGAGCAGACCCTCGCGCTGGCCCGTCAGCTCGGCGATCGAGGCGCCGAGTCCAAGGCCCTGTGGAACCTGATGATCCTGAACGTGTTCGGCGGCGGCGATCTCCACGAGGCGCTGGACGCGGGTGAACGCTCACTCGCGATCGCGCGTGAACTGAACGCGCGCGAGCAGATGGCCTTCACGCTGAACGACCTGTGGCGTCCCTACGCGGCGGTCGGCGACCTCGCATCGTCCCTCGCGAGCCTGCAAGAGGCCACCCCGATCTGGCGGGAGCTCGGCAACCGCCCCATGCTGAGCGAGAACCTCGCGAGCATCGCGTCGCTCCGGCGCATCGAGGGGGACGACGCGGAGGCGCTCGCGTTGGCGATGGAGGGGTACCGCATCTCGGAGGAGATCGGCAACCAGTGGGGTCAGGCCTACGGCCTGATGAACGCGTACCCGATCTTCTGGGATCGGGGCGAGGTCGGCGAGGCGATCTCGGCGATGCAGGACTGCGTCGGACTCGCCGAGCGATCCGGGTTCGTCCCGCCTCAGGCGACGACGCGCGCCGACCTCGCATCCGTCTACGCGAACCTCGGCGACCTCGAGCGCGCGTACGAGCTGATCGACGTCGCGCTCCAGGTCGCGACGGAGCGGCAGGCGATCGCGCTGCCCCGGGTCATGGGCGCCAAGGCCGAGCTCCATCTGCTCGCAGGCGACCTCGAGCAAGCCGAGGCGACCGCCGCCGCGACCGAGGTCAACCTGCTCCCCGAGCCGCTGCGCTACGCCGCGTCGGTGCACATCGCGCTGGTCCGAGGGGATCTCGCGGAGGCTGAGGGCGATCATGCCCGAGCGATCCAGATCGCGGACGCGATCGTGGAGCGGCTCCGCGGGATCGGCATCCGTTCGTTCGTACCCGAGGCCCTCCTGCTGGCGGGGCGGTCGCTCGCGGAGGAGGGGCGATCGAAGGAGGCGGAGCGGGCGCTCCGCGAGGCCCGTTCGGAGGCCGAACGCATGGGGCACCGGCGGATCCTCTGGCGGATCCTGTGGGAGCTGAGCGGCGTTCGCGCGGCCGCGGGCGATGTCGACGAGGCGAGCCGGCTCCGCGGCGACGCCGCGCGGGTCGTGTCGGAGATGGCGGCGACGATCGACGACGAGCGTCTCCGGTCGACGTTCCTCGCGCGTCCCGACGTGAAGGGGCTGCTGTCCGAGGAGTAGGTTCCGGCTGCTACGCCGGCAGTGCCAGGATCTCGGTGCTGGTCAGGTCGCGACTGCCCGGGGACAGCCGGAGCCCGATCATCCCCCGCGGCGCTTCCGCCCAGACACCGTCCTTCAAGATCTCCACGCTGATCGCGCCCTCGTCGGTCTCGTCGACGCGGAGGGTCTTGCCGAGCTCCGTCCGGAAGAAGTTCGTCATCGCGTCGGGGTCTCGGGGGCGCATCACAGCGCGTCCCGGGAGACCTGTCCGACGGACGTGACAGCCCACCGGCTCCCCCCGAAGTCGTCCGTCATAGACGTTCCCATGCCCGAAGCCGATGCGAGCGATCGCGCGATACCGATCGCTCGCTCCCAACTCGGGTACGTGGCGGTGGTCGTTCCGGCGCTGACCGTGAACCGCTGGCTCCGTCGGCGGGCCGTGACCGGTTGCTGGGTCTTCGGCGGGGGGTCGAGCGGCGCGGTCGGTCGTACCGCCGTTCTCGGCGGGACCTCGACGCGGACCGGATCCGTGAGGGTGGTCATCGTGCCTCCTCGCTCGGAGGGGCAGCTCACGGCCTCGACGTAAACGGTCCCTGTGGGGGTGGTGCGTCACCGACATCATCTCACGTCGGAGAGGTTGCACATCCCATGTACCGCGCGCCGCATGCGGAACCGGTCGTGTGCATGTGCCAAAGACGTACACTCCACGGAGACGCGACCCCCGTACCTGTCGGGAGAAGAGGACGCACGGAGGTCGTCTCCACCGATCCGGTCCCATCGCTGGTTCCAGCGAAGGCTTGATACCCCGAGCGTGTTCCGCTCGTGATCTGGCTCAGTTGGCCCCGGTTGATCAGGGGCACGACGAGCAAAGGAGACACACATGCAGCACGTTCGCATCGCTACGTACGAGATCAAGAAGGGCTCCTTCCAGGAGCTCGCAGACGTCGCACGGGACGGGATGCTCCGCGAGTTCCGTGACCAGCCCGGGTTCATCCGCTACGGCTTGGCCGACGGCGGCGACAGGACCTGCATCTCCCTCAGCCTCTGGGAGACACGTGAGAACGCCGACGCGGCGGTCGCCGTGTCAGCGGCGTGGATCCGCAGCAACATCGCCGACAAGGTCGAGCTGCGGACCAACCAGGTCGGCGAGCTCGCCTTCTACGAGGGTGTTCCCGCCACCGTCTGATCGACCGTCAGGGGATCAATCAGCCCGCTCGTGCGATCCACGATCGTGGCTGTGAGAGCGAAGGGGGATCCACTCCGGTGGGTCCCCTCCTCTCGTTGGAGGGGGTAGCCTGGCGCCAGCGCGCTGATGGGAGTGTTTGCGAGGGAGGGTCATGACCTCGACCGAAGGCATCATCGTGTTGGTCGGTAGGGTCCTGTTCGCGGTCTTCTTCGTCAGGTCTGCGATCACGCACGTGCGGAAGCATCGGGGGATGGGCGACTACGCCCGGTCCGCCCGCTTGCCGGCTCCCTCGATCGCCGGCTGGCCCACGGGGGTGTGGCTCCTGGTGGCATCGCTCTCCATCGCGCTCGGCATCTGGCCGGACGTAGGATCCCTGATGATCGCGATCTTCGTCGTGCTCGCCGCGCTCTACTTCCATCGTTTCTGGACTCTGGACGACGCCGAGCAACGGCAGACGCAAGCTGGGAGCTTCTACCGCAACGTCGCCCTGCTCGGGGCCTCGCTCGCGATGTTCGGGTTCTTCGTCGCGGCCGGAGACGGGCTTCGGTTCGCGATCACCGGCCCGTTGTTGGATCGGTAGAACCCCAAGGACGAGGCCGGGATCACTCGTGCTGGGCGGCGTCCGCCTTCGTGCGATGGATCGTGCCCTCGGGGTGCTCCGGCGGCGCGTACAGGGAGTAGAGCTTCAGTTCGCCGTCCCCCGTGTTGACCACGTTGTGCCACACGCCGGCCGGGACGACGATCGCCCAGTCGCCCTGGACGTCGTAGGTCTCGTCGACCTCGCCCTCGCTCCGGCCGAACTCGACGCGGCCCGTACCCGACTCGATCCGCAGGAACTGGTCGCGGTCGGCGTGTGCCTCGCGACCGATGTCCTCTCCTGGGAGGAGCCGCATGACTGTCAGCTGGACATGGTCGCCGGTGTAGACGACGGTCCGGAACGTGGTGTTCTCGAGCGTCGTCCGTTCGATATCTCCGACCCATCCGAGCATCCGAACCTCCTCGTTGTCCGCTTCCCGTGTCGCATCGACGAACGTGATCGTGAAGGGGGGGAGCTCGAGCGCTGTCCATACCTCGAGCGCCCGATCGCGCAGCATGCTCTCCGCCGCGGCTCTCGCCGCCATCTCGTTCGTCGCGTCGAGCCCGATCTGGACGAGGATCGTTCCGGACGCACCGCGAGTGACGACGGGTTGTAGGTGAGCCTTCATCAGCTCATCGGTCAGCTCGCGGATCCCCTCATCGCTGAGCTCGCCATCATCATCCCGCGCCAACTCGAGCCGAACGAGCCACGCCTGAATCATGCGCGGTCGAGTCTAGACGGTAGACCTGGATCGTCCGTTTACCGCGTCGGCGGGTCGAGATCGCTCGGGTGGTTCCAGTGGGGGAGCACGTCCCCGAACGATGGGGCGTCGGCCAGGGCCAGGTCGCTCGCGGCCTGCGCTCGGCGATGCCAGACGACGGCGGCGATGGAGACGAGCGTGACGATGAGCAGACCCATCCAGATGAACGGACCCGACAGCGCGATCGCCGACTGCACCCCTGCGAGTCCGACGACGGCGATGAGCAGGAACGCGAACACGTTCCCGATGACGCTCTTCGGCCAATGGGACACGGTTGCCTCCTCGGTCTCAGGGAACCGGGAAAGGCAAGGTCGCGAGCGTCCTCGCAGGTGCGCCCCGTCTTGGGCGGTTCCACCAGTGGTGGAATACCCAGTCTAACATCGCGCTCGGTCGCCTGGGCGGTCGCCGAGGCAACCATTGCTTGTTCGTGGGGTGAGGCGTACCGTAGGCGGGCGGACCCGAGATCTCGGCCCGCGCGCGCCTGTCTACCGGGCGCATCGGAGCCCAGAGCCACGCTCCCAGGCCGGAGGGTGATCACGGCCCTCCAGGAAGGGAGCCGCGCGTGCGGGTTCCCTCGGACACCTTCTCCGTTCGGGTCGAGTCGTTGAACGGCGTCGCCCGTCTCCTCCTGTCCGGGCGCTTCGACGTGGCGGCGATCCCCGCGCTCGACGACCTGATCGGGCAGACGCAGCGCCGCGATGTAGTCATGGACCTGCGCCGCATCACCTCGATGGACAGCGCCGCCTGGCTCGCGGTGATGGATCTCGAACGCCGGGCGCGTGACTGGGGCAAGGGACTTCGGCTCGTCAACACGCCCGAACCGATCCGGAGGATCTTCGAGCTCACCGCGACGGAATACCTGCTCTCCGAGACGGTCGGCGCATGAGGGAGGGATCGCATATGGAGGGGACGACGTTCCCGACCGGGTCGCAGCGAGAGCTGCAGACCGTGACCGAGGGCAGTGCGACGCAGGGAAGTGGTCTTCCGGCGTTCCAGACGCGTACCTGCGCGCACTGCGGACGCCAGACGACGTTCGCGCTGCAGGACCGCGCGGGGTGGTACTCGTGTTCGGCATGCGGGCGGTACGCGTAGGCGCTCCGGTGTGACCGACGCCGTCGTCGAGGCCCCTCCTGGAGACGTCGGGCCCGTGGCGACGTCGCCGAAGAGGCGGGCGAGCAGGACCTGGCGGGTCGCTCAGGTCGCCATCGCCATCGCCGTCGTCGCGGTCAGCTTCCTGTACGCGATCCCCAAGATCGCGGACTACTCGGAGGTCTGGACCGAGATCACCGCCATGACGCCGCTCGAGCTCGGGTTCCTCCTCGCCGCGACGGCGCTCAACCTCGTCACCTATTGGTGGGCGAACATGGTGTCGATCCCGAACCTGGGACTGTGGCAGGCCGCGGTCAACAACCAGACGTCGACGACCGTGGCCAACACGATGCCCGGCGGCGGCTACGTCTCGATCGCGGTCAGCTACGAGATGTACCGCGCGTGGGGCTTCTCGAGTACCGATGTCGGCCTGTCCGTCGCCGTGACCTCTGTCCTGAACATCTTCGCCAAGCTCGCGTTGCCGGCCATCGCGCTGCTCCTGATCATCCTGTCGGGTCGGGCGACCGGGTCGCTGGTCGGTGCCTCGGTCGTGGGGATCCTGATCCTGGCCGGAGCGGTGGTGCTGTTCGGGCTCGTCATGTGGAAGAAGCGCTTCGCCCGAGCGATCGGGTCGGGGCTCGGCCGGGCCGCGACACGGACGGCACGTCTGTTCCGGCGGTCACGGACGTTCGATTGGGGCGAGGCCGCCGTCCGGTTCCGCAGGAGCACGATCGACTTCATCGTCGAGCGCTGGTTCTGGCTCTCGAGCACCACGATCGTCAGCCACCTGTCGCTGTACCTGGTCCTGCTGCTCGCGCTCCGCTCCGTGGGCGTGTCGAACGACGAAGTCACGTGGGCGCAGGTGCTCGGGGTGTTCGCGTTCGGCCGGCTCCTCACGGCGGTCCCCATCACGCCGGGAGGACTGGGGATCGTGGAGGTGGCCTACATCGGCGGGCTGATCCTGGCCGGTCGTGGCCACACGGACGTGCCGGCCGACGTCTTCCACGCCCAGGTGGCGGCGGCGGTGTTGGTCTTCCGAGCCCTCACGTACGGGATCCAGATCCCGCTCGGCGCGCTCACGTACGTCATCTGGCGGACCAACACGAGCTGGCGGAAACCCGGTGTCGTGCCGGCCGCGGTGCCTTAGCCCGCGACCGGTCGCGGACCGGAGGCGCCGGGGTCGAGCCACGCGAGCTCGAACAGGCCTTCGTAGCGCACGACGATGTCGCCGGCCACCCAGAGGTCGGACGTCCAGCCGGAGTCGAGAGCGGTGAAGCGCCACCGGGTCGCGTCGAACGCGCCCACCGGCGTGGCGACCCGCTCGTCACCGATGAGCTCGTAGCGCTGTCGGACGCGGCTCGGCGCGAGCGTGACCGGCTCGAGGTAGACGACGTCGATCTCGGCGGTGTCGGTGAGGCGGCGGGTGGTGATCGCGTTCGTGGCGGGGGTGAAGTAGTCGAGGTGGACGTCGGGGCCGTAGGCGATCTCGATCGGTCGCCGGTCCCGGTAGCCGGTGAGCGTGTCGCCGGCAGGGTTCGGTTCGAGCAGGAGGTCGTGCTCTCCGGTGTCGATCCGGACGCGTGCGATGCGCCAGTCGGCGTTCACCGCGAAGTCGAGCGTCTCGTCGTGCGGTGACGGATCCGAGGTCCGGACCTGGCTGAAGGAGCGCCACCCCATCGGGCCGGGGGCGCAACGGAACTCCTCGGTCCCGACGGCGTTGCCGTCGTAGCCGAGCAGCGTGTACCGACCGAACGGCATCGGCTCAGCGTATCGGTCGCCGGACGCCCGAGGATCGCGACGAGCGAAGGCGAGGGCGCATCTCGCGCCCTCGCCTTCGTCGCGTTCCTTATCCCGCGCTCTCACATGGGTTGTTGGTCAACACCTGCCGGAAGTCGTTCGTCCGGTGGATCGGGACGTTCCCCGGTCCCGGGTAGTCGAGGAACAGCAACGGCCCGAACTCGGCCGCCGAGTTCCCGCCGAAGGTGTTCGTGGTGCCCGGGATGCTCGCACCCCCGAGCTGCCACAGGCACCCGTGCGTGGCATCCGCCCTGGTGGAGAAGAACGGGTAGAAGTTGGAGCCAGGCGGCGGGTTGACGCAGTTGGCGCCGGTGCTCCGATCGCAGATGCCGCCGAAGTCGGCGGCCTCGATCCTCGGCAGATCGGCCTCGAACCCGACCCGTTGGAAGTTCTGTCCTCCGCCGAAGGTCGGACTCGTGAACAGGATCGAGGACGGGTTGACGGCCGCATCCAACGCTGGCGGTGACAGCGTCCCCGGCCAGGTCTTCTGGTACGAGACCCCGTCGAAGTCGTTGTCGGTCGCGATGCACCCGCCGACCTGGATCAGGAGGGACTCGTCGGCGTTGAAGCAGGCCGAATCGTCCGCGTCCTTCTTGTTGTTGTCGCCGAGGGTGGGGTTGACGCACTTGCCGTGCACGTTCGCGTGGTCGCAGTACTCGAAGTGACCGATCTCGTCGGAGAAGGCCACGTTGTACGAGTGCGCGGCCCACGGCACCCTCGTGTGTTCGCTCGAGGTCGAGTACATCGGATGGAACGCGTACGGCGTCTGCGTGCAGGTCGTCGCGGCCGGGTCGTAGTTGACCTGCGCGAAGCCGTTGGCGACGCTGGCGGTCATGGAACCCGACTCTCCCGTCGTGAGGTCGTGGATCTCGGTCACGAGGCCGGCCCCAGAGTCGTGGATCGAGACGTCGAGCTGGTCCCCCGCGTTCATGAAGAGGTCGGTCGTCGGGTTGGGCATGAACGAGGCGCCCGTCAGATCGAGCGGTGCGGGCGGGGAGTCCGGCGTGCCGCTCTTGGTGATGAACGCGAAGTTCGCCGGCTCCACCCCCACCGAGTTCAGGCAGGCGGCGTTGTTGTCCACCCCGGTGTTCTGGTTCCGGTTGAAGCTGAAGATCGCCAGGGCCGCGCACCACTGGGTGTCGTCGCAGCTGATCGCCTCCTGGAACGGGACCCATCCGGGTGGATAGAACTGCAGTTCCAGGAAGGCCGTGCCCGGATGGCGGCCGATGTAGTGTGGATCTGCCGGGTTACCGTTGTCGAAGATGTTCGCGTCGGCTGTTCGGCACGCAGTCGGCATGCGTGAACTCGGGCGCGGACTGGTTGTCGCACAGGTCCATCCCGAACCAGAACGCGATCCGGTCCTGGAAGTTGAACGTGCCACCCTTCGCGTCCTGCGTCGGCACGATCGGCGGTTCTGTCGGGATGGCCACATGGTAGTTCGACTCGTTGCCCGAGCCCGGGGTGTTGGAGTAGAAGAGCAGCGAGGGTTCGTCGTGACCGGTGTACCCGCCGTTGTAGCCGAGGGCGTCGTTCGCCTCGGCGCAGAGCGGGCTCCCCTCACCACAGACGAGCCTCGAGCCGTAGTTCTCGGCCCGGCCGGCGCGCGGCCTGACGCGGACCGACATCCTCGCCGACGCCACGGTCCCCATCGAGACGATGAGCACGGCAGCGGCGACGATCGAAAGCGATCTCCGCATCCGACCCTCCTCGTGAAGGATCTGTCGGCGCGCCGGCCCCCGGGCGCGGCCCATCGACCGCGTCCGTCGTTATCGCAACCCGTCGCCGACCCCTGAGCGGAGTGTCCCTTTTCACCTCCTTCCCGCTGCCCTCGGCTGCGGTCGCAGGCGACCGCAGATCGTTCCTCCCTGGATCCGCGGACAGGGGACCAGCATCACCCCAGCCCGTCCATCCCGCAACCCCAAGGTAACGCCGCACGCCTGCGTCGGAGAGCGCGACCGTTGGGCGTATGGTGGTGCGGCAGTGGGGGGGACGGCCGCGAGCGAGCACGGGGAGAGCGTCGAGAGCTCGCACGGTACCGCGCGTACCCGCGTGCTGGTGGCGTTCGGGGCTGGGGTGGTCGCGTTCGCCGTCGCGATCGTCTTCGCGCCGTGGCAGTCCGCGTCGCTCATCGGCTGGAACGTGGCGGCGACCGTGTTCATCGCGGTGGTCTGGTTCCGGGTTGGGCGCATGGACGGAGAGGCGACGGCCCAGCACGCGGCGCTCGAGGACGTGTCCCGGCGCACCGCCGAGCTCATCCTGATCCTCGCCAGCGTGGCGAGCCTGGTCGGGGTGGGCCTCTCGCTCCTCGAGGCCTCCGACAAGTCGGGCCTGGCCAAGGCGGGCATCGTCGCGGTCGCGTCGGCGAGCGTGATCCTTTCGTGGGCGACGGTCCACACCGTGTTCACGTTGCGGTACGCGAGGCTCTTCTACGCGGACGGCGGGGGGATCGACTTCAACGAGGATCGAGCGCCCACCTACGGTGACTTCGCGTATCTCGCCTTCACGATCGGGATGACGTACCAGGTCTCCGACACGGCGATCGCGTCCAAGCAGATCCGTTCGACGGCACTGCGCCACGCGTACATGTCGTACCTGTTCGGGACGGTCGTCGTCGCCATGACGATCAACGTCGTCGCTGGCCTGTTCAACCGGTAGCGCTTCGGCATGCACGGGGCCACGGGCATCGCTCCCGCGCCGCGGCGGGCGATCTCGACTTGGGTATCGGGGGTCGGACGAGAGATCCGCCCCGACGTCGCTACATCGGGCTGACGAGCTGGAAGTAGTTGTCGTCCGGGTCGGCGAACGTCGCGACCGACATCTCCGGCGCGTCGGGCGAGTCGCCCACGTCCGGGGCGTAGGGCTCCTGGACCACGGTGGCGCCAGCGGCCTTCAGTCGCTCGAAGTCGCCCTTCACGTCGGAGCTCTCGATGTTCCAGATCACGCGGCCCGGCTGCGTGTTCTTACCCTTGACCTCGCTGTGCTCGCCGACGGTGAACCCACCGTTCCCGAGCTGCCACCATGTGTACCCGCCCTCGCTCCCCGCCGGCTCGCCGAAGAGCTTCGTGTAGTAATCCACGAGCCGTTTCGGGTCCTCGGTCCCGATCAGGACGCTGTTCAGGTTCATGCCCTCCTCCTCCTCTCGTCGGGCGTCCACCTCCGTGGGCAGGCTACCCCGTCCGTGGGCCTCGGGAACCAGACGAGATGAGCCCACCGTGGTCCTCGACGATCCGATCAGCGTGGTGACGAGCTACCACGTCGAGGGATGCGCGCTGCTCGACACCCTTCCGTGGGTCTTCCCGTAGTCACCGCCGAGCGGCGGCCGGCGGCTCAGCCCGACCGCGGACGACCGGCTCGACCGAGCGTCCGTTCGAGCAGGACCCCCGCGTCGACCAGGTCTTCCCCGAGGTAGACCCCGCCCACGCCCTTGCGCGCCGCGGGTGTGACGAACGCGTCGCCCGCGTAGAACGCGCGGACCCCCGAGAGCGCGTCGACCGCCTCGATCGCCTCGATCGCCGCCCGACGGGTCACGCGACGCTGCGACGTCACCACCGCCGCCAGCGCTCGTGAGTTCGTCACCGCCGAGACCAGCGCCGTGGCCGGGGTCATCGCGCCGAGCACCCGGCAGGACCAGCCGCGCCGAGCAAGGACCGCCGCGAACGCCTCGAGGCCGATCGTGTGGAGGTCGCTCGGACCGCACGCCAGCACGATCGGCCCGCGTCGGAACGGCGGCGGGGCCATCGAGACCTGGCGCGCGAGCCACGTCCGGACGGCCTCGGTGGCCAGGTGCTCCTGCCCGATGTCGCAGGCCCCGGTCTTCCAGCGGGAACCGATCTCGCGCATCGCGGGCAGGGCGACGCGCCGGATCGCGTCCTCGACCCCGAACCGATCGGCCGAGCGGTCGAGCGCCTCCCGCAGGGCGAGCGCATCGAGGTCGATCGCCGCCCGAACGACCGCGTCGGTCAGGTCCGGGTCCGTGGTGCCGCTCGTCTCGACGCCGCGGAGCTTGCCGACCGCGTCGCTCGCGGTGAGCCCCCTCGTCACGAGGTCGCGCAGCGCACGGAGGTGTTCCAGGTCGCTCGCGCCGTAGCGGCGATGCTGGCCCTTGGTCCTCGGCGGTGCCGGGAACCCGTACCGGCGCTCCCAGGAGCGGATCGTCGGCACCGGGATGCCGAGGAGCTCGGAGACGGCCGAGATGGATATGCCTCGTGCCGGGATCGGGGCGTCCTCGTCGATCTGCATGCGGATAGGGTAGCGGGCGCTGGGGTCATCGCGCATGGATTCCCACGCAGGACTCTATGCATTCTCACCGGGGACGGCCGATATCGCATGGATTCCGAAACGCTGCCCGAGAGCCACCCGGGATCCGGATGCGAGGAGGGATGGCCTGGGTCGATCTCCGGACCGTGTCCAAGGGCCGCGGCGCTACCACTCGACACCGGCGGCCCCAGCAAGGAACCGCATCAGCGGCGCGATCCCTTGGCAGCTCCGGACGAACGTCTTCATCAGGTTCGGTCCGGTCACCTGCTTGTCGGTGATTCGGACCGACGACGTGAAGCTCTTGCGCTTGATGTCCTCGATCATCGGGTGGTCCGGGTCGAACCCCCGGGGCGGCCGCTTCAGCGTCTCCTCCGAAGGATCGAGGTTGCCTCGGGCCTTCGACCACTCGGACGGCCCGTCGGCGATCCGCTGCCGGATCGCCTGCAGGACCTCCGGCTCCGGCATCCACATCCCGCCGGCGACGAAGCACCCGCCGGGTTCGATGTGCAGGTAGTACCCGGGGCCGTGCACGCCCTTGCCGCCGAGCGGGAAGTGCGCGCCCGCGTGGGTCTTGTACGGGCTCTGGTCCTTGGAGAAGCGTACGTCCCGGTGGATGCGGAACAGCGACCCTCCGGACGGCCGGGGATCGGCCACGAGGTTGCGGCTGATCGTCCGCAGCTCTGGGCCCGCGTCGGCGATGAACTCGAGGAACGGCTCCTTGAGGGACTCCTCGTAGCGCTCCTTGTGCTCGTGGAACCACGCGCGGTCGTTGTGACGCTTCAGGTCGCGCAGGAACCGGTATGTCTCGTCGTCGAAATACCTCACCGAGCCTCCTTCCCTCCTCGGGCCGTCGTCGCCCGACCGAGGAACAGACTGCAACGTATCGAGTGTCGCCCTCGGTCGCGCAACCGTGGCACCCGTCCCGTTGACTTCGAGCGCGGCACGGGCCTAAGGTCGATGTTCGGACGTCCCCATGGCCGGGGTTTCGGATGCGAAGGCAAGAGCTCAGCGTAGCTCGCGCACCCCGTCGCACCCGCACGCCCACTGAGCGTTCGCGCCTCGCATCGGGGGGACGGGCATGGTGATCTCCCACCGCCTCGAGCGCATCGCCCCCAGCGTCGAATGTCCACGCTGCGGCTCGGCGCTGGTCGTGCCCGCGATGCCGGGCGGCCCATCGGAGTACGTGCTCCAGCTCCGGAGCGGCACAGCGACGGGGGGCGGGAGCGGCGCGTTCGACGAGTGGCTCTGCCGGTCATGTGGCCTACGGTGGCCGCACGACCGATCGCCGGCCGAGGCCGCGCTCGCGAACGCCGATCCGGGATCCGCGGCGACGGTTCCCGGCGAGCTGATCGAGCTCGTCGAGGTCCCGGAGGTCCCGGGCTCGAACGGCGTGACGTCCGGTCGCGTCGCCGCCGAGCTCAGATCGGCCAGGGAGGCTCGGGGGCTCACGGTGACCGACGTCGCGAAGGGCACGCGGATCTGGGACCGGTACCTGGAGGCGCTCGAGGCCAACGCGCCGCTCGAGGAGTTCCCCGCCCCGGTGTACGCGCGGTCCTTCCTGCGCTCCTACGCGGAGTTCCTCGGGCTCGAGCCCGACGGACTCGTCCGCAGGTTCGACGAGGACCATCCCACGCAGGACGACCCGATCCTCAAGCCGCTCCCCGATCCCCGTCCGCGACGCCGGGCCGTCGCCGGCGCCTTCGTGTTCGTCTCGATCCTCGCGCTGATCGCGATGGCGGTGGTGCGGCTCGAGGGCGCGCGCGACCCGGGACCGGGCGCGCCGACGCCGGTCGCCTCGGCGCCGGACGGGTCGCTCGCTGGAACGACGGAGACGCGACCGCCGCCACCCCCGCGGTTCGACGGCATCCGCGCGGTCCTGCGGCTCCGGGACCGGTGCTGGGTGGTCGCCGTCGCCGACGGGACGACGCTCCAGCCGGGCAGGACGCTGGAGCCCGGCGACCGGGTCGTCTTCCGCGCCGACCGCGTCCTGGAGCTCACGCTGGGGAACGCCGGTGCGGTCGACCTGGAGGTGAACGGCCGGCGCGTCCGGACCGGGAGCCCGGGAGACGTCGTCACGCTCCGGCTCCGCTCGAGGGACGGCGAGGTCGTCACGACCTCCCTCTAGCCGACCGGGACGCCGTCTACCCTGTCCCTCCTGAACGCCCGGATCGGTGAGCGGAGCGACGTGTCGGCGAACGCACGGACCTATGGCGGCCAGACGCTCGTCGCGCCGCTGCGGCGCGTGCTCGTCCGCCCGCCGAGTCCGGCCGACCTCGGTCGATGGCGCGAGTTCGGGTGGGTGGCCGAGCCCGACGCCGCGCTCGCGGGCGCCCAACACGAGGCGTTCTGCGAGATCCTCCGGGACGCGGGCGCCGAAGTCCTGCTCGCGAGCGGCGATGCCGCCGGCGACCCGGACGCCGTGTACATCTGCGACCCCGCGATCATGTCCGATCAGGGCGCGGTCGTGCTGCGCCCGGGCAAGCAGGGCCGCCGCATCGAGGCCCGCGCGATCGCGGGGGACTTCCGGGCGCTCGGCGTGCCGGTCGCGTTCGAGATGGCGGAGCCGGCGACGGCCGAGGGCGGCGACACGATGTGGCTCGACGAACGCACGCTGCTCGTCGGCCGCAGCTACCGGACGAACGACGCCGGCATCCGGGCGCTGCGCGAGGCCCTGCCCGACGTCGAGGTGCTCGCGTTCGACCTTCCGCGGCTGAAGGGACCCGACGCCTGTCTGCACCTGCTCTCCCTGCTCTCGCCGCTCGACGACGACCTGGTGGTCGCGTACGTACCACTGCTGCCGATCCGGCTGCTCGAGCTGCTCGCCGAGCGAGACATCGCCATCGTCGACGTGCCCGAGGACGAGTTCGGGTCGATGGGCCCGAACGTGCTCGCGCTCGCGCCACGCGTGGCGGTCGCCGTCGACGGCAACCCCCGGACGAGGCGCCGCATGGAGCGAGCGGGCGTCGACGTCACGGTCTACGAGGGCTCGGACATCTCGCACAAGGGCGAGGGCGGACCCACGTGTCTCACGCGGTCGGTGCTCCGGTCCGGAACGACGACCCCTGAGCGAGGGTTAGGGTGAGCGAATGGACGACCATGGATCGCAGCGGCCCACGGCGCTCGTCACGGGCGCGTCGTCGGGCATCGGCGCGGCGTACGCGGAGCGGCTCGCCTCCACCGGCCACGACCTCGTCCTGGTAGCGCGACGGGCCGAGCGTTTGCACGCGCTCGCCGAGCGGTTGGGGGCGGAGCACGGGGTCGCGACGCGCGTGATCGTCGCCGACCTCGCCGAAGCCGACGGGGTTCGTTCCGTCGAGGAGGCGATCTCGGGGGAGCCGAGGCTCGCGCTGCTGGTGAACAACGCGGGCTTCAGCGGCTACATGCCGTTCGACGAGCTGCCCGCCGCCGAGATCGACCGCCTGGTCGAGATCCACGGCATCGCCACGGCGCGCCTGACGCTCGCCGCGCTGCCGGGGATGACGGCGGTCGGACGGGGCGCGGTCGTCAACATGGCGTCGTTGTTGGCCTTCTCCCAATCGCTCCCGCCGGAGCCGTTGCCGTACCGGGTCGTCTACGCGGCGTGCAAGGCCTTCGTCGTGGCGTTCACCGTGCTGCTCCGGCACGAGCTCGAGGGCACGGGCGTGCGCGCGATGGTCTGTTGCCCCGGCGTGGTCGAGTCCGAGTTCCACGGGCCGCACTGGAAGGGTCCGCCGCGGATGAGCGCCGACGAGGTCGTCACGGCCTGCATCCGCGGGCTCGAGGCCGATGAGGCGATCTGCGTGCCGGGACTCGACGACCCACGGCTGATCGAAGACCTCCACACGGCCCAGCGAGCGCTCTTCGGGTACGCGCGAACCGTCGACCTCGCCGACCGCTACCGCTGAAGCGCCAACGCAGACTCCCGCCGTGGAAGTCCGCAAGACGGTCTCGTAGGACGCGTCGTCGGCGGGTCGCGTCGAACGCTCAGAGGCCCCGTTCGAACTCGAGGTCGATCGAGGCCCGCAAGCCCTCTTCGCCGACATCGGTGAGATCGACCGCACGGCCGGACCCACGGCGAGCGACCCATCCGAGTTCGAACAGCCGGTCGCACAGCTCGGCGCCGAGGGCTCCGGCGAGGTGCGATCGACGCTCGGTCCAGTCCTGACACGCGAGCGCGAACGCCCGGCGCCGCCGTCGCGCGCCGTCGACGTCGACACCGATCGAGCCGAGGAGGCGCTCGCCGGTGCGGGTCACGACGAACGCCCCGTCCCGGTTCCGCATGGCCCGGCGCGTGACCAGCGCTTCGGTGACGGCGACGCCGAGCCGGCCGGCCAGGTGGTCGTAGCAGGTGCGCCCCTGTCGCAGTCGGCGGATCGCAGAGACCGAACGCAGCGAGGAGACGGGCCGCCGGGGAGCGACGACCGCGATCGCCTCGATGGCCCGCGCCACCTCCGGACGCGAGAGCCGGTACCGTCGCTGCCGTCCGCTCGGCTCGGCCACGACCAGCCCCGCCTCGACGAGCGCCGCGAGATGGCCGCTCGCCGTCGAGAGCGCGACGCCGGCCTCACGAGCCAGCTCACCGGCCGGATGGGCGCGACCGTCCATCAGCAGGTCGAGCATCGCCGTTCGGGCCGGGCTGGACAGCACCCGTCCGACGGCGGCGACGTCCGCCTCGGAATCCATAGTTCGATGATAGCCGAATCGTCCTTGTCATACCCTGGATCGCGATCCGACACGGATGGGAGGTGCACGATGGCCGACGAGCGACCGGAGGTCGACGAGCGCGATCCCGCGGATGCGGTGGCGCAGATGGTGGCGCACGTCCTGGAGCTGGCCGAGACCTGGGGCGGGTGGGACGGACGCCCGGTCCCGATCGACGACCGCGTGTACACGCCGCACAAGGCGATCCGCCGCACGGCGGACCACCTGCTCGATCACCTCGCGCAGCTCGAGGCCCACAGCGCCTGCGTCGAGCCGTTGCCCGACCGCTGGCACGGGTCCGCGGTCACGACCGCCTCGGACCTGGCCCCGTTCGGGCCGCAGGATCTCGAGGAGGCGAGGAGCCGGCTCGAGCGGCTCGCCCAACTGTGGCGGCTCCGCCTCGCCGCGATCGCGCCGGACGAACTCGACCGGGCCGAGGGCGATGCCTACACGCCGCGCGAGATGGCGTTCTGCGCGGCCGGATCCACGTACTACGCTGACGCCGTCGGTGCGCTCCCCGGTGTTACGAGCGGCCTCGCCGGGTGAATAGGGGTCTCACGTGTGGCTGAAGCCCGGCTTCGCCGTTCGCCGGGGCGGGTTCTCGGCGAGGTAGTCGGTGGCTTCGCGCAGCTCGGCGATCAGCGCGTCGGCCAGGTCCCAGCTGAAGCCCTCGCGCACCACGACGCGCATGACGGCGACGTCCGTCGCGTCGTCGGGCATCGTGTAGGCGGGCACCTGCCATCCGCCGGTCCGAAGCCGCTCCGAGACGTCGAAGACCGTGTACGGGGTCCCCGCCTTCAGCGCGAACGCGAGCACCGGCGTCTGCGAGCCGTCGCTCACGAGCTCGAACGGCCCCATCTCGGCGATCCGACCCGACACATGCACCGCGAGGTCCCGCAGGCTCTCCATCACGCGCCGGTACCCGTCCCGGCCGAGCCGCAGGAAGTTGTAGTACTGCCCGACGATCTGGTTGCCGGGGCGCGAGAAGTTGAGCGTGAACGTCGGCATGTCGCCACCGAGGTAGTTGACGTGGAACACGAGATCCTCGGGCAGGTCCTCGAGCGCGCGCCACACCACGAACCCGATACCCGGATAGACGAGCCCGTACTTGTGACCCGAGACGTTGATCGACTTCACCATCGGCAGCCGGAAGTCCCAGCGCAGATCCGCGTGCAGGAACGGCGCCACGAAGCCGCCGCTCGCCGCATCAACGTGCACCGGCACGTCGAAGCCGGTCTCGGTGTTGCTCGCGACCACGGCGTCGTGGATCGCCTCGATCGGCTCGAACTCGCCCGTGTACGTCGTGCCGAGGATCGCTACGACGCCGATCGTGTTCTCGTCGATGCGTTCGACGGCCTCCTCGCGGTGAGATGACATAGCGTCCCTTGTGCACCGGGATGTAGCGCGCCTCGACGTCCCAGTAGCGACAGAACTTCTCCCACACGACCTGCACGTTGGAGCCGAGGATCAGGTTCGGACGGTCGGTCGGTTCACCCGGCCGCGGACCGGCGCGCCCGCCATCGCCACTTCAGCGCCAGCCCGGCGAGCATCACCGCCTCGCTCGAGCCGATCGTGGAGGCGCCGACGGCGTCGCTGTCCTCGGGCGCGTGGAACAGGTGGGCGACCATGTTCACGCAGCGGCGCTCGATCTCGGCGGTCTGCGGGTACTCGTCCTTGTCGATCATGTTCTTGTCGAACGCCTCGGCCATGAGGCGATCGGCCTCGGGTTCCATCCACGTCGTCACGAACGTCGCCAGGTTCAGCCGCGAGCTCCCGTCCAGCAGCAGCTCGTCGTGGATCAGCCGGTAGACGGCGTCAGGCCGCGCGCCGTGCTCGGGCATCGTGAACTTCGGGATCGGCTCGAGGTCCAGGCGCTGCGTGTACGCGGGGGCGACGTCGGTGCCCGCCTCGGGGTCGTTCGGTGGGACCCGCAGATGGACCATCGTTCCTCCTCGGGAAGGGACCTGCCTCGGACGGGCCTGCCGAGCCGGGATCGCCGGCATCATCCCAGGCCCCGAGTGGCTCCGCGCGCGACCGAACGGACACTCGAACCCGGTAGACTCGTCGGAGCCGCCACCTCCGCATGGAGAAGGTTCTCCGACGGGGGATCGGCGTGCACGATCCCAACCTCATCGCTGGTCCCAGCGACGGCTCGGTCCCCGGCACGTCCGGATCCGATCTCGGCTCGCGTTGGTCCCGGAACGATCAGGCCACGAACACGAGCAGGAGGAGATCGCGAGATGGAACACGCCCGCATCGAGACGCCGGTCGACGGCACGACGCCCTACGCAGCCCGAGGGACGGAGGTCGACGACTCTGAGGACGGCTCGCCCCCCGTACGGCGCACGACACAGGGTCCACAACGGTGGATCGAGCGACCGCACCCGAAGATGTCCTAGGCGTACCTGGCCGGCCGCCGGTCCCCCGGCCCACGGTGTTCTTCGAACGATGTCCGATATCGATCTCGATATCGGCCGTTCATCGAGCGGGCCCCCACGCCGGCCTCCTCGCAGTGGGCTCGGTCAGAGCTCTCGGATCTCGGCTCGCGCCGCGAGGGCTTCGGCCCTCGCGGCCTCGAGCGTTCCGGCGCCGGGAAGCTCGGCGTTCGCGGCCGCCGCGCCGAGGGCGAGGCGGAGCGCGGCCGGCCAGTCGTCGCCGCGTTCGAGCCCCACGACCAGGCCCGCGAGGAACGCGTCGCCGCTCCCGACCGGGTAGCGGCCCCGCTCGTAGAGCATCCCCTCGTACCGGGCGCCGTCGGGCGCGGCGACCACCACCCCGTCCGCCCCCCGGGTGACGATCCCGGCGTGGCCGTCGCCGCCGGCGAGCTCCCGGAGCTTCGTGCACGCGGCGAGCGCGTTCCCGTGACCGTCCGCGGGCGTGCCGAGCAGGCCCGCCGCCTCCGCGACGTTCACCTTCACGATCTCGGGTCCGGTCTCCAACGCGAGACGCAGGGGTTCGCCCGCGGCGTCGAGCGCCACCCGCACATCCGCCGCCCGTGCCTCCGCTACCAGGTCTCGGTACCCGTCGTCGGGGAGCCCCGCGGGCATCGATCCCGAGATCGTGAGCCAGGCACGGGGTCCGAACAGCCCGCTCGCGGCCTCCACGAGCTCGGCCCACGCGGCCTCCGGCGCGACCGGACCGCGCTCGTAGAACTCCGTGAGGGTGCCCTCGTGGCGATCGGCGACCGACAGGGACGACCGGCTCTCGCCGTGGGTCCAGACGAACGCGCCGCCGATCCCCTCGGCCTTCAGTGCCTCCTCGAGCCACCTGCCCGCGTGCCCCCGCAGGATCGCCGCGACCCGAACGTCGGCGCCCAGGCGCCGTGCGGCGCGCGCCGCGTTCAGTCCCTTGCCACCGGCGACCTGGACGAACCCGATCGGGCGGTGGATCGCGCCCTCGACGAGCCGTCGGACCTCGAACAGCTTGTCGATCGAGGGGTTCGCGGCTACGCAGACGATCACGCGGGCAACGTTACCCGTCGAGGTCGACGCTCCGCTCGGCCGGCTGCCAGACTCGCGGCGTGTCGAAGGTCACGATCATCGGCGCGGGCAGCGTCGAGTTCACGAGGGGCATCGTCGCCGACCTGTGCGCGTACGAGGAGCTGCAGGGATCGCTGGAGTTCGCGCTGCACGACATCGACGGCGATCGTCTCGCGTACGCGGACCGGGCGGCCGGACAGCTCGTCGAGCGGCTCGGCGCGGGGTACGCCGTGTCGGCCCACGAGCAGCGGGCGCCCGCGTTCGACGGCGCCGACTACCTGATCAACGAGATCCAGGTCGGTGGCTACCCCGCGACGCGGACCGACTTCGACGTCCCGAGACGTACGGGCTGCGCCAGACGATCGCCGACACGATCGGTATCGGCGGCATCATGCGCGGTCTCCGCACGATCCCCGTGATGATCGACATGGCCGACGAGATGGTCGAGCTGTGCCCCGACGGCCTCCTGCTCAACTACACGAACCCGATGGCCATGGTGCCGTGGGGGATCTGGAGCGGCTCGCGCTGGCCCGCGTCGAACGCGTCGGCGTGTGCCACAGCGTCCGCGACACGCACGCGTTCCTCGCCCGGACGGTGGGCGTGCCGCAGGAGCGGGTCGAGTTCCGCACGGCAGGGTTCAACCACCAGTGCTTCGTCTACGTCTTCCGCGACCGCGAGACGGGCGAGGACCTGTACCCGCGCCTGCGCGCGATCGTCGAGGCCGATCCCGACGGACTCGGGCGGCGGGTCCGCGTCGAGATCTTCCGGCGCTTCGGGTACTTCCCCACCGAATCCTCGGAGCACAGCGCCGAGTACGTGCCCTGGTTCCTGCACCACGACGACCAGGTCGCGCGGTTCCGGCTCGAGATCGACGAGTACGTCCGGCGCGAGCGACGAGAACCTCGCGGAGTGGGAGGAGCTGAAGGCGCGCCTCGATGCCGGCGAGGAGCTCGAGGTCGAGCGGAACGACGAGCTCGCGTAGCAGTTCGTCGGGCGCTCGAGACCGGCGACGCCGACCGAGCTGTACGGGAACGTCCGCAACGACGCGCTGATCGACGGCCTCCCCGACGACGCGTGCGTCGAGGTGCCGGTGACCGCGTCGCCGACGGCGTCGCAGCCCGCAGCGGATCGGCGCGATCCCACCGCAGTGCCTGGCGCTCAACCGCACGTTCCTGAACGTCGTGGAGCTCACGGTCCGTGCGGTGCTCGAGGGCTCCCGCGACCTCGTCTATCAGGCCGCGCTCGTGGACCCGAACACGGCCGCGACGCTGACGACGTCGAGCAGATCGCCGCGATGGTCGACGACCTGCTCGACGCCCACGGGGACCTGATCCCCGAATCGATCCGGCGGGGCTGAACCCTCACGGCCCCGCCTGACGCGACGGTGACGGCGATCCCGGCCTCGGTGAGCCCCCGGATCGTCGCCGCGGGGCCTCCTCGTCGGTGATCAGCTCGTGCGACCGCGTCGATCGGCAGATGCGCGCGAAGGCCACACGGCCGACCTTCGAGCGGTCGGCGACCACGACGACGTGGCGCGCGCGCTCGATCAGCGTCGCGGTTGGTGTGCGCCTCGACCTCGTGATGCGTCGTGCAGCCGGCGTCGCAGCGCGATGCCGTCGACACCGACGAACGCGACGTCGAGGTTGCAGCCCTCGAGCGCCTGCTCGGCCATCGGACCGACCAGCTCGTACGACTCGGGGCGCGCCGTGCCGCCCGTGACGACGAGCTTCAGGTTCGGGCGGATCGCGAGCTCGCCGGCGATGTTGAGCGCGTTCGTCACGACGGTCAGGTGCTCGCGATCGACCAGGATCGCCCGCGCGACCTCCGTGCACGTCGTGCCGCCGGTCAGGCCGACGACCATGCCATCGGCCACGCGGGCCGCGGCGGCGCCGCGGCGATCCGCCGCTTCTCCTGCCTGGTGCCGCGCGGCCTTGTAGCGCAGCGGGAGCTCGTAGAGGACGCCGTGCGCCACGGCGCCGCCGTGCGTGCGTGTGAGCAGCCGCTGCTCCTCGAGCGAGCTGGAGGTCGCGGCGGATCGTCGCGGCCGAGACGCGCGAGCCGCTCGACCAGCGTCGGCGACGCCGACCGTGCCCTCGGCCGAGATCGCCTCGAGGATCGACCGCCAGCCGCTCCGCCTGGCGCATGGCGCAGCACGAGCATACGCCCCCTGATGCGTGATTCCGTTGCATGTTGCCTTGACCTAATGCTGGATCGCGCACTAGCTTTGGCTTGGGATGAGCGCAATCGCGCAAGAGGTGGCAAGCCAGCCCTCGCTGTGGCGACGCGCCGCCGAGCTCGCGACCGTCGCCGGGGGACGAGCTCCCGGGGACGGGCGAGCGGGTCGCGGCCGTCGGCTGCGGCACATCGTGGTTATGGCTCGGCGTACGCCGCGCTCCGGGAGGCGAGCGGCCGCGGGTGAGACCGACGCCTTCACCGCCTCCGAGTTCCCGGACGCCCGCCGTTACGACCGCGTCGTGGCGATCAGCCGGAGCGGCACGACCACCGAGGTCATCAAGCTCCTCGAGGGGATCCGCGACCGACACGTCCCGAGACGGCGATCACCGCGGATGCCGGTTCGCCGGTCGCCGCGCTCGCCGACGCGACGATCGTCCTGGACTTCGCGGACGAGCGCTCGGTCGTGCAGACGCGGTTCGCGACGTCGGCGCTCGCGCTGCTCCGAGCGCACCTCGGCCAGGACCTCGGCCCGGCGATCGCCGACGGCGATCGCGCCCTGACCCAGCACCTCGAGCCCGAGCCGACCGGGTTCGACCACTTCGTCTTCCTCGGGCACGGCTGGACCGTCGGGGTCGCCGAGGAGGCCGCTCTCAAGCTCCGGGAGGCGACACAGACGTACAGCGAGGCGTACCCCGCCATGGAATACCGACACGGCCCCATCAGCCTCGCCGGCGAACGCTCGCTCGTGTGGATCCTCGGCTCGCCCGATCCGGCGGTCGCGGACGACGTCGCCGCGACCGGCGCCACCGTGCGCCTGGCTTCGCTCGACCCGATGGCCGAGCTGATCCTCGTGCACCGCATGGCGGTCGCGCTCGCCGAGGCCAAGCGGGCTGGACCCCGATCATCCCGTGCACCTGACGCGCTCGGTGGTGCTGCCATGACGAAGCCCCGTTCCCGATCCCCCGACCGGAGGTGTTCCCGATGAGACGACGAGTGTTGGTGCTGCTCGCCGCGCTTGGCCTGCTGGCGAGCGCGTGCACGGGAGGTAACGACAACGGGGGTTCGCCGAGCGGTGGGACCACGTCCGGCCCCGTCACGCTCACGTTCTGGCACGGCTACACGGACGTGGAGGCCGACTGGATGAACGCCGCCATCGACACCTGGAACTCGGAGAACCCCGACGTCCAGATCCAGCCGCTATTCGTCAACAACGACAAGGCGCTGCAGAAGCTCACCGTGGCCCTGCAGGGCGGCGAGCCGCCGGACATCACGTACCAGTTCGGTTCGTCCCTGCCGGAGGTGGCGACGGCGCCCGGTCTGGTCGACCTCACCGCATGGACCCAGCAGCCGGACGTGGACTGGGAGGACTTCGTCCCCGGGGCCCGGGAGGCCGCGACCTTCGAGGGGAAGGTCCTGGGCGTGCCCGCGCTGGTCGACAACCTGGCCATCGTCTACAACAAGACGCTGTTCGACGAGGCGGGGCTCGAGTACCCGAACGACCAGTGGACGTGGGACGACCTGCGGACCGCCGCGAAGGCCCTCACCGATCCCGCGAAGAAGCAGTTCGGGTTCTCGTATCCGATGGACGCCTCCGAGGACTCCGTCTGGCACTACGAGCCGCTCCTGTGGCAGAACGGCGGCTCGATCCTGAACCAGGACAACACCCAGGCGGCCTTCAACTCGCCCGAGGGTGTCGAGGCGCTCGACGTCCTGCGGGGGATGGCTGTCGACGACAGGTCGGTCTTCCTCGACCTGCAGAACTCGCCGTACACGGGGCTGTTCAACAGCGGCAAGATCGGGATGCTCGAGACCGGACCGTGGGACCTGCAGAGCTTCCCGGACGTCGACTACGGCGTCGAGATCCTGCCCGGGTTCAACGGGGACCACCAGACGATCGCCGGGCCCGACATGTGGACCGTGTTCGACAACGGCGGGGGACGGGCGCAGGCGGCGCTCGAGTTCCTCCAGTGGCTGACCGACCCCGAACAGATGAAGCAGGAGGACCTGGCGACGGGCCACCTGCCGATCCGGCTCTCGGTCGCGCAAGATGCAGGCTTCATCAAGGACTTCGCGAAGACGATCCCCGGGGTCGACGTCTTCGCGGCGAACCTGGCGAACGTCGAGCAGGCCCGGCCGGTCATCGAGGCGTACCCGACGCTGATCTCCGAGGCGATGGGGCTCGCGATCGTGGCGGCCCTGCTGGGCGAGAAGGACTCGAAGACCGCGCTCGACGAGGCGGCCGCGCAGACGAACGATGCCCTGGCGCTCGCCGGGTAGGCTGCGACCTGACCGGCGGGAGGCGACGCCAAGAGGTCACGGAGGACGGGTGGATCGGTTTCGGCGGTTCCTGGTCTCCGATCACGCCGCCGGCTGGGCGTTCATCCTGCCCTCGGTGATCCTGATCGTCGTCTTCGGGGTCATCCCCATCCTGTGGGGGTTGATCCTGTCCTTCCAGAAGGCGGGGCTGATCTCGCCGGAGCGCGAGTGGGTTGGGTTCGAGAACTACGCGCGCATCGCGAGCGACCCCAAGGCGCGGCAGGCGGCCGTCAACACGATCTACTACACGGTGCTGTTCGTGCCGACCTCGATCTTCGCCTCCCTGTTCATCGCGCACGCGCTGAACCGCAAGATCGCGTTCGTGCGCTTCTACCGGCTCGCGGTGTTCATCCCGGTCGTCACGTCCACGATCGCCACGGGGATCATGTTCCTGTGGCTGTTCGACCGGAACTACGGCCTGGCCAACTGGCTGCTCGGCAAGTTCGGGGTCGGACCGTTCGGCTTCTTCGAGGAGCCGAGCCAGGCCATGATCGCGTTGGTCCTCATGACCGTGTGGGGATGGCTGGGCTTCGACACGATCATCTACCTCGCCGCGTTGCAGGGCGTGCCCCAAGAGATGCTCGAGGCGGCGGCGATCGACGGTTCGAGCCGGTGGAGCACGTTCTGGCGCGTCACGTGGCCGATGCTCGGCCCGGCGACGCTGCTGCTCGTCGTGTGGTCGACGATCAGCGCGCTCCAGCTGTTCGACGAGGTGTTCTTCGTGACCCACGGCGGGCCGCTCGGCCGGACGTCGGTCGTCGTGTTCTACGTCTATCGTCTGGCGTTCGAACAGGGTCTCGGCAGCCTGTCGCTCGCGGGGTACGCCGCCGCGATCGCGTACGTGCTCTTCCTCGTCATCCTGGTGCTCACGCTCGCCCAGTTCTGGCTGGGTCGTCGGGTCGTCCACTACTCCTCATGAGCGCCGTCACCGAGGCCCCCGTCGTCGCAACCCGGCCCCATCCGCGGTCGCTCCGCGGCGAGACCGGGATGGTCGAGCGCCCACGCCGCCGCTTCATCCCGTTCGACCCGTGGCACCTGTTCCTCGTCCCGCTCGCCGCCGTGATGCTGCTGCCGTTGGTGTGGATGGTGGTGACCTCGCTCGAGACCGAGGCGCAGACCTTCCACTTCCCGCCGATCCTGTGGCCGGGGACCCTGCGGTTCGGCAACTACGCCGAGGTGCTCCGTCAGTCCGCGTTCGGGAGGTGGTTCTGGAACACCACCATCGTGACCGTCGCCGTCGTCGCGAGCAACCTCGTCCTGTGCACGCTCGCGGCCTACGCGTTCGCCCGGATCCGGTTCCTCGGGCGCGGGTTCGTGTACTTCCTGATCCTGGCCACGTTGATGGTGCCGCTGCAGGTCGTGCTGATCCCCACGTTCCTGATCGTGAAGGACCTCGGGCTGCTCGATCGCCTCGGCGCGCTCGTCGTGCCGAACCTGGTCAACGTGTTCGGCATCTTCCTGCTCACGCAGTTCTTCCGAACGCTGCCGATCGAGCTCGAGGAGGCGGCGCGGATCGACGGCGCCTCACGGCTGTCGATCCTGCTGCGGATCGTCGTCCCGCTCTCGCTGCCGGCGCTCGCGACGCTCGCGGTGATCCAGTTCCTGTGGACGTGGAACGATTTCCTGTGGCCGCTCGTCACGATCTTGACGAACCAGGACGCGTTCACGCTGCAGCTCGGGCTCGCCACCTTCCAGGGATCCCACAACACGCAGTGGCACCTGGTCGCGGCGGCCAACATCATGTCGATGGTGCCGATGATCGTCCTGTTCCTGCTCGCGCAGCGGTACTTCGTCCGCGGCATCGCCACCCAGGGATTGAAGGGTTAGCGCGATGGCCCGGGTCGCGTTCGAGCGGGTCACGAAGGTCTACCCCGGGCCGGTCGTCGCGGTGGATGACCTCACGCTCGAGGTCGCGGACAGGGAGTTCCTGATCCTCGTCGGGCCGTCCGGCTGCGGGAAGTCGACGGCGCTTCGGATGGTGGCGGGGCTCGAGCGGATCAGCGACGGCACGATCGCGATCGGCGACCGCGTCATCAACGACGTGCCCCCGAAGGACCGGGACATCGCGATGGTGTTCCAGAACTACGCGCTGTACCCGCACATGACGGTGGAGAAGAACCTCGGGTTCGGCCTGCGGCGACGACGGACGCCCCGGCAGGACGTGCGCCAGCGGGTCGACGAGATCAGCGAGATGCTCGGGCTGCACGACCTGCTCCGCCGCCGCCCGGGGCAGCTCTCGGGCGGCCAGCGTCAGCGCGTGGCGATGGGCCGGGCCCTCGTGCGCGAGCCCGAGGTGTTCCTACTCGACGAGCCGCTGTCGAACCTGGACGCGAAGCTCCGCGTCCAGATGCGGGCCGAGCTCAAGCGGCTGCACGAGCGCATCGGCGTCACGACGATCTACGTGACCCACGATCAGGTCGAGGCGATCACGCTCGGGGAACGGATCGCCGTGCTCCGCGATGGCGTCCTGCAGCAGGTCGGCCCGCCGCAGGACGTGTACGACCACCCCGCGAACGTGTTCGTGGCCGGGTTCATCGGCTCGCCGCCGATGAACCTGTTGAAGGGCACGGCGTCGCATGGGCGCGTGACGGTCGGCGACGTCGAGCTCGAGGCCCCGTCGGCGCCGCTGCCCGAGGGCGAGGTGTTCGTGGGCGTCCGGCCCGAGGGCCTGCGTCCGGTGGGGGAGGGGTACTTCGGCCCGGTCTTCGAGGTCTGCGTCGAGGTGGTCGAGCCGCTCGGCGACGAGGTCCTCGTGCACGGCTCGGTGGCGTCGCCGGGCGGTGTCGTGGCGACCGAGGCCGAGGAGGGCATCCTGGCGGTCGAGACCGAGCGCGGGCGCGCGAACCTGATCGTCCGGCTCCCGCCGGAGGATCGCCCGGCTAGCGGGTCGCTGCTCCGCGTGGCACCGGCGCCGAACGCGGTCCGCCTGTTCGACCCGGCGAGCGGCCGGGCCATCCCGAACGCGTGACCGGCGAGCGGCGGGCCATCCTGGTGCTCTCCGCCGTGTGCATCGGGCTCCTCGGCGTGACCGCGTGGGCGCTCGCCACGCGGAACGCCGGGACGGCGTCCTCGAACGAGCGACCCGTCTACTGGGTGGCGACCGACGGCGACGACGCGGGCACCGGGACCCGGGACGAGCCGTGGGCCACGCTCCAGCACGCGGCGGACGCCGCGCGTCCGGGCGCCACGGTGTACGTGCGCGCGGGGGTGTACGCGCAGCGTGTCGACCTGCGAGCCTCGGGGACGCCCGGACGACCGATCACGTTCGCGGCGGCACCGGGTGAACGGGTCGTGCTCGACGGTTCGTCGCTCGAGGTCCCCGCCGGGCAGAGCGCCATGATCGCGATCGACTCCGCAGCGCTACCTCACGATCAGGGGGTTCGAGATCACGGGGTACCGCAGCGACGTGTCCGGGCATGTGCCGATCGGGATCCTGGTGACGGGCGCCGCCGACCACATCCGGCTCGCCGGCAACGTCGTCCGCGACATGGGGACGACGTTCCAGGGCCGGAACGGCGGTGACGCGCACGGGATCGCCGTGTTCGGCACCGCCGGCGACCACCCGATCGAGGAGGTCGAGATCGTCGACAACGAGCTCGCGAACCTCACCCTGGGTTCGTCGGAGGCGCTGGTCGTGAACGGCAACGTGACGGACTTCCGCATCGACGGCAACCGGGTCCACGACACGAACAACATCGGGATCGACGTGATCGGCTTCGAAGGTACGGCGCCCGACCCGACGGTCGACCAGGCGCGGGACGGCATCGTGCGCGGCAACGAGGTGTGGAACGTCGACAGCTACGGCAACCCCGCGTACGGGTACAGCCGCAGCGCCGACGGCATCTACGTCGACGGTGGCCGCGACATCCTGGTCGAGGACAACACGATCCACGACGTGAACATCGGGATCGAGCTCGCCAGCGAGCACGCCGGGCGCTCCACCAGGAACATCACGGCACGCAACAACCTCGTCTACGACTCGACGGCGATCGGGATCGCGATCGGAGGGTACGACCGGCGCCGGGGGAGCACCGAGGACTGCGTCATCGTCAACAACACCGTCGTGAACACCGACGGCGTCGAGCTGCTCGTACAGTTCGACACGCGCGACAACGTGATCGTGAACAACGTCGTCGTCGTCGGGTCCGCGGCACGTCTTCGTCGCGAACCCCTACCGCGAGAACGTCGGCAACGTGCTCGATCACAACCTCTACTTCGCCGTCGACGGGAGCCCCGCCGGCACGTGGCAGTGGAAGGGCGTCGGGTACGGCGGGTTCGACCGATGGAGCGCGCGGTCCGGGAACGACCGCCACTCGATCTTCACCGATCCCGGATTCGTGGATGCGGCAGCGCACGACTTCTCCCTCCGAGCGGGTTCGCCCGCGGTCGACGCGGGGGCGTTCCTGGCCGCGTCGGGCGCGACCGACCTCCGCGGGGAGCCCCGGGCGCAGGCGGGTGGGATCGACCTCGGGGCCTTCGAGGTGACGGCGCCGCCGCCGTCCCCGACCCCGTCGATCCCCCGACCCGTCACGTACGCGGGCGACCTCGCCTGGCTGCGGGCGAGCAACGGGTGGGGACCGCCCGAGATCGATCGGAGCAACGGCGAACGCCCCCCCGACGACGGTGGGCCGATCCGGATCGGGACCGCGGCGTTCGACCACGGGATCGGGGCGCACGCGCCGTCGCGGATCGTCGTGGACCTGGAGGGCCGGTGCTCGCTCTTCCTCGCCGACGTGGGTCTCGACGAGGAGGTGGGAGACCGGGGCTCGGTGGTGTTCGAGGTGTGGGGCGACGGCGAACGCCTCGCGGTGAGCGGCATCGTGCGCGGGCCGCAGGCCGCGGTCCCGATCGCGGCCGACCTCCAAGGGGTGGAGCGGATGACCCTCGTGGTGACGCCCGGCGGGGACGGAACCGGCTTCGATCACGCCGATTGGGGGAACGCTCGCCTCGCGTGCACGATGGGCTGAGCGGCGTCGCGCTCAGCCGGCGCCTCCCTCCGTGAGCAGGGCCAGCGCCTCCGCCATCGTGGGTTGCCCGTCCACGCCGCCGAGGGCCCGGGTCGAGAGCGCCCCGCACGCGTTCGCGACTGCGAGCGAGCGCTCGAGCGGGTCGCCGGCGAGCCGGGAGGCGAGGAACCCGGCGTCGAACGCATCGCCGGCGCCGGTCGTGTCGAGCGCGCCGACCTCCGTCGCGGCGGCGCGGACGAGCCGCCCGCCCTCGGCCGCGACGGCGCCGCCGGCGCCGGCCTTCGCGACGACGAGTGGCGCGATGTCGGCGAGCGCGAGCACCGCGGCGTCGAGCTCGGCCACGCCCGCGATGCGGGTGGCCTCGGTCGCGTTCGGCAGGAAGACGTCGGTGTCTTCCAGGACTTCGTGGAGGCCGCCGTCCCATCGCTCGGACGGGTCCCAGTTCGGATCGACGGACGTGGTGGCGCCCCGAGCCCGGACGCGCTCGAACAGCACCGGGAGCCCGGGAGCGAGGCGCGTCTGCAAGAAGAAGGAGCTCACGTGCACGTGCCGTGCGCGTTCGAGGAGCGTCGGGTCGATGAGGTCGGCCCGCAGGTCGGCGATCGTCCCCGCGTGGGTCAAGATCGCGCGGTCGTTCGGATGGGCGAGCACCACGGTCACCCCCGTCGGCCGGCCCGGGTCGATGACGAGCCCGGCGAGGTCCACGCCACGGCGTTCGAGCTCGTCGCGCATGAAGCGGCCGAACGCGTCGTCACCCACGACGCCGCAGAACCCGACGCGGAGCCCGAGCCGCGCGGCGCCGCACGCGAGGATCGCTCCGGAGCCGCCCACGCTGAGGCGTGCCTCGTCGACGAGCCGCTCGGCCTGCCCGAACGCGGGCTCGACGTCGCCGGTCAGCACGAGGTCGGGGTTCGCGTCGCCGAGGACGAGGAGGTCGAGCGGGCGGGCGGGGTCGAGCGGGCGGGCGGGGTCGAGCGGGCGGGCGGGGTCGAGCGGGTGGGCGGGGTCGAGGCTGTCTGGCACGAGCGGACGATAGCGGAGCCTTCCGAGCGCGACTTCTTCGGGCGGCTCGATAGGGAACTCGATACGGGAAACGGTATCGGCCGGAGGGCGGGAAGATGCTGCCCACCCTCACGGGCCTCGCGTGGTGGACGGACGGTCGGCCGCTTACGCTGGGTCCGAACGCACCCCAGACACCAGCGGAGGCCACGGGTGGCTCGAACCGCGCAGGACGGACCGGGGACGGGAGCGCTCGCGGCGGCCCACGCCACGCTCTCCCCCCTGGCCCTGCACGCCCTGCTGCCGGCCGGCGCGCTGGTCGGCCGACCGGTCGAGGTGACCGCGATCGAGCAGGAGCTGGCCTCGGTCGCGGCGGGCCGGCTGGCCGGCGCGACCCTCGAGGGCGAGCCCGGCATCGGCAAGACCCGCCTGCTGCTCGCGACGGGCGAGATGGCGACGGCCCGCGGGTTCACGACGATCGCGGTGACGGGTGACGAGGAGCTCCGCGGGCCGTTCCTGGTCGCGCGCTCGATCGTCGGGTCCGTCGAGGCGATGGAGGCGGCCCGCGGGCGCGTCCGCCGAGGAGACGCTCGGGCGCTGCATGGACGCCATGACCGGGCAGGACGACCCGAGCCTCGCGAGCCTGCCGCCGGACCGCAAGCTCCTGCGGACGCTGGATCTCGGCGCCGTCGCGATGCGCGACCTCGCGGCGATCCGGCCGGTCGCGTTGCTCGTCGACGACCTCCAGTGGGCCGACGACGACAGCCTGCGGCTGCTCCGCTACATCGTCCGCGCCGACGCGGCGAGTCCGATCTTCCTGCTGTTCGCGATCCGGCCCGAGGAGTTCGCGCTCGTGACCGAGGCCGTCAACCTGGTCGCGGACATGGAGCGGGTGGGGCTGGTCCGCCATCTGCGCCTCGACCGCTTCAGCCAGCCCGAAACCAAGGCGCTCCTGCAGCAACTCCTCGGCGGGACCGTGAGCGCGTCGAGCGCCGCCGCGATGCACGGGCAGTCCGAGGGCGTCCCGTTCATCGTCGAGGAGATGGCGCACGCCTACCGCGACGGCGGGATGATCCAGCAGATCGACGGCGTCTGGACGCTTGCCGGCAACGCCGAACGCCTCGTCCCCTCGGCGGTCCGAACGCTGATCTCGCGCCGCGCCGCCCACCTCCCCGAGGACACCAAGGCCGCGCTCGCCGAGGCGGCCGTGCTCGGACGCAACTTCAGCCTCAAGGACCTGCGCGAGGTCCGGCTCCGCGTGGACGAGCAGCAGGTGAGCCTCGAGGAACTGGCGGCATCGCTCGCGCCGGCCGTGGCCGCGGGCCTGCTCGTCGAGCACGACGAGCGCTCCGCCGCCGACTATTCGTTCCCGCACGACCAGATCCGCGAGTTCGCATCCGCCGGCCTCTCGGCACCGCGCCGGCGCGCGATCCACGCGGCGATCGTCGACCTCCTGCTCCTGGGCGATCCATCGCCGGCCAGCCTGCCCCTGCTCGCGCAGCACGCGAAGGCCGCGGGCGACGCCGAGATCTGCGTGCAGGTTCTCGCTCGAGGCGAGCCGCATGGCGCTCGACGCGAACGCCCCCGAGGAGGTCCTGCGCGTCGTCGAGGTGGCGCTCCCGTCGGCCGCCGCTCCGACGGAACGGGTCGACGCTCCTCGAGGCCCGCGATCGCGCGCTCGAGATGCTCCGCCGTCCCGAGGACCGGATGCAGGGCCTCGCCGAGCTGTCGGCGCTCGCCGGAGCCCTCGGGGACACGAGGCTCGAGCTCGACGTTCGCCTCCGCCGGGCCGCGACGCTCCGGATGCAGGAGGAGGAGGAGCGGGCCGCGACCCTCGCGCGGGAGGTCCGCGAGCTCGCGGCGTCGAAGGGCGATGCGGCGACCGAGCTCGCCGCGTGCATCGAGCTCGGGCAGGACCTGCTCAAGAGCCCGCTCGGCGAGGGCTACATCCCGCCCGCGCGCGAGGTCGACTTCGACGGGGCCGAGGAGGCCTACCGCCGAGCCGCCGAGCTCGCGAAGGAGCTCGGGGACGACGCGAGCCTGGCCGCCGCGCTCCGCGAGCAGGGCGTGATCGAGCTCGGCCGGGTGCGGGAGTGGTTCGTCGACCGGATCCTGACCAACGAGCAGCTGCCGGTCGTGCGGCGCATCGCGGCCGGCGAGTCGATCGACGACATCCTGCCGGAGCTGCCGATCGCGCCGGCCGCCGAGGAGGCGGGGCGGGACTTCCAGGAGGCGCTCGAGCTGTTCGAACGCCTCGGCGACCGGCGCGGCGCGATGTCCACGATCATCGCGATGGGGTACCTCAGCTGGGCGGCCGACATCCACCTCGGCTCCAACGCCGCCCGCCACATCGAGGAGATCCGCCGCCTCACGTTCGCGATGCGTGCGTTCACGAACGAGAGCGAGCGCGTCGCGTCCGAGGCGCAGATGCTGTACGGCGTCCACGTCTTCGCGCGCGCGAAGGTGATCCCCGATCTCGCCGTCTCGCGCGGCGAGGAGGCGTACGAGAAGGCGCGGGAGATCGGCGACCGGTCGCTCGAGTTCCTGGCGGCCGGCGGGACCGCGCTGGCGCTCTTCGACCTCGGCGAGGTCGACGAGGGCGGGCCTGGCTCGACCGCGCCGCCGCGACCGCGATCGGGGCCCGACGCCGCTCCGGGCCCGCCGGCTCGAGACCTGGCGCGGCCTCGCCGCCGCGGGCGCCGGCGACGCCGAGCAGATGCGCGGCATCTCGAGCGGGCGGTCGAGCTCGCGGCCGACCAGGGCCGGCCCGCGGCGCGCTGCGAGGCCCTGGCGCTGCTCGCGATCGAGGCCGCCCGCCTGGGTGCCGAGCGGAGCGACCAGGCGCTGCTCGACGTCGCCGAGCGCGCGGCGAGCGAGGCGGCGGCGCTCGCACCGAACCTGCCGGGCATCCGCCCTGGCGGGCCCAGGCCGACGCGGCGCTCGCTCAGGTCGCGCTGGCCCGCGGCGACGGGGACGGCGCGCTCGAGCCGCCGCGGTCGGCGATGCGACGCTGGAGGCCGCGCTGCGGGAGGACCTGTACCTCGAGATGGTCACGCCGGTCGCGAGCGTCATGCCGCGCACGGAGGCGCCGGAGCGGCGAGCAGCACTGCGAGTACGTGCAGCGGTCAGCTCGCGATGATCGCGCAGCGCACGCTCGACGAGGACGTCCGGGTTCGGTGGTTCCGCGGCCCCGTCGGCCGCGAGCTCTCGTCGCTCGCGGATCGCTCGAGACCGCGCTGGTCGGCGACGGCAACGGGCGAAGGTGCAACCGGACGACGCGGAGACCGCGTTGCTGCGGCTGCCTGATCGCAGGGCCGGACCAACGCCGAGATCGCCGAGGAGCTCGGGATCGACGAGAACGAGGTGGTCCGGCAGCTCGGCGAGCTGTTCGCGCGGCTCGGCGCCTCGTCGCGCGCGGAGGCGACCGCGTTCGCGCTCCGGGAGCGCGTCGTATGAGCGAGGGTGCCCTGATGCTGCGGGCGCGGGTCGATCGGCACCGCTGCATCGGCGCGGGCAACTGCATCACGATCGCGCCGACGGCGTTCGACTGGCTACCCGGCGAGCTGCTGAAGGCCGGCGTCGTCGACGCGAGCAGCGTCGAGGAGGAGCTGCTGCGCGAGGCCGTGCTCGCCTGCCCGACGCGGGCGATCGTCGTCGAGGAGGTCGAGGACCTCCTGCCGTGGCAGCTGCGCGGCAAGGCGGCGCCCCGCCGGGTCGAGAAGACGTTCATGTTCACCGACATCGGCGGCTCGACCAACCTCGTCGAGGCCCTCGGCGACGAGGCGTGGCAGAGGCTCCTCCAGTGGCACGACGAGACGCTCACGGCGCTGTTCGCGGCGCACCGCGGCGAGGAGGTTGTCACGACCGGCGACGGGTTCTTCGTCGGGTTCGACTCGCCCGACGATGCGATCGCGTGTGCGATCGCGATCCAGCGCACGCTCGCCGAGCATCGGCGCGCGCACGGGTTCGCCCCGCAGGTGCGCATCGGCGTGCACGCGTCGCGGCGCGACGCAGGTCGGGCGGAACTACCTCGGGCAAGGGCGTGCACGAGGCGAGCCGGATCGCCGGCCTGCCGAGGGCAGCGAGATCGTCGCGAGCAAGGCGACGGCGGCGGGCTCGCGGTTCCCGGCGTCGGAGCCCCGGACCGTGACCCTGCGCGGGACCTCGGAGCCGGTGGACGTCGTCACGGTGGAGTGGCGCTGAGGTCGCGGACGATCGCCCCGTCCGTTCGGCGAACCCATGTTTGGGCACCGACATCTGCGAGGATCCGGTCGATATCGAGATCGGCATCCGGACTCGATCCGAGGAACGACCCGGACGGGGCGGAGCCGTGGGCGTCGAGAGCGGCCCGACGATCGTTCAGCCGAGCGCGTCGATGAAGGCGCGGGTCGACGCCGAAGCGGGGACGTTCCCCTTGCGCTCGTACATCGCGAGCGCTTCGCCCGCGGCCGCCGCTGCCTCCGCGGCCTTGCCGGCCGTGCGGAGCACCTTCGCGAGGTCCATCCACGTGTCCGCCTGCGAAGTTCGGCGCCTCGGCGTCCGCGGACAGCTCGACGGCTTCCCGAGCCAGGCGCTCCGCCTCGGCGAGCTCGCCCCGCGCGACGAGCACGAGCGCACGCGCACATCGCCCTGCCGTCTGCGACGCCAGATCGTCCTCGGCGGCGACGCTGAGGGCGATCTCCGCGTACCCCTCGGCCTCGTCGAAGCGTTCGAGCGCGCACAGGGCCAACGCGAGGCTCGCGGCCGCCGTCGACTTGTGTCCCTCGTCGCCGAGCTCGTCGAGGAGGTCGTAGTTCTCCCGGAAGGCGCGTTCCGCGGCGGGCGCGTCACCCGCGTAGAGCTCGAGGTTGCCGAGCGCTCCCGGTTCGCGGCCATGTCGAACCGCAGGCCGAGCGATCGCGCGATCTCGTACGCGCCGTCGAGCATCCGCCGAGCCTCGTCGAACGATCCTTCCATCCCGAGGTAGCACCCGCGCGAGATGAGGGCGAACGCCTCCATCTGGCGACTGCGCGGGAGGTCCGCGCTCAGCTCGTCCAGCGCGTGGATCCCCTCCTCCGGTCGTGCGGTGCCGAACATCGGGGCAGCGATCGCGTACAGCAATGCGGCCGCGATGATCCGTTCATCGTCGCTGCGTCGCGCATGGTCGATCGCGCGACGAGCGGCGATCTCGCGCGCGGTCGTACCTGCACGGCATCCACTCGATCTGCGCGAGCTCCGCCCAGACCGTCGCGAGCGCCGCATCGTCGCCGAGCACCTCGAACACGCGGACCGCGTCCTCCAGCTCGGAGCGGAACTCCTCGGTGGGTTTCGCCGTGCGGATCCGTAAGCATCTGGGTCGCGGAGCGCCGGATCCGGGCCAGCCACTCCAGCGTTCGGTCGCCGGCGTCCGAGGCGAGCCCGATGGCCTCGTCGAAGGCCGCGAACGCCGGCTGGGCCTCGCCCACCCATCCGAGAGCGTTCCCGAGGTCGAACAGCAGACACGCCCGCTCGGCTCCCCGGGCGGTCCGACGTCGACGCCACGACGGAGCAGGTTCGCCGCGGCGACGTGATCACCGCGGCCGGACGCGCGTCGCCCGGCGGATGCGAGGCGCGCCGCGGCGCGCACCCCGACCGCCTCGGAGCGCTCGTCCGGGGGACCGAGCTGCGTCCGATACCCATGAGCCTGCTCGAGGTGGTAGGCGACGATCTCCTCCTGCTCGGCGACGGCGTCGCCGGCAACGCGCTCGAGCCAGTCGGCGAATCGCTCGTGCATCTCGGCGCGCTGCGACTTCGGGATGGCCTCGTACGCCGCGTCACGGATCAGCAGGTGTCGGAACCGGAACGCGTCCTCTCCGGGAAGGGTCGTGCGCTCGGGACGGATCAGCTCCTTGCGGACGAGCGCCATGAGATCTCCGGGCACGCGCGAGCGCGACCCCTCGTCGACGAGGTCTCGGACCGCGCCGACGAAGAACTCCTTGCCGACGACGGCGGCGGCCTCGAGCACCACGCGCTCTTCGGGCGTGAGGCGATCCAGACGCGAGGCCAGCAGCGCCTGGATCGAGGGCGGGACGGTCAGGGTGGACAGGTCGCCGGCCGCGACCCACCGGTCGTCCTCGCGGACGACCAGCCCATCGTCGATCGAGCATCGCCAGGGTCTCCTCGACGAACAGCGGGTTCCCCTCGGCCGTCCCGACGATCCGCTCGGCGACCTCGTGTCGGGAAGCCGGTCGAGCCGAGCAGGTTCGCGATCAGTGCCGCCGACTGTTCCTCGCTGAGCGGCTCGAGCGACACGGTCGCGGCGTTCAGCTTGCCTCCGCCCCAGCCCGGACGGACGTCCAGCAGGTCGGATCGTCGCCATGCAGAGCAGCAGGATCGGCGAGCCTCGCGACCAGTCCGCGATGTGCTCGACCAGGTCGAGGAACGTCGGCTCGCCCCAGTGGATGTCGTCGAACACGAGCACGAGCGGACGCTCGCGCGCCGACGCCTCGAAGAACCGTCGGATCGCCCAGAAGGTGTCCTCGCCGGCCGCTGCATCGGCGACGCCCATCAGCTGCGAGACGCGCCGGCACAGCGAGCTCCTGGTGCTCGTCGCCCTCGAGCACCGAGCAGACCTTGGACTCGCACGACCTCCGGCAGGTCGAAGTCGGCCAGGCCGGCCGCCTGCTTCACGGTCTCGACGACCGGGAAGTACGTGATGCCCTCGCCGTAGGGCAGGCACCGGCCGCGGAGGATCCTCGCCCGCTCGCCGACGAGGGACAGGAACTCCTCGACCAGGCGGGACTTGCCCGACGCCCGCCGGCCCCAGGATCGTGAAGAGCTGGCACGCCTCGTCGCCCTCGGCCGCGTCGAAGGCCTGCCGGAGCTGGGCGAGCGGCCGCTCCCGTCCCACCATCGGCGAATCCAGGTGTCGTGGGACCGCCGACATCACCTCGCGGACACCGAGCAGACGCCAGGCCGGGACCGGCTCGGCCTTGCCCTTCAGGTCGAGCGGTTCGACCGCCTCGGCCTCCACGGCGTCGCGCACGAGGCGATAGGTCGGGTCGCCGAGCAGGACCTCGCCCGGCGCCGCGTGCTGTTCGAGGCGGGCGGCCACGTTGACGGCGTCACCGGTCACGAACGCGGGGTCGGCTGCCGAGACCCCCGCGACGACCTCCCCGGTGTTCACGCCGATCCGCACCTGGATCGTGACGCCGCGGTCCCGCTCGAGCTCCTTGTTCAGGGTCGCGAGCCCTTCGCGCATGTCCGCCGCCGCCCGCGCCGCCCGCAGGGCGTCGTCCTCGTGCAGCTGCGGGATGCCGAACACGGCCATCACGGCGTCGCCGATGAACTTCTCGACCGTGCCGCCGTGACGCTCGATCGCGGCGCGCATCGCGTCGAAGTAACGGGACTGGACGTCCCGGAGCGATTCGGGGTCGAGTCGCTCGCCGAGCGCGGTCGAACCCGTGACGTCGCAGAAGACCACGGTGACGGTCTTGCGCGTCTCCCGGCCCGGCGAGGCCGCCGCGAGCGGGGCCCCGCACACCGGGCAGAACGCGAAGTCCTCAGGGCTCTCTCGGCCGCAGTTCGGGCACGTCGGCATCGGCGCGAGCCTACGGCGGGGGACCGGCGGATGCTAGCGGTGGCCTCGTCGCCCGCCCGGCCTCGCCGCGGCCGTGGTGCCTAGACTGGTCGGGTCATGGACGGCACCTCACGACCCGAGGTCATCGTCGATCTCGACTTCGAGCGCGGTCTGCTCTTCCTCGTCGTCCGCAACATCGGCGACCGCCCCGCGCTCGAGGTCCGGACCACGTTCGATCGCAAGCTGCTCGGGCTCGGAGGCAGCAGGGACGTCGCCGCCTTGCCGCTGTTCCGGAACATCCCGTTCCTCGCACCGGCCAAGGAGATCCGGACGCTCCTCGACTCGGCGGGCTCCTGGTTCGCGCACCGCCGGGCGACGAAGATCACCGCGCGGGTGTCCTACCGAGACCCGAACGGCGAGGACTACCGTGGGACGATGCGGCACGATCTCGAGATCTACCGCGAGCTCGCGTACGTGAAGGGGGAGTGAGATGGCGGCCCCGTCGAGGCACGATCCGTACAAGAACTACCCGTTCCGCGTCGAGATCGACGGTCTGACCTCGTCCGGGTTCGCGGAGGTCTCCGGGCTGTCCGCCGAGGCGGAGGTGATCGAGTACCGGGAGGGCGCGGACATCACGTCGACGCGCAAGCTCCCCGGACCCATCAAGTATCCGAACGTCACGCTGAAGCGCGGCCTCACGACGTCGAGGGAGCTCTTCGATTGGTGGATGACCGTCGTGCACGGGAAGGTGCAACGGCGGAACGTGCTCATCGTCCTCCTCGACGACGACCGCAAGGACGTTCTGCGCTGGATCCTCCACGACGCGTGGATCGCCAAGATCGAGTTCGGCGACCTCAACGCCAAGGGCAACGACGTCGCGATCGAGTCGATCGAGCTCGCGCACGAGGGGCTCGAGCTGGAGTAGCGACCACGGCGCCCGCGACCGCGTGACCGAGGTCACCTCGATCCGGTGCCGCCGGTCCGTGCCTTCGGAGCCCGAACGTCACACCCTTAGGCCCAAAGTCAGATCCGTGGTCGGGGGTGAACACGATGAGCGGATCGTCCGGAGCTCGATTGGTCATCGAAGGAGGGCCGCGCGGCGGCGAGCGATACCCGCTCCGGCTGGGCGACCAGGTGATCGGTCGTGCCGACACGGCGGACGTGATCCTTGGCGCCGGGGACGTCAGCCGGGAGCACGCCCACATCTGGTGGGACGGCGCGACGGCGACCATCACCGACGCCGGCTCGAGTCACGGCACCGAGGTGAACAGGTACCGGGTCGTCGGCAGCCAGACGCTTCGCCGGGGAGACTTGATCCGCCTGGGGAGCGCCGAGCTACGCTTCGAGACAGCGGACGCCGAGCAGACCACCGGCCCGTTGCGATCCGCTCCGTCCGAGGGTTCCCCGGCCGGTGGGGTCGGCAACCAGGTCGGACGCGACAACTACGGCGACATCATCCAGGCGGGTCGCGACGTCAACTACGACTACGACGTCGATATCCTCAACCGTCTCGAGCCGGACGACCCGATGGACGAGCTCTTCAAGGGCCGCGGTGTCGGCCGCTTGCTCATGGCGATCGGACTGCTGATCGCGCTCGCGGGGTTCGGTGGGTGGATGTACCTGATCCTGTCGGGGGGAGCGACGATCGCCGGGGGTCGCCCCGTGGACCCGTTCTCCATCGAAGTGTTCGGTGTGCCAGCCGCGATGGTGGCGTTCGGTTCGTTCCTCGTCGGCGGCGTGATCGCTTCCATCGGCAAGGGGATGTCCAAGGCTGCGCGCGAGCGCGCCGAACGCAGCGCAGGAGACACGGCGCGAGCGCGTCGTCGCGTATCGATGAAAGGGGGAGCAGCGATGGTTCAGATCTCGAACACCATCGGCGGGAACAACTTCGGCGACATCACGCAGGGCGGTCGGGACGTGGTCGTCACGAAGGTCGTCTCGCCGGATCCGAGGCAGGCGCTGAACGCCGTCCGCAGCTTGCGGGGAACGCTCGACGGCCTCGAGGTGCCGGAACCGGTGCGCTCGGAGGCCGGCCGAGCGCTCGACGAGATCGAGGAGGAGCTCCGGATCCCCGAACCCGATCGCGGCGTCATCACCGCGCGCCTCGAACGGTTCACCGAGGTCCTCACCAGTGCGGGTGCGGTCGCCTCGGCCGGCGCGTCGCTGATCCGGCCGATCCGCGCGATCGCAGCGTGGCTCGGTCCGATCGGCGCGGCGCTCCTGCGTCAGGTCGCCTGACGCGCCGGTCCGGCAGCGTGCGGCGTCGCGGGCAGTCCCGGTAGGGTTGGAACCAACCCAGAGCGAGGGAGGCGCGCTGCATGTACGACTGGCTGGTGCTGGTCCACATCGTCGGCGTCCTAGGGTTCATGTTCACGCATGGCGTGGCTGCGGCGATGGCGCTCCGGCTCCGGCACGAGCGCAACCCGGATCGGATCCGCGTGCTGCTGCAGATCTCGAGCTCCTCGCTGGCGGTCTTGTACCTCTCGATCCTGCTGCTGCTCGTCGGCGGCATCTGGGCCGGGTTCAACGGCCACTGGTGGGGCGAAGGATGGATCTGGGTCGCCCTCGGCGTGTTCGTCGCCAACCTGGTGTTCATGTACGCGGTGCCGGTCCCGTACTACAAGAAGATCCGCGAGATCATGACGATCGAGGAGTCGGGCAGCTCGGCCGTCGGGCCGGAGCAGCTGGAGGCGATGCTCCGCTCGAACCTCCCGCGCGTCGTCATGGCGGTGGGCCTCGTGTCGATCGCCTTCATCGCCTACCTGATGGTCGTCAAACCCTTCTGAGGAGCCGGAGATGTACGCAACGATCGCCGTGGGCACCGACGGGTCCGAGACCGCCTCGATCGCCGAACGCGTCGCGCTCGAGCTGGCACGCACGTCGGGGGCCGGGTGCTGTTCGTCTCCGTGTACCCGGACGAGGCTGGCCGGCAACGAGCCGCCGATGCCGTCGAGGTCGCCGCGGCCCGCGCCGAGGCCTCGGGCGTCTCGCGCCGACACCGAGGTGATGCAGGCCGAGCCGGCCGACGGGATCGTCGAGCTCGCCGACCGCCGGGATGCCGGCCTCGTCGTCGTGGGCGACGTCGGGATGGGCGGCCGTCGCACGCTTCGCCCCGGCGGCGTCCCCGACCGTGTGTCCCACAACATGCCGTGCGACCTGTTGATCGTTCGGACGTCCAAGCCGGAGCGCGCGCGACCGGCGGGCGAGTACGGGAGCGTGCTGATCGCCACAGATGGTTCGCCGACGGCGGACCGCGCGGCCCGGGTGGGGGCCGGGTTCGCACGGTCGCTCGGTGCGCGGATCACGCTCGTGCACGTCGGCGACGAGTCCCTCGGCGAGATCGTCCTTCGCGACACCGCCGAGCGCCTCGGCGACCGTGAGCTGCCGATCCGGGTCCTGGGGGGCGATGCGGGGACCGCGATCGCCGAGCTCGCCGACTCCGAGGGGCACGACCTGGTCGTGGTGGGCAACAAGGGGATGAGCGGAGGCCTCCGGTTCCTGGCGGGTGCCGTCCCGGACAAGGTCTCGCACGAGGCCCCCTGCGACGTCCTGATCGTGAACACGGTCGGCCGCACGCCCGAGGACCTCGAGCGCGGAGAGGGCGCGATCGTCGAGGTCGACGGGAAGAAGGTGGCGGCGTTCCGGGACGAGCAGGGCGAGCTCGTGCTCCTGTCGCCCAAGTGCAAGCACCTCGGGTGCACCGTCGGCTGGAACCACCGCGCCAAGACGTGGGACTGCCCGTGCCACGGCAGCCGGTACGAGAGCGACGGCACGGTCAAGAACGGCCCGACCCGCCATCCGCTCGACCCGCTCGAGACCGCCGGGTAGGTCCAGCGGCCGCCCGGTCCGAGGTCCCACCTGCCGAGTCCGGGCCCGGTGCTAGGGTCCGGACGGTGCCCGATCTCGAGGACGTCCTCACCGGCCTGAACGAGGCCCAGCGGGAGGCCGCCCTCGCGCTCCGCGGGCCGGTCGCGATCCTGGCCGGCGCGGGGACCGGCAAGACCACCACGATCACGCATCGCATCGCGTGCCAGGTGCGGAGCGGTACGTTCGAGCCGTCGCAGATCCTCGCGGTGACCTTCACGGACAAGGCGGCGGGGGAGCTCCGAGCTCGCCTCGCGGCGCTCGGCGTCGAAGGGGTCGAGGCCCGCACGTTCCACTCGGCCGCGCTCTCGCAGCTCTCGCGGCTGTGGTCGGCGCACACGGGCGAGCCGCTCCCCGAGGTGCTCGACCACAAGGCCCCGCTCATCGCCTCGCTCGCGAACGCGCTCCCCCCGCCTCATACGTTCCTGCCCCGGCGCGAGCTCGCGGGCGAGATCGAGTGGGCGAAGAACCGGATGATCCCACCGGGGAGGTACCTCGGCGCGCTCGGCGACCACGAGCCGCCGATCCCGGCGGACCTGATGCACCGCGTGTACGAGGGGTACGAGCGGCGCAAGACCGCGATGGGGCGGCTCGACTTCGAGGACATGCTCGGGCTCGCGCTGCGGCTGTTCGACGAGCATCCCGGCGCCGCCGACGAGGTCCGGTCGCGGTTCGCCGCGTTCACCGTGGACGAGTACCAGGACGTGAACCCGCTCCAGGCCGGCCTGCTCGAACGCTGGCTCGGCGACCGTGACGACCTCTGCGTGGTCGGCGACGACTACCAGACGATCTACGCGTTCACCGGCGCGTCGCCCGAGCACCTCCTGGGGTTCACGACCCGCTACCCGCACGCGACGGTCGTCCGCCTCGAGGAGAACCACCGCTCCACCCCCGAGGTGCTCGAGCTGGCCAACCGCCTCGCGACCCGCCTGGGCGGGTTCCGCAAGACACTCCGGGCGACCCGGCCCTCGGGACCGCCGCCCCTCGCGCGCGCCGAACCCGACGAGGAGGCCGAGGTCGCCGCCGTCGTCCAGGCCGTTCGGCGTCTGCACGCGGAGGAGGCCGTCCCGCTCGAGGAGATCGGGGTGCTGTACCGGATCAACGCGCGCTCCGAGCCGTTCGAGGAGGCGTTCGCGGCCGCGGCGATCCCGTACCAGGTTCGCGACGGCGCGTTCCTGCGGCGCCCGGGCCCGCGTGCGGTCCTGCAACGGCTGAAGCGCGCCGGCTCAGGTTCGGTGGCCGGGGCCGTCGAGGCCATCACCGACCAGCTCGGCTACGACCCCGACGCCGCGCCCGATGCCGACGAGGAGGTCACGCGGCAGTCCGACCTCGGTCGCATGCGGTCGCTCGCGGCGGAGTTCGAGCGCGCCGGTGGGGGCGTTGCCGCGGCGTTCGGCGCGGAGCTCGCCCGTCGGTTCTCGACGGAACACAGCGGCCGCGGCGTGAACCTGCTCACCTACCACCGCGCGAAAGGGTTGGAGTTCGACGCGGTCTTCCTGCCGCGGCTGCTCGACGGCGAGCTCCCGTTCCGATCGGGCCGGGCCAAGGCCGACCCCGAGGAGGAACGACGGCTCCTGTACGTCGGGATCACGCGCGCCCGCCGGTACCTGTTCCTCACGTGGCCGGCGGCCGGTCGCGCGCAGCCGAGCCCGTTCCTGGACGAGATGGAGCTCGCGCCACAGGTGCCCTCGAGGGCTCGAGCGGCTCCGGGTCCGGCGGTCACGGTCGGCCGGGGCGGCGCGCTGTTCGACCGCCTGAAGGAGTGGCGCCGCAAGCGCGCGCAAGCCGACGGCGTCCCGGCGTACGTGGTGTTCCACGACCGCACGCTCGCCGAGATCGCCGAGCGCCGGTGCAAGGACTGGGCCGACCTCGCCGCGATCTCGGGCGTGGGTCCCGCGAAGTTGGAGCGATACGCGGACGAGGTGCTGGCCGTGGTGGCGGCCGGCTAGCGTGGCTGGCTAGCGTGGTGCGCTCGGCGCGGACGTAGACTCCGTCGCGTACCCGCGGGAGGAGACGGACATGTCCATGGAAGGACCGGGAGGGACCGGAGGCCGCGATCTGGGAGCCCAACGATGGGGTGCGGGCAAGGAGCAGATCGACAAGGCCGCCCAGCAGGACCACCTCGCGCACGAGGCCGAACGCATCCACGCCGAGGAAGCCGCCGAGCGCGGGGAGGCTCCCAAGCCGAAGCGTCCCTGGTGGAAGTTCTGGGCCTGAGCTCGACGCGGCCGGCCGAACCACCGGCATCTCCGGAGCGGTGCGATACGGAAATGAGTATCAGACGGCGTCCGGAGCCTCCGCCCGAAGGGGCTCAGTCCGAGGCGAGCACCCACATCTCCTTGAACGGCGTCGTGACGTGCCACGTGGTCGCGACGCCGGGCGGAAGCGAGAACAGATCCCCGACGCCGAGATCCAGCGTGTCGCCGCCCGCGATCTCGATCCGCACGGACCCCTCGAGGATCAGCGCGACCTCTCGCCGCTCCGGCGTCCATGACACCGGACCGTCCACGCTCGTGAAGCGCGACAGCCCGGCCCACACGCCGTCGTCGTGCACGAGCTCGTGCATCTCGCTTCCGGGCACGTCGGGGTCCGACTCCCAGTCTGTGGTCGAGGCCTTCGAGACGAACACGCCAGGATGCGGCTCCATCTTCTGCCCTCCTTCCGGTCCCCACGTCATGTGAGGGGATCCCGATCGGTATCGCAGCCCGTCAGGAGGGCCACTCGGGCTTCGGCTTCTCCTCGGTCAGCAGGTCATCCAACGATCGCTTGGGCTTGCGCTCGGCCTTCGTCAGCTCCTCCTGCAGCCGGTCCGGCTTGATGTCGCCGGCCGCCTCGAGCATCTCCTCCAGCGACTTCCCGGCGCTCCCCTTCAGCCGGATGCGCAGGGCGGCGAGCACCGAGGCCTGGCGGTCCGACAGCCCCTGGGCGACCTTGATCTCGGTCAGGGCCTCCTCCGCCCGGGCCAGAAGCTCCTCGTCGTCCACGAGGACAGTCTGCCACGAGGCTCGGGTCGAGGGCCCTCACGAGCCCGCTACGCGGCCTTGTTCTTGACGTCGACGCCGCCGAAGATCGCCGTCGCGTGGACCTTCAGCAGGGGCGCCTCGGTGGGGAGCTCCCCGTCGCGCTCGGTCTTGTCCTCGCAGCCGCCGAAGATGGGGGTCCCGCCGAGCGAGACCCGCCAGCCCTCGGGGACCACCACGTCCACGCCGCCGAACAGCGCCAGCGCGTCCACCGAGGCCTCCTGATCGATGTGAGCCTCACGCAGGTCGAGCGTGGCGCCACCGAAGATCGCGGACACGTCCGCGTGCGAGAAGTGCTCGGAGCGGTCCTTGATCTTCGTGCCGCCGAACATCACGACGCGGGTCTCTCGCTCACCGCCTTCCACCTGCCGTCGCCAGAGCCCCGACAGGACGACGAGTCCGATGACGATGAGCAGCACGGGCCCGAACAGATCCTCGTTCGTCCACGCCTGCTGGTCGGCGAGCAGCAGGACCCCGATGCCCACGACGATCGCGGGTCCGAGCGAGATCCTCCGCTCGACCCACATCCCGATGAGCCCCAGCCCGATGATCGCGACGGGCCACCATCGGTCGATCGTGTCGGCCGAGTCCAGCGTCCCGGTCGCGTCCAGGATCCCGAAGACGCCGAGGGCCATCAGTACCAGGCCGATCCACAGCCGGATGGGCTTCATGTCGTGCCTCCCCAGTTGTCTTCCGCTCACCAGCCTGGGGTCGAGACGGGGGGCGCGACAGGGCCGTTCCGACCCTCCGCGGTGAGTCGTCCGTTCTGGGCTACGAGCGCGCCGCCGGAGGAGGTCAGCCGGTGCAGCGCCTGCGTCGCGGACTCCACGGCCACAAGTCTCCCCCACCGGTCGCCGCCCGGCACTTGCCCGAGCGTCAGGCTATGGATCCGCCGGAGGCCGCTGTTCCAGCAGTCGCGTGATCCGCTCATCGAGGCGACGGACCATCTCGAGCAGGGCCGCGTTGCTCGGGAGCTCATGGCGATGCGTCCTCGTATCGACGTGCAGGTGCGAGCGCGAGGAGCGTCGCAGGGTCGCCAGGACGACCGATGGATCGTTCGGGAGCGCGGTACCGGGGTCGGCCGGAGGCTCGGGGAGGTCGGGCTCCGTCCAGACGCCGTACCCCTCCACGACCGTTCCGAAGACCGGCGTCTCCTCATCCGGAGACGGCATCGGGTCCTGATCGGTCTCCTCGTATCCGATCCGGAGCGTGACCCAGCTCCTGGCGCCGACCGCGATCTCGAGTCGACGTTCGGTCGGGATGACGATCTCACGCCCCCATCCGTCGATCGCCAGACCCGGCCCGATGACGATCTCGGACCCGCCATCCCCGGGGACGACCTCGAGGCCGCTCACGACCCCCCATCCGTGCAACGTGCGGTTGCCCAGTTGATCCTTGCCGAGCAGGTAGTCCTGCTCCTCGGTGAAGTCGCTCGCGTCGAGGGGCTTGCCCACGAAGTAGCGGTTCCGCGAGAAGACAGGGAAGGGCACGCCCTCCATCGGATCCCCCGGAGCGGTCATCTCGTCCTCCTTCCCGATCGATGTGCGAGACGGTGGCTGGAAGCTCAACCCGCCGGGAGCGAGCCCGTCCGCGGGCCGGTCGGATGTCCCGGGCAGTCGTCCCGCGATGACGCGGTCGTACCCGCCCTTCGCGCGCAGGTGCCGCACGCCCCCGAACCCAGCCTTGCGGAACATCGCTGCGATCTCTCGGGCACGGAAGTCCACGGTCTCGACCAAGAGCCATCCGCCCGGGACCAGCCACGCCGGCGCCTCACGCACGATCCGCCGCGCCAGGATGAGCCCGGTCCTCGAGGAGTCCGTGATGGCCTCGACCGGTTCGGACCTCATCTCGTAGCGCACATGCCGCATCTCCCAGCGAGCCACGTACGGCGGATGAGCGGTCACGACGTCGACCCGTCGACGCACCTTGGCGGGAAGGGGTTCGAACAGATCGCCCCGGACGAATCGGACGTTGGTCAGGCCGAGGGAACGAGCGTTCCTCCGGGCGAACGCTAGCGCCGTCGGCGAGATGTCGACGCCGTACACGGCTGCGGCCGGCGATCCGGCGGCGCACAGCAGCGCCACCGGCCCGACGCCCGTGCACACGTCGACCACGATCGGCTGAGGCCGGTCCTTCAGCCGTTCGACCGCGACGTCGGCCAGGAAACCGCTGGAGGCACGGGGGATGAACGCGCCCGGGCCGACCTGCAACGTCAGGTCCCGGACCGTCGCCTGCCCGGTCAGGTACTCGATCGGCTCGCCGGCCACTCGCCGCGCCACCAGACGTCGGAACCTGGCCAACGCGGCACCCTGCACGTGCTCGTCGGCGGTGATCGGTCTCTGCAGGACGACGCGCAGGAGATCCTCGACCTCGGCCCGGCGGTTCCCGCGAGTCTCGATGAAGGGTGAGGCCCGGCATGCGGCCGCGGCCTCACGGATCAACGTCCTCGCGGTCGGCATCCCGAGCTCCCTCCGGTGGCGGGCCTCGATCTCGCTGCGGTACAGCATGGCCCTTCGGGTGCCGCCCTCCTACGCCCTTCGTCTCGGAAAGAGCCTCACCCGGCGCATGGGTTGGAGCGAGACCTGGTCACCACGTGCCATGGAGTCGACCCCCAACGCTGCCGATACCTCGAGCACGATGGAGCGGTTCGCGAACAGCCGAAGAGAGTTCGTCAAGGCGTACGTCCAGAAGGGCGGCGAGTAGGCCTCGCCATTCGGATATCGGCGCAGGCCTCCTCGCGCGGAGGGAGTACGCTCCGCGAACGGAACCGAGCCCATCCCCCCGAGCGCCGGCGGATGCCGACCCGAGGATCCACGTCGCAGGGTCGGTCGTTCGCATCGCGCTGTCGGTGGCGATCGCCCTCTCGGTCGCCACTCCCGCGTGGGGGGCGCCGCCGGTCGACGAACGGGAGCGCCTCGGCGAGTCGATCGACGGTCGACCGATCCGCGTCTTCCATCGGGGTGACCCGAGCGAGGTGCGTGTTCTCGTGGTCGGCTGCATCCACGGCGACGAGTGTGCCGGCGTTCGGATCACCGAACGGCTGCGGATGGGTCGGCCGCGGCGCTCCGTCGACCTGTGGATCCTGCCGACCCTGAACCCTGACGGTCGAGACGCTCACACGCGGCAGAACGCGCGCGGCGTGGATCTGAACCGCAACTTCCCGTACCGATGGCGGTCCGGGCCTCGGGGCCGCTATTACCCCGGGCGTCGTCCCGCATCCGAGCCCGAGACGCGGATCGCCATGCGCCTCATCCGGCGGATCGAGCCCGACATCACGATCTGGTTCCATCAGCCGCTCGCGCTGGTCGACGCGTCGGGCGACGTCCGGATCGAGCGACGCTACGCCCGGCTGGTGGGGCTCCCCCTCGTCCACCTCGCTCGGCTCCACGGGACGGCGACGTCGTGGCAGAAGCACGTCCTCCGGGGGACCGAGGCGTTCGTCGTGGAGCTTCCGCGCGACGGGCTCCGCCCACGGGAGGTCCGTCGATTCGCCAGATCCGTGTACCGGCTCGTATCCCCGCGGCGCCCATCGGTCGAGGTCGCCCGGGACCGGAGATCGAGCGCCCCGGGGTCGCGGCGCAAGTGGCGCCCGCGGGTATTCCCTCCCTAGACTCACCGCCGTGCTGTGTTCGAACTGCGGGACCGAGAACCCTGGGCAGGCGAAGTTCTGCTTCGAGTGCGCGAGCCCGCTCGTGCCACCCGCGGCCGACCAGGGGACCGAGCGCAAGGTCGTCTCGGTCCTGTTCTGCGACCTGGTGGGGTTCACGTCGCGCTCGGAAGCGGCGGATCCCGAGGACGTGCTCGCCACCGTACGTCCGTACCACGCCGCCCTCCTCAAGGAGATCGAGGGCTACGGGGGGACCGTGGAGAAGTTCATCGGCGACGCGGTGATGGCCGTGTTCGGCGCTCCGGCCGCGCACGAGGACGACGCCGAGCGCGCGGTGCGCGCCGGTCTTCGGATCCTGGAGACGTTGGAGGAGCTGAACGATGCCGAGGGCCTGGACCTGTCGGTCCGCATCGGGATCAACACGGGGGAGGCGATCGTCGCGCTCGGGGCGCGGCCCGAGGCGGGCGAAGGCATGGTCACCGGCGACGTCGTGAACACCGCGGCGCGCATCCAGACGGGGGCCCCGGTCGGTGGGGTCGCGGTCGGCGAGGCAACCTACCAGTCCACGAAGGACGTCTTCGACTACGAGCCGCTCGACCCGATCGCGGCGAAGGGCAAGACCGAACCGGTGCCGGCCTGGCGGGCGCTCTCGGCCCGTGCGCGGTTCGGGACCGATCTCACCCGAACGCACACGACCCCGCTCGTCGGACGCGACGTCGAGCGGACCTTGCTCCAGAGCCTGTTCGAGCGCGCGGTGCGCGATCGCTCGTGTCAGCTCGTCACGATCGTGGGCGAGCCGGGCGTCGGCAAGAGTCGCATGGTCACCGAGCTCTTCTCCTACATCGACGACGAGCGTCCCGAGCTCATCACCTGGCGACAGGGCCGATGCCTGCCGTACGGGGACGGCATCGCCTTCTGGGCGCTCGGCGAGATCGTGAAGGCGCACGCGGGGATCCTCGAGTCCGACTCCATCGCGGAAGCAGGCGCCAAGCTCGACCGGGCGCTCCGTGCCGTCGACTCGCTCGAGCCGGGCGAGCACGAGTGGCTGCTGGTGCGCCTGGCACCGTTGGTCGGGGCCGAGGTGACGGGCTCGGCCGAACAGGAGGAGTCGTTCACCGCGTGGCGCCGGTTCCTCGAGGCGATGCCCGGCACGGATCCGGTCGTCTACGTGTTCGAGGACCTGCACTGGGCCGATCCGACCATGCTCGCCTTCATCGAGCACCTGGCCGACTGGTCCGAGGGCGTGCCGATGCTGCTGGTCGGCACCGCGCGTCCCGAGCTCTCCGAGCAGCATCCGAACTGGGCTGCGGGGCTGCGCAACGCGACGACGATGAACCTCGCGCCGCTCTCGCAGGAGGAGATCGCGCGGCTCATCGGTGAGCTCCTCGGGCAGACGGTGCTCCCGGCCGAGGTGCAGGCTCCGATCCTCGAACGGACGGGAGGCAACCCGCTCTACGCCGAGGAGTTCATCCGGATGCTGAGAGACCGTGGCCTGCTCGTGCAGCGCGGACGGACGTGGGAGCTCGCCGGAGGGGCGGAGATCCCCTTCCCCGAGGGCGTCCAAGGCCTGATCGCCGCGCGCCTGGACACGCTCCCGACCGAGCGCAAGGCGCTCCTGCAGGACGCGGCGGTGATCGGCAAGGTCTTCTGGGCCGGTGCGGTCGCGGCGATGGGAGGGCGCGACGAAACAGAGGTGCGCGAAGCGCTCCACGAGCTCTCGCGGAAGGAGTTCGTCCGCGCCGCCCGGCAATCCTCGATGGAAGGCGAGAGCGAGTACGGCTTCTGGCACCTGTTGATCCGTGACGTCGTCTACGCCCAGATCCCGCGTGCGGGGAGAGCGGCCAAGCACGTGGCTGCGGCTGAGTGGATCGAGCACCAGGCCGGCGAACGCGCGGAGGACCTCGCTGACGTGCTCGCGTACCACTACGCCGAGGCGCTCGACCTCGTCGAGGCGTCGGGAGGCGACACGGCCGCCATCGCCGACCGAGCCCTCCACTTCCTCGTGCTCGCGGGTGATCGAGCGGCAGACCTGGATCCCGTGCGCGCGGAGGCCAGCTACCTGAGGGCATCCCAGCTCGCGGCCGACGGTCATCCTTCGCGGCCGGGGATCCAGCTCGCGCTCGCCAAGGTCGCCTACCTGACCAACCGAACCGCCAGGGCGCGCGAGCTCCTCGAAGAGGCCATCCCCGCGTTCGTGGCGCTGGGCAACCCCGCCCGGCTGGCGGAGGCGAAGGTCCTCCTGTATCACGTGGAGCGGAGTTTCGAGCTCTCACCGGAGATCGTGAAAGTCTTGGACGAAGCGATCTCCATCCTCGAGAAGCTGCCACCGGGCAAGGAGCTGGTCGACGCCTACGCGGCGCGTGCGGGGTGGGGCTACGTGGCGGACATCCACGACGAGGGGTTCCTGTGGGCCGAGAAGGCTCTCGACCTCGGAGAGCGACTCGGTTCGGCCCCCAGCGCGATGGCGCTCCGGATCCGGGGGGCATCCGGAGCTTCACCGGAGACCCAGGCGGGATGGACGAACTGCGTCGCAGCATCGACCTGGCGACGGAGCAAGGGCTCATGCGCGAGGCCGTGGTGGGTCGTAACGAGCTCGCCAACGTCCTCGCGGCGACACATGGACCAGCCCAGGCCCTCCTGGAGTTGGAAACCGCACTGGGGCTCGCGCGTCGGTGCGGGCTCCACGAGATGGAGGTCTTCATCGAGGCCTCGGGTCAGCTCGAGGTCCTCTACGACCTCGGCCGGTGGGACGAGCTGTTCTCAGGATCGACCGCACTCCTCGACCCCGGGCGCGACGATGTCGACGCACAGTCTCGGCTCTTCTGCCGGATCTCCACCATCGATGCCGCCGTGTGGCGCGGGGACCTGAGTCTCGCGTCGGAGACGGCCCGAGGCTTGGACGAGGAGGTCCTCCTCGCGGGAGAGGCCCAGCTGATCGTGGCGGCGCTCGACGTCGTCGCACACCTCGCTGTGGCGTCCGGCGACGAGGAACGGGCTGCGCGATGTCTCCGCGAGCTCGAAGCCTTCCCCAACATCCGCGACGCATGGAACTACCCGGTGTACGTGCCGGAGTTGGTGCGCCTCTCGTGCGTCGCCCTCGATGCAACGTTCGCGGAGCGACTCACCGTTGGCATCCCGCCATCCACTACGGAGCTCAGCCGCGTGTCGCTCGGGATGGTCCAGGCCGAGCTCGCCGAGGCGCGCGGCGAGCACGAACGAGCCGCCGACCTGTACGAGGAAGCCGAGGTGGGATGGCGAGTCTTCTCGATCCCCGAGCGCGCGCAGGCGCTCCTCGGCCGCGGGAGGTGCCTCCTCGAGCTCGGCGATCCCGAGACCGAGAGCGTGCTCGGCGAGTCGCGCGAGGCGTTCGCGTCCCTCGAGGCCAAGCGCTTCCTGTCCGAGGTCGACTCGCTCCTCGAGCGCGCGATCCGACTGAGCTCCTAGGGACCCGGGCCGGGCTCACGCCACTTGTCGGTAAGGCCCCGGGCTTCACAGGGATCACACGCGACGTCCATCTCGACCCCGCCGACACCCGAGCCTAGAAGTCTGCACAACGCGCGGTGCGCTCTCCCGCCGAGGCCTGATACGGAAATCGGTATCGAGCGTCGGTCGGAGAAGCCTACGTCTCGCGCTTCTTCCTCCGCTCACGGCCGTACGGCATCTGGTACAGCATCTGCTTCCTCGAGCCCGACTGACCCGCGCATCCGACATCCACGCGAGGTTTCTGCTCGAGCATCTCGGCCTGCGCGAGCGGCTCGGCGGCCCGCGACGGGTTCGGGGCCCATCCTCCGCAGCTTCGAGGCGGCCTCGTCGAGCAACTCCGGTTGCGCTCCAAGGCCTGTCCGTAGCCGGCATCTCGCGACACCCCTGACGGTTACCGGAGAAGGCCGGGTCGATGGTTCGACCAGGGGAAGCGATACTGGAGAGCGATGCAGAAGCGCAGGCTTGGAACGCGCGGCCCGGAGGTCTCCGCGGTCGGGCTCGGTTGCATGGGGATGAGCTCCTCCTACGGCCCGGCTCCGGAGCGGCAGGCCATGATCTCGCTCCTCCGGTCAGCGGTCGAACGCGGCGTGACGTTCTTCGACACCGCAGAGGCGTACGGCCCGTTCGTGAATGAAGAGCTCGTGGGCGAGGCGCTCACTCCGTTCCGCGACCAGGTGGTGATCGCCACGAAGTTCGGCTTCGCACTCGACCCGACCGGCGAACGCGAACAGGTCGGAGTGGACAGCCGACCGGAGCACATCAAGGAGGTCGCGGAGCTATCGCTGAAACGGCTGGGCGTCGATGCGATCGATCTCTTCTATCAACACCGCGTCGACCCGAACGTCCCGATCGAAGACGTCGCGGGCGTCGTCCGCGATCTGATCCAGGAGGGCAAGGTCAAGCACTTCGGCCTCTCCGAAGCGGCGGCGGGAACGATCCGCCGCGCGCACGCGGTCCAACCCGTCACCGCGGTACAGAGCGAGTACTCGCTGTGGACGAGAGGACCCGAAGCGGAGGTGTTGCCGACGCTCGAGGAGCTCGGGATCGGCTTCGTCCCGTTCAGCCCCCTCGGGAGGGGATTCCTCGCGGGGACGATCGACGTGAACACGACGTTCGACAGCGGCGACTTCCGCACCACGCTCCCACGGTTCGCGCCGAAGGCCCGGGAGGCGAACCGGTCTCTGGTCGACCTGCTCCGCACGATCGGGGACCGGAAGGGTGCGACGCCTGCGCAGATCGCGCTCGCCTGGTTGCTCGCCCAACCGCCGTGGATCGTCCCGATCCCCGGGACGACGAAGTTGGAGCGTGTGGAAGAGAACATCGGAGCGGCTCAGGTCGGACTCACGTCCGAGGATCTCGCGGAGATCGACCGCGCGGCCTCGGAGATCCGGGTGGTGGGCGCTCGGTACCCGGAGCACCTCGAGCGGATGACCGGTCGCTGAGGCGGAGGAGGTCCCAGAACGTCTTGGATGTGACCGCGAGTGCCACCAGCCGCGGTCGGACGAAGCCGTGAAGTAGGGGAGTGGGGACACATGGCAGAAGAATGGGAACCGATCAAGCGGGCAGGCCATCCCGACGTCAAGGGCGTCGCCTCAGAAGAGCGTCGGCTCTTGGTCCAAGTGCCACTGTCCAGCAAACCACCCAAGGAGTGGCGGGATCACTTCGTTGGCCTGTATGCGGCCGCTCGAGACGCTGACCACGACAGGCCCCTGCCCGAGGTCAGTGGCGCTGCGATCGTCATCCGCCCGCTCGATGAGGAGCTCCCCGACTGGATCAAGATCATCGACGCTCGGATCGAGGAGGCGAACGCCTTCTACCTCGCTTCCACCATCCCCGAGCAACAGCGCAAAGAGGCGTCCGAGCGAGCTGTCGAACAGGAGCTGCGGGACCGGCTGGACGATGCCCGGCGCAAGGCCGAGGAGCTGTGACTGGCGGGCAAGCGGCATGCCCGACGAGATCGGGATCTACGCGTCGAGATCGATGCGACGCATCGGCGAGGAGGCGACGAAGACGATCCGGCCGTCGTTGAGGAGCCCCGTCCGTTCCAGGGACCTCGTCGCCTCGCGGTCTGGCAAGTACAGCACCACCATCGTCTGGCCGAGGTCGCCCATGTCCTCAGCGACGTTCTTGATCGCCTCACACCCCTCGTCCGTCACCTCCTCGACCTCACAGAGATCGACGGTGACATCGACATCGGGCGGAGCCGCGACACGCGTGCGCAAGCGATCCTCGTCCTGCTCTGTCAGCCTTCCCCAGGCGACGACGTAGGGGCGTGCCTCAGAGCTTCCGATCCGTTCGATGACTGCCACGCCGACGATCCTGGCACGGGAGGGTTCGCCGCGCAGTCCTCCGAGCGGGGGAGGGCCGTCGCAAGGGAAGACTCCCCTGAACTGCGGACGACGGGTCGCCTGCGAGGCCGGAGCGGACGCGGGGTGGGGTGGGACGCCAGCGACGGTAGGCACCTCCGGCGCTACGTGGCACGATAGCGCAGGTGACCAGCAGACCCGCCGCGGCGCAGCGCCTGAGCGACCTCGCACGGCTGCGCCGCGTCCGCGACCGGATCGACCGGGAGTACGCGCAGCCGCTGGACGTCGAGGCGCTCGCCCGCGGCGCGCACATGTCGGCCGGGCACCTCAGCCGCGAGTTCCGGCGCGCCTACGATGAGTCGCCGTACGCCTACCTGATGACGCGACGCATCGAGCGCGCGATGGCGCTCCTGCGTCGCGGCGACCTCAGCGTCACCGAGGTCTGCTTCGACGGTCGGCTGTTCGTCGCTGGGCACCTTCAGCACCCGCTTCACCGAACTGGTCGGTGTGCCGCCCAGCGTCTATCGGCTCCGGAGGCGGGCGCGATGTCCGGGATGCCGTCGTGCGTGGCGAAGCAGGTGACCAGACCGGTCAGGAATCGAGAAGCGCCGGTACCGAGCCGCGACCTAGCATGACCGCCATGGACATCACCATCCACGCGAGCCTCCTCCCGCACGACGACCCGGACGCATCCCTGGCCTTCTACCGCGACACGCTCGGCTTCGAGGTCCGCCTCGACGTCGAATACGGCGGGATGCACTGGATCACGGTCGGCCCCGCCGACCAGCCGGATACGTCCATCGTCCTGTACCCGCCGGCCGCCACGCCCGGCATCACGGACGACGAGCGCAGCATGATCGCCGAGATGATGGCCAAGGGCACCTACGCCAGCATCAACCTGGCGACCAAGGACCTCGACGGCACCTTCGAGCGGCTCCAGGCCGGCGACGCCGAGGTCGTCCAGGAGCCGACCGACCAACCCTACGGGATCCGCGACTGCGCCTTTCGCGATCCCGCGGGCAACCTGATCCGCATCCAGGAGCTGCGCTGAGCCGTCCGGAAGGGGTGCTTCGCCATGGCCGAGAAGAAGCCTGCAACGAAGGTCACGCAGAGGTCTGCAAAGAGCGCCACCGCGCGCAACCAGACGTCCAAGGGATTCACGGCCGACGAACGAGCGGCGATGAAGGCTCGTGCCCAAGAACTGAAGGCGGAAGCGCGTGCGAGCAAGAACAGGGCGGAGGGGGAACGCGATCTGCTCGCGGCCATCGCCGCGATGAAGGGACCGGATCGCGAAATGGCCAAGCGGCTCCATGCGATCATCGAAGCCAGCGCGCCAGACCTTTGGCCGAAGACCTGGTACGGGATGCCCGCGTATGCCAAGGACGGCAAGGTCGTCTGCTTCTTCAAGAGCGCTGGGAAGTTCGACTCCAGGTACGCGACGTTCGGCTTCGAAGAAGCAGCGAATCTCGACGAAGGCGCCATGTGGCCGACCTCCTTCGCGCTGAAGGAGTTGACCGCGGCCGATGAGGCGAAGATCGGCGCGCTCGTGAAGAAGGCGGTGAGCTGAGCCCAGCTCCTGAACCAGGCCGGTCGGGGTGGTCTGATCGTCATCCGTGCCACGCGCCCCGGTGTACGACGGCCGTTGTCGAACCCTTCACTCCTTGAGTCCGGCTGTCTTCGAGACCTATCTTCCTTCCATGGCGTACCTCGTTGCGGTACTCCTGGGCCTCGCTTTCGGGGCGGCCGACCAGCAACTCGGCAGCCACACCTCGACGCTCGGCCCCTGGGCGGCGACCGCCGCCCAGATGTCCGCGCCCTGGGTCGTCCTGCCCTTCTTGATCGGTACCACCCAGCAGAGCGCCCGGAGAGCCGCGGTGCTCGGTCTCGTCGTCACGGTATCGGCGCTGCTCGGCTACTTCGCCATGACCTACAGCCCGATGGAGATCCATCCGTGGTCCTTCGGCCGTTTCACTGCGGGTATGGTCGCGGTGACGACCAGAGGCTGGTACAACCCGTTGTACATCCTTGGCGGTCTGGTGACGGGGCCGTTGTTCGGGCTCCTGGGCCAGGGTTGGCGCGTCCGCCGGAGGTGGGTCAGCGCAACGCTCGTTGCCGGCGCTCTGTGCCTGGAGCCGTTGGCCCGTTGGGCGACAGGTCAGCTCATGCCGCCCGCCCCCGTGTGGATGGCCGAGGTCGCGTCGGGGGCCGTCGTTGCCGCACTCTGCGCGTACACGCTGATGGCCTGGCGGCGCGCGAGTCCCGTGTCGTCGAAGCTGCCCTAGGTCGACGCGCCCCAGCGCGGGCCGGAGCCCCCCGCGGCACGCCGGAGCCCGGCCGAAGCCGGGCTCCGAGCTCTGCCGGGGTCGAGGGGATCAGTCGACAGGAACCACCAGCCCTGGGGAACCCTCGTCCACCAAGGAGACGTCGGGCTTCGCCAGGAGTGGTGAAGACGGTTTGAACCCCTTGACGATGAGGTAGATGCCGAGCGACAGCTCCCAGAAGAATTCCGGGATCGTCGCGATGGCCTGCGCGGAAGAGCCAGGCTCGATGACGTCGAACAGTACGAGGGTCCCCGAGAGGATGATCAGCGGGCCTCCGATCAGCCCCAGCCAGGTCATGCCCCGGGGCACCAAGCCGGATCGGTACATCAGGTAGCCGAGGATCAACCCGTTCCCGATGCCGACGACCCAGCCGGGCCCGAGCAGGAACGTCCAGTCGTGGATCGCGACGAGCGACCGGCCTGCGATGACGAGCGAGTCCCCACCTGCGGCCCCAACGTCCTGCCGCAACGTCACGACCGCGAGCAGACAGAGGAGGCCGACGCCGATGAACACGGATTCCACGACGCGGGCGGTGACGTAGCCGAGGGCGAGGCTTTCGTTCTGCCGCTTGAGGATCGGGAACAGCACGACGGCCGTGCCGATGTTGGCGATGATGACGATCATCTCGAGGAACGCTCCGAAGGCGATGCGGGTGTCAGCGCCGGCTCCGACGATGTAGTTGGGGTGGTCCAGCACCGGCTTGTAGAAGATGAAGAAGGCTGGGATCGACGCGACGAAGGTGACGATGAAGAGCCACCCCGCGAGCCGTGCGATCTTCTGAGGATTCACCTGGACTCCTTCCTGAGGTCGACGACGTCGCGAACCGCCACCTGATCGAGCGATATCACGACCTTCCCTCGGGCGTGCCCGAGGAGCACCAGATAGCGCACCAAGTTGGCGCAATCACAGTACACGCATCGGGGTCAGGCAGTCCGGCGCATCCATACGAAGGAACTTGCTACGCACCCCAGGGCGTCGTGACCGCGTCGTGACCGCGTTGAGACCCGAGACGGCGGGAGCTGAGGGTCAGCGCTCGAGCAGCCGCATCTGCTCCTCGTTGTGGTGCCCACCGGCCGCGGGGGTGAGGTTGTCGAGCCTCTGGATCTGTTCAGGGCTCAGCTGGGTACCGTCTGCGGCGCAGTTCTCCTCCACGCGCGCGGTCCGCTTCGTCCCGGGGATCGGCACGATGTCGTCCCCCTTGCTCAGCAGCCATGCGAGGGCGACCTGCGCAGGCGTCGCACCGGCGTCCGCGGCGACCGCAGCCACCTCGTCGGCGATCCGCAGGTTCCGCTCGAAGTTCTCACCCATGAAGCGCGGGTTGGTCTTGCGCCAGTCGTCGTCCGCGAAGTCATCGGTCGTCCGGATCTGCCCAGTGAGGAAGCCGTGCCCGAGGGGCGAGTACGCGACGAGCCCGATGCCGAGCTCTCGCACGACCGCCAGCACGCCGTCCTCGGGGTCGCGCGTCCACAACGAGTACTCGGACTGCAGGGCCGTGATCGGGTGGACGTCGTTGGCACGACGGATCGTGTCCACCCACGCTTCGGACAGTCCGATATGGCGGACCTTGCCCTCAGCAACGAGTCCCGCCATCGCGCCGACCGTGTCTTCGATCGGCGTGTTCGGATCGACACGGTGTTGGTAGAGGAGGTCGATGTGATCGGTGGCGAGCCGCTGCAGCGAACCCTCGACCGCGACGCGAACGTTCTCCGGGCGGCTATCGAGGGGACCCGTGCCGCCCGGCACGTGGGAGATCCAGCCGAACTTCGTTGCGAGCACGACCTCGTCCCGGTGGTCCTTGATCGCCCGCCCGACGAGCTCCTCGTTGGTGAACGGGCCGTACGCCTCCGCGGTGTCGAGGAGCGTGACGCCGAGATCCAGCGCACGATGGATCGTCCGGATCGACTCCCCTTCGTCGATCCCGGCTCCGGTGTATGCGTGGGACATCCCCATCGTCCCCAACCCGATGCGGCCGACGTCGAGGCTGCCGAGCCTCGCGTGCTTCATCGTCCTCCCCGATCAGCTCCGCACGATGCGGAGCGTCGTTGCCTGCGCCTTCGGACTCGTGATGCGCTCGACCGCCGAGGTGAGCTCGTTCGCTCCCGCGATCGTGGCGAGCTCCTCACCGGTCCAAGCAGTCAGTTCGGGCTCCGATCCAGATGCTCCGTGGGTCACATCCGTTGTTTCCATGCACGCCCGGGTACGAAGAACCACGCGATGCGTCAGCAGGTCGAACGTTCAGGACGAGGCGAACTCGTCCACGGCCTGCTGATCGGAGAACTGCAGCCAAACCTCGGCGATCTTCCCGCCCTCGATGTGCATCACGACCACCTGGTCCTGCTCGAGGACCTTTCCGCCGCGAGTCGCCCTGGTCTTGTCCAAGAGAACGACGTGATCGTCTTTGGCCAGGACGTCGTGGTTCTCGACCTCGGGCGGAGAGTCGAGTATCTGCGTCTGCTGCTCGAACAACTTCGCGACGCCGTCTTTGCCTCGGTAGTCGCCTGCCATCGGCCCTCGACCGGGGAAGTGCACCACGACGTCTTCAGCATGGAGGCTGAGGAAGGTCTCCATGTCACCCTTCGAAAGCGCCTCTGTCGCGCTCCGGGCGACATCCTCGTTGGGATGTGCCATGAGCCACTCCTTTCCGTCGCCGACCTGCGTGATCCAACGCTAGCCCTGCGGGTCGGTCCTGAGCAAGGGTCCCGAAGCCGAGCCCGGAGCCTGCGCTCCGACAGCCTAGAACCCGTGGCACGGTCTGTGGACCATCCACCGCACGCATCGCAGCAAGCTCTGACCCAGCAACCGTTCGCATGAGCTGGGAGAGGCGGGCGGCAGTCGATCATCAGGCGAGGTGGGCCCGTAGCAGGTGCACCGTCCCTGATACGCCCTTGAGCTCCACCGGACCGATGTCGGCGAACGTGATCCCGTCCTCCTGCGAGGCGTCGGCCACCGCCTGGGTGACGAGCACCTCGCCCTGCCGCGCATAGTCGGCGATGCGCGCGGTGAGGTTCACGGTCTGGCCGAAGTAGTCGCCCTCCTGGAACAGGACCGGCCCCGCGTGCAGGCCGACGTGGGCCGGCGGCAACCCGGCGGCCGCCAGCCCGTCCACCATCTCGAGGGCGGCGCGCACGCCCGGGCCCGGGTCGCCGAAGTAGAACATCACCCCGTCGCCCAGCCACTTGATCGGCCTGCCGCCGTGTTGCACGGAGCTGCGCTGCACCAGCCGCGCGACCGTCGTAGCCAGGTCGGCGGCGGCGTCGTCGCCGCGTTCCTGGGTCAGCCGCGTGTAGCCGGTGATGTCGAGGAAGCAGATCGCCGGGAGTCGCTCGAGGCGGCTGTGGATCCCGGCCTTCTCCATCAACGTCTCGAAACCTTCGATGATGTTGGCGGTCCAGGCGCGCGCCTGCTGCGCGTGATACATGGCCAGGACGGCCTGCTCCGATAGCGGCGAACTCCGATCGGCGAGGTCGGCGTTCCCGATCTCCTCCGGGCCCATGCCCGCCGCCATGGCCGGCTCGATCACCTCGGATGTCCACCAGGCGGCCTCCTGTTCGGTGATCCGCCGCGTGCTGTCTCCCTGGACACGGAGCAGACGCTCGATGGCGACCGGCCGGAATCCCTCCGCGACCTGGAGCTCGATGAACGGCACGACCGCCATCTCATCCTCGCGAAGTCGGTCATCGGGCGACGGTTGCGCCATGCCGATCGCTTCGCGGATGACCATCAGCAGCTCGAGCGGGATCCCGGTCCGGTCGCTGACCTGCCGGAACGTCTCGGCGGCGAGGGCGGCGAACCGCTCGTAGCTGGCCGCGTCGAGGAAGGCGAGCGACAGGGCGCCGCGCTGGATGGCGGCGGCCACGCCGTCGAGCGGGATCCCGGCATCCTCGAGCGACTTGGCCATCAGCACGCGACGCACGTCGCCCGCCGAGAAACGATCCGGCTCCTCCGGGACAAGGATGCCGAGCTCAACGAGTCGATCCAGGTAGGAAGGCTCGACCCCGACCCGCTCAGCGGCGCTCTCGCGTGAGTACCAGGTCACGCGGCTACCCTACTGCCGCTGCGATGACCAGGCCGCCGGCCGCGTTCCGAGCCATGTGGCGATCGTGGCGTCGCCCACCGACATCTCAGACACCGACCTGATACGGAAATCGGTAGCAAGCGTCGCGGACGCTGGTCGGGATGCAGGGCCGCTTGACCCGACGACCCGCAACGACCGGACCGACGTACCCTCGGACGGATGGATGAGCACTCCGACGGCGACGCAGACGCTTCGGACCCGTCGCCATCGGAGCGTCTGCGAGAGGCACCCGCGCCCGCGAGGGGCACCATCGTCCGCCGACTGATCTTCCTCGTGGTCATGCTGGTCTCCCTCTACGTCGTGTGGCCGAGCCTCGTGAAGGTCTTCTCTTCCTCGCCGGAGCTCCTGTCCCTCAACCCGGTCTGGTTCGCGGTGATGCTCATGGCCGAGGTCGCGAGCTTCGCCTGCGCGTGGAGCCTGCAACGCATCGCGCTGCGCACGGGGAAGTGGTTCGGCGTGGCGACCGCGCAGATCGTCGGGAACGCCTTCAGCCGTATCGTCCCGGGGGGCCCGGCCGCCGGCGGAGCGCTCCAGTATCGGCTCTTGGTGCGTTCGGGTCTCGATGCAACGCAGGTCGGAACGGGTCTCACGTCCGCCTCGCTCATCAGCTACGCCACGCTCTTCGCACTCCCCGTCCTTTCGATCCCCGCGATCGTGTTCATCGCTCCGGCACCGCGAGGCCTCACGCAAGGCGCGTGGGTCGGGGCGGCGCTGTTCGTCGTCACGGTCGCGGCCGGCGCCGTGGTCCTCACGACCGAACGCCCGCTCGAGCTGATCGGTCGCGCGATCCAGTGGGTGCTGAACCACACGCGCCGTCATCGACCAGCCGTGAACGATCTGCCGGCGACCCTGGTCAAGGAGCGGAACGCGATCCGCGAGCAGCTCGGCTCACGCTGGTGGCTCGCCGTCGTCACGTCGATGGGCAACTGGCTCTTCGATTACCTGGCCCTGCTCGCGGCACTCGCCGCCGTGGGCTCGCGGCCACGGCCCTCGCTCGTCTTGCTCGCCTACGTCGGCGCCGCGGTCCTCGGGATGATCCCACTCACGCCGGGTGGGCTCGGATTCGTCGAGGCCGGACTCACGGCGCTCCTCGCGCTCGCCGGCGTCCCGGGTCCCGAGGCGGTGCTCGCGACGCTCGCGTACCGGCTCGTCGCGTACTGGCTACCCCTGATGGTCGGACCGATCGCGTACCTCTACTACCGGCGTCGCTACGTGGCGAGATGGTCTTGATCGCCATGCGGCGACGCATGGTGTCGAGCGGCAGCTCCAGGTCGCATCAGTCGCGGTCCGGCCACGGGGCGACGTCGACCTCGTTGCCCTCCGCGTCGGCCAGCGTCCACCACTCCGGCGCGTTCTCGTCACTCACCAGGTGGCCACCTGCCGCAAGCGCCGCTGCCACGCGGGCCTCCGCCTGGTCGACCGGCACGTAGACGTCGATATGGATCCGGTTGCGCTGGGGGCGCGCCGCGTCCATCTGCTGGAACCAGAACGGCGGCCCCTGGAAGCGGGCGTCGATCAGGTCCGCGTCGCCGATCTGCTCGTAGCCGAGCACCGCGCGCCAGAACGCCAGCACATCGGGGATGACGAGCGCGTCGATCGCCACCTGCACGTTCTGCAGGGCGGTCGGGTCAACGGCGACGCCCAGCTCGCGGGCCGCCGCCGAGATCTGCCGGGCCAGCTCGACGTCATGCTCGCTCAGCGTGGAGAAGTGGTCGGGGGTGATCGTCCTCAGTCGAACGGTCACGCCGTCGGGCCGGAGGTCGACGTCGGGGTGATGGTCCGCGACGTCGGCGAGCTTCCCGATGGCGTCCACCAATGCGACGCCTGCCGCGAACGACCCGGTGCGGAAGTGCGCGCTCGCATCGTCCCGCACGACCCGCCAGTCGACCTCGTGGAACCGCTTCGGTGAGATCCGCTCGCTCATCCGTCCCTCCTCATGAGGTGGATGAGCCTACCCGCGAAGTCACGCCCACATGGGGGCGGCTTCGGGGCAGCGGCAGATGGACTGCCCGAGCCCCCGCGGCCACGCCCCCCCAGCCGATCCGTTTGGCTCCCACCCAGGGGTGCCGAGCCGAGCACGCCAGCGGAGGGGGAGCTCGTCGCGGAATTCGCTGGGCGAAGCTCCGGGCCGGACCCGCCTCAGATCCGCTCGTCGCCCAACGTCACGACGACCTTGCCCTTCGGGTGGCCGTCCTCGACGTATCGGAGCGCGTCGGGCGCCTCCTCGAGCGGGTAGACACGATCGATCACCGGGGTCACGTCGCCCGCCTCGATCATCGCCGCGAGGGTCGCCAGATCGGCCTCGTTGCTCTCACCTTCGACGGCCACGATCCGCTGCGACACGAACGGCGCGACGAGCTTGCCGCGCATCGCGACCGCGCCGGGGCCGAACAGGCCGCCGTGTTGGGAGCCACCCACGGCCGCGAGAGTGCCCTTGGGGGTGAGCATGCGGCGGAGCGAGCGTAGCGAGTGGGTGCCCCCGTTGTTCACGACGACGTCGTAGGTCCGGCCGGCGGGCAGGGACCCCTGGGCTGTGTAGTCGATCACCTCGGCGGCGCCGAGCGAGCGGACGAGCTCGACGGCCGCCGGACCGCACACCGCGGTGACCACGCCGCCGAAGGCCCGGGCGATCTGGAGGGCGAACGTGCCGACGCCACCGGATGCCCCGATCAGGAGCACCGTCGTCCCGGGCCCGACCCGACCGGCGTCGCGGATCGCCCGGAGCGCCGTGACGCCCGCCACCGGTACCGCGGCCGCCTGCTCGAACGTGCAGTTGGCCGGCATCCGCGCGATGCGATCCTCGCGGATCGTCGCGAGCTCGGCGAGGCCTCCCTCGAACCCAACCTCCCCGAAGACGTGGTCGCCCGGGGAGAACCGCGTGACGCGCTCGCCGACCGACTCGACCACGCCCGCGACGTCGCAGCCGGCGATCATCGGGCGTCGGGGCCGCCGGAGCCCGAAGCGGAGCCGGACCAGGAACGGGTCGGCCCGCATCACGTGCCAGTCGGCCGCGTTGAGCCCGCAGGCTCGAACGCGCACCGCCACCTCGTTGCCGGCCGGCGTCGGCGTCTCGAGCTCCTCGAACCCGAGCACGTCGGGCGACCCGTACCGCTCGTACACCCACGTCTTCATCGTCATGAGCTCCTTCCGTCCGCTCTCCTTCCTCAGGTTCGGACCGTGACCTTGCTGGCTCCGGCGCCGATCTCGATATCGTACCGACCTTCGACCTGGTCGAAGTCGGGGCTCCGCCAGTCGATCCCGCCGCCGGCTGACGCGACCCGGAAGTCGTCGACGGCCAGCTTCGAGGCGCCACCTCCGATGCGGACCCGGACGGGCACGCCGGTGGGCCGGATCAGCTCGACGTCGCTGGCTCCGCCACCGATGCGGATCCGGGTGGGCTCCTCAGGGCGAGGCAAACTGACCTCGATCGCGGACGTGCCTCCGGAGATCTCCAGGCTCCGCAGATCCAGGTCCTCGAGATCGGCCGCCACGTCGGACATCCCGAAGGCGCCCTCGATCGCCCAGGGGACCCGGCCGGAGAGGACGATCTCGCCGCGAGTGGGACGGATGCTCATGCGGGACGTCACGACGACGGTGCCTCCATCGACCCGGATGTCGGGCACCTTCCCCTCGAACCTCGCCCGATAGAGGTCCTCCATGGAACCGTCTACCCGGATGGTCAGATGGGCGGCGCCTCGAGTGAACACCAGGCGCGCCACGTCCACCGAAACGAGCGGGGCGGCCAGCTCCTCCGCGTATCCGGTTCTCGACATCTCGGTCCCTCCTCTCACCGATGCTGCGGTGTCTGGAGCCCACGCTACGGACGCGGGTGAGGTTCCCGCAGGGCCGATGGTCACCCTCATCACGGAGCCGGTGCCCCACGGCGACGCAACATCCTGGGTGGTCGCTCGGATCGATCCGGCTCGCTCGACGATCGGGCCGCGGTAGGCTGGTGCCTTCGACGGCTCGCGGAAGGGGGCGACCGATGGACAAGGTCGTGCATTTCGAGATCCCGGTAGACGACGCGGCACGAGCGAAGGGGTTCTACAGCGCCGTCTTCGACTGGCAGCTCTTCGATGCGGACATGGGCGGCGGGAACGTCTACACGACCGTGACGACGACCCCCATCGACGAGCAGACGCGTTTCCCGACGGAGCCCGGCGCGATCAACGGTGGCCTGATGCGGCGGACCTCCGACACGCCCGCACCGGTGATCACGATCGGTGTGGATGCGATCGACGACTCGTTGAAGAAGATCGAGGCGGGCGGCGGCGTCGTCGTCCAGCCCAGGACCGAGATCCCGGATATGGGCGCCTTCGCCTACTTCAAGGACACCGAGGGCAACGTCGTCGGTCTGTGGGAGACCTTCTGAGCCGAGACGAGATCGAAGCTCGCCCGTCAGATCCGAACGCATCGACCACGTCGCCGACGAACGGCGATCTCGGGGAGCTGCTCTGGAGCGCCGCCCGCGAGGAGACCGATCACCGCCGCAGGGCGCTGGAGCGAGCATCCAGGGCCTCGCGCTTCTGGCCGGAGGAGGCGGGCGAGGTCGCAGGCTCCGGGCGTCGGCTCACGGAGCTGCGTGCCGTCGGGCCGTGGGTCGCCGCACGGATCGAGGCGTGGCTCGAGGCTCCTCCCACGTTCCCCGGCCCGACGAGACGCGGCGCGGGTTCCTCACGTACGCGGAGGTCCGCCGAACGCTCGACGCCGACCCCGCGTGGGAGTCGAGCTCGTGCGCCGACCTCCAGATGCACACCACGTGGAGCGACGGCAGCCTGCCCCTCGAGGACATGGTCGAGGCATCGAGGTCCCTGGGGCGGCCGTTCGTGGCCGTCACCGACCACTCACAGGCGCTCACGATCGCGAACGGCATGACGTCCGCCGAGCTCGCCGAACAGGGTCGCGTGATCGACGCGATGAACCGCGGGTTCGAGGAGGACGGCGACGCGTTCCGCGTGCTCCGTTCGATGGAGGTCGACCTCTTCCCCGACGGCACGCTCGACATGGACGACACCTCTCTCGCGAGCCTGGATCTGGTGCTCGGCGCGTTCCACTCCGCGCTGCGGTCCAAGGATGACCAGACCGAGCGCTACCTCGCCGCCCTCAGGCAGCCGCGGCTGCACGTGCTCGCGCACCCGAAGGCCCGGATGTACGGCCGCCGGGTCGGGCTCGTCGCCGACTGGCGCCGCGTGTTCGCCGAAGCCGCGAGGCTGGGGAAGGCCCTGGAGCTCGACGCGACGGTGCCGCGGCAGGATCTGAACGTCGAGCTCGCGACCCTCGCACGCGAGGAGGGCGTCGAGTGGTTCACGATCGGGAGCGACGCGCACTCGGCGCCGGAGCTCGAGTTCCTGCCGTTCGGGATGGCGATCGCCGCGCTCGCCCAGATCCCGCGCGAGCGGATCCTCAACTACCGGCCGCTCGAGGTCATTCGTTCGTGGGCGCTTCGGGAGCAAGTTTGATCCGGAACCTCCGTTGCGTGGGCCGCACCAGCGGCGAGCGGTCCGCGCGGTCCGGATCGATGATCCTGCACGCGTCTACCCGGAGAAGAACTCCTTCAGCGCGGGTGCCAGGACCGTCGGGTCGACGTCGTGCCCTTGCCCCTCGAGGAATCGGACCCGACCGTCCGGGATGGCGTCGGCCAGGGCCTTCGCCGACTCGCGCATGAACGGCATGTCCGCTCCGCCCGCGAGCACGATCGTGGGGGCCTTCACCGACCCCGCCGTCTCCGTCGGGATCGAATAGTCGCCCATGATGCGGGCGTCGTAGGCGAGCGTGTGGGCCCTCGCCTCTTGCCCGGCCCACCACGGCTGGTTGCGCGCGTCGGCGATGAACTCCGGGGGCATCCCCACGACCTTCGACATGAAGTACTCGGCCGCGTCGCCGCGTCGACCCTCCGCGATCATCCGTTCGTACTGCTCGACCTGGTCCGCGGGCGGCCGTGCGTTCTCGTCCAGGATGAACGGCGGCTCCCAGAGCGCCAGCTTGGTGACCGGGGCTCCGCCGGCCGTGGCGATCATCGCGAGTACCGCCCCCGACGAGGAGCCCCAGAGGTTGGCCGATCCACCTGCCGCGTCGATCACCGCCTCGATGTCCTCGACCTCGCGCTCGATCGCGTAGGGAAGCGTGTCGCCGCTGTCCCCCCGACCGCGGCGGTCGTAGTTCAGGACCGTGAAGTCCGATGCCAGCTCCTGCGCGATGGCCGCGTCGGCCATCCGGTCGACCGAGCCACCGCACACCAGGACCACGGGTGGCCCCTGCCCGAGCCGGTCGAACGCGATCGTGGTGCCGTCCTTCGAGATGACCGTGTCCATGACCCCTCATCTCCTACGGTTGGCCGGCGATCCCCTTCACACACCCTCCGCGAGCTGGCGAGCGTACTCCTGGGGGTCGTAGCTGCCTTGCGAGGCGGCGATCAGCCCGCCCTCGTCGATCGTCCAGGACTCGAACCCCTGCACCCGCACCGCGTTGCCCGTGCCGCCCGGACCGGTGTTCGTGCCCGTGAAGGTCCAGTGGTACTCGATCCGATCCCCGTGCACGATGAGGTCATCGAAGTAGACCTGCATGTCGGGGAGAGCTTCGTAGAAGCTCGCGGCCACCGAGGTGATGGCGTCGCGCCCCACGGCGGGTACCCCGCCGTTGATCGCGAGGGAGCCTTCGGGCGCGTAGTGCGCAGCGACGGAAGCCGGATCCATGCTGCACCAGGCCGCCGTGTAACGCTCGGCGAACGTGCGGAGTTGCTCTCGATCTGGCTTCATCCCATCCTCCACCGGCGGTTCTCCGCACCATAGCGGCGTCCTCGTCTGATGCACACCTACGGCATCCTGCTGGGCTACCTGATGCGGCATCAGTGAAGGTCAGCGAGACGGTCCGCTACGACAGCGTGAGCTCCAGCGTGCGAGCCATCCTCGGAGTGAGGATGCAGGTTGGCGCACCAACGGTCACGATCGTCAGCCACGCGTCGAAGCTCCCCGGGCGGACAGCGAGCCGCGAGCGCCCGTCTTTGCCGCGTAGGCTGCGACCGTTGTCATTCACTATGGTATGCTATGCGAATGTCGCAACAGATTGCGGTACGCATCCCAGCCGACCTCGTCGAGTCCCTCGAGGACCTCGTCTCGCAGGGTAGGTTCGAGACGAAGGCGGAAGCCATCCGCGCGGCGCTCCAGGCGCTCGTCGATGAGGAACGCCGCCGGAGGGTGGGGGAGCTCATCGCGGACGGGTACCGGCGGATCCCGCAGGACGAGGATGAACTCGAAACGGCACGGCGCACGGCGATCCGGTCGATCGAAGAGGAGCCCTGGTGATGCAGCCGGCTCGAGGCGAGGTCTGGTGGGGCGAGGCACCCGATGAGAAGGGCCGACCGTACCTCGTCCTCACGCGTGATGAGGCGATACCGGTCCTGCGGACCATCCTGGTCGCGCCGGTGACCCGAACGGTTCGGGGGATCCCGACGGAGGTCCCGCTCGGCTCGGAGGAGGGCCTCCCGTCGGAAGGCGTCGCGACGCTCGACAACGTGTTGACGTTCCCCAAGGCGATGCTCGTCCGCCGGATGGGCGCGCTCGCACAGGGCCGCCTGGGAGAACCGTGCGAGGCGCTCCGCGCCGCCGTCGACTGTTGATCCCCACCACCCATGGGCGGCGCATCGCGCTACGAGGAAGCGACCTGCGAACCCCGAACCGAAGACCGCGCCGATGTGAACGCGGCCGAACGACAGAGGTTACGCTGATAGCCGAGCCACGGTGTACGTGGATCTTGATCGGCCGAAATCCGGATCGTGGACCCAGCGTGCGGATCGGGGTCCAGCAGGTCGGCGATGGCCGGCGCATCGCTCACCGCGGCAACGGATCCGGGCCGGTCGCGGTGACGAGGCGCTGCGGGACCCAGTCGTCGACGTGGCGGTAACCGTCGAGCACCTCGAGCGGCTTGGCCAGGAGGGATCTTGGAGATCGGCCGGCCGTTCCAGACGTTCTCGAGATTCGCGGTCGCCTGCCGTTCCAGCAGCATGCGGAGGTGGACGTACTGGTCCCAGTCGGGGGGCGCCTTGTCCGCGGATCCAGAGGGTGCCTTAGCCAAGCGTCATAACTTGTCACGCGCCCCGGTGAGCGAGGTCAGTATCCGATCAGACCGGTTGAGCGAACATCCAGCGGTGGCCCTCCAGATCCTCGACGCGATACTGTCGCTGACTGATTTGGGTGTTGTCTTCGAGCGGGGACAGGACGGTGGCGCCGGACGCCTGCGCGCGCTCGAAGTGGGCGTCGATGTCGTCGACGTAGACGAGGACACCGTCGACGATGAACGGTGTGCTCAACCAAGCACGAGCGTGGTCGCAGACCTCGGCGTGGTGGCGGGGGTTCTGGTAGTCGCGACCGGGGGAGCCGAGCATGATGACGGCGCCGCTGCGTTCCATGTTGACGTGAGTGACGCGACCGTCCGCGTCGGCCCAGCGGCCGGTTTCGCGGAATCCGAAAGCCTCGGCGACCCCAGTCGGCGGCGCGGGCGGGATCCTCGTAGGAGAGCATCGGGATCACAGCGCTCGCTCGTTGGTCGGTGGTCATGGAACCAACCTCCTTCACGGCCGAGACCTCGATATGCTCAGTCTGCCAGCTCGTTCCGAAGCCCGCGGATCCTCCAGGTTGGGGCGGCCAGATGCCCTCGAGCCCCGGCGTGGGCAGCAGGGCGGGTGGCCTTCGAGCTTCCGATGACGCTAGGCTGAGCGGGCCGAGACTGGAGGGTGACGATGAGGAAACTCTTGATCGGGCTGCTGATCCTGGGTGGTGTGATCGCCGCCATCGCCGTCATCAAGAGGCGCTCGGGCTCGGGCGCCGACGAATGGGACTCGTTCTCCGCTGATGACGTGTACGCGCATGCGAAGGACGCCGCCGCGAAAGCCACCGACGCTGCGAAGGACGCCACCGCGACAGCGTCTACGGCTGCGAGGGACGCCGCTGCGAAAGCCACGGACGCTGCGAAGGACGCCACCGCGACGGCCACGAAGGCTGCGAAGGACGCCACGGCGAAGGCCACCGACGCTGCGAAGGATGCCGCCACGAAGGCCACCGACGCTGCGAAGGTCGCCGCCCCGAAGGCCACCGACGCTGCGAAGGACGCCGCCACGAAGGCCACCGACGCTGCGAAGGACGCCGCCACGAAGGCCACCGACGCTGCGAAGGACGCCTGAGGCACGTCAACCAGAAGGAGGCCCGCATGTCTCATCAAACCGCCCGCCGGGTGGGTCCGGCCTACAGGATCAGCCGCGCGCTCATCTTGTTCGTCTACGGCTTCGCGATCGCGTGCATCGTCATCCTCGCGATGGCCTTCTTCCTCCAGCTCTTCAACGCGAATACGACGGCCCCGTTCGTCGATTGGGTCTACCGCGCGGCCAGGAGGATCATGCAGCCGTTCCGCGGGATCTTCCCGTCCGTCGAGGGCGAACAGGGTTCGGTCTTCGATGTCTCCATGCTGTTCGCCATGTTCATGTACGGGCTGCTCGCGCTGGGCATGAACGGCCTGATCGCTTGGATCGACCGGAAGATCGCGGCCATCCGGTACGAGTCGACGTGGCAACCAGCCGCCACACCTGCGGCGAGCTCGGATGTCGTGACGATCCCGACCGCGGCTCCGGCTGCGTCCTCGACCGGTCCCGCCGTCACGACGCCGCCGCCCGGGCCGCCTCCGTCGGGGTAGCGGGCCACGACAGGAAACGACGCCGCTCATCCTGCGAGATCTCGCGCGCGCCCGTCGGGTGAAGGAATGAGCGGCCGACCGACGCAGAACGCATCGACCACGTCTCGTTCCCCGAACCGGATGATCGCGGCGTGACGAGCGTCGACGCGACGATCCTGCGACGCGCGTCGCCCTCCTGCCCGGATCGTGTCAAGATCAGCCTGTGAGTGCGACTGTCGCGGAAAGCGAGCCCGAGCCTCGCGGATCGCAACTCGGGGATGCCGTCCTCGACACCATGCGCGGGGCACTGCGCATCCTCGGCGGGATGGTGCAGATGGCAGCCGGGATGACGAGGTTGTTGGCCGTTGCGGCGCTCAAGGCTGCGGAAGCCGCGTCGGATGCTGTGAAGGCTGCGGAGGCTGACGAGGACGAGCCAGAGCCAAGGCCTTCTGGATGACCTGCGGCCGAAGCTCGCGTCCTGGGCTAGCGTCCTGAGCTCCGCGTAGCATCTCGTCCATGGCACGCCGAGAGCGCGAGGTTCACGAGCACGCGGTCCACGTGAAGACCGGCCCTCGCAACGTCGTGATCCTCTTCGCAGTGATGGGTCTGCTTGCGACCGCGTGCACCGAGGGATCACGAGACAAGATCCGGGAGGCGCTGCCGAGCGGCGTCAGCGGGCTTCCGAGTGCGCTCCCGAGCCGCGGACCCACCGGTCCGACCGGTGGCGGGTCCGAGCAGCCGACCGCACCGACCGGGCCGACCGGGTCCGGGGAACCGACCGCACCGACGGGGCCCACGAGTCCGGTCGAAACTCCCACCGAGGAGCCCACCGAGCCACCGACCGAGTCGCCCGCCGAACCAACCGAAAGCCCGGCTCCGGGACAGGGCGCGCTGATCCTCGCGATCATCGGCATCCTCCAGGGACTCGGCGAGCAACCGCCGCCAAGCGAGCAGCCTTCACCGACCGAGACCCCATCGCCCGATGCGACCACCGGTCCCGAAGGCGAGACCGCCACGGGGCCGACCGGGGGATCCACCGGAGTGACGGGTGCGGTCACCGGGCCGACCGGGGCGACCGGGGCGACGGGTTCGGCGGAAGGTGACGCGTCCGCGGACGTGGTGCAGGCCGCGGCATCGAGCACCACGGAGAGCTCGGCCTGGGTGTTGTTCCTCTTCCTCGCGCTGCTCGGAGGCATCATCGGGTACCTGTGGTGGCGGGCCCGACGCGGGCGAGCTCATCACGGTTGAGCGGGTTCTCGGCCCACACCGAACCGGGTTCGGAGCCGACAGGGCGTGTCTACAGCAGGCCTTGCGCGGTCAGGAATCCCGTGGCAACGGTGGCCACGTCTTGCCCGTCGATCACGACACGCCCCACGAGTTGGGTCATCTTCTCCGTGGAGAGCCGGGCGCTCACCGCATCGAGCAAGCTCCGAACCTCGTCGTTCAGCATCTCCGACCGGATCACGGGCGTGATGTTCTCCGCGTCCTGGAGGCGCCTGTCGTCCACGAGTGGGACGAACCCGTTCTGTTCGATGCTCGGGTCCGTGGAGAACAGCAACCCGATCTGCACCGCGTCGCGCCTGAGTGCGTCGACGGTCAGCGGCCCTCCCGCGTCCAGCGGCGTGAAGTCGTCGAAGAGGACCCCGTAGACCTCGTGCAATCCCGGGAGGCAGAACGGCCGTTGGGGGCATTCCGGCGGCCCGCCGAGGGTCAGCTGGCCGGCGACGGGGGCGAGGGAGCTCATCGTGGTCAGGTGGAACCGCTGGGCCGTCTCCGCGTTCGCCACGAACTGGTTCGTGTCCACGGCCGCCGATGGTGTGAGCAACGTGAGCCCTCTGGACCGGAGCAGCTGGGCGGTCCTGCCGAGCTACATCGGCGGCATCTGCGGACGCGTCCGCGTTCGGGTCGAGGAACAGCAGGAGCGACGACAGGTACTCGGGCTTCACGTCGATGGCGCCCGCCTCCAGGGCATTCTGCGAGATCTCTCGAGACCGCAGGTCCAGCTGTCGCTCGACGGTGTAGCCGGCGTGCTCCAGTACCTGCGCATACATCTCTGCGACGATCTGGTTCTCAGCGAAGGCTCCGGACACGCCGACGACGATCACGTCTGCGCCTCCGGTGGGCGGACGCCGGATCCGGCCCGCATCGGAGTCGGTGCACCCGGCCACGAGGGTGCACACGACCACGACGGTGGCCGCGCGCACGAAGCTGCGATCGCGGAGGGCTTCCTCGTGGCGGTCATTCGACCTCGGAGGCAAGCGGCACCGTGATCGGGACGTTCGAGTGGCGGCCCAGGACGACGCGGACGGTTGTCGGCCCCTTGCCCTTCACGTCGAGGATCTCGGGGGGCCCGAAGTCGTAGCGATCGGTCAGCTCCCTGGTCGTCGACTCGGAGACCAGGAAGCGGCCGGGCCCTGCGTTCGTCTCGAGCCTGCTCGCGAGATTCACGGTGTCGCCCCACAGGTCGTACGCGTACCTCCGGTCCCCGATCACGCCCGCGACGGCCGGCCCGGTGGCGATCCCGCCCCGCACCACGATCGGGTCGCCCGACGGCCATCTGATCTTCCCGGCTAGGGCAAGGATGTCGACCGCCATCCCGACGGCCGCGCCGGCGTGATCGGGCATCGGGGTCGGCGCGCCGGCGACGGCCATGTACGCGTCTCCGATCGTCTTGATCTTCTCGAGGCCGTAGCGCATGGCGATCGCGTCGAAGTGGCGGAACAGCGCATCCAGGGCATCGGCGAACGCCTCCGGGGATGACCGTGCGGCCTGTTCCGTGGATCCGACCGCGTCGGCGAAGAACACGCTCACCTGATCGAAACTCTGGGCGATCCGTCCGCCGGACGAGGTCTTGAGCTGCTCGACGATGGCCCCGGGCAGCATGTTGAGCAGGAGCCCGTCGGACCGCGTCCGTTCGAACTCGAGCTGACGTCCGCGGAGGAACAGCTGTCGCGTGAACCGTTCCAACCGATAGGCGGCCAGCCCGCCCAGCATGCCGAACGAGACCAGGTAGAGCGTGGCCAGCACCAGACTCACGTCGACGATGTACCGCGCCGTGAAGGCATACGGAAGGTATGCGGCGATACCGATCACCGTGATCAGCACGACCAAGACGAACCGTAGCTGCAGCAGCGTGTAGGCGAACGCCGTGATCAAGATGACGCCGACGTATCCGTACTCCGCAGGCAACGTCGACACACGCGAGACGTAGAAGACCCAGGACAGGATCGTCGCCGCTGCGATGGCGACCGACACCCATTCCCAGACGCGCCCGAAGAACCGGGTGTACGTGAGCCCGAGGCCGACGATCAACATGGGGATGAACACGCCGAACCGCATGACCATGTCGAGTCTCTGGTCGGACAGGGCCAGCATGTAGGGGCGCAGGAGCAGGCCCCACGTGACCCAGAGGGCGATCCCGGCCAGGAAGGCGAAGCGGATGTTGCCGAGATTGTGACGGAAACGGTCGGCGCGATACACCGACTCGAGGCCCGGATCGCGGAACCGCAGCCGCAGCTGCTGGAGGCGAAGCCGCCACCTGGGTCGCTCTGCCATCAGGCGTCGATGTCTCGATCTCGTCCATCTGTCTCTTCGGATACCTCCCGCCTGCAGATGATGGCCGCTCGGCACCCGCTTGTCAGCCGGAAGGCCTCGCGTTCGGATCGGCAGCGTGGGCAGCGGAAGGCTCAGAGACGCCTGAGGGCCTCCACGAGCCGATCGACGTCGCCGTCGTCGTTGTAGGCGTGGAGGGAGATCCTCAGCCCGCCCGCTCGACCACCGCAGATGATCCGGGACCCGGACGCGAGACGTGCCGCGGTCACCCCCGGATCGTGATCGGCGTGGCGCAGGGACACGAGGTGGGGCGCCGCCGATGGATCGGTCAGCGGCCGGAACGGGCGCCATCCCAGCTCGGCGACCCGATCGACGAGGTGCGTCGCCAGACGCCGCGCGTGCTGGTCGATGCGCTCGAACCCCAGCGAGGAGAGCATCGCGATCGACGACTCGAGCCCGATGGCGGACACGTACGACATCGTCGAGAGGTCGAAGCGACGCGCGTCATCGGCCAGGCGAAGCGTCATCGGGTCGAAGTCGAACGGGTGCTGGGCACCCATCCAGCCGACGAGGCCGGGAAGCCGGAGCACCAGATCCGGTGCGAGCGCCAGCAGCGCCACGCCTCCGTGGGCCGACAGCCACTTGTAGCCGCTGCTCACCAGCGCGTCCGCACCCCATCCGGTGGTGTCGACGACCCCAGCACCGGCGAGCTGCGTCGCGTCCACGACGACGCGGGCGCCGACCTCGTGCGCCCGCTCGGCCACCCGAGCGGCGTCGACCTGCGTGCCCGTCGCGTACTGGACCACGCTGAAGGCCACGACCGCCGTCGCCGGATCGATCGCGTCGACGAGATCCTGCGTGAGGTCCCGGTCGGCGCGGTCCTCGATGAACCGCAGCAGGGTCCCACGACGCTCGGCGGCCCCCAGCCACGGGTACGTCACGCTCGGGAAGTCCGATCCGACGAGCAGGACGGTCCCATGCTCGGGCTCGAGCAGCGAGGTCACCTGGCCGAGTCCCTCGCTCGCGCCCCCGACGACGGCCACCGCATCGGACGAGGTTCCGAGCACCTCGGCTCCGGCCGAACGGACGCCGTCCAAGATCGCAGCCTCCTGGTCGTCGCTGAGGTAGAGGTTCCCGAACTGCGCCGTCTCCTTCAGGAAGGTCTCCATCGCCTCGACCGCCGGTACGGGGATCAACCCCAGGGACGCTTGGTTGAGGTAGGTGCAGCGCTCGAGGGCGGCGTAGCGATCGCGCGGAACGAGCGAGGGGATCGAGGCACCCTCTCTCCAGCTGCCGCTCATCGGCGCGCGCGCCCCTGGGGGCGACCGACGCGGAGCGATCGAAGCGGGACGCACGACGTGACGGAGAGCTCGTACTCACGCTCGACCGCATCGACCACGGCATCAGGTGAGGGTGCGCGCGAGCTCTTCATCCCGCAGAGCAGCGTAGATCCTGTTCGGGGGCCAACGGCATCGCGTCACCCGGCTGCAACTGGCCCAGGGTCGACGCCGATCCTCAGCTCGAGCGGCCCTCAGTTGGCCGCCGGGGTCCTGGACGGTCGCCCCGATGGTGCCGCCTGCTGGCCGGTTCGCGGAGCGTAGACCTCTCGCTCCGCCAGGGCATCCTGCGCCGCTGGGCGTCTTCCAGTGCTAACGAAGCGTCGAAGCTATGGGCGGCCCGGGGCAGAACGCGATCGTCCAAGACCGTCCGTCGCTCCGCTCGATCCGATGATCGAAGCGGCGCGCCGCCGGGACTACTCGCCGACACCCGTGAGCCGGAGCCGGCGGATCTGGCGGACGGCGAGCAGGACGAACGCGACGGTGAGCAGGGCGAGGCGCCCGACGGCGGCGCCCCCGGTGGGCATGCCCGCCCGCTCGAGCCCGTCGGCGTCCGGACCGAGCCCGGCGTAGACCATCGTGGCCAGCCACTGCGGCGACAGCTGCGCGATGCCGGTCAGCACGGCGCCGAGGAGACGCTCGCCGAGCAGGACGATCGCGAGCGACCACCACGCGGCCCGCCGGAAGGCGGCGCCGATGAGCACGAACAGCGCCAGGTAGGCGGCGGTCCCGGCGACGGCCGCGAGCGCGATCGGGGCGACGGCCTCGGGCACGCCGGCGATGGCCGCCGACAGCGCGAAGGCCGGGACCAGGGCGCCGGCGGCCACGAGCCAGCCGGCCGACCACCGGGCCAGGACGATCGTGGAGAAGCGCACGGGCGACAGCCACGTGAGGCCGAACGTCCCGGCCCGCACCTCCGCGCCCAGCACGGCGTCGCCGACCACCAGGCAGGCGAGCGGCAGGATCAGCCCGAAGAGCGCACCGCTGATCGTGTTGAACCGGCCGGCGGGCGTCGGATCGTCGACGGTGCGGGCGAGGAGCCCGAAGAGCAGGGCGCCCACGCACGGCAGGGCCAGCAGAACGGCTCGCTTGGGCGGCACGCAGACCCGCAGCGCGTAGACGAAGGCGGCGACGAAGGGCCTGGGGAGGGCGCGCTCGGCGGCGGGGGCCGTCACCGGACGAGCTCCCGGAAGGCCGACTCCAGCGAGTCGTCGAGCGGGCGCACCTCGAGGAGGCGGACGCCGGCCCGCCGGGCGAGCCCCGGCAGCGCGTGGGCGAGATCGAGTGCGCGCATCGACGACACGACCACGTCGGTGCCGTCGATGCCGACGCCGCTCACCGCCTCGATGCCCACGAGTGCGGCGGCCAGTCGGCGGGGATCCGACGACCGCAGGAGCACCTGGCGGGGACGGTCGGCGATCGCGCTCCGGATGGCGTGGTGATCGCCGGCCGCGGCGAGCCGGCCGCGCACGAGCACGATCTGGCGGCGGGCCAGGCGCTCGACCTCGTGCAGGACGTGGGAGCTGACGATCACCGTGCGACCCTCGTCGCCCAGCCGCTGGAAGAGCTCGATGAGCGCCACGCGCTGGACGGGGTCGGCGCCGTTGAGCGGTTCGTCGAGCACGAGGATCGTGGGGTCGCCCACGAGGGCGGCGGCCACCCTCGTGCGCTGGCGCATCCCCTTGCTGAAGCCGCCGACCTTGCGGTCGGCGCTCGTCGACGAGGTCGACCGCCGCCAGGGCTCGCTCGGGCGCCGCGCGGTCGCGCACGCCGTGGAGGGCGGCGGCGTAGCGCACCAGCTGGCGGGCCGAGATCATGCCCGGGCTGGCGTCCTCCTCCGGGACGAGGGCGAGGGCGCGTTGGGCCTCCCGCTGGGTGCGGGGGTCGAGCCCACCCACGCGGACGGTGCCGGCGTTGAGGGGCAGCATCCCGCACATCGCCCGCATGAGCGTCGTCTTGCCCGCGCCGTTCGGGCCGAGCAGGCCCGTCACCCCGGGACCGAAGGAGCAGGACACCTCGGTGAGCGCGACCTTCGGGCCGAACCACACGGATGCGCCGTCGACGACGACCGTTGCTTCCTCGGCGAAGGCCGGGTCGCCGGGGGCGGCGGGGGCAGGGGCGTCCGGGCGTCGTGCTCACTGCGACACTCCGGTACCGGTAGACGAGATAGCCGAGGGAGCCGGCGACGACTGCGACGTAGACCAGGGCGACGGCCGATCGCCCGCCCCTTCGGCCCCGCCGACGAGCGACGTGGGATCGACGTGGCCGAGGAACACGAGGTCGCTGATCCGCAGCGGGACGTCCATCGCGCTGAGGAGCCCCCACAGGCTGCCGTTCTCGAAGATCTGATTCGGTGTCGGCGCCGCCGGGGGGCGGAGACGAGGATCGACGCCACCGCCCCCGACACGAGGACGGTGGCGAGCATGGCCACGCCGCCGACGACCCGCCGCGTGGTCGTCGCCGAGATGGCCACCGCCAGCGACGCCCAGTACAGGGAGAACAGCGCGACGGCCGCCGGCACCTGCCACAGGACCTCGGCGTTCTCGCGTGACGAAGTCGAGCGCGCCCTCCCGCACCACGAGCATCTGGCCGACGAACAGCACGACCTGGGGCAGGAAGCTGAAGCCGAAGAGGATGGCGGTGAGGGCGCCTACCTTGGCGAGCACGTAGTCGTTGCCCGTGAGCGGACGGGCGAAGATCAGCGGCAGGACGCGGTTGCGCCGGTCGGGACACACCATGTCCGGCGCCGTGATCGCGACGAAGAGCAGCAGCGTGGTGGACACGCCCACGTAGTCGCGGAAGGTGATCAGGTCGAAGTCGGCGGCCGGCGTGTTCCGGGTGATGTACTTCACGCCCACGTTCACGACGGCCGGGACCGTGGCGATCGCGAGCAGCGACCACGGCAGGACCTTCTGGCGCCATGACCGGCGCAGGCCGAGGGCACGGCGGATCGAGACGCGGACGAGGGCGGCGCGGGCGGCGCCCCGACCCCCGCGCTCGCCCTCGTAGGGGCGGTAGCCACGGTCGTAGACGGCACCGGCGGGAGGCAGCAGCGGCGCGGTCACCGGGCCTGGTCCACGAACAGCTCGTCGAGCGAGGTGCGCCGGGTGGTCAGGGCGTGGAGGGCGAGGCCGAGGTCGTCCGCGCCGTCGCGGACGAGGTCGAGCACATCGCCCTCGTCGCCGTCGACCCGTACATCGAGCGTGGCGTCGTCGACCACGGTGACGGCCACGCCGGCGACGCCGAGGAGTTCGGCCAGGCGTGCGGCGCCGTCGTTCACCTCGACCCGCAGGACGCCGGTGCGGTGCAGGAGGGCCTGGGTGGCGCCGGCATGGCGCAGCTTGCCGCCGTCGATCATCACCACGTGGTCGCACACGCGCTGCACGTCGTCGAGCAGGTGGGTGGCCACGAGCGCCGAGATGCCGAAGCCGGCGAGCCGGCCGACGAGGGCGAGCATCTCCTCGCGGCCGATCGGGTCGAGGCCGGCGGTGGGCTCGTCGAGCAGCACCACCTCCGGGTCGGCGACGATGGCCTGGGCCAGCTTCGTGCGCTGGCGCATGCCCGTCGAGAAGCCGCCGATCGGCCGGAACCGGGCCTCGTCCAGGCCGACGAGGTCGAGCACCTCCGAGGCGCGCTGGCGGGCGGCGCGGGGCGGCAGGCCGGCCAGCTCGCCGAAGGTGGCGACGACGTCGGCGGCGGTCTGGTCGGGAGGGAGGCAGTCGTGCTCGGGCATGAAGCCGATGTGGGCCCGCACGCCGATCGGATCGTCGGCCACGCGCTCGCCCCACGACCTCGATCGTGCCCGCGGTGGGGCGCAGCTGGCCCAGCGCCAGGCGCAGCAGCGTCGTCTTGCCGGCGCCGTTGGCACCGACCAGCCCCACGGAGCCGCGGGGGACGTCGACGGTCAGCTCATCGAGCGCGAGGGTGCCGCTCGGGTACCGGAGCGAGAGCCTCTCGGTGCGCAGCAGATCGTCGACCATGTCGGAACTCCGTCGCGATGCTACACGTGCGTTCCGGAGGTGCTGACGCAGATCGTCCAAGGACGGGTTCGTCGTCCGGGCTCGAGCGTCTCGAGCCGTGGGCAAGGCTGCTCGATCTGTGGAAGGCTGGCCGTGCTCGAGAGGGGGAGGCGATGCTGGCGTCGGGTGCCTACATGGTCGTCTTCCGGATCGTGCACATCGTGGCCGGTGCCATCTGGGTCGGCTCGTTGTTCGTGGTGGTGGCGTACGTGCAGCCGAGCGCCGCGGCGATCGGGCCTGCGGGTGCACCGTTCATGTCGGAGCTCCGCAGGCGCCGGCTCGTGGACGTCATCCTCGCCGTCGCCCTGGTCACCGTCCTCGGCGGGTTGTTCCTCTACTGGCACGACTGGCACACGTACCCGAGCTTCGGCGACTGGATCGGCTCGAGCTTCGGAGCCACGTTGTCGGTGGGCGCGCTCCTCGCGATCTCGGTGATCGGCATCGCCGTGCTCGTTACCCGCCCCAGCATCGGTCGGCTCCAGGCCCTCGGGCGGCAGGCCGCAGACACCGGTGGAGCCCCCTCGCCCGAGCTGGCGGCGCAGATCGGCGCGATCCAGCGACGGCTCCAGGTCGCCGAACGGGTGAGCCTCGCCCTCACCCTCCTCGCGGCCGTGGCGATGGCATCGGCGCGATACCTCTAGGTCCATCGCTCCGCTCGACGGGAGCGGCCCGCTGCCTGGACTCTCGGTCGGTTGCCCTGCGTAGGAGGCGAGATCCTCGGTGGCGTGGACCGTGCGTCGTGGTCTAGAGAAGCTCGCCGAACGAAGACCGAGTGTCGTCGACGTGTTACAGCTTCACTCGACGTCCGGCCGGTGATGCTGAGATCTCAAGAGGTGTTCTCGCCGACGTCGGACTGAAGAGGATGAGAGATACCCCGCCTCTTGCGAACCGGTCGCGAGGCGGGGTATCTCCCTTCATCCTCCTACTTCGATCCAACGATCGAACAGCGGTAGACCTCGTCCGTCGGGACGAGCGTGATCTCAGGATGGGCTCCAGCCGCAGCCGCCAGGACCTCATCTTCGGACGTGAACTGGTGGGGAGTGGATCCTGGTTGAAGACGATGAGGACCTGGTGCCACAAGGGGTTGAACCCCTCACCCTGGATGGCATCGATCACCGACAGGAAGTCCTGCTCTTCGTCGAGGTCGTTCGAGGCGTAGATCGTGTTGATGCTCCGGTTGTGCTTGAGCAGCGCCTCTGACGCCGGCACCTCGAACATGTTGACGGTGACTTGCTCCCCCTCGTAGAAGACGGGCCGTTGACTCGCAGCGCCGTTCGGGCTCCCCTGCGCTGCGAACGCTGCGCCACCCGTGAGGGCAACGAACAGGCCCCCCGTGACGAGGATGACTCCGATCCTCGATGTGACTCTGCTCACCCGCATACTGACCCCTCCTTGTGTCGAAGCGGGACCATCCCGCACCGTGCTGGGTACTACGGGCGAGTACGCATCAAGGATCACTGCAACGAGATGAACGTTCGGCGACCAGGCTGCCGACCCTTGACCTGGCGAAGAGCCAGAACCCGCTTAGGCGTGGTCGATGGCCGCGCTCGCCAACACCTGCCCGATCGAGGAGGTGACGGTGAGGCGGTCGAAACGAGTCAGGTCGGCGTAGGTGACCAACCAGGTCTCCCCGTCGCCCTCCTGGAACTCGATCGGTGGAAGAGCCTGCGACTCGCCGTCGGACGAGAGCAACGTCGCCGTCGCGGAACCCGTGTAGCCGGGCACCTTCGCGAACACGATCGCCCACGAGGACCAATCGCCGGACGGGTCGCCGTCGTAGATCAGCACCTGCCCCTGCATCGTGGATCCCTCGGCCGGTCGGAGCTTTCCGATCCTGAACTCCTTCCCACCGAGCACCGTGAGGAGGTTCCGGTAGCTCTGCGCGTCGGTCGTGGCCAAGGAGGCGCGGTGCCCTTGGACGAAGCCGAAGGCGATGGAGCCGACGACCAAGATCAGCGCGGCGGCGGCCGCGAAGGCTCGCCACGGCGAGCGCTCGCGGCCGGACCCATCGGAGGGGAGGGGCGTGGCTGGCGCTCGCCCGCTCTCCTCCCACTCCTCGCTGAGCGTGCCCAGGACACGGTCGCGGAGCTCGGGCGGCGGCTCTTGATCGTGGACGGCCCGCGACAGCGCCGAGACGCCCTCTTCGAGCTTCACCCGTTCGTCACGGCAGGCGACGCACCCTCGCAGGTGCCGCCGGACCTCGAGGTCCTCGGACCCCTCGAGCGAGCCAAGCAGGTGCTCGGGCAACAGTTCGCGGATCTGGTCACACGTCATCGTCCGGGCTCCCTCGCCATCTCGGCCCGAAGACGCAACAGGGCCGCTCGGATCCGCGACTTCACGGTCCCCTGAGGGATCCCCTCGAGCGCTGCCACCTCGGCCGTGGTCCGGCCGCCGAAGTAAGCGAGCTCCAGCGCGGAGCGTTGCTCGGGCGAGAGGACCCCCATCGCCCGTCGCGCACGGGCCGAGAGGTCGGCGACCGCCGCCTGCTCGTCCGGGAGCGGCCCGGGGTCGTCCTCGGGCTGCACACCCACCGACTGGAGGCTCCTCGACTCCAAGACGCGCCGACGCAGGGCGTCGATGGCGAGCGATCGCGCGGTCAGCAGCACCCATGTCTCCAAACGCCCGCGCTGCGGGTCGTAGCGGTCGGCGGTTCTCCAGAGCTTCACGAACGTGTCCTGGACGAGGTCCTGTGCTGCTGGATGGTTGCCGAGCATCACCACGCCGAGCCCGTAGATCCTGGACGCGAACCGATCGTAGAGCACGCCGGCCGCCCGCTCCCGGCGGGCCGCGAAGTCCGCCATCAGAGCGAGGTCGCTGCTCGGCTCGTCCGTTCGCACGTGATTCACGGTACTCCGTGGGTTTACGGATGAGCAGGCAGAACGGTTCATCGATCCGACAGGTTGAGCGGATCTACTCGTTCCCGCATCAAGCGGAGCCTGGACACGCCGGGAGAAGGGGCGAATGACGTGGCCAGCCCGATCAGCGCCGCTGAAACGTGACTGGTGTTACGCGCCGAGGCCCGCCGTACCCGTCTCGTGAGCCGCCGTGCGGTGAGTAGCTACCAGGATGGTCCCGATGACCGCCACGCCGATGCTCACGCCCTGCTGCCGGAAGCCGATCTGCAACGAGAGCCCCGGGATCGTCCTGTCTCCGCGGAGACTGGCGGTCTGGAGGTGCGAACCGATCCAGGTGAGGGACCACGCCGAGACCGCGCCCGCGAGGAAGTCAACAACTCGGCGAAGGTGCGGTTCTCCGGGTAGCTCCAGGACTCGCCATCATCACGATGCGGGAGGAGGCTTGGAAGAGGACGAAGCAAGAGGCCGACGCTTCGCACGTAGGATGTCCGGGTCGCGGGGGTCGAGCGGCAGCACGGTGTAGCGATCACGGCGGTCTCGGTTGGTCCTCCGCTCGATCCGGATCCGCTGCATGGTCCGCCTCCGTGGTTGACGTTCTCGTAGTTCGCAGCGTGCGGCCGGTGACCGAGGTCACCGACGCGACGTGTTCCTCATCGGTCGATGCGCCGACGACGGCTTGAGTCCGAGAGAAAGCCGATGCCCGACTCACTCCTGCCCTGGAGTGGCCTTGGCATCCGGGGCACTACCTTCGACCGGCAGATCGCCTTGGGTTCGCCGACGCACCGCAGGCTCGGAGTGCGCCGCGGCCGTGGGGTTCCAATCCCCACGGCCGTCACGATCGATCCGGGATGAACGGTTCGTCAGTAGATGCCGCCAGAGCCACCGCTGGCGTTCGCGATCAGGACGACCAGCCCGGCCACGACCGCTAGGCCGACCAGGATCCCGACCCATACCTTCAAAGTCGAACCGCTGCGTCGCTGCATGCCGCTCGAGCTATCCATGCTGGACCTCCTTCGGCTCATCTTGCTCGGCTTCTTCGCCCTCAGGCATTCCACAACGGCTGGACGCGAGCGCGACTTCCAATCGGGAGGGTGATGAAGATCACCGGGTGCAA
>CAVPLL010000011.1:0-257545 GCA_963706005.1 uncultured Actinomycetes bacterium
GCCGCGCCTAGCATCCTCGCGGGAGGAGACAAGACATGCTGATGACCCGCGACCAGATTCGTCAGGACACGTTCTTCGACGGGTTGACCGAGGCCATCCTGGAGCGCGATCAGCCGCGGACGGCCGATCTGTACTTCCAGATGGTCGCCCGCCAGCGGCGGTCGGCCGCCGATGCGCTCGGCGTGCTGACGACGGCCGAGGCGCCCTTCGTGCAGGTGCCGAGCCACATCAATATGCGGGATGGGCAGATCACCCTCGTCAACAACGACCACACGATCCTGGGCCTGCGGACCTCGGCCGGCCTGACGCCCTTCCTGCCCGAGGCGTATCGGCTCCTCCCCCTCCTGCAGAGCGTGTGGTACGTGCCGGTGGGCCTCGACATCTGGAATCAGCTCCTGGGCCGCTATCCCGGCCGGTACGCCACGATGAAGGGCATGGTCGTGCCGCCGCCCAGCTACGGGCCGGTCGTGTGGAACCAGGACCAGGACCCGATCACCCCCGAGGGCAGCGCCGAGGAGAAGCTGCACGCGCACCTGATCGCCACGATGAGCGGGGACGTGCGCCACTCCTACGGGCTCTTCCTCGGCCTGGCCGCCGACCCGGAGACGCGCCCCCTCGTCCGCGATCAGCTCCAGTTCCTGGGCCTCATCGATCTTCAGGATACGATTGCCGGCCGGAAGGCCAGGAACACCGGTCACAAGGCGCTGAGGGCCCGCGCGGTCGTCAGAGCTCGCCGATCTGATCGGCTGGGAGCGCGCGCACGGGGTCTACTACATCGGCGTCCCCGACATGGCCGTCGGGCCGCTCTACTATTCGCTCTACGACGCCGCCTGCGTGGTGGTCACCAATGAGCTGCCCGAGGCCGGCAAGAACCTCAAGCGCGACAATGTCGCGCCCCTCACCGAGGGGGAGGCGGAGGAGATGGTGCGGCTGCTCGCGGAGGCGGACGGCCAGACGGTCTGGAATCTGCTCACCGCGCACCTCAGGAATGGCAAGTCGATCCGGAGCCTCGGGGACACCATCCAGATCGGCGCCGCGGAGCTCATCCTCCGCACCACCGTGCCGCGCCAGTTCACGGACGCGCAGCACGCCTTCGACTACAGCAATGCCGCCAACTCCTGGATGCGGTCCAGTGACAACCCGTACCAGGCGCGCGTGCTCTACCTGATGGCGGGCTTCGTCAACGACGCGGCGCGCTCCAACAAGCTCTTCACGTCGGTCATCGAGAGTGAGTGCGCGGGATTCGACGTCACGGACCGGACGCCGCAGGCGCTCCTGGCGGAGCTGGACGAGGCCATCATGGCGTACGACGTCCCGCGCAGCACGGCGCTCGCCCAGGCCTATCTGAAGTCCGGCGCCGACCGCCGGGCCTTCCAGGCCGCGGTCGCGGTGACGGCCTGCAAGTTCCAGGACGATCCGCACAATCAGAAGATCACGCTGTCCGCGTACGAGGAATACGGTCAGAGCTCGAGCCACCTCCGCGACCGGCTCCTGCTGGCCGCCGTGCGGCTCCTGGCCGGCTGGCCCAAGATGCCGGGCGAGCGCGAATGCTATGCCCGCTTCATGCGGGAGTGGATCAACAACTGAGGGCCGCTCAGCCGGCGGGCGTCTCGAGCCGTCGGATGAGAACCCAGCTAGAGCGATGAGAAGGGTCCAGCTGCGAGGCGGCGCCCGAAGGCAGCCGGCGAGGCGTACTTTCCGTACGTTGAGCCGGCTGTCGAGGGCGCCAACGAAGCAGATGGGCCCTTATCATCGCTCTAGCGCGCGATGAAGCGTCGCCGCCTGGGTGGGCTCGAGGTGTCCGCCATCGGCCTCGGCGCGCCCATCTACGGCGAGCCGAGCGCCGATGCCGTGATCCCGGGCGTGCACCGCGCGCTCGAGCGCGGGGTCGACCTGGTCGACACCTCCGACATCTACTGGCACGGCGTGCACGAGGAGCTCGTCGGCCGGGCCATCAAGGGACGGCGCGACCAGGTCGTGCTCGCCACCAAGTTCGGCAATATCCGTCCGCCGGGTGGCACGCCGTCGGCCGATGGCCGTCCCGAGCACGTCACCCAGGCATGCGAGGCCAGCCTGCGGCGGCTCGAGGTCGAGGTGATCGATCTCTACTACATCCACCGCGTCGATCCGACCGTGCCCATCGAGGACACGGTGGGCGCCATGGCGCGGCTGGTCGCCCAGGGCAAGGTCCGCCATCTCGGCATCTGCGAGGCGGCGCCCGCGACGATCATCCGCGCGCATGCGACGCACCCGATGACGGCGCTGCAGACCGAGTACTCGCTCTGGTCGCGCGACCCGGAGGACGCGCTGCTCGACCTCTGCGCCGAGCTCGGCATCGGGTTCGTCGCCTATAGCCCGCTCGGCCGCGGCTTCCTGACGGGCACGATCACCGATGCGGGAGGATTTGGCGCGGCCGACCTCCGGCGCAGTATGCCGCGCTTTCAGGCCGAGAACATCGACCGCAACCTCGCGCTCGTCGAGCGCCTCAAGCACCTGGCCGCGGAGGAGCACGTGAGCCCCGCGCAGCTCGCGCTCGCCTGGCTGCTCGGCCGCCGGCCGTTCATCGTGCCGATCCCCGGGACCAGGCAATTGCGCTGGCTCGAGGAGAACATCGACGCCGCCCACCTGTCTCCCGCGCCGGCCACGCTCGCGGCGCTCGACGACCTCTTCGCGCCCGGCGCCGTCGCGGGGGCGCGCTACAGCGCCGCGGAGAAGCGCCGCGTCGAGCTGTAGATCGCGCGGACTCGCGTAGCGGGCCGCGGAGCCGCGCGGCGAGCGGGGACCGCGGGGGGGCGGGGGGAGGGCCACGACCACCGCGACCCAACCGGCACCCGGAGAGCGCCCACCGGGCGCGGCGAGCCGCGAGACAGGAAGGGCCAGCGGACCCATCCCCCCCCGGCCCCGCCGCGGCCCCGCCGACCCCGGGGCGGTGGACATGCGGGCCTCGAGGAGGGAATTGCGGTCGCGGCTCGATGGGGCTTGTCAGGAGAGCGGGCCGCGGGCAATATCGACGACGCGATGGGTCCGGCTCGGAGGTCCCGGGGGAAGCGGGTGCGTGCCACGCGCAAGCCGGCAGAGCGTCAGCCGACGGCACCGAAGCGGACTGACCCTCCCGCCGCGAAGGTCGGGTCTCGCGCGGCCGAGGGGAGCTTCCCATCGTCGGGATCGGGGCCTCGGCCGGGGGTCTGGCGGCACTGGGCGACTTCTTCGCGCCGGCGCCCCGGACGTCGGCGCCGCCTTCGTCGTGGTATCCCATCAGCCGTCGGGGCACGTGAACCTGCTGCCGGATCTCCTTCAGAAGCACACCGGGATGCCCGTCGTCGAGGCGACCGACGGCATGCGGCTCGCGCCGAACCACGTGTATCTGTCGACGCCCGGCCGGACCCTGGCCATGCTCCAGGGCGTGCTCCACGTCATGGACCACGACTCGGATGGCCGAGTGGCGTTGCCCATCGACTATTTCTTCCGCTCCCTGGCGGAGGACCAGGGCGACCGTGCGATCGGCGTGGTCCTGTCGGGGACGGGGACGGACGGGACGCTCGGGCTGAAGGCGATCAAGGCGCACGCCGGCATGACGATGGCGCAGGAGGCACAGAGCGCCAAGTACGCCGGAATGCCGGAGAGCGCGATCCGCTCGGGTGCCGTGGACTACGTCAGGCCGGCGGGCTCGATGGTGGAGCAGATCCGCACGTTCCTGACGGGCGTGGCCAGCCGTGATGCCCAGCGGCTCGCCGGTGAGTCGCCGGCGCTCGGGCGCATCTTCGTCGCGCTCCGCGACCGCACGGGCCACGACTTCTCCGTCCACAAGGCCAGCACGAGCCGGCGGCGCATCGAGCGGCGCATGAACGTGCACCAGATCGAGACGATCGAGGAGTACCTGCGCTACCTGCAGATCAATCCCCAGGAGGTGGATGCCCTGTTTCGGGAGCTCCTGATCGGGGTGACGAGCTTCTTCCGGGACCCGGCGGCGTTCGACTCGCTGGCCGCGAGCGGGCTGCCGAAGCTCCTGGATTCCCGACCCGACGGAACCGACGTGCGCGTGTGGGTTCCCGGCTGCTCGACCGGCGAGGAGGCGTACTCCATCGCGATTCTGCTCCGCGAGTACCTGGGGGCCCAGGAGCGCTCGCTCCGGGTCCAGATCTTCGCCACCGATCTCGACCTCGCGGCCATCGAGACGGCCCGGGCCGGGGTCTACCCGAGCGGCATCGTCACCGACGTGACGCCCGAGCGCTTGCGGCGCTGGTTCGTCCAGGAGGACGGCCACTACCGCGTCAAGAAGGACATCCGCGACCTGGTGATCTTCGCGCCGCACGACCTCCTCACGGATCCTCCCTTCACCAAGCTGGACCTGCTGTCGTGCCGCAACCTGCTCATCTACCTCGAGTCGCGGGCGCAACGCCGCCTGATGCCGCTGTTCCACTACGCGTTGAGGCCCGCCGGCCTGCTGTTCCTCGGCGCCGCCGAGTCCATCGACCGGCACGAGGACCTGTTCTCGACGGTCGATCGAAAGTGGAAGATCTTCCGGCGGGTGAACGCCAGGCGCCAGGTGCTGGAGGAGTTTCCGATCGGTCGCGGGAAGACCAGGCCCGTGGAGGCGGTGCCGGCCGACCGGCGCGAGGTCGCAGACGCTCCCGCCCTCGCCACCCTCGTCGAGCGCATGCTGCTGACGCGCTCCGGACAATCGGGCGTGGTCGTGGACAAGCGCGGCGAGACCCTCTACGTCGGTGGGTCGCGGTCAACCTCCCGTTCGCGCTCGCCGCTCCCGCCGGGTGGTGGGAGTTCTTCCGATACAACGCCGCACGGTTCGCCGACTGGGACAGCCTCTGGTACCTGGCGTGCGAGCGCTCGACCGGACAGACCTGCACGAGCACCCGGCTGGTCAACGTGGCGTCCCTCGGCATGTTCGTCGCGTGGGTTGCGCTGGTATGGGTGATCAAGGCGAGGCGCGAGCCCGGGTTCCCGAGGTGGACCCTCGGCTTCCCGGTCCTGGTGCTGTTCCTGCTCACGAACAAGGTGTACTCGCCGCAGTTCAGCCTGTGGCTGCTCCCGTGGTTCGCGCTCGCCTACCCGAACCTCGGCTGGTTCGTCGCGTTCGAGATCGCCGACGTGGCGGTGTTCGTCACGCGGTTCTCGTGGTTCGGCCGGTACATCGGCATCCATGATGGGTTCGCCGGGCTGCCGGTGGGCGCGTTCGAGATCGCGATCGCGGTCCGGGCGGCGATCCTCGTCCTGTGCGTGATCGGGTGGGTCCGCAGCACCAGGCGCGGTGCCGCCGGGGCCTCGCCGGTCGAACAGGAGCCGATCACCGCGGAGATCGCGACGTGACGCCGGCATCCACGCGCCCGCGGGACGGTCATCCGTATCCACGCTCGGAGAGCGTTCGCCAAGGATAATCATCGGGTGCCTGCGTCCACGCGCACGATCGGGATCGGCGTGGTGTTCCTGCTCGTCGCCGGAACCCTGCTGGTCGGTCTGGCCATCAAGACCCCGTGCGTCATCCACGACTGGGACGACGGACGCCCGTTCACGCTCGGGTGCTACACGGACCTGGTCGGACTGATCCAGAGCGAGCAGCTCACGGGCGGGCGCCTGCCCTACCTCGACCCGTGCCAGAACGTCGCCGAGGACAGCACGTGCGACGAGTACCCGGTGATCACGATGTGGACGATGCGGCTCGCGGCGTCGGCGTCGGGCCCGAGCACCACCCGCTTCTTCTTCGCGAACGCGATCCTCATGTGGATCGCCGCGTTCTGGATCGCCTTATGCCTGTACCTGATGGTCGGGCGTCGGGTGCTGTACTTCGCGCTGGCGCCGACCCTCGCCCTCGCGGCGACGAACAACTGGGACCTGCTCGCCGTCGCGCTCACGACGGGAGCGACGCTCGCGTACGTGCGAAGACGCGACGTCTGGTCGGGGGTGCTGCTCGGCCTGGGCGCCGCCGCGAAGCTGTACCCCGCGCTGTTCGTCGTCCCGTTCGTCGCGGGCCGCTTCCGGGGCAAGGAGCCAGACCGCGGGATCCACCTCGCCTGGGCAGCGGCCGGGACCTGGGTGGCGCTGAACGTCCCATTCACGATCTGGGGGACGACCGGCTGGCTGGAGTTCTTCCAGAACAGCAAGGCGCGGGGGGCCAGCTGGAATAGCCTGTGGAACGCCGCATGCAAGCTCGCGACGGGCCAGGGGTGCGCGAACACGAGCCTGATCAACGTGGCCTCGCTCGTGCTGTTCGTCGGGTGGGTCGCCGTGGTGTGGGTCGTCAAGGCGAGGCGGGACCCCGGGTTCGCGCGCTGGACCCTCGGGTTCCCGATCTTGGTCCTGTTCCTGCTCTCGAACAAGGTGTACTCGCCGCAGTTCAGCCTGTGGCTGCTCCCCTGGTTCGCTCTCGCGCTCCCGAACCTGCGGCTGTTCATCGCGTTCGAGGCCGCAGACGTGGTCGTGTTCCTGACCGAGTTCGGCTGGCTGGGCCATAGCAACGGACTGACCGGCGGCCTCACCGACGTCCCGACCGCCGTGTTCGAGACGATGGTGCTGGTCCGGGCGGCGATCCTCGTCCTCTGCGTGATCGCGTGGATCCGCCGGCGCGAACCTCCGCCCGTCCCGGATCCCTCTCTGCCGGTCCGAGACGAGGTTCGAACACCGGTCCCGGCGTGAAGACATGAGGACCGAGCCCGAACCGACGGCCGCCGCATCCCACGGGACGCGAGACCGCGCGCCGAACCACCCTCGGGGGGTCTCGCTGGAGGCGGCGGAGACACGCGAGCGGATCCGGCGCGCCATCCGGTTCTGTCTCCTCGCGTTCGTCGGGCTGCGGATCGCGATGCTCCTTATCGGTGTGGTGGGGGTCACGTTGTTCCCGCCGCTCCACGCGGTCGGCGTCCCGGGCTGGCCGGCCCACGCGGTCGATCCCGGGTGGCAGAACGCGTTCACGGCCTGGGAGCGATTCGACGCGCTGTGGTTCCTGCGGATCGCCGAGAGCGGCTACCGCCTGCGGGACGGGAGCGCCGCCTTCTTCCCGCTGTACCCCCTGCTCATCCGCGGGCTCTCGTTCGCGCTGGGCGGCCATCCACTCGGGGCTGCCACCATCGTGTCGAACGCGGCCTTCTGGGGCGGACTTGTCGTCACCTACCTCCTGACGACGTCCGAGCTGTCCGAACGCACCGCCCGGACCACCGTGCTCCTGATGTGCCTGTTCCCGACGGCGCACTTCTTCCTGATGCCGTACAGCGAGTCCCTGTTCTTCCTGCTGTCCGTCACCTCGTTCTGGGGGGCCCGCCGGCGGCGATGGGTGGTGGCCGGCACCGCCGGCGCCCTCGCCGCCCTCACGCGCAGCATCGGGGTCGCGATCGCCCCGGCGCTGCTGGTCGAGGCGCTCCACCAACGCCGCGAGGGACGAGGACCGGCCTGGCCGGGGGTCCTCGCGGCGACCGCGACCGGGATCGGGCTGCTCGCGTACCTCGGCTTCTGGTGGGTGCGGGCCGGCGAGTGGCTGGCCCCGGTCACGTTCCAGGCGAACTGGGAGCGCACGTTCTCGTGGCCCTGGTCGACGCTGTGGAACGGGACCGGCGACGCGTTCCGCTACCTCGGCGAGGTCAACGGGGGCTATTGGCTGATCGACTGGCTGATCGTCGTGCCGATGCTCGCCGCGTCCGTGTACGCACTCGTGCGACTGCGTCCCGCGTACGGGGTCTACCTATGGTGCGGGCTCCTGATCCCACTCACCTTCGTGTTCGAGGGCCGCCCCCTGATGTCGATGCCCCGGTTCCTGCTGCCCCTGTTCCCGGCCTTCTGGGGGCTGGCGCTGGGGCTCGAGCGGCTCCGCATCCCCAGGGCCGCGGCTCTGGCCGTGGCCGCCGCCGGGCTGGGGCTCCTCTCGGTGCTCACGGTCAACTGGTACTACATCTTCTGACGCGTCCCGGTCGCCATATAGGATGGACGCGCATCCTCGAGTGTCCGGAGGGGGACGAGCGTGACGATTCGGGTAGCGATCGCGGACGACCACTCGCTCGTGCGCCAGGGGCTCCGCAGGTACCTGGACATGGCCGACGGGATCGAGGTCGTCGGCGAGGCCGCCAACGGACAGGAGCTGGTCGACCTCGTCGCAAAGGAGGAGCCGGACATCGCCCTGGTGGATATCCGGATGCCCGAGATGGACGGCCTCGAGGCCGCCCGGAAGATCCGCGACACGCACCCCAAGACCGGGGTGATCATGCTCACCGCCTACGACGACCGGCAGTTCGTCGTCGAAGCGGTCCGCAGCGGCGCCCGGGGGTACGTGCTGAAGGCGCGCGACGCCGAGCACCTGATCCAGACCGTCCGGCTGGTCGCCGGCGGCAACATGGTCATCGACCCGCAGCTGGTCGTGGCGCTCGCCGAGGAGCTCTCCCAGGCCAAGGAGCGCGACCGCCGCGCCGAGACCCTGACCGCTCGCGAGATCGAGGTCCTGCAGCTCCTCGCGTTCGGCCACACCAACCGCGACATCGCCGAGCGCCTGTACATCTCACCCGACACCGTGAAGACCCACCTGGAGCACATCTTCGAGAAGCTCGGAGCCTCGGACCGCACGGCGGCCGTCGCCGAGGCGCTCCGCCGACGCCTGATCGAGTAGCCGAACGCACGAACGGATCCCCGCCCCACCGCACGGGGCTAGTCACCGCGAGCTACGCCGATACCGGCCGTCCGGCCTAGGGCCGGTCCTCCAGGTGACCCCGGTCGGGTGATGGAGGCGCGAGCCCGCCTGCGCCATCATGGTCGCTCCTACGATGTCGACGCAGACACAACGCAGGGCTCCATGGTTCGCGCCCTTCGTCCTCCTCGTTGCGGGCGGCGGCGTGGCGTTCGCCTATGTGGCGTCGAGCCGCTCCGGCTCGCTCGACGGGATGCGCTTCCCGATCGTCGCCGGCTCGTGCTTCCTGTCGGCCATCGTGATCTTGGTGCGCAGCCGCAGCGAGAACGCCTGGCGGAGCGCGCTGTCGCTCGGGTTCGGGATCCTCGCGATCGCCGTCGTGAGCGGGACGTTCCTGGTGACCGATGCGGCCGGCCCCGAACCGCCCGGTCTCGGGCTGTACGACCTCGGGTTCCTCGCCGTCGGGCTGATGTTCCTGATCGCCGTGGCGATCGAGTTCCGCGAACACGTCGCCCGCGAGGATCGACGCGAGATCGCGGCCGACGTGGCGCTCCTCAGCGCGGCGATCGGCACGATCCTGTTCCTGAACCTGCGCCCCGAGACACGCTCGGACCCGGCATCGGCGGCGTCGGCGGCCGAGTTCGCGCTCATCGTCGCCTCCGGGTTCTCGGCATACGGTGCGCTGGCGCTCACCCGCCCGAACGTCGCGCACCTCGGGGTGTTCCTCGCGGTCTGTGCGATGTGCGTCGGCGTGCTCGCGTTCGCCGACCTGTGGCTCCATGCGTCGTTCGCGGTCGGCCGCCCCGAGATCGACCTGCCGATCGCGTTCGGATCGCTGTTCATCGCGGCGCTCGTCAGCGTGATCCCCCGGCGGACGGTGGAACGCCGCAAGGACCCGGCTCGGTACGGCAAGGCCGTGCTCACCACGCTCTCGGTCGCTGCGACGAGCGGCGCCCTCGCCCTGGTCGCCATCTCGCAGCGAACGAACCAGATCGACATCAACCAGGGCTCGCTCCTGATCGGCGTGCTCGCCGCGGCGATCGCGCTCCGGATCCTCGTGAACCAGGTGCGAGGGACCCAGTCGCAGCGGGCCGTGCACGACGCCCTCGACCAGAAGGAGGTCGCGCTCCGCGAGACCGACAAGGCGCTCGCCCGGCTCCAACGCGCGAACGAGACCCTGCGCGAGTCCGAAGAGCGGCTGCGCACCGTGTTCGAGTCCGCGGTCGACGGCATCGTGGAGCTGGGTCCCCGGGACGTGATCGTGCGGGCGAACGGCGCCTTCTGCCGGATGATCGAGCTCCCTCAGTCCCTCGTCGAGGGCCAGCCCTGGACCGCGCTCGCCGCCTCGATCCAGGCCGACGAGCACTTCGCGTCGCTCCCGGCGACCGGCCAGGGGACGCTCCAGCGCGAGGGGCACGCGATCTACCTCGAGTCGCGGACCTCGGAGGTCCCCGGCGACCCGCCGCGTCGGTTGCTGCTCGTGCGCGACGTGACCGCCGCCCGTGTCGCCGACCAGACGATCCGGTCGCTGTTCAAGTTCCTCCAGGACCGTGACGAGGACCGAACCCGGATCATGCGCCGGACCAACGCGGCGATCGAGAGCGAGCGCAACCGCATCGCGCGCGACCTCCACGACGGTCCGGTCCAGGGGGTCTCGGCCGCGTCGCTTTCGCTCGAGGCCGTGCTCCTGATGCTGAAGGCCGGCGAGATCGACGAGGGGCTCGGCGTGCTCTCGAAGGTCCGCTCCGAGCTCTCCGAGGAGGCCGACAACCTCCGCCGGCTGATGTCGGGGCTCCGGCCGCCGCTGCTCGAGGAGCGAGGGCTGATCCCGGCGCTCCGCGAGACGGTCGACCGGTTCGGTCGCGACAACCACGTACAGACCGAGTTCGCCGGCCACGCGAGCGTCGAGATCCCGCAGGACCTCGAGACCCTCGCCTACCGCGTCGTCCAGGAGGCGTTGTCGAACACGGCCAAGCACGCGAAGCCGGTCTCGGTGACCGTCTCGGTCGAGACGACGGGCGGTCAGCTGCGCGTCGAGGTGATCGACGACGGCCAGGGGTTCGACGCCGGCAAGGCCCGCGAGTACCTGCAGAGCGGCCGGGTTGGGCTGGCCTCGATGCGCGAGCGGGTCGAGCTCGCGAACGGGACGTTCATGGTGCACTCGATGCCCGGCCGCGGCACGACGGTGGTCGCCTCGTTGCCGCTCGGCGCCGTCCCGGCCGCCCGCGAGTTCTCGGTGAGCGAGGGATCCGAGGAACCCGCGCCCGCGAGGGCCGCTCCTCAGCTCGAGTCGAGCAACTCCGTGCGCTCTGGGAGCGCCGCGGGTGGCGACGGGCTGGGCGAGGGCGACGGCGACGGGCTCGGGCTCGGCGACGGGCTGGGCGAAGGGCTCGGGCTCGGCGAGGGCGACGGCGACGGGCTGGGGCTCGGGCTCGGTGACGGGCTCGGCTCCGGCGAGGGCGTGACCGACGGTGCCGGGAGCGGCGGCGGGCTCGGCGCATCGAGCGTGTAACCCTCGAACGACGGCGTGGCGAAGTCCTTGACCTGCATGTTGGCCGTCGCCTGCGACATGAAGTCGTGCCAGATCAGCGCGGGGATCGTGCCGCCGAACACGGCCGAGTAGCCCTCGACGTTGGTCAGCGAGATCTCGCCCTCCGGGTAGCCGACCCACACGCAGGTCACGAGCTGTGGCACGTAGCCGCAGAACCACGCGTCGCGGTACTCCTGAGCGGTGCCGGTCTTGCCCGCCGCCGGGCGGCCGATGTTCGCCGCGGTGCCGGTCCCGCTCTGGATCACGCTCTGGAGCGCGTACGTGACGACGTCGGCGTCGTTCTGCCGCATCACGAGCTTGCCACGGCCCCCGATCACCTGGTCGGTCTTGCCGTCCGCCGTGTCGACCCGCTCGAGCGGCGAGGCCCGGTGCCGCCACCCACGGGCGGCTAGCGTCGCGTACGCGTCCGTCATCTCGAGCGGGGTGACGGCCTGCGTGCCGAGCGTGATCGAGCACACGGGCTCGAGGGGTGACCGGATCCCCATGCGGTGCGCGGTCTCAACGACCGCCTCGGGCGTCACGGCCGACGCGACCTGCGCGTACACCGTGTTCACCGAGTAGGTCGTAGCCGAGAGCAGGGTGAACGTCCCGCTCTCCTCGTCGGCGGCGTTCGAAAGGGTCCACGGCTCGCCGTTCGTGTAGCAGGCGGGGTCCGGGATCGTGATCGTCGAGGGACCGTTCCACCGCGAGCTCAGGGAGTATCCCTTCTCCACCGCCGTGGACAGCGTGAACGGCTTGAACGCCGATCCGGCCTGCCGGCCCGAGCCGCCGTCCCCGGTCGCGAGGTTCACCTTCGACACGTTGAAGTTCTTCCCCCCGTACATCGCACGGACCGCCCCGTTCCGGGGATCGATCGCGACGAGCGCTGCCGCCGGGTCGCCCGGCGTGTCGAGCCGGTTGGCGACGGCCTGCTCGGCGTACCCCTGCATCTGCGGGTCGAGCGTGGTCGTGACCTGTAGCCCGCCACCGAACACGAGACCCTCGTCGTACTCGTCGAGGAGCGATCGCCGCGTGTAGTCGAGGAAGTAGCCGAGCTTGCCGGGGAAGTTCAGGCCGACCTCGATCGGGTCGACCTTGATCGGCCGGTCGGCGAGCTGGGCGGCGCGTTCGGCCGTGAGGTAGCCCTCCGACGCCATCTGCTGCAGGACGTAGTCCCGTCGCTCCTTGGCGGCGGCCTCCTCCTCGACCGGGTCGTAGTACGAGGGGCTCTGGATCATCCCGGCGAGCAGGGCCGACTCGCTCGCGGAGAGCTCGGACGCGTCCTTCTGGAAGAAGGTCTGGGCCGCGGCCTGGACGCCGTACGCGCCTCGCCCGAAGTACACGGTGTTGAGGTACTTGGCGAGGATCTCGTCCTTGGTGAACTCGCGCTCGACCTTGATCGCCAGCAGGCTCTCACGCACCTTCTGGCCGAACGTGCGCGGCGGGACCACGTAGGTCTCGACGCCGGTCTTCGGGTCCTTCTCGTACTGGCCGGCGTAGACGTTCTTCACGAGCTGCTGCGTGATCGTCGAGCCGCCCTGGACGATCTCCTGCTTCACGAGGTCGGTCCACGCGGCCCGGAAGATCCCCGTGATGTCGACGCCCGGGTGCTCGTAGAAGCCCTTGTCCTCGACCGCGATCACGGCGTGTTGCAGCTGGACGGGCATCTCCGACAAGGGGATGATCGTCCGATCGACGGTCGAGTGCAGCGTCGCGAGCTGGTTGCCCTCGCGGTCGTAGATGTAGGTGGTCTGCAGCGGCGGCGGCGTCTTCGGCAGCTCGAGCTGCGAGTAGACGTAGAACAGCGTCAGCAACAGCCCGATGATGCCCACGAGGGGAACGACGACGAACACCCACCACCAGCGGCGGAGCCAGGCCTTGAAGCCCTTCCGCTTCTTGGTTGGGGCATGCTTACGACCCTTGGGTGTCCGCGCGGGCGCGGTCTTGACCGCCAACTCTCATCCAGTGTAGCCACGGAGCGCGTCTCCTCCGTACCTGACCTGCAGGAACGTCGTGGAGTTCCCGTGGAGACTGCGGGGAAGGGTCGCGCGTGCCGGATCAGCCCGCGCGGGCGACGAAGGCCTCGTGCAGGTGGTTCCAGTGGCACTCGGTGCAGACCTCGACCACGTAGCACCAGGAGCCGGGCCGGTCGGCGGCCATGTCGAGCCCGACGTCGAGCGGCCACACGCGCCCGTTGTCGTGCTTCAGCCCGTCCCCGTAGACGTAGGTGACGAGCCTGAGCTTGGCGTCGTGGCAGACGGGGCACTCCCGGCGCGTGGGTTCTCCGACGTGCTGGGCAGCCCGCATGAGCTCAGGATGCGCGTCGCAGATGTCGGTCCAGGAGGCGAGCCCGGTGCGGACCTGATTGATCAGGGCACGCTTGGCGAGCGAGTAGTCCACCGTCGCGAGCAGCGAGCGGCGGCCTCGCCGGACCGGGAGCCGTTGCCTCATCGCCATGGTCGAGGCATGGTACACCCGTCCCCCGACGTGGGCGGCCGTCCGACGATCGAGACCCGATCAGGCCCCGGGAAGGTCCACCTCGGCGCGAGCCCTCGCCACGACCGTTCGGTCGTCGGCGACCAGGAACAGGTCGCCCGCGACCACGTGGACCGACACCGTGGCCACGAACGTTCCGCGTTCGCACACGCAGGTCTCGAGCACGGCTCCGTTCCGGGACGCGTACTCGCGTGCGAGCTCGTCGGGCGCGGGCCCCTCCTCGTCGATCGCGAGCGCCTGCGCCGCGGCCAGCGCTGCGGCGTCGGCGGCCGTCTGCGCCCTCGAGGCCGCGTGCAACACCCGAGCGACGTCGGCGGCGCCCATCGAAAGGACCAGGAGCGCCGCGACCATGGCGGCAACCAGCAGGGAGACCGAGCCGCGATCGCGCCGTGCGAGTTCGTTGCCGGGGTGCTTCCCGTCGCGGATCCGGCGCCTCACGCGAACTCCTGACGCATGGTCGCGCTTGCTTCCAACGAGACGGACGCCGGGAGCAGCCAGCCGGCAAGCAACGAGGCGATCGGCACGTCGTAGGCGACCGACACCGTCACGGGCGCTCCGCGACTCCCGCTCCACGAGACGTCCACTCGCAGCCGTTCCGGATCGAGGCCGGCGGCGGCCGCATGCACCGCGTCGTCGACGGCATCGACGGATGGCTGGACGGCTGCCTCGCGCGCCCCGGCGCGCGAGGCCTGGGTGAGGACCAGCGAATCCCGAGCCACGACACCGACCTGCACGAGCGCCAGCAGGAGCAGCAGCAGGAGCGGCAGCAGGAGCGCGAACTCGACCGCCGCGGATCCGCGGTCGAGGATCCGATCATCCGGCACTGCCTGCGACCTGATCGATGATGGAGTCGAAGAACGCCGGCAGCCTGCCGGAGGACCTCGCCCACGCGATCAGCACGACAGCCACCGCCGCGGCGGCCAGGATCACGAGCGCGTACTCGGCCGTCGTCTGCCCTACCTCGTCAGCGAGCCGCCGACGTGCCCGCACGTAGCGCGCACGGACGTACCAGGACAACAACATCCCGGTTCACCCCCTCTCTAGGCGATCGAACGCACGGTGGTCAGGAGCACCGGAACCACCGTGAGGAGGAGGAAGGCGGGGAGGACAAGGAAGACGAGCGGGAACAGCATCTTCACCGGAGCCGTTCGAGCTCGCTGTGCCGCGGCCGCGCGCCGGACCTCGCGAACGTCGGACGCGAGACGCGCGATCTCATCGCCGAGGGAGGATCCGAGCGTGTCGGTACGTGCGAGCGCGACGAGCAGTCGCCGGAGGTCGGGGAGGCCTAGGCGTTCGCCGACGCTCATCAGCTCGACGCGCCATCGCCCGCCGAGGTCGCTGGCGTTGATCACCGAGCGCAACTCCTCGGCGAGCGGACCCGTGGCGGCGTCCATGGCCCGACGGAACGCGAGCTGCGGCGGGAGCCCCGCCGAGGTCGCGACGGCCAGGAGATCCAGGAGCACGGGGATCTCACGGTTGGCCGCCGCGACCGTCCGTTTGGCGAGCCGGGCGACGACGAGATCGGGGATCCGCCACCCGATCACGGCGGAGGGGATCGCGAGGACCGGACCCGCGACCAGGAGCCCCGCCAGCGATGCCGTCGTCGCCAGGACCGCCTTCGAACCCACCACCCGTCGGTCGGACCACCCCGTCCGGCCGAGGTCGAGTCGGGTCGCCGTCGCGCCCGAGACGCCGATCCGGCGAAGCACCGGCCACGCGCCCATCCGGTCGAGCGCGTTCGGCGGGCGGCGGGGCCCGGGTCGTACGGCCGCGATCCCTACCAGCGGGTCGAGCGCCCGCCCCGATCCGATCGCCAAAACCACGGCGACCGATCCGAGGGCCGCGAGCGATGCGGCGAGGGTGGCGGTCACGGCTCGACCCGGAGCAACCGTCGTATCCAGACGTAGGCCGCTGCCTGAAGCCCGAACCCGAGACCGATCGCCGCCACTCCGGTCGGTGTCTCATATGCCGCTTCGAGATCGGAGCGAGCGACGACCGAAAGGAACAGGAAGAACCCGATCGGGAGCAGACCGAGGATCGTCGCCGACAGCCTCGCCTGCGCGGTGAGCGACTCGAGCTCGCGCGCGGCCGATCGACGGTCGCGGAGGGTGTCCGCGAGATCGTCGAGCGTCGCCGCGAGCGAACCTCCCGTCCGCCGATGGAGCTTCAGCACTCCGGCGACGAGCCTCGCGTCCGGGCCACCGACGTCGGCCGCCCACGCATCGATCGCCCCATCCATCGAGTGGCCGAGATCGGCCCGATCGGCCAGGCGCCGGAACGTCGTGGCCAGGGGAGGGTCGAGCTCGTCTCCGGCGAGCTCCATCGCCTGGTAGAGCGAGCGACCCGACCGCATGGCCGAGGCGATCAGCGAGACCGCGTCCGCCAGACGCTCTTGCATCGCACGTTCCCGGCGTCGGGTCCTGCGCCTCGCGGTCACCATCGGGGCCACCAGGACCGCGACGGTCGCCGCGACCGAGCCCACACCGCCGGCCACACGGCCGCCGAGCATCCACGCGAGGCCGGCACCAGCGATGAGGAGCACCTTCGCCGGCACACGAGGTCGGTGTCGATGCACATGAGTTCCGGGCCTCAGGGGCGCGAACAGCCGCGTCCGACGCTCGACCGCCGCCGCCCACGCGACGAACACGGTGGCCGCGCCGGCGAGCCCACCCGCGAGGACGGCTCTCATCACGTGGGATCGGGGCCGTCGATCCCCGTTTGGAACCACCTCGGATCGAACTCCTCACCCCGCTCCGCCAGCAGAGAGACGACCCGTGGCGCGATGCCAGTGCAGACGAACGATCCGTGACGACCGATCCGCGGACGGAACCCGAAGACCTCGATGACGACCGGGTCGCCCGCTCCGTCGAGCTCGTCGACCGCGGCCACCTGGAACACGACCCGACGGCCGTCGCGCAGCCGAGCCGTATGCACGACGACATCGACCGCGGAGGCGACCTGCGCGCGGACGTGGGCGATCGGAAGATCGACATCGGACATCAGCGCCATGGTCTCGAGCCGCCAGAGCGCATGTCGCGCCGAGTTCGCGTGTGCGGTCGAGAGCGACCCGTCGTGGCCCGTGTTCATCGCCTGGAGCATGTCGAGGGCCTCGCCGCCTCGAACCTCACCGACCACGATCCGGTCCGGACGCATCCGAAGGGCGTTGCGGACGAGGTCGCGAACCGTGACCTCGCCCCGACCTTCGACGCTCGCCGGGCGTGCCTCGAGGCCGATCACGTGCGGCTGGGCGAGCCGGAGCTCGGCGGCGTCCTCGATCGTGATCAGCCGCTCTTCCGGCGGAACGAAAGACGAGAGGACGCCAAGCAGCGTCGTCTTGCCCGAGCTCGTCCCGCCCGAGATCACGACGTTCAGTCGTCCACGCACACATGCCGCGAGGAAGGCCAGCATCCTCGGCCCGAGTGTCCCGTTGTCGAGCAGGTCGGCGGGTCCGATCGGGATCGAGGAGAACTTCCTCACGTTCAGGACCGGACCGCAGAGCGAAAGAGGCGGTACGATCGCGTGCACCCTAGAGCCGTCCGGAAGTCGCGCGTCCACCCAAGGTGACGTTGCGTCGACCCGAAGCCCCAGCGGTGCCACGATGCGTTCGATCACGTGGAGGACCGCCTCCTCCCCCTCAAACAGACGGTCCGCCACCCTTTCGATCCGCCCCTTCCGCTCCACGTACACGTCGTCGGGGCCGTTCACCATCACCTCGGTGACATCCGGGTCCTTGAGCAGGTACTCGATCGGACCCATCCCGACGACCGCATCCGAAACCGCGTTCACGACATCAGCGAGCGAGCTCTGCGGCAACATGTGGCCCTGCTCGCGGAGCAACGACAGGGCTTCCTCACGGACGCGGAGCCGGCGTTCGGCGCGCGGCATCTCGTCGAGCTGCCGAGCGTCCACGCGACCGATCAGCCGCTCATGCAGGCTGCGCCGGACGTCAACCAGCGTGTCCGTTCGACTCACGACTCCTCCTGCATGCGTTGCGCGAGCCGGTCGAGCGCCCGTCCGACGCGGCCTCGCATCGGAAGCAACCGGCCGTGGTCCTGAGCAGCTCCGACGGCGCGATCCGACGGGATCACCGCGAGTGGAGGCCGTCCGAAGACCCGCTCGACGTCGCCCGGGGTGATCTCGGATCTGGTTGCGCGGTTCACGACGAACGAGCACCGGCCCTCCAGCGCGGCGACCTCGATCGCCCGCTTCGCATCGCGGAAGGAGAGGACGTCCAGGCCGAGCACGACGAGGACTCGGTCGGCAACCTCGAGACCGGCCCGTGCGATCTCATCGAGCGCCCTGGGCACGTGCAACACGACGACGTCGGAAGATCGCCGCACCGCCGAGATCGCGGCACGGTAGGTCTCGGCACCCAGGCGCTGGGACAGCTGTCGATCGACGGGCGCGAGGAGGGCCGCGAACCCCTTCGGATGCCTCCACAGGATCTCGTCGACGTGACGGGGTGCGAGCTCCTCGCCGAGCGGCGCGAGCTCGGCGATCGTCCGCACCGGCTCGTCGGCCGGAACCCCGATCGCCGCGGTGGCGTCCGCGAACAGCACGTCGAGATCGATCAGGACGCAGCGGCGATCGCGCTTGGCGAAGGCGGCCGCCAGGTGCGTCGCGACGAACGTAGCCCCGGCGCCGCCGCGCGCCGCGTAGACAGCGAGGACGAGGGCCGGGTCGCCGTCGTCGCCGTCGTTCCGCGTCCGCCCGAGGCGTGCGGCCGCGTTCGCGAGCTCCTCGCGCTCCGCCGGCCACAGGAAGAAGCCGCTCGCGCCGGATCGGATGGCACGCCGCAGCGCCCCCACCGATTGCGCCGTATCAACCGCGAGGAGCGCGCTCCCGTTCAGCGTTCCGGGCGACGGGACGAGCGCGGGCGCGGCCACCACCGCGTCCGGCTCGAGCTGTCTGACGGCCTCCGCGAGCTGCGACTGGTCGACCGCGGTCCCGACGACGCGCGCGCGGCCCGTGCGATCGAGGAAGTGCATGACCTCCTCGGCGACGTCCGGCGTCTCGAGCGCGAGCACGATCCGCGCGACCTCCTCCATCTTCCGCTCCAAGGTCCAGCGGGGAAGTACCGATGAGGGAGGGTTCCGTTCCGGGGAGTGGCGGCGAACCGCGTGGGCGAACAGTACGCGGCCGCGCCCCCTCGAAACAATCACCGGTCCGACCGATTCGCCGAACCTGGCGGGCGAGGGTGCCGACGGAGATCCGGGTCGGCCGTTCGGCGCTTCTTGTCGACCTCGAAGGGGACCCGGGAGCGCGACCGTGAGGGGTGGATCGGCTTCGTGGCGTTGACCGGTATCCGAACGCAGCGCTAGGGTCGAGCCTCTTCGGACGGAGATGGCTTGTGACATCGGGGACGTTCACGGTGACGATCGCCGCGACGCCGGAAGCCGTGTGGCCGTGGGTCGCCGATCTCGCGCGCCACGCCGACTGGTCGCCCGCGCCGTACCGGATCGAGTGGATCGAAGGCGAGCCGAACGCGGTCGGCAGCCGGTTCCGATCGGTGGGCGTGATCCCGGGCGACAAGCACCACGCGAACGAGGGCGAGGTCACCGAGAACCGGCCGCACACACGGTTCGCGATCCGTTCGAGGGACCCGCAGGGCGAGTACGCGAACACCTTCACGCTGGCGCCGAACGGGGGTGGCACCGACGTGACGCACCGGCTCGAGTTCCTGCAGATGCACGGGCTGGCGGCCCTCCTGTTGCCCCTGGTGTACCCGCTGTCGGGCAAGCCTCAGGGAGGCAAGCGGATGCAGGCCCTGAAGGCCAAGGTCGAGGGCTCCGCGTAAGACGGGCGGCGTCCCGAAATCGGACGAGATGTCGCATCATGGGCATGGCTCCGGCGTCCTGGAGCGACCCGGAAGGAGCTCGGATGCGAGCGCACACGAAGATCGGATCGATGCTCGCCGTCACGCTCGTGGTCTCCACCGCGATCGTCGGCACGACGATGTCGTCGGCATCGACGCAAGCCCGGGTCGGCCGCTCGAGGCCGACCTGCACCATCACCGGCACGAACGGTGAGGATCACCTGCGAGGCACCTCCGGCGCGGACGTGATCTGCGGCAGGGGCGGTCCAGACTTCATCGACGGCAAGCGGGGGCACGACATCGTCTTCGGCGGCGCCGGAGCGGACCTGGTGAGCGGTGGTCTCGGTGCCGACACGATCCGGGGCGAGGCCGGCCGGGACATCCTGTACGGAGACGAGGGCCGCGACGAGCTCTTCGGAGGGCGGGCCCGGGACGACGTGCGCGGAGGAGCGGGCCGCGACCGGATCCTCGGAGGTGTCGGGAGCGACTTCTGCCTGAATGCGATCGATGGACGCCCGGGCGATCGGGTGCTCGGCGGGCCGGGGTTCGATACCGCCGACCGGGACGACGGCGATCACCTGTTCGCGGTGGAGCGGATCACCGATAACGTCTGCTTCGGAGGCTGAGCCCCTCCGGCGGCCGAGGAAGGGCGCCCGGCGGATCGAGGAGGAGCGGATGGCGGGCATCGAGATCCGGCGGTTCGAGCAGGCCGACGAGTCACGCACGTTCGAGCACGGCTCGTTCGAGGTCGTGACGATCGGCGGCGTGACGATCGGGCGGGCGAGGTACGAGCCGGGGTGGGTGTGGTCCCAGCACGTCGGCAAGCCGGCCGGCGAGACCCTGTGCCCGGTCGAGCACGTCGGCCTGGTGGTCTCGGGTCGCGCGGCGGTCAAGATGTCCGAGGGGACCGAGGGCGTGCTGACCCCGGGCGACCTGTTCGCGATCGGGCCCGGTCACGACTCGTGGGTGGTCGGCGACGAGCCCTATGTCTCGCTCCACCTGCTGGGAGCGAGCGAGTACGCGAAGCATTGAGGGCGCGGCCGCCGAAGGAGCAGGCGGGCCGAACCACCCAGGTTCCGAGGAAGTGTCAGACCCCGGGTCTACGATCGCGGCATGGGTTCGGTGACCGACCTCCGGGAGTGGCGCGAGCGCCGCGAGCGGGACCCGATGACCCGCCTGGACCGTGCCATCAGGCGCCTGGACGGGCTCTTGCGCCGCAGCGGCTCCGGGCGCCTCTCCGGCCGGGTCGAGTCCGAGCTGCTCGCCATCACCGGCGCCGTGAGCGCCGGGCTCGAGGACGAGGCAGCCGAGCGGGCCGAGCGCCTCGCCGAACGGCTCGAGCACCCCTCCGCCCGCCGCTCCAGCTAGGGACGGCGCCCCCCGTCCGCCCACCCCTCGGGCACGATCTCGGCCGTCCCTGGGAACCCCTCCGGCCCGGGCTCGGTCATCAGGGGCGGACCGGAAGCTTCCAGGAGGGAGGCGCCCCGGCGCGCGCACGTGCCCGAACGCGGCCCTGCGTGCCGGCACGGGGCTACGCTGGGTGGCCGGCCTCGGGGACAGGCGAACGGGAAGGGCAAGGGTGAACGATCCGGACCCGCGAACGCTCGCGCGAGCGCGCGAGGGCGACCTGGGCGCGTTCGAGGACCTCGTGCGCCAGTACCAGGGCGACGTCTGGCGCTTCGCCTACCACTTCACCCGCGACCGTGCGCTCGCCGACGACGTCACGCAGGAGGCGTTCCTTCGGGCGTTCCGGTTCCTCGGCGGCTTCCGTGGGGACTCCCGGTTCACGAGCTGGCTCTTCCGGATCGCGCGCAACTGCGCGATGGACCAGATCAAGGCACGGAACGTCTACGTCGAGCGGGTCACGCCCATCGCCGGCACGACCGCAGACGCGCAGGCGCGGGTCGAGTTGCACGCCGCCCTCGACGCGGTCTCGACCGAGCACCGAGAGCCGTTCCTGCTCGTCGAGGTGTTCGGCCTTTCCTACCAGGAGGCGGCCGACGTGCTCGGCGTGCGCGTCGGGACCATCAAGAGCCGGATGCACCGGGCACGCCGTGCGATGATGGACGCGCTCGAGGTCGAGGAGGAGGCCCGGTGAACCACGACCAGGCCGAACGTCTCCTGTCCGCCCGCATCGACGGCGAGCGCCTGTCGGCGCGGGCGACCGTCTCGCTCGAGCATCACCTCGAAAGCTGCGCCGAGTGCCGCGCGTTCGAGCGCGGGGCCTACCGACTTCGCGAGGCCGCGCGGTTCGAGGTCGCCCCCGCCGTCCCCGACCTGGTGGGCGAGGTCATGTCCGCGATCGGCGCCGAGGCCGGGCGGACCCCTCCGCGGTTGCGCGTCGTTCGGCCTGCCGGGTCACCTCGTCGCCGGCTCCTGCCGCGGCTCGCTCCGATCGTCGCGGCCCTGCTCGTCGGGGCGTTGGTCGGCAGCCTGGTCGTCGGCGGCCCCTGGCAGCGACCGGATGCCGGTTCGGCGCTGGCCGCCACCGAGGTCGCCGAGGGCATCTCGGCGGCCGCGGTCCGGCTCGACGCGTACCAGGCGACGTTCGCGATCACCGAGCTGCACCTTTCCCCCCAGGTCCCTCAGCGCGAGCTCACGATGGGCGTGTGGTTCGAGGCCCCCGAACGCTTCCGCCTGGACGTCGTCGACCACACCGACTACCCGACGAGGACCACGCCGACCGACCTGCGGCTCGTGGTCGCCGGTTCGACGTGGTACGCGGCCGGCCCCGCCCCCTGTCCCACCGCGACCTGTCCGCAGCGCGAGTCCGTTGTCCGCAACCGCCTGCCGTTCTCGACCGCCGCGCCGATCCCGACGGACCTCGTGCTCCCGATCTCGACGCTCGCGGACGCCGACCGGCTGACGGTGCTCGGACACGGGACGGTGCTCGGTCGCCCGGCGATCCGCGTCGAGGTGCCGTTCGAGCGCGCCGAGCCCCTGTTCCCGTTCCTGTCGATCGGCGGTGACTGGCGACCGTTCTTCCCCAACGACCGCGTCCGGATCTGGCTCGACGAGCGGAGCTGGTTCCCGCTGCGCTGGAGCGTCTACCCGGCGACGGGCGCCGAGCGCGACGCCTGGGCCCTGCGGTTCGGCCTGCCCGACGAGCCCGCTCTGCGGCCGGTGTTCTCCGTGACCGCGCTCGACGTGAGCCTGAACGAGCCGGACGCGTCCGTGTTCGACATCCCATCGAGCACGTCCTCGCGGGACCAGGGCGCCCGGCCGGTGGCGCTCGCCGACGTGCGTCGCGAGACCGGGTTCGAGCCGATCGCGCCGCGCGTGGTCGGGGGTCTCGACCGGTACCGCGTGGTACTCCCCCGGGACGACGCCGGCGGGACACTCGTCTCCTACGCGGACGGGCTGGCGTTCCTCAACCTCGGCGAGACGCGGACGTGGGACGGCAACGCGCCGTTCGGACCCGTCGGCGTGCAGGCGGAAGAGGTCGCGCTCGGGGGCGGAGGCGTCGCGTACTACGAGCCGTCGTCGGACGATCACGGCCGGCGCGTCTCGATCCACGCCGCGGGCACCGACCTGTACCTGGAGTCCAACCTGCCGCGTGCGGACCTGCTCTCGGCCGCCGCGGCGCTCCCTGTCCGGGGACTCCCGATGCCCGAGGCGTGGAGGCTGCGTGAGAGCGGCGCCGCGACCCTCGAGCGCGTGTCGCTCGAGACGGCGAGGGGGTCGGTCCCGTTCCCGATCGAGCTCCCCACGGCGCTCCCGGCCGGGTTCGCGCTCGCGAGCGTGGAGCTCGTGGACTCCGGGTACGGTGTCGGGGTGACCCTGTACCTGCGCGACCGGGATGCGGACGCCGGCATCGGCACGATCCGCCTCCACCTCGAGCCCGCGACCGCCCTGCCGCCGGCGACCTCGGCGGCGCAGTCGGCGGTCGACGTCGCGGGGGTGGAAGGACGGTTCACGCCCGACCGGTCGCAGCTCGAATGGATCCGGGACGGTGTGTACCGGTCGCTCGACGCGCCCGGGCTCGAGCTCGGCGAGCTCCTCGCCATCGCCACGTCGATCGGCCAGGACCCGGACGGGACGAACGGATGAATCGCCGCCGCGCCGCGGGGCTCGCGGCGGGCGTCGTGATGGGGTTCGCGCTCGGCGCCTCGCTCACCCTCGCGATCCAGGGGTGGGCGAACCTGCCCGATCCGGGCTCGACCGCCGAACCGGCCGTCCCCCGGACCGAGCCGCAGCCTCCCGAAGCGTTCCTCGTCTGGACCTCGGGCGGGATTCCCGATGGGTTCCGCGCGGCGGTCCGCGGGCTCGACGGGATCCAGCGCTCGGTGGTGATCGCGAGCGACAACACCTGGCTCGACCGGTCCTGGTCCGAGCAGGGCGAGGTGGTCGACGACCCGCGTCCCGGCTTCGCGATCCCGCTCGAGGTCGCGGCGGTCGACCCGGCGGAGTTCGCGCCGTTCCTGCCGCCCGCCGACCGCTCCGTGACGCTCGCGCTCGCCGACGGGCAGGGGATCTTGGGCGAGAGCAGCGCCAAGCTGCGCGGTCTGGGGCCGGGGGCCGTGCTGCGGTTCGGCGACGTCCGGGTCGAGGTGGCCGCGATCCTTCCGGACGAGCTCGTCGGCGCGCACGAGCTGGTGGTCTCGCGCGACGTCGGCCGCTCGATCGGCGTGACGCACGACCGGTACGCGCTGGTCGTGCCGGACGGCGTTCGAAAGGCGCGCGGTGTCGAACGGCTGCTGGGCCCGATCCTGCCGAGCGATCCGCCGTCGAAGGTCCGCGCCCCGGGCGACACCCCGTACTTCCGCCAGGGGGACGCCGTGCTGCCGCCGGTCCGGATCAAGCTGCTGTTCGGCGAGTTCCAGGCCCGCCCCGATCCCGGCCGGCCGGGCTACCTGCAGCTCGATCCGGCATGGGTCCGGAGGAACATCGACACGCAGCACGTCCCGCTGCTCGGCAACGTCACCTGCAACGTGTCACTGTTCCCCCAGCTCCGAGGGGTCGTCCGAGAGCTGATCGACCGAGATCTGCAGGACACGATCCACTCGTTCTCGGGCTGCTACTCCCCTCGGCACATCAACCGGATCCCGAGCGCCGGCCTGTCCCACCACTCGTGGGGCATCGCCGTCGACCTGAACGTGCAGCAGGGGAACCTTTTCGGGCAGACGCCGCACCAGGATCCTCGGCTCGTCGACGTGTTCGAGCGCTGGGGGTTCATCTGGGGCGGGACGTTCATCGAACCCGACGGAATGCATTTCGAGTACCGCAGGGAGCCCGCCGGCTCGTAACCGACACCCGCGAACGACGTTCACCATCACGTGAACAGCGTCCGGGCGTGCGCGAAGGGAGCAGCGAGCATGCGCAGTCTGCACTTGCTCGGTGTCCGGCGGCCGGAGCCACAGGGCCCGAGCATGCCTCCCGCGGCAGGACGCGCGTGGGTTTCTGCTCCCTTCGCGGTCACCCGAAGGCGACACCGCCATCGTACCCCCACCTCGACCGATCACGCGAACGCGCCGGACGCCTAGACGACGGTGGCGCGGTGACCGGCCAGGCGAGACCGTACGACGAGCCAGAGCACGATCCCGGCGGCGGCCGTCGCGGCGACCAGCCCCGCCGCGACGCGCGTCTTCGGGTGCGCGGCCGTCTGGACGATCCGGGTCCGCAGGCGGACCGGGCGGCGGAAGTCGCGGATGTCCCACCCCTCGGCCTCGGCCTCCTTGCGCAGCTCCTTGTCCGGGTTCACCGCGACGGGATGTCCCACGATCCGCAGCATCGGGAGATCGGTCGAGGAGTCGCTGTAGGCGTACGAGTCTTCGAGCTCGATCCCTCGGTCCTGCGCGAGCGAACGGATCGCCTCGGCCTTCCCATCGCCGTAGCAGTAGAACTCGAGCTCCCCCGTGTACCGCCCGTCCTCGAGCCGGGCACGCGTCGCGAGCACCCCGGCCACACCGAAGTGGCGCGCGAGCGGACGGACGACCTCTTCGGGGGACGAGCTCACGATGTAGATGTCACGACCCTCGGACCGATGCAGATCCATCAGGTCGAGGGCCTCCTGGTACACGAACGGGTCGATCACGTCGATCAACACGTCTTCGACCAGACGCTCGACCTCGTGCCGGTCCCAACCCCGCGTGAGCTGGAGCATCCCCTCCTTCAGCCGGTCCATCTTCTTCTCGTCCGCACCGACCAGGGCGTACACGAGCTGCGCGTAGGCGCCCCGGACGAGCTGCCCTCGGGTGACCATCCCGGCGCGGTACATCGGTCGCGAGAGCGCCAGCGAAGACGAGCGGGAGATGATCGTCTTGTCGAGGTCGAAGAACGCGGCCTCCATGGCGTTCATCGTAGCCGGGGCGGCGGACGCCACCGGGAGTGTCGGCCATCCGGCCGAGCGAGTCCTCGGTCCCGCCGGGAACGAGGCTCCCGACCCTGCGGACCGCCGCTCCGACGCGGCAGCATGGGTGCGGAGGGATAAGGATGATCGGTGTCGGATGGCCGATCGAGGACTTCCCACCCGGTGGAGCCGGCCACACCGAGCTCTGGGCGGGGATCCTCGGCTTCGTCGTACTGATCGCGCTGAGCGCGCTCGTCATCTGGCGGGACCGGCGAGCCGTGCGGATGGCCAAGGCTCGCCCCGAGCTCCGGATCGAGCACCCACCGGAGTTCCGCAAGGCAGCGTGAGAGCCCGCCGGTCCAACCGACGGGCTCTCGTGCCGCACGTGGCTCTCCGAGTCACGCCCTAGAAGGTCGCGCTCCCGGTGCACACCTCGTCCGTCTGGACGTTCCGTGCCCGTGCGCGGAACACGTCCGAGCCGTTCGAGTCGTTCTCGAGGATCCGAACCGTGAACGATCCGCTCGCGCCCCGCGTGGTGCGCGTGCCTCGGAACGCCAGATCGCCGTCGTGGCGGATCTTGACCCTCCACTGGTCGCCCGAGACGTTCTGGTCGACCTCGTACTCGACCTCGAGCCCGCTGTTGTCCGACGAGACCTTCAGCTTCCAGTCGCTCGAGTTGCTGCAGGACCCTCGCTCGATGACGTCGTTCTGTCCCGCCGACGCGATGGTCGCAGGTACCAGCAGCACGAACGCGGTCACGAGCGCGAACGCTATCCCCTTCTTCATCCCGACCTCCCTCCATCGTTGACGAGACCGAGCCTAGGGAGGAGGCCGCTAACGAGAGGTAAAGGGCGACGGCGTTCCGGGTAAAGGTTCGCGGCTATCCTCGCTCGTGGAGGCGTCAGGGCACCTGGTGGGCCCCCCGGTCTTCAAAACCGGTGTGGGGGCGAGAGCTCCCAGGCGGGTTCGATTCCCGTCCGCCTCCGCCAAGGTCCTGGCTGACAGCTGGCGAGGTTGGCAGCGACGAGCCGTCCATGGGGGATCCGGGCCCGGAGCAGTCGTCCGCGTGGCCATGGAGGAGCACAGGTCGTTGCTCCAGGGAAAGGGTCTCGCTTCAGCGGCTCCGGCCGAAGAAGCTTCCGACGACCTCACGCAGGGCCTGGTGGACGGCGTCGCGGTCGACGCCGTCCCGATCGCGGCACAGGGGAACGCCGTTCGCCTCGAGATCGGAGTCACATGCGTTCAGGAACACGAAGTGACCCTCGCCGCTCTCGAGACGGGTGAGGGCGCAGCCGGGGATGAGTCCTGCATACCGCGCGGCGTGCGCCTCGAACGGCAGGAAATCGTTGTCGACCGCGCCGACGATGAGGAAGGGGATCGAGATCGCGGACAGGGAACTTGCCTGGAAGCCGGGACCGAGCGCCGGGTCGAGCGCGACGCCGAACCGGACCCGCGGATCGCGACGGGAGCCCGGCGCCGGATCGCCGGAAGGGGTCTGCCGATCCGAACCCTGACCGTACGTGCACCCGTGGTCATCACGAGCCTCGTCCGATGCGCAGTATCGACGCATCGCGGAGGGGTCGAAGACCCCGCCCGCGAGGGCGACGGCCGTCGCACCACCCGACGAATGCCCGAGCACGCCGACGCGGGAGGGATCGACGCGTTCGCGGAGCGGCGACTCCTGCAGCATGTGGTCGATCGCGAACGTGCAGTCCTGGACCCGCGGGCCGACGTCGAGAACCGAGCGTGGGTCGATGCTCTCGGGACCGAACAGCGGCGATTCGCCGAAATGCGACACGCCGCAGACGACGTACCCGCCCCGAGCCAGGTGCTCCGCGATCCAGGCGTAGTTTCGCGCGGTTCCGAACGCACCGTGGGACAGCACGATGAGCGGGAAGAGCCACTCGGCGCACTCCGCGTCCTCGGCGACCCGCCCGGCCCCCAGCCCGTAGTCCTGGTGATGCTCGGTCGCGGATGCGATCGCCGGGTACCAGACGTCGAGTGCCACCGGTCGTGCCCGGGCGCGGTCTTCGACCCGGGAGCTGCGGTAACCGCACGCGTACGGCGTCATGGTCCGGGAACCTACCGCACCCACTACTTCATCCGCCCCACGGGGACCGATCGGTGGCCATCACGACGCCCGTCCTCGTCGTCCGTTACCGGATCCCCCCCTTTCCGACCTATCGGGTCCGGTCGGCTGGCGGCGGACGCAGAACGCGAACGGACCGGGCCTACAGGCCCGGTCCGTTCGATCGTCGCTCACCTCACGAGCGCTTCGGCCTCGGTCGAGGCTTCGTCCGGTAGACCAGCCGGAACCCGCGAGGTCGGTGAACTGGTTGGATTCTGCCGGGTTCCCCGGCGGACGGGCGGGGCGATGGCCCCGGCCCGCGAGGGACGGCTCAGCAGCCAGTCACCTCGAGGGTCTCGAGCTGTTTCGGCAAGGACCACCTCCTTTCTCCCGTGCCACACATGGTGCGGCAGAACCCACGCGAAGGCAACAGGGACGGACCTACACTCGCCGCGTGGTCGACGAACCAGCGCTCGTGGAGCGCGAGCCCACACCGCACGAGTACCTCCGCCTGCGCGCGAGCGTCGGCTGGAACGCGGTGAACCCGGACGGGGTCCTCGCGGGTCTGGCGGGCTCCCGGTACTCGGTCGTGCTCGAGCGGGACGGTGAGGCTGTGGGATGCGCGCGCGTCGTGGGCGACGGGGGCATCTACTTCTACGTGCAGGACGTCATCGTGATCCCCGAGCTGCGAGGGCGAGGATGGGGAGGCCGCTTGATGGACGCGGTGATGAGCTTCCTCGAGCGGACTGCCGGACCGGGGGCGTTCGTCGGTCTGATGGCCGCCGAGGACGTCGAGGCGTTCTATCGGAGGTACGGATTCGAGCGCCGACCGGACGACCGGCCCGGGATGTCACGGATCTGGTAGCGAGCGGCTGCCAGCGGGTTCCGTCCTTCACCCACGCCGTCGGTAGCATGGATGGATGCGCCGAACCCTCGTCCTACTCGCCGTGCTCGCGATCGCGGGATCCGTCATCCAAGCCGAGGCCGCCGAGAACCTCCGACCGCGGGCGATCCGTCATCGGGTCGAACGCGAGGGGCCCGTCCCCACCCGATACGTGATCGCGGCGGCCGGCGACATCGCGTGTGCGGACGACGCGTACGGACCGCAGTCGCCCGCGAACTGTCAGTACGACGACACCGCGAACCTCATCGACCGGCCGAGCCTGACCCGGGTGCTCACGCTCGGCGACAACCAGTACGACCGTGGCGCGTACGACGCGTACCTGAGCTACTTCGACCCGACGTGGGGCCGCGCCAAGGCGACCCTGTCGCCCGCACCAGGCAACCACGAGTACGCGAACGATCCCTCGTCCCGGCCGAACGGCTACTTCCGCTACTTCGGGAACGGGGTCAAGGGTCCCGACGGTCTCGGGTACTACTCGTTCGACCTCGGCGCGTGCCCCGACGACCCGTGCTGGCACCTGATCTCGCTGAACTCGGAGCTCTGCTTCACGGCGGGAGGATGCGGACCGGCGGCGGATCCGGCCGATCCCGGACCGGGCAACCGCATGTACGCCTGGTTGGCGCAGGACCTCGCTGACCACCCCGACTCCGACTATCCGTGCACGCTCGCCTACTGGCACCATCCACGCTTCTCGTTCTCGACCGGGAGCGGTGCGACCGGCACGGTGGGCCCGCTCTGGGAGCTGCTGCACGCCGCCCGTGCGGATCTCGTTCTGAACGGTCACTCGCACAACTACCAGCGCTGGCGCCCGATGGATCCGAACGGTGAGTTCGACCGCGTCGGGGGGATCCGCGAGTTCGTCGTCGGGACCGGAGGCGCGAGCCACTACGCCATCCCGAGCGGTGACGCCCCGGACAACCTCGCGTCGGCGCAGGCGGACGCGTTCGGGATCCTGCGTCTCACCCTGGAGGCGACGGGCTACCGCTGGCGATGGGTCTCGGCGGCCGGACAGCCCGCGTTCGACGACCGGTCCGAGCATGTGGCGCGATGCGTGCGGGCGTCCTCGCCGTAGACTCCCGTAGATGACGTCGCTCGAAGGCTTCTCCGACCGATTCCTCGGCGAGATCGCCGGCCAGGCCGACGCGATGCGGAGGGCGGCCGCGGCCCTGGTCGATCAACGCGAGGAACTCGAACGCATCCGCGAGGCGAGCGCCACCTCACGGACGATCGTGTTCACGGGCATGGGCGGCTCGTACGACGCCTGCTACCCGGCCGTGAACGACCTGGCGGCCCGCGGCGTCCCCGCGCTCCTGGTGGACGCCGCCGAGGTCCTGCACTTCCGCCGACCGATCCTGAACGCGCGGACGCTCGCCGTGGTGGTCAGCCAGTCGGGGGAGAGCGCCGAGATCGTGCGCCTGGTGAACGAGCTCGCCAAGCAGCGCACGCGGCCATTCGTGGTCGCGATCACGAACGGCACCAACAACGACCTGGCGCGACGAGCGGACATCGGGCTCGACACGTGGGCCGGTCCCGAATCGGGCCCCTCGACGATGACCTTCGCGGGATCGATGACGACGCTCTCGGGTCTCGCCCGGCTCCTCGCCGGCGACAGCGTGGACACCGCGGTCGACCGGACGCGTACCGCGGCCGAGGGCGCCGCGCGCTCGGCCGAACGTCTCCTCGAGGACCCCGAGGTGCTCGCGACCGACCTCGAGGGTTGGCATGGGGGGCGTGACGTGATCGTGCTGCTCGGCCGCGGGCCCGCACGTGCTGCTACCGAGCTCGGTGCGCTGGTCCTGAAGGAGTCGGGCGTGATGGCCGAGTCGGTCGAGTCCGGCCTGTTCCGCCACGGCCCGCTCGAGCTCGCGGGCCCGAACATGAGCGCGATCGTGATGGCCACCGAACCCGAGACCCGGCGGCTCGATCTCGGCCTCGCGGCCGACCTCGTCGACGCGGGCTCCGCCGTCATGGTGGTGACGCCCGACGGTGAGGCTCCCAAGGGCGCGAGGGCGGTCGCGACGGGCTACCTGGACCGCGCGTTGATGTCCGCGGTCGGGGTCATCCCGGCGCAGCTGCTCGCGTGGCGGCTCGCGGGGGCGCGCGGGCGAACGCCGGGCGCGTACACGCGAGCCTCGAAGGTCACGACCCGGGAGTAGTCAGCCGTCGGCGTGCGCCGACGCCGCCTGGTCGAGCGGCAGCCACGCGTCCACCGTCGTCCCCCGCCCGCGTTCGCTCTCGATCCGGCAGCGGCCGCCCGCGAGCTGCGCCCGCTCGATCATCGTGGGCAGGCCGATGTGGCCCGGCTCGGGCGAGTCGATCACGCCGACATCGAACCCGTGTCCGTCGTCCGCGATCACCAGCCGAACCCCGCCGTCGGCGTCGGCCACGGAGACCTCGATCCGCGTGGCGAACGCGTGCTTGCGTGCGTTCGCGATCGCCTCCTTCGCGATCCGGAACAAGATCGCGCGCAGCTCTGAGGGCGGTTCGAACGGCAGCGTGTCCTCGATCCGCGGGATCGGCTCGGCGTCACCCGCGTACGCGCGGAGCGCCGCGACGAGCCCCTCGCGGTCCAGCGCCGGCGGTCGGAGCTCGAACAGCAGGTGACGGAGCCGCTCGACCGCAGCGCCGATCACCTCTCGTAGCTCGTCCGCCTCGCGCCGGAGCTCCGGATCGTCGATCCGGCGCGCGAGCGCCTGCACCCGGATGTCGGCCGCACTCATGACCTGGATCGGATCGTCGTGGATATCGGAGGCGATCCGTCGTCGCTCCTCCTCCTGCGCGTCCTCCAGACGTAGGAGGAGCTGACGCCGATCCTCCATCGTCCGCCGGAGCGCGTCCAGGCTCCGGCGCAACCGGTCCTCGACCCGTTTGGTCTGCGTGACGTCCGTCATGACGCCGCGCCAGAACAGCGGATCGCCGTGCTCGTCTCGCACGAGGACGGCCTCGTCACGGATCCACACCTCACGGCCGTCCGCCGCGAGGATCCGGTACTCCGCCCGATAAGGGTCGCCGGTCTGCAGGGACCCGCGGTGGGCCTGCAGGACCTGGTCGCGATCGTCCTCATGGATGCGATCGACCCACAGATCCGGCTCGTCGCGCCATCGCTCCACCGTGAACCCGAGCAGCGGCTCGATCTGCGGGCTGGTGTAGATGTTCGTGGAGGTGTCGTCGTTCGCGTCGAGGTACAGGACCGCCGGGATGCCCTCGACCAGGTGCCGGTAGGTCTCGTGCGCCTCGCGGAGCTGGTCGGCCAACCCAGAAGGGACCGGGACGTGGCTCACAGCTTGTAGCCGAAGCGGCGCAGCAGCTCCTTGCGCTCGGCCTCGTCCTCGTCGGTCTCGACCCCTGCGGGCGGCGACCCGTCGATCACCCCGAGCACCCCACGCCCCAGCTCGGTCTCGCCTACCACGATCTCGAGCGGGTTCGCCGTCGCACAGAAGACCCGGCAGACCTCGGGGACCGCCTTGAGCGCGTTCAGGACGTTGACCGGGAACCCGTCGCGGAGCGCCACGACGAACACGTGCCCGGCGCCGATCGCCCGCGCGTTGCGCACGGCAATGTCGACGAGCTCGTCGTCGTTGCCGCTTCGACGGACCAGCCGTGGGCCGCTCGCCTCGTTGAACGCGATCCCGAACCTGAGTCCCGGCACGTTCACGCACGCCTCGTGCAGGTCCTCGACCGTCTTGATGAAGTGAGACTGGCCGACGATGACGTTCAGGTCGTCGGGCTTGTCGAACGGGACGGTCGTGATGTCCACCGGCGAGCCCTCCTCGTCGTCGGGCGACCTTTCTGCTGGACCGGGCGGTCAGATCCCCTCGAGCCTGGAGAGTAGTCCGGCGAGCAATGAGATTCGAGGAACGACGCTCGACAGGTCGAGCCACTCCTTCGGCCCGTGGTCGTCACCGCCGATCGGGCCCAGCCCGTCGAGGGACGGGACGCCGGCGCCGGAGGTCGTGTTCGCGTCCGAGGCGCCGCCGGTCGCCGCGTCCTTCAGGTCGAATCCGAGTTCCGCCGCGACCTGCGTCGCCAAGGCCGCGAGCCTGGCGCCGCCCTCCTTCTTCTCCATGGGCCGGTGCCAGCCGTTGCTGACCGTGGTCACGGCGACGTCGGGAACCGTGTGCTGGTTCGCGATCGTCTCGACGGCCGCACCGGCCTGCTCGAACGTCGTCTCCTCCGGCGACCGCACGTCGACCTCGAGCACGCACCGCTCGGCGACGACGTTCGGGCGCGTCCCGCCGTGCACCACGCCCACGTTCACGGTCACGCCGGGCCACCGGCCGTTCAACGCCTGCAGCGCCACGGTCTTGTACGCCGCCTCCAGGATCGCGCTCCGGCCGCGCTCGGGCTCGACGCCGGCGTGCGCCGCGCGCCCCTCGATCTCGAGCCGGACGTCGAGCACGCCCTTGCGCGAGGAGACGATGTCCCCGTTCTCGCGCGCGCCCTCGAGGACGAACGCCGCATCGGCGTGCTCCGCCTCGGCCAGGATGGTCGCGCGCGACCAGGGCGAACCGATCTCCTCGTCGGGGTTGCAGATGTACGTGATCGCGCCGAAGTCCTCGAACCCCGCCGCCTGCAAGACCTCCACGGCGAAGAAACCCGTGAGGAGCCCGCCCTTCATGTCCGTGACGCCGGGACCGAGCGCACGATCGCCCTCGATCCGGAAAGGCCGTTCGGCAACCGTGCCCGGGTCGAACACCGTGTCCGTGTGCCCGATCATCAGGATCCGCTTCGTTCCGCTGCCTCCGACCCGCCCGATCACGAGGTCACCGAGCCGCTCCACCCCGTCGCCGGGCTCGTGCCGGATCCGCTCGACGGTCCACCCGCCGCGCTCGAACCTCGCCTGACACCGATCCGCGATCGCGTTCACGCCCTCGAACGTGTAGGAGCCGCAATCGACGTTCACCATGTCTCGGAGCGCATCGACGAAGTTTTCGTAGCGCTGCTCGGCGATGCTCCGCAGCTCCGCTGTCTCCACGTGAGCGGACACCTCCGTCCGGGCGTCGGAGCGGTCATCCTATCGTCCGCCGCGGGTCGTTCGGCCCGGTCGCACGGTCTGGGCCGGGTAGCATCCGGCCCGTGGCTCGACGCGGCGATCTGAACGGGTGGTGGAGGTTCGGCATCGCCGTCGTCGGCTTCGTCTGGTGGACCTTGTTCCGGCTCCGCGTGGAAGGAGCGGGTCGGGTTCCCGGGGCGGGACCGGCGATCGTGGCCGGCAACCACGTCTCGGCGTTGGACGGCGTCGTCCTCGCGCTCGCCACGAGCTCGCGCAGCCGGAGGATGACCCGGTTCCTGGTGGCGGCCGAGTTCTTCCGGAAGGTCCGGTTCGGGTGGGCGCTCCGGCTGTACCGGCAGATACCGTTGCGGCGCGGGCAACGCGATCAGGGCGCCCTCGACGTCGCGATCGAGACGATCCGAGCGGGCGCCCTCGCCGGCATCTTCCCGGAGGGAACGGTCAACCCGGACCCTGCGGCGGGCCTGGTGCGGGGAGGCAAGGGAGCCGCTCGGATCGCGCTCGCGACCGGCGCGCCGGTCGTTCCGGTCGGCATCTGGGGGACACAGGATCGCTGGCCCAAGTCCGGCCTGCACTTCCGGCGTCCGTGGCGTCCGGCGGTCGCGATCTCGTACGGCCAGCCGATCGCCCCCAAGGGCGACGCCGACGCTCCTGAGGACGTTCAAGCCTTCACGGATCTGGTGATGGTCGCGATCGCCGCCCAGGCTGAGCGCGCGAGAGAGCTCGCGAACACCCAGCGATGAACGGGGCTCCTGCTCCGGCCGAAAGACCCGTGAGAGCGAGGACGCCTCAGCCTTTCACCACTCCCACCGGGCGGAGCCGAGCGACGATGCGTGAGAGCCCGGCCCCTTCGCACGAGCGCACGACCTCCGACACGTCCTTGTAGGCATACGGAGCTTCCTCTGACAGGAGCCCCACGTGCGCCGGCGCGAGCGCGATCCCTTGCCGCTCCAGCGAGCGCGCGAGCTCGTCGCCGCTCATCATCTTCTTCGCCTTCGTCCGGGACATCGCGCGACCGGCCCCGTGGCACGTCGAGGAGAACGACCGCTCCCGGGAGGATCCGAGCCCGACCAGGACGTACGAGGCGGTTCCCATGCTTCCGGGGATCAGGACCGGCTGCCCGATGCCCCGATAGACGGGGGGCAGTTCCGGATGACCCGGGCCGAACGCTCGCGTGGCGCCCTTGCGATGCACGCACAGGCGCATCCGTCGACCTCCCACGTCGTGCTCCTCGAGCTTGGCCAGATTGTGGGACACGTCATAGACGAGGAACAGACCCATGTCTTCGGGGGAACGACGGAACACGGCCCCGAACGCCGCACGGACCCCGTCGGCAAGTACGTGACGGTTCGCCCGCGCGAAATTCGCGGCGGCGCTCATCGCCCCCAGGTAGCGCCGCGCGGCCTCGTGCGAGAGCGGGACGCACGCGAGTTGACGGTCGGGCACCTCGATCCCGAGCTCGCGCGTGAGTCCGTCCATGACCTTCACGTGATCCGTGCACACCTGGTGCCCGAGACCGCGTGAACCGGAGTGGATCATCACGCACACCTGACCGGCGAACAGCCCCATCACCTCGGCCGCCGCTCGCTCCTGAACGTCATCGACGACCTGGATCTCGAGGAAGTGGTTCCCGGCGCCGAGCGACCCGAGTTGTGACGACCCTCGGTCCAGCGCCTTGTCCGATACCTCCTCCGGCCGCGCGTCCTCCAGCACGCCCTCGTCCTCGCAGAGTTCCGCGTCCTGCTCGAGACCCACGCCCAGGGACAAGGGGAACCGCACCCCCTCCCGTAGCACCTTCGCCGCGTCGGCGCGGTCGAGCCGCATCCGACCCTTCGTTCCCACCCCTCGCGGGATCTCGCGACCGAGCGCGGCGATGAGCTGTCGGATCACTGGGCGCACGTCCTGCTCCCACGTGAGCTCCGAACGCAACAGGCGGACCCCGCACGCGATGTCGAAGCCGACCCCGCCAGGGGAGATCACACCGTCCGATCCGGCATCGGTGGCGGCGACCCCGCCGATCGGGAACCCGTACCCCCAGTGGATGTCGGGCATCGCGTACGACGCCTTCACGATCCCAGGGAGCGTTGCCACGTTCGCCACCTGGATCACCGCCCGGTCGTCCACCGCCCGTCGCACCAGCTCCTCGGAGCCGTACACGATCCCGGGTACCCGCATCGCCGGCACCGTCCCGACGGGGATCTCCCAGACGAACGGTTCGAGCTGCCGTGTCTCCACTCGATCACCTCAGACGTCCAAGAAGACGCGCACCTCGACGCCCTCCGCAGGCCGATGGACGACCTTGAGCTCGTGATACGTGACCGCCTTCACGCCGACCCCCGTCGGCGCCTCGATCAGCGGGACGGTCTCCACCTCGGCGATCACGTCCCGCTCGGAAACCGCGATCACGCCGACGTCGGCGAACCCGACCGACTCGGCCTCGTGCAACCAGATCAGCTCGTTCAAGAAGGCGACGAGCACGCCTGCCTCGTCGTCGGCGGAGGCGGTCACGAGGCGCCGAGGTGCGGGGCCGCGAAGGCCGATCCCCATCACCCGAACCAACGCCCGAGCGGCGTGCTCGAAGGCCTCGGGCAGCGTCGGTGCCCACGCCCGGATCCCCAGATCCGCCGTGTGCTCGAGCAGTTCGAACCCTGCCTCCGAGGCGGCCACGCGACATCACCCCCGTACGGTCAGCCGGGTCCGGTCCCCAGCATGAGTCCGCGTCCGCCACCCGGAGCCGCGAGGTGGGCGTGGAACCACTCGGCTGCCAGATCCGCCACCCGCTCCAGGGCGCCAGGCTCCTCGAACAGATGCGTCGCGCCCGGGATCACCTCGAGTCGCGATTCCCCCGCCAAGGCCCGTTGCGCCTCACGGTTGAGCTCCAAGACCTCGCGATCGGCGCCTCCCACGATCAGCAGCGTAGGAGCGGTCACCTTCTCGAGCGCCCGGCCGGCGAGGTCCGGGCGGCCTCCGCGAGAGACGACCGCCGCGATCCCGGGGATCCTCGACGCCGAGACGAGGGCGGCCGCCGCCCCCGTGCTGGCGCCGAACAGGCCCGCCGGGAGTTCGCCGAGACCGGGCTCGGCGTGGACCCAGCCAAGGGCACCCCCGAGACGGAGAGCAAGGAAGTCGATATCGAACACCAGCGATCGGTTGTCCGCCTCGTCCTCCGTCAACAGGTCGAACAGGAGGGTGACGAGCCCGACGTCGTGCAGCCTCCCCGCGACCGCGACGTTGCGTGGCGATCGCCTGCTCGACCCGCTCCCGTGGGCGAACACCACCAGGCCGATCCCGCCGGCCGGAACGACCAGGTCTCCGGCGAGCCGGATCGGTCCCAGATCGATGAGCACCTCACGAGCCCGAGACCCGTGACTGCCCGTGGCCTCGGGGACCTCCACACCAGCGCGCTCGGCGAACGAGACCATAGTTCCCCCTTCGGTCCACCCGCCACCACGTTGTCACACCGTTTCGCGGCGCGCTAAGGCCGAAGGTCCTGCTCGTGTCTCGACACAGACGCAAGGGCCGGCCCGCAGAGCGGGCCGGCCCTCCCGGAGTCTCGGATCTACGAGGTCCCCGTCACATCGCCGCGACGGCGGAGATCAGGTTCGAATCGCGGAGCTTGCGCAGGGCCTCGCGCTCGATCAGTCGGACGCGCTCGCCCGACAGGCCGAGCACCTTGCCCGTCTCCCGCAGCGAAAGCGGCTGCCCGTTCTCCAGGCCGTACCGGAGCGCGACGACATGCCGCTCGCGCTCGTCCAGCACGCGGTCGACCGCCGTCCCGATCTCCTCGCGAAGCAGAGCGTCCTCGACCTCGTTGAACGCGGCGTCCGAGTCGACCTCCTCGATCAGGTCGCCGAGCTCGGTGTCCTCGCCCACGGGCGACTGCAGCGACAGGGGCTCGCGCCGGCCCATCTCGGTCAGGTCGTCGATCTCATCGACCGTCGTGTCGAGCGCCTTCGCGAGCTCGTCGCGGCTGGGTTCCCGTCCCATCGTCTGGGCGAACTGGAACCTCGTGCGGTTCAGCTTGCGCAGGCGGTCGTGGATGTGGACCGGCAGGCGGATCGAACGCGAGCGATCGGCGATCGCGCGCGTGATGCCCTGACGGATCCACCACGTCGCGTAGGTCGAGAACTTGAAGCCGCGGCGCCAGTCGAACAGCTCGACGGCGCGCATCAGCCCGATGTTGCCCTCCTGGATCAGGTCGAGCAGCGGCAGTCCCTGGCCCTGGTACTTCCGGGCGACCGAGACGACCAGCCGCAGGTTGGCCATGATGAAGCGCTGTCGGGCCGCCTCGGCCTTCCTGACCTCTTGACGGGCCTTCATGATCGATCGCTCCGAACGCAGACGGCCGGCGCGGAGACGCTCCTCCGCCTCCTTGCCGTGCTCGATCAGGATGGCGAGCTCGACCTCCTCCTCCTTGGTGAGGAGAGGCTCGCGCGCCGCCGCCTCCAGGTACAGCCGGAGGTCGTCGGCGTCATCCGTTCCGAGCGGACGTGCAGGTTCTGGCATGAACTCACTCTCCTCCTCGAAGCCCCCGTGTGGAGCGTGCTTCGCCCCTTGGGGGGTCTTCGGGACCGTTCTCGATCGAAGGGGCCCCGGGCACACGAAGACCGGCCTCCCCGGGCCACCGGGAGCCATGCTAGCTGCACCCCGGCGACCCTGTAAAGCCGACATTCGTGTAGACATCGTGGAGATACCCGGTATTCCCGAGATCCGTGCCTGTCGAGGCGCACGGGCACGGACCGCCTCGCCGAGTTCATCCCCCGGCCCCCGCCTCGTCGTCCCCCCGACACGCGGCTCGGGTTCGATGTGGGGGTCCGGACGGAAGGAGGCGGCATGGACCGCGACACGCTGCAGGACGACCTCGACCAGATCCTGGGCCCGCGAGCACTCGCCGAACCGATCGGCGAGTGGGACTGGGAGCCGCCGCTCGGGACGGCATCCCCGGTGACGCGCTCGGCCGACGAGCCCGAGACCGACGAGCCAACCGACGGCGCGGACGAGGGGTCGGACGACGAGGACGAGGAGGACTGAGCTTCCCCAGGGGTCAGGGCAGTGAGGGGGCGGCTCCGGCCGCCCCCTCACGCCTGCCGGGATCCCACTCCTGACGCCCGACCAGGTACGACTCGCCGAGCCATCGACGCAGCTCGTCGTCGAGGTCGTCAACGGACCGGCTCCGTAGCTCGGGTGACGAAGCGCTTGCCGCACCTCGGGCAGGTCCAGAGCGGCCGCCTCGCCGCCACGCGATCAGGCGACGCGGACCGAAAGGACCGGGGCCAGGTCACGGGCGACGAGCTTCCAAGTGCCGCCGGCGTCCGCGGACCCGAACACATCCCCCGAGGTCGCGCCAAACCACAGGCCGAGCGGGTCGCCATCGTCGCGCGCGAACGCCTGGCGCAAGACGGTGAGGTAGGCCTCGTCCTGCGGCAGGCCCTCCGCGCGAGCCGACCAGGTCGTACCGGCGTCCCGCGTCTCGAAGACCCGCAGACGTCCCTCGGCGGAGACGCGGTCGAGGTCGGAGTTGAGCGGGATCACGTAGGCGGAGTCCGGATCGGTCGGATCGATCGCCATCGGGAACCCGAAGTCGCTCGGCAGACCCTCGGCGATGCTCACCCACGTTCGCCCGGCGTCGTCGGACCGATAGACGCCGCCGTGGAACTGCATGAAGAGGCGTTCGGGCCGGCGCGGGGCGCGGTGCAGGTTGTGGATGCAGCGCCCGAGCGGCTGCGATCTGGCCTCCTCGGGCAGGTAGCGCGGGACGATGCCGGTGTTGCCGACCTCCCAGGAGCTCCCGCCGTCTTCGGTCAGCCAGACGCCGACCGCCGAGATGCCGACGGCGAGCCGGTCGGGTTCGCCGGGCCACGGGCAGATCGAATGCAGGCAGAGGCCGCCAGCGCCGGGCCCCCACTCTGGTCGGCTCGGCTGGTCCCACAGGGCCCGGTTCAGCTCCCAGCTCATGCCGCCGTCTCGGCTCTCGAACAGCGCCGCCGGGTCGACCCCCGCGTACACGACACCTTCTCGCTCGCCGGGGGTGATCACCCAGGTCCGCGCGAGGGTCGTATCGGTGTCCTCGGGGAACCGTGGACCGTCCGACTGTTCCCAGGCGCCTGTCGGATCGTCCGTCAGGTAGACGCGCGGCCCGAACTGCCCGTGCGTCACGCTCGCGAAGTAGCGGCCGGTCCGCGGGTCGCGGATCGCGAACTCGACCGAGCTGCCGGGGAACGCGCGGGCCACCACGTCCAACTCGCCGGCGCGGTCGCCGCGCAGCACGAACAGGCCCTTCCTCGTGCCCACGAGCAGCTCGGTGTCGGCCCCGCCGGAGACCGCCCCGACGATCTCGAGCCGGTCGGCGTGCTCGACGTGCGCGTCGCCGTCCACCCGCTCGCCGCCCAGGAACACGGCGACGTGCTGGCGAACCCGCCCCTGGTCGTCGAGGGTCCAGCCGTCGAGCCGCGGATGCGACCGCTCCAGCTCCCGGAGGACCTCGGCGACGGTCCGGCCCTCCACGCTCACCTCGTGGTGGCCCTCGGCGAGCTCGCGGAGCGGCGGGCGGAGCCGAACGATCGCCATGGCGCCCGAGTCTAGAGGCAGGGGCGGATGGTGGCTTGCCTGGGGTCGCCGGTGACGCTCGCTCGGAGGCATCATGCAGTCGGGAGGTTCCGAGACGCCGATGCGCATCGAGATGCCGGAGAGCCGGTTCGCGGACCTGGACGGTCCCGTGCACTTCGTCGAGTGGGAGGGGCCGCCGGGGCGGACGTTCGTGCTGGTCCACGGGCTCGGCGGCTCGCTGTTGTCGTGGCTCGCCGTCGCCCCGGGTCTCGCGAAGCACGGGCGCGTGCTCGCCCTGGACCTTCCGGGCTTCGGCCGCACCGACCGGCTCGGCCGGCGCAGCCGCGTCAGCGACCTGCGAGCCGTGGTCTCCCGGTTCATCGATGAGGTGGCCGGCGGGGGGCCTGTGGTGCTCGTGGGGAACTCCATGGGCGGGGGGGTATCGATGCTCGAGGCGGCGCTCGAGCCCGCGGCCGTCGAGGCGCTCGTGCTCTCGAACTCGGTCTTCCCGTGGCGGCGAGGGTCGTTCCCTGCGCCGATGGTGATGCTCGGCTTCGCCCTGTACGAGCTGCCCAGGATCGGGGAATGGGCCTCCCGCCAACGCATCACGCGCCTCGAGGCGGAACGCGCCGTCGAGCTCGGGTTGCGGATCATCACCGCGGATCCGTCGACCATCCCGGACGAGCTCGTCCGGCTGCACGTGGAGCAACTGATCCGCCACCAGCAGAACCCCGACGCCGGAGCCGCGTTCCTCGAGTCCGCGCGATCGCTCCTCGCGCTCGGCAGACGGAGGGAGGTCGTGCGGTGGATCGTCGGGTCGGTCAAGTGCCCGGTGCTCGTGATCCACGGGCGCGAGGACCGGCTCGTGCCGGTTGGGTTCGCGATCGGTGCCCTCGAGATGCGCCCCGACTGGGACGGGCGGCTGATCCCCAGGGTGGGACACGTGCCGCAGATGGAGGCACCGGAGCGGTGGCTGGCCGCCGTCGACGACTGGTTGGCCCGACTCCCCGCCGTCTAGAGACCGGCGGCCTTCGAGACCTCCGCGAGCGACTCCTCGAGCGCGAACGCGAGCCTCTGCACGTCGGGCATCCCGTCGTAGTCCCCGGTCAGCCCGAACGCCATCGTGCCACCGATCGACGTGCACGCGATCGAGAGTGCCGAGTTCTCGCCGAGTGGCAACGACGGGTACTGCGCGACCAGCCTCGCCCCGGCCATGTAGATCGGCTGGGGGGGACCGGGGATGTTCGAGACGACGAGGTTGAACCAGGAGCCTCGGCTCGCGAGGCGCGCCGCCGCGGCGAGCAGCCCGCCGGGCGCGTACGCGCCGAGGCCGATGATCGCATCGGCGCTCATCGCCATCATCGAGTCCTTCAGGTAGGCGGTCCCCTCGCGGACGAGCGCGAGACGGCGCTTGGGTCCCATGGCGCCAACCGGGAGGTCGACGAACGCCGGGGCCACCCGGTTGCCGAGCGACGCGTCCCGCCCGCCCTGGACCGAGACCGGCACCATCACGCGGAGCGTGCGGCCCCTCGTGGGCTCCTTCCGATCGCGCAGCAACCGGTGGAGGGCGCCGCCCACGACCGTGAGCACCGCGTCGTTCACCGTCCCGCCGAGAACGTCCTTGATCTCCTTGAACCGCTGGAGCGGGGCGTCGGCGATCGCGAAGCGTCGGTTCGGTCCGATCTGCACGTCGAGCGGCGACGCTGGGCGGGCCCCCATGTCCAGGATGCTGCGGAACCCCGACAGCACCGTGCCGACGTCGAGCGCGGCGACCGCGGGCGATCGGCGGACGGCGTCCACCCCGTTCATCAGCGCTTGGACCGGATGCGCGAACAGGGTCTCGGTCGCCTCGCGCAGCAAGTCCTGCGACGACGGCTCGGGCTCGGGCTCCCACGCCGGCGGAGTCGGCAGCTCGGGCTGCTCCGGCGAGAGGTCGAAGAGCGCCGCGTTCAGCTGCATGCCTGACAGACCGTCGATCATCGCGTGGTGCACCTTCATGAGGGTCGCGACGTGCCCGTCCTCGAGCCCCTCGATCACGTAGAGCTCCCAGAGCGGTTTCGAACGATCGAGAGGGCGGGAGAGGATCCGCTGGACCTGTTCGGCAAGCTCGACCCGGCCACCGGGGCTCGGGAGCGCCGCGCGGCGGATGTGGAAGTCGAGGTCGAACGCGGCGTCGTCCACCCACAGGGGCAGCGCAAGCCCGAACGGCACCATCTTGATCTTCTGTCGCAGCCGCGGGGCCAGGTGCAGGCGCGACGCGAACACCGACTCGACGTCCTCGAACCTCAGGCGGCCGTCGGGCCGGGTCGACGGGTCGAGGACGGAGAGCCCGGCCACGTGCATGTGCATCGCCGGCCGCTCCAGGTACAGGAAGGACGCGTCGAGCGCGGTGAGGCGTTGGTGGGCCATCGACCCCAACGGTACCGCTCCACGACCGGGGTGGAAACCGGTGCTAGCCTCGCCCGCGATGCGCCGACGCTTGCGCGCCGTCACCCTGCTCGCCGTCCCGCTCGTGCTCGCGGTGCCCGCGACACCGGCACGGGCGACGGGCGGCGAGGGATACCGCGACGTCCGGACGCTCGACAACGTCTTCGCCCCGCGGATCGTCCGGATCCCGGTGGGCGGGACGGTGGAGTGGACGAACGAGGGGCGCGCCCGTCACAACGTGACGGCCGATGACGGCTCGTTCGCCTCGCCGGACCTCGAGCCCGGCGACTCGTTCGAGGAGCGCTTCCCCACCCCGGGCGCGTTCGCCGTCCACTGCTCGCTGCACGGCGCCCCGGGGGTGGGGATGACCGGCCTGGTGCTCGTCGGCGGTGCGCCGGTCCCGGGGGCGACCACCGACGTCGGTCCCGGGCGCGAGACGCCGCCGTCGCTCCCCGGCGACGAGGTCCGCGTCCCGCAGGACGCGCCCACGATCCAGGCGGCCGTCGACGCGGCCGAGCCCGGCGGCATCGTCCTCGTCTCCCCCGGCGTCTACGAGGAAGCGGTGGTCGTGACCACGCCCTTCCTCACGATCCGGGGCCTCGACCGCAACGAGGTGATCCTCGAGGGAGGGTTCACGCTCGACAACGGGATCGCCGTGTTCGAGGCCGACGGCGTGGCGATCGAGAACATGACGGCGCGCCACTACCTCGTGAACGGCTTCCTGTGGTCGGACGTGTTCGGGTACCGCGGGTCCTACCTCACGGCGTTCAACAACGGGGACTACGGGCTGTTCGCGTACGACTCCCGGTACGGCCAGTTCGATCACTCGTACGCGAGCGGGCACCCGGACTCCGGCTTCTACATCGGACAGTGCTACCCGTGTCACGCGGTGATCACCGACGTGCTGGCCGAGAACAACGCGGTGGGCTACTCGGGCACGAACGCCGGCGGCGACCTCCTCGTCGTGAACTCGGAGTGGCGCGACAACCTCGCCGGCATCGTGCCGAACACCCTGGACTCCGAACGCCTCCCGCCACAGCACGACGCCTTGATCGCCGGCAACTGGGTGCACGACAACAACAACACCTCGGCTCCCTCGTTCGACCTTGAGTACCCCTCGTACGGGATCGGGATCATCGTGAACGGCGGCCGCGACAACCGCGTGATCCAGAACCTCGTCGAGGACCACGAGACCTTCGGTATCGCGTTGCTCCCATCGCCCGACGCGAACCTCTGGCTCACCCAGGGCAACGAGATCCGCGACAACCTGGTTCGAAGCTCGGGCGAGGCCGACCTCGCCCTGGGCGCGCCGTCCGGCGGTGGCGACTGCTTCGCGGGCAACGACTTCTCCACGAGCCTGCCGCCGGCCATCGAGTGGCGGGCCGGGTGCGGCTCTCCGCTCGCGAGGATCCCCGGCGGTTCGGTCGGCGCGGTCGTCGGCCCGCTCGAGCGCTACCTGGAAGCGGCGCTCGGCGACGCCGTCGTCGGCGACTGGCGCTCGCAGCAACCGCCGCCGCCCCAGGAGCAGATGCCCGGCGCGGAGAGCGCCCCACCCGACCCGGCGATCGCCGGGACCGCCGTCCCCGAACCCGTCCGCATCCGCGACGCCCGCGCGCTCGACGTGCCCGCGTCATCCGACGTCTCCCAGGAGGTCACCGTGCTCGGGATCTCGCTCGCCACGAGCTGGTGGGGTGTGCTCATCGGCCTGTACGCATACGTGCTACCCCTGATCCTGTACTCGGCTTGGGTCTCGATCGCGCTGTGGGACCTTGTCCGGCAGGAGGCGGTGCCGAACCGCACCCGCGTGCTCTGGATGCTCGTCGTGCTCGTGATCCCGCTCGGCGGGCCGATCGCGTACTACGCGTTCGGGCGTTCTCCGATCCAGCGGTCCCTGCGGCTCATGCTGGTCGCCGGCGGGCTCGCGGTCTACCTCGCGCTCACTGCGCTCGCGATCGCGCTCGGCCCGTAGCACCGGGGTTGTCACCCCGCCTAGGGTTTGGTTCGAGCCGAGATGTCGAGAACCCGTCGGCCGCTCCGACCCAGTCGTGGAGCGCGCCCACCCCGGGTGCCCAGGAAGGGAGTGGCGGGATGAAGTACATGATCATGATGTTCGGCGACCAGGGCACGATGTTCGAGACCCAGACGCCGGAGTGGATCAGGTCGATGATCGGGTTCATGCAGGACCTCGACCAGGAACTGCGGGACTCCGGGGAGTACGTCGACGGACAGGGCCTCGTCGACCCGACCCAGGCCAAGACCGTCCGGTTCCTTGATGGCGCGCCGGTGGTGACGGATGGGCCGTTCGCGGAGGCCAAGGAGTCGCTCGCCGGGTATTGGATCGTCGACGTCGACGAGGCGCGGGTGTTCGAGATCGCCTCCCGGATCGTCGCGTTCATCGAGGGGCCGATCGAGGTTCGCCAGGTCGCCGACGCGCCACCCGAGGTCTGAGCATCCGACGACGTCACCGCGACGATCAGAGAAGAGGAGGACGCATCGACATGGACAAGATCACCCCGTTCCTGTGGTTCGACGACCAGGCCGAGGAGGCCGCGAACTTCTACGTCGACCTGTTCACGACCCGACGGGCGGCGCACGCCGGCGGCGGCGACTCGAAGATCCTCGACGTCTCCCGGTACGGCGAGGCCGGACCCGGCACTCCCGGCACCGCGATGACGGTGTCGTTCGTCCTCGACGGACAGGCGTTCACGGCGCTGAACGGCGGACCCTCGCACACGTTCACCGAGGCGATCTCGTTCCTCGTGCGTTGCCAGAGTCAGGAGGAGGTCGACCAGCTCTGGGCCGCGCTCTCCGAGGGCGGCGAGGAGGGACCCTGCGGCTGGCTGAAGGACCCGTACGGCCTGTCGTGGCAGATCGTTCCCGACCGGCTGATCGAGCTGCTCGGCGACCCCGACCCCGGACGCTCGCAGCGCGTGATGCAGGCGATGCTGCAGATGAGCAAGATCGACGTGCCGGCGCTCGAGCGCGCCGCCGAGGCGGCGTAGGCGCCGCCGGCCGCTCCCATGCCTTCGGTCGAGGCTCCCCGTGTCGAGGATCTGCTGCGCGAGCTCGCGCCGCAGGTCCTCGGCACATTGGTCCGCAGGTACGGGCAGTTCGACGCGGCGGAGGACGCCGTGCAGGAGGCGCTGCTCGCGGCGGCCCAGCAGTGGCCCGAGGACGGCGTGCCCGATCAGCCGCGGCCCTGGCTCGTGACCGTCGCCTCGCGGCGGCTCGTCGACGGATGGCGGAGCGAGAGTGCCCGCCGGCGTCGCGAGGAGCACGGAGCGGTGCTCGACGTGCGCGGCACGGCGTCCGCCCCCTCTCGGGACGACACGCTCACGCTCCTGTTCCTGTGCTGCCACCCGGCGCTGTCCGTGCCGTCGCAGCTCGCCCTCACGCTGCGAGCCGTCGGCGGACTCTCGACGACCGAGATCGCGAACGCCTTCCTGGTCCCCGAGGCTACGATGGCCCAGCGCATCAGCCGCGCCAAGCAGCGGATCAGGAGCGCGGGCGCTCGTTTCACCCTGCCGCCCGAACCGCAGCGAGCGGAACGCCTCCGCGTCGTCCTGCACGTGCTCTACCTCGTCTTCAACGAGGGCTACACGACGACCTCGGGGGCGTCGCTCCACCGGGCCGACCTCACCGCCGAGGCGATCCGGCTCACGCGGCTGCTGCACGAGCTCCTGCCCGAGGACGGCGAGGTCGCCGGCCTGCTCGCGCTCATGCTGCTGACCGATGCGCGGCGGGCCGCTCGGACGACCGCGGACGGCTCCCTCGTGCCGCTCGCCGAGCAGCGACGCGGCCTGTGGAACGCGGCCCAGATCGAGGAGGGCGTGGCACTCATCACGGGCACCCTCGGCAGGGCGCCGATCGGTCCGTACCAGATGCAGGCCGCGATCGCCGCGATCCACGACGAGGCGCCGAGCGCCGAGGAGACGGACTGGCCGCAGATCCTCGCCCTGTACGAGGTGCTCGAACAGGTGGCACCCGGGCCGATCGTCACGCTCAACCGCGCGGTCGCTGTGGCGATGGTCGACGGGCCCCGGGCGGGACTCGCGCTGCTCGGGACCCTCGATGCCGACGATCGCATGGCCCATACCCACCGACTCGAGGCGGTCCGCGGCCACCTCCTCGAGCTCGCGGGCGACCCCGTCGCCGCGCGCGAGTCCTACCGGAAGGCGGCGAGGATGACCGCGAGCGTCCCCGAGCAGCGGTACCTGGCGCTCCGTGCGGCCCGGCTGCGTTAGGGGATCTGCTGCTCCTGCGGCGTCGGCTTGCGAGCCAGGCTCGCGAGGACGGCTCCCGCGAGGATCAGCAGACCGCCGGCGGCCACGCCGAGCGTGACCGACTCGTCGAGGAAGACGAACCCGAGCACCGCGGCCGCGAGCGGTTCCATCGCGGACACGATCGCGGTGCGGACGGCGCCGATCCTCGCGAGCGCCTCCATCAGGAAGAAGAAGGCGCCGGCCGAGGACAACCCCATGCCGACGAGCGGCCCGAGCTCGGCCGCACCCGAGGGCAGCTGCCAATGGCCCACGACGTTGGCGTAGACGAACAGCCCGATCGACGCGCCCGCGCTCACCCACATCGCGCTCGTGAGCGCCCCGGTGCGGTCGATCCACAGGTCGACGCCCGTGAGATAGGCGCTGTACGTCATCGCCGTGACGAGCGCGAGCACCACGCCGACGCCATCGATCGCGAGGCCCGCCCCGGCACCGACGACGATCGCCGCGCCGGCGACCGCGCACAGGAGCGCCACGACCGTCAGGCGAGCCGGGAGGTCGCCTCCGAGCGCCCACGCCCACACCGTCACGAAGACGGGATAGGTGAAGAACAGCAGCGTCACCGCGGCGACCGTCCCGTGCTGGGTGGAGGTGAAGAACAGGCTCGCCTCGATCGCATACCCGAACAGCGCCAGCAGGACCAGCCGGAGCCGTTCGCCGGGCTCGGCCATGATCGGGCGGTGCGTGAGGAGCAGCGCGACGAGCAGGAGGACCGCCCCGATCGCGAAGCGGATCGAGAGCATCGTCTCGACGGGAACGCCGCGCTCGAGGACCTGGCGGCCCCAGATGATGATGGTGCCGAAGAGCACCGCGGAGGCCGCGGCCGACGCGCCGCCGAGCAGGTCGTGGCGCGCGTGCTCGTCGCGGGGCGCCGGCGGGTTGCTCCGTCCGGGCTGGTCGTTCCGGGCGAGCGGGTCGGTCACGCTCAGGCGAGCTCGATCCGCATGCGCTTGAAGGCCTTGCCCTTGTTCTCGGTCTTGGCGACCCGGACGCGGCCGACCTCGGCGGTCGAGCGCACGTGGGTCCCGCCGTCGGCCTGCTTGTCGAGCCCCACGATCTCGACCACGCGGATCGGGTCGACCGACTCCGGGATCAGGTTCACCTTCGTACGGATCAGGTCCGGGTCGGCGAGCGCCTCGGCCCGGGGCAGGAAGCTCACGTGGACGGGGCGGTCGGCCGCGAGCTCGGCGTTCAGCTTCTCCTCGACCTCCCGGCCGAACTCCGCGTTGATCGTCTCGAGCTCGAAGTCCATCCGCGCGACGCCAGGCTCCATGTTCCCCCCGGTGACCTTCACGTCGTAGTCGCGGAACACGACGGCCGACAACGCGTGCAGGGCCGTGTGGGTCCGCATCAGGGTGTGCCTGCGATCCCAGTCGATCTCGGCCGTCACGGCGGTGCCTTCGGGCGGCCCGTCGCCGTCCACCTGGTGCAGGACCGTGCCACCCTTCTCGACGGTGTCGACCACCCGGACGTGGCCCCCGTCCCACCGGATGACCCCCGAATCGCCCGGCTGGCCGCCGCCCCGCGCGTAGAAGACCGTCCGATCCAGGACGACGCTGTGGTCCCCGACCTGGAGGACCGTCGCCTCGCACGAACGCGCGTAGGCGTCGGTGGCGCAGAGCTCCTCGGTCACGGCAAGAGCCTAGCCGACGCCGAACCGGGCCCTCCACGTGCCGTGGACCTCCCACCAGGCAGGAGGGGACGCCCGCAGCCGCCGAGAGCGCTCAGGCCGCCGCCGGGCACGCCGATACAACCTCGGAGATGGCGCGCAGGAACGAACCCCGTCTGGTGCTCGGCTTCGCCGTCGCGAGCCTCGTGGCGTTCGTCGTCGTCGGGATGGGGGCCATGGCGCTCATGGTCCGCAACGCCCGGGAGCGCGCCGAGCTCGTCGGCGCACGGCATGCCGCCTTCGTGAGCGAATCGGTGCTCGCCCCCGCGTTCGAGGAGGTCGACCTGACGCATCCGGTCACGGGCGGAACGTACGAGCGAACGAGCGAGCTGGTGCGCGAGCGGGTGATGTCCGACGGGCTCGTCGTACGGGTGAAGATCTGGCGGCTCGATGGCACGATCGTCTTCTCCGACGAGCCGGCCCTCGTCGGTCTGCGCTACCCGGAGGAGGTTCCCGAGCTCGCCGAGGTCGCACGGGGCGGGCTCGAGAAGGGGGTCTCGGATCTCGACGAGCGCGAGAACGAGCTCGACCGGAACCTCGCCGACAAGCTCTTCTTCACGTACGCGCCGTTTCGAACCGAGCCCGGCGGCCCGATCGTCGCGATCGCCGAGATCTACCAGGACTACTCGTTCATCCAGGGCGACATCGACGCGGTCGTCGGTCGCGTCGCGATCATCATGGCGGCCGGCCTGGCGGTCCTGTACGCGCTGCTGCTGCCGCTCGCCCGGCGTGCCTCGAACGAGCTCCGTCGGCGCAACGAGCGCCTCGAGGAGCTCCTGCAGCGCGAGCAGCAGACCGTCGCGGAGCTGCGCGACCTCGGCAAGAAGAAGGACGACTTCGTGAGCGCGGCCTCGCACGAGCTCCGGACGCCGCTCACGTCGATCCTGGGTTCCTTGTGGACCCTGCGACGGACCGAGCTCGGGCAGGACCCGGCCCTGCGGGCGGAGCTGCTCGAGGCGGCCGAACGGCAGACCAAGCGGCTCGAGCGGCTCATCGGCAACGTTCTTTCGGCCGCGCGGATGGATGGCGATCGCCCGGTCGAGATCGACGAGGTCGACCTTGCCGAGACGGCTCGGATCGTCGCGGCGGATCTCGGCGCGTCCGAGCGCGTGGTCGTCCGCATCCCGGAAGGGAGGGTCGCGACGGACCGGACCCGCATCGTCGAGGTCATGACGTACCTGCTCGAGAACGCCCTGAAGTACTCGCCGGATGGCTCGGTCGTCACGATCGGCGCCGACTGCGAGAAGTCGGGGTTCCGGCTGTGGGTCACCGACCACGGTGTCGGGATCGATCCGGCCGACCAGGCCGCGATCTTCGAGCGCTTCCATCAGATCGACCAGTCCGCGACCCGCTCGCAGGGGGGTCTCGGGCTCGGTCTGCATCTGGCGAGGGACCTGGTCGAGGAGCTCCAGGGCCGGGTCGAGGTCGCGAGCATCCCGGGACGCGGCAGCACCTTCACGGTGACGCTTCCGACCCACGATGCGGGACCGGGTTCGTCACACGAACCGTCGTCCGCCCGGGCGGGCTGAGCCACACGGCTCGCTGTTCGGCCGCACGGCTCGCGGTTCGGCCGCACGGCTCGCGGTTTCAGCCGTCGCCGGCGATGAACGCGGAGATCCGGAACACGAGCTCGGGGATCTGCCGGAGCAGAGCCTCCTGGCTCTCGGCGGCGATCAACTCGGCGTTCGGCAGCAGCCCCGAGAGGATCCGGCCGAGCTCGGCCGGGTGGATCTCGTCCCCACCGATCGTCACGATGATCGTCGGGATGCGGACGTCGCGCAGGAGCTCGCGATCCGGGATCGGCCAGTCCTCGACCACGCCGTGGATCGCCCGAGACAGCCCGTCCGGGTCGTCATGCTGCCACATCATCCGGTCGAGATCCAGACGCCACGGGGTCTCCAGGTACTGTGCCGCGCGCGCCGGGTCGTTCAGCACGGACTCGAGCGCCTCCTGCTGCGTCTTGCCCTCGAGGTCCTCCGCGAGCAGGTGGTAGCGGGCGGCGAGCCCGAACGGCAGGTCGAGCCCGGCCGGCAGGAGCCACACCATCCGCTCGAACCGATCCGGCACGCGGCACACGAGGTTGCCGATCGCACCGGCGCCGAGTGAGGTCCCGACCGCGACGGTGGCCCCGAAGGCGTCGGCGACGGCGTCCACGTCCCGCGCGAAGTCCTCGAACCGGAACGCCTTCGGATCGGCCGGCGCGCTCGACCGCCCGTGCCCGCGGAAGTCGAATCGTACCTTGGTCCCCGACACGAGCGGCGTGAACGCCGCGAGCTCGTTGCGGTTGTTCGTCAGGCCGTGGGCGAACACGGTGACGGGCTCACCCTCGCCCTCCACCTCGCAGAACAGTGTGGCGTCGTCGTTCCGCACCTCGGGCACGAGGCCAACCTACCCGAAGCCGCGAGCGCCGGATCCACGAGACCCGCGAGGGTATGACAACGGTTCGGGGTCATCGACGATGGATCTCGGCATCGAGGGAGAAGACCGCGTTCGTCACGGGCGCCGAAGTTCTACGTCGACGGGTTGGACCGCGCGCTGAACCCTCCGACAGAGGGATCGATCCCCTCCCGCCAGATCGTCACGGCTGCTGCCGCGGCCTCCAGACGACCATCGCGATCGCGAACAGGACGATGGCAGCCGCTCCGAGGACCCAGACGAGGCTGTCCATGATGCCTCCTTCTCTCTCACACCTAGCGTCCCGGGTCGCAGAGGGGGGCCGTAGGGCCGGTCGGCCCTGGATGTCGGTACCGGGTTCCCAGCGACGTCGTTCAGGCGCCCCGGACCGCGGCGAGGGCCCGCCGGGCCTGGTCCAGGTGGAACCGGTCATGCCCGGCGATCAAGCGGAAGCTGAGGTCGTAACTCTCGGGCCCGCGCTCGGCGTGCATCCCCACCCGCGCTCGCTCCTCATCCGTCGAGCGCGCCCACAGGGCGAGGTTGGCGCGCCGGACCGCGTCGAACGTCTCGAGGAGCGCTTGCGGATCGTCCTGTCCGTGGTGGAGCCGGTCGACCCACAGGTCCTGGTCGTAGCCGATCAAGGGCGGCTCGTCGTGCGCGACGATCCACCGATAGCGGCCCGCGTAGACCAGCTCTGCATCGGTGGCGTGACCCAGGCACTCGAGCACGGACCACTCGTCGGGCTCGGGACGTTCGGAGACGCGGGGGCCCGCCTCCCGGACGAGATCCCGCCAGGCGTCGGGGCTGGCCGCTTGCACCTCGGCCGGGTCGTCGTCGCCCACCAGGCCGGTGAGGTACCGCTGGTACTCGGCCGCCTCGGCGACGGGGTCCGGGGTCGGGATGCGTTCCATCTACACCTCCTGCTCGACGAGGTCGTCCTGCGGCGCGAACGAGTCGCGGATCGATCGCGCCCAGCGCCACACGAGGCCGGTCAGCACGAGGAACACCACGCCCGAGACCACCAGGATCGTGCGCACCTGCGCCGGGTCGTTCTCGACCCAGACGAACGACAAGATCAGCGCCGGCACGATGAAGCCGAGGTTGTACGCGATGTCGAACAGCGCGAAGGCGCGGCCCCGGAAGTCGTCCGGCATCGCCTGCTGCACGATCGTGTCCGCGGAGATCTTGCCGAGGAAGAACGAGAAGAAGCCGACGAACAGCAACGCCGTGAACCCGGCGAGCGACACGGGTGCGCCGAACACGACGGTCCCCGCCCCGAGCAGCAGCATCGAGGCGAGCAGCAGGCGGATCGGCGGCACGCGGTCCTTCCACTTCTGCGCCAGGATCAGGCCGAGCGCGCCGCCGACGAGTCCGCCCCCGCCCGACAGGGCGAGCGCGACGTTGCTCGCGTCGCCTCCCTGCACGAGATTCTTCGCGTACAGGGCGAAGGTGAACAGCACGAAGCCCCAGAACTGGTACCGGAGCATCTGGAACGACGTGAGCCCGACCGCCGCCGGCGGCCGCGCCGCGAGCTCACGGATGCCCGCCCACACGTTCCGTAGCACCTGCGAGGCCTCCGCGCCGAAGCTCGTCTCGTGCACGGCAACCTCGGCGTGGCGCATCCGTTTGGCGACGAGCGCGGCGACCAGCAGGAGCCCGGCACCCGCGACCACGACGAGCCACGCGGGCAGCGCGGCCGCGGCCCCGAGCGCGAACCCGATCCCGACGACCTGGAACAGCGCGCCGCCCGCCTGCGACAGACCGTTGCCCTGGAGCAGGTCCTTGCCCGAGAGCACGTCGGGCATCGCCGCCGACTTCACGGCGAGCGCGACGCGCACGCAGCCCTGGGCAGCGAGCAGGCCGATCACCAGGGCGACCGTGGCGCCGACATCGCCCTCGGTCGTGGCCTTGCCGAGCGGCAGCATCGCCGCGGCCGCGACCACCACGACGATCGCGGCGACGACGACGTTGGTCCAGCTCACGACCTTCCGGCGCTGGAAGCGGTCGATGAAGACGCCGATGAACGGCGAGATCAGCGAGTAGGGCACGTAGAGGGCGAGCACGACCTTCAACAGGTAGTTCGCCGACGGCACCGTCGAGACGTCGAACCCCTTCTCGCCGCCGAACGCGATCGACTTGCCGATCGCCCCCTGCACGACACCCTGCCCCGCCTGCGACAGGTACTGCATCCCCACCAGCACCGAGAAGTCGCGGTTCGAGAAGACCGAGAACAGGTTGTTGAAGAAGCCGCTGAAGCCGTTCAGCACGCGCAGGATCGGCGCGGCGCCGAACCGCAGCCCGGCCGCCACCGCCGTCGCGAGCGCGAACGACGCCCACCCGTGCGCGACGCCGAACGGCGACCGGGTGACGGCCACGACGACGATCCCCGATAAGACGGTGAGCGTGATCGAGATGCCGGGCACGAGCGCGATCCTCAGCCACGCGTCGTCCAGCTCGAACCACCGCACCGCGATCGCGCCCGGGACCACGAGCAGCAGCGCGAGCGCGAACACGACCCACAGCGTGTGCCCGAGGTTGCCGAAGATCCCCGGGTGGTCGGCGTAGAAGGCCGCGACCTCCGCCTCGGCCGCGCGCGCATCCGCGATCGCGGCGTCCGACGGCGTCGTGAGGCCCTCCCCGGTCACGACCGCGACGTCGTCGCCCAGGATCACCAGGTCGTCCGGCGCCTGGTCGAGCAGGTCCTCGTTCACGGTGCCCTCGTTGAACTGGCGGACGAGGAACGCGATCGGCGGTCCGGTGTACTCCTGCCGAAGGTGGGTGAGCTCGCGGTGGAACGCGCGGGACATCTTGTTGTAGGTGGCGTTCGTGAGCACGGTCGGCTGGTCGGCGAGGAGGTCCTCGACGCTCCCGAAGTACGTCATCGAGCGCTTCACCGCGTCGCCGGGCAGCCCGGTGCGCGAGACGTTCGTGAACGTCTTGGACCAGCCGTAGGACTGGTACGTGTCGTCGTAGTTCACGACGAACACGATCGGACGGTCGGCGGGCTCGTTCTCCACGACGGCGCGCGCCGCCTCGAGCGCGGTCCGGGTGGGCTGATCGATCCACTGGCTGTCGGGGTCGGCCCAGTGCGAGATCTCGCGTCCCTGCATCCAGATGTAGCCGAACGAGGCCACGATCAGCAGCGAGCGCCAGGATGCCCGCCACCTTGGCCACGCCCTCGCGCTTCCAGAGCCACCGGATCGCCACGTACGCGCCGAGGCCACCGAGCGCGAACAGCGCCATCGTCGCGTTCATGAAGCGGTAGTAGGGGTAGGTGGCCGCGACGAACCCGAAGATCCCGAGGAAGGGGAGCAGCAGCATCGCCGAGATCGTCCCGAACTCGTCCGAGCGCACGCGGTCTTTCCGCGCCCGCCAGATCGTCCACGCGATCGCCAGCAGCACGAGGGGGACGAGGATCCCGGGCTGCAGGGAGCCGACCCAGCCCTTCAGCCGGTCGAGGAAGACCTCCTTCGTGTACGGAGGCGGCAGCGCCGCGTCGGCGAGCGACCCGCTCACGCCCCACGGCGCGATAAGCCACGTCGACAGGCCGAAGATCATCCCGAACCCGACGGACATCAGCGACGGCCCCAACTCCTTGAGCGGCGGACCCAGGTGGAACCGGCTCGTCAGCAACCGCAGACCGAACACCGCCATCAGCGAGAAGCCGAAGATCACGCAGGTGGTCGGGTGCGTGAACGCGGCCGCGACGCCGATCAGGAACATCGCCGTTCGCGCCCCCCACGACGTCCGCGCCGGGACGAAGAACGCGAGGATCAGCGAGAGGAAGTACAAGACCGTGATGTTGTCGAGGTAGCCGACGTACGGCGTCGTCATGAACAGCGCCGCGGTCGAGAGCATCACGAGCAGGAAGAGCAGCGGGTCCTTGTGCGTCCGCCACGAGAACGCGCCGAGCGCCAGCCCGGTCAGCACGGGGACGCCGACCATCATGAAGGCGCTGAACGTGTACAGGTCGATCCCGGCCACCCGCTGCAGGATCGAGCCGAACAGCGGTACCGTCACCCGGTACCCGCCCCCGAACATCGAGAACGGGCCCCAGTCCCCGGCGATCAGGCCCGGGGCGTCGTGCATCATCAGGTTCGAGCGCCACGTGTACCAGGCCGGGTCGCGCGTGGGAGCGCTGATCGAGGGGTCCTGCAGGAAGGTCCACCCGAACGCGAGCAGGAGCAGCGCGATCGCCCCGACCAGCACGAGCGGGCTCGACATCCACCCCCGCCGCACGGGCTCGGCAACCTGAACCGCGGGCTCGGAGCGGTCCTTCGTAAGCGCCATCGGTGTGCGGACTCCCCCTCGTCGCCCCAGGCTCACGCGGGCGTCGGGCGAGCGCGGGACCGGGCAAGGATACGCGACGGATCCCCTCTCACCTTCCAGGCTCGCCCTTCAGTCTCGCCCCTCAGGGCCGGGCCTCGGGCAGGCAGTCGAGGTTCTGCATGAGCGAGATCGGGAACGCCGCCGAGAACACGAGCTTCGAGCCCTCGGTCGCCGGGAGCGGGACCGCGTCGTCGGGGGTCCCCTGTCCCTCGGTGTAGTCGAGGATGAACCGCGAGATCTCCTCGGGCGTGTAGCCGCTCGCGGTCATCACGTCCTCGTTCAGGTAGATCTGGCTCGAGCGGACGGCCTGGAACACCGAGCCGCTCCCGGCGGCAGGGAACGCGGCGTTCAGGTCGCGTTCGAGCTCGGTGGGCGTGACCTGGAAGGCGCCGGAGACCGCGGGGTCGAACTGCGCCCCGTGGTCGGCGGTCACGATGAGCACGTACCGCCCCTGCCCGACCTCACGGTCGAGGAAGTCGACGAAGCGCCCGAGGTCCTCGTCCTGCCACGACAGCGTGTCCTGCATCTCGGGGCTGTTCACGCTGAACATATGGCTCACGTGGTCGATCGCCTTCGAATTGATGAAGACCAGGTCGGGCACGTCGTCCTTGCCGAACCCCTCTCGCGAGATCACCTCCTCGACCATGCGGCCCTGGTAGGGGATCCGCGCCGGCGTCGCCCACCCGCCCTCGAGCTGCGCGATCGAGTTGTCGCGCCACTTGCCGTCGAGCGCGCCGTCCTGTCGGTCGATCGCGTCGGTGTAGGCCGACAGACCCGGCAGGTCGTTCACGTAGTCGGGGAACTCGTAGAAGGGCTGGTAGGTCCCCTGCAGGTTCCACGTCGTCCCCTCGGCGCCCTCGTTGTCGGCCTCCGTGGGGACGCGCAAGACCGCGAAGTCACGGTCGCCCCCACCCCACAGCGACCCGTGGCTCGCCATGTTCAGATGCCAGGTCACGCTCGCGAGCGCGGCCACGAGCGGCTTGTTGGCCTTCGCGCGGTCGTACAGGTCGGCGAGCGTCGGCTCCATGAGCAGCACCGGCCCGAGCGCCCCCGCGCGCACGAGGTCGTCGCCGAGGCGGAACTCCGCGTCGGTCTGCCCCGTGTGCATCGGGAACGCGCCGGTACCGATCGTCGCGTGGGTCGCCGGGGTGATCGAGGGCGACGAGCCCACGCTCGCGTGGTCGAACCAGATCCCGTTCGGGATCATCGAGCGGAGCACCGGCCAGTCGTTCGGGAACGCGTTCAGGACGCTCATGCCGCCCGCGTCCCAGACGAGCGTCACGATCAGGGGGGGCGGGGTGTCGGTCTTCGGGACCTCGGGCATCGCGTGGCCGTCGGGGGCGTCGAACCCGAAGTGCAGCAGCTTGGCCTGCGTGGGGGCGACGTCGGCGAGCGTCACCGGACGCTCGACGCGCCCGAGCGCCGGGATGATCCCGGGGCCGTACCAGAACAGCGGCACGTCCTGCAGGTAGTTCCACGGGCCCGAGTGCGGGAAGTTCGTCCCCACGAAGTTCGGCTCCTGCGGGACGAACACGATCTGCCCCGAACGCTCCGGGTCGGTCCCCCGCCAGATCCGCAGCAGCTGCTGGTGCGGGATCGCGCAGGCCGCGTCGGCCAAGGCACCGGGCGCGGGCGGCGCGACGGGTTCGACGCTCGTCTGGCCGGAGGGGCTCGTCGCCGGGGGCGGCGTCTGCGCTCCGGTGTCCGAGGTGCAGCCGACCCCGATCAGCGCGACGGCGAGCAGCAGGGCGAGCCTCCTCACGCGCGCGCCTCCGGCAGGCAGGGGAGATGGCGCATCATCCGGGAGGGGAACGCGGCCTGGAAGACCAGGTCGTCGGCCTGATCGGCCGGCACGGTCACGCCCGGCTGCGCGGTGTCGACCTTCGTCTGGCCGAGGATCCATTCGGACACGTCCTGCAGCGTATGCCCGTTCTGCCGGAGCTCGGCCTCGTTGACGAAGATCTGCGTCGGCTGGATCAGCTGCACGATGTGCGTCTGATCTCCGTCGGTGTCGAACGCCGCGTTGATGCCGTTCTGGATCGGCGTCGCCGCGATCTGGAACGCGCCGGTCACCTTCGGGTCGGGGATCGAGCCGTGATCGGCCGTGAGCACCATCGCCCATCGCCCCCGCCCCACCGTCGCGTTCAGGAAGTCGACGAACCCCTTCAGCGCCACGTCCTGCGCCCTCACGGCGTCCTGCATCTCGGGGCTGTTCACCGTCCACACGTGGCTGATGTAGTCGATCATCTTGTAGTTCACGAACAGCAGGTCGGGCGTGTCGTCGGCCCCGAACCCCTCGCGCGCGATCATCTGCTCGATCACACGGGTCTGGTAGGGGACCCGCGCCGGCGTGTCGAACCCCTGCAGGAGGGTCTCGATGTCGTTGGTCCGCCACTTCCCGTCGAGCTGGCCGTCCTTCGCGTCGACCGCGCGCACGTCCCTGGCGAACCCGCCTACCTGGTTGACGTAGTCCGGGAACCGGTAGTACGGGGTGAGCTCGGGCGGGAGGTTCCAGTCGAAGCCCTCCGCGCCGAGCGTGTCCGCACCGATCTTCTCCCGGATCACCGCGATGTCCTGGTCGCCCCCGCCCCACATCGCGCCGTGGCCGAGCATCCCGAGATGGATGCTCACGGTCCCGACCTCACCCACGACCGGCCTGTTGCCCATCGCGCGGTCGTACAGGTCGGCGAGCGTCGGCTCCATCAGGTACGCGGGACCCTTCGCCCACGGCGTGGTGAGGTCGGCGTCCGATCCGGAGCTTGTGCGCGACGATGCCGTGCGAATCGGGGAACGCGCCGGTGCCGATCGTCGCGTGGGTCTGCGCGGTCGAGGTGGGGCTCGTGCCGACGGTCGCATGCTCGTACCACGCACCCTGCGGGATCAGCGACCTCAGGTTCGGCCAGTCGTTCTTCCAGCGTTCGAGGACGTTGCGCCCGCCCGCGTCCCACACCATGGTGACGAGGAGACGGGGTGGCGTCTGGTTCCCCTCGATCGCCTCGGTCATCGGCGAGCCGGCGATCGCGTGGAACGGGAACCCGAGGAGCTGCGCCTGCGTCGGCGCGATGCCGGCGAGCGTGACCGGGCGGTCGACGACGCCGGCCGGCGCGATGTGACCCGGCCCGTACCAGAACATCGGGACGTCCTGCGCGTAGTCCCACGGCCCGACGTGCGGCAGGCCCGAGCCCACATAGTTCGGCTCGATCGGCAGGATCTGGATCTCCCCGCTCCGGTCCTCGCCGTACCCGCGCCACGTCCGGAGCAGCCACTCGTGCGGGATCGAGCACGCGACCGTCCGGAGGCTCGCGCCCGCGACCGGGGGCTGCGCGCCGGGTTCGGGCCCGGTGCTGCCGGTGGTCTCGACGGCGGCCGCCGCCGGCGAGGTCGGGGGCGCCTGCGGGAGCTGCACGTCCTGCCCCGAGCACGCGACGCCCACGACGAGCAGGACGGCGAGCACGGCGAACACACGTCGGGAGGGCATCGGCGCGCATACGAAACACGACCCCGCCCGGAACGACAACCCAACCGACGCTCGCGCGATAGCGTGGCTGTCTCGTGACCGGTCGGCGCCTCATCGTGATGCTCGTCGTCCTCGGGGCGATCGGGATCCCGGCCGCGGTGCTCACCGCCACATGCGCCGGTCGGTCGTGCGACGCCTCCGGTGGCGAGGCCGTCCGCGTCCCGTTCTGTCCCCTCCCCGACGCCCTGAAGGACGAGATCGTGAACGGGTTCCGCGAGGGGCGCTCGGCCGACGTCCTCGCGGTGGCCGACGGAACACCGGTGTACACGGAGGTCGACAGCGCTCGAACGTCGTGGCCGGCCACCGGCGCGTTCACCGACATCCGCGTGCCGATCGTGTTCGCGGGCGCCGGCGTGACCGCAGGAGCGAACGTCCCCGATGGGACGACGCTCGACCGCGTCGCACCGACGGTGAGCGAAGCTTTGGGATTCGAACGAGACCACCCCGAGGTGCGCTCGGGGACGGCGGTACCGGGCGTCGCCAGCAGCGAGCGGCCGCGTCTCGTCCTGCTGATCGCGTGGAAGGGCGTCGGCTCCTCTGATCTCGAGGCCCGCCCGGACGACTGGCCGTTCCTCTCGTCGTTGCTCGACCGCGGCGCCGGAACGCTCGACGGGGCTGCGGGGTCGCTCCCGCTCGACCCGGCGGCCACGCTCACGACGATCGGGACCGGCGGGTTCCCGTCGCAACACGGCATCACCGGCTCGTTCATCCGCAACGGCGAGGGCCGGGTCGTGCAGGCGTACGCGCCCGACGCCCCGGTCCAGATCATCGCGACGCTCGCCGACGATCTCGACCACGCGAACGCATCGACGCTGGTCGGCCTGGTCGCGACCGACGAGCGCGACCGCGGGATCGTCGGCGGTCGCTGGTACCCGGGCGAGGATCCGGTCGACGCGGTGATCGGCGACAGCGCGACCGCCCCCCTCTCGGTCGGCGTGCACCTCGCGACCGGCTACGGCTCGGACGACGTCCCCGACGTCATCGGCGTGGTGCTCGACGGGCGCGTCCACTCGATGGATCGGTGGACGAAGGGGATCGTCACGGAGGCAGAGCACGCCACCTCCGGCTCGACCCTGGTCGTCGTGACAGGAACGGGGTCGTGGGAGTCGAACCGCGTCGCGGTTCCCGATCGTGGACTCGTGGACGCGGTCGAGGAAGCCGTGCCGGGGGACGCCCCGGCGGTCGCCGCCACCGTGCCCGGGGGGTTGTTCCTGGACCAGGCGATCCTGCGGGACGAGCAGGTGACGGGGCAGGTCGCCGTCGACGCGCTCCTCTCGGCTACCGGACCCGACGGTGAGAGGATGCTAGCGGACGCCTTCCAGGGGTTCGCCGTCTCGTTCGCCCGATACTGCTAGGGGACCCTCTCAAGGAAGCAGCAGGAGAGCGCTCGATGACCCAGATCGCCGAGCCACGCCGGATCGCCGAGCTCCCCCGCCCGGCCGACCGTCGCACGGTGGGCGCCGTGGCCGCGATGCTCGTCGCGGTCGCGCTGGTCGTGAGCGTGGGCGACCCGGGGCGGGTCGCGTGGGTCCGGACGTTCTTCGTGATCTTCGGCTCGCTCCTGATCCAGGCGCTGCCGTTCGTGCTGCTCGGCGCGCTCGCCGCGGCGCTCGTCGAGGTGTTCGTGCCGATCGGCGTGTTCGAGAAGCTCGGAACGCTGCCGCGGCCGCTGCAGCTGCCGGCGGCCGCGCTGGCCGGGCTCGCGTTCCCGATCTGCGAGTGCGGGTCGGTGCCGGTCGCGCGCCGGCTGATGCAGCGCGGGCTGATGCCGTCGGCCGCGGTGACGTTCATGCTCGCCGCGCCGGTGCTGAACCCCGTCGTGATCGCCTCGACCTTCGTCGCGTTCCGAGGGCGGACCACGCTATGGACGATGGTCGGCGGGCGGTTCCTCCTCGGGATGCTCGTCGCGATCGCGGTCGGGTGGGTGGTCGGCAACCGCACGAAGGACGAACTCCTCAAGCCGAACCCCGAGGAGGCGCACGAGCACCTGCTGGAGGTCGGACGCCCCGAGGCCCGGTGGCACCGGTTCTTCGTGCACCTCGGCAACGACTTCCTGTTCATGGGGCGTTACCTGCTGCTCGGCGCGACGATCGCCGCGGCGATCCAGACGTTCCTGCCCACCTCGGTGCTGACCGGCCTGGCCGAACGGCAGGTGATCAGCGTGCTCGCGATGATGGCGCTCGCGGCGGCGCTCTCGCTCTGCTCCGAGTCCGACGCATTCGTGGCCGCGTCGTTCGTGCAGTTCGGGCCGTCGGCGATGCTCGGGTTCCTGGTGTTCGGTCCGATGGTCGACCTGAAGCTCGTCGCGCTGTACGCCGGGACGTTCCGTCGCGGGTTCGCGCGGACCGTGGTGCTCGTCTCGGCGGTCGCGACCCTCGTCGGCGCGCTCTGGGTGGGGGTGGCGTTCGGTTGAGCGACGCCGTCGTCGCACGGACCGGTGGCGCCCTCCGGGCGGAGACCGGACCCCGCCGCCGATGGAGCCCCGGCGGCGTCGCCGGGGCGGTCGTGCTCGCGGCGTGGGCCGGGCTGTTCTGGTTCCTATGGCTGAGCGACCGGGAGGCGTTCTACCTCTCCACCCGGACGGACTGGGTGGTGCCGATCGCCGCCGTGCTCCTCACCGCAGCGACGGTCGGCCGGCTCGCCTCGGCCCGTGTCGCGGCGCCCCGACCCCTCGCCGCCCGTGAGCTCTGGATCATGGGCCTGATGGTGGTGCCGGTGGTGCTGGTGCTGTTCGCGCCGGTGACGACGCTCGGCACGTTCTCGGCCGGCAAGCGCGCCGGGTTCTCGGGGGCGGGGTTCGCGGCGTCGGCCGGCGACATCGGGAGCGGCGAGCTCACGCTGATCGACGTCGCGGCCGCCGAGACCAGCCCGGAGGGCGAGCGGGCGCTCGCCAAGCGGGCCGGCGAGACCGTGAACTTCGTCGGGTTCGTCGCGATCCGCGACGACACGCCGGCGGACGAGTTCCTGCTCGCCCGCTACGTCGTGACCTGCTGCGTCGCCGACGCGACGATCGCCGAGGTGCGCGTCGTGAACGTCACGCCCGGGCAGTTCGCGAACGAGGACTGGGTCCAGGTGACGGGCACCATCTTCCCGATCGGGCGCGAGGTCATCGTGGACGCCTCAGACATCGTCGCGGTCGAGCGCCCCGACCACCCGTACCTGACGCCCTAGCTACAGTTCCGGCAGATCCCGATGAGGTCGAGGCGGTGGCTCACGGCCGAGAACCCGGTGCGATCCTCGACGTCGGCGAGGCTGCGTTGAACCTGCCGCTCGAGGCTCGGCGCGACGGTCACATCCTCCACCGCGCCGCAGCTGCGGCAGACCAGATGATGGTGGTGCTGCGTGAGGTCCTCCGCGAGCTCGTACCGGCCGAACTCCTCGTGCGTCATCACGCGGTGGACCGCTCCGGCCTGCTCGAGGACGGCGAGGTTCCGGTACAGCGAGCTCTGCGGGAGCGCGCGCCGGCGCGCGAGGTCCGGGACGGCCACCGGGTTGCTCGCCTTGACCAGGGCATCGACGAGCGCCCGACGCTTCGGCGTGTACCGCTGGCCGATCGCTCGGAGACGGCGGTCGACGGCCTCGTGCAGCTCGGCGTTCACAGCCCCGCCCCCTCCGCCTGCAGCTTGGGGACGGTCGCTCGCTTCACGACCGCGATGACCGCGAAGATCGCGGCCGAGATCAACACGATCGTGCCGCCCGGCGCGAGCCCCCAGATCCTGGACGCGGCGAGCCCGGCGACCACCGACGTGACGCCGATCGCGACGCTCCACCACAGCGTCCCGCGGAACGAGCGCGCGAGCAGCTGCCCGCTCGCGACCGGCAGGACCATCATCGCCGCGACCAGCAGCAACCCGACGATCCGCATCGCGGCCACGACGGATGCGGCCACGATGACGGCCAGCACGGTGTTGAGCATCCCGACCGGAAGGCCCGCGACCCGGGACCAGTCCTCGTCGGTCACGACGGCGAACAGCCCGCGACGGAGCACGAGCATGGCGGCGACGATCACGGCTCCGAGCCCGACGATGGTCGCGATCTCCTGGTCGTTCACCGTGAGCGGCTGTCCGAACAGGAACGTCAGGATGTTCGCATCGAACCCGCCGCTCAGGCTCACGAGCACCACGCCCGCGGCGATCCCCGAGTAGAAGAAGAGCGCGAGCGCGAGATCACCCGACGCCGTGCGACGCGAGCGGAGCCACTCGACGCCGAGCGCGCCAGCGATCGCCACCGCCAAGGCCGCCCAGATCGGCGAGACGCCGAAGACCAGCCCCGCCCCGACGCCGGCGAACGCCAGGTGCCCGATCCCGTCCCCGATCAGCGACATCCGCTTCTGGACGACGAACGTGCCGATCATCGGCGCGAACATGCCCACCACGATGCTTGCCACGAGCGCTCGCTGCATGAACCCCAGCTCGAATGGGTACGGCAGGGCGTCGATCGGCCAGGGCATCAGCGGAGCTCCTCGAGCCAGAGCGGCAGGTCCTCCGCGTGCACGCCGAGGCTCACGCCCGAGGCCGCGAGATCCGCCGGAGCCCCGTCGAAGACGACCCGGCGCTTCAGCACCACGACGCGGTCGAGGTCGGGTGCGACGGCCGAGAGCTCGTGGGAGACCAACAGCACCCCCGCCCCGTGCTCCTCGATCAGGTGCGTGATCGAATCGCGGAACCGGCGCTGAGACTCGGCGTCCACGCCAGCGATCGGCTCGTCGAGGACGAGCAGATCGGGCTCGCTGGCGAACGCCCTCGCGATGAACGCACGTTGCTGCTGCCCGCCCGAGAGCTCGTTCAGCGGCCGCCGCGCCAGATCCCGCAGCCCCACCGACTCGAGTGCGTGACCGACGTAGTCGCGGTCCTCCCGTCGCATCGGCCGCCACCAACCACGCCGCGCGAGCCGTCCAGCGGTCACGATCTCCTCGACGGTGGCCGGGACCTCCGAATCCAGGATGGGTCGCTGCGGCACGTAGCCGATCCGGGCGCGATCCGCGAAGCGCGACGGAGACTCCCCGAACAGGAGAACGGTCCCGGACGACGGCTCGAGCGAGCCGAGGAGTACCCGGAGGAGCGTGGATTTGCCGGAGCCGTTCGGGCCCACGAGGGCGACGAACTCCCCGGCGCGCACCTCGAGATCGACGTCGTCGAGCACCGGCTCTCGGCCGTACGAGAAGGAGATGCCTCGTGCTTCGATCAGCGTCGCCGGAGCCGATCGTGCCGAGACCTCAGGAGCAGCCAAGTGCACCCCGCAAGATGTCCAGGTTCTTCCGCATCACCGAAACGTAGTCCTCCCCTGCCTCCACCTGAGCGTCCGTCAGGCTCTCCAACGGATCCAGGACCTCGACCGAGACGCCGGCCTCGGTCGCCAGCGTCTCCGCCACCTTCGGTGAGACGAGCTCCTCGGCGAAGATCGTCGTGATGCCCTCCCGCACGACGAGGTCGCGCAGTTCGGCGAGCCGACGCGGGTCGGGCTCGGCCTCGGGCGACAACCCCGCGATCGCGACCTGAGTCAGACCGTAGGCATCCGCCAGGTAGCCGAACGCCTCGTGGCTCGTCACGATCGTCGTGCGTTCGCAGTTCGACAGGCCCGCGCGGAAGTGGTCGTCCAGCACGGCGAGCTCCGTGACGTAGGTATCGGCGTTGGCGTCGTAGGTGGCCTCGTTCGCCGGGTCGGCCTCTGAGAGCGCGTCGGATACCGCGCGAACGACCTGCTCGAAGCGGGCGGGATCAAGCCATACGTGCGGGTCGACCGTCGGTCCCTCCTCTACCTCGCTCGCCGGCGCCGCGTGCGTGTCGACCGCTTCGAGCGCATCCACCTTCACGGCATCCTCGGCCTGTGACACCGCATCCTCGACCGCCGGTTGGAACCCTCCGCCGAGGTAGAGCACGACGTCCGCCGTCGCGATCGTTTCGATGTCGTCGGGGGCGAGCTCGAGATCGTGCGGTTCCACACCCGGCGGGGTGAGGTTCTCCACCGAGACGAGGGCTCCCCCCACCTGCTGCGCCGCCTCCGCGAGCGGGTAGAAGCTCGCGACCACGGACACGCGGTTCCCGTCGGCGGGCCCGGATGAGCTGCAGCCCGACAGGAGCACCGCCACGGCGGCGACGGGGATCGCGGCGCGAGTCGCTCTGCTCACCGGGGAAGGACCTCCGCCTCCGTGGGTCGGCACAAGAGATGAGAATGATTCCCATACTCGAACCAGGGTCGCAGGCTACGACGCGAGCGCTCCGGCGTCAATCGGACGATCGCTGCACCCGACGCACGGCTCGGCCAGCGTCGGCATCCGAGGCGCCGAGCTGGCGAGCCCGCGCCACGAACACGCGCGCGGCCCCCTCGAGGAGCGCCTCGGCGCGCGCGGGCCGAACGGGGAGGCGCTCGGCCACGAACGTCCCTCGCCGTCCCCGTCCCTCGATCAACCCCATCTCTTCGAGCGCGCGGTACGCCTTCGCGACGGTGTTCGGCGCGAGGTCGAGGTCCTCGGCGAGCGCCCGGACGGTCGGCAAGCGTGCACCGGGGGCGAGCGAGCCGCGATGGATGCGTTCGGCGAGGGTCGATGCGAGCTGCTCCGAGAGCGGCCGCGGGGAGCGTTCGTCCGGCGAGATCCGCACGGCCCGAATCATCCCCCGCCCCCGCCGAGCGGACGTGTAACGTCTGGGCGATGGGCGTGCGCGTCGGCATCGGGCTGTTCACGGCCCAGCTCCCGACGAACTCGGAGCGCACGTTCGAGCGGGAGTACCGGGAGACCCTCGAGCTCGTCCGGCTCGCCGAACGCGTGGGGTTCGACTCCGCGTGGGTGAGCGAGCATCACGGCTCCTCCGACGGCTACCTACCCTCCTTGCTGCCGATGCTGGCCGCGTTCGCCGCCGTGACCGAACGGATCTTGCTCGGGACCGGCGTGGTGCTCGCGCCGTTGCACGATCCGCTCCGGGTGGCCGAGGACGCGGCCGTCGTCGACCAGCTCTCGGGTGGTCGCTTGCTCCTGGGGATCGGCAACGGATGGCGAGACGAGGAGTTCCGGATGTTCGGCGCCTCGAAGGCCGAACGTGGGGTTCGCACCGAGGAAACGATCGAGGTCCTGCGACGAGCATGGACCGGCCGGCGGTTCTCGTTCGAGGGCCGAACGCTCCGGGTCGACCGCGTGAGGATCACCCCGCCTCCCGCGACGCCCGGCGGACCACCGATCCTGCTGGGCGGCTACGACCGCAAGGCGGTGGTCCGGGCCGGACGGCTCGCCGACGGGTACGTCACCGACGAGACCGGCCCGGACGAGGTACGGACCAACCTCGCGCTCGTCGACGAGGGCGCGGGCAGCGTCGGTCGTGACCCGAAGGAGCTGTCGGTCGTGCTGCTCCAGAACGCGTTCGCGTGGCGCGACGGCGATCCGTGGCCGCTGATCCGCGGGGGGCTCGTGCAGCAGTTCGGGACGTACGAGGCGTGGGGCAAGGGCGCGGACACCCCCGAGCTCGACCGCCTCGAGCCGGCGGTCCCGCCCGAGGAGGACCTCCGACTCTCGACGCCTGCCGGAACCCCCGAGCAGGTGCTCGGCCGGCTGCTGCCGCTGGTAAGTGCGTTCGCCGACCGGGACCTGCACCTGGTCGTGCGGCTCCACTACCCGGGGATGGATCTCGACACCGCCGCGCATGCGACGGAGCTCTTCGCCGCCGAGGTCATGCCTGCGCTGCGGGCCGGCTGAGGCCGGGACATCCTGCGGATCTCAGGACGCCAACCGGACCCTCCCCGCCTCGACCTCGAGCAACCCTTCGAGCGCGAGGGCCTCGACCGCCCGCTCGACGCGATCGGGCGCGAAGCCCACTTCCTCGGCGAGCTGCGCGGACGTCAGTGAACGGTTCGAGCGCAACGCGTTCACCACCGCGCCCCGCACCTGCCTGCTCGAACCCTCGAATCGCCCCTGCCGTCTCGGGCCGCGGCGGGGGACCGAGCCAGACCTGCGGAACCTGCAGACTCGGGCGAGAGGACAGACGTCGCACCTGGGGTTCGGCCGGCACACCTCGCGGCCGAGATCCATGACGGCCTGGTTCCACGTGCCGGGGGCGTCGCGGTCGAGCCACGCATCGGCCAGCGCCCACGCCTCCTTCGAGGAGACCTCGTGACCCTCCATCCCGAGATGGACCCGTGCCACGACGCGCCGAACGTTCGTGTCGACGACCGCGACCGGCTCGCCGAACCCCATCGAGGCCACCGCCGCGGCCGTGTACCGGCCGACGCCCGGGAGTTCGAGCAGCGCGTCCTCCTCACGCGGGATCCGGCCGTCGTGGTCGCCGACGATCGCCCGGGCGGCATCGCAGAGGCGGACCGCACGCCGGTTGTAGCCCAGGCCGCCCCACTCGGAGACGACGTCGCGACGCGGGGCCGCCGCGAGGGCTCCCACGGTCGGGAATCGGCGCAGGAACGACCGGAAGGCCGGGACGACGCGGCTGGCCTGCGTCTGCTGGAGCATCACCTCCGAGACCCAGATCGCGTACGGATCGCTCGTCTGCCGCCAGGGATACGCGCCGCGCCTCGACGCGTACCACGCGCGCAGGGCTTCCCTGCCGAGGCGGCGGCGACTAGTCTTGGTCGGCGGCATGACGACGGTCCGGGACATCATGAGCAAGGACCTCGTCACGGTCGAACCCACGGCGACGGTGGCCGAGGCGGCGACCGTGATGGGCGGGCATCACATCGGCTCGGCGCTCGTGATCGAAAGGGGTCGCGCGACCGGGATCTTCACGGAGCGCGACGTGCTCCGGGCGCTCGGGAGCGACTTCGACGCCGCGCATCACCCGATCGCCGACTGGATGACCCACGATCCCACCACGGTGGGAGCTGACGCCGACGTTCGGGTCGCCCGCGACCTGATGCTCGACGGCGGGTTCCGCCATCTGCCGGTGATGGACGGCGGCGAGCTGGTCGGGATCGTCTCGATCCGAGACATCACGCGGGTCGATGAGTAGCGCCTAGAAGCCCGTGTGCCCGCGCTCCGGGAGCTCCTCCACCGCCGCTTTGAGTGCCGTCCACACGTTCTTGAACACATCGCCGGCGTAGGACGCCGGCTGACTGTTCTCTCCTCCCATCGCGCCGCGAACGGCGGATGCGGTGATCTCTATGGCTTTCTCGAACACGGCCCAATCGAGCTCTCGTGCCATCTGGGGTCGAACCTCCGATGTCGGTTTCGGACAGGCTACCCGCCCCGGCGCTACTCGTACGCTCGCAGGCCGGTGAGCGCCTCGCCGAGGATCAGCGTGTGGATCTCCGTCGTGCCCTCGTACGTGAGGACCGACTCGAGGTTGTTCATGTGGCGGATCACCGGGTACTCGAGCGTGATCCCGCTTGCGCCCAGGATGGTCCGGGCCTCCCTGGCGATCTCGAGCGCCTCGCGGACGTTGTTGAGCTTCCCCATGCTGACGTGCTGCGGCGCGAGGCGCCCCTCGTCCTTCATCCGCCCGAGGTGGAGCGCGAGCAGCGTCCCCTTGTTGAGCTCGAGCGCCATGTCGGCGAGCTTGCGCTGCGTGAGTTGGAACCCGCCGATCGGCTTGCCCCACTGCACACGCGTCTTCGCGTACCCGAGCGCCGTCTCGAAGCACGTGCGAGCGGCGCCCATCGACCCCCACACGATGCCGAACCGCGCCTCCGACAGGCACGAGAGCGGTCCCTTGATCCCCGTGACGCCCGGGAGCGTGGCGTCGGCCGGGAGGCGGACCTCGTCGAGGACGAGCTCGGAGGTCACGCTCGCGCGCAGCGAGAGCTTGCGATGCACGTCGCTCGCCGAGAACCCCGGCGTCTCGGTGGGCACGAGGAACCCGCGGATCCCCTCGTCGGTGCGGGCCCACACGATCGCGAGGTCGGCGACGCTCCCGTTCGTGATCCACATCTTCGTGCCCGAGAGCACCCAGTCGTCCCCGTCGCGTCTCGCGCTCGTCCGCATGCTCGCGGGGTCCGAGCCGGAGTCGGGCTCGGTCAGGCCGAAGCACCCGATCACCTCGCCGCGGGCCATCTGCGGCAGCCAGCGCTGCTTCTGCTCCTCGGAGCCGAACCTCCAGATCGGGAACATGCACAACGACCCTTGGACGCTCACGAACGAACGGAACCCGCTGTCCCCGGCCTCGAGCTCCAGGCAGGCCAGCCCGTAGCTCACGGCGTTCGAACCCGCGCACTCGTAGCCGGTCAGGTGCATCCCGAGGAGCCCCATGCCCCCGAGCTCCTTGGCGACCTCGAGCGGGAACTCCCCCGCCTCGAACCAGGTCTCGATGCCCGGGAGCACGCGTTCGCGCACCCAGTCGCGGACGGTGCCGCGGACGGCCCGCTCCTCCTCGGAAAGGAGGTGGTCCAGGTCCAAGAAATCGACGGGATCCGGTGACTCGGCCATGGCGCTTCGCTAGCCTAGCGTCTGATCCGTACCCCATGGCCCGAGGCACGGTCTGAGCAGAGGCGGCGCGAGCCGCCGCCCAACCGAAGATGCTGTTTCCGACGACCGACTTCGCGATCTTCTTCGCCGTGGTGTTCGCGCTGTCCTGGCTGCTGAACCCGCACCGTGCAGCCTGGAAGTGGTTCATCCTGGCCGCCAGCTACGTCTTCTACGCCTGGTGGGACCCGCGGCTCGCCTGGCTCCTCACGCTGGTGAGCACGATGGCGTGGGCGGCGGCCCTGTGGGTCGAGCGCACGAACGACGACCGGGCGCGGCGCCGCCGAACGCTCCTGTCGGTCGCGGCCTTGCTCCTGCCGCTCGCCTGGTTCAAGTACTACGGCTTCTTCGCGCTCAACCTGGCCAACGCGTTCGAGTCGCTCGGGCTGCATCCGCCGCTTCCGCTGCTCCAGGTGCTGCTCCCGATCGGCATCTCCTTCTACACGTTCATGGCGATCAGCTACGTCGTGGACGTCTCGCGCTACGAGATCCAGGTGTCGGGGTGGCTCGACGTCTCCGTGTACCTCGCGTTCTTCCCGCACCTGATCGCCGGGCCGATCGTCCGCGGCGAGGAGCTGATCCCGCAGATCCGCCGCCCGCGCGATCCCCAGCGGATCGACGTCTCGAGGGCGTCGTTCCTGATCGTCGGCGGGCTGTTCAAGAAGCTGGTGATCTCGAGTTTCCTCGCGACCCAGCTCGTCGACCCCGTGTTCGGGGCGCCGAACGCGCACGGCGGGATCGAGGTTCTGGTCGCGATCTACGCCTACGCGATCGTGATCTACGCCGACTTCAGCGCGTACAGCGACATCGCGATCGGCGTCGCGCTGCTGCTCGGATTCGAGTTCCCGGCCAACTTCGACCGGCCCTACACCGCGGTCTCGTTGCGGGACTTCTGGCGGCGGTGGCACATGACACTCTCTCGATGGCTCCGCGACTACCTCTACATCCCGCTCGGCGGCAGCCGCCACGGCGAGGTCCGCACCGCGGTCAACATCATGATCACGATGCTGCTCGGCGGGCTGTGGCACGGGGCCGGGTGGACGTTCGTCGCGTGGGGCGCGTTCCACGGGATCGGACAGGTGATCGGGCGATGGCGGACGCGCCATGCTCAGGCAGTCGGGATCGTGGAGCGGTCATCCGAGTGGGTCGTGGTACGCAAGCAGCTGGTGACGTTCAACCTCGTCTGCCTCGGCTGGGTGTTCTTCCGCGCCGACTCGATCAGCAGCGTGTTCGAGATCTTGGGCAGGCTTGGCGTAGCGGGTTCGTCCGCGCTCGTGACGCCGCTGGTCCTGCTCACGATCGCCGGGATGCTCGGCGTGCAGTACCTGCCGAGGGATCCGGCCGTCCGTCTGCGCGAGGCCTTCGCACACCTCGGGCCCGTGCTACAGGGTGCGGTGCTCGCGGGGGGGCTGTTCGTGATCACGACGCTCGGGGCACAGGGTGTGTCCCCGTTCATCTACTTCCGCTTCTGAGGCAGGCGCGATGCTCACGAGGGAACGGGTCGTGGTGCTGGCGGAGATGAGGCCGCCCGAACCTCCCGAGCCCCGGCGCGCCTCGGCCCGGAACGTGTTCGTCACGATCGTCGTCTGCCTGTCGCTGTGGGCGCTGCTCGCAGCCCCGATCCTTCAGCGAAGCGCGGAGGCCGGCCCGGTGGGCGCTCGTCGGACGGCCGCCCTGGCGCTCCTGCGGCCTCTGGTCGCGATCTCGGACACGCTGTTCCTGTCCCGCGCCACGAGCTCGGTCGAACGCGCGCTCGGGCGCGACCCCGAGGGCGCCCCCGGCGGCGAGCTGGCCCTGCCGGTCTTCCACCTGCCGCCGTCCGAGTTCGAGCCCACGCCGACGAAGCTCGGCGCGGGGGGAGGCTCCGACAAGCCCGACACCTCACCACAGCCCGTCCGAGGGGGGGACGGTGAGGATCCGGCCGGCGAGCCGCCGGCCCCGTTCGCCCTCCGCACCCCCACCCCCTCGAACAAGCTCCGCGTCGCCGTGATCGGCGACTCGCTGTCGCAGGGGCTCGGTCCCGCGATCGAGCGCTGGATGAACCCATCGGTCGTCCGCGTGCTCTCGCTCGGACGCCAGTCGACGGGCCTGTCGCGCGAGGACTACTTCAACTGGGAGGCCGGCATGCGCCAGATCGTCGAGGGGTTCCGGCCCGACCTCGTGTTCGTGATGCTCGGCAGCAACGACTCGCAGGCCCAGATCTCGCGCGACGGGGCCGCGATCCCCGTCGGCAGCATCGAGTGGGTCGAGGGATACCGGGAGCGCGCGGCCCAGCTCCTGCGGGAGGCCACGCGCGCCGGCACGCGCGTCGTGTGGGTCGGGATCCCGATCGTGAAGGAACGCCAGCGCTGGGACTTCTACCGTCGCGTCAACGACATCTACCGGGACACCGCGAACGCCGATCCCCTCGGCACGTACGTGGACACGTGGACGCCGTTCGCGGGCCGGGATGGCGGCTACACGGCGTTCGTCCGCAACGAGCGCGGCGACCTCGTCGAGGTCCGGGCCTCCGACGGGGTGCACTTCACGCCGACCGGCTACGGGTACCTCGGCAAGCTGGCGATCCGCGCAGCCGACCAGGCGTTCGCGATGCCCCAGAAGGCCGTCTCGTTCAGCGTCTGAGCCCGTTCGGGCAAGTTGTCGAAACGCGTCTCCGCCGTTCGTCGTTAGGGTGGGGACGGCCATCGGGCCGGACGGAAGGAGGACGCCGTGCAGTACATGCTGCTGATCTACGGGGACGAGAACGCCTGGGAGTCCATGCCGCCCGAGGAGCAGGACAAGGCCATGCAGGGGTGGATCGACTACACCCAGTGGCTGAAGGACTCGGGGGCGCACATCGCCGGGGACGCCCTCGCTCCCACCAGTGCCGCGACCACCGTGCGGGTCCGTGACGGGGAGACCCTCACCACGGATGGACCGTTCGCGGAGACGAAGGAGCAGCTCGGCGGCTACTACCTCATCGAGGCCGAGAACCTCGACGACGCGATCGCGGCCGCGGCCCGGTGCCCCGGAGCCTTCGGAGGCACGATGGAGGTCCGGCCGCTCGTGGCGTACGACGAGGAGGGCCGCCCGTCGATGTAGGGTCCGCGACCGCGGGCGTCGTCGACCGTCTGTTCCGAGCGGAGCAGGGACGAGCGGTCGCGACGCTGATCCGCGTCCTGGGCGACTTCGACCTGGCCGAGGACGCGGTGCAGGACGCGTTCGCGCAGGCGATGCGCGTGTGGCCGGAGCGCGGGATCCCCGACAACCCCGGCGCGTGGATCACGACCACCGCGCGCAACCGCGCGATCGACCGGCTGCGTCGCGAGCGGACCCTGCGCGAGAAGACGGCGCAGCTCGGCGCCCTCGAGGCGCTCGAGACGCTCGGAGGAGACGAGACCGACGTGAGCGGCATCCCGGACGACCGGCTGCGGCTGATCTTCACCTGCTGCCACCCGGCCCTGCGGATGGATGCGCGGGTCGCGCTCACGCTGAAGACCCTGGGCGGGCTCACCACCGGCGAGATCGCGCGCGCGTTCCTGGTGCCCGAGCCGACGATGGCGCAGCGGCTCGTCCGCGCCAAGCACAAGATCCGCGAGGCGGCGATCCCCTACCGAGTGCCGCCGGCCGAGTTGCTGCCCGAGCGCCTGCCGGGCGTGCTCGCCGTCCTGTACCTGGTCTTCAACGAGGGCTACGCCGCCACCTCTGGGTCGCTCGTGCGGGCCGACCTGTGCGACGAGGCGATCCGGCTGGCCCGGATCCTCGCGTCGCTGATGCCGGACGAGCCAGAGGCGGCGGGCCTGATCGCGCTCATGCTGCTCCAGCATTCGCGTCGCGACGCGCGGACGGGAGCGGAGGGCGAGATGGTCCTGCTCGAAGACCAGGATCGGGCCAGGTGGGATCACGCCATGATCGACGAGGGGCTCGCGATCCTCGACGCCGCCCTCGTGGCTCGGCGCCCAGGGCCGTACCAGCTGCAGGGCGCGATCGCGGCGCTCCACGCCCGGGCCCCTCGACCCGAGGACACCGACTGGCCGCAGATCGCCGCGCTCTACGCCCGCCTCGCGGAGATCTCGCCGTCACCCGTCGTCGAGCTCAATCGGGCGGTCGCGATCGCCATGGCCGACGGTCCCGAACGCGGACTGGCGCTGTTCCTGCCGCTCGAGGGCGAGCTCGACGGCTACCACCTGTTCCACGCCTCCCGGGCGGACCTGTTCCGGCGCCTCGGGAGCAACGATGAGGCCGCTGGCGCCTACCGACGCGCCCTCGAGCTCGTGAGCAACCCGCAGCAGCGAGCGTTCCTCGAGCGCCGGCTCGCCGAGGTCACACGTCCTTGACGAGGTAGTTCATGACGGCACCGACGGCGACAGGGCCGTCGTCGCCGATCAGGTCGGTGCTCGAGACGAAGGGCCCGTGCGCGTGCGCGTAGCCGAGCCGCTCGTACAGCGCTCGAGCCGCGGCGGCCTCGTCGTCGAGCGAGACCGACAGGCCGACCCGCTGCATCCCCCGGTCGCGAGCCGCCTCCTCGAGCACCGCCATCAGCGCCGACGCGACGCCGAGCCGCCGCCTGGGTCGCGCGACGAAGACGTCACGAACCTCGGCGCACCCCTCGCGAACGGCAGACGTCGAGAACTCCTCGTGCTCGGGGAACAGCACCATGCCGCGGCCGCCCGGCACCTCGCCGAACCACGCGATCGCCTCGAGCATGTTCCCGCGGTCCTGCGCATGGAGCCGGCGTCCGTACTCCTGCGCGTTCCACACCGGGAGCCGGTCGTTGAGCGCCGCGAGGTCGCCGGCCGCCATCCTCCGGATCTCGAAGGCGCCGGTCGGCCGCGCCGCCCCGAGGTCGCCCGCGCGAGTCGCGATCGCCCTCAGTCCTTCGAGATCGGATAGGCGCGGCTCAGGTAGTCGTGCGTGTCGTGGATCCCCGTCACGTGCCACTTGCGGGGCGCGATCAGCTGGTCGGCCTCCGGGGGGCCCCACGTGCCCATCGGGTACCTGCAGACCGGCGTCGGGCTGCGGAGCGCCGGCTCGAGGATCTCCCAGGCGCGCTCGACGCCGTCCTGACGGATGAACAGCGAGTGATCGCCGCGCATGGCCTCGAGGATCAGCAGCTCGTACGCGTCGGAGATCTCGGCCTGTGCGAACCCCTCGGCGTAGTCGAAGTCCATCGCCACCCGGTCCAGGTGCATGCCGGGCCCCGGGCGCTTGGCGTTGAATCCGATCGTGATGCCCTCGTTGGGCTGCACGCGGACCGTGAGGTGGTCGCGCATCGGAAGGTCCATGTCGGACCCGCGGTAGACGTTGAACGGCACCTTCCGGAACTTCAGGGTGATCTCGCTGACCTTGTCGGCGAGCCCCTTGCCCGTGCGCAGGTAGAAGGGAACCCCCGCCCACCGCCAGTTGTCGATGTCGAGCTCCATCGCCGAGAAGGTCTCGGTCGTCGAGTCCCGGGCGACGCCCGGCTCGTCCCGATACCCCGCGTACTGGCCGCGGATCACGTGATCGATACTCGAGATCTCGGTCGAGCGGAGCGCCTTCACCGTCTCGTCGCGCAAACGATCCGGCTCGAACGACACCGGCGGCTCCATCGCGACGAACGTCATGACCTGGAACAGGTGCGTCGAGATCATGTCTCGGATGTTGCCGATCTGCTCGTAGAAGGCCCCGCGCCCCTCGATGCCGATCTTCTCGGCCACGGTGATCTGCACGTGGTCGATGTACCGGCGGTTCCAGATCGGCTCGAACATCCCGTTCGCGAACCGGAAGGCCAGGATGTTCTGCACGGTCTCCTTGCCGAGGTAGTGATCGATCCGGAACACCTGCGTCTCGTCGAAGACCGAATGGATGACGGCGTTCAGCTCCATCGCGCTCCCCAGGTCGCGACCGAACGGCTTCTCCAGGACGATCTTCGCGTTCTCCTGCAGATGGGCCTCCCCGATCCGCTGGACGATGTCCGCGTACGCGGCCGGTGGCACGGCGGCGTCGAAGAACCGTCGGCCCTCCGTCCCGAACTGCGCGTCGAGTTCCTCCAGGTAGGACGCGAAGTCGTTCATCGCGCCCGGCTCCGAGAACCCGCCCTGGAAGTAGGACAGGCGCCGCGCGAACCCGTCCCACGCCTCCCCGTCCGGTGGATGCGCGGAGAACTCCTTGACGTTGTCGAACGCGTACTGCCGGAACTCCTCCGACGTCATCGGCGAGCGCGCGTAGCCGACGAGCGCGAAGCCCGTCGGCAGTCGCTCCTGCAACCACAGGTGCCAGAACGCGGGCAGCAGCTTGCGCTTGGTGAGGTCCCCCGATGCTCCGAAGATCACGGCCGCCTGCGGGAGGAGCTCCCTGGCCATCACCAACCTCCTTCGGTCGGTGGCCCGACCTCGATCCACTCGTCGGTCAAGCGGACCGTGTAGACCGGGACGGGATCGACCGCTGGCCCGCCGACGGGCTCCCCCGTCGCGATGTCGAACTCGCTCTCGTGGCAGGGGCACACGACGGTGTCCTCCTGGGAGCCCAGCGAGCCCTCGGCGAGCGAGCAGCCTTCGTGCGTGCACTCGTCGCCGAACGCGAACAGCTCGTTCTCGATGTGCGCGATCGCGACCCGCAACCCGGGCAGATCGAACGACCGGAGCTCCCCCTCGGGGACCTCGGCCAGCGAGCCCACCCTCCGATACATCTCGTCCACGCGTGCATCTTCGCCCAACGAGCGCTCTCCGGCACACGGGTGCCGCTCGAGGATGCCCTCAGGCGCCGAGGGTGGCGCTCGGGTCGCGGGTCGCTCCGGCCGCGACGATCCGGGTCACCGCGGACCACACCCGTTGCGCGAGGGTGATCGCACCGAGGACGGTGAGGATCGCGAGGGTGGGCAGGAGCGCGCCCGGGATCGGCAGGCCGATCATCATCGCGACGTAGCGTTCGAGCCGCTGGAAGTAGCCCTCGGTGAGCTCCACCCCGGCGGCCTCCGCCTCCGCGCGCACGTGGCTCACGCCGAGCGCGATCACCAGCGTCAGCAGCGCCAGGGCCGCCTCCAGGCGCAGGTCCTGACCCGCGAGCGACCAGTACAGGCACCCGAACAGGATCACGTCGGCCACGCGATCCAGGACGGAGTCCAAGAAGGCGCCCCAGTTGCTGTCTTCCCCCCGCAGTCGGGCGACGGCGCCGTCCAGGATGTCGAACAGCCCGGCCGGGATGAGCAGGAGCCCCGCGAGCAGGAACTGGCCGCGGAGCAGGGACGCCCCGACCCAGACGTTGGTGACCAGGCCGAGCAGCGTCAGTTGCCAAGGGCGGAACCCGGCCCGGTAGACCCCAAGAAGGATGGCCCGGTAGGGCCAGGTGAAGATCCACCGCATCGGCTTGGCCGCGAGGCCCTCCGCCAGCCGGGGCGCCGGCATGTCGCGGATGCGGGTGGTCTCGTTCGGCCGGTCGGGATGGGTTCCGCTCATGTGACCCGGCTCCGAGGCTATCGCCGCGGCGCGGAGGCCGCATCGGGCCCAGGTCCCGCCTCAGGTTCTGGGCTCGAAGCCGACGACCAGGTAGTGGAAGGTCCCGCCCGGCGCCTCGTAGGCGATCTGATCGTCGAGGTCCGCTCCCAGGAGCGCGCTCCCGAGCGGCGACGTGGTCGTGATCGTCCGGACGCCGGGTGCGCGTTCCTCGGCGGACTCGGCGAGCAGGTAGACCTCGTCCTCCGGATCGTCGTCCTCGAGCGGCCGGAGCGTGACCAGCATCCCCGAGGCCACCACCTCGGAGTCGGCGGGGGCCTCGATGATGTCGGGGTCGCGGAGCATGCGTTCGATGTTGCGGATCCGCGACTCCATCAGCGCCTGCTCGTTCTTCGCGGCATCGTACTCCGCGTTCTCCCGGATGTCGCCGTGCTCCCGGGCCGCCTTCAGTCGTTCGGCGATGTGCGTCCGTCCCGCGGTCTTGAGCTCGTCGAGCTCGCCACGCAGACGGAGGTAGGCGTCGAGCGTGAGGGTCGACGTGGGCTGCTGCCCCGACTTGCGGGCGGGCCGGTTCGCGAGCTCTTCGGGCAGATCCATGAGACCGGCGAGCCTACCAATCCGGCGGTGGTGGCTACCCGAAGGCGCGCTTGAGGACGACGCACGCGCGCAGCGTGACCCACTTGCTCGGAGTACCGGGCTCGTCCACGTCGGACCACAGCTTGCCCGCGTACGCGTATCGGTTGCGCCAGCGGCCGCGTTGGTCCTGTTGCGACAGGAGCCACTCGAGGGCGTGACCCAGACGTGGGTCGCGCGCGCTGCCGAGCTCGGTAAGGGTCTCGAGGTTCTGCAGGACGTCGGCCACGTACCCGGAAGGGAACCCGAGCTTGAACCACGACGAGCTGACGCTCGTGCCGGTCGGGTAGTCGGCCGCCGCGGGATCGCGCGAGAGGAGGAACGCGACGCCCTCGGAGATCGCCCGGCGGACGTGCGCGGCTCTGCGGCGAGGAGGGATCGCGGCGAGGCCACGAAGCGCTTTGATCGCTCCCCAGGCGCACGGATGGGCGCCGTTCACCGCACAGCCGAACCCCGGCCCGGTGGTTCCGCTCCGGTAGTAGCGGTCGAACCCTTCCCCAGTGATCGAACGCGCCTGCCAATCGATCGCCCGGCGGACCCGTGGGTCGTCCAGCCAACCGAAGTCGATCATCGATCGGAGCAGGTTCCCGTTCAGGCAGTGGTAGACGGCCGAAGGCGGCGGCGGGCGACCCGTCAAGGCGCCCGAAGCTCCGAACCCGCCGCTCGAAGCCTGCGTGTGCGCGAGGACGTACTCGCACGCCTTGGCGATGCGGCGATCGCGGCCGTCCGCACCCATCTGGTCGAGGAAGATCAGGGACCAGACGGTGCCCGTGTACTTGCGCCCGTAGCCGGCGCCCGGCTTCTCCCAGTAGCCCAGCGGGTCCTGGTGCTCGAGGATGGTCGAGATCGGCGGCGCCTTCATCGCCCTCGAGCGCGCCAGACGCACCGCAGGAGCGTTCGCCGGTTCGTCGAGCAGGAGCCGGAGCGCGAGGTGACGCACCGCGCGGTTCTCATCGTCCAAGAGCCAGGGCAGCGGATCGCCGTTCAGGCGTCCAAGCCAGCGGTTCGATCGCCTGCGCGTGGACGGATCCGTCCGGCTACGTGTCTGCGAAGAAGACGTTCTTCACCTCGGTGTACAGGTTGACGGCGTGCATACCCATCTCACGCCCGATCCCGCTCTGCTTGTACCCGCCGAACGGCGCCTCGGTGTGGACGCTGTGCGCCGAGTTCACGGAGATCACGCCGGTGCGGATCCCCTTCGCGACGCGGATCGCGCGCCCGAGATCGCGAGTCCACACGGAGCCCGACAGGCCGTACGGCGTGTCGTTCGCGAGGCGGATCGCCTCCTCCTCGGTCTCGAACGGCATGATGCACGCGACCGGACCGAAGATCTCCTCCTGTGCCACGCGCCACGCGTTGTCGACGTCGGCCAGGATCGCCGGCCGGAGGTAGAACCCCCCGAGTGGCGCCGGTGGGATGTCCCCGCCCGTGACGAGCCTCGCCCCCTCCTCGACCCCGATACCGATGTAGTCGAGCGACGTCTGGCGCTGACCTGCCGAGATCATCGGCCCGAGGTCGGTCTTCTCGTCCTGCGGGCTGCCGACCCGCAGTTCCGCCGTCCGCTTGGCCATCCTGTCGATGAACTCGTCGTACACGGGACGCTCGACGAACATCCGGGCGCGCGAGGTGCAGTCCTGGCCGGTGTTGTCGAAGATCGACCACATCGAGCACTCGACGCACGCCTCCATGTCGGCGTCCGCGAACACCACGTTCGCCGACTTGCCACCCAGCTCGAGCGACACGCGCGTGATCGTATCGGCGCACCGCTTCATGATCTGCGCCCCGACGGCCGTGGAGCCGGTGAACCCGACCTTGGCGACCCGGGGATCGGCGACCAGTGCCGTCCCGACCGTGGAACCGGGACCCGGGAGCACGCTCATGGTCTCGGGCGGCAGGCCGGCCTCGACGAGCAGGTCCGCGAGCTTCAGGACCGAGAGCGGCGTGTAGGTGGCGGGCTTCACGACGATCGTGTTGCCGCACGCGAGCGAGGGCCCGATCTTCCACGAGGCGATCACGAGCGGGAAGTTCCACGGGACGATGAGCGCGCACACGCCGACCGGTTCGCGCAGCGTCACGTCGAGCCCCGGATCGCTCACCGGGATCGACTCACCGAAGATCTTGTTGGCGGCCCCGCCCCAATACTCGAGCACGTTCGCCACGGTTCCGATCTCGCCGCGGGCGGCGTTGATCGGCTTGCCCGCGTTCCTCGACTCGACGACGGCGAACTCCTCGAGCCGATCCCTGAGCAACGCCGACGCCCGCAGGAGCACCCTCCCACGCTCGGTGGCGTTCATCCTGGTCCAGGCGCCCCGCTCGAACGCGCGGTGCGCGATGTCGACGGCCCGCCTCGCGTCCTCGGCGCTCGCGTCGGCGACCTCCGCCATCGGTTCGCCGGTCCCGGGTTCGATCACCTCCGAGGTCGCCCCGTCGACGGGCGCGGTCCGCTCCCCTCCAAGCACCAGCAGCTCGGTCGCCATGCTCACATCTCCTTCTTCAGTTCCGGCTTCGTTCCGGCGTCGTTCCCGCGACCCGATGATAGGCATGTGCCCGAACCCCGCCCCGGCCGACCGGCGAGGTGCGTATGCTCGGCCGGTCGCGCGAACGGGAGGGCACGATGGGACGGCTCGACGGGAAGGTTGCGCTCATCACGGGCGGGGCGAGCGGCATGGGGATGGTCGCCTCGAAGCTGTTCGCGAGCGAGGGGGCCAAGGTCGCCCTCACCGACGTCGCCGACGATGCCGGCGAGGCCGTGGCCGCCGAGATCGAAGCCGGCGGCGGCCAGGCGCTGTACGTCCACGCGGACGTTTCGGACGAGGCCGACGCGGAGGCGATGGTCATGGCCGCCGTGGAGCGGTTCGGCGGGCTGAGCGTCCTGTACAACAACGCCGGCGTGATGATGAGCGAGGACGGCTCGGTCACCGAGACCGACGTCTCGATCTGGGACACGACGCTCGCGATCAACGTCAAAGGCGTCGCGTTCGGGTGCAAGTACGGCGTCCCCGCGATGATCGCCTCCGGTGGTGGCTCGATCATCAACGTGGCGTCCTTCGTCGCCTGGATGGGGGCCGCGACGTCCCAGACCGCCTACACGGCGTCGAAGGGCGCCGTGCTCTCGATGACGCGGGAGATCGCCGTGGAGTACGCGCGCACGGGGATCCGGTGCAACGCCCTGTGTCCCGGGCCGATCGACACCCCCCTGCTGGCCGAGCTCCTTGCGGATCCCGCACGTCGGCAGCGCCGGTTCGTCCACATCCCGATGGGCCGGCTCGGGCAGGCCGAGGAGCTCGCGAAGGCGGCGCTGTTCCTCGCGAGCGACGACTCCTCGTTCATGACGGGTGCCTCGCTCGTCGTGGACGGCGGGATCACCGCCGCCTACGTGACGCCGGAGGACTAAACCCTCCGTGGGCAAGGAACGATAAGGGGTTCATGGATGTGACCCTCGCGACCGGTGTCCCCTCGTGGCCAGACGTCACGCACTCCTCGTTCGACTGGCTCCCGCTGCTCCTGGTCCTCGCGGCGCTCCTGGTGGCTCCGGTGCTCTTCGGCATCCGCCTCACCAAGGTCTCCCTGATCTGTCTGATCGTCGGCGGGACGCTCGTCGGCTGGCTCGGAGATTCGATCGGGGTCGTCCCGGCGGTTTCGGTGGGCGTGATCGGCCTCGCGATCGCCTCCGAGTGGTTGCGCAGGACGCAAACCCACCGATCCTGAGCGCTGTTTGACTCCACCCCGCGGCCTGTGGCCTCATACGCGCGAGGCCTGCCTGGGCCGAGTGGGAGGGGATGAGCCTTGGCGCAGGAACGCAAGGTCGGTTCCGTCACCTACCAGGAGGTAGGGCAGGAGTACTTCCAGCAGCGGGGCCTTCGCCGCCATGCCGGCGTCTGGTCGCTGTGGGCCCTCGGCGTCGCCGCCGTCATCTCCGGCGACTTCTTCGGCTGGAACCTCGGCCTGCTGAGCGGCGGGTTCGGAGGGCTCGCGATCGCCACCGTGATCATCACGGTGATGTACACCGGACTCTGTTACAGCATCTCGGAGATGTCGCCCGCGTTACCTCACACGGGCGGCGCGTACTCCTTCGGCCGTTCCGCGATGGGCCCGTGGGGTGGGTTCATCACCGGGCTCGCCGAAAACATGGAGTACGTCGTCACGCCTGCCGTGGTCGTGGTCGCGATCGGGGCGTACATGAATGCCATCACGATCGAGCTGTTCGACCTGGACATCCCGCTCCAGATCTGGTGGCTGATCGCCTACGCGATCTTCGTGGGGCTGAACATCGCCGGGATCGAGACGACGATGCGGTTCACGGTGGTGATCTGCATCCTGTCCATCGCGATCCTGCTGTTCTTCTTCGTCGCTGCGCTCACGGACTTCAGCGTCAGCCACCTGACGAACATCCCGCCGGAAGCCGGCAACTCGAAGTGGCTCCCGTTCGGGATGACCGGCATCTTCAAGAACCTCCCGTTCGCGATCTGGTTCTATCTCGCGATCGAGGAGCTACCGCTCGCAGCCGAGGAGTCGATGGATCCCAGGCGCGACATCCCGAAGGCGACGATGTGGGGCCTGGCGGCCCTCGTCTTCTTCGGGGTCGGAACACTGATCCTGAACACCGGGACGAGCTCCGGCGCGGCCGGGATCGGCGCCACGGCGGAGCCACTGTTCCAGGGGTTCAAGGACATCTTCGGAGCGGGTACGGGGGCAGCCCTGCTGGCCCTCATCGCGGTCGTCGGCCTGGTGGCCAGCTTCCACACGATCATCTTCGCGTACGGGAGGAACATCTTCTCGCTGTCGCGGGCGGGCTACTTCCCGAAGTGGATGTCGGTTACCCACGGGAAGCGCAAGACGCCTTACGTGGCGCTCCTGCTCGGCGGGGTCGTCGGGTACGGGCTCGCGTGGTGGATCAACGAGTCCTCCGGGACCAACGTGGGGGCGGCGCTGCTGACGATGGCGGTGTTCGGAGCCGTGATCTCGTACTTCATGCAGATGCTGTCGTTCATCCTGCTGCGGCGGAAGCTGCCCGACATCGAGCGTCCGTACCGGAGCCCCGTGGGCGTGTGGGGCGCGGCGATCGCCGGGGTCATCGCGCTCGTCTCGCTCGTGTCCCTGTACCTGGACGAGACCTACCGGCCGGGCGTCGTGGGTACGGCGATCTGGTTCGTCCTCGGGATCATCTACTTCGCGGTCGCGGGTCGGAACCGGCTGGTCCTGTCGCCCGAGGAGGAGTTCGCTCTCACGCAGGGTGAGCATGGGATCCCGCAGGATGCGGGGTACGCGACGAGCAGCGCCGAACAGGAGGAGATCCTCGCCGGAGGCGGGCGGATCGTCGTTCCCCCTGACCCCCCGTCAGAGACCCCTCCAGGCTGAACCAGCCGAACACGAGCCGAGCGGCGGGCCCGCAGGAGCGGGCCCGCCGCTCGCGTTTGACAGCCCGCAGCGGTGGATCTTCGATAGCGGCCCCGAACCGAAAGGCGGACGAACGTGAGCGGTGCGACCGGCACGCTGACCGTGAAGCAGCTCGAGGAGCTCGCCGACGCGGGCGAGATCGACACCGTGCTCTGCATGTTCACGGACCTACAGGGTCGTTTCATGGGCAAGCGCGTCGTGCCCCACTTCCTGCTCGAGGAGGTCCTTGGCGAGGAGGGCCTGCACGCCTGCCTGTACCTGCTCGCGATCGACATGGAGATGGAGCCGCTCCCGGGGTATCAGTACGCGTCCTGGGAGACGGGGTACGGCGACTTCCGCATGGTCCCGGACATGAGCACCCTGCGCTGGTGTCCGTGGATCGACAAGACCGTGATGGTGATCTGCGACATCTTCGAGGAGGAGCACGCGGACCGCGAGGTGGAGGTCACTCCCCGAACGATCCTCAAGCGGCAGGTGGCGCGCGCCGCCGAGCTCGGCTACACCATCAAGACCGGTTCCGAGCTCGAGTTCTACCTGTACCAGGACTCGTACCGCGAGGCCGCCGAACGTGGCTACCGCGACCTGCGTCCGAGCTCGCCGTACATCATGGACTACCACATGCTCCAGACCACCCGCGACGAATGGTTCGTCCGCCAGGTGCGCAACGCGATGCTCGGCGCCGGGATCCCGGTCGAGTTCAGCAAGGGCGAGTTCGGCAGGGGCCAGCAGGAGATCAACATCACCTACTCCGGCGCGCTCGCCAACGCCGACCACCACGCGCTCTACAAGCATGGGGTGAAGGAGATGGCCGAGATCAACGGCGTCGCGGTCACGTTCATGGCCAAGCCGACGATGGCCGAGGCCGGCTCGAGCTGCCACCTCCACTCGAGCGTGTGGAACGCCGACGGGACCGAGAGCCTCATGTGGTCGCAGGACGGCGAGCACCACATGACCGACACCTACCGCTGGTACATGGGCGGGCTCATGGCGTGCGCACGCGAGATGGCGTGGATGTACGCGCCGTTCGTGAACTCGTACAAGCGCTACCAGCTCGGCTCGTGGGCGCCGACCGCGATCGTCTGGAGCCGGGACAACCGCACCTGCGGCTTCCGGACGGTCGGCGAACACAACGGGGCGCGCGTCGAGTGCCGGATCCCGGGGGCCGACGCGAACCCGTACCTCGCGTTCGCGGCCACGATCGCGGCTGGGCTGTGGGGGATCCAGAACAAGGTCGAGCCGCCGCCGATGTTCGTGGGCAACGCGTACGAGGCCAAGGACGTCCCGCGGGTCCCCTATTCGCTGCACGAGGCCGTCGAGACCTTCCGCGACTCCGCGGTCGCCCGCGAGGCCCTCGGCGACTTCGTGTTCGAGCACCTCTTGAACACCGCGCATCAGGAGCAGGTCATCTTCGACAACACGACGGTCACAGACTGGGAGCTGGCCCGCTACTTCGAGCGCGGCTAGGCTCGCAGCACGTCCGACCCACCGGACCCCGTTCCGGACCGGGCCGAAAGCCCCGTAGGGGCGAGGACCGGCGACCCTCCGAGTTCGCCTGCCGTCGACCGAGGATGGGAGCGGAGGTGAGGACGATGCTCGGGATCCCCGTGTTCCCTTCGTCCCCCGCGTTCCCGATCGAGGGCGGAGGAGTCGTGAGCACGATCGTGGCGATCGTGGCCCTGGTGGCCGTCGCCGCGTTCTGCTTCTTCTGGGTGAGGTCAGGCAGGGTCCACGAGACCGCCGCCGTGACCGAGTTCCCGCAGAAGCTGCACAAGGCTGCGTGAGTTCCTCGGCGAGCCGCGTCCGGTGGTGCGCGAGTCAGCCCGTCGAGAAGACGGGTCGCAGGGCGGCGTAGACGTCGCGGTACCGCCGGTACGTCTCGTCGTACGCGTGACGGGCGCCGTGATCGGGCTCGTGGTGCTCGGGGCGGTAGGAAACGAACGTCCTCACCGCGTCGGCAACGTTTCCATGGAGCCCCGAGGCCACCGAGGCCACGATCGCGGCGCCCGTCGCTGTCGTCTCGACGCTCGTCGGGACGCGCACCGGCAGGCCGGTCACGTCGGCCTTGATCTGCCGCCATAGGGGGCCCTTCGCGCCGCCGCCTACGATCGTGAGCCGGTTCACCTCGAGGCCGGCCGCCACCATCGCCTCCAGGATGTCGCGGAGCGCGAACGCGCTCCCTTCGAGGATCGCTCGCGTCATGTGCGCCCGCGAGTGCGCGAGCGTGAGCCCATAGAACACGCCACGAGCGGCCCCGTTCCACTCGGGGGCCATCGCCCCCTGCATGCACGGCAGGAACACGAGCCCCTCCGCGCCGGGCGGCACGCGCCCGGCCTCCCGCGAGAGCAGGTCGTACGCGTCACCGAGCCCCTCGGCCTCGGCTCCACGTTCGATCGGGGCGAACTGGTCCCGCCACCACCGCAGGTTGCCCCCCGAGACGAACCCCGGGTTCTCGAGCAGCCACGCGTCGGGGTCGGCGTGCGGGTGACACTCGACGAGCATCGTCGGGTCCTCGCGCGGCTCGCTCGACGCGGCGCAGACGGGCTCCGCGGTCCCGACCACGTCGCACACCTCGCCCGGCTCGAACACGCCGGCCCCGAGCGTCGCGGCCATCTCGTCGCCGCATCCGACGGCGACGACCGTCGCGGGGTCCAGACCCGTCGCCTCGGCGAACGCTCCCGTGATCGTCGCGATCGGCTCCGTGGCGCTCGCGACCTCGGGGAGCATCGACTCCGGGACGTCCACCGCGGCCAGCACCTCCGTCGACCACGCCCGCGAACGCGGATCCAGGAGCGCGAACGAGGACGCGTTCGAGTAGTCGATCGCGGTCACCCCCGCCACCTCGCGCAGCACGTAGGTCCCGGGCGACATGAGGATCCTCCCGTTCGCCCACACCTCGGGCTCCTCGTCGCGGACCCAGAGCGCCTTGAAGACCGCGTGGGACGAGTCGAGGTTCGCGCCGACGTGGCGGTAGAACGCGTCCGGCGCCATCCGCTCGGCCACAGCGGCCGCCTGGTCCTCGGCTCGCCGGTCCATCCAGATCATGGCCGGGCGGAGGGAACGCCCCGAACCGTCGCACACCACCATCCCGTCGAGCTGGGAGCCGAACGACAGCCCCTTGACGGCCGTGGGTCCCTCGGGCACGTGGTCGAGGAGATCCCGCACGCCGGCGGCCACCGCGGCGGGCCACAGACCCGGGTCCTGCTCGGCAGCACCCGGGAACGGGAACGACAGGTCGTAAGCCTGGTAGGACGAGGCGACCAGCGTTCCGTCGGCCGAGTACAACGCGCAGTTGGTCCCCTGCGAGCCGACGTCGCAGCCGATCACGTACGGCCCGGTCACGGGAGGATGACCATCTTGAGCCCCGATCCGGAACGGATCGTCTCGAACGCCTGCGCGATGTGGTCGAGCGAGAACCGATGGGTCACGACCCGCGCGAGATCCTCCTGGCGCCGGTCGAGGTAGTCCATCGTGATCCGGTACTGGCGGTGGGTCGCGCCGTACGCCCCGAGGATCGCGAGCTCCTTGTAGTGGAGCTGGTTCATGTCGAGCGGGCTCACCGGGTCGTGCTTGGGCAGCCCGGCGAAGTAGACGACCCTCGCGCGCTTCGCGGCCATCTCGAGCGCCGCCTGCTGCGCCTGCTTCGACGGCGCGGCCACGCTCACCCGGTCGGCGCCCGCTCCGCCGGTCCTGCCCATCACCTCGCCCACCCCGTTGTCGTCCTCTGCGACGAACGCGTCGTCGACGAACGACCCCACGATGCCCATCGCGACGTCCAGGCGATCCTGCTTCACGTCGGTCATGTAGATGCGGCTCGCGCCGCGGTCCCGGCACATGACCGCCTGCCAGCACCCGATCGGGCCGGTGCCGAGGATCACCACGACGTCGCCGAGCCGGACGTCGAGCATCTCGACGCCGTTCAGCGCGCACGCGAAGGGATCGGCGACCGTCGCCAGGTCGGACGGGAGGTCGTCGGGGAGCGGGATCAGGTTCTTCGTCGCGATCGGCGGCACGGGGGCCCACTCGGCGTAGGCGCCAGGGAACGGGTCGTAGCCGTAGAGCAGGTGGTGCTCGCACAGGTTCTGGAACCCGTCCATGCACCACCGGCATTCGCCGCACGTGAGGATCGAGCCGAGGAACACCCGGTCGCCCTTCGCGACCGTGGGCGGGAGCACGGCGTCCCGGCCGACCTCCTCGAGCACGCCCACCGGCTCGTGCCCGAGCACCCAGGGCGCGGGTGCCCGCGGATCGCCGTTGAAGAAGGTCCTCGCGTCCGTGCCGCAGATGCCGCAGGCCTCGATCCGCAGGATCGCGCCCCGGGGGTCGAGCTTCGGCGCCTCGGTCTCGCGCACCTCGACCGCGTTCACGTCGGTCATGAAGGCGGCCCTCATCGCGCTCGCTCCTCCGACGCCGCGGCGCTCGGCGCCGCGCCCCTCACCGTCCCAGCTCCTCGACGAGCGCGTCGTGGGCCTTGTCGGCGCTCCACCGCTCACGGATCACCCGCGAGAGCGCGCGCGTGATCGCCTCGGGCGAGGCGTGCATGAAGATGTTCCGTCCCACCGAGCACCCGATGGCTCCGGCCTCGACGGCCACCTGCATCCGCCACAGCAGCTCCTTGTCCTCCAGCCGCGAACCGCCGGCGAGCACGACCGGGATGCCGTTCGTCGCCTCCACCAGCTTGGCGAACGACTCGGGCTCGCCCGGCCAGTTCGTCTTCACGATGTCGGCGCCGAGCTCGGCACACAGGCGGACGTTCCGGCGCAGGTACTCGAACCCGTACTGCTGCTTCAGCTCCTCGACCGTCGCGTAGGTCGTGGGGAACTCAGCCTCGGCGATGAACGGCATGCCGAGCGCCGCGCACTCGCGCCCCACCGACGAGAGGATGTCGATCATCCCGGATTCGGTGTCCCCGCCGAGCGCCGTGAACAGCACGACCGCGTCGGCGCCGAGCACGAGCGCCTCCTCGACCTCGGCGATCTGCACGATCTCCGGACGATCCCCGCCCGGGTCGGCCGATGCCGAGAGCAGCAGCGCGAGCGAGGTCGTCGGCGAGAACGCCGGCTCGGCCACCCGGATCATCCCCTTGCTCATCATGATCACGTTCGCGCCGCCGGCCACCGTCTCACGGGTGCGTGCCTCGATGTCCGCGAGGGGCTCGAGGAACGTCGGCGAGGTCATCCCGTGGTCGAGCGCGCAGATCACCGACACGCCCGCCGGATCGATCACGCGCTTCAGCCGCATCGACTTCCCGATCTTCGTGGTCATCACGCCTCCTCGGTCGTTCGGAGTCTGGCAGACGGGAAGGCCGGGACGCGAACCGACCCGATCGCGCCGGTAGACTGGCCCGCCATGCGACCGGTGCTGCTGATCGGCCACGCCGACTGGGAGACGTTCGGCGTCGCCCCGGGAACGCTCCAGGACGAGGGGCTCCCCTGGATCGAGCACCTCGCGCACACCGGCCCGACGCTCCCCACGCTGTCCGAGATCTCGGGCATCGTCGTCTACGGCGGGATCATGAACGTCGACATGACCGACGAGTACCCCTTCCTCGAGACGGAGCGCGAGTACGTCCGCGCCGCGGTGGCGTCGGGCGTCCCGTACCTCGGGCTCTGCCTGGGCGGCCAGATGCTCGCGAGGGCGCTCGGCCACCCGGTGTACTCGGCGGGTGTGCGCGTGATCGGGTTCAACGCGCTGCACCCGACGCAGGCGGCGGCCGACGATCCCCTGCTCTCCGTGTTCGCCGACGGCGACGTGGTCTTCCACTGGCACGAGGACACCTTCGACCTGCCCGAGGGAGCGACGCTGCTCGCGACCGGCGACCTGGTGCAGACCCAGGCATTCCGCTACGGCGATGCGGCGTGGGGGACGCAGTTCCACGTCGAGGTCGATCGGGCCGAGGTCGACCTGTGGTTGAAGACCGCCGGGGATGAGGGCGTCCGCGCGTGGGGTTCGACCACCGAGGAGTTGGAAGCCCAGATCGAGGAGCACATCGACGGCCATGAGGAGCGCGCTCGGACCCTGTTCCGACGCTTCTGGGACGTCGTCCGAAACGCCACCTGATCGCCCTCCGATCCGACCTGGCCCCGCCGCGTCCTCCGGGACTACGATCGCGACCGTCACCCGAACCCAGCCCGAGGAGGCGTCCATGGCCGGCCCGAACGTCGTGAGCTTCCGCCCGGAGCGCAGCCATTACGCGTGGACCTTCGGCGGCGTCGAGCCCGTGATGAAGGTCCAGCCGGGCGACGTCCTCGAGGTGTGGACCGACGATTGCTTCGGCGGTCTCGTCGAGCGCGTGGACGATCTCCCATCGGAGAAGATCACGGCCTTCAACCCGCAGACCGGACCCTTCGTCGTCGAAGGGGCCGAGCCCGGCGACACGCTCGCGCTGCACTTCGTCTCGATCGAGCCCGCACGGGACTGGGCCGTCTCGACGACGTTCCCGCTGTTCGGAGCGCTCACGTCGACGACGAGGACGGTGACGCTGCAGGACCCGCTCCCCGAGCTCGTGTGGCGCTACGACGTGGACCGCGAGCGCCGGGTCGTCCATTTCGAGGCTCGGAACGGCGACTACACGACCGAGCTCCCGCTCGATCCGATGCACGGCACCGTCGGGGTGGCCCCGGCGGGCGGCGAGGCCCGCTCGTCGCTCGTACCCGACGCGCACGGCGGGAACATGGACACGCCGGAGATGCGTGCCGGCACGACCTGCTACCTCGGCGTCAACGTCGAGGGGGCCCTGTTCTCCCTCGGCGACGGCCACTGTCGTCAGGGAGAGGGCGAGACCTGCGGCGTGGCCGTCGAGGCCGCGATGGAGACCGTGCTGGTCGTCGACCTGATCAAGGGCCGGCTCACACCCTGGCCTCGGCTCGAGGACGACGAGCACATCATGTCCACGGGTTCGGCCCGCCCGCTCGAGGACGCCTTCCGGATCGCGCACGGCGACCTGGTCCGCTGGCTCGCCGAGGAACGGAGCCTCGACCCGCTGGATGCCTACCAGCTCGTGTCCCAGATCTCCGAGAGCCCGGTCGCCAACGTGTGCGATCCCAACTACACGTTCGTGGCCAAGGCTCCGAAGCGCTACCTGCCGAACGGCGAGGTCTACGCCTCGACCAGGGCCCGGCTGAAGGAGATCGCAGCCGCCTACCGCGCCGAGCGCGGCCTCGAGTAGCCGGACGCGGCCTCGTTCGGCTGCAGGGGTTTCCGCCGCACGGGCTTTACAGCCCGGCAGCTCGATGCGAGGATTGCCGAAACGACGGCTGGTGAGGGCGCGCCCGCACCCGGTTGGTCGCGCGCGTCCTCACGACGGGAGGGGGTGTCGGATGGCATCGAAGCCCGACGAGAACGTGATGATCTCCGAGAAGGTCGCGCCCGTCCTCGTATCGAGGACCCTCGGCCCGTTCGACCTGGTGGTCATCTTCGTTGCGATCGTCCTGTTCATCATCAACTCGGCAGGGCTCCAGTTCGCCGGACCATCGGTGTTCATCTTCTGGATCGTCGCGTTCGCGACGTTCCTGATCACCGGCGCCTTCGTGACCGCGCAGCTCGGCCGGATGTTCCCCGAGGAAGGTTCGTTGTACGTGTGGACCCACAAGGTCCTCGGGCCGTTCTGGGGGTTCTTCGCAGGGTTCGTCGCGTGGTGGCCGGGGCCGATCGTCATGGTCGCCTCCGGCATCCTGGTCGCGGCCTTCATCCAGCAGGTCGCCGCGTTCGGCGACAACGCGATCCTCACCGAGAACTGGCAGATCGGCGTGGTCGTTCTGCTGGTCCTGTGGTTCAGCGCCGCCATGTCGCTCCTTCGGATGAGGCTCACCCAGAACTACGTGAACGTGCAGTTCTTCTTCTACGCCGCGGCGATCTTCGTGATCGGCCTGGCGGGGGTCGTGTGGCTCCTGAAGGGGAACCCGTCCTCGACCGATTTCGGGACAGGCTGGGATCCGTTCCAAGGGGACAAGCTCGCGCTGGGCATCCCCGCGAACCTGACGTTCTTCTCGTTCGCCATCCTCGCCCTCCTCGGCATCGAGAGCCCCCTGAACATGGGCGTCGAGGTGAACGGTGGTGAGAAAGCCATCCGGACATACCTGCTCTGGGGCTGCCTCATCGTGATGGCCGCGTACCTGTGGACGACCTGGGGGAACATGGTCGTGATCGAGGCGGGAGGGGCGAACGGGGTGACCGGAGGCGCCCAGGCCGTCGGTGTGGCGATCGGAGAATGGGCAGGCGTGATCGTCGCCCTGATCCTCGCTTGGGTGTTCATCACCGCGACGGTCGTCTACAACTACGCGTTCGCGCGGCTGCTCTTCGTGTCTGGCCTCGAGAAACGCCTCCCCCACCAGGTCGGGAAGGTCAACAAGAACAAGGTCCCGGCGAACGCCGTGATCCTGCAGACGGTGATCGCGACGATCATCACGATCCTCGTGTTCTTCGGTCTCGGGGGCGACGACTACAACAAGCCCTTCTACGGTCTCTACGCCGGACTGACGATCGTCTGGTGCATCTCGACCGCCCTGCTGTTCCTCGACATCTTCTTCGCCAAGCGCGCCGATCCCGAACGGTTCGAGAAGGAGCGGCGGGTTCCGGTCGGGTTCCTGTACCTGTGTGGGATCGTCGGGACGATCGTCAACCTGTTGGCGGTCTTCTTCATCTTCATCGGGTCCTGGTACCCGGCGGGCTTCCCGACGCTCGCCGAGTGGAACGCGTGGATGGTCGCCGTGACCGCCATCTCGGTGATCGCGGGCATCGTGATCTACGTCGATCTCGCAGCGGACCAGGCGCGGCAAGACCGACGAGGAACTGATCGTCCTGGGGGCCGTGGAACAGGAGATCAGGGAGGACATGCCTACCGCCTGAGCCACGGGACGATGAGCCGAGCATGACGCCGGACGAGGCGGTCGCCGTCTGCAGGCAGGCGGGTGTCCGCCTCGTCCGGTTCCTGTACTGCGACAACGGAGGCATCGTCCGGGCCAAGGCCGCGCACGTCGAGCGGCTGGCCGACCGGATGCGGACCGGGATCGGGCTGACCGTCGCGATGCAGGCGATGAGCTCCCTGGACCAGCTCCAGCCGGTGGAGGGGATGGGCCCGGTCGGCGAGGTTCGGCTGGTCCCCGACCCGGCGACGCTGCGCATCCTGCCGTACGCGCCGCACTCTGCGGCCATGCTCGTCGACCACGTGCGGCTGGACGGCGAGCCGTACGAGGCCGACCCCCGCTCGTTCCTCAATCGCATGACCGCCGCGCTCGCCGAACGCGACCTGGTCATGCGCTGCGCGATCGAGAACGAGTTCAGCCTCGCCACGCGGACGGACGACGGGTTCGCTCCGATCGACGACAGCCTGTGCTTCTCGACGATCGGGATGACGGCCTCGCAGGAGGTCACGGACGCGATCGTCGCGGCGCTCGAGGCGCAGTCGATCCAGCTCGAGCAGTACTACGCGGAGCTCGGGCACGGCCAGCAGGAGCTGTCGATCGTGCATCTGCCGGTGCTCGAGGCGGCCGACACGCAGATCCTCGTCCGGGAGACGATCCGCGCCGTCGCGTCGAACTTCGGGTTGGTGGCCTCGCTCGCGCCGAAGCCGTGGCCGGACCAGGCGGGCAACGGGGCGCACATCCACTTCAGCATCTGGGACACCGCGGGCGAGCGGAACCGCTTCCACGACGGCGACCGGCGCTACGCGCTCTCGGAGACGGCCGAGCGGTTCGCGGCGGGGATCCTCGCCCACACGCCCGCACTGCTCGCGCTGACGGCGCCGTCGTTCAACTCGTTCCGACGGCTCCTGCCGCAACACTGGAGCTCGGCATTCGTGTGCTGGGGCCCGGACAACCGCGAGGCCACGGTCCGCGTCCCGTCGACGTTCTGGGGGTTGGAGGAGCCGTCGACGAACCTCGAGTACAAGCCTGCGGACGCGAGTTGCAACCCCTACCTCGCGTTCGCGGGCCTCATCGCCGCCGGCCTGGACGGGATCGAGGGGAACCTCGAGCTCCCCGACCCGATGCTGGTCGACCCGGCCACGCTGTCCGATGCCGAACGCGAGCGCGCCAGCGCCGCGCGGTATCCGGAGACCCTCGGCGCGGCGCTGGACGAGCTCGAGCGCGACGGGGTCCTCACCGGGGCCATGGGCGAGGCGCTCACCGCCTCGTACGTCGCGGTCCGTCGGTCCGAGTTCGAGGCCTACGGGGCGATGGACGAGGCGTCGCAGTACCGCGGCCACTTCGCCAAGTACTGAGCCAGCACCGCCGGTCGGTCGGCGCCGCCGATGACGACGGTCACGCCTCGAGGCCGTGCAGCGCCCGGCAGCTCTCGCCGAGCACCATCGACCCCAGGCGCTCGGCGTGTTTGGGCGCGATGTAGTCGCGCTCGACGAACCGATCCAGGACGCGTTCGAGCGCCCGCCGCGCGAGCAGGGCCGAGATCCAGAACGACTCCGGCTCTCCGGCCTCGTCCGAGCCGTACAGGATCTTGGCCGCCGGCACGGTCCCCACCAGCATCTCGAGCGCCCACTCGACCTGACCGAAGCCCCACGGGATCAGCTCGGACAGCTCCAGGTAGACGTTCGGCAGGACCGACGCGATGTACGCGGACTCCCGGATCCAGGGGTACCCGCTGTGCACGAGCACCACCGGCTGGTCCTGGACGTCCACGAGCAACGGGAACAGGTTCTCGGGTTTGGCATGGATCAGGTCGATGTCCGGATCGCCACCCCCGCAGTGGAAGTGGAACGCGCGACCGTGCTCCTTGGCCACCGCGAGCGTCCGCCGGATCAGGAAGTCCCGGACCGGCTTCGCGTGCTCCCGGGTCTCGCGCCACCCGTCACCGCGCCAGCGCTCGAACGCCTCGCGGGCCTCGGCCTCGCTCGGGTCCCCGACGTCCAGACCCGTGCGGTAGGCGACGATCGACTTGAAGGCGACGCAGTTGGGGTCGGCGGCGGCCTGCGTCGCCTCGCCTTCGACGCCGGACACCAGGTCGTCGAACGCGCCGTCGCGGTGCACGAGGATCCACGGCTCGAGCCGCGCCACGCGATGGACGCGGACGCCGATCGTCCGTTCGAACTCCTCGGCGGGCACGGGCGGCTGCGGGAACCCCTCGTCGGACAGGACCGCGACCACGCCGGCCGCGTCGAGGAGCCCCTTCGTGTACGCGACCGGATCCGCGCGGAGCGCCTCGGCCCGCGCCTCGACCACGGCCTGCCGGTTGGGCTCGCAGCCCAGGTGCTCGGCCAGCCACCGGTGCATCGCGATGCCGTAGACGGTCGACCCGGTGAGCGCGTGGACGAACGGCCACAGGCCCTCCTGGAGCCGCGAGGACGAGGAGAAGGACTCGCCGAGGAACATCGCGCGCGTGTCGAACCCCGCGGGGTCGCGTTCGAGCAGTTCCTCCAGCCGATACGGATGCGTGTGCGCGTCGACGATGCCCACGTCCGACAGATCGATCCCTGCCACCGTCCTCTCCTCCCCTTGGCCCTCAGTACCGCCAGCGGTGCGCGCGGACGACGGCGTCATCGTCCATGCCGTCGAACGCCGCGAGCTCACCCTTGCGTGTCGCCACGAAGGAGTCGAAGAGCATCGCACCCATCGCGTCCCGAAGGACCGACGAGCGCTCGAGCGCTCGGATCGCCGCGCCCAGCGAGGACGGCAGCTGAGCGATCCCCCGTTTCCTCCGCTCCGCCGCGGACAACGACGCCGGATCCTCCGTCGTCGGCACGGGGAGCCGAAGGTCGCGTTCGAGCCCGTCGAGCCCGGCGGCGACCACCGCGCCCAGCACGAGGTACGGGTTGCCGCCGCCGTCGACCGGCTTGACCTCCAGGTTCGCCGCCTCCGAGCGGCTCCCGACCATCCCGGTCACGAACCGGAGCCCCGCCTCGCGGTTCTCCCGGCCCCAGCACTGGAACGCGCCCGCCCACCGGTGGGGCTGGAGCCGCAGGTAGCTGGCGACCGAGGGGCACGAGACCGCGGTGATCGCCGGCAGCGACTCGAGGACGCCGGCGGTGAACGCCTCGGCCTCGCGGGTCATGCCCTCGGGCCCGTCCCCGTCCGCGAACCGGTTGCGGCCGCGCCGGTCCCACAGGCTGAGGTGGAGGTGGTCGCCGTTGCCGACCAGCCCGGCGAACACGACCGGCGCGAACGAGACGGCGAGGCCGTTCGATCGCGCGACCGAGCGGATCGTGTGGCGGGCGACCAGGTTCGTGTCGGCGAGGGCGATCCCGGCCCGATGCGGGACGGAGATCTCGAACTGCCCGGTGGAGTACTCGGGGTGGAACTGCATCACCCCGGTCCCCTGCGCCTCGAGCGCGCGGATCACCGCGGTCGCGAACGGCTCCTGGTCCGCGAGCACCGGTGCGCTGTACCCGGGGCCCACGTGCGCGGGGACGGGATCGGGCTCGTCGGCCGCGCGGGCCGAGATCCGGTTCCCGAGGAAGAACTCGAGCTCGTAGGCCCCGCGGAGCTCGAGCCCGTGAGCCGAGAGGCGCTCGAGCATCCGCCTCGCGAACGTGCGGCCGCAGGGCGGCCAGGGTTCGCCCTCCTGGTCCCGCTGGTCCACCGCCGCGAGCGCCCAGCCCGGGGAGGCCGCCAGCGCGACGGCCGACGCCGGATCGGGGACGAGCCGGGTGTCGCCCGAGGGCCCCTCGATGCCCGGCGCGGACGTGATGCCGTCGCTCACCAGGAAGACGGAGAACACGTTCGACAGGCCGACGCCGAACCGTGCGACCTCCTCGAACCGGCGGATCGGGATGCACTTGACCCGGGTGACACCCGCGGGATCGACCATCGCGAGCGCGACGGCCTCGACCCCGGCGGCCGACAGGCGGCGGGCGACCGCCGCGGCCCCCCCGCTCGTCCGCCGAGCGGGGGCCGTGCGCGCGGTGCTCCGCTTCGCGGCCGGAGGGCTCAGAACAGCTCCAGGTACTCCGTGCGCTCCCAGTCGCTCACCCAGTCGGCGAGCCGGGAGAGCTCGTACCGCCGCATCCTCGTGTACGCGGTGATGAACTCCTCCCCGAAGAAGTCGCGTGTCGCGGGCTCGGCCTCGAGCGCATCGAGCGAGTCGGCGAGGTCGAGCGGCAGCTTCTCGAGCGAGTCGTCCTCCTCCGCGGGCACGCCGGGCTTGGACGGCTCCGGCGCCGTGAGCTTGTCCTCGATGCCCCGCAGCCCCGCCTGGATCAGCGCGGCGCCGACGAGGTAGGGGTTGGACAGCGCCGAGGGCGCCCGGTACTCGATGTGCTTGGACGCGGGGCTGCCGCCCTTGACGCGGATCAGGGCCGAACGGTCCTCGTGGCCCCACGAGACGTTCGTCGGGCTGAAGCGTGTGCCGGCGGCGACGGCGCAGGCAGTTCACCGTGGGCGCGATCACCGCGTCGATCGCGCGGGCGTACGTGAGGAGCCCCGCGATGAACGAGCGGCCGGTGTCGTTCATGCCGTTCGGGTCGTCGGCGTCGGCGAACGCGTTCTCCCCCGAGTCGGCGTGCATCAGCGACAGGTGGGTGTGACACCCGCTGCCGGCCGAGGTCGCCCACGGCTTGCTCATGAACGTCGCGAGGTACCCGTCCTGCTTCGCGATCTCCTTCACGCCGTTCTTGAAGGTGAACGCGTGGTCCGGCCCCGCCAGGCCGCGGCCGGGCGCGAAGTTGATCTCCCACTGGGAGCCGGCGTACTCGCAGTTCGCGGTGATGATGTCGACGCCGACCTTCGGCATCTCCTCGACGATGCGGCGGATCGTCGGGACGTAGTCGTTGCGGACCGTGTTGAAGATCTGATAGCCCTCGAACAGCGGTTCGTGCGTGTCGGCGGTGAGGAGGTAGAACTCGAACTCGGAGCCCATGAGCGGCTCGAACCCCATCTCGCGCGCCTTCTCGACGGCGCTGCGGAAGACGTGACGGGGCGTCGCCGCGAGCGGCCGCCCGTCGTACCACCGTGCGTCGCAGATCAGACGGGCCGTGCGGTCCGCCCACGGGACGATCGCGGCGCTCTCGGGATCGGGGAACAGGAGCTGGTCGCCGTACCCGACCTCCTCGTGGTACAGCGTGCCCGGGACCACGTCGGACCTCGAGTCAAGGACGCTGACGCCGCCGTACATGTTGAGCCCGCGCTCCGCGTAGTCGAAGGCGTGGGCGATCGGGATCGTCTTCGACCGCGAGATCCCGTGCATGTCCGGCAGCTCGAACCGGACGAAGCCGATCCCATCCTTCTGCCACCCCTCGAGGATCTTGCCGACGCCCTCCACCGGCGCCTCCTTCCGCAGGTCCGCAGCCCGATCGAACGACCGATCGTAGCGGTTCGGCGCTCTCACCGGGAGAGGCCCTGGCCTGGCGGTCACGCGGTAGGCTTCGGGCGTTCGAAGCTCACCGGCGGGCGGAACCCGTCCGTCGGTTCGCGGCAGGAGGACGCCGCATGGCCCAGGGCGTGATCGATACCAGCCGGAGCCACGTGCTCCAGCTCGAGTTCGGCCGTGACTATCCGGCCGTGGTCCGGGGCAAGGGCGTGTGGGTTGAGGACGCCGCCGGCAACCGATACCTCGACGCGATGAGCGGCGGTTCGATGGCCTCGACCCTCGGTCACGGCCGGCGCGACATCATCGCGGCGGCGCGCGCTCAGGCGGAGCGCTTGGCGTACGTGCACAACGAGCGGATGACGAACCCTGCCCAGGAGCGGCTCGCGCGGGAGCTCGTCGACGTGGCGCCCGAGGGTTTCACCCGCGCGCGCTTCGTGACCAGCGGGGCGGACGCGAACGAGCTGGCGATCCAGCTGGCTCGCAGCTACCACGTCGAACGGGGTGAGCCGGACCGATGGCAGGTGATCTCGTTCGCGCAGGCCTACCACGGCCCGACGATGCAGACCCTGGCGCTCACGGGGCGGCCGGGCTTGCAGGGACCGTTCGGCCCGTACCTCCCGCAGCACCTGCACATCCCGCCCAGCACGTCGCACTTCGACCCGACCGGCGAAGCCGCGCTCGCGGCGCTCGACCGCGCGCTCGAGGAGGCGGGTCCCGGGAACGTCTCTGCGTTCTTCTGCGAGCCGATCAGCGCCGCGGCCCTTCCCGCGCACACGCCGCCACGCCGGTTCTGGGAGGGCCTGGGCGAGCGCCGCGAGCGGCACGGTTTCCTCGTCTGCTTCGACGAGATCGTGACGGGTGTCGGCCGGACCGGCCGGTGGTTCGCAGGTGCCGACACGGCCTGCGCACCTGACATCATCGCGACGGCCAAGGGCCTCGGCGCCGGGTACGCGGCGATCGGCGCCGTGCTCTGCCGCGATCACGTGTACCAGGCCGTCGCAGAGGGTTCGCGCCGGTTCCCGCTCGGGCACACGTGGGACGGCGCGCCGTTGCCGTGCGGGGTTGGGCTCGCGGTGCTGGAGGCATTGCGCGGCGAGAAGCTCATCGAGCGGGTGGCCGAACGAGGACCACGGCTCCGCGACGAGATCGCCGAGGCGCTGGGGGACATCCCGATGGTCGAGGAGGTCCGCGGCGAGGGCTACCTGCTCGGCGTGTCGTTCGTCGACCCTCGGGACGGGACGTCGTTCCTGCCCAGGGAGCTGCGCGTGGCGGGGCGCATCGATGCCGCGGCGTTCGAGCGCGGGCTGATCACGCTGTCGACGCAGCCGACCCACGACGGGTACGCGGGCGACCAGACGCTGTTCGCGCCGCCGCTCACGACCACCGACGACGAGCTCGCCGAGATGGTCTCGAGGTTCGCGGACGCCGTGCACCACGCGGCCGACGAGGCGGAAGCCGAGCTGAGCGCCCTGCCGTGGCCGGCGAACACGGGAGCCGGATAGATGGGCGACCGGGACACGCCGCTCCGGACGCTGATCCTGCAGCACGAGGAGCCTACGCCCCCCGGACACGTCGCCGAGTGGCTCCGGTCGCACGACGCGGAGGCCGTGACGGTCCGCATCGACCTCGAGGACACCGAGCTCGATCCGACCCGGTACGACCTGATCGTCTCGCTCGGCTCCGAGTTCGCCGCGTTCGATGACAGCAAGCCGTTCGTGCCGCGCGAGGCGGCCCTCATGCGCCGCGCCGTGGCCGCCGACGTCCCGATCCTCGGCCTGTGCTTCGGGGGGCAGATGCTCGCCCGCGTGCTCGGCGCCGACCTCTACCGATCGGACGACTCGGAGATCGGCTGGCTCCCGCTCCGCAGCCGCGACCCCGAGCTCGTGCCGGAGGGGCCGTGGTTCCAGTGGCATTTCGACACGTTCACGGCTCCCCCGGGGGCGACGATCGTGGCCGAGACCGACGTCGGCCCGCAGGCCTTCGTCGCCGGGAGATCGCTCGGGCTCCAGTTCCATCCCGAGGTGACGACCGAGATCATGGACGACTGGGTCCGCGTTTACCGTCACGAGCTCGACGCGGACGGCGTGGATCCGGACGCGCTGCTCGAGGAGTCCCACCGCCGCGCGGATGCGAGCCGCGGCAACGCGATGCAGTTGTTCGACCGCTTCCTCCGTGACGTCGCGCGGCTCGGACGGGCCGCGACCCAACGATGATCCGCTCGGACGACACCGCGGTCTTCCCCCGCGACCTCGACCTCGCGTACCCGAGCATCGAGCGCGGCCAGGGTGTCTGGCTCACGACGACCGACGGCCGGCAGATCCTCGACGCCTGCTCGGGCGGCGCGATGGTCGCCTGCATCGGGCACGGCGTTCTCGAGATCACGGCGGCGGCCGCCGAACAGGCCGGGGAGATCGCCTACTACTACAACCACTACTTCACGAGCGAGCCGCAGGAGCGCCTCGCGGACCGGCTGCTCGGCCGCATGCCCCAGATGGCGCGAGCGCGCTTCGTGTCCGGCGGTTCCGAGGCCAACGAGACGGCGCTCCAGCTCGCGAGGCTCTACCACGTCGAGCGCGGCGACACCGACCGCTGGCGCGTGATCTCGCCCGCGCAGAGCTACCACGGCTCCTCGATGGGGACCCTCGCCTTGAACGGTCGGCCTGCGATCCAGGAGCCGTACACGCCGTACCTCGCGGATCACCTGCACATCCCGCCGTCGACGTGGCGGTTCGACCCGAGCGGCGAGGCCGCGCTCGCCGAGCTCGACCGGCTGCTCGAGCGGCACGGCGAGGAGATCGCGGCCTTCTTCATCGAGCCCGTGAGCGCGGCGGCCCTGCCCGCCTACTCGCCACCGCCACCGTTCTGGCGCGGCCTGGCCGAACGCCGGGACCGGCACGGGTTCCTGATCTGTTTCGACGAGGTGGTGACCGGCATCGGTCGGGTCGGGAGCTGGCTCGCCGCCCATCAGCTCCCGATCGAGCCCGACATCGTCGCGGTGGGCAAGGGGCTGGGCGCCGGCTACGCCCCACTGGGTGCGGTGCTGTGTCGGCAGGAGGTCTACGACGCGATCGACGGCGGGTCGCGCGAGTTCGACCTCGGGCACACGTGGGACGGCGCACCGCTCCCCGCCGCCGTCGGACTCGCCGTGCTGGACTTCATCGAGGGGCGGGGACTGATCGAGCGCGTTCGCGACCGCGGCCCGCAGCTTCGGGCCGAGCTCGTGTCGGCCCTGGAGGGGATGGGGTTCGTCAAGGAGGTCCGCGGTCGGGGCTTCCTCCTCGGGGTGGAGCTGGTCGACCCCCGCGATGGGACGTCGTTCCTGCCCGTCGAACTCGACGCCGCCTCGCTCGTCGACGACACGGCGTTCGAGCACGGGCTCCTCGTCACCTCGACACATCCCCAGGCAGACGGGTTCGCCGGTGACCAGGTCCTGCTGGCTCCCGCGTACACGAGCACCGACGCGGAGCTCGGCCAGATGGTCCGACGCTTCGCCGCCACGATGCAGGACGTCGGCCGGACGATCGACCGCGCACTCGCCGGACCGACATCGTGATCGTCGAACCCCGGGCCGGCGAGGAGTTCGTCCTGCTCGCGATCCCCGACATGAACGGATCGCTCCGCGGCAAGGCGCTGCGCCCCGACGCGTTCGAGACAGCGCTCGCGCAGGGGACCGTGATGACCGACCTCATCCTCGGACTGGATCCGGTCGACTCGCCGATCGCCGACTACGAGCGCTTCGGGATCAAGGTGGGCGCCCCCGACCTGATCGTGCACCCGGACCCCGAAACGCTGCACGACCTGCCGTGGCGGCCCGGGTGGCGGGTCTGCCTGGCGACGCCGAGCTGGCCGGACGGCTCGGCCGCGTTCGCCTCGCGCGAGGTCTTCCGCGGCGTCGTCGACGACATCGGCGCGCTCGGCTTCGAGGTCATGTCGGCGATCGAGTACGAGATCCGGATCTGGGACGCGCAGGGCGACCCGACCTCGAGCGGGATCAGCTACAGCGTGAACGAGATCGGTCGCTTCTCACGGTTCCTCGACGAGCTCGTCCCCGCGCTCGAGGGGCTCGGGGTCGAACTGGCGGCGGTGCACACGGAGGCCGGCCCCGGTCTCCTCGAGCTGAACCTCGGTGCGAAGCTCGGGGTGGCCACGGCGGACGACGCCGTGCTGCTGAAGTTCGGCGTGAAGCAGGTCGCGGAGTCGATGGGCCTGCGCGCGAGCTTCCTCGCCAAGACGAACCCGGGCGAGGAAGGCTCGAGCGGCCACGTCCACCTGTCGCTTTGGCAGGGCGGGACCAACGCGTTCGCGGGCGACGACCCGAGCGCCGAGCTGCCGCCCGTGTTCGCCTCGGCCGTCGCCGGGGTGATCGACCATCTGCCGGCGGCCTCGCTGCTGCTGAACCCCACGATCAACTCGTACAAGCGGCTGGTCCCCGGCTGGTTCGCGCCGATCAACGCGACGTGGGGCTACGAGAACCGCTCCTGCGCGGTGCGCGCGATCCGATCGGCGCGCCCGGAGCTGTGGCGCTTCGAGTGCCGTCGGCCGGGCGCCGACGCGAACCCGTACCTGGTGCTCGCCGCGACCGGGGCCTCGGTCGCGGACGGGATCCGGCGCGGAGCGTCCCCGCCCGACCCCATCGAGGGCGACGCGTACGCGCTCGGTCTGCCCGAGTTGCCCGGGTCGCTGGAGGCCGCGCTGCAGGCGTTCGAAGACGACCCGGCGCTGCGCGAGGCGCTCGGCAAGGACTTCAGCGATTACTACGTCACGTCTCGGGCTTGGGAGCTGAAGGCCTGGCGTGAGACCGTGACCGAGTGGGAGCGCGAGCGGTACGAGCGCTCGGTCTAAGGTCTGGATGAGTCGACAGGGCTATGGTCTTGAGTCCGGGGAAAGAAGCCTCTCTCACTAGCCGCAAGAGTGACGTTCAGTAAGAGCACAAGGGCCGTACCGACAAACCACCAGACAGTCCTGAGATCAGGTTGGGGAAGGAGGACGAGCTTTGGGGAAGGTCCGCACAGGACTCTCGGTCTCGCTCGACGGGTTCATCGCTGGGCCGAACGATGGCCCTGAAGCACCCATGGGTATCGGCGGCGAGAGGCTCTTGGCGTGGTACTCCGCTGGCGACACCGAATACAGGCTGCCTGGAACCGACATGGTCTTCATGGTGTCGGCGCAGACCGCCGAGTACCTTGCCGAGACACGCAGAACGACAGGGGCGATGGTGTTTGGTCGAAGGACATTCGACCTCACCGATGGGTGGGGTGGCAAACACCCCTTGGACGTACCGGTCTTCGTTGTGACCAGCTCGGTCCCATCAGACTGGGTCTACGAAGGATCGCCGTTCACGTTCGTCACGGACGGACTCGAAAGCGCCCTAGCGCAAGCGCAAGCGGTCGCAGGCGACAAGGACGTCGGCGTGGGTGCCGCGAGCATCGTGCAGCATTGCATCAAAGCTGGGCTCCTCGACGAGATACACGTAGACCTGGTACACGTCCTGCTCGGGGACGGCGTCTCGTTGTTCGACCGTCTAGGGACCGGGCCGATCGACCTGGAGAGCACGAGGGTGATCGAAGGCACTGGGGTCACGCATCTTACTTTCCGCGTCCTAAGGTGAAGGATCGGATCACTCGCGCGACGACTTCGCCTCGATGGGGCCGACGCTGGGACCGCACGATCCTCCAGGCCGAACCTCACGTTGATCCCGCAGGGGGCGGCGTTTGCCCGTTCCCTAATCTCCTGACCCATCAAGTGCATGACCGAGATCTGTTAGCGAACAGACGGCTAGGCAGAGAGATCCGATTTCCTCTGCCGCCGGCCTATCCGCGCTCGATATGACCGCTACGTCTCCGAGAAGTAGACGTTCTTGACCTCGGTGTACAGGTTGACCGCGTGCATCCCCATCTCGCGGCCGATGCCGCTGCGCTTGAAGCCGCCGAACGGGGCCTCGGTGTGGACGCTGTGCGACGAGTTCACGCTCAGCACGCCGGTGCGGATGCCCTTGGCCACGCGGATCGCCCGACCGAGATCGCGGGTCCAGATCGACCCGGAGAGCCCGTATTCGGTCTCGTTGGCGAGGCGGATGGCCTCCTCCTCCGTGTCGAACGGGATCACGCACGCCACCGGCCCGAAGATCTCCTCCTGGGCCACGCGCCACGCGTTGTCGACGTCGGCGAGCACGGCCGGCCGAAGGTAGAACCCGTTCTCGCCGTCGGGCACCTCCGGAACGTCGCCGCCGGTGACGAGGCGCGCGCCCTCCTTCTGCCCGATCTCCAGGTAGTCGAGCGCCGTCTGCCGCTGCCCGGACGAGACGAGCGGACCGAGGTCGGTCTCCTCAGCGAGCGGTTGCCCGACGCGCAGGGTCTCGGTCTTGCTCGCCAGCGCCTCGACGAAGCCCTCGTAGGCGGGACGCTCGACGAACACTCGGCTCCGGGCGCAACAGTCCTGGCCGGTGTTCGCGAACACGGCCCACATCGACCGCTCGATGCAGTGCTCCATGTCCGCATCGGCGAACACCACGTTGGCGGACTTGCCCCCGAGCTCGAGCGAGATCCGGGTGATGTTCCGAGCCGCCAGCGCCATGATCGCCGACCCGATCTCGGTCGACCCTGTGAACCCGACCTTGGCGACACGCGGATCGGTCACGAGCGCGTTGCCGACGCTCGAACCCGGACCGGGAAGCACCGACATGGCCCCGGCGGGCAGCCCGGCCTCGGCCAGGATGTCGGCCAGACTCAGCAGCGAGAGGGGCGTGAGCGACGCCGGCTTCACGACGATCGTGTTCCCGCAGGCGAGGGCGGGCGAGATCTTCCACGTCGCGATCACGAGCGGGAAGTTCCACGGCGTGATGAGCGCGCACACGCCCACCGGTTCGCGGAGCGTGACGTCGAGCCCGGGGTCTTGGACCGGCACCGTCTCGCCGAAGATCTTGTTGGCCGCGCCGCCCCAGTACTCGAGGGTGTCGGCGACGATACCGATCTCGTCGCGCGCGTCGCGGATCGGCTTGCCGACGTTGCGAGCCTCGAGCCGTGCGAGCTCCTCCAGACGCTCCCGGACCAGCACGGATGCGCGGAGGAGCACGCGACCGCGTTCGGTCGCCGACGTCCGCGGCCATGGCCCCTCGTCGAACGCACCGACCGCGGCGTCGACGGCGCGGCGGGCGTCCTCGGGGCCCGCCTCGGCCACCTCGGCCATCGGGGAACCGTTCCCCGGCTCGATCACCGTGAAGGTCCCCTCCTCGGCGGCGGCCACGCGCTCGCCCCCAACGTTCAGCAGCTCGGTGGTCATCGTTCCCCCTTCGGGGTCGGTTCGGCAGCGGGATGATAGCCGTGGCCGTCCGTCGTCGCGGCGCCCGACGTGCGCGCGAGCGCCGGCGATGGCAAGCTTCGGTCGTGGCGACCGGAGCGGGCCCGAACGAGGCGACCAGGCACCACGTCGGCGACCTCGCCGAGGTCCTGGACAACCTCGGCGTCTTCGCGATGCTGGCCTCAGATCTCGTCGCGCCGTGCGGATCGGGGTTCCGCCGGGTGCCGATCAGCCAGGGCTCGGACTCCTACCTGTCGATCCAGGGGTTCACGCCGAACCAGATCGCGTACGCGCACACCCATCCCGACTCCGAGGAATGGGTGATGGTCCTGCGCGGGAACGGGCAGGCGCTGGTGGCCGAGAACCCGGTGGCGCTGGCCGCCGGCCTGATCATCGGGCGGGCCGCCGCGCACCCGCACGGGTTCCTGAGCGGGGACGAGGCCCTCCAGCTGCTCTCGGTCCAGCTCCCCCGTCCCTCCGAGGGGACGACGACCTGGGATCAACCGGGCGAGACGACCGACCCGATCGACTGCGCCGTCGCCGGCACGTGCCGGCGCTGCTGGCGATGCGGGGGGCACAGCCTGAACGTTCGTGGCCAGGTGTTCCTCTGCGAGAACTGCAACCTCGAGTTCTGAGGCCGCTCAGGACCAGAGCGGGCTCTGCCAGAGCGAGAGCTCGGTGCCCAGCCCCAGCTCCTCGGCCCGGCGGTACACACGGGCGGCGGCGGCCACGTCCTCGATCGCGAGCCCGACCGGCGTGGAGAAGATCCGGTCGTCGTCGGAGCCCCGGCCGGGGTGACGCCCGGCGACCAGGTCCGGCAGCTCGACCACGTCCTCGCGCCGGATGACGCCGGCGGCGAGCGCGCGTGCGAGCGGGCGCGAACGGTGACCCGTCTCGTGGTCCCACAGGTCGCACACCACCAGGTCGGCTCGCTCGACGCAGGCCACCTCGGGGTCGAGCGAGGAGACCGAGCAGAACAGGCTCCCGGGTCCCAGCCACTCGGGCGGGACGTACGGCTCGGGCGCCATCGTCGCGGCGACGATCACGTCGGCGCCCCGGCACGCCGCTTCCGCCGTTGCGACCGGCTCGACCCGGTCCGAACGCTCGCGGAACGCCTCGGCACGCTCCGGCACGATGTCCCAGACGCGAACCCGCTCCAGGGCGGGCAGGACGGCCTCGAGCGCCGCGAGCTGCGTCCCCGCCTGGACCCCCGCGCCCAAGATCGCGGCGACGCGCGAGTCCGTGCGAGCGAGCAGCCGCGCCGAGATGCCGGTCACCGCTCCCGTGCGGGCAGCCGAGACGACGGTCCCGTCCATCACCGCGACCGGCAGCCCGGTCTCGGGGTCGGTGAGCACGATCAGTCCGATGCCGCGTGGGAGCCCGCGCGAGGGATTGGACGGGACGCTCGGGATCCACTTCAGCCCGGCGAGCGCGATGGATCCGCCCACGTAAGCCGGCATCGCCATGATGCGGCCCTGCGTCTCCTCGCTCCCGAGCTCGTCGGACCACATGAGCGCCGACTTGGCGGGCAGCCGCGTGTCGCCCTCGGCGTGCAGGCGCAGCGCCTCCTCGACGACCGAGATCGTCGCCTCGACGTCGAGCCCGCCGGCCGCGACGACGTCCTCCTGCGAGAGGAACCGGAAGCGTGCCTCGCTCACGGCGCGAACGCTAGCAGCAGTCTCCGGTCCGAGGGCTACACTCGAATGCATGTCCGGCGACCGCCGACCCGAGATCGGGATCGTCTCGTACCACCTACGGCCGGGTCGCGTGAGCAACTGGACCGTCGGCGGCTATGGGCTGCCCGAGAACTACGTCGATGCCGTCCGCCACGCCGGCGGTCGCGCCTCGCTGATGCTCCCGGGCGACGACCGGTCGCCGGGCGAGCTGCTGGATGCGATCGACGCGCTCATGCTGATCGGCGGCGGGGACGTCGAGCCGTCGCGCTACGGGCAGGAACCGAGCGAGACGATCTACGGCGTCGAACCCGATCGCGACGCGCTCGAGATCGACCTGCTCCTCGAGGCCGACCGCCGCGAGACGCCGACCCTCTGCATCTGCCGGGGCATGCAGGTGATGAACGTCGCCTTCGGCGGTTCGCTGATCCAGGACCTGCCGGGCGATGGACGCGTCTTGCCGCACGGCGCCCCGAGCGGGGCGGACGCGGTGCTCCACGACGTCAAGCTCGCCGGACGGAGCAGGGTGGCGAACGCCGCCGGCGCGGACGTGGTCGCCTGCTCGTCCCATCACCATCAAGGCACCGACCGGCTGGGAGACGGGATCATGGCTTCCGGCTGGGCCGAGGACGGGCTCGTCGAGGCCATCGAACGCGACCGCGGATGGATGGTGGGCGCCCAGTGGCATCCCGAGGACACGGCGCCGTCGGATCCGGCGCAACAGGGGCTGTTCGACGAGCTGGTTCGGCTCGCCCGCGGAGCCTGATCGAACGCGGCACCGAGCGCCCGGGGGTTACCTCAGGATCCGGTAGAGCGCGTAGGCGAAGGGCGTGGCCACCACCAGCGCGAGCACGAGGCCGACGGCGACCCACCGCCACCAGACGGGCCTCTCGAGCGGCTCCCATTCCTCCTCGTCGTCCAACCAGGACGCTTCGTCCTCAGGCACGTCTGGGACCGGATCCACATGTGGGCTCACGCCTCGAAACGATACCGGCGCCCATCGCGGGCGACGTGCCTACCCCATCTCCAGGCGTCCGTGCTATACAAGCCCTCTCTCGAATCGTCGTTCAAAGATGGGCGGTCGGGGGATCCGGGGCCCTTCGGCTCGCGGGGTAGGGGTCCAAGGAGGAGCGATGAGACGGGGCACGTTCCGACTGACCATCGTGCTGATGCTTGCCGGTGCGTTCGCGAGCGCCGCCATGGCGCAGGCCGCGCTGGCCCAGGAGACCACCGGCGCCACGGGAAGCGCCAACGACCAGAAGGTGACCTTCACGTGGGGTGACACCGCCGAGCCCACCTCCCTGAACCCGATGTCGGGGTACACCTCGCTCGACTTCTACTTCTGGACCCCCCAGTACCACATGCTCATCAACTACGACCTGCACTTCGGCGCGGAGCCGAGCCTCGCGACCAAGGTCGAGACCAGCGACGACAAGATGACCTTCACGTACACGATCAGCGACAAGTTCGTCTGGTCGGACGGCGTCCCGGTCACGGCCGAAGACGTCGCCTACACGATGAACCTGTACAAGAACAACCACGCCTATCTCCCACAGGGGTACCTCACACTGATCGACGGTGACGTCCGACTCATCGACGACACGCACATCCAGTTCGATACCTCGGCGCCGACGACGCTCTACTCGGGTGATGCCCCCTACATGTACTTCTACATCCTTCCCAAGCACATCTTCGAGGAGATCGAGAAGGGGAACTGCCCGAACGGACAAGACCCCTGCACGCCGAAGGGGTACGAGAACGTTCCCAGCGTCGGGAGCGGTCCCTTCACGATCGCGGAGTACAAGGTCGGCCAGTTCGTCCGCATGGAGCGGAACCCGTACTGGACCGGCCCAGAACCTGCCATCGACGAGATCATCTACCGCTTCTACAAGACCGACGACGCCTTGGCCCAGGGCTTGGAGCAGGGCGAGCTCGACTTCGTCTACATCGACACCCCGAACACCTTCAACTCGCTCAAGGACCAGCCGAACATCGGCACGATGGTGGGGTCGATCCCGTCGTTCTCCGAGATCGGCCTCAACACGGGGTCGGCGTACCAGGAGGCCGATGGGTACTTCACCCCACACGGAGACGGCCATCCTGCCCTCACGGACGTGACCGTCCGTCGGGCGATCAGGATGGCGATCAACAGTGATGAGCTGGTCGACAAGGTGCTCCTCGGGTACGGCTCGCCGGGCGACACGATCGTCCCACCCGTGTCGGTGCCCGGGGCCCGGTGGACCCCGACGGGCGACGAGAAGATCGCGTGGGACATCCCGGGCGCGAACCAACTCTTGGAGGACGCGGGCTACGTCGACACCGACGGGGACGGCGTTCGCGAGATGCCGCCCGGCTCGCTCGACCCCGGGAGACCGCTCGAGTTCCGCTACTACGTGCGGACCAACGAGCAGACGTCGGTCGACGCGGCGCCGTTCGTCTCCGAATGGCTGGGCCAGATCGGGATCAAGGCGGACGTCATCGCGGTCACGTCGGGGCGCCTCGGCGACATCATCAACGCGGGCACGTACGACATGTACAGCTGGGGGTGGTACCCAGACCCGGATCCCGACGCCGTCCTGTCGTGGATGACGTGCGGCCAGCGGCCGCCGGACGGCGCGTCCTACGGCAACGACGACTCGTACTACTGCAACCCGGAATACGACCAGATGTACCTGCAGCAGCAGCAGGCCCTGAACGTGAACGATCGCTGGGACATCGTCCACGAGGCGCAGAAGACATTCTACGAGGATGCGGCGTACTCGATCATGTGGTACGACCCGTACTTCCAGGCCTACCGGACCGACCGGTTCACCGGCTACAACCCGCAGCCCCCGCCGAACGGCGACCTGCTCCAGGGCTGGGGCGGCATCAGCAACGTGTGGCTCACGCTGAAGCCCGTGAGCGAGGCGCAGGGCGGCGGAGGCAGCTCGACCGAGGCTCGAGGCATCTCGCCGGTCGTGTGGGCGGGGATCGCGGCGGTCCTGGTGATCGGGGCGATCTTCCTGATCGTGCGGCGCCGGCGCGTGAGCGACGAGGACATCTAAGGACCGAGCTAGGAAGGACGTTCGAAGACCGGGGTGGGGACGCGCAGGTACATCCTCGGCAAGGTGCTCCAAGCTATCCTCACCCTGGCCTTCGTCCTGGTCTTCAACTTCTTCCTGTTCCGGATCCTCCCAGGTGATCCCGCCGCGCTGCTCCTCCGCGGGACGACCGCGTTCAACCCGCAGAACGTCGAGGAGGTCAAGCAGGAACTGGGACTCGACAAGCCCCTACCGCAGCAGTTCCTGACGTACGTCACGGACACGGCGAGGTTCGAGTTCGGCGAGTCCTTCTTCCTGCGAGGCGCCCCCGTGTCGGAGGTGATCCGGAGCCGGATCTGGCCGACGGTCCTGCTGCTGGGGACCGCGACGATCGCCTCGGCCGTGATCGGGCTGATCATCGGGATCTACGGCGGCTGGCGGCATGGCAGCCGGTTCGACGTCGGGTCGCTCAGCTTCACGTTGTTCTTCTACGCGATGCCGGAGTTCTGGTTCGGGATCCTCATGCTGATGGCGTTCGCCGGCGGCGTCGGACCCTTCCCCGCGATCTTCCCCACGGGCGGCTACGAGACGCCGGGAGCCGATCTGACGGGGTGGGCGCACATCGCCGACATCCTCAACCACATGTTCCTTCCGTGGTTCGTGCTCACGGTCGCCTACCTCGGCGAGTACGCACTCATCATGCGCAACTCCCTGATCGACGTCATGAACGACGACTTCGTCCAGACCGCGCGAGCCAAGGGCGTCCGGGAGGAGCAGGTCCTGTGGCACCACGTCGTGCCGAACGCCCTGCTCCCCACGATGACCCTGACGCTCCTTTCGCTCGGGTTCATCTTCGGTGGAGCGATCACGATCGAGTACGTCTTCTCGTGGCCGGGGCTGGGGCTGTTGACCGTGCAGGCGATCGACGCCAAGGACTTCCCGCTCCTGCAGGGGCTGTTCCTCCTGTTCTCGGCGGCCGTCATCTTCGCGAACCTGGTCGCCGACATCGGGTACTCCTACCTCGACCCCCGTGTGAGGGCCGCCTGATGCGCCCGCCGGAGGCGATCGGTCACGCACCGGAGACGCCGGTCGGGGTCGAGCTCGAGCCCGGTCCCCCACCCGAGGTCCCGAAGACCCCGCGGGCGATCGCGTGGACCCGACGGCGGCTCTCGGCCAAGCGTATCTGGGTCACGTACCGGAAGAACACGATGGGCATGATCGGGCTCGTCACCCTGATCTTCTTCATCGCCGTGGCGGTCTTCGCACCGCTGATCGCGCCGAAGGAGGGGCTCGAGGCCACCTGCCCGTGCAACGGCGTCCCCTTCTCGCCGCCGTCGTGGGGGTTCCCCTTCGGCACGGACAACTTCGGGCGATCGGTCTTCACGCTCACCGTCTGGGGCGCGCGGATCTCGCTGCTCGTGGGATTGCTGGCGACGGCGATCTCGATGCTGATCGGTTCGGTGATCGGCATCGTGGCCGGCTACTACGGCCGCATGACCGAGTCCGTGCTGATGCGCCTGACCGACTGGTTCCTCGTGATCCCGTTCCTGCCGCTCGCGATCGTCCTCGCCTCGGTGCTGGGGCGGTCGCTCACGGTCATCATCTTCGTGATCGGCGTGACGACCTGGCCCTCGACGGCCCGGATCATCCGGGCGCAGGTGCTGTCCGTGAAGACCCGGCCCTACGTCGAGCGCTCGCGTGCGCTGGGGTCGAGCAGCTGGCACCTGAACACCCGTCACATCCTGCCGAACGTCGCGCCGCTGATCTTCGCGAACACGGTCCTCACCGTGGCGATCGCGATCCTGTCCGAGGCCACGCTCGCGTTCCTCGGGCTGGGAGATCCCCTGTCGATCTCGTGGGGGACGATCCTGGAGTTCGCGTTCAGCGCCGGGGCGGCCGGCGCCGGGCAGTGGTGGTGGCTGATCCCTCCGGGGCTCGCGATCGTGTTCGTCGTGCTCGCGTTCACGCTGTGCGGGTTCGCCCTCGACGAGATCCTCAACCCCAAGCTGCGTGAGCGATGAGCGTCCTGTCGGTCCGAGACCTCGAGGTCTCGTACAAGACCCAGGCCGGCCCGATCCCCGCTGTGCGGGGCTTGTCCCTCGACATCGACCCGGGCGAGGTGCTCGGCCTCGCCGGCGAGTCGGGATGCGGCAAGTCGACGGTGGTCAACGCGATCCTGCGCCTGCTGCCCCCGGGGACGACCGTCAAAGGGGAAGTCCTGCTCAACGGCGAGGATGTGCTCGCGATGAAGCCGGGCCGGCTCCGCGCGGTGCGGTGGACCGGCGCCTCGGTCGTGTTCCAGGGCGCGATGCACGCGATGAATCCCGTGCAGCGGATCGGCGACCAGCTCGCGGAAGCGATCGTTCTGCACGGTCAGGCGGGGGAACGGGAGGCCATGATCCGGGTCGGGGACCTCCTCGAACAGGTCGGGATGCCGCCGCGACGCCTCCGAGACTACCCGCACGAGCTGTCCGGCGGGCAGAAGCAGCGCGTGATGATCGCGATGGCGCTCGCCTGCAGCCCGAGCCTGGTCATCGCGGACGAGCCGACGACCGCGCTCGACGTGATGGTGCAGGCGCAGGTCCTCGCCCTGCTGAACAAGCTGCAGCGCGAGCTCGGTCTCGCGATGCTGTTCATCACGCACGACCTGTCGGTCCTCGTCGAGGTCTGCGACCGGCTCGCGATCATGTACGCCGGCAGGATCGTCGAGGAGGGGCCGTCGACGCCGGTGTTCGAGACGCCTGCCCACCCCTACACGGAGGCGCTCGCGGCCGCGTTCCCGGCGATCGGCGACCAGCGGTACCGGCGGGCTCCATCGGGGCTCGGCGGCGATCCGCCGCAGCCCGACGCCGTGCCGCCGGGGTGCTCGTTCCATCCACGATGCCCGGTGGCCTTCGACGAGTGCCCGACGACGGTGCCCGAGCTCTACGGTCGGGCGAGGGGCGCAGGGCGGCCTGCCTGCTCGTGACGAAGGAAGCGCGGGTGGCCCCGTGAGCGACCGGACGATCGACGGGACGCCGGTCCTGGAGGTCCGTGACCTCTACGTGACCTTCGAGGGGCGGATCGGCCTGGGAGCCGGCATGGCCGGCAAGAAGGCCGCCACCTCGCGGGCCGTCGACGGGGTCGACCTCACCCTCGGCCGAGGAGAGGTGCTCGCCCTCGCCGGCGAATCGGGGTGCGGGAAGACGACGCTCGCCAGAACGATCATGGGTCTGGAACGGCCGAAGCAGGGCGAGATCCGGTTCGAGGGAGAGGTGCTCGGCAGGAGCGCGAAGATCCTGCGCGAGTACCGTCGGCGCGTACAGATCGTGTTCCAGGACCCGACCGCCGCCCTGAACCCGCGGCAGACGATCTACGAGTCGGTCGCCGAGGGTCTGCGGATCCACGGGATCACCAGCCAGGACGGGCTGACCGAGGAGAAGCTCGTGGCGCGGGCGCTCGCCCGCTCCGGGCTCCGGCCGCCCGAGCGCTTCTACCTGGTCTACCCGCACGAGCTCTCCGGCGGGCAGCGTCAGCGGGTCGTGATCGCCGGCGCCCTGGTGCTCGAGCCGGAGATCATCGTCGCGGACGAGCCGGTCTCGAGCCTAGACGCCTCGGTGCGCGGCGAGATCCTCAAGCTGCTGCTCGGCCTGCGCGACGACTTCGGCATCGCGATGCTGGTGGTCACGCACGACCTCGGCCTCGCGTGGACGATCGCGGACCGGGTGGCGGTGATGTACCTCGGCCGGATCGTCGAGATCGGGCCGGCGGAGGACGTCCTCACCAAGCCGTTGCACCCGTACACGAAGGCCCTGCTGGAGGTGGTCCCGGAGGCGGGAGGTCTGTCTCGGCCGATCCTCACGGGCGAGGCCCCCGACCCCACACGCATCCCCGAGGGCTGCCGCTTCCACCCCCGCTGTCCCGAGGTCGTCTCGGGCGGGGCGGGCAACGCCGGCGTCGAGGCCCGCTGCCGCACCGAGGACCTCGGCCTCGTCGAGCTCCGGCCGGGCCACTTCGCCGCCTGTCACCTCGCGATGGCTCGTCGAGGCGACCCCGTCCCCTCGACGTCGACCTGATCCGACTGGGACGAACCCCGGGTCATCCGCGATGAGCCGCTGCCCCCTGTCGGGCGTGCCAGACTGCGAAGAACCGCAACGCTACGACGGATCGTGACGACCGAGGGACCAAGGGGACCGGCAGCCGATGACCGATCGATTCGACGCGGTGATCGTCGGCGGAGGACACAACGGGCTCACCGCCGCCTTCTACCTCGCCCGATCCGGCCTGCGGACCCTCGTCCTCGAGCGGCGCGAGATCGTGGGCGGCGCGTGCGTGACCGAGGAGATCGCGCCCGGGGTCCGCGCCTCGACGACCTCGTACATCGCGAGCATGCTGCGGCCCGAGATCGTGGCCGACCTCGGGCTCGCCGGGCGCGGGCTTCGCATGGTGCCGTGCGAGCCCGGGGCTGCAGGTGGTGTTCGAGGACGGCCGGGTGCTCCCGTGGTGGTCCGACGCACGAGCGCACCGCCGAGGAGATCCGGCGCATCTCGCCGACCGACGCGGACGACGTTCGGTCGGGTCACCGAACGGCTGCACGAGCTCGCTCGCTCACCTCCAGCCGTTCTTCCTCGAGGAGCCGCCGGACCTGTACGCGCGCGGGTGGAGCAAGGTGACGCGAGGGCCGGCGCCTGTTCCGACGGTTCCGCCATCTGCGCGGCGACCAGCTCTCCGATCTCGTGCGGTTCGCCACCGGCTCGCTCGGCGAGTTCGTCGAGCGGCATTTCGAGTCCGACGAGGTGAAGCCGGCTCTACCTCGCGAACAACGTCTACGGGATGCACGCGCCGCCGTACCGGCCGGGTACGGCGATCGGCCTGCTGTTCCACATGCTGTCCGGCGGCGAGCACGACATCCAGGGGTTCAACGGCCACGTGATCGGCGGGATGGGCTCGATCACGCAGGCGATGGCCGCGGCGCGTCCGAGGACGCAGGCGCCGAGATCCGCACGATCGGCGCCCGGTCGCTCGCATCGACGTCCGCGACGGGCGCGCCACGGGCGTCACGCTCGAGGACGGCACGGAGCTCCGGCTCGCGAGTGGTGCTCTCGAACGCGGACCCCAAGCGCACGTTCCTCGGCCTGGTGGAGAAGTCCGACCTCCCGGCGGAGTTCCGCGCCGACGTCGAGGCGATCACGATGGCCGGCCCGTGCGCGAAGGTGAACCTCGCCCTTGAGGAGGAACCGCGCTGGAACGGGATGCCCGAGGACGCGGACCCGAACCGGCGGTCGCTCGCGACGCTCGTGCCGACGCTCGAGGGGGCCCAGCGCATGTACGACCAGCACCGCTGGGGCGAGATCCCGGACGAGCTGTGGGTGGACTGCGTGACCGCGTCGAACGTCGACGACACGCTCGTCGCCGCCGGGGACGCACGTGATGACGTGCTTCGTGCAGTACGTGCCGTTCGAGCTGCGCGAGGGAACATGGGACGAACGGCGGCAGGAGCTCGGGCGCAAGGTCGATCGAGACGATCGCCGGTACGCGGCCGAACGTGTCGCCGGCGCGATCCAGGCGATGCAGGTGCTCACGCCGCTCGACCTGGAGCGCACCTACGGGCTCACCGAGGGCAACATCTTCCACGGCGACCTGAACATCGAGCAGCTGTTCTTCATGCGACCACTGCCGGGGTGGTCGCGGCTACCGGACGCCGATCGACGGTCTGTACCTGTGCGGCGCCGGCATGCACCCGGGCGGCGGCGTCACCGGCGCGCCCGGCTACGTGGCCTCGCGCGCGGTGCTGCGCGACCTGAAGCGGCGGCGTCGGTGACGCTCGAGGTCCCCTGCCCGAACTGCGGCCCGCGCCCCTACACGGAGTTCACGTTCGGCGGTGAGGACGCGACCTCGCACGTCTCCCCCGACACGGAGGCCGACTTCGCGCGGGTCTTCCTCCCCGAGAACGCCGAGGGTCCGCAGCGGGAGCGCTGGTTCCACGCGCTCGGGTGCCGGACGTGGTTCGACCGTCTCCCGCGACACCCGGACGAACCGGTTCGGATGACGCCGGACCGGATTGCGGTTCGAAGGCCGTCGAGGTCCCGGTCCTCGGCAGGACGACACGCGTCGCATCGGCGTTGTTCCGGGCCGGCGTGCGGACGTTCTCGCGCTCGCTGAAGTCGCACCGTCGACGGGGCCTGTACTGCGGGACCGGCGACTGCCCCAATTGCATGGTCACGGTGGACGGCGTGCCCGGCGTCCGCTCCTGCGTCACGCCGGCCACGGACGGCATGCGGGTCGAACGCGGCCGCGGCTGGCCTTCGGCCGAGCACGACCTCCTGCACGTCACCGACCTGATGCATCCGCCTGATGCCGGTCGGCTTCTACATGAAGACGTTCATCCGGCCGCGGTTCGCGTGGCCGGTGGCCGAGCGGCTGATCCGCCGCGCGACCGGCTCCGGGCGCCTCCCCCTCGAGCCCGACGTCACGCGGACGGTCTCGCGGCACGTCCGGTGCGAGACCATCGTGGTCGGCGCCGGGATCGCCGGCCTGTCCGCCGCGCTCGATGCAGCGGCGCAGGGCGAGCACGTGCTCCTGTGCGACGAGTTCGCCATCGGCTCCCGCGTGCCGCCCGGCGCCGACCCTCGACTCGATCCGCTCGCTCGAGACCCGGGTGCGCGCGCACCCGGGGCATCGAGATCCTCGAAGGCCACGCGGCGCTCGGGCTCTTCGACGGACCGGTGGTGCCGCTCGCGAGCGGTGGGCGAGCTCGTGCAGGTGCACCCGCAGCGCGTGGTGGTGGCGACCGGCGCGACCGAGACGCATCAGCTCTTCCCGGGCAACGACCTGCCGGGCGTCTGGCTCGGACGGGCAGCGGCCTCGATGGCCGGCGCTGCACGGCGTGCCGCCCGGCCGGCGGGTGGTCGTGGTCGTCTCCACGGCCGAAGGGCTCGAGCACCTGCGCGCGCTCGTCGCCGCGGGGACGCTCGTGGTAGCGGCGGTCGTGCCGTCGGCCTTCCTCGACGAGGTCCCGGAACAGGCCGAGGCGATCGTGGACGGCGAGTTGATCGAGGCGCGGGGACGGGGGCGCGTGCGGTCGGTCGTGGTTCGAGAGCGTCGGGGAACGCCGCCGGATCGCGTGCGACGCGCTCGTGCTCTCGACCGGGCTCTCGCCGCGGGACGAGCTGGCGCGGATGGCGGCCGGCGAACCCGTCCGGGTCGTCGGCGACGCGGCGCGCGGATCCGGACGACCCCCGGCTCGCCGACGGCATCGTGTGCCTGTGCGAGGACGTCTCCCTCCACGATCTCGAGCAGGCGTGGGCCGAGGGCTTCCGCTCGGCCGAGCTCCTCAAGCGGTACACGACCGCGACGATGGGCCCGTGCAGGGGAGCGACGTGCGGGCGCGCGCTCGCATGCTTCGCGCGTGACCGCGCCGGCGAGCCGGCGGGAACGCGGACCACCTCACGGCCGCCCCTTCGCCCGGTCACGCTGGAGACGCTGGCCGCCTCCGTGCACGAGGTGGTCGAGAAGCGGACCGGCCTGCACGACGTGCACGTCGCCGCGGGGGCGACGCTCGGCTGGTCGAGCGGGTGGAAGCGACCGGTCGCCTACGGCGACCTCGCCGAGGAGTACCGCGCGGTCCGCGAGCGCGTCGGCCTGATGGACGTGGGGACGCTGGGCCGGTTCCTCATCGCGGGACGCGACGCCGCTGCGCTCGCCGATGCGCTGTTCCCCGGTCGGGTCGACGGATCTCGCACCGGGCCGGTCGCGCTACGTGCTCGCGCTCGACGAGGGAGGGTACGTCGCGGACGACGGGCTGCTCTGCGCGCTCGAGGACGGCTCGTACCTCCTCACCTCGACCTCGGGCGGAGCCGAGCGCATGGACGCTCGTCTGCGCGAGTGGGCCGATCGCCTGGACCTGCACGTGCACCTGCTCGACCGCACGTCCGAGCTCGGGGCGATCCTGGTCGCCGGGCCGCGGGCCCGCGACCTGCTCGAACGCCTATCCGCCGATCCGATCGACGCCGTCACGCTCCCGTACCCCGGACACGCGGAGATCACGGTGGCCGGCGTCCCCTGCCGAGCGATCCGCAGCGGGTTCGTCGGCGAGCTCGCGTTCGAGCTGCACCATCCCCGCTCCCGAGGACCCGAGCTGTGGGACGCCCTGCTACGGGAGGGCGTCGTCCACGGGATCTCGCCGTTCGGCCTGCGGACCCTCGAGGTCCTCCGCCTGGAGAAGGGCCACGTCTACCTCGGGCAGGACGCGATGCCCGACGACACGCCGGCCAAGCTCGGGCTGGGCTGGGCCGTCGACCTGACCAAGCCGTGGTTCGTCGGCAAGGCCGCGCTCGAACGACTCGACGCGACGCCGATGACCCGGCGGCTGGCCGGGCTCGAGTTCGACGGTGCGCCCGGCCGACGCCGCGGAGCTCCGCGGGACGCCCCTCACCGTCGCAGGCGCGATCGTCGGCCGGGTGACCTCGGCCGAACGCTCGCCGGCGCTCGACCGGGCGGTCGGGCTCGGCTGGGTCCGGAGCGGGGACGCGGGGTTCCCGACCGAGCTCGTGGCGGGTCGAGCCGTCGCCCGCGTCGTGCCAGACGCCCTTCTACGACCCAGAAGGGATCCGCCTCCGTGGCTGAGCTCCGGACCTGGTCGCCCGCGGTGACGAGCGTCCTCGCCGTCACCGGACGCCTGCGAACGGGTCGCCGGCCTCGCCGGCGCCTGCCGGGTCGCGCCGCGGCGAGGTCGCGATCGTCGGGGACGTCTCGGTCGCCGCGCTCCTGCCGGCCGTGCGACGGCTGGATCCGGACGCGGTCGTCCTCGACGTCTCGGACGGATGGGCGGTCCATACGCTCGAGGGGCCCGATGCGCGGGAGGCGTTCTCGCGGTTGTCCGAGCTCGACCTGCCGGACGCGGGGTTCGTCCAGGGCGAGGCGGCCCGGATCGGCATCAGGGTCCTCGTCGAGGGCGACCGCCTCGACCTCCTCGTACCGTCCGCGCTCGCCGCGCATCTGCACGAGCGGATCGAGGCCGACTGCGCGGAGCTCGTGCGATGACCGGCCTGCTGCGCACGGTGCGGTTCCTCGGGCAGCCCGAGCTGCGGCCCGGCTACGACGTCGTGATCGTGGGCGGCGGGGTGAACGGCCTGTCGCTCGCCTTCCACCTCGCCGAGTACCACGGCATCCGCGACGTCGCCGTCCTCGAACGGTCCTACGTCGGCTCAGGCGCGTCGGGCCGCAACACGCAGGTCTTGCGCGCCAACTACAACACGCCCGAGACCGTGCCCCTCTACGAGGCGAGCCTCGAGCGGTACCGGACGCTGTCGCAGGAGCTCGACTTCAACGTGCTCTTCACGAACCAGGGCGAGCTCGATCTCTGCCACACACCGGACTCCCTGCAGGTCGAACGGGAGAAGTCCCTGCTGAACGCGTCCCTGGGCGTGCGGACCGACATCCTGTCGCCCGAGCAGGTCCTGAAGGTCTGCCCGCTCGTCGACCTCACCGGCGGCGGCGAGCTGCCGGTCGTCGGCGCCTCGTACCACCCGCCGGGCGCGTTCGCCCGGCACGACTCCGTCGTGTGGGGCTACGCGGCCGCCGCCGCGCGGCGCGGCGTCCACGTGCACCAGGGCGTCACGGTCGACGGGATCGACGTTCGAGACGGGCGGTGCGTCGGCGTCCGGACCGATGCCGGGTCGATCGCGGCGGGTCACGTCGTGAGCGCGGTCGCGGGTCACACGAGCCTCGTCGCGGCCATGGCCGGCGTCCGGGTGCCGATCTCCACGTACGCGCTGCAGGCGTTCGTCACCGAGCCGTACCGCCCGGTGCTCCGCGGCCTGGTCTCGTCGATGGACCTGTCCGTGTACGTCTCGCAGACGGCCCGCGGCGAGCTGCTGGTCGGGGCCGAGGTCCTGCCCTATCCCACCTACTCCACGCGCTCGACCTTCGGGTTCCTGGGCGAGGCCGCGAAGCGCACGATCCAGATCCTGCCGTTCGCAAGGACGGCGCGCGCGATGCGCCAGTGGACCGGCCTGTGCGACATGACGCCGGACTCCTCACCGATCCTGGGCGAGAGCGAGGTCGAGCGCTTCTGGCTCATGGCGGGCATGGGGACCTGGGGGTTCAAGGGGGCGCCGATCTTCGGCGCGACGATGGCCGAGCTGATCGCGACGGGTCGGAAGCCCGAGCTCATCGAACCGTTCGCCGCGACGCGGTTCCGGCAGGACCGGATGGTGCCCGACGCCGCATCGGCGGGGACCCACTGACACGCGGAGACGCGCGCTACGGCGTCTCGCCGTCGCCCGGTTCACGGGGCTCGCCGGGATCGCCCTTCAGGACCCCGAGGATGGCTTCCATCTCGGTGTCCCCGAGGGTCGCGTCCCGGCCGGTGCCCTTCGCCGCAGCGAGGAGGGTGCGCAGGTTGGTCTCAGCCATCTCGGCGCGAGCCTCGAGCTCCTTCACCCGAACCGACAGCTGCTGAACCCGGCGCTCGGCCTCCTCGCGGGCCTCGCGGGACTCCCGCGCTTCCTCCCGCGCAGCCCGCAGGGCCCCCCGGAGCGTGCCGGCCTCACGACCGAGCTCGATCGTGCGCTCGACGACCTCCCGTCCGATCTCCGAGTAGGTGACCCGCCCGGTCGATCCCTTGGGGGTCGTCGTCCGGGGCTGACGGCGGGCCGCCCGACGCGGTCGCGGTACCTGCTCGCGCTCGCCGGCTTCGATCGGGCGGACGTCGAGGAGGCGGTACCTGCCGTCGACGGCCTCGAGCCTGCGCCGGGCGAGCAGCGCCCGGACCGCCCTCGCGGCCGCGAGCGGCTCCACGACGCCGATCTCCTTGCCGAGCTCCGCCGGCGAGAGCTCGATGAGCTCCCCCGGCGTCGCTCGGGCCGCAACGGCGGCCAGGAACGCGTTGGCCCGCTGGAGGCTTTCCTCGTTCACGCACGTCATCGTGTCCGATTCGGCGATCCCGCGCCACCCCGATGCCACGGCCACGGGGACCAGCGCGCGGTCCGACGCGCGCGCCGGCCCGAGCGGGACCGACCGCCTCGACAGACAGAGTGACAAAAGCGGCTCCGCGATTTGACCGCCGGGCGGTGGAGGTGGAAGATGTCTGTGGTGCCGCTGGGGCCTTCGGGCTCCGGCGGCGCCGCTCTTTACCCCTTCCGTCTCCCGAGGAGCCCGTTGGCACCCGACGAGGACGCCCCGACCGGCTTGCCGCTGGAGGGCATCCGGGTGGCGGACTTCTCCCGGGTGCTCGCCGGGCCGCTCGCGACCATGCTGCTGGGTGATCTCGGCGCGGACGTGGTGAAGATCGAGCGCCCGGAGACCGGCGACGACACTCGGGGATGGGGCCCGCCGTTCGTGGGCGGCGACGCCGCGTACTTCCTGGCGCTGAACCGCAACAAGCGCTCGGTAACGCTCGACCTGGCCACCACGGACGGACGCTCGGACGCGCACCGACTCGCCCTCCACTCCGACGTCGTGGTCGAGAACTTCCGGCCGGGGCTCATGGAGCGGTTCGGGCTGGATCACGCCACCCTCTCCGCCGAGAACCCTGGGCTCGTGTACTGCTCGCTCACGGCGTTCGGCGAGGGAGAACGCGACGCCCGTCCCGGTTACGACATCATCGTGCAGGCGCTCTCGGGGCTGATGAGCTTCACCGGGCACCCGGGGGCCGAGCCCACCAAGGTCGGTGTCGCGCTCCTGGACGTGATCTGCGGCCTCTACGCGTGCAACGCGATCCAGGCGGCGCTCCTCGGCCGCCGGGCGACCGGCCGAGGCTCGCGGGTGACCGTGTCGCTGTTCGATGCCAGCGTGGCCGCGCTCGTGAACCAGGCGGCGAACTACCTGCTCGGCGGTCTCGTCCCCGGGCCGATGGGCAACGCGCATCCGAACATCGTCCCGTATCAGCTGTTCGAGGCGGCCGACCGACCGTTCATCCTGGCCGCGGGGAACGACCGGCTCTTCGAGCGGACCTGCGACGTGATCGCTCGACCCGACCTCGCCGCGGACGAGCGGTTCGCGACCAACGCGGCGCGCGTGCGCAACCGCGACCTCCTGATCCCGGCCCTGTCGACGGCGTTCGCGACGCGGAGCGCCGCCGATTGGCTCGCGGCGCTGGAGGCGGTCTCGGTCCCGTGCGCGCCGGTGCGAACGCTCGACGAGGTCTTCGCCTCGCCGGAGGGCGCGGCGACGATCCAGGCGGTCACCGATCCCGAACGGGGATCGCTGCGCCTGGTCGCCGACCCGATCCGGATCGAGGGCCTCACGCCACCGGCGCGCCTGCCACCCCCCCGGCTCGGGGAGCACACGGACGAGATCCTCGCGAACCTCGAAGAGTGAACGCGCTCGAACGCTGGCGAGGCGACCTCGCGGCCTGGGCGATCCCCGACGAGATCCTCGCGAACGCACCCGAGTCGCCGTGGGGGTTCGCCCCCGAGCTGTTCCTCCACCGGGCGGAGCGGATCCGGGATACCCCGACGGCCACGACCCGCATCGCGCTCGACGCGCTCGGAACCGCGGGCGACGTGCTCGACGTCGGAGTGGGCGGCGGGGCCACCTCGCTGCCGCTGGCGGGCCGCGCGACCCGGATCATCGGGGTGGACGCCTCGGCGGACATGCTCGAAGGCTTCCTGCGGTCGGCGCGCGACGCCGGCGTGGAGGCCGCCGCCGTCGAGGGTCCGTGGCCCGAGGTGGGCTCGGACGTGGGACCGGCCGACGTCGTCGTGTGCGGTCACGTCCTGTACAACGTCGGCGCCCTCGAACCCTTCGTGCGGGCGCTCGACGACCATACGCGCCGGCGGGTTGTGGTCGAGATCACCGCGACGCACCCGCTCGCGTGGATGGCGGACCTGTGGCTCCGGTTCCACGGCCTCGAACGGCCTTCCGGACCGACCTCCGACCTCGCGTTCGAGGCGATCGGGGAGCTCGGCATCTCTGTACGGCGGGCGGACGAGGCGCGCCCCCCGCGCTCCGGCGGTTTCGAACGTCGCGAGGACGCCATCGCGTTGGTTCGGCGTCGTCTGTGCCTGTCGGCCGATCGCGACGCCGAGCTGGCGGCCGCGCTCGAAGGACGCCTGGCGGAGCGGGACGGGCTCTGGGCCGCCGGGCCGGCCGAGCACGCCGTCACGACGCTCTGGTGGGATCGCGGCTGAGGATCGTTCGGGAGCGTCGGCCCGAGCGCTCAGGACGCGCGGCGCCGGACGAAGTCCCGGAGCACGAAGGTCCCGAGCTCATGGTCGTCCATCAGGAAGATCCGTCCGGCGGTGAGCTCGGCCAGCCGCTCCATGAACCCGATCAGGCCCGGCGAGTCCTCGAGCATGAACACGTTCAGGGTGACGCCCGCGCGCGCGAGCTTGGACGCCTCGGCGAGCGTCAGGCGGATCGTCTTGGGGATCGGCGGCCACGAGAAGCGCGCCCGGTCGCCCTCGAGGTGCGCCGTGGGTTCGCCGTCGGTCACCATGATCACCTGGCGGGTGGCGCGCGGGTGCTGCGAGAGCAGCCGCCCAGCGAGGTTGAACGCGTGCTGCATGTTCGTGCCGTACACGCGCTCCCAGCCCGCGGCGGCGAGCTCCCTCGGCTGCATCTGGCGCGCGTAGTCGCTGAAGCCGATCAGGTACAGCGTGTCGTGCGGGTATCGACCCTCGATCAGCGCGTGCAGCGCGAGCGCCATCTTCTTCGCGTGGACGTCGTGACCGCGGAGCGGCATCGAGAACGACAGGTCCAGGAGCAGCGCGGTCGCGGCCTCGGTCCGCTGCTCGGCCTCGAGCAGCTCGAGGTCGTCGGGCTCGAGCCGCACCCGTGCGCCTGGTCCCCCCGAACCACCGCGTTGAACACGCTCCGCTGGACCGCGATCTGCCCGGCGTCCCCGAACCTCCACGGCCGCGTCGCGCCCGTCGGCTCGGCCAGGCCGCCGGCCTCGCGAGCCTCGTGCACACCCTCCCGGTCCCGGCGGAGATGTTCGAACACCCGGACGAGCGCCCGCTCCCCCATCTTGCGGGCACCCTTGGGCGTGACCTCGAGCCGCCCACGCTCGCGCGAGACCAGGCCGGCCCGCTCGAGCGCCCGCTCGATCTCCTTGAGGCGCCGCAGGTCGCGAACGGCGTCCTCGTCGAGCGCGGCACGCAGCGACTCCTCGTCCACGTCGTCGATCGAGGCACCGGGGTACTCACCCCGGAGCGAGCGGTCGAGCTCCTCCAGATCGTGCAGGCGTTCCATCGCGTCGATCGTCGCCGACAACGGCAGCTGCTCCTCGCCACCCGCGAGCGTCGGCTCACCCCAGGGCATCTCGGGGAAGGCGGACGCGAGGTTCGCGCCGAGCCGGTCGACCTCGAACGCCAGATCCATGTCCTGCAGCACCTGCTGGGCGAGCGCCTGGAGCTCGGCCCGCTCCTGCGGCGACATCGAGGCGAGCAGGCGCGACATCGCCGCCATCCGCGCCGCCATCTGCTCGAGCAGCTCGTCGAGCGTCTTCGGGTCGCCGGGGAACAGATCGCCGTAGCGCTGCATGAACCCCTCGAAGTCGTACGGCTCGCCGCGCTCGCGGCGCTCGATCATCTGGTTCAGCTCGGCCAGCATGTCGCGGAAGCGAGCGAGGTCCTCCGCCGACATCGACCGCAGCCCCTCGGCCATGCTCCGGAAGTAGGCGCCCATGACCTGCTCGCGCAGGTGCTCCATCAGCTCGTCGAACGCCGATCGCGCCTGCGGGTCGACGAACCGGTAGTCGCTCAGCTCGCCGATCCGGCCGGGGACGTCGGGCGGGAGCGCATCGAGGAACGCTTCGCGCATGCGCGCGTCGTCCTCGGCGCGGAACGAGAGCGTCGACCGCTCGCGGTCGATGATGTCGTCGAGCCGCTCGCGCAGCTCCTCGAGCGGCCCGGCCAGGTCGAGGTTCGCCTGCTCGCGCGCCCGGCGCTCACGCAGCCGCGCGCGCAAGGCATCGAGCCCGCTGAAGCTGCCCTGCATCCCGCGCCGCAGTAGGCGCGACAGCGCGCCCTCGGCGCCGAGACCCGAGAGCATGTCGTCGGAGAGCTCCTCGAGCAGCTCGCCGGCCGAGAGCTCGGGCCCGAACGGATCCTGGGTGTCGTCCCAACGCGAGTATCGGGCCTGCACCCGACCAGCGTACGCCGGACCGGGCGCAAGGCACGCGGCAGACGCTCAGCCGATGCCGAGCCCCGTCATCAGGGCCCGGAGCGACAGGCCGAACGAGATGAACGACGCGAGGGCGAAGGGCGCCCACGGTTTGGAGCGGAAGGCCTCCTCGCGGGCCAGGAGGTGGCCGATCGCGAAGACCACGAGGGGCCCGAACCCGTAGACGTAGTGCAGCGACGTCGGCGGCCGCTTGCCGAGGAGCAGCAGGATCGTGCCGAGGAGCGCCTGCAGGATGGCCACGACCTGCGCGGCGACGAGCCATCGCCAGAACCATCCGCCGGCCTCGCGCCGCGAGATCCACAGGACCAGGCCGAACAGCCACCCGATCGAGAAGATCGCGACGACGACGAACCCGACGAAGCGGTGGATCTCGGTCACGGCGGCCGAATCCTACGGGGTGGCGAGCCGCACGGGCCGCTACGCGCCCGTCTCGGCCGACCGGTAACGGCTCGAACCAGCCCGAGCGGTCGTGTCCTTGTTCAGCCGGCGAGACAGGTGCAGCCCCTCGAGGGCGAACTCGAGGGCGGAGGCCGCCACGCCGGGCGACTCCTCCTCGACGCCCAGGCGCTGCAGGAGCTTGGACAGGCCCGGCAGCTCGCCGAACTGCGACAGGAGCTCGCCGGCCGGCAACAGGTCCGACGTCTCCGCCTCGAAGCCCTGCGCGAACCGCGACAGGATCGGCTGGAAGTCGAACCCCGACAGCCGGTGGCGGAACACCTGCAGCTCGGCCGTCTTGAGGGCGCGCGAGAGGATCTCCTCCTCACGCCCCTCCTCGATCGTGTCGAACTCGACCCGGCCGAGACCGGCCTCGACGACGGCCGGCAGGTCGCACACGCGCGGGACCGCCTCGGGCTCGCCCGTGCGGGCCGCCCGACGGATCGCCGCGGCCGAGAGCGTCTCGAGGTTGCCGATCGAGTACCGGACGCTCACCCCGCTGCGGTGGTTCACATGCGGGGAGCGCCGGAGCTCGGCCGTGAACGCCGCGAGGACCTCCTCGAGGTACACGGGGATGCGGACGGGCACGTCGCTCTGCCACCCCCGCGCCTCCTGCTCCATGATCGCGATCTCGTCCTCGAGCGTCTCGGGGTAGTGGGTCCGCACCTGCGTCCCGAACCGATCCTTGAGCGGCGAGACGATCCGGCCGCGGTGCGTGTAGTCGTCGGGGTTGGCCGTCGCGACGAGCAGCAGGTCGAGCGGGAGCCGGATCCGGTACCCGCGGATCTGCACGTCGCGCTCCTCGAGGATGTTGAACAGGGCGACCTGGATCCGTTCGGGAAGGTCAGGCAGCTCGTTGATCGCGACGATCCCTCGGTTGGTCCGCGGGATCATCCCGTAGTGGATCGTGAGCTCGTCCGCGAGGTATCGACCCTCGGCGACCCGGATCGGGTCGACGTCGCCGATCAGGTCGGCCACGCTGGTGTCGGGCGTGGCGAGCTTCTCCGCGTAGCGGTCCTGCCGCCCGATCCAGCGGATCGGCGCCGAGTCGCCGTCCTCAGCGATCAACGCTCGGCACGCCGCGCAGATCGGGCGGTAGGGATGATCGTTGACCTCGCATCCCGCGATCGCGGGCATCTCCTCGTCCAGCAGCTCGACGATCTGGCGGATCAGCCGGGTCTTGGCCTGCCCGCGCTCCCCGAGCATGACGAGGTCGTGGCCGGCGAGGATCCCACGCTCGAGCACCGGGAGCACCGAGTCCCCGAACCCGACCACCTGCGGGAACAGCGGCGTTCCGGCGCCCATGCGCTCGAGCAGGTTCGCCCGGAGCTCCTCCTTCACGCTCCGATCGCGGAACCCGGCGGCGCGGAGCTCGGCGATCGTGGAGGGGGCGGGCATGGGACATCCAGCCTACCGGCTCCGTCACGAAGGGCCGACCGCTACGCGATGCCGCGCGCCGTGTACTCGCTCCCGTATCGGCGTTCGGCCAGACGGCGGCCGATCTCGGCCGACAGGACCAGCAGCATCGAGGCGATGAACACCACCGAGGAGACGGCGATGAGCTGGGGGAGCAGGCTCGGGACCCGCAGCTGCGCGAACAGGTAGACGGGCCACGTCTGCTGCGTGCCGGCCAGGAACGAGGCGATCGCGAACTCGTCGAACGACAGGGTGAACGCGACGAGGAACGCCGAGATGAGCGCCGGCATCAGCAGCGGCAGCGTCACGCGGCGGAAGGTCTCGCGCGGGCTGGCCCCGAGGTCCTTCGCCGCCTCGTCGAGCGACACGCTGAGGCGCTCGAGGAGAGGCATGATCGTGAGGATCGTGTACGGGAGCGCGACCACCACGTGACCGATGATCACCGAGTGGAGCCCGAGCCCGATGTAGACGCCGAACGACTGGGTCAGGACCTTGTCGACCAACGTGAACAGCAGGAGCAGCGAGATCCCGAAGACGAGGTACGGGATCACGAGCGGTGAGAAGACCAGCGCCGAGACCACGGGCTTGCCGAAGAACCGCCGCCGCAGGAGCGCGAACGAGGTCAGGACGCCGAGCGTCACCGCGATCACGCTCGAGACCGTCGCCACGACGGCGCTCCGCCCGAGCGCGGTCACCAGGATGTGGTTCGACAGGACGTCGGCGTACCAGTGGGTGGTGAACCCCGCCAACGGGAACGAGGGGTCGCCGTCGTTGAACGAGAACAGGGCGAGGACCGCGATCGGCAGGTACAGGAAGATCACGAGCAGCCAGAAGAAGACGGTGAGCGAGACCCGTCCGGCCCTCGAGGTCGCGATCTCCATCAGTCGGCCGCCACGGATCGGACCTGCACGTACCGCCCGAACAGCGCCATCAGGCCGGCCACGACGATCAGCAGGAACATCGCGAGGACCGAGCCGCTCTGCCAGTCCAGACCGCGCGTGAACAGATCCTGGATCGCGTTGCCGTACATGTACCCGCTCGTTCCCCCGACGAGGAGCGGGGTCACGAACTCGCCGATCGTCGGCACGAACACGAACACGAACGCCGCGATGAGCCCGGGGAGGCTGAGCGGCAGCGTCACCCGCAGGAACGTCCGCAACCGGCTGGCACCGAGGTCGCTCGCCGCCTCGAGCAGGCTCCGGTCGAGGTTGTTCAGGCTCACGAAGATCGGCAGCGCGACGAACGGGATCCACACGTACGCGAGGACCAGCATCACGGTGAACTGGCTGTAGAGCAGCCACTCGATCGGGTCGTTGGCGGGGCGGAGGTGGAGCGAGACCAGCAGCGAGTTGACCACGCCCCGATCGCCGAGCATCACCTTCCAGGCGAGGACGCGCAGGAGGAAGCTCGTCAGGAACGGGACGATGATGACCAGGAGCAGGACGTACTTCAGCTTCCGCACGCAGAGCGCGAGGAAGTAGCCGATCGGGTACGCGAGCAGCACGACGACCACCGACACGGTGAGCGACATCCGCACCGACTTCCAGAACAACCCCAGGTAGATCGAGCCGCCGCCGAAGAAGCGGCTCCAGTCGTCGAGCGAGATCACCCCGGTGTCGGTCGGGAACAGCTTGATCGCGCCGAGGCTGTAGGAGGCCACGTACAGGACCGGCGCCACGAAGAACAACAACAGCCAGAGCATCGGTGCCGACAGCAGCGCCGCGGTCACACCGCGTTCCCGCCGCCGCCAGCGCTTGGCCGACGCAGCGGCCTCCTGGGTCGCCACCGCGTCTACCGGCGTCCGGTGTTCGCTGGCGTCAGGACGCCAGCACCTCGCTCCAGTACTGCTGGTAGACGTCGCGTCGCGGGATGTACGACTCGGGGATCGCCTTCGGCGGGTCCAGGACCGTGGGATCGTCGAGCCCGAGCGCACTCACTACGCCCGGCGAGACCACCGACAGATCCGCCGTCGTGTTCGTGTGACCGTAGTAGTAGTAGCCGAGGAGGAACTCGGCCGCCTTCTTGCTCGCCCAGGAGTCCACGTAGTCGTGCGCGTGGAAGTAGTTCTGCGTGTCCTTGGCCAGGCCCATGCCGCACACCCAGGACACGCGCCCCTCCTTCGGCGTCGTGTAGAGGTAGTTCATCCCGGCTGCGTCGGCGTACCCGACCGTGTCCGGCCACGAGTACCCGATCCAGACCTCTTCCTTCTTGAAGGAGAGCCAGAAGTCGTAGGACTGGTTCCACATGAATTTGACGAGGTGCTTCTTCGATGACGAGGAAGTCACGCACCTGGCGCCAGCTCGTCGTCGGTCATGTCGAAGGGGTCCGCGACCCCGAGGAACAGACCGCCGATGTACATCATGTTCGAGGTGTCGACCCAGGAGATCTTGCCCTCGTACCGGTCGTCGAACAAGAGCCCGAACGTTTCCTCTTGCACGTCCACGTGATCCGTGTTGACGAGCGGAGCGATGAAGCCCCAGTCGAGCGGGATGAAGTACTGCTGCCCGTCCACCACACCCGACTCCATCAGCTTGGGGTTGAGCTGGCTGTAGTTCGAGATCAGGGACGTGTCCCAGGGCTGCATCGCGCCGAGGTCGACCCAGTCCTTGTACTTGTAGCCGCAGGGGTGGACGACGTCGAAGTCGACGGTGCCAGCGACGGCCTTGGTGTACGCCGCGTCGTCGTTCTCGAACAGGGTGAACTGCGGGGTGTCACCGGTCTGGTCCGTGTAGGCCTGCCACAGCGACGCCCGCTCCTTGTTGGGGTAGTAGTCGCCGTTGCCGTACCCCGACCAGTCGAACACCGCGAGATCTCCGGGCTCCTGCTCGATCGGCGGGTGGGACGCGGGCTCCCCGGTCGTCCCCGTCGCCGCGCCGCCGTTCGTGTCCGCCTTCTTGCACGCGGCGAGCACGGCCGCACCGAGCGTGGTCGCGCCGGCCATGCGCATGAAGCCGCGCCGGTCGTAGCGCTCGGCGAGGATGCGGTCGATGTCGGTCATGCTCCCCCCTTCGTCCTTGCGGAAACGACCCAGTATCATGCGCCGAACGCCGAAAGTGCGCCACTTTCACGGAAGGGCAACCAGTGGAGAGGCGGAAGGTCGGTCCCTCGCTCACCGTCGCGTTGCTCGTAGCCGCCCTGGTGACCGTCGCGTGCGGCTCGGACCCCCCGAGCTCAGCACCGATCCAAGCGACGCCGGCCATCGTCCTCGAGCCGATCCCCGCCACCGCGCTGCCGGGTGCGTCCGCGGATCCGGTGGATCTCGACGCCGCCGCGATCGCGGCCGACGCGGTCGACGTCGCCGGGCTCGAGTCCCTGCTCGAGGACGCCGGGTTCGTCGGAGGCACGCAGCGTCAGTTCAGCCGCGTCCGCAACGGCAGGCGCCGGATCGTGGTCCGCGTGCTCGCGTTCGAGGACCGGGACGGCGCCTCGACGTACCTGTCGTGGCTGCAGGGACACGCCGACGAGATGATCGGCGACGCGGCGCCGAACGCCGACCTGCGGGCTCCGGATCACGGGGTGGTATTCGTGCATCAGCCCAACCCCTGCTGCCACAACGAAACCCGGCTGTTCCTCGGTATGTGGGGAGAGGGTGCCAGGGTCGTCACGATCGAGATCGCCGGTGAGGGCGCCAGAGCTTCGGACGTCCCGGAGCTCCTGTCGCAGCTCGCCGAGGCGGTGTGAGCATGACCGGTGCCGAACGGCTCGAGGCATTCGAGAGCCTCGCGACCGGCCTGGACCATCCTGAGGGCGTCGCGGTCGGACCCGACGGGCTCGTGTACGCCGGGGGTGAGGCCGGCCAGATCTACCGCATCGACGGCGTCGGGACGCTCGAGCAGATCGCGTCGACCGGCGGCTTCATCTACGGGGTCACGGTCGGCGGTTCCGGCGACGTGTTCGCGTGCGACTTCGGGAACGCGGCGGTCATGCGGATCTCGGCGGCGGGGGACGTCTCCCCGTACTCGAACGGGACCGCCGAGCGGCCCATGCGCGTCCCGAACTTCGCGGCGTTCGACGACGCGGGGAGCCTCTACGTGACGGACTCGGGCGAGTGGGGGGATGACGATGGGCTCGTCTACCGGATCGCGCCAGGCGGTGCCACCGAGGTCTGGGCCGAGTCGACGCCCCGTTTCCCGAACGGCTGCTGTCTGTCGGCCGCCGGGGATGCGTTGCTCGTCGTCGAGTCGCGCGGGCGCGCGGTCGTCCGCGTCCCGATCGGGGACGACGGGAGCGCCGGACGTCCCGAACCGCTCGTCGACCTGACCGGCTCGCAGCCCGACGGCATCGCCCTTGCCGAGGACGGGACGATGTTCGTGGGGTGCTACCGGCCGGACCGCCTCTACCGGATAGGCCCCGACCGAGCTGTCGAGGTCTTCGCCGAGGACCCGGACGGGGTCGTGCTCAACCAACCGGCGAACGTCGCTTTCGCCGGCCCGGACCTCGATCGGCTGATCGTGTCGAGTCTCGGAGGGTGGAGCCTGATGGTCATCGACGCCGAGACCCGGGGGCGCGCGCTCAGCTACCCCGCGTTCTGACCGAGCGGCACCTCCGCCATGATCGCGAGGTTGTTGCCGTCCGGATCGGTGAAGAACGCCATCCACAGTTCGGAGCTCTCCGTGCGATGCACCGGGTGTGGCTCGTCGCGGAACGCCACCCCGCGGTCCGTGAGTACCCGATGCGCCTCGGCGATGTCCTCGACGGTGAAGTACAGCACCCCTCGGGATCGGAATGCCTCCGACTCGGGCACGCCGAGATACAGACGGACGCCGTCGCAGTCGAAGAACGCCATCGGCTGTCCCGGCACCTGGAACAGGAATGGGACGCCGAGCACGTCGCGGTAGAACGCAACGGCCCGATCGACGTCGCTCACGCTCACGTGGATCTGCCCGATCGTTCGGAGCCCGTCGAACGTCACGCCTGCCTCCTCTGGAGCATCGCCCCACGATGCCGACGCTCACTATTCCATGCTCGCGGATGGGCCGGAACGGGTCGCCGGGTGAGGGGGACTCGCCTAGACGCGAGCGACGAGCAGCCCCACGGCGACGAGCGGCACGGCGAGCGACAGCCATCGGAGGGCGCCCTCGGGGGCGGCTCGGAGCGAGGCCGCGTCGAGCGGTATGTGGCCGCCGTCGGTCGTCACGAGCTCACCGCTCACGCTCGCGACCGTCCGCCGGAGCCTGCGGACGGGGGTCGAGAGCACGCGCTGGGCCGCCGAGAGCGCCGCGCACCCGGCCGCCACGAGCACCGCCTCGATGCGCAGCGTGGCCGTCTGCGCGAAGTAGGCGGTGAGCGCGGGGAACGCACCCCACCCGAGCGCGAACCACAGGTCGGAGTGGAAGGCACCCCCGAACAGCTCCAGGTTGTACGACACGACGAGGAAGCCCCCGACCGCGATGAACGCCCAGAGCCAGGGCGAGACCTCGACCGTGCCGTGGATCCCGAGCGCGACCGCGCCGGCGAGCCCGATCACCGCGATCGCCCACAGCACGCCGTCGGGGATCCGCGTTCGCAGCGGCCGTCCGTTCAGCTCGTCGAGGGCGTGCGCCGCGAGGCCCATCGCGAGGAAGAAGGCCAGCAGCGTCTCGACCAGCCACCGCACGTCGACCACGGGCGCGATGCACGCCCCGAACACGACGTAGGACAGGTGCCACGCGGTGTACGGCGGATGCAGCAGCGACCAGTAGTCGCGCCATCCGCCGGAGCCGAGCGCGTAGAAGGCCGGCCGGTCCTCCGCGTCAGCCATCGGTGTCGGCAACGTCCGCCGACTCGTCGCCGAGCACGGCGGTCGACTTCACGGCCCACGTGACGACCGCGGCACCGTTGCTGAGGAGCTTGGTCCGCACCCGGCGCATCCCGGCCTCCTGCCACCACCGGACCTGCACCGGAAGCGGGTACCGCTGGACGAACTCGGCGATGCTCCGGCTCAGGAATCGGCCGGTCCGGTACCACTCGTTCGACACGACCCACCCGACGGCCGGCATCGCGCCCTTCGTGTAGGCGGACCACCCCGCACGCGCCCAGGGTTCGGGCGGGACGTGGAACTCGAGCGAGGCCATCACGCCGCCCGGCCGCAGGACGCGCACGAGCTCGGCGACGGTCGCGGCCGGGTCGTCCACGTACCGCAGCAGGTAGGTGAATGTGACGGCGTCGAGCGCGCCGTCGGCGAACGGCAACGCCTGCGCCTGCCCGAGCGTGAACCGGACGCGGTCGTCGAGCCCACGGAGGCGAACGGCCTCCAGCCCGCGGGTCACCATCGCCGCGCTCTGATCCAGACCCACCACGCGCACGTTCTTCCGCGCGAGCTCGCGGGCGACCAGCCCGGTCCCGGTGGCGACGTCGAGCACCCACGAGCCGGGGATCGCGTTCACCTTCGAGACCAGGAACCGGCGCCACCTCGGATCCTGCCCGAACGAGAGCACCGCGCCCATCCGGTCGTACTCGGGGGCGATGCCCGCGAACAGGCGCCGCGCGTGACGGGTGCGTTCGGGATCCATGCGTCGAGCCTACCGGGCGGTCCCATCCACGGGAACGGGGCCTAGGTGGCGCCGAGCAGGCGCGGCAGGTCGGCGATCGACGCGAGCACGTGGTCGGGCTCGGTGGGCACCTTGGCGAGGTCGTCCGGGAGGAACTTCCCGGTTTCCACGAGCACCCCACGGATCCCGAGCACCTGGGCCCCGTGGACATCGTTCACCACGTCGTCGCCCACCATGATCGCCCGTTCCCGGGGGACGCCCAGCATCGCGATGGCCGCGTCGAAGTACGGCCCGGTCGGCTTGCCGCAGATCACGGCGCTCCGGCCCGTCGCCTCCTCGAGCCCGGCGATATACGCACCGGCGTCGAGCTCGAGCCCCTCGCTCGTCCTCCAATACAGGTTCCGGTGCATCCCGACGAGGGTCGCCCCCTCCATGAGCCGGCCGAAGACCCGGTTGATCGTCGGATAGGTGAAGTCCTCGCACGCGCCGCCTACCACGATCACGTCGGCGTCGTCGAGCGATGAAAGCTCGACCCCTTCGAGATCGTCCCTCGCGTCACCGTCCGACAGCACGAAGCAGCGTGCGCCTGGATGATTGGTGCGGAGGTACTCGGCCGTCGCCACGACTGCGGTGATCAGCTCGTCGTCACGGACGTGGAACCCCGCGTCGCGCAGGGTCGTCCCGAGATCGGCCCGGGTCTTGGTGGTCGTGTTGGTGATGAGCCGGAACGGAACACCGTTGGCACGCAGCCAGGCAACGGTTTCGATCGCGCCCGGCAGCGGGACCCACGAGATCGCGAGGACGCCGTCGATGTCGAGCAGGACGCCGTCGATGTCGCCCACGGCGGAAGTCTAGCCGCGCAGGCTACGCGTCTCGTCCAGACGGACGCCCGCCGAGCGACGGGCGTTGCGCACATGGCCCGACCTCCCGCTCCGCCACTCCTGGTACGGCGCGATGAAGCGGTACCTGGGCGGGAGCAACGGTCCGAGCACCCGGGTCGCTGCGAACGTCGCGCGCATCGCGGCGCGCCGACCGGATCCGGTCTCGACGCCATAGAGGCGGCGGAGCTCCGGCGGCAGCGTCCCGAACGCGAGCCTCGACACGCCCTTCAGCACGGGTCGCCATTCGGCCTCGCGCGGCGGGTCGCGGAAGAGGGCGGCCACCTTCCGTGCGGCCTCCCCGACCCGAGGGATACCGGAGTCGTACACGCCCTGCAGGAACGCGCGGAGCTCGGGAACGGTGGGAGGGATCGCCGTCCGCGGGATCCCCACCATCTCGGCGGCGAGCATCTGCTCCTCGTGGAACCGCTGACGTCCCGCGGCGTCCAGCCGGCCCACCGTGAGGCGTTCGAACAGGAGCGCGCTCTCCACCAGACAGGCATGCACGTACAGGAGGAGTTCCGGGTCGAGGCCGTCGTAGGGCAGGCCGGTCTCGGGGTCGACGCCCTTCACCCGTGCGTGGACGTCGTTGATGCGGTCGGCGGCGGCGTCGGCCTCGGCCTTCGTCCCGAACGTGATCGTGTACGTGAGCACCAACGTGCGTTGGAGACGCTTCCACGGGTTCCGTTCGTAGAAGCCGGTCTCGCGCGCCCCGGCGATCACGAGCGGGTGCGCGGCCTGCATGAGGACCGCACGTGCCCCGCCGAACAGCACGGTCACCTCGCGGTGCACCTGCCACGAGACGCTGTCGGGCCCGAAGTACCCCAGGTCGGCCATGGGGGCAGCCTATCGGCGTCTCAGGGACCGGTGACGCCCGTGATCGCTCGTAGCTCCCGTGCCACCGGTTCGGCGGCAAGGACGACGAGGTGGTTCCGGGCCCGCGAGCCGCCGATGTACAGGTACTGGCGGAGGTCCTCGAGGTGCTTGTCGCCGAGCTCGGCGAGGATCACGACGGGTCGCTCGAGGCCCTTGAACGCGTGGACGCTGGTCGCGAGCACCGTGCCCGCCTCCACCGACTCGGACAGGCGGAAGCCGTCCACCCGGCCCCGGCTCCGGAGGCGGCTCTTCTCCGTCCCCGAGGGCGTGAGCACCACGATGTCTTCGAGCGGCACCTGCTCCTCCTCGACCAGGTTGGCGAGGACGACGGCGAGCAGGTGCGCGAGATCCTCGTCGTCCTCGTACCCGAGGATCTCGACCGGTTGGCCCTCCGGACCTCGCGCGATCGGCTGCTGGTCCCCGCGATAGAAGACCGAGACGAACTCGCCGATCTGCTTCGTGTTCCGCAGGTTGTGCGCGATGGGCCCAACCCGGTCCTCCTCGCCGACCGGGAGCGCACCGCCATACAGGTTCTGGTTGTCGTCGGCGAACACGTACAGGAGCCCGGCGTCGGCGTCCGTGTGCAGCGACAGGAGCGCCGGCCACCACCACGCGCGGAAGTCCTGGCCCTCGTCGACCACGATCGCGTCGTACCGGGGACCGAGCCGGGCGGCCGCGTCCGCGAGCGCCTCGGGCAGTCGATGCTCGAAGTACGGCGATCCCGGCTCCACATCTCCAGGTGGCAGCTCGATCCCCGCCTCCTCCGCCATCTGCACGCAGACCTGATGGAACGTGGCGGTGTCGATCCCGCGGACGTCTCCGACCGACGCGCGGAGATGCTCGCCCAACCGACGGTTGAAGCAGGTGAGCAGGGTTCGATGATCCGCGGTCGCGAGCTGCTTGGCGACCGAGACCGCGAGCAGCGTCTTCCCGCTCCCCGCCGGCCCCGTCACCGCGGCGCGGCGTCGATGGAGCACGAACGCGAGCACCCAGGCTTGGTCGGACGTGAGCTCGACGATCTTCTTGTCCTCCTCGTCGAACCGGAGCCGCAGCGGCGTGCGGATCTCGACGCGGAACCCGAGCGCCATCGCGACGGCGTCCATGCCATCGGCGCCGAACCTGCGTCCCGGTCGCGCCCACGTCCGCATGACCTCCGGGACGCGTTCGGCGAGGCGATGCAGGTCGTCGTGGTCGATCACGATCTCGACGGGCGCGCCGGGATGCGCGGGCCGCTCGTACCGCCCGTCGGGGAAGGCGACGCCGAATCCGTAGCTCGGGCGCCATCGCTCCCATCCCGGCTGACCCTCCAGGATGCGAACGAGCGAGTGCATCGCCCCTTTCGCCTGGTGGAACGGGTCCTCGTCCAGATCGTGCGTGCCCGAGTGGCCCGTCTGGGTCCACCGCTTGGAACCCGGATCGAACGCCACCCGACCGCCCTTGACCTCGAGCGCGAGCAGCCCCAACTCGGGCTGCGTGATCACGAAATCCGCCTCACCCTCGTCCGGTCCGGCGCGGCCGCCCACGACCCAGTCGACCGAGTGGTACACGACGAAGGCGTCGTCGAGCTGTTCGAGGAAGCCCTCGTACAGCCGACGCTCCGCGGCGCTCTCGGTCGGGAGCATGGGGAACGGGATCATCCTCGCCATCGTCGGGATGCTATCCGGGCGTGCCTGGACACGGGCCACCGGGCGTGGGACCCTCCACGTCCCAACCGATGAAACTGCTCCTCGCCGTCGTCCTCGTCGCCGTCTGCCTCGGGTACCTGTTCGGCGGGCGCCTGCACCGGCTCGAGGGGCTCCGCCCCCGCTGGTGGGGGCTGGTCATCTTTGGACTCGCGATCCAGTTCATCCCGCTGCCCGAAGGGATCGCCGGCACCGACCTCGTGATCCGCACGGCCGTCCTCTCGCTCTCCTACGCGTTGCTGATCGCGTTCGGGCTGGTGAACGTCCGGATGCCCGGCATGCTCCTCGTGGTGATCGGCCTCGCCTGCAACATGACCGTGATCGTGGTGAACGGAGGGATGCCGGCGAGCGCGCAGGCCTTGATCGACTCAGGTCAGGAGGACGTGCTCGCGTCCCTCCGGGACCAGGGCGCCGACAAGCACCACCTCCTCACCGACGAGGACCAGCTGACGTTCCTGGCCGACGTCATCGCCATCCCGCAACCCATCGGCCAGGCGGTGAGCGTCGGGGACATCCTCGTGTACGCGGGACTGACCTGGTTGGTCGTCGCGGCTATGCGGGGATGGACTCCGTCGGCGAGGCGGGAGGGGTCGGGACCGCGCCGCGGGAAGCACCGGCGGGGGGCAACGCGGGAGCCTGAGGCTCCGCCTGATCTTGGGTTTCTTCCTCCTGGAGCCACGACGTCGGGAACCTGACGGTGATCGTCGTCCCCTGACCGGGGGCGCTCTCGATCGCGAAAGTCCCGCCACCGACGGTGGCTCGTTCCCGCATCATCGTCATCCCGTAGTGGCCCTCGGGACCCGGCGCCTCGACGTCGAACCCGACGCCGTCGTCGCGGAGGACCATCTCGACCTCGTCACCCTCCTGTTCGACCGCCACCCAGATGTTGGAGGCCTTCGCGTGCTTGAGGGCGTTCATCACGCCTTCGCGGGCGTTGTGATACAGCAGCAATGCGATCGGCGCCGGCAGGTCGACCTCGTCGATGTCCGCGTGGAAGCGGACGTCGGACTCGCGCGCCATCTCGGCGAGGAACCCGCGGATCGCCTCCCCGAGCCCCGCTCGTCCGAGCGGCGACCGGTGCAGGTCCCGGATCAGAGCCCGGATGCGATCGGACGTCCGATTCTTCGTCTCCTTGATCTCGAGGAGCAGCTCCTCGGTCTCGTCGACCTTCCCGGCATCGAGGTGCCTCCGAGCGACGTCGACCTGGATCGACAGGCGGAACAGCAGCTGCGCGAGATCGTCGTGCAGGAATGCCGCGATCTGCATCCGTTCGTCCTGCCGTTCCTCCGCCATCCGGTTCGACAAGGCCCGAAGCACGTGCTCTCGATCCTGAAGTTCCTTGTGCGCCTCCTCGAGCGCCTTACTGCGGAAGAACATCTGCCGCGCAAGAAGGAGAGGGAGGACGAACACCGGCACGACCCACCAGTTGTCCTGAGACCCCAGTGTGAACACCTTCGCGAGGATTACGCCGAAGACTGACAGACCCAAGTAGCTGATCAGATACTCGCTTAGCCGACCGACCTTCAATTCTCGGATGACTCTCAATGGATTCATCCAGAAATGGATGCTAGCCGCAATGCAAACCAGAGTGGTATTGACCACATAGTCCGCGACCGAGGCGAGACCCGCAGCGAAGAAGAGCGTGAACGCATTTGATGACTGGACCGATGCCAAGGCGTGGAAGATGAGGCTTGCGCTGCCTACTGCTAGGGCAACTTGACACCTGTTGAAGAGCGCACGCAGCACACCGACTTCATGTCTGAACTCCCTTGGATCCGATGCTGCAAGCAGGGCAGCCGCTGCGGCGGCTGGAGGCGGGTAGAGGAAGGCAACCACCATTAGCAGGGGGAAGCCCATGCTGATATGGACACCGCGCCATACCGGTACAGGTATTAGCTCCACCAACGCAATGATCAGGACCCAGACGATCAGGGGGAAAAGGACAGCCCGGACTTCGCTCCAGCCATCTCCGATGATGGCGAGGGTGATCCCCGTCAAAGTGGGAAGCACAACGGCGGCTTCAAAGAAACGAAGTAGCTTCGCGGATTTCGCCGCCTGCGGGACACCGTCATCGGATGACATGGTCGGGTTCTCCTGCTGATGCGGCCTACATATTGAACCGTCGTTAGCGACGGGGGAACCACCCTATGGGGATGAACGCACCTCAAGGTGGGGGCAAGCACACTCCTACAGCACGCGCTGTAGGGGACAAGTGCGGCTTGTGGGCCATCGGGGGGACGCCCGATAGTGAGCGCCGATGTCCCCCGATAGGGGTTGGATAGGCGAGGGAGGACCACATCGTTCGGCTGTGGGACATCTCGCTACGAGCGGGGAGGGAGGTGCCATGAAGCTGATCAAGCGGATCGCGGTTGCGGTTGGCTCGCTGGCGGCGCTTGCGCTCGCTGGTGGCGCACATCTCCGTTTCTAGCATCAATCCTGCTGAGACGAAGGATTCAGGGGCGGGTCTCTTTTTGGGGGCCCGTCCTCTGCATGTTCGTTGGTTGATGGAAGCTTCGCGATTACCCGAGTGCCATCGCCAAGCCGCGAATCGACATATAGGACTCCGCCGGCAATCTCGATGCGCTCGCGCATCAAGGCCAACCCGAAGTGGGTCTGTTGGTCAACGGAGTCTGGATTGAAGCCGACCCCGTCGTCCTCGACCGTAATCCGGAGCGCCCCACCATGGTCGACGACGGCAATTGCCACCGTTGACGCTCTCGAATGCCTCAGGGCATTCCGCAACGCTTCGCGAGCGACCTGGTAGGCGAGTAGTTGTACCAATGGCGTGCCGCCGACGCGTTCGCATTTCAGGAGTATCCGGGCTGACGACTCTCGTTCCATGAATCGGACCAAGAGTTTGAGTGTTTCTGACAACCCTCCCGCGCCAAGAGGTGAGTCCCTGAGGTTCCTGATCAACTCACGCATGCTTTCACTTGCGCTCTCCGTCGCACCGAGCAGCGAGGGCAAGTCCTCCTCAAGAGCAAGCAATCGACCAGACGCCAGGTCTTGGCGAAGCACCTGGCCCATCAAGTGCACCTTGTAGAGTGGTGGCAGGACTTCATCGTGAAGCCCGGCCGCAAGCGAAAGGCGCTCCTCCCTGCGCTCATCGGCGATCGCTGATGCCACGTCTCGTAGTGCTTCAGCCTGAGTGTCTAGACGTCGACTTGCGTTTGCGAGTCTCTTGTGACCGGCGAACGCCTGTCTCGCCAGAAGAACCGGGATGACAAACACCAGGAGACTCCACGCTCCCACCGACTCATAGATCTCAGCCAACATGACGCTCAACAGACCAAAGCTCGCGTATGTGAGAGCAAATTCGGGGAACGAACCAAAGTAGAGGCGTGACAGCCCGTCCCACGGGGAGATTCGTTCGTCTAGGCACAACACTGAGATCACAGTTCCGTAGTTCACCAAGCAGTCAGTTCCGACAGCCAGGAACGCCGCAAGAACTGTGACAGGCCAACCATTTCCACCATCTACGACGAGAGCGAATACCCCCGTGGCGGCTATGACACTCAAGGAAGTCTGGGCACGGTTGAAGAGTGCCCGAACAAGCGGTATCTCGCCTCGCCACTCTCGCGCGTCAACGTAGGCAACGAACGCAATTGTGCCGGCCACGATGGGGCCGAACAGGTAGCCAACCGATAGCAAGACCGGCATGTCCAAACCAAGCGCCTGCCCCGACTCGAAGGGCAGTGAGGCAGCACCAACAGCTGCAACGACCGCAACCCACGGGATCAGGCCCCAACCCGCGTCTCGGAAACCGCCGCTCGACGAGAAAGCTCCGAGCGCAAGGATGACCAGATCCAGCGCCACGGTACCCAAGACGAACCCTCGAACGATTGGAGCCGTGCCGGGGGGTGGGCGACGGCGGACTTCCCCTGCGCCGACTGCAGTCGTGGCAGACATGTGACCTCCCTCTGCTCAATCTGCATCTTTGGGGACTCGTGATTCCTCGGTCAAGAACGACAAATCGAGGTCCGGCCGTCCCTAGAGGCGGGGGCCGCCGGACCCGTTCCCTCCCAAGGTGACGGGTACCATCGGGCCATGAGGACCCGGATCCTCCTGGTCGAGGACGAGGCGACCATCTCGGAGCCGCTGGCCGAAAGCCTGGGGCGCGACGGGTTCGACGCCGAAGTGGCGCCGACGCTCGCCAGCGCTCGCGAAGCCTTTCGAAGAGCACCTCCGGACCTCGTCCTGCTGGACGTGATGCTGCCTGACGGAGATGGTCGGGATCTGGCGCGCGAGATCCGGAAGGAGTCGGACGTCCCGATCGTGATGCTCACGGCCCGGGGTGAGGAGATCGACCGGGTCCTCGGGCTCGAGCTCGGCGCCGATGACTACGTCGTAAAGCCGTTCTCCTCGCGCGAGCTCACGGCTCGGATCCGAGCCATCATGCGCCGGGGCCGCGCGCGCGAGCAGCGGAGCCCCATCGAGATCGGGTCGCTCCGACTCGACCCGGCATCGCGGACCCTGTCGAAGGACGACGAGCCGATCGAGCTCGCCGCCCGTGAGTTCGACCTCCTGCACCTGCTGATGGCCAATGCCGGGGAGGTCCTGCGCCGGGAACAGATCATGGATGAGGTCTGGGATACCAACTGGTTCGGTCCCACCAAGACGCTGGACGTCCATATCTCGTGGCTGCGAAAGAAGATCGAGGACGATCCCTCACACCCGACGTACATCACGACGATCCGAGGGGTCGGTTTCCGATTCCGATCGGCCGCGGAACCCTAGGAGGCAGTCACGAAGGTCCGAACGAGGCTCGTCCTCGCCTTCGCGTACATCCTCGTCGTCCTGATCCTCGCGCTGGGCATCCCGCTCACCGTCAACCTGCAACAGCGCGCCACATCTGACCTCGAGACGCAGGCACTGATCCAAGCGCAAGGGATCGCTTCGCAGATCGGCATCGAGAACATCGATGCACCCAAGCGCTTGGCTCAGATCGCCACCCAGGCGGCCGACCAGGTCGGAGGACGCGTGATCGTCGTGGACGACAAGGGCATCCTCGTCGCTGACTCGGATGGACCGGCGAGCCTCGGGGCATTCTACGCCACACCGGGCCGGCCCGAGATCCGGCACGCGCTCGCGGGGACACCGTTCTCGGAGATCCGGGACAGCGTGGACCTGGGCCACGACATCATGGCGACCGCCGTTCCGATCCAGGACGAGCGACGACTCGTCGGGGCTGTCCGGGTCACCAGGAGCGTGCAGCAGGTGAACGACAACGTCCGCAACGTCACGCTCGGGCTCGCCGCGATCGGCGTCGCGGCGCTCCTCGCGGGGATGCTGCTCGCGTTCGGGCTGGCCGGTTCGTTGTCGCGGCCGCTCACTCGCCTCGCGGCGGCGGCGAAGCGCCTGGGCGAGGGCGACCTCTCGACGCGAGCTGGAGACGTGGGTGGCGCGAGTGAGGTGGAGGAGCTCGGGCAGTCGTTCGACGAGATGGCCGACCGCCTGGAACGCTCCGCTCAGGCGCAGCGAGAGTTCGTCGCCAACGCATCCCATCAACTCCGAACGCCGCTGACCGCGATGAAGCTTCGGCTCGAGGGCGCGATCGCGGAGGCGCCCGACGAGGAGCTCCGAGGGCGCCTCGAGGCCGCCGACCGAGAGGTCGACCGGCTGTCAGGCATCGTGGACCGCCTGCTGGTCATGGCGCGAGAGATCGAGGAGGGCACCTCCGCCCACGTGGACCTCCGAGAAGCGACGGATCGAGCCGCGGCCCGCTGGAACGAGAGGGCCGGCCATCGGGACTCGACGGTTATCGCGCGCGGCGAGGGAGGGTCGGCGCGTGTCGACCCGACGGACCTCGATCAGATCCTCGACAACCTGCTGGACAACGCCACCGCCTACGCACCTGGCGAGGTGACCATCGAGTCTGGCGGCTCGAACGGGAGGGCGTTCGTCGCCGTGCAGGACCGGGGGCCCGGGATCGCGCCGGAGGATCTCGCGCGCGTGACCGAACGCTTCTACCGGGGGCGCGGTGTGCCCTCCGGTGGTTCGGGGCTCGGGCTGGCGATCGCCCGCCAGCTCGTGGAGAAGTGGGGCGGGACCCTGAACGTCGCAAGCACCCGAGGAGAAGGGACCAGGGTCGAGGTTCGACTCGAAGCGCTGCCGTGAGCTTTACCTGCCCTTATCCGAGGCGGACGTAGGCTCGGACCATGAACCGGAAGATCCTGACGGCGATCGCGCTCGGTCTGGGAGGACTCCTCGTCGCGCTGGTGCTCACCGTCGGCGCGTTCGCGATCGCTGGTCAGGAGATCTCGCAACCGGCGGGGGTTCCCGTTTTCACGACATCGCCGTCGCCGAGCCCGGATCACGACCGAGACGAGACCCGGTCCCCGGAGGCCGAACGCACCGGGAGCGTCTCGCAGGCCGACGATCATGGTGGGAACTCGGGCGACTCCACGGGGTCCGACGACTCGAGCGGGTCAGGCTCGGGTGAGAGTGACTCGTCGGGTTCGGGATCCGATGACTCGGGGGGTGGCTCGAGCGACTCTCGGGTCGGGTTCGGGGTCGAGCTCGGGTGAGAACGAGCACGGAGACGATTGAGCGCAGATCCTTAGCCTCCCCTTAGCCATCCACTGCTCCGAGGGTAGCCGAAGGTTCCCTAGGCTGGCGACCGATACCACCTCGAAGAGAGGTGCGAGAGTGAGGGAGGTCTCATGAGCAAGGCACTTCGAGTGATGGCGATCGTGGCTGTCTTCGGCCTGACCGTGTGGATCGGCGTGGTGGCGCTGGCCCAAGGCTCGAGCACACCCACCCCGTCACCGACGACGACATCGACGACGTCGCCCGCCCCGAGCGGCGGCGAAGACGTGAAGGGGAACTGCGACGAAGCCGAGCACACGAACGATCCTGAGTGTCTCGGCGTGCTGCCGGTCGCCGAGAACCAGAAGGCGAACGACGACGACCAGGGTGAGGACGTCAACGACGACGACCAGGGTGAGGACGTCAACGACGACGACCAGGGTGAGGACGTCAACGACGACGACCAGGGTGAGGACGTCAACGACGACAACGGTGTAGACGTCAATGACGACGACCAGGGTGAGGACGGGGGCGACAACTCCGGTCCTGGCAGCTCCAACTCCGGTCCCGGCGGCAACGACTGAGCGCTGGAACGATCTTGGGCGACGGTCGCGCCTTCGGGCGCGGCCGTGCCTCATGTTGGTCTATCGAATCAGGCGTGAAGAGATCGGGTCTGAACCCGGCTGCCGTCCGACAGTCGCGAATCCACCCAAGGCGATGACCCATCGACCCGAAGGCCCAGCGGTGCCACCATGCAGGACCGCCTCCTCGCCCTCAAACAGGCGATCCTCCACCCTCTCGACCCGACCGACAACACTCCGTCCGCGTAGACCCCTGGGTCTAGGTGGCGATCCCGAGCGAGCGTCGTTCAGCCGCGGTCGCGGAGAGCTCGCTCCAACTCGTCGAGGTGCTCACCTCGGTGCTCGCCGCGGGCTGGATAGATGGGGCTATCCGGGTCGAGCGGAGTCATGCGATCCAGGGGCAGCCTGGCTACGCATGCATCGGTCTCCTCCGCGATCCGCAGGGCGAGTTCGGCTGCCGCTCTCGGAGCGATGGCATGGATGATCGGGCGGGTCGAATCGGTGAGCCAATCACCCTCCGGTTCGGCGTCTGACGGAACCCACGGCTCGCCACGATCGATCTTGTCGGCCAAGACGAGCACCCGGATGTCCCAATACGCCATGTGACCCAGCACGCCCGCGACCGTCCAATACTCGTTGGCCGGCGCTGCTAGGGCGCCGTCGTCTACGCTGTTGATGAACTCCCGGAGACGCTCGCGCTCGCGGTCGTTGACCTGGATGTACGGGCGATCGTCCGTCACCACTGCATCCTACCCACGGTGGAAGCTCTCGATCGAGAGATCCTCAGCAACGACAATCTTCACCCTCAGTCTCGGTAACTCGGTGGGCAAGAGGGCTTCTAGGAAGTCTGGTCTGGGGCGACGGGCCGCCGACGCGGGCGGCGCCTGCCCGAGTTGACGGGGCAGATCACCGCGGCCCATCGACGCCTGGCGGTGGCCGAGCGGACGAGCCTGATCCTGGCGGTCCTCGCGGTCGTGGCGATGGCTTCGGCGCGATACCTGTGAGGCGGTCCGGATCGGGGGGCGCGCCACCGGAAAGACGTCACCCCGAGCCGTAGGCTGACTGCATGGCCTCCCCCGGTCGCACCCTCATCGGCACGGCGAGCTGGACGGACCCGACCCTCGTCAAGGACGGGCACTTCTACCCGCCCGAGGCCAAGAGCGCCGAGGCGCGGCTGCGCTTCTACGCCACGCAGTTCCCGATCGTCGAGGTCGACTCCACCTACTACTTCCCACCGAGCGAGAAGAACGCCGTCCTGTGGATCGATCGGACCCCGAAGGACTTCACGTTCAACATCAAGGCCTACTCGCTCCTCACCAACCACCCGACCAAGCGCGAGTCGCTGTACAAGGACCTGCTCGATGAGCTCCCCGAAGAGACGGGCGACAAGAAGAACCTGTACCGGGAGAACCTGCCGGACGCCGTCGTCGAGGAGGTCTGGCAGAGGTTCCACGACGCGCTGATGCCGCTGCATTCCTCGGGCAAGCTCGGTGCCGTGCTCTTCCAGTTCCCGCAGTGGTTCGTGATCGGGCGGAAGAACCGCGACTACATCCTCGAGTGCGCCGATCGGCTGCGGGACTTCCGGCTCGCCATCGAGTTCCGTCACAAGACATGGCTCGAGGAACGCAACGCCGAGGAGACGCTCTCGTTCCTGCGGGAGCACGATCTGCCGCTCGTATGCGTCGACATGCCGCAGGGGTTCGACTCGAGCGTCCCGCCGATCGCGGCGGCGACGGCGAAGGACCTCGCGCTGGTGCGGTTCCACGGTCGCGACCCCGAGGTCTGGGCGAAGAAGAACGTGAGCGCCTCCGAGCGCTTCCGCTACGAGTACTCCGAGCAGGAGCTGAAGGAGTGGGTCCCGAACATCCGCCGGGTCTCCGAGCAGGTTCGGGAGACCCACGTCCTGATGAACAACTGCTACCGCGACTTCGCCGTCAACAACGCCAGGCAGCTCGCGGACCTGCTGGAGGGGTAGGGCTCGTCCGGACTAGGGTCCGGCCCGACCCCGCGGGCACGCCCGCGTTGGAAGGGAGGGTAGGCCGGGCCGGACGCTACTCCCCCCGGACCCGTTCCGATGGGCTCCGGAGTACCCCATCGACTGTAGCAGCGACGACAAGATCGCCCGGGCCGTGTGGCTGCCCGGGAGAGCTCCCGTTCCGATCGATCAGGCAGAGATCAGGGTGAGGTCGTTGGCGACATCCCGGAGGGTGACGCGCTCGGCGAGGGCGTAGGGGTCGGTGTCGGCGTGAGTACCAGGTCGCCGAACTCCACCGAGACCGTCACGCGTTGGACCTGGAGGCTCCCCGATTCCGGGAACTGCTCGATCACGTCGTACGCGATGAGTTTCGGGTCGGGGTCTCGAGAGAAGTAGAGGACCTCGGCCGAGAACGGGATGTCCGCGAGGTCGCGGAAGATGCCCGCTCCCGATCCCCCGGTGGTCCCGACCCGCAGGAAGAGCGTGCCGTTGGTCACCGACGCCGAGTTCTCGTGGAAGTGGCCCGAGATCACCAGGGGCACGAGCCCCGCGACGGCCTCGGCCATCCGGTCGTCGTGGACCGCGACGACGTCGACCGGCTCCTTCGCGGCCTCGAGGTCCGCCGCGATCACCGGGCCTGCCGAGCGAGCGAGCGTTGCGAACTCCTCCGAGTCGACCGGTTCGCCGGTCGCCGGCGTGAACGCCGGGTGCCCCAGCCCGTACACCGTCAGGCCGTCGATCGTCTTCGCTCGGCCGTCCAGGACGATCGCGTTCGGCTGTCGCGCGATCGCCTCCTGCAGGGCGATCGAGTCGTGGCTGCCGCGGACGAACACGTACGGGCGGCCGAAGCCCGGGATCTCGGTCGCGATCAGGTTCTCGACCGGCGTCCCGAACGACGTGATGTCCCCGGTGTCGATCACGAAGTCGACGTCGAAGCCCCTCGCGACCTCCTGGGCGAAGTCCATGCCGAGAGGGGACGCGTGGATATCCGAGATGTGGAGCACGCGGATGGCATCGTCGGCTGGCGGGGTCGCCTGCAGCGTCGTGTAGGCCCGGACCGTGCCGTCGACGATCTGCTCGAGCCCGGCGCGCAGATCCTCGATCCGGTTGGTCGCCTCGCTCACGGGGCCGATCAGCTGGGGCGCGAGCGCGAGCGATCCCGAGTAGGTCGGCTCCGCGAACGCCGCGGGCTGGAAGGTCACGAGCAGCAGGACCTCGCACAGCGCCACGCCGAGCAGCGCAGCGATACCTGCCGCGGCGATCAGATGCCATCGGCGGCGGAAGACGAGCGCCGCCAGAGCGACGCCCCCGATGGTGGCGACGAGCAACACGCGCCAGGCCATCGCCGCGATGCGTCCTCGAGCGTCGCGCTCGACGTCGCTCACGAGCCCGTCGATCCCCTCGTCGTTCACGACGTCGGTGAGCCGCTGGACGCCGACGTCCTCGAGCGTGGCGGACAGGTGCAGCGGCGACAGGTGCGTGTCCGCGGTCAGGGCGCCGAACGGCGGCAGCCCGAGGACGGTCTCGCCGCGTCCGAACCCCACGTCCAGCTCGACGCGGAACGGCCCGATGGGCACGGTTTCGCGAGCGAGGAGCGCCATCCCGAGCCAGGCGCCCACCAGTCCAACGGCGACTGCGAGGAGCGCCGCCGCGGCCGTCAGAACGCGATGCGTTGGTTCGGGCTCGGTCGGCTCGTCGCCGTCGTCATCCACCCCTCCACTGTCGCAGACCGCCACGGAACGCCCGCGCAGGGGGCCCTCGCTCGGGCCTGGGGTACCCTCGGAGCATGTTCGGCCGTGGCTTCCGCATCGCGACGATCCGGGGCGTGCCGGTCAACGTCGACTCGTCCTGGATCTGGATCGCCGTCCTGCTCGTGGCCACGTTCTGGGCGAGGCTCGATCAGCAGTTCACCGCCCTATCCGGGGGCGAGGCGTTCGGGTACGCGGTGTTCGGCGCCCTCGTGTTCTTCGGCTCGGTGTTCCTGCACGAGGCCGCCCACGCGATCACCGCACGGGCCAACGGGATCGCCGTGCACGGCATCACGCTCGTCTTCTTCGGGGGGTTCACGGCGGCGCGGGCGGACGAGAAGGGTCCGGGGCCCGCCTTCGCCATCGCGGCGCTCGGGCCGGGGACGAGCCTCGGGCTCGCGGGCGTCTTCTGGGCCCTCGCTCGCCTGACGGAGAACACCTCAGGTCCACTGCCCGGCCTGTTCAGCTACGTGAGTTGGGTCAACCTGTTCATGGCGGTTTTCAACGCGCTCCCGGGCCTGCCGCTCGACGGCGGACGGATGCTGCAGTCAGTCGTGTGGCGCGTGACCCGCGACCAGCAGAAGGCGACCCGCGTCGCGGCACGCTCCGGCCTCGTGGTCGGTGCGATCGTGATGGCGTTGGCGGTGTACGCGCTCGCCCGGCAACAGCTCTTCCAGGCCGTGTGGGGCGGGATCATCGGGATGTTCATCTTCCGCGGGGCGCAGGCCTCCGAACAACGCATCGGCATCGACGACCGCCTCGCCTCGGCGACCGTAGCCGACGCCATGGACCCCCCTCCGCCCGCCGTGCCGGCGGAGCTCTCGCTCTCGCAGACACTCGACCGGTTCCTGCGCGGCCACGAGGAGGAGGCGTTCCCGGTGATCGAGGACGACCGGGTGATCGGGATGATCTCGTTCAACTCGGCGCGGGAGCTCGGGGCCCGCGATCCGCTCCGCCCGGCGCGCGACGCCGTCATCCCGCTCGAGCACGTCCTGGTCGCTCACCCCGACGAGCGCCTCGACGAGGTCTCGGCGCGGCTTGGGACCGAGCGGGCGGCGCTCGTCCTCCGCGACGGGCAGCTCGTCGGCGCCATCAGCGGGTCCGGCGTCTACCGGTGGGCGGCGCGCGCCCGCTGATCGCGGCTCGGGACGGCCGTGTCCGAGCACGGCGGTAGCATCGCGCCGATGGCCCCCTTCGATCCCGACCCCCGGCAGCGGGAGATCCTCGAGCACGCCGACGGCGCGATGCTCGTCTCCGGCGGCGCCGGGACCGGCAAGACCGCCGTCCTGCGCGAGCGCTTCGCCCGGCTCGTCGAGGGCGGTGCCGACCCCGAACGCGTCGCGTTGATCGTCGGCTCGCGGCGCGCGAGGGACGAGGCCCGCCGCCTCCTCCTCGAACGCCTCCCGATGGCCCTGCCGACGCTCACCGTCGTGACGATCCACGGTCTCGCGTTCCACGTCGTCGGCGAACGGTTCGAGCAACTGGGATACAACGCGCCGCCCGGGGTGCTGTCAGCGTCCGAGCAGTTCGCGAGGGTGCGGGAGCTCCTTCACGGCGAGGACCCCGAGCGCTGGCCGGTCTTCGGCTCGTTGCTGAAGCTCCGCGGGTTCGCCGACGAGGTGCGTCAGCTGGTGATCCGGGCCCAGGAAGCGCTTCGGTCCCCCGACGAGATCGAGCACCAGGCTGCCGAACGGGGCCTCGCAGGATGGGACGAGCTGGCCGCGTTCCTCGGCCACTACCTCTCGGTCCTGGACGCGTCTGGAGAGGTGGACTTCGCCGGTCTCGTGGAACAGGCCTCGGTAGCCGCGGGCGTCGGCGACCCGCCGTTCGACCACGTCATGGTGGACGACTACCAGGACACGACGTTCGCCGCCGAGCGCTTCCTGGCCGAGATCCGGCCGCGGAGCTTCGTCGCGGCGGGAGACCTTGCCGCACACCTCTTCTCGTTCCAGGGGACGACCGACGAGCCGCTCCGGCGGTTCGCGGACCGCAACCCGGGCGCCGCCCGCGTCGAGCTCACCACGCGCCGCCGCCCCGAGCCGCTGGCCGTCGAAGCCTGGCGAGCCGGGCACGTCTCCGAGCAGCATGCGGCCGTCGCACGCGAGCTGCGGCGGCTCCACGTCGACGACGGCGTCGCGTGGCGGCAGCTCGCGGTGATCGTTCGACGTTTCGGCCCGCAGGTCGCGGGGCTCCTTCGCGCCCTGGACGACGCACACGTCCCACGAAGGATCGCCGATGCCGGCTCGCCGGCGACCGTCCCCGCGACGCGGCCGTTCGTGCTGGCCCTGCGGTGGCTCGTCGCAGGCCCGCACGAGCGGGACGCGCTGATCGAGCCGATCCTCACCTCCGAGCTCGGGCGACTGTCGCCGGCCTCGGTTCGGACGCTGCTCCGGCTCGCGCGCGCGCACGGCCGTCCGCCTCGCGACGCGCTCGCGATGCGCGACCTCGCCGAGCCGGCGGATGCGGAGGCGCTGGAGCGGCTCGCAGGCATCCTCTCGCGGGCCGAGGACGTCCGTGCTTCGGTGCTCGACGCCTTCCGGGTGCTCTGGCTCGAGCTGCCGTTCGCGGCCGACCTGGTCGAACGGGCGGAGACCGATCACCATGCGCTCGTCGACCTCGACGCGGTGGTCGAACTCTCGGACGCCGTCGCATCGGCAGGTGCCGCGGCGGATCCGTCGGCCGAGGCTTTCCTGCTGTCGCTCGGCGCGGCGGAGGGGGCACCGAACCTGGCCGCCGGCGACGAGGGCGACCACGACGAGGTCCACGTGCTGACCGCCCACGCGGCTGCCGGTCGCGAGTTCGACACGGTCCTCGTGCTCGATGCGCTCGAGGGCGACTTCCCGAGCCTGTCCCGACCGGAGACGATGTTCGACCTCGCGACGCTCGACGGCGTGAGCGCTCGATCCGATATCAACCGGCGCCGCCTGGCCGACGAGCGCCGGCTGTTCGCGATGGTCCGCTCGCGGGCGCGCCGCCGGGTCATCCTCACCGCGACGGATCCGCACGGCGACGAGTCGGCCGTGACGCTCACCTCTCGGTTCGTCGAGGAGATGGGGCTCACCTGGCGCGACGTGCCCTCGGCCCCGTTCGACGAGCCCGTGTCGGCGTCCGAGGCGGCCTCGGCGTGGCGACGCCGGCTCGCCGACCCCTGGGCACCCGCACCCGAACGCCTCTCCTGCCTCGACGCGCTGCTCGCCCTGGGCGACGACCCACGCCGGTGGTGGTTCCAGCGGGACTGGACGGACCTGTCGACCGCGACCGAGGACGCCCTGTACCTCTCGTACTCGCGGCTGTCCACGCTCGAGAACTGCGAGCTGCAGTTCGTGCTCTCGAGCGAGCTCGGGCTGGACCCCGGCGGCGGCTACCAGGCCTGGGTGGGCAAGCTCGTGCATTCGATCATCGAAGGCTGCGAGCGCGGCTCGGTGGACCGCACGCCGGAGGCGTTCGAGCGGGCCTTGGACGAGCGGTGGGAGGCGACGCGCTTCCCGTCGTTCGCGATCTCCGAGGCCGAGCGCGCGAACGCGAAGACGGTGCTCATCCGCAACTGGTTCGCTCGGTACGCGGAGCCGAGGGCCACCGCCACGGAGCGCGGGTTCGCGTTCGGGTTCGATGGCGCGACGATCCGCGGCAAGATCGACCGCATCGGGCCGGTGCCCGAGGGCGGCACGCGGATCACGGACTACAAGACCGGTCGTTCGGACAGCGCGCCGAGAGCCGCCGAGAGCCTGCAGCTCGGCATCTATTACCTCGCGGTGAACGAGTGCGACGACCTCGCCGAGCACCGGCCTGTGCAGGCGGTCGAGCTCGCGTTCCTGGGCGGCCGCAAGGCCGATCCCGCGCTCGACGTGAAGGAGTGGTCCGTCTCCGAGGACGCGGAGGAGGACTACAAGGAGCGGATGCGCGAGCGGCTCGCCGAGCTGATCGCCCGGATCCGCGGACTGAACGAGAGACGTCGCTACCTCGCGAACACGAAGGCGAACTGCTTCTTCTGTCGTTTCCAGACGCTCTGCACGCGGTACCCGCAGGGCGGTGCCGTATTCCCGGTCGCCGGTCCGGTGGCGGCGCCGACCGAGGCCGTGGCCCCTCCATGACCGAGCGCTACCCGACGCCGATCGTCGACTTCCTGCGGGGCGAGCCGACACCTGAGCAGTGGAAGGCGATCTCGTGGCCGCTCGAGCCCTGCGTCGTCGTGGCCGGGGCCGGGTCCGGGAAGACCTCGGTGATGGCCGCGCGCGTCATCTACCTCGCGATGGTCGCGGCCGGCGAGTGGCCCGCCGAGCACGAGGGGGTGATGCCGGGCAACGTGCTCTGCCTGACGTTCACGAACAAGGCGACCGAGAACCTGATGCTGAAGATGCGCCGGGCGCTGCGCACCCTCGACCTGGACGAGGGCGAGGAGCCCGAGATCTCCAACTACCACGCGTTCGCCGCCCAGGTGCTCGAGCGCCACGGGATGCTGATCGGGCTCGAACCCGGGCAGCGGGTGCTCAGCCAGGCGCAGCGCGCGCAGATCGCGGCACGCGTGCTCGACCGGATGACGTTCGAGACGCTGCATACGAGGTGGCAGCCGACGATCGTCGGCTACATCCTCGGGCTCGACGAGCAGCTGCAGAACCACCTGGTCGAGCCGGAAACCGTGATCGAGCACGTGCAGGGCAAGCTCGACACGCTCCGCAAGGCCAGGTCCGCCGAACCGCTCCTGGCGGCGCAGGAGCGGATCGAGATCGCGCGCGCCGTGCGGGTGTTCCGCGACCTCAAGGCGGAGCTCGGCGTGATCGACTTCGGCGACCAGATCGCGCACGCCGTGCGCATCGCCTCCGAGCATCCGGACGTGGGCCGCGCGTACCGGGAACGGTTCGGCGCGGTGCTGCTCGACGAGTACCAGGACACCAACCACGCGCAGGCCGTGTTGATGCGCGCCGTGTTCGGGGACGGGCATCCAGTCACGGCCGTCGGCGATCCCGACCAGAACATCTACGCGTGGCGGGGCGCGAGCCTGTGGAACCTCCTGCGGTTCCGCGAGGAGTTCCCGCGCGCGGACGGGTCCGACGCCGCCCAACTCCCCCTGTACACGAACTTCCGCTCGGGCGCGACGATCCTGCAGGCGGCCGACCGGGTGATCGACGCCCTGCCGGCGAACCAGCGCCCCGACCCCGACAAGCTCCTGCGCCCGTGGGAGCGCAACGGGCAGGGACGGGTCGAGGTCGCCCGCTACGAGCACGAGGTGGCGGAGGCCGAAGGCATCGCCGAGCGGGCACACGCGCTCCATGCGGATGGAGTCGCGTGGAGGGACATGGCGGTCCTGTGCCGGACCCACCGGCTGTTCGACGCGCTGCAGCTGGCGTTCGGCTCCGGGCGAGTCCCGGCCGAGTTCGTGAACCTCGCCGGCCTGATCCACCTGCCCGAGGTCGTCGAGGTCCTCGCGTACGCGCGCGCGACCGAGGACCCGCGCGACGGCGTCGCGCTCGCGCGGATCCTGACCGGCCCGAGGTATCGGGTCGGCCTGCGGGACCTCGCCGCGCTCGCCGACTGGTCGAGGAGTAGCGGCGGCGAGCTGCGCGAGCTCCTGTCCCAGCTGGCGCTCGACGAGGACGATGACCTGCTCGAGGATCACCCCTTCCTCATGGCCGAAGCCCTGGAGGATCTCGATGGCGTTCCGGGGCTCACCGACGAGGGGCGCGCTCGCTTGGACGAGTTCCGGGTGGAACTGGAGTCGCTCCGCGTGGCGGCGCGCCGACCCGTGGGCGAGTTCCTCGCGGAGATCATCCGGCGGACGGGGCTGCTCGCGGAGCTCGACTCGGCCTCGGACCAGCCGATGGCACTCGCCCGGCGGCGGAACCTCGCCGCGTTCCTCGAGCAGGTGCACGCGTTCCAGCCCGTCGACGGCGAGCTCACGCTCCGGGCGTTCCTCGAGCACCTCGACTCGATCGACGACGACCGCGAGTGGAACCCGGTCCAGCCGAGCGACGAGGACTCGGTGAAGGTGATGACGGTGCACGCGGCCAAGGGGCTCGAGTTCGAGGTCGTGTTCGTCCCGGGTCTGGCGAACGGCCTGTTCCCCGACGCACGCGTCCAGCAGAACCCCGCCCGCAAGGGGAGCTCGCTCGACGTCGAGCTCCGCCGTGATCGCGACCTGCTGCCGCGGTTCGACGACAACATGAAGGCGTTCACCGATGCGCTCCGCGAGCAGGAGGTCGCGGAGGAACGCCGCACCTGTTACGTCGCGCTCACACGGGCGAAGCAGCACCTGTTCGTCTCGTCGGCCAACTGGTACGGGGAGAACCTGATGGCCAAGGGCATCGGGAGGTTCCTGGTCGAGCTCCTGAAGTGGGCGAGGCTGGGCGGCGGCGAGACCTGGCCCGCGGTCGACCCCGACGCCGGGGACGGGCAGGCGAGCGCGACCAACCCGCTCGAGGGGTACCGGCAGGGCTTCGTCCAGCCGTGGCCGGGACCGGCCCGACCGGACGAACGAGACGAGATGTTCGCGGAGGGCTGGCGACGGGTGGCGCTCGCGGCCCGCGAGCACGGCCGCGTCCCGGTCGCGGCGCTCGCCAGCCTGTCGGCGGACGAGCGGGCAGCGTTCGAGGAGGCGTCGGCAGCACGCCGTACGCTGGCCGGGCATCTCCGCGCGCAGGAGGCGGCCGTGGACGAACGACCCGCACGTCCGACCACCGTCTCGGTCGGCGCGCTGATCGGCTACGCGCGCTGCCCGAAGCTCTACTACTGGTCGGCGGTCCGGCCGCTCCCGCGCTTCGCCGGGCCGAGCGCCCGGATCGGGACCGAGATCCACCGCTGGATCGAGATGAAGTCTCGCGGGCAGGCCACCCTGCTCGAGGTGGAGGACGAGCCGGATGTGACGGTCGAGGAGCTCGCCGGGACGCCGGGCCGCCAGGAGGACCTGCGGAGCGCGTTCATCCGGAGCCGCTTCGGGCAGATGGTCCCGCTCTTCGCCGAGCGACCGTTCCTGTTGCCGATCGAGGGGATCGCCATCAAGGGCCGGATCGACGCGATCTACGGTCTGGCCGACGGGCCGTGGGAGGTCGTGGACTGGAAGACGGGACAGGTCCCGCCCGAGGACGATCCGCTCGCTCGGGTGCAGCTCGACCTGTACGCGCTCGCGTGCATCGAGGTGTGGCGCAAGAGGCCCGAGGACCTGAAGCTCACGTACTTCTACCTCAGGACGGGCGAGGAGCGTTCGCACACGGTGGGCGACGTGGACGCCGTCCGCGAACGGATCGGGACGTGGCTCCGCGGGATCGGCGCCGCGGCGTTCGAGCCCGCACCCGGACCGCAATGCCGGTTCTGCGACTTCCGCCCGTTCTGCGACGCCGGCACGGCCTGGGTCGGGTCCAACCCCTAGGTCAGGACGAGGTCAGCCGGTCGATCTGCTCGTCGAACGACCGGTAGGCGGCGGCCGGGTCCCAGCCGCCGACGATCTCGCTCGCCACGAACCGGACCCGCAGACCAAGGACCTCGGCGCGGGCGAGCAACGCCGCCCGGAACCACCCGGACGAGCCGGGCTCGAGCAGCGACTCGCCGTGGGTCCCCGGAGCGCGGAGCGACGGATCGTCCACGACGACCGGGGTCGGGCGCAGGAGCGCGTCGAGCCCCTCCACGGAGGGGTCCAGCACCTCGAGGTTCGGGCGATCGTGCGACCACGTGGCGACGGCGACGGTCGTCGTGGGGTCGTCGGGACGGTACAGCTCGGCGCGCACGCGCTCAGCCGGTAGCGGGACGTTCGAGCCGTCTGAGCAGGGCGGCGGCGTGCTTCAACAACCCGACCGTCACGTGCGGCTCCGACTGCAGCAGCGCTCCGAAGTCCCGGCGCGAGAGCGCGAGCGTCGTCAGCTTGGTCTCGGCGACCACGGTCGCGGTGCGAGGACCCCCGTCCATCAGGGAGATCTCACCGAAGAAGTCGCCCGGGATCAGCCGCGACAGCGTCCGGCCCTTGTCGTCCTTGACCTTCGCCTCGCCCTCGACGATCACGTAGAACGTGTCGCCGGGCTCGCCCTGGCGAACGACGGATGCACCCTCCATGAACCGCTGCTCGTCCATCTTGTCCGCCAGGCGCTTCAGGAAGCGCGACGGCATGCCGGCGAACAGCGGAACCTGTGCGAGCGCGTCTCGGGCTCGTGCGGTCACGTTCGGGCTCCCCTCCCCGTCTGGCGTTCTCCGAGCTTCGGGAGCGCAGCCTACCCCGACCGCAACGGGGCTGTCGAAACCGCCAACTCCGGCGTGTCGGCGGGAGGGGGTACGGTTCGCCGGTGGGGGTTGCGCTCGACCGGACGGAGGGCGGCGTGACCCGCCGGATCCCCCACGGCGAGGTCATCGTTCGGCAGGGCGACGCCGTGCCGAGTCTGTACCTGGTGACCGCCGGGGCCGTCCGGCTCGCGTCGGTCACGGCGACGGGACGCGAGGTCGTAGTCGGGCTGCTCTGCCAGGGCGACCTGTTCGGCGAGTCGGCGCTCCTCGGCGATCCCTCGCCGGTCCGCGCACAGGCGGTCGGCCCCACCACCGTGCTCGCCCTGCCGACCCCGTCGCTCCGAACGATCCTGGAACGCCATCCGCACACGGCTGAGGAGCTCCTCCGCCTGATCGCCGCCCGCCTGCACCGGACATCGGCGGCCCTGGAGGACGCGCTCTCCGCCGACGTGTCGACCCGGGTGGCCGGCCGCCTGTGGGACCTCGCGATCCACCACGGTGTGCCGGGCCCCACCGGCGTCCGGCTGCGGGTCCCCCTGACCCAGGACGAGCTCGCGCGGATGGTGGGCGCGTCCCGCGAGTCCGTGAACCGAACGGTGGGGGCGCTCGTGGCACGTGGCGTGGTCCGTTCGAGCGGACGAGGTCTCGTCATCACGGATCCCGAAGCGCTGGAGCTCCTCGGCTCGCACGGGTGACCGTCTCGATCCGGCGACGGCCTCCGGTTGCGGCCCAGGCCTACTCCTGCAGGACCGCCACCGTGCACGAGCCGCAGAGCCGCACCCGTCCGCGGACGGGGCGGCCGCACCGCTCGCACGATCTCGGCTCGATCCCCGACCAGCGCAGGACGCCGGCCTTGGTCCGCTTCTCCGCCCGCCCCTCGACCTCGAGCTTCATCAGGTGGGCCAGGACCGAGCGGGCGGCGAGCTCGTGCACCTCGGGCGGGTAGTCCCCGTAGATCTCGGCGACCATCTCCTCCGGCGAACGCCATCCGTCGCCGAGCGCCGCCAAGACCTGTTCCTCGCGCATCGCCCGGTGCTCCAGGTACTCGTCGAGCTTGGCGATCGCGCGGAGCACCACCGGACCGTGGCCAGGGTAGATCGTCCTCGGCGAGAGCTCTCGGAGCCTGCGCAGGGAGCGGAGGTAGGCGACCAGGTCGCCCTCAGGGGGATCGATCACGCTCGTCCCGCGTCCGAGCACGGCATCGCCGGTGAACAGCGAGCCCGACGGCGGCGCGAAGAACGCGACGTGGTCCGGCGTGTGCCCCGGCGCCGCCACGACCGACAGGGCGGTCGTCCCGGACGACACCCGGTCGCCGTCGCGGGTCCGCTGCATCCCCTCGACGGGTCGCGCAGCGAACACAGGCGCCCCGGTCATGGCGGCGAGCGGGAGCGCCCCAAGCGCGTGGTCCGCGTGGTCGTGGGTGAGGGCGATCGCGCCGACCGCCCCGGCCGTCCGGGCCACCTCGCGCAGATGACCCTCGTGATCGGGACCCGGGTCCACGACGATCGCCGGGGCATCCCCGACGATCCACGTGTTGGTCCCTTCGAGCTCGCGCACGCCCGGGTTCGGCGCGAGGACCCGGATCACGCGCATCGACTCAGTCCTGCCAGAAGGTCGACCGGGGGAGCCGCTCGAGCTCGTCGTCGTCGGGCTCCCGGGTCCGGATCCGGAGCTCGAGGAGGTCGTCGACCGAATCGCATCCCGCGAGCTCGTTCACCGTGAAGAAGGTCGGCCAGTACAGGTGTCGGCGCCCGTCGGTCCAGTCCTCGAGCAGGCGACGCGGCGAGATCCACCACGCATCCGAGGTCTCGCCACCGTCGGGAACGGGGTCGAGCCCCGCGGGCGCGCGGACCGCGAAGTAGCGTGCGTCGAAGCGCACCGGCACGCTGGGCGGCGCGATCCAGTGCGCGATCTCGGTCAACTGCCCCGCCGAGGGCGGCGCCGCATCGACGGCCTCGAGCGAAGCGCCCGGCACGAGACCACCGTCCGTGAGGACGAGCGACACCTCCTCGACCAGCTCCCGGACCGCGCACGCCCGCCGGTGCTCCTCGGGCGTGCCGAACCACCGCCTCGCGAGCTCCCGGTCCTCCTCGTCGGTCGAGCCGCCGGGGAACGCGACGTACCCGGGGAGGAACCGGCTCGAGGCGCCCCGCTCGAGCACGAGCACCTCGAGCCCGTCGAGCCCCTCGCGCGCGACGACCGCCGACGCGGCCTCGCGGATCGGATCGTCCACGGACGGCATCCTCGCACGCGCCCGGAGCGCCGACACCCGGGGAACCGCGGGGCGGACGGATCGGCCGCGCCCGCGTGGTCACTAGGCTTGCGGCATGAGCGACGAGGTGGCCGAGCGCGTGCGCGCGGCGATCGCTGAGCACGGCCCGATCGGGTTCGACGAGTTCATGGAGCTCACCCTGTACGGGCCGGGCGGCTTCTTCGAGGCGCCCCCGGTCGGCGCTGAGGGGCATTTCGTGACCGCCCCGCACGTGCACCCGTTCGTGTTCGCCCACTGCCTGCGCGACGCGCTGCTCGACGCGTGGTTCGCGCTCGGCGAGATCGACCCGCTGCCGATCGTCGAGATCGGGGCGGGGGACGGGACGCTCGCCGACGCGCTGCGCTCGGCCTTCGCCGAGCTTCCCGCGCCGCGGCCCGCCTACACCGGCGTGGAGATCAGCTCGGGGGCGCGTGAGGAGCTCGAGGCGCGGGGCCTGGCGACGGCGTCGGGGCTCGCGGAGCTGAAGCCGTTCGAGGGTGTGGTGGTCGCGAACGAGGTCCTCGACAACCTCCCGTTCCTCCCGGTCCGAGGACGGCCCGAGGGACCGGTGGAGGTCAGGATCGGGCTCGACGCCGCGGCGCTCGTCGAGGTCGAGGTGCCATGGTCGAAGGGTGCCGTCCCGCCGCCATCCCTGCGGCCCGGGGAGGAGACGACCGTGCCGGTCGGGGCGTTCGCGATGCTCGAGGAGCTCTCCCGCGTCCTGCGTCGCGGCTACGCCGTGGTCATCGACTACGGCAGCGTGAGCGGGCCCGCCGGGCCGGTCCACGGCTACCGCGAGCATCGACCGGTCGCCGACGTCCTCGCCGACCCGGGCGGCACCGACGTCACCGCCGGCGTCGACCTCGCGATGGTGGCCGAACGCGCACGGGCCTTCGGGCTACAGCCCTTCGCATCGGTGACGCAGGCGGACGCGCTCGCCGAGCTCGGGCACGACCGATGGCAGCGGACGATGCGGGAGACGCAGTCGAGGCTGCAGGCGGCGGGTCGAGGCGCCGAGGCCGTCCATGTCTGGGAGGCGCGGAGCCGGGCGAGCCTGCTCGCCGACCCGTCGGGGCTCGGGTCCTTCTGGTGGCTCGTGCTCGGGACCGACGGGCTGCCCGAGCCGCCGTGGCTGCGGCGCGCCCGTGCCCGCGTCGACCGCCCGGAGGTGCGATAGGTTCGACGCCCATGCGCCTGCACCCGAAGCTGACCCGCCCGTTCGTGTCGATCGCCGTCACGGCCGCCGCCCTGATCGTGTCCGCATGCACGCCGACCGGCTCGGCACCCGCAGGGCGCGCGCGTGCCGACGAGCCCGTCGAGGCGGGGCTGACGGAGGAAGCCCAGGAGCAGGGCGAGGTCACCGACCAGCGGCTCGAGGCGCTCGAGGCCGCGACCGCCGCAAGGACGGTCGGGATCGTCGAACGCGTCCGACAGGACCCGGCCCCGGGATGGGCCGGCGAGCGGCTCGTGAACGACACCGGCGACGACTGGGAGCCGGCGATCGCCGCGGATCCGAACGCGCCGTTCGTCTACATCCTCCACAACCGATACGGCGGGCAGGATGCGTGCCCCAACGGCTGCCCGGACCCGGCGATGATCCTCCACGTCTCCGGGGACGGCGGGAAGACCTGGCGCCCCGAGCGCTTCCTCTGCCGGTGCAAGGGGGTGAACGCGCAGTACGACCCGATCATCGAGGTGGTCCCGGACACGGGCGACGTGGTCGCGGTGTGGATGAACCGGTTCGAGATCCAGTTCTCGCGTTCGAGCGACCACGGCAGGACCTGGTCGACGCCGATCTTCATCCATCCCGACGTGCGGTGGGGCGACAAGCCGAACCTGGCGATCAGCGCCGACGGGCGAGACGTGTACGTCCAGTTCAACGGCCCCACGGGGGGCGACGTGTATTCGGCCGTGTCGCACGATGGCGGCGTCACGTGGTCGACGGCTCGGCTCACCACGAGCGACCGGTACTACTTCGACTACGGGGGTGCGGTGCTCCCGGACGGGCGCGTCGTGTTCTCGCAGATCAGCTTCTCGTACACGGGTCCGGACGACGCCGCCGAGGGCGTGCAGCGGACCCACGTGTTCACGTCCGACGACGAGGGCGCAACCTGGTCCGAACTCCTGCTCGACGAGCTCGAGCTCGGGCGCGAGTGCACGTCTCGTTCGTGTTACGGCGACTTCTACGACAGCGGACCCGCGCTCGCGGCCGACCAGGACGGCGACCTCGTCGTCGTCTACAACGGCGCGAGCGAGCCCTTCGGACCCCAGGCCGTCTTCGCCCGCTCCTCGAGGGACGGCGGCCTGACCTGGAGCGACCGCGTGCAGCTGTCGAAGGACGGGGTCAACTCCGCGTTCCCCGCGGCCGTCGGAGAGGGCGAGGACGGCGCCCGCGTCTGGTTCATGGCCCAACGCAACTCGCGGTGGCAGGTCTGGTACCGGACGACGACGGACCTGGGTGCGACCTGGAGCCCGCGGGAGAAGCTCTCGGACGCGACCTCCGGCACGGTCTACACGCACTCGAACGGGTTCGACGAGGTGTACGGCGACTACGGCGAGATCGCGATCACGAGCGGGGGCGATACGGTCGCGGTCTGGGGCGAGGGGGAGAGCTACTACGGCCCGGGCGGCGTGTGGTTCAACCGCCAGCGGTAGCTAGCGGTCGACGTCGCCCACCACGAAGAAGATCGAGCCCAGGAGCGCGATCAGGTCCGGGACGAGCGTTCCCGGCAGCATCGCCGGCAGGACCGAGATGTTCGAGAACGACGGGGTCCGCATCTTCAGCCGGTAGGGCTCCTTCTTGCCGTTCCCCACCACGTAGTACCCCATCATGCCCAGCGGGTTCTCGGTTCGGACGTACGTCTCACCTTCGAGCGAGAGCTTCTTGGGGAGCTTGCCCGCGACGTACTCGCCGGCCGGAAGCCTCTCCATGCATTGCTCGATGATCCTGCACGACTCGTGCATCCGCTGGACCAGGACCCACAGCCGGTCGTACGAGTCGCCGTTCCGCCCGACCGGGACGTCGAACTGGACCTCGTCGTACTTCGCGTACGGCTCGTCCTTCCGCGGATCCATCGCCACGCCGCTCGCCTGCAGCGTGGGACCCGAACACCCGTACGCGATCGCGGTCTCGGGCGGGATCGCGCCGATGCCCTTGGTGCGCGCGAAGATGATCTCGTTGCCCATCACGAGGTTGTCGAAGTCCCGGAGCTTGACGCGGACCTGCCTCAGCACGTCCGCGGACTGCTTGAGCCACCCGTGCGGCAGATCGTCCTTCAGGCCGCCGGGACGCACGAAGGAGAAGTGCATCCGGGCACCGGTCGCGGCCTCCATGAGCCCCTGGATCAGCTCGCGCTCGATGAACGCGTAGAAGATCGGCGTCATCGCGCCGAGCTCGAGTGGGTACGAGCCCATGAACATCAGGTGGTTCAGGATGCGGTTCCACTCCGCGAGCATCGTCCGGATCCACTGTGCGCGTTCGGGGACCTCGATCCCGGCGAGCCGTTCGACCGCGATGATCCAGCCGAGCTCGTTGTTGAACGCCGAGAGCCAGTCGTGCCGGTTCATCAGCACGAGGACCTGGCGCGCGTCGCGGTACTCGGCGAGCTTCTCCGCCCCCCGATGCATGTAGCCGATCACCGGCTCGGCACGGGTGATGACCTCGCCGTCGAGCTCGAGCACGATCCGGAGCACCCCGTGGGTCGACGGGTGCTGCGGCCCGATGTTGAGGACCATCTCCTGGGTACCGAGCGTCCCCGGCGGAACGATCTCGATGTCGACACCGCCGCCCCGAACCATCCAGTTCTCGGCGGCGGCGGTGAAGGCGGTGCGTTCTTCGGTATCCACCGACATCCATCCTGCCACGGACGGGCCTCAGCGACCAACGCGGCCGGTAGTAGTCTGACCGGCACCATGGCCCGCGCCGAACGCGATCGCTCGGGGACCGCCGGGCCCGAACCACGCCGACGCATCCCGTCGGTGGACGCCCTCCTTCGGTCGGATCCGGGCAAACGCGCGAGCGGCACCTTCGGCCGGCCACTCGTCAAACACGCGCTGACCGTGACGCTGGAGCAGGTTCGAGAGGCCGCCCAGCGCGGTGCCGAACCCCCCGGCGATGACGAGATCCTGGCGCGTGCGATCGCGCTCGCGTCCGTGACCTCCGCCGGCCTCGTGCGCGTGATCAACGCGACCGGTGTCGTGCTCCACACCGGTCTCGGTCGCGCACCGCTCCCGCATCGGGCGGCCGACGCGGCGGCGCGGGCTGCCCAGGGCTACGTGGACCTCGAGATCGACCGAGAGACCGGGGGACGGGGTCGGCGTTCGACGCGCGCCGAGCGTCTGCTCACGTCGATGACCGGCGCCGAGGACGCGCTGGTCGTGAACAACGGTGCCGCGGCCCTCCTGCTCGCGCTCGCGTCGCTCGCCCGCGGCAAGGGCGTCCTCGTCTCGCGTGGCGAGCTGATCGAGATCGGGGGCGAGTTCCGGATCCCTGACATCCTCGCGGCCTCGGGCGCGAGGCTCGTGGAGGTGGGCACCACGAACCGGACGCGCGCGACCGACTACCGTTCGGCGCTGTCGGACAAGACCGCCCTGATCCTGAAGGTGCACCCGAGCAACTACCGCGTCGTCGGGTTCGCGTCCACGCCCGCCGCCAAGGACCTCGCGGCGCTCGCGCGACGCGCCCAGGTTCCGTTCGTGTACGACCTGGGTTCGGGGCTGCTCGACCACGCGCCGGGGGCGATGGCCGACGAGCCGAACGCCGTGACCGCGCTCGCGGAGGGCGCCGACCTCGTCGTGTTCTCAGGGGACAAGCTCCTCGGCGGCCCGCAGGCAGGCATCGTGCTCGGCCGCGCCGAGCTCGTCGAACGCCTGCGGCGCCATCCGATCGCACGGGCGGTCCGCGTCGACAAGATGCAGGTGGCGGCGCTCGAGGCTGTCCTCGCGCAGCACGCCCACGGCCACGGCCTCGACCTGCCGGTGTGGAAGATGATCCGCGAGTCGCCCGTCGAGGTTCGCCACCGGGCTGACGCGCTCGCGATCGCGCTCGACGGCGACCTCGAGGGCGCGCACGTGGTCGCGTGCGAGTCCGTGGTGGGGGGAGGAGCGCTTCCCGGCGCGGGCATCCCGTCGTTCGGCGTCGAGGTGCGGGTGCCCGATGCGAACGCCATGGCGGCTCGCCTGCGAACCGGCTTGCCGTCTGTGTTCTGCCGGGTCACCGAGCGGGGCGTGCTCCTCGACCTGCGGACGGTCCCGCACGACGCCGTCCCAGACCTCGTCCGGGCGGTCCGGTACGCGCTCGAGGGCGACGACCTGCCCGATGACTGAACGCTCGGACGCCACGGCGTCCGACGGGACGACCGCGCCGGCCCAGGACGGCGTTGACGCTGGGTTCGCCGTCGTCGCGTCCGCGGGGCACGTTGATCACGGCAAGTCGAGCCTCGTCCGGCGTCTCACTGGCACCGATCCCGACCGCCTCCGCGAGGAGAAGCGCCGCGGCCTCACGATCGAGCTGGGCTACGCGTGGTGCACGCTCCCGTCCGGTCGCGAGCTCGGGTTCGTGGACGTCCCGGGCCACGAGCGCTTCGTCCGCACGATGCTCGCCGGCGTGGGCCCGGTCCGACTGGTGCTGTTCGTGGTCGCTGCCGACGAGGGGTGGAAGCCGCAGTCCGAGGAACATCTGGAGATCGTCGACGTCCTCGGCGTGCACGGCGCGGTGATCGCGCTCACCAAGCGGGACCTCGTGGACCCGGCCGGCCTCGAGCAGACACGCGTCGACGTGACCGAGCGCGTCGCGGGAACCGCGCTCGAGGGCGCCCCCATGATCGCCTGCTCGTCGGCGACCGGTCAGGGGGTCGACGACCTGGTCGGCGCGCTCGACACGATGCTCGCTGCCGCCCCCGAGCCCGAACGCAACCGACGCCCACGTCTGTTCGTCGATCGAGTGTTCTCGATCAAGGGTTCGGGGACGGTCGTCACCGGAACGCTGACCGGCGGGCCGCTCGCGATCGCCGACGATGTCGAGGTGCTCCCGTCCGCGACGCGGGCACGGATCCGCGGCTTGCAGACGCACCATCGCGGCGTGGAGGTCGCTCGGCCCGTGTCACGGGTGGCGGCGAACCTGAGCGCCGACCGCGGGCGGATCGCGCGCGGCGAGGTCCTGACGCGGCCCGGGACCTGGCTCGCCACCGACGTCGTCGAGGCGCGCATCGAGCCCGTCCGGTCGCTCGGCCGAACGCTCACGTCGCGCGGCGCGTTCAAGCTGCATGCGGGCGCCGCTGAGCGCGACGCCCGGATCCGCCTCTACGACGTTCGGCAGGTGCCGCGCGAGGGCGCGTTCGCGCGGATCACGCTCTCCGGGCCGTTGGTCCTGGACGTCGGCGACCGGTTCGTCCTGCGCGAGTCCGGCCGACGCGAGACCGTGGCGGGAGGGACCGTGCTCGACACCGTTCCGCCTCGCCGCGCGGGAGCCGATCCCATCGCTCGCCTCGACGCGCGAGCGCGAGCGTCGCGCGGCGAGCTCCCGTCGCTCCTGGTCGCCGAACGGCGGGCCGTCCGCGCGGCCGACCTGACCGCCATCCTCGGGGTAGCTCCCGGGGACGTCGAGGGCGCGCTCGAGCTCGGAGGGTGGTGGATCGCTCGAGGCCTGCTGGAGGACGTCGGTTCGGCGCTCGGAGCCCGGCTGGCGACCTTCCACGCGGAGGAGCCCGCCGCTGCCGGGCTGGCACTCGACGCCGTCCGCCGCTCCGTTCAGGGCGCGCTCGCCACCGCAGGTGCACCTCGGGACGCCGGGCTCGCCGATGCCATCCTCGAACGGCTCGGAACAGACGGCCGGCTCGTCCGGGATGGGGCCGTCGTCCGGCTCGGGTCCCATCGCGCCGACGTGGGTGAGGAGGGGATCCGGCTCGTCGAAACCGTCCGGCGCGGGGAGCCGACGCCGCCCTCGATCGCCGAGCTCCGCGCGGCCGGGTTCGCCGCAACGGTGATCGACGGCGCCCTTCGCTCGGGCGGCCTCATTCGGATCTCGCCGGACCTCGTCCTCACGCGGGAGCTGGTCGAACGAGCCGAGGCCATCGTCCGCGGGTCCGGCGGCGACGGCATCACCGTGAGCGCGCTCAGGGAGCGGCTCGGCACGTCGAGGAAGTACGCCCTGCCCCTCCTCGAGCATCTCGATCGGACCGGCGTCACCCGGCGCTCGGGCGACCTCCGGTTCGCACGAGGGGCACCGCCCGGCGAGGCCGGCTCGTCGGCTCAGCCGACCTGAACGAGCAGGGCCACCTCGACGGTCGCGCCGAGCGGGAGGTCCGGCACCCCGACCGCGGCCCGGGCGTGTCGGCCCGGGTCGCCGAACACCTCGACCAACAGGTCGCTCGCGCCGTTCGCCACCTTCGGGTGGTCGGCGAACCCGGGCGCCGACGCCACGAACACATCGAGCTTCACGATGCCCGTCACCCGATCGAGCGTCCCGAGCGCCGCCTGGAGGGCCGCGAGCGCCTGGATCGCGCACCGGCGAGCCCCCGCGTTCGCCTCCTCGGTCGTCACGTCACCACCGACCGCGCCGGACAGGGTCACCGCGCCGTCCTGCATCGGGATCTGCCCGGCGACCCATGCCAGATCACCGACCACCTTCACCGGGATGTAGGACGCGACGGGCGGGGGAGCCGGGGGGAGCTCGATGCCGAGCTCGGCGAGCCGTTCCTCGATCACGGCGAACCTCCTCGTTCGGTGGGATGCGGTGAGCCGAGGAGATGGTGTCAGATGCGGACCCGGGAGTGCTAGCCGGCCTGCAGCGCTTGCCGGCGGAGCAGCTGCCGCCGCTCGTACTCGTTGAGGCCACCCCAGATGCCGTGTGATTCCCGGATCCGAAGGGCGTAGTCCAGGCACGGTTGGAGGACCGGGCACCGCGCGCAGATCGCCTTGGCCTTGACCTCTCGCGCGGCCTTCTCCTCCCGCTTCTCGAAGTAGCTGGGCGCGAAGAACAGGGTCGAATCCTCGCCCCGGCAGGCCCCGTCGAACTGCCAGCCCCATGTCCATCCCGCGCGCATCCGGTCGACCACCACGGTCGTTCTCCTCTCGAGGTCGTTCGATACGTCCTTTTTCGATACGTCTTTCGCGTTCGATAGGTCTTTCGTAACTGAACGACGCGGGGATTCCGGGGGTTGCGTGGGACCGTGGATCCGCAGGGGATCGCAACAGGCTGAGAGCCGCCTCAGGCTTCCGGGGCCGGCTCCGAACCCGTGCCTGGGGGCTCCTGCTCGACGCGAAGGATCAGCCCGTCGACCCCCCGAACGCGCACCCGGCTCCCGGCCGGGATCGGCCCATCCGAGGTCCGCCCGCGCCACAGCGCCCCCTTCACGAAGACCGGGCCGTCGGGTTTGAGCTCGCCCCGCGCCTCCCCCACCAGCCCGACCAGGCCGCGTTGGGTCGAAGTGAGCCGTTCGCGCGACTGGACGGCGACCGTGAGGCCGAAGCCCCAGTACAGGAAGGCCGCCACGGCGAACGCGCCGATCAGCCACGGCGAGACGTCGACCTCGTCGGACACCCTGCCGAAGATCAGGATCGATCCGCAGACGAACCCGAGCATCCCGATGAGCGTGAGCGGGCCGAGCCTGCGGAGCCGGACGTCGAGCGTGAGCAGGCCGATCCCCGAAAGGAGCAGCACGAGGCCGAGCGGCGAGAAGGGCACGACCGTGAGCCCGTACGCGGCGAGCGCCAGCATCGCGATCCCGCTGAAGCCGGCGAAGCCGAACCCGGGCTGCGTCGCCTCGAAGGCGAGCGCCGCCAGCCCGAGCACGAGCAAGACGTAGATCCAGGTCGGCGACGCGGCAGCATGTAGCACGCGGTCGACCGGGCCGAGCTCCGTGAACCGCACCGAGACCCGTCGCTCGGCTTCGGTGGTCGCGACCTTGGTCTGCAGCGTCACGTCCCCCTCGGCCGTCCCGACCGTCGTCCCGTCCACTTGCCGGAGCAGGTCGGTGATCGAAACGGCGACGACGCTCGCGATGTTGCCGTCGATCGCGGCCCGAGCAGGCACCGGCCGGTCCGGGAACGACACGGGGGTCGGGCGGCCCCGCTCCACGACCCACCCGGTCGCGAGCTCCTCCACCGCGGTCACGGACATCGCGGGCTCGCCGCCGGCGAGGTCGAGCGGTTCGAGCGGACCGACGCCGACACCCGGCGCGACCGCGCCGAGGCTCGCGGCGTACAGGAACAGCAGGCCGGCTCCAGCGGCTTTGGCCGGGGCCGGCCCGACCCACACGATCACCGGCACGCTCGCGTCGTGGATCTGCTGGGCGAGCCCGACGGCGCTCTCGTCGAGCGTCCCCGCGCTGTCGAGCTGCAGGACCAGTGTCGAGCCCGAACGCTCGGCCTCGTCGATCGAGTCGAGGAGGTAGGAGCCGAGGGTCCTGTCGATCGAGCCGTCGACCTTGGCGACCAGCACCGAGGGCGATGACTGCGCGCCGGCGGCGTTCGGAACGATGCACAGCAGGGCGCTGAACAGCAGGAACGGGGCGGCGCGGCGCATGGACGGGCCCCATCGTACCCGCGTCGACGGGCTATCCTTTGGGCCCCCCATGCAGGCCCCGCCCAGGCATCGCTCGCGATCCGACAAGCCGCCCCAGCCTTCACAGGAGACGGTGCGGGTTCCGGAACTCCGCCCCCGCCGGGTGATCGCCCCACTCGTTCCGTTCGTGCTGATCCTCGTGATGGCGGGATTCGCCGCCGTGCTCGCCTTGGCACTGCTCCCGATCTTCGGGGCGGCCGGCGCCGGCGTGAACGCGTTCCGCGAGCGCCTGGACGCGGCCGGGGTCGGACGTGCGGGCATCCCGCACCTGCCCCAGAGCTCGACGATCTACGCCTCGGACGGCAAGACGATCCTGGCCGAGATCTATCTGGACGAGAACCGCCGGTACGTCCGGATCGGCAAGATCGCGCCGGTGGCGCAGGACGCGATCGTCGCGATCGAGGACGACTCCTTCTACGAGCACGGCGCCCTGAACTTCCCGTCGCTGATGCGCGCGGCGATCACCAACCTGATCGCGGGCGACATCGAGCAGGGCGGCTCCACCCTCACCCAGCAGCTCGTCAAGAACGTGCTGATCGACTCGCCGGAGCAGACCTTCGCGCGGAAGTTCCAGGAGGCGGCGCTCGCCATCCGCGTCGAACGCAAGTACTCGAAGCGCCACATCCTCGAGCTCTACATGAACGAGGCGTACTACGGGAACGGCGCCTATGGCGTCGAGACCGCGGCGGAGACCTACTTCCACACGACGGCGGCCAAACTCACGCTCAAACAGGCGGCACTGCTCGCGGGCGTCGTCCGCGCACCGGGCGACTACGACCCCGTTGCGAACCCGCAGGCGGCGAGGGCTCGGCGGAACCTCGTGATCGACCGGATGCTCGAGCTCGGCTGGATCGACCCGGCCGAGGCCGCGCAGGCACAGGCCAAGCCGCTCGGCATCGCGAACGACGTCGGCGTGTTCAAGCAGAAGGTCGAGCCGTTCTTCGTCTACTACATCCGGAACCTGATCCTGGACAACGCCGACGGGGAGTTCGACGCGTTCGGGCAGCGGCGCATCCAGCGGGTACACACGCTGTATCAGGGCGGGCTGAACATCTACACCTCGCTCGACCCCTCGTGGCAGGAGTACGCGCAGGAGGCTGTTGATGCGAGCCCATACATCGATCCCGGGAGGAACAGCCCGGACGTCTCGCTCGTGTCGGTCCGGGCCACCGACGGCGCGATCAAGGCCATGCTCTCGGGGAAGAACTACAACCGCGACCAGTACGACCTCGTGTGGCACGGGACCCGACAGGTGGGTTCCGCGTTCAAGCCGTTCACCCTGGTCGCCGCGTTCGAGCACGGGTTCCCGCCGGGCAAGGTGTATCCGTCCAAGTCGCCGCTGTGCAACCTCGACGGATGGATCAGCACGAGCGGGTGCGTGAGCAACGCGGAAGGCGGCGGCGACGGCGGGTACATCGACCTGTGGACCGCGACGCAGAACTCCGTGAACGTGGTGTTCGCGCAGCTCGCGCTCGACGTGGGGCCGGAGAACATCGTCGACGCGGCGCACCAGATGGGGATCACGGTGGGCCTGGATCCCGTCCCGTCGATCACGCTCGGCGTCGAGGAGGTCCCGACGATGGACATGGCGGCGGCGTTCGCGACGCTCGCGAACGACGGGGTGCGCTGCAACGCGTGGGCCGTGCGACGGGTCGAGTTCGCGAACGTGCCGAAGGACGCCCCGAAGGACGAGCGCGTCCTGTACCAGCACGAGCCCCAGTGCGAGCAGGTCGTGAAGCCCGAGATCGCGCACCTGGTCACGGCGATGCTCCAGCGCGTCGTGTGCTGCGGGACCGGCACGGCGGCGAACCTGCCCGGTCGGCCGGTGGCCGGCAAGACCGGGACCGCGCAGGACTACACGAACGTGTACTTCGCCGGCTACACGCCGCAGGTCTCGACCGCGGTCTGGGTCGGGTTCGCGGACGCACAGCGTCCGATGGATTCGTACTACGGGACCTCGGTGTTCGGCGGGACCGTCGCGGCGCCGATCTGGCACGACTTCATGGAGAAGGCCATGCAGGGCTTCCCCGTCGAGGGGTTCGAGGCGCCGCCGCCGCCGGAGAGCGGTCCGGTCCCCGACGTCGTAGGACTTCCGATCGAGCAGGCCCAGAAGACCCTCGCGAAGGCGAACTTCACGCCGATCGAGGAGGAGGTCCAGTCGTTCGAGCCCGCCGGGACCGTGCTCACACAGGAGCCGGGTGGGGGCGCTCGGCTGCGCCTGGGCAGCGGCGTGACCCTCGGCGTGAGCAACGGCAAGGGTGAGCCCGTCGTCATCCCGCGCGTCACCGGTCTGTCCGAGGCCGAGGCCGTGCATCAGCTCGAGAAGCTGGGCCTGGTGGCGGCGATCGAGCGCGCCCCGGTGCAGGACAAGCACCTGGACGGGATCGTGGTGAACCAGATCCCGATCGGCGACGGCACCAAGGTCGTCGACGTCGGAGCGACGGTGACGATCTGGGTCGGCGTCTTCGATCAGGGCAACGGGAACGGTGGCGGTGGGAACGGGAACGGGGGCGGGAACGGGGGCGGCGGCGGCGGCAACGGGGGTGGCGGAGGCGCTGCTGCCGCGCTGATGCCGGGCGCCTTGCCTCCCCGCCTGTTCTAGCCGTCGGACCCCAAACGCTTTCGCACCTTCTGCTGCACGAGCGAGCCGTCGACCTTGCCCTTGGCCGAGGCCATCACGGCTCCCATCACCTTGCCCATCTCCTGCATCGAGCTCGCGCCGGTCGAGGAGATCGCCTCGTCGATCAGGGCGTCCACCGCGTCGTCCGAGAGCTGTTCAGGCGCGAACGGTCGGAGGACCTCGCGTTCTGCGCGCTCCTTGTCCGCGAGCTCGGTCCGTCCCGCGGGCTCGAACGCCTCGATCGACTCGCTGCGCTTCTTGACCTCCCTGCCGGCCACCTCCCGGACCTCGTCGTCGGAGAGCTCGTGCAGGAGCTCCTTCTCGCGGTTCGTGATCGACGCCGCGAGCATGCGGAGCGCGCCGAGCCGTAGCTTGTCGCCGGCTCGCAGGGCGGCCGTCATCTGCTCGTGGACCTGCATCTTCAGCGTGGGGTCGCCCACGTAGACTCCCCTCCCGTGCTCTCCCGCATCCTGCTCGTGCTCGCGGGCATCGCCGCTGTGTGCGTCACGTACGGCGTCGTCATCGAGCGCCGAGCGTTCAGGCTCGTGCGCCGCGATCTGGCCATCCTACCGGCGGAGGGTCCGCCCACCCTGGCGGTGCTCCACCTCTCGGACCTGCACTTCGTCCGCGTCGACCGACGCAAGTCGGCGTTCCTCGCGTCGCTCCCGGCCGCCGACGTCACCGTCGTGACGGGAGACTTCCTGGCCGAGCCCGAGGCGGTCGAGACCGCCATCGACGCCGTCCGGAGCACGCGGGGGCGGCTCGCCTCCTGGTTCGTGCTGGGGTCGAACGACTACTTCGTCCCCAGGCCGCACAACCCGCTCCGGTACTTCGTGCCCAAGCACCTGCGCAAGCCCCGAAGCGCCCGCCGGGGACGGGCGGACGACCTTCGGACGATGCTCGCCGCGGACGGCTGGCGTGACCTCACGAACCGTCGCGAAGACGTGGAGCTGGACGGGCTTCGGGTCGAGCTCCTCGGCCTGGACGACGCCCACATCTCCCGGCAGGACCTTCGCATCGCGCCTCGGCGAGCGCCGTCCCGGTTCGGGTTCGCCGTGATGCACTCACCGGACTCGGCGCCCGAGATCGTTGCGTGTGGTTACCGGTTCGTGGTGGCGGGGCACACCCATGGCGGCCAGGTGCGGCTGCCGCTCCTCGGGGCGCTCGTCACGAACTCGCACCTGCCGAGGCGTCTGGTGTCCGGGCTGATCCGCATGGGCGGGTCGTTCGTGCACGTGTCGCCCGGGCTCGGGACGAGCAAGTACGCACCGTTCCGGTTCCTGTGCCCGCCGGAAGCCACCCTGCTAGAGCTGCGCCGGGCCCCCGAGCACAGGGGCCCGGCGCCGCCCGACGATCAGCCGCAGTAGTAGCAGGTGTTCTCGGTGTCGATGCCGTGCCACGGTGGCACGATCACCCGCCGATGCCCGGGCTTGCCACGCAGCATGATCAGTCGGTCCTCGATGTCGTTGTCCTTCGTGACCTCGAGCATCCCGCCGGTCGGGTTGACGTGCGTACGGAGGTAGTAGCGGCCGTTGGGAAGGTTCGTGATCTCGAACGCTCCGCCATTGACGTACTGCCCGTACGTATCCCCCCAGCCGACATCGAGGACCTCGCGGACCCACAAGGCCCCCGGTTCGTTGTAGCCGCACGATGTGAACAGGTTCTGTGAATACCCCTGCCAGTTGGCGTTCGGCACCGTCAGGTCGATCGCGTCCGTCGGAGCAAGGCACCAGGACTCCTTGTCGCTGACCAGGACCGTGTCCTTGTTCGAGTCGAGCAGCGAGTACTGGGTGAACTCCTGGAAATGCCAGTGATTGTGCCGCCCGGCATGGTATTCGAGCTGACCGATCAACGCCCGGCCGACGGGTTGCCCGTCGAGCAGGAAGTATTGGTAGGCGTCGAGCGTCGAAGCCTCGCCGCTCCGGAAGCCGTCGACCACCATCGTCCCCGGCCCCGCGTTCCATTCCGTGGCGTTGAACGTGAGGTAGTCGTGTCCCCTCCGTGGGAACGCAGCTATCCCCCAGCCCGGCAGCGCCACGAAGTCCGGGAGCGTTGCCGCAGGGGGGCTGGTCAGGATCGGCGTCCGGGGGTACGGCGCATACGCGGGAGATGATGCAGGCGCCTGGGTAGGCGCCGACGCCCCCCCATCGACGGCGGTCACCTGCACCTCGGCGGACGCATCGCTCGGGGCGATCGCGAGCAGGTTCACCCAGATGGGATCGATCTGGATCTTGATGGTGTAGTTCTTCCGCTCGGCCCGCCAACGCAGGCCGCCGTAGTAGTAGCCGCCGCCGATCAGCGAACTGGCCCACCCTCGATCGATCCCCCAGACCGAACCCCTCGTGAACGGGCTGCTGCTGCCGCACGAGTACGGGTAGGACGTCGTCAGAGGGCTGTCGTCGGACATCCGCTCTCGGACGTAGGCGTTCGGGCAGAACGTGACGGAGTCCTGAAGCACGGTCTTGCCGTCCGCGTCCACGACCTCGTAGTGGGCGAAGTCCTTGAGGCCGAACCAACCGTCGAGGTTCTCGTCGGAGAACGTCCGGAGCACCGTGCCGGTCTCGGCGTCCACCTGCTTCACGGTGATCGGCGTGTCGTAGTCGGGGCGACTCACCCGCAACTCGAAGGCGTTCCCAACGGGCGTGATGAACGCCCCGGGATCGACGTTGACGACGTTGCGACGGCCCCGCTCGGCGGTGATCTGCATCGAGGAGACGAACAGCCGAAGGGACGGGGTCGGGGCCGCTCCGACCGGAGCGGCGTACAGCGTCACCAACAGGACGAAGGCGAGCGCGATCGGGACGAGCGGGCGATGTCGACGCCCTGCGGACATGTGGACCTCCCTGGGACCGGTCGAAGCATCCTATGCCCGCTGAGACGACTTCGGGTGAGCTCCGGTTCCTCCCGATCCGCGGAACCCGTCAGGTCGCGGACGCGGTGGCGAGGTCGAACGCGGCCTCGTATCCGGACACCATCGCCTCCTTCGAGAAGAGGCGTTGGACGCGATCGCGGCAGGCGTTGGGGTCGATCTCGGACAGCCTGGTCAGGCGATCCGCCGCCTGCACGGCGTAGTCGTCGACGCCCACGATCCAGCCCGTGACGCCGTCCTCCACGACCTCGGGGACCGAACCACGCGGCGTCGCGATGACCGGCGTCCCGCAGGCCATGGCCTCGGTCATGACCAGACCGAACGGCTCCGGCCAGTCGATCGGGAAGAGCACCGCCTTGGCCCGCCGCAGGAGATCGACCTTCTCCTTCAGCGTGATCTCGCCGAGGATCTGGAAGTCGGGCGGGATCACCGGCTCGATGTTGGTCTCCCACTCCTCCTGCTCGGTCGGATGGGCGATCTTGACGGCGGAGACGAGGCGTTCACCGGCCTGCACGGCCGCGTCGACCGCTCGGCGCCACCCCTTCTCGGGCGCGGCGCGGCCGAGGAACAGGACGAAGTCCTCCTTCTCGTCCTGCAGGGGGTAGGCGTTCATGTCGATGCCGTTGTAGACGACGCCCCCGTACCGCAGCTCCTCGTTGAACCGCTTCTGTGCCTCACTGATCGCGACGAACCACGCCCGCTGTGCCACGAACGAGTACAGGCGGGTCATCTCCGGCACGAAGGACCCGTGGAGCGTGTGGATCGTCGGGATGCCGGTCTCCACGGCCGCCGCGAGCGCCGAGAACGGCGAGTGAACGTGCAAGACGTCGAACCGATCGCGCGCGTCGCGGAGGCTGAAGAGCGTGTGCGTGGTGTCGAGGACGATGTCGTTGATCGCGCTCGAGCCCGGGGCCTGCTCGAAGACGTACTCGAGCCGCGCCTCGGTCTGGGAATCGCCGGTCGCGAACAGCGTGACGTCGTGGCCCGCCTCGGCCAGACCATCGGCGAGCAGCGCCACCACCCACTCGATCCCCCCGTAGCCCTTCGGGGGAACTGCGATCCAGGGCGGGCAGATCTCGGCGATCCTCAACCCGCCTCCTCTCCTCAGCTGGCCGCGGAACCACTCGGCGGCGATCGCCGGCGCCCCCCGATGCTACCGGCGGGCCGCGGATGGGCCCAGCCGATAGACTCGTGGCTCACGGGACGTGGCGCAGTTTGGTAGCGCGCAGCGTTCGGGACGCTGAGGTCGCGGGTTCAAGTCCCGCCGTCCCGACCAGGCCTCATATCCGGACCGGGACGTCGTGTTGCCTGCGCCCCGGTTGTCGGGTAGCCTCGTCCGCGGGCTGTCGGAGGACAGCCCGTTCTGCTGCCCGGAGGATGATGACCGGAAGACGCACGCACCTCGTCGCACGGCTGTCGATCGCCGTGCTCCTCGCCACCTCGGCGACGATCGGCGCCGCGACGCTCTCCTCGGCGAGTCCCAGCCGTGAGCAGGTCCAGCAGGCCCAGGCACGCCTGGATGCGCTCAATCGGGACCTCGACCTGATGGTCGAGCAGTACAACCAGGCACGGATCAGGCTCCAGGAGGTCCAGGCGCGCCTGGCCGACGTGCGCGCCCAGGCCCAGCGGGCTCAGGCCACCGCCGACCGGGCCACCGCCAGCCTGAACGCGAACGCGTCCCGCGCCTATCGGGGCGTGGGCTCGCAGATCGCGCAGCTGTTCGACTCGGCCTCCCTGGCCGACTTCTCCGACCGGCTCGAGTTCATCGGGAGCATGGCGCAGGCGGATTCGGACCTCGCCGTGGAGGCCGAGCTCGCGAGGCAGGAGGCCAAGTGGACCGCCACGGAGCTGCGGGCGACGGCCGAGGAGCGGCAGGTCATCGTCGATTCGTTGGCGGCCAAGCAGGATCAGATCGAGTCGCGGGTCGCCGAGGCACGGGCCCTGTACACCGAGCTCGACCGCAAGTACCACGACGCGCTCGCGGCGCAGGCCGCAGCCCAGGCGGCCGCCGGCAGCAGTAGTAGCGGCGGGTCACCCATCCCGCCGCCCCCCGCCCCGAACGGGAACGTCGCGGCCGTCCTGGCCGCCGCGTACTCGATGATCGGCACCCCGTACCAGTACGGGGGTTCGAGCCCGGAGACTGGGTTCGACTGCTCCGGCTTCACGATGTGGGCCTGGTCGCACGCGGGCGTCTACCTCCCCCACTCCTCCGCGGCCCAGTACGGCGCGCTCCCGCACGTCGAGCAGTCCGACCTGCAGCCCGGCGACCTCGTCTTCTTCTACAGCCCCATCTCGCATGTGGGCATCTACGTGGGCGGCGGCCGGATGATCCACTCGCCGCACACGGGGAGCGTCGTCTCGGTGGTCCCGATCTACTGGGACAGCTTCGTCGGTGCCGCTCGGCCCGGCTGATCACCGGCTCGGCCTGCCATCGGCCGGATGAGCGACGCTCCCGTTCGATCCGCATCCCAACAGGATCTCGCGCTCGTGGCGGCGCTCAGGAACGGGGACGAGACCGCGTTCATGATGCTCGTCGAGCGGTACCAGCCCGCGATGCTCCGGATCGCGCGGATGTACGTCTCGACCCACGCCGTCGCGGAGGAGGTCGTACAGGAGGCGTGGGTGGGCGTGCTGAAGGGCCTCGGGGGGTTCGAGGGTCGTTCGTCCCTGCGGACGTGGATCTTCCGCATCCTCGTGAACACCGCGAAGACCCGTGGACAGCGGGAGGCACGGAGCGTCCCGTTCTCGTCGATCTGGGTCCCCGACCCGGACGGCGAGCCGGCGGTCGACCCCGACCGCTTCCTCTCGCCGGGCCATCCGCTCTCCCCAGGGCACTGGGCGGACCCGCCCGTCGGATGGGCATCGGCCCCGGAGGAGCGGCTCCTGTCGAGCGAGACGCTCGCCCAGATCTCTCGCGCGATCGACGCGTTGCCGCCGAACCAGCGAGAGGTGATCCGGATGCGCGACGTCCTCGGCTGGCCATCGTCCGACGTCTGTAACGCGCTCGACATCTCGGAGACCAATCAACGGGTGCTCTTGCACCGCGCCCGGACCAAGGTCCGGCGCGCGCTCGAGCGGTACCTCGAGCCGGAACGGGAGCAGGACGCATGAACTGCAGCGAGTTGGTCGAGCTCGTCACGGACTATCTCGAAGGCTCGATGCCCGATGCGCAGCGGGCGAGGTTCGACGAGCACGTCTCCGGCTGCGACGGATGCACGACCTACCTCGAGCAGTTCAGGATCACCATCCGCCTCACCGGCATGCTGACCGAAGCGCGCGTCGCGCCCGAGGCGCGCGACGCGCTCCTCGGCGCGTTCCGGGACTGGCGGACCGGGGCCTAGCCCGGCGGGTCCGTCGCGTCGAGATCTGCCAGCCGCGTGTCCGCCTGCTGGACGAGCGCGTCGTTCCCGATCTCGGCGGCGGCCTCGCGGGCCTGCAGGAGCAGGTCGCGTGCCTGCTGCCTGCGCAGGCCCGCGTTGTCCTCGTGCGCGTACTTCAGCTTCTCGTCCGCCTTGATGATGAGCTCGAAGATCTCCGGTGGCTCCATGGTCGCTCCTTCGGTCTGCTCCTCGGCGCGCGGTCACATCATGTGCATCGGCTTGGCGTCCAGGGCCTCCAGGTACATCCGGATCCCGATCGCGGCCGCGGCGCCCTCGCCGACGGCCGACGCGAGCTGCTTGGTCGAACCCGAGCGCACGTCGCCCGCGGCGAACACGCCGGGCATGCTCGTCTGGCAGCCCATGTCCGTCACGATCAGCCCCCGGTCGTCCAGGTCGACGGAGCCCTTGACGAACCCGGTGTTCGGGTCGAGGCCGATGAACACGAAGGCTCCGGCAGGATGCAGCTCCTCGGTCTCGTTCGTCTCCCGGTTCTTGAGCTCGACGGCGCCGAGCTTGCCGCTCCCGTCGTCCTTGGGCCGGAACGCGACGACCTCACGGTTCAGCAGGACCTCCATCTTCGGCGTCATCATCACCTTGTCCTGGAGCAGCTTGTTCGCGGTCAGGCGATCGCCGCGCTGCACGATGGTGACCTTGTCCACGAACTGGGTGAGGAACAGGCCCTCCTCGAGCGCACTGTTGCCGCCGCCGAGCACGATGAGCTGGCTCGCCCCCTTGTAGAAGGGCCCGTCGCAGGTCGCGCAGAAGTGGATCCCCGCGCCGATCAGGTCGTCCTCGCCGGGCGCGCCCGTCCGCCGGTACGACGAGCCCGTCGCGATGAGGGCCGCCCGCGCGTGGTAGTGATCGCCGGTCGCGGTCTCGACGTCCACCTCCTCACCGTCGCTCGCGATCGAGGTCACGCGAGAGGGCCTGGAGCATCTCGACGCCGTAGCGCTGCGCCTGTTGCACGATGCGGTCGGCGAGCTCGGCGCCGCCGATGCCCTCGGGGAACCCCGGGTAGTTGTCGAGCCGTTCGGTCACGCCGGCCTGGCCGCCGAGGCCCTTGCTGTCGATCACGAGCGTCTGCAGGTTCTCCCGGGCGGCGTAGATCGAGGTGGTGAGTCCCGCCGGGCCTCCGCCGACGATGATGAGGTCGTACACGTGCATCATCGCCATGCGCTCGAGCCCGATCTTCTCGGCCAGCTCCTCGTTGGAGGGCTCGGCCAGGTGTGACCCGTCCGGGAAGATGATCGTCGGGATGACGTTGTTCCCGTTGTTGCGCTCCTGCACGGTTCGGACGCCGTCGGGGTCGACCTCGATGTCGTGCCATTCGAACGAGATCCGTTGATCACCCAGGAACCGCTTGGCCCTTCGGCAGTCGGGGCACCAGCTCGCGCCGTAGACCCTGATGACGTCGTCCATCCCGCGTCCCCCTTCGACCCTCCGTCGGCGGCCAGTGGTCGCGCCGCGACCGAGCGTTACACACAGGAGCAGGATCGGTCGAGTGCTCGCATCGAGCGGGGGGGTCGGGCGTGGGGCACACTACGCCCGTGCTGAACGACGTCTTGCTCGCCCCGTCGATCCTGGCCGCAGACTACGCGGTGTTGGCGGACGAGGTCGAACGGGTCCGGGGGGAGTCGGACTGGCTGCACGTCGACCTGATGGACGGGCACTTCGTGCCCAACCTGTCGATCGGACCGCCCGTGGTGGCATCGATCCGCCGACACACGGACCTGTTCCTGGACTGCCACCTCATGGTGACGGACCCCGGGTTCTGGCTCGAACGACTGGCGGAGGCGGGCGCCGATCTGTGCAGCGTGCACGTCGAGCTCGGCGACCCGACGCCGCTCCTGGTGAGGATCCGCGAGCTCGGGATGCTCGCCGGGGTGGTGGTCGACGGGCCGACGCCGTTCGAGGCGGTCGAGCCCTACCTAGACGAGCGCATCGACCTGCTGCTGGTGATGACGATCACGGCCGGGTTCGGCGGGCAGGCGTTCGTGCCCGCGCACCTCGCGAAGGTCCGGCGGGCGCGGGAGGCTCGGGACGCACTCGACCTGCCCTTCCGGATCCAGGTCGACGGCGGTATCGGGGTCGAGACCGCTCGGGCGGCGGTGGAGGCGGGCGCCGACGTGCTGGTCTCGGGGACGGGGATCTTCGGTCAGCCCGACCCCGCCGCCGCTGGGCGAGCGATCCGGGCAGCCGCGAACGCGCTGCGCTGATCGCGCGAGGGGTCGATGCGGCGACGCCTCGGCCTCGACCCCGCGGCGTGGGAACGACTACCGTTAGCGCTCCGCCTGGGGCTGGGAAGGAGCGAACGGGATGAACCCGCTGCAGGAACTCTCGGCCGCCGGGCAGAGCCCGTGGCTGGACTTCGTCCGGCGGACGCTGATCACGAGCGGCGAGCTTCAGCGGCTGATCGACGACGGCATCAGCGGGGTCACCTCGAACCCGAGCATCTTCGGCAAGGCGATCGGGGGGTCGACCGACTACGACGAGGAGATCTCGCGGGTCGCGACGGACGGGCAGGACCACGACGCCCTCCGCGTGTTCGAGGACCTCGCGATCGTCGACATCCAGATGGCGGCGGACGCCCTGCGTCCTGTTTACGACTCGGCCGACGGCGTCGACGGGTTCGTGAGCTTCGAGGTCGAGCCGCGCCTGGCCAGGGACCCCGCCGGCACGATCGAGGCGGCCCGCCGCCTGTGGGCGAGGATCGACCGGCCGAACGTGCTCATCAAGATCCCGGGCACGACCGAGGGCCTCCCGGCGATCGAGCAGGCGATCGCCGACGGGATCAACGTGAACGTGACGCTGCTGTTCGCGGTCGAGGCGTACGTGGGCGTCGCCGCCGCCTACCGGCGCGGGATCGAGCGTCGGATCGAGGCGGGTGAACCCGTGGACCGGGTCGCGTCCGTCGCGTCGTTCTTCGTCTCGCGGGTCGACTCGGCGGTGGACGCGAGGCTCTCCGAGGGGTCCGAGCTCCGCGGGACGGCCGCCGTCGCGAACGCCAAGCTCGCGTACGAACGCTTCCGCGAGGTGTTCTCGGACGAACGGTGGGAGCGTTTGGCGGCCGCGGGCGCCCGGGTGCAGCGCCCGCTCTGGGCCTCGACCTCGACGAAGAACCCCGCCTACCGCGACACCCTCTACGTCGAAGAGCTGGTCGGCCCCGACACCGTGAACACGATGCCGATGAACACGGTCGACGCCGTCCGCGACCACGGGACGATCCGACCGAACGCGATCTCCGAGGGCCTGGACGAGGCGAGGTCCACGGTCCAGGCGCTCGCCTCGCGGGGGATCTCGCTCGACGACGTGACCGCGACGCTGCTCGAAGAGGGGATCGTGTCGTTCGCGAACGACTTCGACGCGCTCCTGCAGACGATCGGCACGAAGCTCGAGCGTGTCCGGACCGGGCGCGAGCGCCAGCGCACCACCCTGTCGACGATGCTCGTCCCGGTCTCCGAACGGCTCGAGCGGATGGACCGCGACCGGGTCGTCGAGCGCGTCTGGCGGAGGGACCACACGGTCTGGAAGGACGACCCGACGGAGATCACGAACCGCCTGGGCTGGCTCACGGTCTCCGACCTGATGCACGAGCGGATCGGCGAGCTGGAGACGTTCGCGAAGCAGGCGGCGGCCGACGGGTTCGAGACCGCGGTCCTGCTCGGGATGGGCGGGTCGAGCCTCGCGCCGGAGGTGTTCATGCGCACGTTCGGGGCGGCCGAGGGCGCGCTCGAACTCATCGTGCTCGACACCACGCACCCGGCGACGATCGAGCGGGTCGCCGGCGAGCTCGAGCTGAGCAAGACCCTCTTCATCGTCGCGAGCAAGTCGGGTGGCACGACCGAGACGCTCAGCCACTTCGCGTTCTTCTGGGACAAGACGCCGAATGGCGCGCAGTTCGTCGCGATCACGGACCCCGGGACCTCGCTCGAGAAGCTGGCGCGCGAGCACGCGTTCCGCGCGGTGTTCCTGAACCCCGACGACATCGGCGGTCGGTACTCGGCCCTGTCCTACTTCGGGCTGGTCCCCGCCGCCCTGATCGGGGCGCCGCTGCACGAGGTGCTCGACCGCGCGGAGGAGATGCAGACCGCGTCCGAACGCATGGTCCCGGCCGCGCAGAGCCCCGGCGCGACCCTCGGCGCGATGATGGGCGAGTCGGCGAAGGCCGGCCGCGACAAGTTCACGATCGCCCTGCCCGAGGAGATCGCGAGCTTCGGCAACTGGGTGGAGCAGCTGATCGCCGAGTCGACCGGCAAGCAGGACGTCGGCGTCGTGCCGGTCGTCGGGGAACCGCTGGGCCCGCCCGACGCCTACGGGCAGGACCGCGTCTTCGTCGCGATCGGCGACCACGACGGGCTCGACGAGCTCGAGAACGTCGGGCACCCCGTGGCCCGGCTGCGGTACGACGGCCGAGAGCAGATCGGTGGCGAGTTCTTCCGGTGGGAGATCGCCACGGCGGTCGCGGGGTACGTGCTCGGGATCAACCCGTTCGACCAGCCGAACGTGCAGGAGGCCAAGGACGCGACGAAGGCGATCCTCGCCTCGGGCGCGGTCGAGGATCCGGGGTTCGACGACTTCGGCGCGCTGCTCGAACAGGTGGGCGAGGGCGACTACGTCGCGATCCTCGCGTACCTGGACCGGACGTCCGAGACCGAGGATGCGATCGAACGCGCACGCCTCGCGATCCGCGACCGGTACCGGGTGGCCACGACGACCGGGTTCGGCCCGCGGTTCCTGCACTCGACCGGGCAGCTGCATAAGGGCGGCGCGAACAACGGCGTCTTCATCCAGGTGGTGGACGCGGGGCGCCCGGTTGACCTGCCGATCCCGGGCCAGCCCTACTCGTTCGGAACGCTGATCGACGCGCAGGCGCTCGGCGACCTCCGTTCGCTCCGGGGGCGCCGGCGGCGCGTCGCCCGCGTCACGCTCGACCGACTGATGGAGGTGGTCTGATGCAGCTCGGGATGGTCGGCCTCGGCCGGATGGGCGCGAACCTCACGCGCCGGCTGATGCGGGGCGGTCACGAGGTGGTCGTGTACGACGTGAACGCGGACTCGGTCAGCCAGCTCGAGAGCGAGGGCTCGATCGGGACCGGATCGCTCGAGGACTTCGTGGCCAAGCTCTCGAAGCCGCGCGCCGCATGGGTCATGGTGCCGGCCGCGTTCGCCGAGCAGACGACCGATGCGCTCGCAGAGCTGATGGAGCCGGGCGACATCGTGATCGACGGCGGGAACTCCTACTACCGGGACGACATCGACCGGGCCGAGCGGTACCAGGCCAAGGGCGTCCACTTCGTCGACGTAGGGACGAGCGGCGGGGTGTTCGGCCTCGAGCGCGGGTTCTGCCTGATGATCGGCGGCGAACACGAGATCGTTCGGCACCTGGACCCGATCTTCTCGACGATCGCGCCCGGATTGGCGTCGGCAGAGCGGACGCCTGGACGGACGGATGCCAACCGGACGACGGCTGAGGCCGGCTACCTGCACTGCGGGCCTGTCGGTGCGGGACACTTCGTGAAGATGGTGCACAACGGGATCGAGTACGGGCTCATGGCCGCCTACGCCGAGGGGCTGAACGTGCTGAAGCACGCGGGGGTCGGGGCCGGCGAGCGCGAGGCCGACGCCGAGACGACCCCGCTGCGAGATCCGAAGTACTACCGGTATGACCTGGACATCCCCGAGATCGCCGAGGTGTGGCGCCGTGGGAGCGTGGTCGCGTCGTGGCTCCTCGACCTGACGGCCGCGGCGACGCTCGAGGACCCGGAGCTGGCCGCGTTCGGCGGGCGGGTGAGCGATTCGGGCGAGGGCCGGTGGACGGTGCTGGCCGCGGTGGACGAGGGCGTGCCGGTGCACGTGCTCTCGGCGGCGCTGTTCGACCGGTTCGAGTCGCGCGGCGAGGCGGATTTCGCGAACAAGGTGCTGTCCGCGATGCGCAAGCAGTTCGGGGGGCACGCGGAGAAGTCGGGGTAGGGCCCTCGCGCACGCCAGGGAGCGGGACCGAGCCCGCCGTCGGAACAAGGCCCCTCCATGCCGGGCCGTCGGTCCCTACCGCGACCGGCGCCGGCGGCTAGCGTTCCGGTGCGAGTCCGGGAGACCCGCGATGCTCGAGATCCGGGACCTGACCAAGCGCTTCGGGGACGTCGTGGCCCTCGACGGGGCCTCCTTCCGTGTTGCGCCGGGTCGGATCGTGGGGTTCCTCGGTCCGAACGGCGCGGGCAAGACCACAACGATGCGGGCGATCTTCGGCCTGGTCCGTCCCGACCGAGGTGAGGTCTGCTGGAACGGGAAGCCGGTCGGCCCCGGCGAGCGGGCAGGGTTCGGCTACATGCCGGAGGAACGCGGGCTCTACCCGAAGATGAAGGTCGGCGACCAACTCACCTACTTCGCCCAGCTGTCCGGGTTGAGCGGTGCGGCGGCGAACGAGGCGACAACCGGATGGCTCGAGCGCCTGGGGCTCGGCGACCGGGCCGAGGCACGCCTGGAGGAGCTCTCCCACGGCAACCAGCAACGGGTACAGCTGGCAAGCGCGCTCGTGCACGAACCCGAGCTCGCTGTCCTCGACGAGCCGTTCAGCGGGCTGGATCCGCTCGGGGTCGAGTCGCTGGCCGAGCTGCTCGTGCAGAGTGCCGCGACGGGCGTCGCCGTGGTGTTCTCCAGCCACCAATTGGACCTCGTCGAGGACGTCTGCCAGGACGTCGTGATCATCGACCACGGGAAGGTCGTGCTGGCCGGGGCCGTCGAGGAGCTGAAGGCCGCCTCGCCTCACCGCTCGCTGGAGGTCATCGTGAACGGCGATCCGTGGGTGCCCGTCCTGCCGAGCGGCACCGTCACCAGCAAGCAGGACGGCCGGTTGCGGGTGCTGGTCGATGCCTCGGTCGATCTGGGTGAGATCCTGGCGAGCGCGCGTCGGGTCGGGGAGGTCACGACGTTCAGCTTCGAGCCTCCCTCGCTCACGGACCTGTTCCTCGAGGCCGTCTCGGAGAGGCGGGACGCATGAGCGGCGGCGCACGCTCCCTGTGGCTGGTCGCCCGTCGCGAGTGGGACCAGCGGGTGCGCTCTCGCGCGTTCCGGATCTCCACCGTGGTGTCGGTCCTGATCGTGGTGGCCCTCATCCTCGTGCCCGAGATGTACGGCGGAGGCGTCAAACCCGAGCGGACGGTCGGCGTGATCGGCCAGAGCTCGCCGCAGCTCCCCTCGCTCCTTCGCGGCGCTGGGGACCAGCTCGGTCTGTCCGTGAAGAGCCGCACGTACGCCGACGAGGCCGCCGGCCGCGCGGCGCTGCGCTCGGGAGACGTGTCCGTCCTGCTGATCGATCAGCGGGAGCTGGTATGGAAGGAGGAGGCCGATGACCAGATGCAGGTCATCGTGACCTCGGCGGTCCAGACCATCGAACGGCAGCGGGCGGTCCGGGAGCTCGGCCTCACCCCCGAGCAGGCCCAACGGCTGCTCGGAGCCCACGCCCTCACGTCGACGAGCCTCGAGCCCGCCACCCAGGAGCGCTCGGCGCGGGTCGCGCTGGCCCTCATCGGTATGGTGCTGCTGTTCATGGCCATCATCTTCTACGGGGGCTTCGTGCTGAGCGGAGTCGTCGAGGAGAAGTCCAGCCGCGTGATCGAGGTGCTGCTCTCTCGCCTACGGCCCACCGAGCTGCTCGCCGGCAAGGTCCTCGGGATCGGGCTGGTCGGACTCGCGCAGTTCGCGGTGGTGGCGGGCTCGGCCCTGCTCGCGCTCTCCCTCTCGGGGAACACCCTGGCCCCGGACACGACGCCGAGCACGATCGCGTGGGTCCTGTTCTGGTTCGTGCTCGGGTTCGCCTTCTACTCCGTCCTGTATGCGGCGGCGGGCTCGCTGGTCTCGCGCCAGGAGGACGCCCAGAGCATCCAGGTCCCGGTCACGGCGATCCTGCTCGCGAGCTACTTCCTCGCGCTCGCGGCGGTCGAGTCGCCCGACAGCGTCTGGGCGCTCATCGGATCGCTCGTCCCGCCGACGGCCCCGATGGTGATGACCGTCCGCATCGCGCACGGCGGCGTCCCGTGGTGGCAGATCGGTCTGTCGGTGACGCTGATGGTGGTCGCGATCTACGGCCTGGTGCAGCTGGCCGGACGCATCTACGCGGGCGCGGTGCTCCGGATCGGCCGCCGGATACGGTTGCGGGAGGCATGGAGCGGCGGCGAGGTGTGAGCGCTCAGCCGCGGGTCAGGTGGTCTCGGCGAGCGGGATCAATCGGCGAGCCTCCTCCTCGATGGCCTCGGCATCCTGCAGGCGCTCGAGCCACCCCGTCGGTAGTCCCCGAACCCCGTGGCGGGCGCCGAGCAGGGCGCCGGCCACCGCGGCGTTCGTGTCGGTGTCGCCGCCGAGCGAGACGACCCGCCGCAGCTCCGTCTCGGCGTCGCCGGGCCGCAGGAGCGCCTGGAAGGCAGCGCCGGCGGTGAACAGGCAGAACCCCTGATCGGGGCCGTCGATCGCGCGCGAGCCGCCGACCGCCTCGACCAGGAACTCGAGCTCCTCCCCGCCCTCGAGGTCCTCGACGGCCGTGAGCGCCCGACGTGTCGCCTCCTCGGCGGGCTCGCCCCGGGTGAGGGCGGCGACGCAGTGCGTGACGGCCGTGACGGCGGTTCGGCAGCGACCGTCGACGTGCGTGAGGGCCGAGAGGTCGGGCGCGAGCCGGGCGATCTCGTCCGGCCGGTTCGCGTAGGCGAGCCCGAGCGGCGCGCAGTACATGACCGAGCCGTTGCCGGCGGAGACCTCGGGGCCGCGTTCGTTCCAGATCCCCTGGGCCGCGGTCGCGGCGTCCTCGCCTGCGTCGATCCGGCGCAGGACGCGGCCGGTGAGTGTGCCGACGTCGGGCGGATCCGAGCGGAACCACTCGAGGTGGCGTTGCAGGAGGTCTTCGGCGTCGAAGCCGTCCCGGGCCGCGAGCGAGCGCATCAGGTTGCGGGCCATCGCGGTGTCGTCGGTGGTGGAGCCCGGGGGTTGGTCGAGCCAGGGCTTCTCGAGGGCAGGGATCGGGTCCGGGAGGTTGCGGGCGCGCAGGAACTCGAACGGGGCGCCGAGGGCATCCCCGAGCGCGAGCCCGAGGGCGCTTCCGAGCACGCGATCGGCGACGTCCATGCGGCCGCCGAGCCTACCGCGGGTGAGGTGGGCTCGGGGCCCCATCCGCCCGCTGGTAACCTTGCTGGCCGCATGGACAAAGTCGGACCTCGTCATCGGATGTGCCGCCGGGCCGGCGTCCCCCTCTGTGGGCGCCCGAACTGCCCGTCGGTCAAGCGTCCCTACCCGCCCGGCATGCACGGGCGGGGTCGCAAGCGGATCTCCGAGTACCAGGTCCGCCTGCTCGAGAAGCAGAAGCTCCGCCACATCTACGGGGTCGGCGAGCGTCAGATGCGCGTCTACTACGACCGCGCCAGCCGCCGGACCGGGGTCACTGGGGAGGAGCTGATCCGCCAGCTCGAGACGCGCCTGGACGCCGTGATCCTCCGGCTCGGTTTCGCGCTCACCCAGCGCCAGGCCCGCCAGCTCGTCAGCCACGGCCACGTGAAGGTGAACGGCCGTCGGCTCGACGTCCCGAGCGCGCAGGTCAAGCCCGAGGACACGATCGAGCTCTCCGACAAGGCGAAGAACTTCGTCTACGTGCACGAGGCGATCGAGCTCTCGCCCGACCCGCCCCCGTACCTGTACCGCAACGTCGACCAGCTCCAGGGCACGATGTCGCGCCTGCCCGAGCGCGACGAGATCCCGCTCCCCGTGCCGATCGAAGAGCGGTTGATCATCGAGTTCTACTCGTAGAGCCCCCGCAGGTCGGTCGCGGCCTTCTCCATCGCGTCGCAGATCGAGCGCGCCTCCTCGGGTGGCAGCTCCTGGCTCAGGATCCGGAAGCAGACCGCCTCCTCCTCCTCGAAGTGGGACTCGACCGTGGAACGCAGGTCGTGCATGACCGACCGAAGCGCCCGCTCGCGGTTCGCGCTCGGGCGTTGGGACGCGATGCGCTCCAGCTCGTCGGTCAGGCGGGCGATCTCGCGGTGCTCGCGCGTCATCTCGGCGGTCTCACGGTCCGAACCCGTGATCTGCCGGAGCACCGGGAACAGCGTGCGCCCCTCGCCGACCGCGTGCGGGAGCAGGCCGTGCGCGAAGGCGTCGTGGATCGTGAGGGTCTCGCTGGGCCGGATGGCCCGGCCCTCTTCGACCGAGCGCTCGGCGCGCTCGACGGCGGCGATCAGGGGGACGAACTGCCGGTGGCGCTCGGGGAGCCCGTGGTGACTCTGCTCGTGGAGCCCTTCGGCGGCAACAGCCATGGATGGCCTCCTTCTCTTCCACCTCCACGCTAGGCCCCGCGTTCCGGCCACGCCCGGCCGGACGGCCCTGCCGGCGCGGGTCCTCGAGCACGGGCCCGGTCGGTCGGGTGACGTTCGCGCGCGGGCCGAGCCGGTCAGGCTGAGGCGCCGGGCGGGTCCATCCTGCGCGAGCGGTCCTCGATCACGGCGGCCCCGACCCGCTCGCGGGTCGCTCCCGCCTCGGCGAGGATCCGGGCGGCCACGCCGTCGTCCACGCGGACGAGGCCCAGCAGGAGATGCTCGGTCCCGATGGCCCCATGGCCGAGGTGGCGGGCCTCGCGGAGCGAGAGCTCGAGCACCTTCTTGGCCCTCGGCGTGATAGGGAGGTGACCGTACGGCTCGAGCGTCCCACCGCACCGCCTCCTCGAGCGGTTGCGCCGAACCGGCTGGTCGAGCGCGCCGGGGCCGAACGTCTCCTCGATCCGCTCGCGGACCTCGTCGAGATCGATTCCGAGCGATCCGAGCGCCTCGGCGTCCAACCCGAGAACACCGTCGTCGTCGCCGACCAGACGCAGGATCGAGGCGCGCACCCGCCCGGCGTCGATCTCGAAGGCGCGCAGGATCCTCGCCGAGGCGCTCGCCTCGCCGCCCGCGAGCCCGAGGAGGAGATGCTCGGTCCCGAGGTGCGCGTGCCGCAGGGACCGGGCCTCCTCCTGTGCGACGACCACCGCTTGCCGGGCGTCGTCCGTGAAGCGCTCGAACACGTCAGTTCCCCCTCCGAAGGAGCCGGCGATCGGCGTGCTTCTTGTGCACGGCCTGCTTGCTCACGTCGAGCTCGCCGGCGATCTCCTGCCACGACCAGCCCAGGTCCCGCGCACGGGCCACCTGGAGCGCCTCGATCTGCTCGACGAGCCGCCGCAGGGCCGCAACGGCTCGGAGCCCGACCTTCGGGTCACGGCTCCCCGCCGCCTCGGCCAGCCTCGTTGCATCGGTCATGTCCGTCAATGTACGTTGACGGTCTCGCGCTGTCAACCCTCGTTGACGACCTCGAGTGAGCCGACACGCCGAGCAGCGCCCCATACCCTGGATCAGGCCCGGGAGGCGTGGCCACGACGTCAGCGACCACGGAGCGACTAGGCTCCGTCCCATCCGGATACCCGATGAGGAGCGAACAACGGAGAAGCCGATGAGCGTCGAGGCGTACTTCGAGTCCCTGCCCGACGTACAGCGTTCCGCGCTCCGGAGGCTGCGGGAGACGATCGCAGCCGCGGCGCCCGAGGCCGACGAGGGGATCACGTACAGCATGCCGGGGTTCCTGCTCGATGGCCGCGGGTTCGTCTCCTACGCGGCGTTCAACGACCACTACAGCTTCTTCCCGATGAGCTCGGAGGCGATCGACGCCCACCGCGACGAGCTCGGGTCGCGCGTGACCGGGAAGGGAACGATCAGGTTCGAGTACGGCGAGCGGCTGCCGACGGCGCTCGTGAAGAAGGTCGTGCGGACCCGCCTCGCCCAGGCCGCAGTCAAACGAGCCAAGCGGAAATAGGCTTCAGGCGCGCTCGTCCATCAACGAGAGCAACTTCGTCGTCGTGTTCCAGTTCCGGATCGTCACGTTCGGGTAGATCGGCGACGAGATGATCTTGCCCAGCCGGCTCTGCGAGGCCTTCGCGATCGAGCCTCGAGAAGTAGAGGGCGCCGGGCCCGGCGTTCGCCGTGTCGACGCCGGGCTTCGCCGGCACGCTCTGCAGGGCGATCGTAGGGGCGAGCGACTCCTTCAGGAAGATGACGTCGTACCGGTACCCCGCGGGCTGAGCGCCGAACCCCTTCGGGGCGCCGTCGACGATCGCGCGCATCTCCTTGCGGTTGCGCACCATCGCCGTCGGCACGTAATCGAACGACTCGGCCAGCATCGTCTCGATCCGCCGGGTCAGCTCCGCCGCTCGGGTCCCGGGCGCGCTGAACAGCACGTTGCCGCTCTGGATGTAGGTGGCGACGTCCTCGAACCCATTCGCCTCGAAGCACGCCTTGAGCGCGGGCATCCTGATCAAGTTCTTGCCGCCGACGTTGATCCCGCGGAGCAGCGCGACGTAGGTGGGCACCAGGGATGTATAGCAGCCGAACCGAACCTCGCAGCGGCATTCGGAGCGCAGCACTTCGCCCCCGAGACCGAGGAGACGAGAGCGGCTGACCGGTGCGCCAGGTCGGCGACGGACGTCCGTCAGGGGAGCAGTCCTAGCTAGGCGGGCTCTGGAGCGCACTCCTGACGAACCCGACGACCTCGCGCTCGCGCCGGCGGAGTGACGCCCGGCTCTTGTCCTTCCCGACGACCGCGTTCAGCACGCTCGCCTCGGTGAGCGAACCGACGACCGCCGTGTACAACATGAACAGCAGCAGCGCCGGGTCCTGCTCGCGGATCTCGCCGGCGTCCATCCCGGACTGCAGGAAGTCCACGGCGCGCTTGCGGAGCGGGTCGATCACGCTTGCGAACCGCTCGAATCCCACGGCGCCCAGGCGTCCCGCCTCCCGCACGAACATCGGGAACTCGGGCCACTCCTCGGCGAGCCGAACACCGCGTGGATCACGGCCTCGGCCTTGTCCCAGTAGGTGTCCTTGCCTTCGAGCGCCGACGCGATCTCCTGGGCCACCCGTTCGCCGGCGGCCTGGAGACAGGCCTCGAGAAGCGCGTCCTTGGTCGGGAAGTAGTACAGGAGCGTCTGCTTGCGGATCCCCACCGCGGTCGCGATCTGGTCCAGGCTCGCGCCCGAGTAGCCCTCGCGGCCGAACGCCCGGATCGCCTCCTCGATCAGCGCGTGCCGGCGGACCTCGCCGCCTGTTCGGGTCACCGAAATCACTTCCAGGTCGGCGGCTTGCCACTGCGGCGGATCGGGCGCGAGCCCTCCCAGGTCCGGAGCCAGCCGGGGCCGATCGGACCGGCGAGGCTCGGCGTCTCGTCCCTCGCCGCCCGCCGCGCAGCCTCCCACCACGAGGTCCGGTCCTCGTCGAACAGCTCCGCCACGCCCTGCTGCATCCGCAGCGAGAGCTGCTGATGGGTCTCGCCGTCGCGCGGGTGGATCGGCCGCCCATACCGAACGCGGATCGGCGGCCGCCCGCGCCGGGGCCACGAGCGGCCCTTGGGCATCGCCGAGTACGCGCCGACGATCGCGATCGGGACGACCGGCATGCTCATGTCGAGCGCGAGCCGCGAGGTCCCGTGCCGGAAGCGCTGCAACCACCCGTCGGTCGAGCGCGTGCCCTCGGGGAACACGATGATGTTCCAGCCGTCGCGGATCAGCTCCTTGGCCTTGTTCGTCGCCTTCTCGCCCGCGCCGCGTTCGACCGGGAACCCCGCGTACACGAGCGCCGTGAACGCCGAGCGCCACCACACGTCGAAGAAGTAGTCCTTGGCCGCCGCCGTCGCCGTCTTCTCGCGCCACGTGTGCGGCAACGTCGTCAGGATGATCGAGGCGTCGAGGTGGCTCGAGTGGTTCGAGATGAACATCACCGGACCCTTCACGCCCTCGAGGTTGTCCAGGCCGAACACCTCCGGCGTGGTCTCGTTCCAGATGATCGGCTTCAGCGCGGCGTCCAAGATCACGTCGCGGGCCACGCGGCCGGCCTCGGTGCGCGCCCAATCGGTCGGGTAGCTCCAGATCTTGGGGGGCGGCGTCGAATCCATGGCCGAGCGCGGCGTCATCGTCCGCCGGCCCCAGCGCCAGCCCTTCGCGACGTCGCGGATCTCGCGCGCGAACCCCTTGTGGGCCATCCCGCTCACCTCACGTCCGCGATCGCGAGCGGCGGCACGTGGAAGTAGGTGATCGAGGGCGACCGGCCGACGGTCTCGCCGGCCATCTCGAGCGCGTCCCGGAAGCTCGACGCCGCCCGGTAGCCGAGGCGCTCGCACGTCTTCGGGTCGCCGCCCACGATGATCACGTCGCCGAGGTAGTCGAGCGCGTGCGCGCCCCAGTACCACATGTAGAAGGGGTGGACGCCGTGGTACGCATAGCTCTTGCGGTACAGGTGGATGTACCAGGGATCGGTCGCGTAGCGCTCCTCGTACTTCGACTCGATCGTGGAGGGGTCCGTGGTCTCGGCCAGGACTTCCTCGAAGAAGTCGACGTAGGAGGGGTGGTGGACCTGGTGGAACTCGTTCGGCACGGGGTGGAACATGATCATCGCGCCGCCCGGCCGCACGACCGGCTTGTTGCGATACATGTTGAACAGGTACCCGAGCCCCATGCAGTGGACGAGGATCGGGTTCAGGATCGAGTTCACGTTGTACGGCGTCAGGTACGGGATACCCACGACCATGATGTCGGACTGCCCGTTCACCTCGACCAGCTGCTGCCGGTGCAGGGTCGCGAGGGTCTGCTCGTGCACGGCCTCGGTCTCGCCGGCGTTGATGCCGGTCACGCCGTAAGGCGACTTGATGCGGGTCCAGATCTGGTGCTTGGCGGCGGAAGGCCCCAGGTCGTTCGCCTTCTTGGCTGCGAGGTAGGTCCCCTGCTCGAGCAGCGACCACTCCCACTCCCGCTTGTTCATGAAGCCGAACGGGTCTGGGAACGTGTCGTTGTTCATCGTGGTCTCGATCGTGAACACCTTCAGGCCGTTGGCCTTCAGCAGGTCGCCCATCCGCTTGCACGAGTCGTGGATCGCGCTCCGGCCCGGTCGAGGGTCCATGTAGGACTTCGAGTGCAGCATCGTGTCCACGTTGTGGTGGTGCTTGACGCTGCGGTAGCTCGCGAGCCCCACCGGCACCGACTTGTGACCGCCGTCCATCGCGACGAGGTTGATGTTCACGTAGACCAGCAGGTCGGACTCCATCGCGCGCTTGTTGATCTCGACCTCCTCGCCCTTGTCGGTCTTGCCGACGTAGGCGAGGTTGTCCGGGTCCTCGGCGTCGTGGTTCTTCAAGTCTTTCGGGTAGAAGGAGCGGAAGACGCGCTCGCCGACCGCGTGCTTGATCTCGTCCGCGGTCATCCTGCGGTGCAACGAGTTCGCCATGTACAGCTTGACGTCCTCGACGCCCCGGCGGGCCGCGAGCTCGATCACCTCCTCGAGCACGAGCTGGCGGATGTCGGGGCTCTGCATCGGCGGGAGCGGGATCGAGATGTCGTCGATCGCGATCGTGAGCTTCATGCCGGGCGTGAGGAGCTCTCCGAGCGGTTCGGAGCCGAGCGGGTTCGCGAGGGCGTGACGGATGTGGTTGCGCAGCCCCCGCAGCTTCGGCAGCGAGTCGGGTGGGTAGATCACGCGCGAGCCGAGCGGGAACTTCTGCAGCCGGAACCCCTCGCCCTGGTGGACCAGGAGCGGCGGCGTCCGTTCGTCGACTTCGAGGACGAAACCCGGTCGTGCCATGTGTGCGTCTCCTCCGTGTGCGCCTTGGTGGGTCTCAGTCGAGCCGGGGGTCGAACGCGACCTTCAGCGTCCCGAGCTTGCCGGCACCGAGCGCGTGGTCGATGGCCTCGCGCCAGCGGCGGAGCGGGTAGGTCGCGCCCACGATCCCGTCGATCGGGTTCTCCTGGGCGAGCTGCATCGCGATCTCGAAGCTGTGACGCTTGGTCGTGGTCTTGGCCGTGGTCGTCGTGGTCTTGGCCGATCCGACGGTCTCGTACCCGCCGGTGTAGGCGCCGACGAGCTCGAGCTCGCGGAACCAGAGCGGCGTGAGGTCGGCGCCCTCGGTGGGGATGCCGCTCACGACGACGCGGCCGCCCGCGCGGGTGATCCGGAGCGCGAGGTCGAGGCTCGAGCGCGAGCCGACGCAGTCGATCGCGACGTCGGCGCCGCCGAGCAGGAACGGGGCGCCCCGTTCGGGCTTCAGCCTCATCGCCTTGGTCGCGCGGCGGACGGCGTTGGTCGCCTCCTTCGGCTCGACGATCTCGCTCGCGCCGAACGCGCCCGCCCACTCCCGCTGCCGTGCGTGCTTCGCCACGACGGCGACGTGACCCGCCTCGGTGAGCTCCTTGATGGCGAGGAGCGTGAGGATGCCGACCGTGCCGGCGCCGATCACCACCACATTGGCGTTCGGCTCCAGCTTCGCGCGGAGCGCCGTGTGGACGGCGCAGCTCAGGGGTTCGATCAGGACGGCCTTGCGTTCGGACAGGTCGTCGGGGATCGGGTGCAGCTGCGAGCGGTGGGCGACGAACATCTTGCTCCAGCCGCCGCCGGTGTCGGCGCAGTAGCCGGTCTGCAGGCCCGCGCTCACGTGCCCGGTGGTGACGCGGTCGCAGCGCCCGGTGAGGCCAGCGGCGCAGTTCGGGCAGGGGTCGAGGCCTCGCGCGAGGCAGGACAGGACGGGCTCGAGCGCGATGCGGGTCCCGTGGGGGAGGTCGTCGACGTCGTCCAGGAGCTCGCCGACCACCTCGTGACCGGGGACGAACGGCAGCGAGACCAGCGGCGAGAAGTAGAAGGAGGACTTGCCGCCGATCGTGGCCAGGTCCGAGCCGCAGATGCCGCTCAGGAGCGGCCGGACCCGACCCCAGCCCGGCCCGAGCGGCACCGCGTCCTTGCGGTTGACGAAGCGCATCGGGGCGAGGGGTCCCGAGAGCAGGCCGGGGAGGCGGTCGCCGACGGCGCGCGCGGTGAGGTAGCGCGGGACCGAACGGAAGAGCTCGACGGCCTGGGTGGTCATCTCACCCTCCGTTCCGCGGCGTCCCGATACCTTCTTCCGTATCGACATCCGCGGAGAGAACGCCCGCTCCCGGATGCCATCACCGCACCGCCGGCTTCGGGAAGCGCACCCGGGGCATGCCACCGGCCATCTGCCACTCCTCGATCGGCCAGCGGCGGCGCTTGGCGACCCGGAGCAGCGCCGCGTCCGGCGACACCGCCACCGGGTTGCCCACCGCGCGCAGCAGCGCGAGGTCCGAGTGCGAGTCGGCGTACGCGTACGACGCCTTCAGGTCGGCGCCCTCGAGCTCGGCGTACCGGCGGACCCACGCGCCGCGGGCCTCGCCCACCAGCGGGGGTTCGGCCAGGTACCCGGTGTACTCGCCGTCGCGGACCTCCAACCGCGCCGCGATCACCTCGTCGAACAGCGGCGCCAGCGGCTGCACGAACGGTTCGGCCGCGGCCGTGATCATCATCGTCCGGTGCCCCGCCGCCCGGTGCTCGCGCACGCGACGCACGGCGGCCGCGGACACCTTCTGCAGCATGAACTCGGAGACGATCTCCTCGACCAGCCGCTCGATCCCCTCGGTGGTCGCGCCCTCGTACCGCCGGAAGAACGTCCGAAGGAACTCGCCGCGGTCGCGGCGGTCGGCCATCAGGTACGACGGGATCCGCGAGAACACGCTCGCTAGCTCGTCCGGCCACTGGTCCCACGGGAGATCGGCCATGCGCGACCACACGTACGACTCGACGACGTTGGATGGCAGGATCGTCCCCTCCATGTCGAACAACGCGAGGACCAGCTGCTCGCGCTCCCGGATCCGGACCTGTGGCTTCACCCGAGCGCCCGAGAGCGCTCGAAGCCCCGACGTCACGGCCGGACAGTGGACGTCCTGCAGGTAGTACCGCCAGTCGATCGCGGCCGAGTCGAACGGGAAGGCCTTGCGATCGGCCGCGTTCAGCGAACCGAACAGCTCGAGCGTCCGGTCGTCCGTGTAGATCACCTCGGCCTCGGTGTACGCGCCGTACAGGTCCGAGTACCGGCGCACGAAGTCCACCCGGCCCTTGTCGCGATCGACGCGCGCGACGAGATCGCGCATCCTCTTCGACTTCGGGAGGTGGGTGACGACGCGGTCGGCAACGTCGACCGCGCGTTCGGCCGTCCGGAGCAGCCGCTCGACGCGGAGGTGGCCGGGGAACGTCCACTCGGGAACCTTGACCGCGCCGCGCCCGTGCTGCGGAAGCGGATCGCGCTCGAAGTACTCCTTCACGTACTCGTAGAGACCTTTGTACTGCAACGAGTTTCGGGCACCCGATGACACGTGGTAGTAGGCGGGCGACCCGGGCTCGGGCGGCCGGGCCGCGGCCGCTAGCATCGCGTTCACGACGAAGTCGGCCGGGATGATGTCGACGATCCCCTCCGGGATGCCGGGGAACTCGGGGATCGTCCCCCGCCCGTACGCGAGGATGATCGGCTCGGCCATCTTGAACCCCTCGATCCAGCCGGGGAACGGGTGGGCGTACGACGACTCGATGATCGAGGGGCGCACGATCGACAGCGGCGCCCCGTTCGACGCGGCGAGTTGCTCGACCGCGCGCTCGCCCATCGCCTTGGTGAACGTGTAGTTGTCGGGCCAGCCGAGCGTCTGCGCTCGCGCCCGCCCGTACTGGACCAGCCGCTTGGTCACCCAGGTCTTGCGCCGGTCCTCGGCGTCATCGGCGACGGACTTGGGGCCGGCGCGTCCGTGTTCGGCGCGGGCCCTGCGCAGGAACGAGTCGAGGATCTCGGGCTTGCGGCTCGCGGCCTCCACGTCGGCCCGCGCTCGGATCGCGAGGTCGGACTCGGCCTGCCAGTCGACACGGTGGTCGAGCGTGGTCTCTGGGATGACACCCTTGCGGACGCCGGCGACGTACGCGGTCGAGACGTGGAGCAGATGCGGCGCCGGGTTGTTCGCGAGCGCCGCCTCGTACAGGCGGACGGCGCCGACCAGGTTGGTGAGGAACCCCTCGTCGATCGGTGGGTCGAAGGCGACCGTCGCGGCGCAGTGGATCACGACGTCGAGCCCGCCCGGGATCTCGAGCTGGGCCGCCGAGAAGTCGCCATCGACGACATCCACGCGGTCCCCGAGCATCGCCGCGATCCCCTCGTTGCCCACCCGGTCGCGCAGGGCGTTGAAGGTCGGGCGGCCCATCAAGGACTCGACGCGCTGGCGGCCGCTCGAGCCGAGCTGCGGGCGGACCAGCAGCGTGATCCGCGTGTCGGGGAAGTCGAGCAGGAGCCGTTCGAACACGGCCTGCCCGAGGAACCCAGTCACCCCCGTGACCAGGATGTTCTTGCCGGCCAGCCGCCGAACGATCGAGGGCGAGCGTGCCTGGCGGGGCTTCCGCGGGGCAGAAGGTCCATCTACCACACGGCAGATTATGCCCTATCTACCGAGTGGTAGACAAGCCCTCCGCGGATCCGGGTCGCCGGCGCTCCTGTGCTCGTGTTATAGATCGACGACGCCGCTAAGGCAGCTCACCTTCGTACCGACACCTCTAGGAGCGACAGCGATCCGGAACCCGGAGACCTTCGATGAGGCGTTGGCTACATCAGCACGACGATCCAGACTTCGATGACAGATATCTGACCGGTGACGTGGTGGAACGCCTGGCCGGAGCGCTCATCGAGCAGGCGTATGAGGTTGCGACCAACGACCCCTCCCCGACGCAGACCCGACTCACGCCGCCGGCAGACCTGCGGATCGTTCTGGGTGCGAGGGATGTCGTCGGGTGGATGGTCCGACAGGAGTCGTGTCGGAACGACGACGTCCGCGCGTACGGACTCATCGATGAGTTGATGCCGCCCGACCTCCGCGCACCACTCGAGCTGCACTGACGGCGCGCCGCGGACCAACTCCCTCCGCGTGTGATCGTAGGATGGCGTTCAGGGTCGCGCGGCATGTTCAGGAGCGAAAGCCGCTCCGATCGCATCGTAGAACTCGTTCACGCGGCGCCCCGTTGCGGTAGCGAGGACCTCAAGATCGCCTTCCCGGAGCGCGACGGTGTCGGCGACGTCTTGATCGCGAAGTAGGAAGACGTTCCGGATAAAGCCGTCCAAGATCGCGGCCTCGGTGCCCTCCATGCTCTTCACTTTGCGGACATCGAGCCGAACGGACGGCCGACCTTCCACCCGTCGTACCACGTCGGCGAGCAATCGGACGGGGGAGATGTCGTAGAGGAACGCGATCCGGAAGAAGCGCTCGATCGGAACGCTTCGCTCCGCGCGTTCGTAGCTCGCCAAAGTCGACGGCTGGAATGCGCCGGAACTTGCGCGCGCCGCTTCCCGCAGCGTGAGACCCCGTGCCTCGCGAGCGCGGCGAAGAGCCGCTCCCACTTCCCTGGCCAGCGTGTCGAACATGATCCTCCCCAACGTGCTCGCGGGATCGAGCTGGCTTCCCATCTTCCGCCATTCGATGGGTCAGGTGAATCACCCGGCTCGGATCCATATGTCCGCGCGCGGGCCCCGGGCAGCTCTAGCCCGAACCCGCGTGCTCCCCCGCTCGTGTCCTGGCATCCTCGATGATCGCGATCGCGGCCCCCCGGTCACGGAATCCGTCCGTCTCGGTGGCATGGTCCTCGAGGTCCTTGTAGACGTCGAAGAAGTGCTCGATCTCGGCCAGCAGGGTCGGCTGGAGGTCGGACAGATCCTGGACGTGCGACCAGGACGGGTCGCGCAGGGGCACGCACAGCACCTTCTCGTCGGGGCCTTTCTCGTCACGCATCATGAACACGCCGACGGGGCGAGCGAGGATGCGGCATCCGGGGAACGTCGCCTCGCCGACGAACACGAGTGCGTCGAGCGCGTCGCCGTCGCCGCCGAGAGTGCCCTCGATGAATCCGTAGTCCGCCGGGTATCTCGTCGCGGTGAACAGCATCCGGTCGAGGAAGATGTGGCCGGTCTCGGGGTCGAGCTCGTACTTGTTCCGCGAGCCGCCGGGGATCTCGACCACGACCGTCACGGTGGCGTCCATCGACGCCACTCTAGCTGGCTACGCTGTGACGGTGAGCTCACCCGAGCAGCGGCCACCACCCTGGCGAGCGGTCTTCGCCGGTGCGCGCGGCCGGCTCACGATCGGGCTCCTGATCCTCGAAGCGCTCGTCGCGATCGAGATCATGGTGGTGGCCACGATCCTGCCCGCCGTCCAAGCCGACCTGCACGGGCTGAAGCTCTACGGGTGGATCTACGCCGCGCTGACGCTGGCGTCGCTCGGTACCGTGCCGGTCGCGGGACGCATGACCGACCGGATGGGCCCGCGCCCGATCCTCGAGATCTCGATCGGCTTCTACGTCGTGGGGCTGATCCTGGCCGCGACGGCGCCCACGATGCTCATCCTGGTGATCGCGCGGTTCGTGCAGGGCATCGGTGGCGGCGGCCTGTACACGGTCTCGCTCGGCACCGTCGCGAAGACCTACCCGAGAGACATCCGGCCCCGGGTGATGGCCTTGCTCGCGTCGATGTGGATCCTGCCGGGGCTGCTCGGGCCACCGCTCGGCGCGATCATCGCCTCCACGGTGGGCTGGCGGTGGGCGTTCCTGGCTCCCCTGCCGGCCATCGCGCTCGCGGCGGTCCTCGTGATGCCGGTCCTGCGGGACGTGGAGGTGAGCGAGGAGCGTTCGAGCCTGCCGATCTACGCGTCGCTCGTGCTGATGCTCGGCGCCGGTGCACTGCTCGCCGGCCTGACGGAGCATTCGGTCTGGAGCGCGCCACTCGTGGTGATCGGCCTCGCGGTGACGATCCCCGCCCTCCGAAGGATCACGCCGCCGGGAACCCTGGTCGCCCGGCGAGGGCTCCCGGCCGCATCTGCCGGCGCGTTCCTCGCGTCGGCGGCGTTCTTCGGGATCGACGGGTTCGTCACGCTGATGCTCACCCAGGTGCGCGGGCTCTCGGTCGGGGTAGCGGGGATCGTGCTGACGTGCTCGGCGCTCGCGTGGGCGCTGGGCTCGTGGTGGCAGTCGCGCGTCGCAGGCCGCCTGGGCACGCGCTGGCTGACGACGTTCGGCGCGTTGCTGATCGCGGCCGGCGGGACGATCGTGGCCGTCGGCCTCCTCGACGTCCCGCTCGCCGTCCCCTACGTGGGATGGGCGATCGGGAGCGTCGGCATGGGGATCGTGTTCCCGACCATCCCCCTCTCCGTCATGAGCGAGGCGCACGAGGGCCGCGAGGCCGCCGAGCTCTCCTCGACGATCCTGATGGACTACCTCGGCGTGGGGATCGGCGCCGGCCTCGGCGGCGTCTGCATCGCCCTCGCCGACGCCGGCACGATCTCGCTCGAGGCAGGGTTGGCCGGGGCGTTCGGGATCGGGGTCTCGTTCGCGCTCGTCCTCGCCCTGGTCGGACGGCGCCTCCCCGAAGCTCGAGACGTGCCAGGACCCGTTGCGCCGCAGGCGATGGATGAGGAGGGATCCACCATCCATCCCCAGGCATGACATCGGCTCCGATCTCGAGACGACGGCCACCGAGACCTGACCCGCCGATAGACTTCGCAGTCTGATGGAGATCGCTGCACTCCAGGACGTCCTCCGACGCACCTACGCCGAGCGCGATGCGGAGCGCGGCGTCGACGGCACCTTCCGGTGGTTGACGGAGGAGGTCGGCGAGGTGGCGCGCGCGCTGCGCGGCGACGGCGACCTGGTGCACGAGCTCGGCGACGTGCTCGCGTGGCTGGCTTCGGTGGCGACGCTTGCCGGCGTCTCGCTGGAGGAGGCGGCGGCCCGCTACGCGAACGGGTGCCCGAAGTGCGGCGCGATCCCGTGCACGTGCGCGTTCGTTCGATGACGTCGGAGGTCATCACGCCGGGCGACGTGCACCGTGACGAGCTCGTCGCGCTCATGCGCGTCGCGTTCAACCTCGGCTCAGGCTCACTGGCGGAGCGCGCCGCGTGGCTGCCGGTGGAGAAGATGCGGTGCGTGGTCGACGGCGATCGCATCGTCGCGGCGGCCGGCGCGCGCGGGTTCCGGCAGTGGTGGGGCGGGCGCGAACTGGAGATGAGCGGCATCTGGGGCGTCGTCACGCTCCCCGAGCATCGGGGCGGCGGCCTCGCGACGCGGGCCGTGACAGAGCTTCTCGTGCAGGCGCGTGCGGCCGGGGTGCCGCTGAGCGTCCTGTACCCCGCGACGCAGCGCCCTTATCGGGGCATGGGGTACGAGCTCTCGGGCACGATGACGCGGCACGCCATCGCGCTCGACGACCTGCCGCGAGGGTCGCCGGGGCCACTGGCGGTCGAGGAGTATGTCGAGACCCGCGATCTGGAGGACGTGCGTGCGTGCTACCGGGCATCGGTCTCGGGGCACCAGGGACCGATCGACTCGGACGAGCCGGACTGGTGGCGCGACCGAGTGCTCGGGAGGTGGTTCAGCGACGACGTGCAGCGGACGGTGGTCGTGCGGGGTTCGGCGGGTGTGGAGGGCTACGCCTCGTTCACGTACGGAGGAGATCCGGGCGGACCGCTCGATTTCGAGTTCGCGATCAACTGCCGGCACCTGGTGGCGACGACGGTGGAGGGGTGGTCGTCGCTGCTGTCGTACCTGCGCGGCTTCCGCGGTCTCGGCCGGACGCTGCGGTTCACCGGTCCCCCGGCCCATCCGCTGGGGCTCCTGGTCGAGGAGCAGCGGCTGCGGCCGGTCTGGTCGTACCGGTGGATGCTGCGGTTGCTGAGCGTGCCGGCGGCGTTATCGGGTCGCGGATACCCGCCGGTGTCGGGTTCGGTGGTCCTGTCCGTGGAGGACGGGCTGTTCCCCGAGAACCGCGGGCCGTGGCGGGTGGAGGCGGACGGTGCGGGTTCGGTGTCCGTGTCGCCGGCGTCTGGTGGGGATGGGGTGCGGCCTGTCTCGATCGGGACGTTGTCGTCGCTGTACACCGGGTTCCTGTCCGCGAGTGATGCCGTGGCATTGGGACTGGTAGAGCCCGAGGCGGCGCCGATGCTGGAGCGGCTGTTCGGCGGGCCCGCGCCGTGGATGTACGACTTCTTCTAGCGAGATCCTGCGACCTTCGGAAGAAGCCTCCGATACCGAAGAAGGTATCGCCGCGGTCGGGAGATCCGGCCTGGCCCCGGTACGCCGTCCGATGCTGGACGGCAGCCTGGACGGTGGGTCTCAGGCGACCGCGCGCTCGGCGATCTGCACCGCGTTCAGTGCCGCACCCTTGCGGAGGTTGTCGCCGCAAGCGAACAGCAGCAGCGAGTCGTCGTGGCCCTCCGGCTGGCGGATCCGCCCGACCAGCACGTCGTCGATCCCGGCCGCCTCGAGCGGGCTCGGGTAGATCCCCCGGGCCGGGTCGTCCCGCAGCTGGACGCCGTCGGCGGCCGCGAGCGTCTCGCGAGCCTCCTCGACCGACAGCGGCCGCTCGAACGTCGCGTGCAGGCTCACGCTGTGACCCACCGGCACCGGCACGCGAACGCAGGTCGCCGAGATGTCGAGCGACGGCAGCGACAGGATCCGTCGGGCCTCGCGCTGCACCTTGATCTCCTCGAACGTGAACCCGGTCTCCTCGTCGAACACGTCGATCTTCGCGACCACGTTGTACGCGATCGTCTTGCCGAACACGTCGCCCACCGGCAGGGCGTCCGGGTCGGGGTGCGCCAGGTCGTCCTCCATGCCGTGGAGCTTCTCGACCTGCTCGGTGAGCTCCCGGACGCCCTTCGCGCCGGCGCCCGAGACCGACTGGTAGGAAGATAGGCTTACGGCCCGCAGGCCGGCCGCGCGGTGCAGCGGCGCGAGCGCCATCAGCGCGGTGATGATCGTGCAGTTCGGCACGGAGTACACCTTCGCACCGCGCTCGAGCGCCTCCGGGTTCACCTCGGGGATCACGAGCTCCGCCCACGGCTCCATCCGGAACGCGCTCGAGTTGTCCACGCAGACCGTGCCGGCCTCGGCGGCCTGCGGCACCCAGGTCTTCGCGACCTGGCTCCCGCAGCTCGAGAGCGCGACGTCGACGTCCTCGAGCGCCCCGAGCGAGAGCACACCGACCGCGTGCTGGCGGTCCCGGAACCGCAGCCGGGTGCCTGCCGTGCGTTCGGAGGCGAGCAGGACCAGCTCGTCGGGCTCCACCGGGAAGTCGCGCTCCTGCAGGATCTCGAGCATCGTCCGCCCTACGGCACCGGTTGCCCCCACGATCGCGACGCGCATGACGTTCATGGTACCGAGCATGGAGGGCGTGGTCCGGCGCTTGTGCGGTCCCGGCGACAGGGCGTACGGTCGATGCGAGGGCACGAGCACAGGAGGCCGGGCGATGGACGACATCGATGAGCTAGAGGAGCTGGGGCCGCGCGCGAGCCATCACCACGGGGCCACGGTCCACGACCACAAGCATTTCCACGTGACGCACTACCTGCATCGCGGCGAGAACTGGGGGCATCTCCTATCCACCCACGCACACGAGCACAACCATCCCGAGGTGGAGCACGTGCACATCCCGCACGAGGACGTCGAGAAGGAACACCGGCGCGAGGCGCACATCCACGATCACGCCCGCCCCGCCGGCTCGCCCGCCTGACCCGCTCAACCACGTAGCATGCCCGGCCATGACCGACGAGCCCGGCACGCCGCCGCCCTCCCCCGAGACCAACCTGCGCTACCGGGGCGAGCTCGTCCGGCTGGCCGCGATCGACCCCGACGCCGACTCGGAGGTGTTCGCCGCGTGGTTCGACGATCCCGCGAGCACACGGCTGGCCGGGTTCCGGCCGGTCTGGCCGATGAACCGTGAGAGCGCCCGGGAACGGCTCGAGGAGTGGGTGAAGGCGTCGCCCGGGTCGATCAACTTCGGGGTGCGCACGATCGCCGACGACCGGCTCGTGGGGGGGATCGGGATCATGGACATCAACCATGTCGACGGGAACGCGCAGCTCGGGCTGTCGGTCTACCGGCAGGACGACTGGGGCCAGGGCTACGGCCGAGAGATGGTCCTGCTCGCGCTGCGGTACGCCTTCAACGAGCTCAACCTGCACCGCGTCTGGCTCACGACGAGCGCTTTCAACGAGCGCGCGATGAAGCTGTACGAGAAGCTCGGGTTCCGCCACGAGGGGCGGGGTCGCGAGCACGTGCTGCTCGACGGCACGCGGTGGGACATCGTCTACATGGGGATGCTGCGGGACGAGTTCGAGGGCTGAGGGCACCGGGGCGCTCGCGGGCGGCGGCGCCGGGCGGGTTCAGGCGAAGTGGAACGAGTCGAGCATGTCGCGGAACGCTACAGCGCTCGTGTCGAACCCGTCCTGGAGGTCGTTCAACGTGACACGCCAGCCGATGTCGTCGCTCACGGTCACGACCTCACGCATCAGGTACCGGTCGCCTCCCTCGGCGGCGACCGACACGTCCCACTGCAGGGCGTCCGCCCCGTCGAGCCTGTCCTCGCTCGCCGGTCCCGGGGTGAGCCCGGCGTCCTCGTCCCGCTGGCGCACGAACTCGGACCACTGGTCGAGCCCGGTCCCGGTCTCGAGGTCCACGGCCTCGACCACCACGGTCGCCGAGCCGGTAGGCGGCGCGAACTGGTCGAGCGTCACGTCCGCCCCGAACTGCGCCGGGCCGGCCTCCCAGCCCTCGGGCACGAGGAGGCAGTAGCCGAAGTTGTCGGATTCGAAGTTCGTACCGCCGCAGGGGTCGGGCCGAAGGAGGAAGAACGCGCCGACACCGAGCGCGGCGCCGACGAGCGCCCCGAGCACGATGAGCGGCCGCCACTTGGACGGTTGGGGCGGCTTGCGCATCTCGATCGGCGGGCGCTCGCCCGGATCTCTGCGGGGCAGCAGGGCGACGGCGTCCGGCGTGAGCGAGCCACCGCACCGCTGGCAGATCGCGCGGCCCTCCTCGTTCACCTCGCGGCAGGTCGGGCAGACGACCACTGTCGGCTCAGCGCTCCTCGTCGAGCGCTTCGGCGCCGTCGAGGCCGAACCGCTGGTGCACCGCTTGGACCGCTCGTTCGCCGTCCTCGGCCCGGATCACGCAGGAGATGCGGATGGACGAGGTCGAGATCATGTCGATGTTGATGCCCTCGGCCGCGAGGGCGTCGAACATGTCGGCGGCAACGCCGGGGTTGCTCTTGATGCCGGCGCCGACGAGCGACAGCTTGGCGATGCCGGCGTCGGTCTCGAACCGCAGGGCACCGACGTCGGTCACGATGCCCTCGAGCACGGCCTCGAGCCTCGTAAGGTCCGCGCGCGGGACCGTGAAGGAGAGGTCGGTCCGCCCGTCGTGCGAGGTGTTCTGGACGATCATGTCGACGTGGATGTTCTCGGAGGCGACCGCCTTGAAGACGGCGGCGGCGATCCCGGGACGGTCGGGCACCTCGTCGAGTGTGACCTTGGCCTCCTCGGCGTCAAGGGCGACCCCGCGGATCAAGGCGCTCTCGAGCATAGCGCTCGGTTCTTGGTCCATGACCCAGGTCCCTGCCTCGTTGCCGTCGCCGAACGAGTTCCGCACGTGGAGGCGGACGCCGTGGCGTCGAGCGTACTCCACGCACCGGAGCTGGAGGACTTTCGCCCCGGCTGCGGCGAGCTCGAGCATCTCCTCGTAGGAGATCCGGTCGATCCGGCGGGCCTCGGGGTGGGCCCGGGGATCGGCCGTGAAGACGCCGTCGACGTCGGTGTAGATCTCGCACACCTCCGCGCCGAGGGCGGCGGCCATCGCGACCGCGGTGGTGTCCGAGCCGCCGCGGCCGAGCGTCGTGATGTCGTACTCGGTCGACAGGCCCTGGAAGCCCGCCAGGATGACGACGTTGCCGGCGTCGAGCGACTCCTTGATGCGCCTGGGGCGGATCTCGACGATCCGGGCCTTGCCGTGCTGCGTGTCGGTGATGACGCCGGCCTGTGAGCCGGTGTAGGACGCCGCGCGGCAGCCGCGGGCGTTGACGGCGATCGCGACCAGGGACATCGCGATCCGCTCGCCCGCGGTGAGGAGCATGTCGAGCTCTCTCGGCTCAGGCGTGGTGGTGATGTCCGAGGCCATATGCAGGAGGTCGTCCGTCGTGTCGCCCATCGCTGAGACCACGGCCACGACGTCGTGGCCCTCTTCGCGGGCGTGGACGATGCGGTCGGCGATCCGCTGGATGCGTTCGGGCGTTCCGACCGAGGTCCCGCCGTATTTCTGCACCACGATCGGCATGGGTTGGAGGGTAGCAGCGGGGGTTGGGGCGGCAGGGGGTCGGTCGAGCGCTGGCGTCGGTCGCAGAGAGAAGGGGGTCGGTCGCTCGAGCGCTGGCGTCAGGGTTCTGTCTGTCAGAACCCTGACACGGAGCAGGCTCGAGACGGCCTCGGTGTCAGGGTTCTGTCTGTCAGAACTCTGACGGGTGCCCTCGAGCGAAAGACACCCCTCCCGACTACCCCTCCCACGCCCACGCCGCGAGCCCTCGTGTCACCCCCACGCGGTACAACCCACCGGTGGAGGGAGAGGCACCCACAGTTCGACGCCTGATCGACCAGGAACGACGCGTCCACCGGATCCTGCGAGCGCGCTTCATCGACGCCCTGCTCGATCTCGGCGTCTCCTTCGCCCAGTTCGAGGTCATGGAGCTCCTCCACGACGTCGCCCACCTCCACCCCGGCGAGATCGGCCATCGACTCCTCGTGACGCGCCAGTCCGCCGATCATCTCGTTCACCAACTGCGCCGCGGCTCGCTGGTCGAGACCTGGCGGCTCGACGGCGGGAGCCTCGCTGCCAAACTCACCCCGGAGCGACGCACACGCACCGCACGATGCGAGAGAGCGCTGCAGCCGACGTTCGGGCTCCTCGATACCATCGACGCCGGAACGCGGACGCGATTCACCAGCGACCTCGAGACGTGCGAGGACACCCTGCGCCCTCGCTGGAAGCCCTGGTGGCTCGAACCCTTCTAGCCGACCAGCGTTCGCCGAAGGAAGTCCACCTGCACCCGCAGCAGGTTCTCGGTCACCGCCGTCGAGCGCGTGAGGTGCGTCGCGCTTGGGATCAGCACCAGCTCGTGCCACTTGCCCGCCTCGAACAGCGCCGCCGACAGGCGCAGGGTGTTCGCGACGAACACGTTGTCGTCCGCCAGCCCGTGGATCAGTAGCATCGGCCGAGAGAGCGACCCGGCATCGTCGACCAACGTGCTCCGACGGTACGCCTCGGGCTCCTCCTCGGGCAGCCCCATGTACCGCTCGGTATAGAACGTGTCGTAGAGGCGCTGATCCGTCACGGGCGCGCCCACCACCCCCGCGTGGAACACGTCCGGCCGCCGCAGGAGCGCCATCCCGGCCAGCTCACCGCCGAACGACCACCCGCGGATCCCCACCCGCCCCAGGTCGAGGAAGTCGAACCGCTTCGCCGCCGCGTGCAGCGCATCCACCTGGTCCTCGAGCGCCACGGTGAAGTCGCGGTACACCTCCCGATCCCACGCGGGCCCACGCCCATCCACGCCGCGCCCGTCGACCACCAGCACGGCGAACCCCTGGTCCGCGAACCACTGCGATGTCAGATGCGCGCCGGCGACCTTCAGCACGCGGGCCCCTCGAGGCCCACCGTACGGATCCATCAGGACCGGGAGCGGCCCGTCGGGCTCGCGCCCACGGGGGAGCAGGAGGGCCGCGGGCAGCTCGCGTTCGCCGAGCGTGAGGAACCGCGGCCGAGGCTCGATCACGGCAACCTCGGACACGTTCTCGATCGCGCCGACGACCGCACCCGAGCGGAACACCTCGGCCGTGGACCGCGCCGAGTCCACCGTTGCCGAGGTCCGCACGAGGACCCCGCCGCCCTCAGAGCCCGAATGCACCCCGGCCTCCTCCGACAGACGCACCGCCCCGCCCTCGGTCGTCCACCGCCACAGGTGGATCTCGGTCGGGTCGCCGTCGGAGGCCCGAAACAGCACGCCCCCCGAGGCCGAGAGCACCCACCGGACCTGCAACCCCGGCGGCGTCACCGGCTCGCCGCCGACGGTCAGCCGGTAGGTGTCCGACTCCCGGTCCTCGACCAGATCCACCACGCGGCCGTCCGAGAGACGGACCGGCGCATCCTCGGGCAGCTCGACCCACTGCGGATCGGACCGCTCGGCGACCATCGTCGTGTCGCCGGTGGTCGCATCGGCCTCGAGCAGCCACACCGTCCGCTGGTCCCGCGTCTCCACGAGCAGCAGCAACGGCGCCCCTTCGCTCCAGTGGACGCGGGCGAGGTAGGGGAACGCCTCGCGGTCCCACCGGACCTCGACGCGCTCGCCGCTCGCCACGTCGAACACCCACAGCGTGACCACGGCGTCGTTCGTGCCGGCCTGCGGGTACCGGACCGCCCGGGGTTCGGCCGCGGGATCCGTCGGGTCGGCGATGTGCCAGACCTGCACGTCGCGCTCGTCGACATGGGCGGCCGCGAGCTTCGAGCCGTCCGGCGACCACCAGTGGCCGCGGAACCGGCGCATCTCCTCGGCGGCGATGAACTCGGCAAGGCCCCAGGAGGTATCGGTCGCGTCCGGCGAGGCCAGCTCGCGCACGCCGCCCTCGATGTCGCGGACCCACAGCGATCCCTCGACCACGAACGCGATGCGCTCGCCGCCAGGGTCCAGGCGAGGATCGTCGACCGCCCCCGGCGCGCTCAGCTCCCGAGCGCCGCCCTCGACGAGGTCCGCGAGGAACAGCCGGCCACCCACCGTGAACACCGCTCGGCGGACCGCATCGTCGGTCGCGTACGCCGTCACGCCCGACGAGCGCTCGCGAGCGCGCTCGCGCCGGGCGCGCTCGGCCTCGGTGAGGTCGCGTTCGGCCTCCTCCTGCCCGGGGTCGAACACCAGCCGTTCCTTCGCACCCGAGACGTCGAACGCCCACAGGCAGCTGACCGGGTCGTCGCCCGCCTTGGTCCGCAGGTAGACGACACGCTCGCCGTCGGGCGAGACCGTGAAGGCGCGAGGCACGCCCAGCGAGAACCCGCGCGTCCGCGCGACCTGCCGCGGGAACTCGTCGAGCGGATCGGGCGTCTCGGGCATAGGGGGCCGAGCGTATCAACGGTCGACCCGTCACGGATCCGAGGGCGAGCGGCATAGTCGGGTAGAGACCTGCGGCCGGAGCGGATGGACGAGCACGGGGACGACGTCGAACTGATCGTCCGATCGTGGGACGAGCCCGAGGCCTTCGGCGTGGTGTTCGAGCGCCACGCGGAGACCCTCCTCGGCTACTTCGCCCGACGGACGCTGGATCCGGAGGCTGCGGCCGAGCTCACGGCCGAGACGTTCGCGCAGGCCTTCGCCTCGCGCCGGCGGTTCCGAGATCATGGGCTCGGAGCGATCGGGTGGCTGTACGGGATCGCCCGCCACCAGCTCGGCCGCTTCTTCCGGAACGGTGCGGTGGACGCCCGCGCCCGGCGACATCTGGGTATGCCCGAGCGCGATGTCTCGCCCGAGGACTACGAACGGATCGAGGAGATGATCGATTTCGAGCAGATCGGGCGCGCGATCGGGCAGGCGTTCGCGGTCCTGTCCGAGGAGCAGCGCGAGGCGCTCACGCTGCGCGTGATCGAGGGACGGCCGTACCGCGAGGTGGCCGAGTCCCTCCACTGCAGCGAGCAGACGGCCAGGGCCCGCGTGAGCCGCGGCCTGAAGCGGCTCGGACGACTGATCGAGGTGCCGGTCGGCACCGAGCCGGGGAGGTAGGACATGGGAGCGACGATCGGCTACCTGGAGCTGGTCCGCGAGGACCTGCTCGACGCGGGCGCTCGCGAGGGCCGGCGGAGGCGCACCCGAGCGCCGAGGCCGCCGAGGGTCTCGGGCCGGAGCCTTGCCGCCGCCGTCGCCGCCGTGACGCTGGTCGCGGCCGGCTCCCTTGGTTGGTGGGTATCCCGAGACACCAACGAGCCGCAGCCCGCGGAGGCAGGCATCGCGACCGGCGCGACGGGCGGCACCGCCCGCCCGGCGATGGGGCGGAATCAGGCGGTTCCCGCGCCGTCGACCGTCGTCGAGGGCTCGGACGACGGCCTGACCGTCCCGGGCCTGGCTCCCGCCGACCTCCCGACGACCACCCTCCCCGGCGAGCTCTCGCGGGTGATCCGGACGGCCGAGCTCGGCTTGGTGATCCCGCGGGGCTCGTTCGACGAGCGGTTCGCGGACGCGGTCGACATCGCCTCGGCCAACGGCGGGTTCGTGTCGACGTCCACGACCCGCGAACGCGCCGGCACCGTCACGATGCGCGTTCCCTCGGACGCGTTCGATGACGCCCTCCGCTCGCTACGGGAGCTCGGGGACGTCCGGGTGCAGTCGGTGCACGGCAAGGACGTGACGGCCGACTACGTCGACATCCACTCTCGGCTGCGGATCGCTCGCGCGCGGCGCGAGGTGCTGCTCGGGCTGATGGCCGAAGCGAACAGCATCGAGCAGACGATCCGCGTGCAGAACGCGCTCGACGAGACCCAGCTGCGCATCGAGGAGCTCCAGGGCAACCTGCGGCTGCTGGACGACCGCACCTCGCTCGCGACGATCGCGCTCGACCTCCGCGAGCAGGGCGTGGAGCCGCAGGCGACGGTCGAGAAGCCGAGCATCCCGGACGCGTTCGAGCGCGCGGTGGCGGGGTTCGTCGGGGTGATCGCCGGCGTCGTGATCGGGCTCGGCTACCTGCTCCCGGTCCTGATCCTCGCGCTCGCCGGCTGGTTCGTGGTGTCCCGCGTCCGGCGCCGCCACACCGGGGCCTAGAACCCAACGTTCTGCGGGAGCGAGATCACGATCACGGTCCCCACCACGAACATGACCGCCCCGAGGATCAGCAGCAAGACCTGCGCTCGCACCGAATCGAACGTCCCGGCCAGGCCGGCGAAGAACAGGACCGACGCGAGCAGCACCGCCGCCAGGACGAAGTCGTCGCTCACCTGGTTGGAGTCGTTGCCGTCCTGGAAGAGCGCCGAGGCCTTGCCCTCGAGCCCCTTCGCCCGCTCCTCGGCGGCGTTGACGTACTCGGGACGCTCGAAGGGCGTGCCGTCGGGGATCTCCTCGTCCGGCGCCGAGGCGAGCCACGCGTCGAACGCCGGGAGGAACTCCTCGCGCATCCGGGCGTGGATGTCGTCGGCGAGCGCGAGGTCGCCGGTCTGGCGGGCGTCCAGCCAGCTGAGGAACGTGTCGACATCGATCAGGACCTGCCGGTTCGCCTCGGTCGAGGAGCGGACCGATTCGGTGCGCGTCGCCGATGCCTCCGTGTAGTTCTCCGCCTGGTCGCCGCTCCATCGGGTGGCCTGGTAGGCGCTCCAGGCCGTGACGACCGTCGCGGCGGACAGCATGATCGCCGCGATCAGCTCGACACGACGGTCGCGGCCCACCGTCGCCGCGGTGCGCTCTTCCACCCCTACATCTCGCGGCGGCCCTCGAGCGCCTGCGAGAGCGTCACCTCGTCCGCGTACTCGAGGTCGCCGCCGACCGGGAGACCGCTCGCCAGCCGGGTGACCCGCGCGCCGAACGGCTTCAGCATCGCCGCGACGTACATCGCCGTCGCGTTGCCCTCCAGGTTCGGGTTGGTCGCGAGGATCACCTCGGTCACGCCGTCGCGCTCGACGCGGTCGAGCAGCTCCTGCACGCGCAGGTCGTCGGGCCCGATGCCGTCGAGCGGGCTGATCGCGCCGCCGAGCACGTGGTACCGCCCCTTGATCACGCCGGCCTTCTCGATCGTCGAGACGTCCTTCGGCTCCTCGACGACGCAGAGCAACGTGCGTTCGCGACCCTCGTCGCGGCAGATCCGGCAGAGATCGCCCTCGGCGACGTTGCCACACTCCTTGCAGAAGGAGATCAACTCCTTCGCCCGCACGATCGACTCGGCGAGACGCTTCGCGTCGTCGGCCGGAGCCTTCACGAGGTAGAACGCGAGGCGCTGCGCCGACTTCGGCCCGATGCCGGGGAGCCGCGAGAGCTCGTCGACCAGGTCCTGGATCGGGCCCTCGTACACCTAGGAGCCGTCCTCGGTGACGGGCGTGGCGCCGAGCTCGGTCGCGAGGCGCGCGAGCGCCTCCTCCTCCGATAGGGGCTCGTCCTCGACGGGCTCGACGGGACCGGCCACCGGCTCGCGGATGACGCAGCTGATCGCGGGCGCGATACCGAACAGGTCCTGGAGCGCCTGGCGCAGCTCGCCCTCGCGCTCGATCACCTTCTGCACGCCGTACGGGCGTTCGGGCGGGAACACGAGCTCGAGCGTCGTCCCGTCGTACGCGGCCGGGGTCGCGATCTCGAGGAACGAGGGCAGCACCGCCTTGCCCGAGCTCCGCAGGTGCGCGATCACGGTCGACCAGTTGCTCCGCAGCATCGTGACGTCGACGGCCGAGGTCCCGGCGCCCAGCACGGGCGCCGTTGGGGGTTCGGCCTCCGTACCGGCTGCGGCCGGACCGGTCGCGGCCTCTTCGGCGCCGCTCGCTGCGGCACCCGCAGCCGGTCGCCTGCGCTTCGGCGCTTCAGCCGGGGGCGCCGATTCGGCCACTTCCCCGGCTCCGGCTTCCGCCGGCCTCGCGGCTGCACCGGCGTCGGCAGCCGGTGCGGTCGCCGGCGGCTGCGCAGTAGTCGTCGGGGGAGACTGGAGGCCGCCTTCGGCCGCGGCCGTGGAGCCGCCACCTCCAGCCTGGATGCCGGCGACGCGCTCGAGGCGTTCGAGACGGGAGACGAGGGCCTCGGGCGCGGCGTCGGTCTCGGGGATCGTCGCGCGGATCAGCGCGAGCTCGAGGGACAGGCGCGGCGAGGTGGTCCACCGCATGTCGGTCTGCGCCGCGATCAGCAGGGCGATCACGCGGCCGAGCTCGGCCACCGAATACTTCACCGCCTGGGCCGACAGGCGTTCGGCCTCCTGATCCGTCACGTCGAGCAGGTCGTGCTGGCCGGGGGCCGTCTTCGCGAGCAGCAGGTCGCGGAAGTGCGCGAGCACCTCGTTGGTGACGTGTCGGAGGTCCTGCCCCTCCTGCACGAGCCGGCTCACCAGCTCGAACACCCCCTTCGTGTCTCCGACCGCGACCGCGTCACCGAGCGCGTACTGCACGTCGGAACGACCGCTCCCGATCAGCGACGTGACGACGTCCTCGCCGATCTCGCCGGCGCCGAGCACCGACGCCTGGTCGAGCAGCGACAACGCGTCGCGGACCGAACCGCCCGTCTGGCGCGCGATCGCGTGCGCGGCTTCGGTCGACAGCGACATGCCCTCGTCCTTCGCGATGCGCTCGAGGTGCTCGGCGACGGTCTCGACCGGCACCAGGTGGAAGTCGAACCGCTGGCACCGCCCGACGATCGTGGCCGGCATCTTGTGCGGCTCGGTGGTCGCGAGGACGAACCGGACGCCGACCGGCGGCTCCTCGAACACCTTGAGCAGCGCGTCGAACGCCTCGCGCGACAGCCGCTGCGCCTCGTCGATGATGTAGACCTTCTCGCGACCCTGCACCGGCGCGGTCGGCGCCTTCTCGCGCAGGTCGCGGGCGTCGTCGACCCCGCCGTGGGAGGCCGCGTCGATCTCGACCACGTCGAGGTGCTGGCCGTCCCGAACCGCGACGCACTGGTCGCAGGAGCCGCAGGGCTCAGGGGTGGGACCGGACTCGCAGTTGACCATCTTGGCCAGGATCCGGGCCGTCGAGGTCTTGCCGGTCCCGCGTGGCCCGCACAGCAGGAACGCGTGCGCGAGACGGCCCTCGCGGACCGCCCCGGACAGCGCCCGGATCACGTGGTCCTGCCCGAGGACCTCGGCGGGACCCTGCGGACGGTACTTCCGGTACAGCGACTGGTAGGGCTTGTCGTCGGCCACGTCCACCTCCGGGCGCCGCGCGCCCGCCTCGACCCGCGAGGGGAAGCGCGCGGGAGGTTCGGCAAGTCTAGTGGTGGCCGCGCACCCGTCGTCGACCGCGACGGACTCGAGCGCATCACCGGCCGGTAGCTCAAGCCAGGTTTCCCCGCGGCACCCGCCAGCGCCCGCTTACGGCTGCTTCCTTCCGGATCTGACCGGGTTCGCAGGTTGGCGTCGCGCGGGACCCGACCGTCGACGCCCCGTACCGGGAGCGACTGCGGACCCGCCGGGCCTCGGACGGGGATTCAGCCCCGCTGAAGCGGATTGCGGGTACAGGGCACCGCTGGCTCCCCGCCTAGCACGGCCACCTCGGCGAGTATACGCGCGCCCCCGACAGCCCTCGACGGCGACCACGGGGCTCGCCCTCGAGGGGAAACACTGCCAGCATCCACGGGAGCGCCTGGGGGTCCTCGTGCATCCATGGTCCGTGCGAGCAGAGGGTGAGGTCGTGCAGTTCCCCTCGGAACGCGTCGAGGCATGGGCCCGCTTCGACACGTTCTTCGAGGAGGAGCACGAGCGCCTCTTCAAGGCTCTCTACTTCGTGACCGGGAACCGACACGACGCGGAGGAGCTGATGCAGGACGCGTTCCTGAGTCTGTGGGAGCGCTGGGGCGAGATCGGGCGGATCGACGACCCGACCGGCTACCTGTTCCGTGTCGCCTTGAACGGGTTCCGGATGCGCCGACGCCGAGCGGCGATGGCGGTCCGCAAGGTCGTCCCGATCCCGGAGCGGCGCGATGCGTTCCTCGAGGCGGAGATGCGCGCGGACGTACGGCAGCTCCTGCTCGAGATCAGCCCGCGCCAACGAGCCGCCCTCCTGCTCGTGGACCTGCTCGGGTACCCGTCCGAGCAGGCGGCGCGCATCCTGCGCGTTCGTCCGTCCACGGTCAGGGCCCTGGCGAGCAAGGGTCGCAAAGCCCTCCGAGCCACGGAAGGAGCGCGGGATGCCTGAGATCCAGGAGGTGTTCCGGATGGCTACGCAGAAGGTTCGCCCCGACCCGGAGGCGCTCGACCGGCAGCACCGAGGTCAGCGACGGCGTGTCGCGCAGAAACGGGCGGCCGTGTACGCCCTGGTGGCTGTGCTCGTGCTGGCCGGGGTAGCGCTCGGCATCAGCACGCTGGGGAGCGACGAGGGGCAGCCGGCGAACTCGGGGTCGAACGCGCCGCCCCCCCAGGCGGCTGAGCAGACCCTGTCGATCGTCGACGTGGGCTCCGGGACGGCAACCGACTTCACGGTGCCATCCGGTGCGTCCGGGTTCGATGTCACGCTCGACGGGTCGATGGTCACCTACATCGACCTCGACGAGAACGGGAACGATCAGGTGTTCGTCATGGATGCCGACGGCTCGAACGCCCGACAGCTCACGCACGAAGAGGGGAACGCCTTCGGTCCGCGTTGGTCCCCCAACGGCTCGATGATCGCGTACGAACGGGACACATCGGACGGCCCCCAGATCTCCACCGTACGGGTCTCCGACGGCGGATCGACCAGGGTCACCAACGAACCCCAAGGCGCGGTGGATCCGGGCGGCTGGGCGCCGGACGGAGGATCGATGATCTTCTCGAGTTTCAACGCATCGATCGATCATTACTCGGCCCTTTCCCTCGATCTCGCGACCGGCGAGACGAGGCAGGTCGTACCCGACGCGAGCACCCCCACGCTGTCACCCGATGGTGCCTGGATCGCCTTCAACTCGTGGTTGAAGCCGAACATCCGGTTGATCCTCGCCAACAGCGACGGATCGGAACGGCGCACCATCGCTCGACTCAGCTTGGATGACGGGTATCAGGAGTGGTCGCCCGACAGCACGCAGATCGCGTTCATCGGTCGCACGGACGCTGATGGCTCCGGCACGTTCGTCTACGATCTGGCCACCGGCGAGACGCGCTTCGTGTCTGCCGGCTCGATCGAGAGCTGGGTCGACAACGATCACATCCTCGTGAGCTGAACGATCCGGGCATGGCGGAGCCCGGTCCCCCGATGGGGCCGGGCTCCGGCATCGGGATGCCTCAGGGTCAGCCGCGGACTAGGACCACAGCGCGCCGAACAACGCGACGACGCCGGACGCGAAGAGCATCCCGAGGACGACGCGCCGGAACGTCGGGGTCTCGAGGCGCCGGAAGCCGCGCTCGCCGACGATCGACCCGACGACCACTCCGGGCAGACCCGCGAGCGCCACCGACACAGCATCGCGCGTGATCTGCCCGCCGATCGCGAACGCCACGAGGGCCGCCGAGCCCTGGACGAGGAAGATCGCGGAGATCGTCGCTCGGAACACCGCCGGTTCGAGCTCCTTGGCCGACAGCGCGATCACGATCGGGGGACCGCTGGTGCCGGTGCTCGTCGACAGGATCCCCGCCGTGAACCCGGCGGCCGCGTCGATGCCACGGCCCGCGGGCAGTCGTGCCCCGCGCCACAGCAGCAGCGAGAACGCGATCACCGCGACCGCGATCGCGAGGGTCAGGACGCGGTCGTCCGCGTGGACGAGCACCAGCAGCCCGAGCGGCATGCCGACGATCGCCGCGACCGTCACCACGCCCACCGTCGGGCGATCGACGTGACCGCGCCCGCGGAGCGCCAGCTGGGCGACGAGGACCAGCCCGACCATCGTGAGCCCGACGACCGCCGCCTTGGGACCGGCGAGCACGGCGACGAGGGGCGTCCCGATCAGCGCGAACCCGAAACCGGACACGGCTTGCGCCGCCGCCGCGACCGCGACCACGCCGAACACGCCGACCCAGACCCACGCCATCGCGCGCATCATCACAGGCTCGAGGGCGCGGGTACGCTCCACCGATGCTCGGGGTGAAGGCGCTCCTCGTGGACTTCGACGGCACCGCCTGCCTCCAAGACGTCTCCGAGCTCCTCCTGGACGCGTTCGGCGAGCCGGGGTGGGAACGGTTCGACGACGCGGTCGACACCGGCGAGATGGGCCTGCGCGAGGCGGCCGTTCACCAGGCTTCGATGCTGCGCGGTGGGCGCGAGGAGATGCTCGCGTTCGCGCTCGACCGCGCCGAGCTCGCGCCGACGTTCGCGCCGTTCGTCGCATGGGCGCGGGAGCGGGACCTGCCGCTGGTGCTCGCGTCCGACGGGTTCGCGTTCTACATCGAGCCCATGCTCGAACGCGCGGGCCTCGGCCACCTGGAGGTCGTGACGAACGAGCTGATCCTCGACGGCGGCGCACCGTCCCTGCGCCACCCCAACCGGCATCCGGAGTGCGTCGGCTGCGGGACGTGCAAGATGCTCGCGGCGCAACGCCTGCGCGAACGCTACGGGCCGGTCGCGTTCGTGGGCGAGGGCCAGTCCGACCGGTACGGCGCGCTGTACTCGGACGTCGTCTTCGCGAAAGATGCGCTGGTGGAGATCTGCGAACAGGACGGCGTGCCGTGCCTGCGGTGGGAGACGTTCGACGACGTGCGGGACGCGCTCGAGACGGCCGGGGACCTCCCCGGTCCCGTCGGCGGCGCGCGGTGCCCCGGATGGAGGACCCCGTGACGATCGAGCTGCCGGACGGGCTCACCGCGCGCCCCGCGACCCCGGCCGATGGCGACCTGATCCTCGAGCTCATCGCCGCGTGCGAGCTGGCCGACGACGGCACCGTCGAGGTCGACCGAGATGACATCACGGTCGGGTTCGGACGCCTCGGGTTCGATCCGACACTGGACTCGATCCTGGTGTTCGACGGCGACGAGGCGGCCGCCTGGGCCGAGCTCTACCGGTGGCGTGGCGAGGCCGACGTGCGGCCCTCGCATCGGGGCAGGGGGATCGGCGCCGCGCTGCTCGGGTGGATGGAGGCGCGTGCTCGAGGGCTCGGCGACGCCTCGGTCGGGCAGACGAAGACCGACGCGGACGCGGACGCGCGCGAGCTGTTCCTGGCGCACGGCTACGAGCCATCGTGGACCTCGTGGATGATCCGGATGGCGCTGGACGAGCGGCCCGCACCTCCCGAGGTGCCGGCAGGCATCTCGATCCGCCCGTACCGTGGCCTCCGACGCGGTGGAGGTTCACCGGGTGATGGACGCGGCGTTCTCCGAATGGGACGAACGGGATCCGGAACCGTACGAGGTGTGGGCGTCCCAGGTGATCGAGCACCCCGCCTTCCGGCCCGATCTGTCGCCGCTCGCGTTCGACGGGGACGAGCTCGTCGGCGTCGTCATCGCCGCCGATTACCCCGAGCTCGCCGAGGGCTGGATCCAGCAGCTCGCGACGAAGGCCGCCCATCGCCGGCGAGGGATCGCGCAGGCGCTGCTCCGGACGTCGTTCGGCTGGTTCCACGAGGCCGGCCGGCGGGTCGTGGGCGTCGCCACGGACTCGCGGACGGGTGCGCTCGGGCTGTACGAGAAGGTCGGGATGCATGTGGTTCGCCAGTACACGAGGTACGCCAAGCGCCTCGGCTGAGGCGACGCGCTGGAGCGGTGGCCGCGGGATTCGAACCCGCGAGGCGGTTGCCCACCTACACGCTCTCCAGGCGTGCCCCTTCGTCCGCTCGGGCAGGCCACCGCGCTCGAGTCTAGCGGTGACGGGAAGCGGAACGGCCGCCCCTTCCGAGGCGGCCGGTCGAACGCGGAGGCGACAGGATTCGAACCTGTGAGGGGCGGGTTAGGCCCCTAACCGCTTTCGAGGCGGTCCCGTTCGTCCGCTCCGGCACGCCTCCGGGGCGAGTCTAGCAAGCAGCCTCGGGCCGCCCTGTGCGAGGATTCGGCCCGACCCGCGAGGAACGGAGGAAGCCCGATGAAGGCCGAGCGACTGCGGAAGATCCCCCTGTTCGAAGGGCTGACCGACCAGCAATACGAGCGTCTCGAGCGATGGACGGACGAGATCGACGTCCCGGCGGATAAGCATCTGGTGAACCAGGGGGCCTATCCCCACGAGTTCATGGTGATCGAAACGGGGACGGCGCAGGTGACGCACGACGGGGCTCACCTCGCGGACCTCGGCCCCGGAGACTTCTTCGGCGAGATGGCGCTGCTGCTCAACGTCCCGCGAACCGCCACCGTCGCGGCGACCTCGGACATCACGCTCGTGGTGATGCACGAACGCGACTTCCGCGCGATGGAGGAGGAGATCCCGGTCGTGGCCGACCGCGTGAACGCGATCATGGAGGAGCGACGGGCTCGATCGCCGCAGCAGGGGGACCAGTAGGCCTCAGCGCCGCTCGGCGAAGAATGCCCGCAGCACCTCGCCGCACTCCTCGGCGAGCACGCCTACCGTCACGTCGACCTCGTGGTTGAGGCGGCCGTCGCCGGACGAGGTCCCCGAGCGAGCCCGCGAACCCGGCCTTCGGATCCATCGCGCCGAACACCAGCCGGTCGATCCGGGCGAGCACGAGCGCACCGGCGCACATCGCGCAGGGCTCGAGCGTGACGACCATCGTGCATCCCTCGAGGTGCCAGCTCCCCACCGACGCCGACGCGCGGCGCAGCGCCAGGATCTCGGCGTGGGCCGTCGGGTCCTGCTCGCGTTCGCGGGCGTTGCCCGCCCGCGCCAGCACCTCGTCGCCTCGGGCAACCACGGCGCCGACCGGCACGTCGCCCCCGGCGGTCGCGGCCCGCGCCTCCTCGAGCGCGACGCGCATCAGCCGCTCGTCCGCGTCCCCCCACGCGTCCACGGGTCAGTACCGGTCGATCTCGCGCAGCCGGTCGTCGCTGATCCCGAAGAAGTGCGCCACCTCGTGCTCGACCGTGTGCGCGACCACCTCGCGAAGGTGCCGGTCGTCCCGCGCCACCCGCTCGATCGTCCGCCTGTACAGCGTGATCGTGTCGGGGAACGTCGGGCCCGAGTGGAACTGTCCGCGCTTGGTGAGCGGGACCCCGTGGTACCGCCCGAGCAGGTTCGGCTCGTCCCGCGGCGGGCGGTCCTGGACGATCACCTCGATGTTCTCGAGGCGCTCCTGCACCCACGCGGGCAGCGAGTCGAGCGCCTCCATGACCAGTTCCTCGAAACGTTCGCGCTCGACCACGTCTACCCCCGCTTCGACGCCAGCGCCGACAGCGCCTCCATGACAACACGATAGGCGAGCATCGCGGTGACCTCGCTCTGGTCGTACGGCGGCGAGACCTCGACCACGTCCAACCCGGCGAGCTCGACGCGGCCCACGACCCTGCGGATCGCCCGCAGCAGTTCGCGGGCGGACATCCCGCCCGGCTCCGGCGTCCCCGTGCCCGGCGCCATCCCCGGGTCGACGACGTCGACGTCCACCGAGACGTAGACGAGGTCCGCGCCGTCGAGCGCCTCGGCGATCGCGTCGTCGATCACCGCGTCGACGCCTCGCTCCTCGATCTCGACGATCGTGTGCCAGCGGAAGCCCTGCTCCCGCATCCAGTCGAACGTCGCCTTCTCGGGCCAGTACCCGCGGAGGCCGACCTGAACGAAGTTCGAGCCCGCGACCCACCCCTCCTCGATGAGCCGCCGCATCGGCGTCCCGTGCGAGATCAGCGATCCGGCGATCGAGTTCGCCGCGTCCGCGTGCGCGTCGAAGTGGACGACGCCGAGCGTGCGAGGCCACACGTGACGCGCCACGGCGGCCGCGGACGGGTACGTGACCGAATGGTCGCCGCCGAGCACGAACGGGATCGCCCCCGACCCCGCGACGCGATGCACCTTCTCGTGGATCACGCGGAGCCCCCGCGCGTGCCGGGACGCGACGACCGGCGCGTCGCCGGCGTCCACGACGTTCAGCCGCTCGTAGGGTTCGACCTCGAGCTGGATCGACCACGCGTCCCGGCCCCAGGTCGTCGGCGCCGATCGGATCGCGCGGGGGCCGAACCGCGCTCCCGGCCTGCCCGAGGTCCCGTCGTCGAGCGGCGCCCCGACGATCGCCACGTCGGCGCCGCTCGCCGCGAGGCTCTCGTCGTCGGGGCAGAGCGGCAGCTTGTCGAACGTGCCCCGGAAGTCGACGTAGTACTCGAGGTCCTCGTACCCGAACTCGCCGAACTCGTCCTCGCTGCGCAGCTCGCTCTGCTCGAGGCGGAAGTCCGGCGGCTCGCTCATCCCGCGCGGACGCTACCGGAGCGGGCGCCTCGACGTCACCGCTCGCTCACCTGGTCGGGGGACGAAGATCCGAGGCCCAGACGCCCGGCGTGACGCGGGTCGCCTCGGCGGTCGTCACGCGACCGCCCTCGACCCCATCGAAGAGGGAGAGCAGGAGGCCATCGCTCGAGAAGCACCATCCCACACGGCGGACCACGTCGGCCGAGCCCCCCGTGGCGCGGAAGCATTCGGCTCGCATCCCGACGATCGTCGACGGTGCCTTCGGCCGTCACCGCCCTCGGCCCCGAGCTCACCCAAGATGTGGGTCGGGGCCTCGACGATCGACGCGAAGGGGCCGAGCTTGTCGACCGCGAGGCAGCCTGTCGTCACCCCGTCGACGCTCGGGCATCGAACGAGCCCTTCGGGCACGGACAGCAACGTGAACGTGCCACCGGGAGAGGCCCCGTCCATCCGCCACCGCTCGGCGCCGTCCCACGCCAGTCGCATCTCGCCGACGCCGGAGCAGATGCGCAGGCCAGTCTGAACGTCGACCTCCACGAGCTGACGGAGGCACTGATGGGGAGAGGTGGCGCCGCCTGCGTCGCGCTCGGTCGTCCGGTACGTGATCGTGGCCGAGCTCGCGGACCATCGCTTCCCCAAGACCTCGAGTCGCCGACGAGCATCCCCGGGCTTCGCGTCGGGCCCGCCGGAGCACGCGGAGCCGATCGCCACCACCGTCAGGACGGCGACGAGCAGCACCCATCGACCGCGGGGCCGTTCGAGGCGATCCGGTTCGCGCACGCCGACAGCATGACCGACCGAGCCGCGTCGCTCAGCAGATCCGGGGGAGCTGGTCGCCGGCCAGCATGAGCAGCGGCCGGGTCGCGCCGAGCCCGGTTCGAACGGTCACGCGCGCGGGTCCCTCGGCGACCTCGCCGATGACCACGGCGTGCGAGCCGAACCGGTCGCTCCGCGCCGCACCGAGCATGGCGTCCACATCTTCGGCGGCGACGATCGCGACCGCGACGCCCTCGTTCGCCACGTAGAGCGGGTCGAGCCCGAGCATCTCGCACGCGGCCCGGACGGGTCCGAGCACCGGCACCGCCTGCTCGTCGACGGTGATCGAGACCCCCGAGGCCTCCGCGAGCTCGTTCAGCACGCTCGCGACGCCGCCGCGCGTCGCGTCTCGGAGACAGCGGACGTCGCCCGCCTCGGAGCATGCCGTGCACCAGATCCGTCAGCGGGGCGCTGTCGGAGGACAGGTCGCCCTCGAACTCGATGCCGGCGCGCCGGGACATCACGGCGACGCCGTGCGAGGCGACGGGACCCGTCACGATCACGCGATCGCCGGGGCGGGCGCGTTCGGGCCCGACCTCGACACCGTCGTCGACGACCCCGATGCCGGCCGTCGTGACGAACAGCCCGTCCGCGCTCCCCTGCTCGACCACCTTCGTGTCGCCGGTCACCAGGACGACGCCGGCGCGCTCGCACGCGTCGGCCATCGCGGCCGCCACCGCGCCGAGCACCTCGAGGTCCAGTCCCTCCTCCAGGATCAGCGCGGCCGACAGGAACAACGGTCGTGCGCCCATCATCGCCAGGTCGTTCACGGTGCCGTTCACGGCGAGCTCCCCGATGTTCGAGCCGGGGAAGAACTTCGGCGTCACGACGAACGAGTCCGTCGAGAACGCCAGCCGCGTGCCGTTCACCTCGACGACGGCCGCGTCGCCCAGCCGCGCGAGCTCGGCGCCACCGAACACCGGGACGAACACGTCGCGGATCAGGCTCGCCGAGAGCTTGCCGCCGCTCCCGTGACCGAGCAGGACCTTGCCGCCCGGCGGCAGCGGCACGGGACACCGGAGCGCGAACCCCCGCTCGTCCTCGCTCACGCCGAGACCTCCTCTCTGGTCCGGCCGGCCGCGAAGTAGGCCGCGCACGCGCCTTCCGCCGAGACCATCGGCGCGCCGAGCGGCGACTCGGGCGTGCAGAGCGTGCCGAACGCCGGGCACGCGTTCGGCTTGGCCCGCCCGCGGAGCACCTCGCCGGCGATGCAGATCTCGGACTCGGAGGCCGGGACGCCCTCCGAACGCGGGAACCGCACCTCCGCGTCGTGCAGCCGGTAGGGCTCGCGGAGCCGCAGACCGCTCTTGGGGATCACGCCGAGCCCGCGCCACGCGCGGTCGCACGTCTCGAACACCTCATCCACGACGCGCCGCGCGGCCACGTTGCCCTCACGGACCACGGCCCGCACGTACTGGTTCTCGACCTCGAACCGCCCCTCCTCCAGCTGCGTCACGAGCATCCGGATCCCCTCGAGCAGGTCCAACGGCTCGAACCCGGTCACCACGAGCGGCACCCGGTAGTCGCGCGCGATGGGCTCGTACTCGGTCCAGCCCTGGATCGCGCAGACGTGACCCGGCGCGAGGAATCCCTGCACGCGGTTGCCCGGCGAGGCGAGGATCGCGAGGATCGCCGGCGGGACCAGCACGTGCGCGACGAGCAGCGCGAAGTTCTCGATCCCCAGGTCGTGCGCCTGCCTGGCGGCCATGGCGTTCGCCGGCGCGGTCGTCTCGAACCCGACCGCGAAGAACACCACGGTCTTGCCGGGGTTGCGGCGCGCGATCTCGAGCGCGTCGAGCGGCGAGTACACGACGCGCACGTCGCCGCCCGCCGCGCGGGCCATGAACAGGTCCTCGGACGAGCCCGGGACCCGGAGCATGTCGCCGAACGAGCACACGATCGTGTCCGGGCGCTTGGCGATCGCGATCGCCTCGTCGATCAGCGCGAGCGGCGTGACGCAGACCGGGCAGCCGGGTCCGTGCACGAGCTCGACCTGGGGCGGGAGCAGCTGGTCGATCCCCTGGCGGATCAGCGTGTGCGTCTGACCGCCGCACACCTCCATCAGGGTCCAGTGGCGCGTGACCGACCGCGCGATGTCATCGAGGAGCGCCCGGGCGATCCGATCGTCGCGGTATTCGTCGAGGTACTTCATCGCGGGCCGCCCGACCGGAAGTGCTCGGCGCGGACGCCCTCGGGGTCCTGCGGGAGGTCGATGTTCTCGAGGTTGTTCATCTCGGCGAGCAGCGCGTAGGAGCGCGCGGCCTCAGCCTCGTCGACGGTCGAGATCGCGAACCCCACGTGGATCATCACGTAGGAGCCGACCTCCACCTCGGGTGCGTACTCGAGGCATGCGGTGCGCCGGATGCCGCCGAAGTCGACCGCGCCCATGCGGATCCCGTCCCGCTCGAACACCTCGACCACCTTGCCCGGCACGCCCAGACACATCGCGCTCACCCCATCCGGTGGGCGGCCACGAGGACCTGCCCGAGCGCGATACCGCCGTCGCCGACGGGGGCCTCGCGCGGCAGGAAGACCTTGAACCCAACCGTCTCCAGCCGGGCGACCGTGTCCGACGTCAACAGCTCGTTCTGGAACACGCCGCCGGCCAGGCAGACCCGGTCGAGCCCCGTCACGCCCCGCAGCGCCCGACAGACCTCGAGCGTCGCCGCGGCGATCGTGCGGTGGAAGTGACCGGCGATCTCGCACGCGGGACGGCCCCGCGCGAGGTCGGCGACGACGGCGGTGACGATCGGACGGGCGTCCAGGACGATCCCTCCGGGTTCGGCGGAGACCTCGAACGCGTACTCGCGGGTCGCTCCCCCCTCCGCGGCCTGCTCGAGCATGATCGCGGGCTGGCCCTCGTAGGTCGCGCGGTCGCAGACACCGGTGAGCGCCGCCACCGCGTCGAACAGCCGCCCCATGGACGAGGTGGGGCCCGCCGCCAGACCCGAGCGGATCTGCCCCAGCACCACCTCGGTCTCGCCGTCGCGCTCGCCGATGAACGGCATGGCGCGTTCGAGCACGCCCGCGTCCTCGGCGTGCGACACCGCCATCCTCCAGGGGTTGCGGACGGCCGCGTCCCCGCCGGGGAGCGCGACCGGGCGCAGGTGCGCCGCGCGGTCGACGCGCCCCGCGTCGCCGACCAGGAACTCGCCGCCCCACGCAGTCCCGTCCTCGCCCAGGCCGAACCCGTCGAAGGCGACGCCTATCACCCGCCCTTCCAGGCGATGCTCGGCGATCACGGATGCGACGTGCGCGTGGTGATGCTGGACCGCGAACGCCGGCAGACCGGTGTCGTGCGCGAACCGCGTCGTCAGGAAGTCCGGATGCAGGTCGTGGGCCACCGCCTCCGGCTGGATCTGGAACACCCGCTCGTAGCGCTCGAGCGCGTCCGCGTACGCCGCCAAGCTCTCGTCGGTGTCGAGGTCGCCGACGTGCTGCGACAGGAAGGCCTTGGTCCCGGCGGCCAGGCAGAACGCGCCGTGCAGCTCGGCCCCCGTCCCCAGGATCGGCGGGACCTCGGACGCGAGGTCGATCGGCGTGGGCGCGAACGAACGCGCGCGCCGGATCACGACGGGCGCGCCCCGCCACACCCGCGTCACGCTGTCGTCGTACCGGGCGACGATCTCGCGCTCGTGAACGAGGAAGACGTCGGCGATGCCGGCCAGGCGCTCGCGCGCCTCGTCGTTGCCGATGCAGATCGGCTCGTCGACGCGATTGCCGCTCGTCATCACGAGCGGACGATCGACCGCCCGAAGGAGCAGGTGGTGCAGGGGGGTCGACGGGAGCATCGCGCCCTGCCGGACGTGTCCGGGAGCGACCGAGGGCGCAAGCGTCCCGCGGTCGTGGACGAGGACGATCGGGGCGCGCGGCGAGGAGAGCGCCTCCTCCTCGTGCTCGGAGAGCTCGAAGCGCTCCCGCGCGCTCTCGAGGTCCGCCACCATGACCGCGAAGGGCTTCGCCGGACGGTCCTTGCGCCGACGCAGAGCCGCGACGACCCGCTCGTTCGTCGCGTCGCACGCGAGATGGAACCCGCCGAGCCCCTTCAGCGCGACGACCTTGCCGGCCGCGATCAGCCGGGCCGCCTCCGCGATCGGCTCCACCCGCCGGCGACGACCCGCCGCGTCGATCAGCCGGACGCTCGGGCCGCACGCGGGACACGCGACCGGCTCGGCGTGGAACCGCCGGTCCGAGGGGTCGTGGTACTCGCGCTCGCAGTCCTCGCACATCGGGAAGGCCCGCATGCTGGTGCGCTCGCGGTCGTACGGGAGGGTCTCGATGATCGTGAACCGGGGACCGCAGTTCGTGCAGTTGATGAACGGGTAGCGGTAGCGGCGGTCCGAGGCGTCGAACAGCTCGCGCAGGCAGTCCGGACAGGTGGCCGAGTCGGGCGGGAGCAGCCGGTCGCCTCCCTCGACGTCGAGGCTCTCGTCCACCTCGAAGGCGGGCGCGCCGGACGCGACCGCCTCGACCCAGCGCACGTCCTCGACCTTCGCGAGGGGCGGCGCCTCGGCCGAGATCGCCGCGCAGAACCCGTCCAGATCGGCCGGCGAGCCCTCGGCCGAGATCTCGACCACGCCGCCGCCGTTGCGCACCCAGCCGCGGATGCGGAACCGCTCGGCGAGCCGCCAGACGAAGGGCCGGAACCCGACCCCCTGCACAACGCCGCGAACCTCGATCATGCGTGCCTGCAACGCCGCGACGGCCGTCATCGCGTCGCCTCCAGGGTTCGATGGGGCTCCCGGGCCTCGGAGCGCTCGGCGGCGAGGAGCCCACCCGCCTCGGCCACGACCAGCCCGACAAGTTCGGGCACGGCCGAGCGGACCTCGGACGACAGCCCGTGGCCCACGACCATGTCGAGCGCCTCGACGCCGACGAACACGATGCGCGGCGCCGACCCGATCGCGGCGCTCAGGCCGAACACCTCCGCGAGGCCGAGCCCGTGCGACGACAGCGAGGCGGCGATCTCGACCGGGAGGCCGTCGGCTCCGACGTCCGCGCGGATCACCGTTCCCGGCGCTCGTCCGCCTCCCGGGGTTCGGACCGCGTCGACGACCACGAGGCCGTCGGCACCCAGCGCGAGGTCGAGCGCACGAGCACCGGTGCCCGCGATGTCGACCTCGATCCCCGGCGAGTTGGCCAGCAGCTCACGTACGCACCGAACGACCTCCAGACCCACGGCGTCGTCGCCGGCCTCCGGGTTCCCGCAGCCGATCACCCTGATCACGGTCGGTCACCGCCGCTCGATGTCGAGGGACAGGAAGTGGGTCGCGCAGCTGATGCACGGGTCGTAGTTGCGCACGACCATCTCGCACAGGCGCTCGAGCTCGCGATCGGGACGGTCGAGGACCCCCGGCAGGAACGCCCGCAGGTCCTCCTCCATGTGCCGGAGGTTCTGCGAGGTGGGCGGGACGATCTTGGCCTCGACGATCGTGCCGTCGGGGTCGACGTCGTAGCGGTGGTACAGCGTGCCGCGGGGGGCCTCGGTGGTCCAGGTGGCGCGGCCGGCGCGCGGCGTCACCTCGACCATCGCCGGCTCGGGCGGCGCGTACCCGCGGATGATGCGGATCGACTCCTCGATCGACAGCGCGGTCTCGGCGACTCGGGCGGCCATCGAGAAGAACGGGTCGGGTTCGGGCACGCGCAGGCCGGCACGCTCGGCGCACTCGCGCGCGACGGGCGTGAGCCGGCCGGCGTTCAGATTGACGCGCGCCAGCGGCCCGCAGAAGTACGGCGTCCCCGTGTCCGCCATCACCGCGTGCAGCGCGTTCGAGTGCTCGACGTGCAGCTCGCGGGTGACTTGCTCGTAGGTGACCGCGTCCCACGCGCGCCCGCTCGTCGAGCCCATGCCGCCTACGTTCATCGGGTACTCGGCGTCGTTCACCATCGAGACCATCTCGGCGGGTCGCGGGAACGCCGGCGCATCGAGCGAGGCCACGAAGTCGGCGATGCCGGGCATCTGCTCGAGCGCCCACTCGAGGCGCGGGAGGAACGGGTCCAGGTCGCGCCGCCGCGGCGCCTTGGAGAACCCACCCACGCGCGGGGAGACCGGGTGGATCTCGCGCCCGCCGATCGCGGCCATGAGGTCGTTGCCGATCCGCTTGATCTCGAGCGCGGTCTTGACCAGGTCGGGGTGCTCCGTCGCCATCTCGATCGCGTTCGCGAACCCGAGGAAGTCGGGTGCGGCGAGCAGGAAGATGTGGAGCACGTGGCTCTCGATCCACTCGCCGCAGTACAGGAGGCGGCGCAGGTCGTGGGTCCCCTCGGGAACCTCGACACCGAACAGCCGCTCGAGCCCGTGGACCGCCGACATCTGGTACGCGACCGGACAGATGCCGCAGATCCGCGGGACGATGTCGGGGACCTCGCTGAAGTGGCGGCCCCGCAGGAACGCCTCGAAGAAGCGCGGCGGCTCGTAGATCTCGAGGCGCAGATCGGTGATCTCGCCGTCGTCGACGGCCACGTGCAGCGCGCCCTCGCCCTCGACGCGGGCGATGACGGGGACCTCGACCGAACGGTGGGTCATGATGCGGCCTCCTCCTGCGGGTCGGCCGCCTCGAACGCGTCGGCGGCCTCCCGGAACGCCGGCGCCCACCCGGTGATGAAGCGGAACCGGTCCGACGCCTCCTTGCGGGTGAGCCCGAGCTCGATGAAGCGCCGGCCGAGCATGCCCGTGTTGTTCGACGGCTGGGCCGGGCCGAAGCAGCCGTAGCACCCACGGTCCATGCCGGGGCAGAGCGCGCCGCACCCGGTCCTGGTCACGGGGCCGAGGCAGGGCTCGCCGCGGGCGACCACGACGCATACGTAGCCGCGACGCTTGCACTCGACGCAGACGGGTGAGGTCGACAGGCGCGGGACCGCGCCGCGGAGCAGCGACGCGAGCGCGCCGAGGAGCTCACCGCGGTCGATCGGGCACCCCGTGAGCTCGAGGTCGACGTCCACGAGGTCGGCGATCGGGTGCGAGTCCTCGAGCGAGGACACGTACTCGGGGGTCGGGTACACGGTCCGGATGAACTCGTCGTGCCTGCCGGTCGCGTTCCGCAGCGCCTGCACGCCGCCGGACGTCGCGCACGCGCCGATCGTGATCAGCAGCTTGGACTCGGCACGGATCTGCCGGATCTGCTCCTCCTGCTCCGGCGTCGAGACCGAGCCCTCGACCAGCGTCACGTCGTACGGACCGGGCTCGATGTGCGAGGACGCTTCCGCGAAGTTCGAGATCTCGATCGCCCCGGCGAGCTCGAGCAGCGCCTGCTCGGCGTCGAGCAGCTGGAGCTGGCAGCCGTCGCAGGACGCCATCTTGAACACCGCCACGCGCGGCTTGGGCGGGGCCGGGCGTTCGAGCGTCGCGCTCACAGCTCACGCACCCCCAACAGTTCGGCGACGCGGTCGTACCGGAAGACCGGTCCGTCGGTGCAGACGAAGTACGGGCCGAGCTGGCAGTGGCCGCACAGGTTGATCCCGCACTGCATGTTGCGCTCGAGCGAGACGTACAGGCGCTCGACCGGCACGCCGAGCTCGAGGAGACCCTTGCCCGAGAACCGCATCATGATCTCGGGACCGCACACGAACGCGGTCGTGCGCGCGGGCTCGATCTTGGCCTTGGGGAACAGCGTGGTGACGACGCCGACCCCGTGGAGCCAACCGGGCTCGGGGGCCTCGTCGACGGTCAGGTGCAGCTCGACGCCGAGGCCCTCCATCGTGGCGAGCCACCAGTCGAGCTCCTCCTGGTACGGGAGCAGGTCCGGGGTCCGCGCCCCGACCAGCAGGATCAGGCGCCGGTACCGGTCGCGGTGCCGCATCGCCGACTCGATCGCCGGGCGCACCGGGCACACGCCGAGCCCGCCGGCCACCACGAGCAGGTCGCCGCCCTCGGCCTCGTGCAACGGCCACGCGGAGCCGAACGGTCCCCGCACGCCGATCTCGTCACCGGGTTCCAGGGCCTTGAAGGCGTCCGTCACCCGCCCGACGAACCGGATCGTGTGGCCCAGGCGCTGGGGATGCCCCGGGTCCGACGAGATCGAGATCGGGATCTCGCCGACGCCGAACAGGTAGAGCATGTTGAACTGGCCGGCCTCGAACGCGTAGCCGTCGCCGTCCCCGTCCCGCCAGGTGGACCAGTACGTCGAGGAGTCCGGCGTCTCGGGCACGATCCGGTGGATCACCGCGACGCGCGCCGGGACGCCCTCGGGGTCGAGCGGGCTCCGGGTTCGGACCTCGGTCGAGCTCACGACGCCACCACCTCGACCTCGCCGTCGTGCACGCGGATCGCGGCGATCTCCTCGGTGACGTCGATGCCGACCGGGCACCACGTGATGCATCGACCGCACCCGACGCAGCCCGACGTGCCGTACTGGTCGATCCACGACGCGAACTTGTGGGTGAGCCACTGCCGGTACCGCGCCGAGCGCGAATCGCGGACCGTCGCGGCCGCGGCCCACGAGTACTCCTGGCTGAAGCACGAGGCCCACTCGCGCGTGCGGGTGGCCTCGGTGCCCGAGAGGTTCACGCCGTCGACGACGTCGTGGCAGAAGCAGGTCGGGCAGACGTTCGTGCAGTTGCCGCAGGCGAGGCAGCGCTCGGCGACCTCGCGCCAGCGCGGGTGCTCGCGGTTGCGGTACAGCAGATCCGGCATGTCGGCGGTCTCGAGGGTGCGACCCATGCGTTCGCGCGCCCGGTCGGTGACGCGCTCCGACGCGACCTCCTCGTCCGGAGTGACCTCACGCGTCTCCACCGCGGCCAGCAGGTCCGCCCCGCGCGGGCTCCCCACGTCGACGACGAACCCGTCGTCGAGCTCGGTGAGCGCGAGGTCGAACCCGATCGTGCACCGCGGCCCCGTGTGCATCGAGTCGCAGAAGCAGGTCCCGCCCGGCTCCTCGCAGTTCACGCCGATGAACACGGCGGCCTCTCGACGGCGCCGGTAGGCGGGGTCCAGATCCATGAAGACCTTGTCCTGCACCGCGATCGCGTGCAGGTCGCACGAACGCAGCCCGACGAACGCGAACGGACTTCTCCTCGTCGGGCGCGGCCTCGGCCGAGAGCGTGCCGTCGCGACGGATCGTCGCCAGGAGCTCGCGGGGCGGGAACAGGTAGCGCTTGCCCGCGTCGGGGCCGTGGGACCACCCGAACACCCGGTCGTCCTCCCGGCGGGTCAGCCGGTAGGTGCCGGGGCCCTGGGTCTCGCCGACGCCGACGGGGAGCTCCTCGGCGCCCTCGATCGGGTCGAGCACGATCGCGCCGTCGCGCACGGTCGGGACCGATCAGCTGGTAGCCCGCCGTCCGAGAGCGTTCGGAGCAGGGCGTCGAATCCGGCGCGGTCCAGGAACCTCACGTCGCACCTCCAGGCACAGACTCGACTACCCGGCGACCTCGCCCCCGGGGCGAACGGCGCGTCCCGCGGGGGACCTCCGGCCCTGCGGCCGGGACCGCGCGCCGGGCGAGCCGCCGCGCCACGCACGCCGGCCGGCGTCAACCACGCGCTCGGGTAGCCTTCGGCCATGGCGCCGAGCGGGCTGCTGACCGACCTGTACGAGCTCAACATGGCCGCCAGCTACCTCCAGCGCGGGATGGGCGGCGAGGCGACGTTCAGCCTGTTCATCCGCCAGCTCCCGCCGACCCGCGGCTTCCTCGTGGCCGCCGGGCTCGAGCCGTGCCTGGACTTCCTCGAGGGGTTCGGGCTGTCGGAGGAGGAGCTCGACTACCTCGGTCGCGAGCTCGGGTTCGAGGACCCGGTGCTCGACGCGCTCGGGGCGCTCCGGTTCGACCGGCGAGGTCTGGGCCGTCCCCGAGGGCCGGGTCGTGTACGCGAACGAGCCGCTGCTCGAGATCACCGCGCCGATCGCCGTCGCGCAGCTCGTCGAGCCGTACCTGCTCAACCAGATCACGTTCCAGACCACGATCGCCTCCAAGGCCGCCCGGTGCGTCCTCGCGGCGGCGGGTCGCGACGTGGTGGACTTCGCGCTCCGACGGACCCAAGGGCTCGACGCCGCGCTCGCGGTCGCGCGCTGCTCGGCGATCGTCGGGTTCACGGCGACGAGCAACGTGGAGGCGGCGCGCCGGTACGGCCTGCGGCCCGCCGGCACGATGGCCCACTCCTACATCGAGTCCTTCGCGAGCGAGAGGGAGGCGTTCCGCACGTTCGCGCGCGACTTCCCGGGCCGCACGACGTTCCTCGTCGACACGTACGACACGCTGAACGGCGATCCGGACCGCGATCGAGGTGATCGAGGAGCTCGGCCTGTCGGACAACCTCGGGGTCCGCCTCGACAGCGGCGACCTCGACGAGCTGCTCGCGCGCGGCGCGGACGCTGCTCGACGACGCCGGCCTGCAGCGGGTGCGGATCTTCGCGAGCGGCGGCCTCGACGAGTACCAGATGGACCGCCTCGTCCGCGGCGGCGCGCCGATCGACGCGTTCGGCGTCGGCACGCGCATGGGCGTCTCCGCCGACGCGCCGTCGCTCGATTCGGCGTACAAGCTCGTCGAGTACGACGGGCGCCCGATGCTCAAGCTCTCCGAGGCCAAGGCCACCGAGCCCGGGCGCAAGCAGGTCTTCCGCGGCACGAACGACGATGTGGTCGGCCTCCGCGACGAGCCGTTGCCGGAGGGCCGCGAACCGTTGCTCGTCCCGGTGATGCACGCCGGCCGCCGGACCGGTCCCACGCGGACGCTCGACACGGCCAGGACCCTGTTCCGGGCGGACCTCGACCACGTCCCGGAGGCGGCCCGCAGGATCCAGGACCCGGTCGCCCCGGCGCCCACGACCTCCGATGGCCTCGAGCGGCTCTTGGAGCAGGCCACGGCCGACGCCCTCCGGCGCGCCGGGCTGCCGTAGAACTCCCCGCGGGCTAGGTCGTGGCGAGCAGCCCGCGCTTGCTGCGGATCCTGCGTTCGGCCACGCCGAACAGGGCCTCCACGAGCATCCCGACGATGATGATCACCAGCATCACCGCGAAGATGCGCGAGACGAGGAACACCTGGCGGTTCGCGTCGAGCAGGTGCCCCAGTCCCTGGCCGCCGGTCGAGATCAGCTCGCCCGCCATCAGCGCCCGCCAGGCGAGGGCCCAGGCGGACTGGAGCCCGGCGACGTAGCCGGGGACGGCGGCCGGGAAAACGACCCGGCGCTGGAGCATCCACCGGCGGGCGCCGAGCGTTCGGCCGGCCCGAACCAGCAGCGGCGGCACGAGCCGGATGCTCGAGGCGGACGCGATCGCCATCGCTGGGATCGCCGCGATGATGACCACGAACAGGATGGCCTTCTCGGACAGGCCGAACCACAAGATCGCGAGCGGTAGCCACGCGATCGACGGCAGCGCCTGCAGGCCCGCCATGAGGCTGCCGATGCTGCGCTGCACGAGCGCCGAGGCCGCCATCGCGAGCCCGATGACGGTCCCGACGACGATCCCGACCGACAGGCCCACGACCAGGCGGATGAGGCTCGCCTGCGCGGCCTGGAGGATGGACTCGCGCGGCGGGTCGGGCGTGAGGAAGCTGTCCATGAACGCCCGCAGCACCGCTCCCGGGGAGGGGCAGGACGGTCGAGCTGAACAGACCGGATGCGACCGTGGCCCACCAGGCCAGCAGCAGGAGGCCGATCGCCGCGAGCCGTGGCACGATCTGTTCGGCGGTGCTACGCCATCTCGCGTTCCCGTTCGACAACCTTCTCCACCTCCCTCAGGAGGTGGTCGTGGATGTCCACGACCACCTTGGAGAGCAGAACGTCCTCGAACTCGCGGGGCCGTGGTGTCGTGATCTTGTGTTCGGCGACGAACGTGCCGGGCGGAGCCGACATCAGCACCACCCGGTCGGCCAGGAACACCGCCTCACGCACGTTGTGGGTCACGAAGACGAAGGTGTTGCGGGTCTCGCTCCAGACCTCCTGCAACTCGCGCTGCAAGATCTCGCGGGTCTGCGCATCCAGCGCCGCGAACGGCTCGTCGGCGAGCAGGACCTCGGGCTGGCACGCGAGCGCCCGTGCGAGCGCCGCACGCGAACGCATCCCGCCCGAGAGCTCGTGCGGCTGTGCGTTCGCGAACCGGCCGAGGTGCACGCTACGCAGCCAGTGCATGGCGCGATCCGAGCGCTCGTCCCTCGGCACGCCGATCAGCTCGAGGGCGAACTCGACGTTGGCCCGCACGTTTAGCCAGGGGAACAGCGCGGGATCCTGGAACAGGACGGCTCGGTCCGGTCCGGGGCCGCCGACCGGCCCGCCGTCCATCTGGATCTCGCCGGTGTCCGGCCGGTCCAGACCCGCGAAAAGGTTGAGCAGGGTGGTCTTCCCGCACCCGCTCGGCCCGATCAGGCAGACGAACTCCCCCTCGCCGATGTCCAGGTTCACCTCCCCGAGCGCGCTCACGGTCCCGCCGCGCGCGTTGCGGAACGTCTTCGACACGCCGCGGGCGGAGAGCTTCGGCTCCATGGCGCTCGGATCGGGCACGGCCACGAGGGATCGCTCGGTCCTCATACGGCCACCTGGATCACCGGGACCTGGAGCTGACCGAGCACCTCGTTCAGGCCGTCCAGCTGGAAGAGCGAGGACAGGTCGGTCGGCTGTTCCTCGATGAATCCCAGCGCGTACGCGTTGGCGGCGCCCTGCACGAGGCTCGACGCCACCGGGTCGAACGTGAAGGTCAGCTTGCTCCACGCCTCGTCGATCACGGCCTGGTCGAGCGAGGGCGCGCCCGCCTTGACCAGCCCGGCCTGGGCATCGGCCTTCGCGGTGGCGGGGTCGTCATCGATCAGCTGGATCGCCTTGACGTTGGCCTCCACGAGGCCGTTCACCAGATCGGGGTGGGCGCCCATGAAGGTGGTGTTGACCAGGAGCACGGTGGTCGTGAACTCCCCGCTCGGCCACAGATCCGCCTCGTCGACGAAGGGCTCCGCCACGCCCGACGAAACGAGCAGGCTCGGGTACGGCTCGGGCTCCCATGCCCCATCGAGGTGTCCGGCCCGGAACAGACCGAGCAGTTCGGGGTTGTCGACCTCGAGGACGTCGACGTCGCCGCCCGCGTCGTTGGCCTCCAGACCCTGCTCGTGCAGCCAAGTCCGAAGCGCCACGTCCTGGGTGTTGCCGAAGCCCGGGACCGCGATCTTCTTGCCGGACAGGTCGTCCGGCGAGGTGATGCCGGCGCCCTTGCGAACCACGAACGACGCGCCCCCCGACGTCACGCCCGAGACGATGGCGACCCCGCCCTCGGACTCGAGGTACAGCGCGGTGGCGGGCCCGGGTCCGATGTACGTCGCGTCGATCGAACCGGACAGGATCGCGGCGCCGGCGTCCGAGCCGGAGTTGAAATAGGTCACCTGGACGTCGACGCCGGGGAGCGTCTGCTCGAACAGGCCCTCCTCGAGTCCGACATAGCCGGGCGCGTGCGTCAGGTTCGGGAACAGGCCGAGGCGAAGGACGTCCTCGCTCCCCTCGGACTTCTGCTCCGAGCTCGAGCACGCCGACGCCAAGAGCGCGATCGCCGCCACCCCGATGGCGAGCTTCCTCATACGAGCCTCCTCCGGAACGCGGAAAGGCCGCGACACGGATGTGTCGCGGCCTCCAGTCGTCTGGTCAGCCGATCGCGCCGCAGGCTAACCGGCGCCTCCCAGGCGTGTCAACGACCCGGGTCAGTAGACTCGTGACTACGCGGGCGACGGAAAGGAGGAGCGATGGCGGGAACCCAGGAGGCATGGAGCGAGGTCGGCGAACGGTTCGCTTCGTGGGGCAAGCACGTCGCCGAGCGGTACAAGGACTCGAGCGGGACGACCCGCGAGGACGTGCAGGAGTCGCAACGCAAGCTCGAGGCGGTGGCGCACGACGTCACCGACGTCCTGGATCGAGCCTTCACCGCGCTCGGCGACACGATCCGCGACGAGGGCGCCAAGAACGACCTGAAGCAGGCGATGAAGGCGCTGGGCGACGCGGTCTCGGTCACCGTCTCGGAGGCCGGCGATCAGGTCCGGCGGGCGGTGGGCAAGTCGCCGGGAACGAAGGACGAAGGGAACACGAGCCCTCCCGAGGAGGGCCCGGGACCCGACCAGCCCACCTCGGCGTAGGAACCCCTGGGCGGAGGCGGTCAGCGGAGGCGGAACTTCTCCGCCATCTCGATCTGGACGACCCTGCCGTCCTGCACGACGAGCAGGATCGTGCCGAACTCGATCCTGCGCAGGACCTCGACGACCCGAAGCACGACGTCGCGCTCCTCGTCGGTGAGGTCGTCCGGGTCGTCGACCGGCCGTCCGTCCTTCGCCTCCATGGGCCCGACGGTATCGCAGGTCGGCGGGCGGAAGCCAAGGTCGGAGCCTCCCGATCCCGTAGGCGTGAGGTTCCGTGCCTACCAGGCGAACGCTTCGGGCGCCGGACCACCCGGACCGGGCCAGATCTCGTCGAGGCGCTTCATCGCACCGTCGTCGAGCGCCAGTCGCAGCGCCCGCATCGCGCCCTCGAGCTGCTCGGCGATCCGCGGACCGATGATCGGGGCCGTGACCAGGGGGTTGGCGAGCAGCCACGCGAGCGCCACCTCCGCCGGCGGCTCGCCGAGCTCCGCGCAGAACTTCTCGTAGGCCTCGACCTGGGGCCGGTGGTGCCCGAGCTTGTCCTGCACCATGCTCGACGCCCGCCTCGTGCCCTTGCCGACGTCGCCGTCGAGCACGCCCCCGAGCAGCCCGCGCCACAGCGGGCTCCACGGGATCACGCCCATCCCGTAGTCCTCGCAGGCGGGGAGCACCTCGAGCTCGACCGTGCGCTCCGCGAGGTTGTAGATGCACTGCTCGGACACCAGCCCGAGGAAGTGCCGGTCCTTCGCGACCTCATTCGCCTTCGCGATGTGCCACCCCGCGAAGTTGCTCGAACCGACGTAGAGGACCTTGCCCTGCTGCACGAGCGTCTCGAACGCCTGCCAGATCTCGTCCCACGGCGCCTCCCGGTCGACGTGGTGCATCTGGTAGAGGTCGATGTGATCGGTCTGCAGCCGGCGCAGGCTCTCCTCGCACGCGTTCCGGATGTGCAGCGCCGACAGCCGGGACTCGTTCGGCCACGTGCCCATCTCGCCGTACACCTTCGTCGCGAGCACGACCTTGTCGCGCCGCCCCTCCCCTTCGGCGAACCAGTGGCCGACGATCTTCTCGGTCGTCCCGACCCCCTTGCGTTGGCCGTAGACGTTCGCGGTGTCGAAGAAGTTGATCCCGAGCTCGAGCGCCCGGTCCATGATCGCGTGGCTGTCGGGCTCGCTCGTCTGCGGCCCGAAGTTCATCGTGCCGAGGCACAGGGGGCTCACCCGCAGCCCCAGGCGGCCGAGATGCCGGTACTCCATGTGGGTTCGAGTCTAGCCCGGCGTCGGGGAAGTCTCCGTGGCGCGGGCGGCGTCGAGCGACCCGTCGCGCTCGGGATCTCGGGCGCCCGGATAGAACATGAACGCGATGGTGACCACCGCCCCGATGAGGCCCGCGGCGATCAGCGTCGCGTCCGCGCCGAACGCCGACGCGAGGGGCCCGACGACCGCGAAGCTGAGCGGCACGCCGCCGATCGAGATGAGCCAGTCGAGGCTCGAGACCCGACCGAGCAGGTGCGCGGGCACCAGGCGCTGCAACAAGGTGAACCAGATCACGATCAGCGCGGTGATGCAGCTCTCCGAGACGAACGCCACGGCCATCGCCTGCCACACCGCCGAGACCAGACCGAAGCCGGCCGTCATCAGCATCCCGCCGGCCCACGTGAGGTAGAGCATCGTCAGCGCGCGCCGCGGCAGGCGGCCCCGCTGCCCCATCGCGAGCGCGACGGTCACCGAACCGACGCCGCCGGCTCCGTAGACGAGCCCGAGCGCCGCCGCCGAACCGCCCAGGTCGTTGCGCACCACGTAGGGGACGAGCACTTCCCACGGGCCCCAGGTCGCGAGCAGGCTCACCGTGGCCGCGACCATCGCGACCCACAGCCAGGTCTTGCGCCGAACGTACCGAAGTCCCTCCTTGAGGTCGGCCCACGGGGAGGTGCGCTCGTCCTCGTTCTTGGGTCGGGGACGCGTCCGCATCAGCCCGATCATCACGGCGGAGAACGCGAACGTGACGGCGTCGGCGACGAAGGCCCAGCCCGTGCCGAGGCTCGCGACGAGCGCGCCCCCGACGAGCGGCCCGATCAGCGTCCAGGTAACCGGCCGGACGAACTGCCCGAGCGAGTTCGCCTCGACGAGCAGGTGTTCGGGCACCACCTGCGGCACGATCGAGGAGAACGCCGGCCCGAACAGCGCCTGCCCGGCCCCGTACACGACCACGAGCGCGATCAGGGAGGTCATCGTGAGCGTGCCGGCGATCGACAAGATCCCGATCGTCGCGATCGCCAGGCCGCGGATCACGTCGCCGGCGATCATCAGGTGCCGGCGGTCCAGCCGGTCGGACAGGACGCCGGAGATCAGCAGGAGCACGACCTGCGGCAGGCTCCAGGCGATGCCGACGGCGGCGAGCGCCGAGGGCGAGTTCGACAGGTCGTAGGTCTGCCAGGCGATCGCGATGATGTAGACGCCGTCCCCGATGAACGACACGGTGAGCCCGATCCACAGGAACGCGAAGTCGCGCACCCGCAACGGCCGGAGGATGCCGACCCGATCGACGAAGGCGCTGATCCGGCCCACCGCCGGAGCATACGGAGCGGCGACGGCGCACGATGTGCGACCATCGGGCCGTCGTGAGCGAGTGGGTCGTCCTGCTCCACGTGGCGGTCGCGTTCTGGTTCGTCGCCGGACTGCTGGGCCGCAACGTGACGATGGCCAGGGCCCGGTCCGCCACCGACCTCGTGCTCCTCGAGGAGCTGATCGGGCTGAGCGGGCGGTTCGAACGGCTGATGGTGATCCCGGGGTCGTTCGGCGTCCTGGTCCTCGGCCTGCTGGCGGCCTGGGCCGAGGGTCAGCCGCTCGCCGGCACGAACGACTGGTGGTTGCTCACCTCGTTGATCCTGTTCGTCGCGCTCGGGGTCCTCGTTCCCACGGTGTTCCTGCCGCGCGGTCGGATCTTCGAGCGGGCGCTCGAAGACGCGAGGGCCCGCGGTCAGGTCACGCCCGAGTTGCTCGCCGCGCTCCGCGACCCGGCCGTCCGGAACGCGCGTGCCGCCGAGCTCCTGGTGGTCGCGGCCATCCTGACCCTGATGGTGACGAAGCCGTTCTGACCAGCCGGCCGGGGCTCAGTTCAGGTCGCGCGCGATCTGGTCCGCCCACTCGCGGATCCGGTCCCAATCGCGGAAGTCGCCGTCCGGGGCCTTGACCGCCTTCACCATCATCCGCTCGCCGAAGCCCAGCTTGTCCCTGTCGAGCGCGCCGAAGAACATGCGGTGCTCCTTCGGCGACAGCGTCTCGGTCAGCTCGCCGAGCTGCTTCGGCTGCTCCTGCTCGTCCTTGATCTCCTCGCCGAGCGGCCCGCTGCTGAAGAGCCAGACGGGCAGGCGGGCCAGGGTGTCCCGGTACCGCTCGGCGAACGCGGTCGCCTCCTTCATCCACGACCCCGCGTAGACCGCGCTGCCGAGGACCACCGCGTCGACACCCTCGAGATCCGAGACGTCGTCGACCGAGCGTGCGGTCGCGACCTCCCCCAGCTCGCTCAGGCGATCCGCGATGTGCGTCGCGATCCCCTCGGTGGCGCCGTGCTTGCTCGCGTACGCGACGAGCACCGTCATCCGATCACCCCTTCGGCAAGGTCCCGCCCGCCAGGTCCGCCGCGTCCGCCGCGTCGGCCGCTCGCAGGTCGAGCATCCAGTGGTTGCAGCGCAAGATCCGGCCCCGGAAGTCGTAGTTGGCCTCTTCGATCTTCGAGAACCCCAGGCTCCGGCACATCGCGTTCGAGCGCTCGTTGCCGGCCGCCGGGAACGCGTGCACGACGTCCCATCGGCGTTGCGTGCGGGCCCGCTCGAGGGCGGCGAGGACCGCTCGCTTGCCGAGCCCCCGGCCCTGGTGGTCCGGGAGCACCATCCAGCCGATCTCGGTGATCGTCTCGCCGTGGGCGTCGTGATCCCAGATGGCCACCGTGCCGGCGGGTTGGTCACCTCCGTCCGGAACGATCGCGAGCACCCACACCCGGTCGGCCTCGGTGTCGGCGACGTCCGTCCGCAGCTTGTCCGCGAGCGGCTCCCTCGGCAGCGCCCCCCCGAGGTCGGCCATCATCCGCGGGTCGCAGTGGATGGCCTCGTACAGAGGCAGGTCGTCGAGCGTGAGGTTCCGGAGCTCCATGTCGACCCCGCGGTTCCGAAGACCCGGGGAGTGTACCGGGGGGTCCCGGGCGGTCCGCTCGAAGCCTCGCTCGAGAACCAACGACGGTGCGAGCGCGTCGGCGCCGCTACCTCTTCGACTCCCCGGCGCTCCCCGCGACGAACACGGACACGAACGCGGTGGCGAGCACGCCTGCGATCGGGCCGACCAGGGCCGCGATCGGGACCGTCGTCGGGTCGGTGCCGGTCCAGATCGAGGGCGCGAAGATGCTCGCGAGCGCGACCATGGACCAGATGCCCGCGATCGCGACGGTGAAGCCCAGCCACAGGGTTCGGCTCGCGCCCGGGGAACGCCGCCCGAACGCCATCAGGACCAGGCCGGTTGCGAGAGCCGCGTAGAACCAGTCGAGGATCGCGGCCAGTGGCACGTGGTCCTGCTCGGTGCCGCTGACGAGGTCGGGCGACCAGATGCTCGCCGCCGCGGTGGCCAGCCAGATGCACGCCACGGCGATCCCCGCGAAGAGGTAACGCAGCTCCGGCGTGCTTACTCCAAACTCCGACCGAGCAAGGTCGACCCCGGCCGACTGCCCGGGCGATGTCTTCAACTCAACTCCCATGAGACACCCCTCCTCCTGATCCGATGCTGTCGCGTCGCCGCGAACCGGACCAGGGCCGACCGGTCCTTCGCCGCCACCCCGAACGCCGATCGGCGATCCTCGGAACCCGGGCCATCATCGCGGGCGTGCCGCTGAGCTCGGATCCCTCCAGGTCAGGGGCGCTAGGCGGAGCTCGAGGAGCCGGTGCCGGCGTCGAAGGACAGACACGGAAGGACCCGCGCGGTGACAGGTGGCGCGCGGGGAGGGAGTCGAACCCCCAACCTTCTGATCCGAAGCGATCGGCGACCGAGCGCTGTGCGTGCGCCTGAATCTCCTGATCAATCTCCAGCGTAACCCTTGGGAGTTATCCGCTGTCTGAATGGGGAGATCGAGTAGGCCATCCGCAAGCGCCTCGAGGCTTTCCCGTCGGCGGCTCGCTCCGAACTCCTCCACGTCCTCTGCCTCGCCGACCTCGAACGGCATGCATTCGCTCCCTACAGGGCTAGGGAAGGATGTATCCTTCCCCCTGAGCCTGCCCGGGTCCTACCAGCATCGCCACACGCTGGTGACGCGCCGGCTCCCGCAGGTCGCACGCGCTTGTGCTTCGAGCGCGCGCGCCTGGGCGACATGTCGAACGACCCCCTTCGGCGGGCCTGAAGTCCCGTCCCGAACCGGGCCGCCGGACCCGTGTGACGCCAAGGCGGACTCGCGAACCTTCCGCCAACGAGGGAGCGCCGAACCAGGCGTCGGACGCGGGCCAAGTCCCGCGAGGGAGGCGAAAGGAGGAGACCATGCGCCGTCGGACCTTCGACCTTCTGATGTCGTTGGGGGGAGTCGTGGTCACGGTCGTCCTGCTTGTTGCGGGCACCCTGCTGCTGGTCGGGTGGAACTTCGCGAACACGCAGGTGCACGATCGGCTTGCCGCTCAGCGGATCTTCTTCCCGCCCAAGGGCAGCGAGGCGCTCGCGGACCCGCAGATCGGGCCGTACCTGAACCAGTACGCGGGCCAGCAGCTGCTCACCGGGGCACAGGCACTCGCGTACGTGGACCACTTCATCGGGGTCCACCTCCAGGGAGTGGCAGGTGGGAAGACCTACGCGGAGGTGAGCGCGCAAGCGCTCGAGAACCCGGACGACCCGGAGCTTGCCGCCCAGGCCGACACGCTGTTCAAGGGGACGATGCTCCGGGGGGCGTTGCTCGACGCCTACGCGTTCTGGACGTTCGGCCGGATCGCCTTCATCGCGGGCATCATCTCCTTCATCCTCGCGGGCGTGATGGCGATCCTGACGATCCTCGGGTTCATCCATCTCCGCCGGGTGCCTCCAACAGCGGAGGTGTTCGCGCCCGACGTCGGGGAGACCTCCGCTCCGGCCTGAGCGCCCAGGCGCACGTTTCGAGCCGAGTCGGGGATGACCCGACTCGGCTCGCGCGCGTCTCGAGGAGCTGCGCGGGCGGATCTCGCCACGATGTTGTGGCGCGTGCTCACTGGCGGAATCGCTCGATCTTGCCGGTGGTGGTGGGCGAGCGAGGGGCGTGTGACGGTGGGAAGTGCCTTCTCCCGACAGATCCGATCAAACAGCACCTCGACGGGCTGGAGGCCGAACCGACCGGTGAAGCACTTGCCGCTGTCGGTCAGGATCTCATCGGGGATCCCGCAACGAGCAAGCGCCGCCGCAAGGACCTGGCAGACCGCCTTGGAGGTGGCCTGGTGATGAAGCCGGCGGCCACGCAGGTATCGGGTGCGAGACGCCAGGCGGGCGGCGACCTCGGTGACCTTCCAACCGTCCTGTACGACGGCCAACACCGCTCGGTACCACTGCTCCATGACCGATAGCTCCACCAGCACGGCCCAACTCCCTGCCTCGACGAGGGCCGAGACAAAGAGACGGACGGTGGACGGGTGTTAAGCATCAGCCGGAGCCACCCGTCAAGGATCAAGCGGAGCCAGTGTCAAGGATCAGCCGGAACTCCGTCCAGGATCAGGTGACACCGTAGGCTTCGGCGCGCGACCGGGCGTCTGGACCTCGTCGGTATGCTGTAGCGGAGCGCCGGTAGCTCAATGGATAGAGCATCTGACTACGGATCAGAAGGTTGGGGGTTCGACTCCCTCCCGGCGCGCTCGCAGTTGTCGTGTTCCGGGTGATGCTGGACGGAACGAGGTACGGAACGAGTCCCCGAAACGCTCGGTTACGGGATCCGCTCCCCGATCCAGACCCTCCCGTCCCAATCGGATCCCTGTCCCGCCTCGGCACCCAGCGCGAGGATCCCGCCTTCGATCGAGATGAGGCCCTTGATCTCCTGATCGCCGAGATCCGTCAGCGTCGTCATCGAGGGATCGTCACCGGGAAGGCGTATCCAATCGACCCCGTCCAACGAGGTCCACACCGCGGCATCCCAGTGTCCGCCGCGTTCGAGTGGATCGGTCTCGGCAGGGAGTCTGTCCGATCCGGCGGCGATGATGCCGGTCTCGCTCGAGCTCACCGCGAACATCTCCTGAGCGCCGTCCCCGCCGAAGGCCGACGGTTCGACCACCTGTGCCCAGTCGTGACCGTCTGCCGAAGTCCACACGACCGCGTTGGTATCGCCATCGATCGTCTCTTGCCCGACCGCGACGAAGCCAGGGCCGCCGACGGTGATGGCGTTGATCTGTTGGTCTCCCGGGCCGCCGAGATCGGGGTCTCGCACCCGGTGGACGAACGGTCTCCCTGCCTTCCACGTCCATACGGCGGCGTCGCGGTCATCCTCGCTCTCGGACCATCCGCCCGCGATCACGACCCCGGTCGGCGCCAGGTCGACGCTCGTCATCTGCTGGTCGCTATCCTCTGAAGGGACCCCGCCCTGCGCGAACGCCCACCGCCGCCCCATCTTCGACTCCCAGACCGCCGCATCGTCTCCCGCCCTCTCCGTGAACCCGACGGCGAAGAGCGTCTGCCCAGACCTGACGACGTCGCGGATCATCTGATCCTGTCGCTTGTCCAGCCCTCCGGAACGATCGCCGGCGCGTGCCCAAACCTCCGAGCCGGCCGGCATGATCCACGCGGCCCCGTCGAAGTTCCCCTTCGACTGATCCGAGCCTGCCATCACGATCTCGTGGTTCGCGAACTCGACCGCCCCCGTCGCGCGTTGGTTGCCTCCCGCAACGAACGATCCGCTCTGGACGGGTTCCCAATGCTGCTCCGCATCACCGACCCAGGCTGCGGTGTCCAGGTCCGGCCGACCGTCTGACGTCGTCGGCTCCGTGGTGGTGTAGCCGAACACGAGGAACCCGGTCGATGTCTCGATCCCACCCAGGATCCGTTGGGCACCGGGCTCGATGAAATCGCCCGGCGAGGCTTCGTGCCAATCGAGGAGCAACTCCCGCGAGGAGCCATCCGTCGGGCCGGCGGGTGCTCCCTCATCGGTCGGGGGCTCGTCGCGGATCGCAACCGCGCCGACGATCACGATGGCGACGGCCGCGATCACGGCCCCCGAGATCAACCACGGCCGACGCCAGGCGCGACGGCGCGATGAGCCGTCACCTGAGCCTTCGACGCCTGTCGTCTCCGGTTGGTGGTCGGAGACCACCGACCGGTCGTCGATCAGCTCCCTCGGCGACGAGCCCTGCAGGCCCGGATCGTGCCGGAGGATCGCCTCCTCCAGCGTCCTCAGCTCGGGACCGGGATCGATCCCGAGCTCGGCCGCCAACGCCTGCCGGGCCGCCTGGAACGCGCCGAGCGCCTCCGACTGACGACCGGCTCGATAGAGGGCCAGCATCTGCAGGGCGCGAAGGTGCTCCCTCAGCGGGAAGCGCTGCACGAGCGCCTCGACCTCGGGGATCGCGTCACTCTCGCGGCCGAGCGCGAGCAGGGCCTCGATGCGCGACTCCTCGGCGCCGGCACGAAGCTCCTCGAGCCGACGGATCGACGGCTCCGCGAACGACTCGTAGGCGAAGTCGGCTAGGGCCGGACCGCGCCAGAGCGCCAGGCCCCGTTCGAGGAGCTCGAGCGCCTCGGCCGGATCGCTCCGCAGCGCGTCGCGGGCGCTCCCGACGAGTCCCTCGAAATGCACGGCGTCGAGGACGTCCTCGGACTCGAGGTCGAGCGCGTAGCCCGGCGCTCGGGTCGCGAGGACCACGCGTCCCTCGTCGGCGATGACCTTCCGCAGGCGTGAGACGTACACGTGCAGGTTGTGCTCGGCGCTCGGTGGAGCTTCCTCACCCCAGAGCTCATCGGTCAGCCGGTCGATGCTCACGGTCTCGCCGTGATGCAGGAGCAGGCAGGCGAGGAAGGCCCGTTGCTTGGCGGGGCCGAGCGGCACCGCGTCGCCGTTCCGGACCACTTCCAGCGGACCCAGGATCCTGAAGGTCAGCACGGAACACCGTCCCCCGCGAGGGCCGAAGGCTAGCACGACAGGCACGTGAGAGCGGGCGACGAGCGGCCGTAGAGCGACCCGAGACTTCATCCGAACCGCTGGTTGAGCACCCCCTTCGACGGTGGCGCCACACCGACCGGAAGGGGTGGCAGCCATGCAAGGAACCGCACGGAGCAGGGCGGGACGGATCGCGCTCTCGCTACTCGTCGCGATCGCCGTGCTCGGTCTCGACCTCGTCTCGACGCCGATCCGTTCACGAGCGGTCCCCACCGAACGGCGTCCGAACGTCCTCATCATCCTCACGGACGATCAGCGCGCGCCGGGGACGATGGGCGTGCTCCCCCACGTCCGACGGTGGTTCGGGCGGCAGGGGCGCACGTTCACCGAGGCCCTGGACACGACGCCCCTGTGCTGCCCGTCCCGCGCCTCGCTCTTCACGGGCCGGTACGCGCACAACACCGGGGTCGTGGACAACACCCATGCCGGGATGCACCGGTTCGACCAGCACACGTCGATCGCCCGGTACCTGCAGGAGGACGGCTACCGGACGGGCTTCGCCGGCAAGCTCTTCAACTTCTGGCACGTGCAGGACGACCCCATGTACTTCGATCGCTGGGCGGTCTACCACCCGACGAACGTCCAGAACGGCTACTTCAACATGACCTGGAACCTCGACGGCCGGATGAGGTCGGTCCACACCTACTCGACCGACTTCATCGCCGAGTGGGGCGCACGGTTCATCACGAGCTCTGAGAGTAACGACGATCGTCCCTGGTTCATGGAGCTCGCGACCTACGCACCGCACCTGGGTCCGGGGCCGGAGCCGAGGTATGCGAACGCTCCGGTCGGACCCCTGGCGACCACGCCTGCGATGACCGAGCGCGATCGATCGGACAAGCCACCGTTCGTCCAGGCGGAACGAGCGACCCTCGAGGACGGGTGGAAGGCTCGGGAGGGGCAGCTCCGCATGCTGATGTCGGTGGACGACCTCGTCGCCCGGGTCGTCGGGACGCTCCGGCGCACCGGTGAGGCGCGCGACACGCTCGCGTTCTTCCTCTCGGACAACGGGTACCTCTGGGGCGAACACCGCATCACCGCGAAGGGATCCCCGTACTCGGCGGGCGTCCACGTGCCGCTGCTGGTCCGTTGGCCCGGCCACGTCGAGGGGGGAACGGTCGACGGCAGGATCGTCGCGATCCTGGACATCGCGCCGACGATCTTGGATGCGGCGGGGATCGAGCAGGACGCGGACGTCCCGATGGATGGGCGATCGCTCCTGGATCGGTCGTGGTCGAGGCCGCGCCTGTTGCTCGAGTACTGGCGGTGGCGGGGTTCCACGGCTCCGCCCTGGGCCTCGCTATGGACCCGTCGCTACCAGTACACGGAGTACTACGAGGACGACGGGCACATCGCGTTCCGCGAGTACTACGACCTGCGGCGCGACCCCTGGCAGCTCGTCAACCTTCTCCACGACGGTCACCCCGCGAACGACCCGGATGTCGCGCCGCTGCACGAGCGGTTGTTCGCCGATCGATCATGCGAGGCGACGACATGTCCGTGACCAGAACGGACGCGCTGAATGCGACCGGGCCCGTCCTGGCCGGTTCGCGCCGGATCCTCACGACCGTGCTGGTGACGGACATCGTCGATTCCACCGGCCGCCTGATGGAGGTCGGAGATCGGAGCTGGGCCCAGGTGCTCTCGGTCCACCACGCCCGGTTCCGCGACCTCCTCGGGCGGTTCGATGGACGAGAGATCGACGACGCGGGCGATGGATTCCTCGCAGCGTTCGATCTCGCCACCAAGGCCGTCACGTGCGCGGACGCCCTCCACCGCTCGGTCGCCGACCTCGGACTCGAGGTTCGATCCGGGCTCCATACCGGCGAGTGCGATCTCGTCGATGGGCGGTTGCGTGGCGTTGCCGTCCATGTGGGCGCGAGGATCGCGGCGCTGGCCGCTCCCGGTGAGGTACTCGTCTCCGCCACGGTGTTCGATGTCGTTCAGGGCGCCAGGCTGCACTTCGAGGATCGCGGGCTCCGCAGGCTTCGGGGCCTGTCCGGCGCCAGACGGGTCTTCGCGGCACGGCTGAGTGGGCCGCCTCCGCCGCCGACCCTCCGAGCGGCGCGACCTGCCGCTGTGCGCGTGACGCGCCACCGGGTCCGTGGGGACGAGGCGATCTGGCGGAGACGACAGGATTCGAACCTGTGAGGGACGGTTAAGCCCCTAACCGCTTAGCAGGCGGCTGCTTTCGGCCACTCAGCCACGTCTCCGTGGAGGATTCTACGGAACCGGTCGAGCGACTTGACCGCCCCATCGTGCCGTGCGAGCGTGCCTCGGTCCGGGGAAGGGAACCGCAGTGCGCCGCAGCGCCCTCGCAACGATGCCGCTTCTCCTGCTCCTCGTGCTCGCTCCGTCCGCCTCGGCGCAGTCGATCCCGTGGACCGACGGCTTCGGCAGCTCGGACTACGACTCGGCCTGGGGCGTGGTCGCGACCGACACCGACGTGTTCGTGGACGGCTACACGTTCGGGGCGCTGCCCGGGGCGTCGGCGCTGGGAGACGCCGACGGGTTCCTGCGGCGGACCGATGCCTCGGGCCACGAGGTCTGGACCGTCCAGTTCGGGACGGCGAAGTACGACGCGATCGTCGCGCTCGGCATGGACGCGACGGGCCTGTACGTCACGGGTTCGACGACGGGCGTGTTCCCCGGCCAGACCAAGGTCGGCGCCGAGGACGCGGTGCTCGCCAAGTACGACCTCGACGGGAACGAGCTCTGGACGGTGCAGTTCGGGACCACGAAGGCGGACTTCCCCTCGAACGTCGTGGCCGACACGACGGGCGTCTACGTGATCGGTGGGACGCTCGGAGGATTCCCCGGCCAGCACCGCCATCGTCGGCAGGACGTGTTCCTCACGCGGTTCGATGCGGACGGGAACCAGGACTGGACCGTGCAGTTCGGCACCGACGGGTTCGATACGGGGTACGCGAACGCGCTCGGCCCCGGCGGCGTCTTCGTGAACGGGTTCACGGACGGCCGGTTCGCCGGTCAGACCAAGCGCGGCGGGTTCGACGCGTTCGTCGGCCTGTTCGGCACCGACGGCACGAGGTCCTGGCTGCGACAGTTCGGAACCGAGAGGTTCGATAGCGCGTACGGCATCGTTGCGGATGCGGACGCCGTCTACGTGTCAGGCGAGACCGCCGGCCACCTCGAGGGCCCCGCCTCGAGAGGTGAGACCGACGCCTACGTGCGAGCGTTCTCCGCGGCGGACGGGTCGACGCTGTGGACGCGACAGTTCGGCAGCCCGGAGTCGGACGCATCGAACGGCCTCGGCATCTTGGGGAACGAGGTCTACGCGATCGGCACGACCCATGGGGTCCTGCCGGGAGGGACGGCTGCCGGCGGTCGAGCGGACGCGTACGCGCGCGCGTTCGACGCGGCGGACGGCGACGTGCTGTGGACCCACCAGTTCGGGACGACCCGAGCCGAGTCGGGCAACTGGGCGTGGACGGTCCCGGGGGCGCTCTACGTGGCCGGGTCGTCCAACGGGACCTTCCCGGACGGATCGAACGCCGGTGGCAGGGACGCGTTCGTGACTCGCATCGACCTTCCCTGATCACGCGCCCGTGACCACCCGGTAGGCTCGCGGTCGTGCCGGACATCCTCGTCGTCGGGGGCGGGATCATCGGGACGGCGTGCGCCTACGAGCTCGCGCGTCGTGGCGCGTCGGTCACGCTGCTCGAGAAGGACGAGCTCGCGGCCGGCGCTTCGGGCCGAAACCTCGGGTACCTCGACACGTCGAAGGACCCGGTCCTCGCGCCACTCGCCCGCCGGAGCCTCGAACGGTACGCGGAGATCGCGGACGAGCCGGCGTCGCCGTTCTTCCTCGACGCCCGGCCGATCGGGACGCTCGCCGTGACGATCGACGAGGAGGAGGTCGACGACCTGCGCGCCTGGGCCGCCTCCGCCGAAGCGGTCGGCGTCGAGGTCGAACGGGTGGACGACCGCGTCCACGAGCTCGAACCCGAGCTGTCGCCGGACGTGCTCGAGGCCTACCTGCTGCACGAGGGTCACCGCGTCGACCCGCTCGCGCTCACCGTGTGCTTCGGCGCCCTCGCCCGCGCGGCCGGGGCCACGATCCGACATCACCTCCCCGCCCGCCGCCTGGTCGAACGCGGCGAACGCGTCGTGGGCGCGGTGACCGACGACGGCATCCTGGAGGCGGACACGGTGGTGCTCGCGGCGGGGCCGTGGTCGCCCGCGCTCGCCCGCCCGGTCGGCGTCTCGCTGGACGTGACGCCGGCCCGCGGTTGGCTCGTGCACGCGGCACCCCGGCGGCCGTTGTTCCGCCACTGGATCCAGAGCGGGGCGCGGCGCCTGCTGGCCGGCCGAACGCCCGCCCGCGCGGACGAGCCGGCTCCGCTGCGCCTGTCGGTGCGGGAGTTCGGCAACGCCGCGGAAACCCGGGAGATCTCGCCGATGATCCAGCCCTCGCCCGACGGGTCGGTGATCATCGGCACGTCCCGGGAGCCCTCGTTCGCGGCCGATGCGCTCGACCTCGACGTTCCCCGGATCGTCGCCGCGCACGCGTCGCGTCTCGTGCCGGCGCTCGAAGACGCGTCCGTGCTCTCGACGTGGTCCGGCGTCCGGCCGGTCTCGCCCGACGAACGGCCGATGCTCGGCTGGGTGCGCGAGGGGCTGTTCGTCGCGACGGGGCACGGCTCCGAGGGCGTGATCCTCGGCGGGGGCAGCGCCGAGCTGGTCGCCGCGCTCGTGCTCGGTGCCGATCCCCCGTTCGACCCGGCGCCGTTCGATCCGCTGCGATCCGCCTAGCCCGGCTGGTGCCGAGGATCAGGATCGGCTCCCGCGGACACCAGCTCGCGGACGGCGAGCGCGATCGCCCGGATCACGTCGTCCCGGGCCAAGATCCCGATCGGCCGTCCGAGCTCGTCGACCACGGGGAGGCGATTCACGCCGACCGCATCCATCAGGTCGATCGCGCGGATCAGCGGCTGATCGCCCTCGATCGTCACGACCTCGTGCGTCATCACCTCGGCGACGGTGAGGTTGGCGAGGTGCCGCTCACCGCGGAGGAACGGCCCGCTCGTCTGCGTGGCGAGATGCCCCTCGCGCGCGAGCAGGTCGCTGAGCGAGACCACCCCTACCACGCGGCCGCCGTCGACGACGGGGGCCCCGGCCACGCCCTGGGCACCCAGCTGCAGCGCGGCGTCGCTCGCCCGGGTCTGCGGGTCGAACGTGAGCACGCCCGTGGTCATGGCCTCACGCACCGTGCCGAACGCTCGGATCGCCTCCCGGCGAAGCTCACCCCTGTCCATGGGACGCCTCCTTCTCTGCATCCTCTGGCCGCCTGCATCCTCCGGCCACCTGCATCCTCCCGGAGACGACAGGGTGTCGGGACGGTCGTGCGACCCCCGCAGGCGGTGACGTTCGGACGTTCCGTCGCTATCGCGGTCCCCGGCCGTGGCGGGCGAGGATCTCGAGCGTGCGCTCGAGCGGCAGCGCGTGCAGGACGTTGCCGTCGCGGCCGATCGTGGTCTCCGCCGTGAACAGCGCGTTCACGACGGCCTCCTCGACCGCCTCGACCGTGGCCGCGAACAGCTCGTTGAACACGTCCGGCGATCCCTTGCCCGGACCGTCCAGGACGACTCGGGTGGCGACCGTCCCGTCCGGCGAGCCGAGCGGGATCCGGTTCGCCGTCGAGAAAGCGATCATCAGCTCACCCGACCCGTTGTGGCCGGTGGAACCGCACCGGACGAGACCGAACCCGCCGCGCGCGGCGAGCCGACGGAGCTGGTGGGGGACCATCGGCACGTCGGTCGCGACGACCACGATCGCCGAGCCCTCGCGGTGCTCCCCCGGCATCAGGTCGGTGATCTCGTGACCGATCGGGACGCCGTCGATGCGGAGCAGCTCACGCTCGCCGAAGTTCGTGAGGACCAGCACGCCGACGGTCCACCCGCCCGGGATCGTCCGCGACGACGTCCCGATCCCTCCCTTGAAGTCCATGCACTGGGTCCCCGTCCCGGCGCCGACACAGCCTTCGGTCACGTTCCCGCCGGCGGCGGCGTCGAGCGCCTCGAAGACGTCGTCGTCCGAGAGCGGGAAGCTCGACACGTCGCTCAAGTAGGAGTCGTCGCACTCACACACGAACGGCATGTCGCCGCCCTCGTGCGTCGTCGTCTGGTGTCGCAGGGTCCGCCACCTGATCGTCGCGTCGTACGCGAGACCGATCGCGAGCGAGCTCGTCATGACGATCGGCGAATGCAGCAGACCCCATTCGGCGATCTGGTTGGTGCCGATCAGCTCGCCGAACCCGTTCAGCACGTGGGTCCCCGCATAGACGCGTTCGATCCAGGGGAGCCCCTCGTGGGGGAACACCGCCGTGACGCCGGTCCGAACGGCGCCCGCTCCGTCCCCCGGATCACGGACCACGGTCGCGTGCCCAACGCGGATGCCCACCACGTCGGTCACCGAGTTCCGCGGACCGGTCGGGTAGGTCCCGATCACGATCCCGAGGTCGCGGGCCCTGCCTCGTTCCATCGACGCCTCCATGATCGCTCGGCATGATGCGTTCGGGTGCAAGAAGCCCGAGATGCTACCGGGATGACGACCGTCCCCCGACCAGGCGCCATCCATCGGTCGGCGGAGGCATGCGTAGAATCGCGTTCACCCATGGCCATCCTCGCCCTCGGCATCTCGCACCGTCGCGCCGCGGTCGGGCTGCTCGAGCGCCTGGCCTTCGCCGACGACGACCTCGCGAAGGCGTACCGGCGGACCGCAGACGACCCCGCGATCGACGAGGCCGTGGTCGTGTCCACCTGCAACCGCGTCGAGATCTACGGCAGCGTTCCTTCGTACCACGCGGGGTTCCAGGCGCTGAAACGCCTGCTGTGCGAGTCCCGAGGCGTCGCGGCCGACGACCTGGCCGAACCCCTCTATTCGCACTACGAGAGCGACGCCGTCGAGCATCTGTTCACCGTCGCGGGCGGGCTCGACTCGATGGTGCTCGGCGAGCCCCAGATCCTCTCCCAGGTCCGGGAGGCGCTGCGGCGCGCGGAGGGCGACTCGGCCGCGGGGCCGGCGCTCGCGACCGCGTTCCACGCGGCAGTGGCCGCGGGTCGGCGTGTCCGCGCCGAGACTGGCTTGAGCGCGGCGCCCGACGTGTTCGTCTCGGCGGGTGCCGACCTGGGCGCCGATGCACTCGGCGGCCTGGCCGGCCGGCACGCGGTGGTGATCGGCGCGGGCCAGATGGCGGCGCTCGCGGTCACGCACCTGCGCCGACGCGGCGTCGCGACGGTGCGCGTCCTCAACCGCTCGCTCGAGCGGGCGCGCGCGCTGGCCGAACGTACCTCGGCCGAACCCGGCGACCTGCAGGACCTGCCAGGCGCGCTCGCCGGGGCTGACGTCGTGGTCTCGGCGACCGGCGCGGCCGGCATCGTCCTGCCCGAAACGCTGTTGCGCGACACGCTCGCGGGACGGGACCGGCGCCTCTTCGTGCTCGATCTCGCCGTCCCGCGTGACGTCGAGCCGTCCGCCGGCACCCTGCCGAGCGTGACGCTCGTCGACATCGACGGACTGCGCGGCTCGGTCGCGGTCCGGGCGGCCGAGACCGACGCCGATCTCGAACGCGCGCACGCGATCGTGGCCGAGGAGGTCCGGCGGTTCACGGTCCGGCGCCGGGCCGAGCGGCTCGGCCCCCTCTTCCGAGCCCTGCGCGAACGCGGCGACGCGGCAGTCGACGCCGAGCTCGAGCGCTTCCGATCCGAGCTGGCAGGGCTCGAGCCCGAGGAGCGCGAGACGGTGGCGAGGCTCGCGCGCGGGGTCGTCGCCAAGCTGCTCCACGAGCCCATCGTCCGGCTGAAGGAGACGCCCGGGGTCGGGACGCAGGACGCCCACGCGCGGACCTTGGCCGAGCTATTCGGGCTCGAGCTGCCCGGCGAGTGACGCTCCGGATCGGCACGCGCCGCTCGGCACTCGCGCTCGCCCAGGCGAACGAGGTCGCCGCGGCCTTGGCGGCCGCCGGGTCCGAGAGCGAGCTGGTCCCGATCACGACCGCCGGCGACCGCGGCGCCGATCCGGCGAGCGACCCGGCCGGGACCAAGGGGCTGTTCGTCGCCGAGATCATCCGCGCGCTCCGCGACGGCCGGGTCGACCTGGCCGTGCACTCGGCGAAGGATCTGCCCGCTGGACGGGACGAGGAGGTCGCGATCGCCGCGGTGCCCGAACGCGCCTCGGCGCTCGACGTGCTCGTCACGCGCGAAGGCGATCTGCGGCCGGGCGCGCGGGTGGGCACCTCGAGCATCCGCCGGCGCGCGCAGGTCTCCCGCTGGCGACCGGACGTGGTGGTCACGGATCTGCGAGGCAACGTCGACACGCGGCTCCGCAAGCTCGCCGACGGCGAAGCAGACGCGCTGATCCTCGCGGCGGCCGGCCTCATGCGGCTCGGCGTCGTTCCCGAGCACTCGGCGCCGATGTCGACGGCCGAGATGGTGCCCGCCCCCGGCCAGGGGTGCCTCGCGATCCAGGCGCGTGCATCGGACGTCGACACGATCGCGGCGCTCTCGGTGCTGGACCACGGACCGAGCCGGATCGCCCTGGAGGCCGAACGCGACCTGATGGCCCGACTCGGCGGGGGGTGCGCGCTGCCGCTCGGTGCGTTCGCGGAGCCGACCGAGCGCGGCGTCCGCTTGATCGCGATCGCGCTCACGCCCGACGGCGCGCGCTTCGCGCGGACCGAGATGGAGGCGGCGACCCCCGTCGAGGTGGCCGAGCTCGCCGCGCTCGACCTCGTGGCCGGCGGCGCGGACGAGATCCTCGGGCTCGTCCGACCGTGAAGCCGCTCGCCGGGGCGACCGTGGTCGTGACGCGCCCCCGACCGGAGGCGGACGAGCTCGCGCGCCTGCTCGAGCGCCGGGGAGCGAGGGCGATCGTCGCGCCGGCGATCGAGCTCGCGCCCGTGCGTTCGGCCGCGCTGACCACCGCGATCCGCGAGCTCGCGGACGGCGCGTTCGCATGGGTGACGCTCACGAGCCCGCGCACCGTGGACGTCCTCGCCGAACGCCTGACCCCCCGAGACGTCCGAGCGCGGGTCGCCGCGGTCGGCGAGGGGACCGCCGAGGCCTTCCGCCGCTGGAGCCGCCGCGACCCGGACCTGATCCCGAGGGCGTTCACCAGCGCGGCGCTCGGCCGGGCGTTCCCGCGCGGGAGCGGCCGGGTCCTCCTGCCACGCGCCGACGTCGCCCCGGAAGGGCTCGAGGAGGTCCTGGCTCGGAAGGGCTGGACCCCGACGCGCGTCGACGCGTATCGGACCCGCATGCCGCGCTCGCTCCCGGCCGAGGCCCGGGCCGCGCTGCGGGCGGGGACGGTCGACGCCGTCACGTTCACGAGCGCCTCGACCGTTCGCGGGTTCGTGGGCGCACTCCGAGCCGTGAAGGGGAACCCGAAGGTCGTCTGCATCGGCCCGGTCACCGCGCGGGAGGCTCGCGAGCACGGCCTGCGCGTGCACGGGGTGGCCGACCCGCACACGATCGACGGCCTTGTGGCGGCCGTCGAACGGGTGCTCGCGCCGCGGTAGCATCCATCCGATGAGCGCCTTCCCTCGGCACCGGCCGCGACGGATGCGCCGCACGCCCGCGCTCCGAGCGCTGATCCGCGAGACCGAGCTCGCGCCGCGTCACCTGATCGCACCGCTGTTCGTGAAGGAAGGCGTGTCCGACCCCGTCCCGATCGGCTCGATGCCGGGACAGTCCCAGCACACGCTCGAGTCGCTCCGCAAGGAGGCGGCCGAGATCGCGAGCAAAGGCGTGATCGCGTTCATGCTCTTCGGTGTCCCCGAACGCAAGGACGCCGAGGGCTCGGAGGCGTGGAACCCCGACGGGATCGCTCAGAAGGCGCTCCGGATGCTGCGGGACGAGCTCGGCGACGATCACGTGGTGATCGCCGACCTGTGTCTGGACGAGTACACCGATCACGGCCACTGCGGCGTCCTCGACGCGGACGGCCACGTCGACAACGACGCGACGCTCGAGCGCTACCGACGGATCGCGCTCGCCCAGGCCGAGGCGGGCGCGCACATGGTGGGACCGAGCGGCATGATGGATGGGCAGGTCGAGGCGATCCGCGACACGCTCGACGAGGGCGGGTTCGCGCGCGTCGGCATCATGGCGTACGCGGCGAAGTTCGCCTCCTCGTTCTACGGGCCGTTCCGCGAGGCCGCCGAGTGCGCGCCTCGGTTCGGCGACCGTACCGGGTACCAGATGGACCCACCGAACGCCGACGAGGCGATCCGCGAGATCTCGGCCGACATCGAGCAGGGAGCCGACGTCGTGATGGTCAAACCCGCGCTCCCGTATCTCGACGTGATCCGCCGGGCCAAGGACGAGACGCGGTTCCCGATGGCCGCCTATAACGTCTCCGGCGAGTACGCGATGGTGAAGGCGGCCGCCCAGAACGGCTGGCTCGACGAACGCAAGGCCGTGCTCGAGGTGCTCACGTCGATCCGCCGCGCCGGCGCCGACCTGATCCTCACGTACCACGCGAAGGACGCGGCCGACTGGCTGTCGTCCTAGGAAGACCTTGAGGGATCGATCCGCCGGTTCCCTCGCGGGCCCTTCCTATGATTCGCGCAGGAATGGCGCGGCGTTGTAGATGGCGGTCTGGGCGACCAAGTCCGCTGTACCGCACTCGGTTCGAGGACCGACGTCGCGAATGACCCGAAGCCGAAGCACATCGCCCGATACCGTGAAGCGGTAGGTGATCGCACAGACATTGTCGGAGGCCCGCAGCGTGCGGGGACCGTTAACGACGAAGCTCCCGCCCCAGCCGGCCTCCTCCTCGCCGGAGGCGTTCCTGGCCGTTTGGAACCAGAAACCGTCCTGGATCACGAGTCCCTGACGTATCCACCGATCGAAGGGGATAGTCAGCGCGTCGAAGTAGTACCTCTTCGCCTCCCGATGCGTGAAGCCCGCAACCGTGAGAACGCTCATCACCTCAGCCCGGGTGACGGGCTTCGTCCAGTACGTGCCGTCGGAGATCGACGGGACGACCGCGGGGGGCGGCGGCTCGACTGCCCGCTTGGGTGCGTTGCCACCGAACGCCCGCAGTGCGACGAGCGTCCCGGAGGTGGCGATCACCAACGCAAGAGCTCCGGCAACCAGACGCCTTCGCGTCTGGAGCTTCCGGCGACGATCGAAGACCCGGTCGAGCGCCCCTTGCTCGTACTCGAATCGCTCGCTCCGGCGCTCGAGTTGCCTCCCCAGATCACTCATCGTCAGCCTCCAACAACCGACGCATCGTGGCACGGCCTTGCGATGCCAGAGCTCGAACGGTGACATCGCGGATCCCGAGCAGGCTGGCTGACTCGCCTGAGCTGTAGCCGAGTACTTCGGTCAGGACGATCGCCGCCCGTTGTCGAGGTGTGAGCTGTGCGAGTCCGCGGTCGATCCGTTCGCGATCGTCGATGGACCCGAATTCGTCGGACCGATGTGCGAGCCCCACGACCTCTCGTAACTGCCGTGCGGCTCGCCGCGCTCGCTTCCTCCATCGATTGAACGCCGATCGGTAGAGATAACCGACCGGGTCATCCATCGCTCTCACGCGATCCCACCGCTCGAAGATCGCAAGGAAGGCGTCCTGCACGATCTCCTCGGCTTCGTATCGATCGCCGGTGACGAGGCACATCCGCCGAAACAGTGAGACGCTCTCGGCCTCGAAGAAGGCCTCGAAGCTCAGGGCATCGCCCGTTGGTTCCGCGACCTGCCCGGAGTTGTTCACCGCAAGCCTGAGTCGGCCACTCATCCCCTAAGGAAAAGTCCAGTCGAACCCGAAACGTTGAGGCCGATCACACGGGTCCCGACGAAGAGGCGTCTCGTGGTCGGACCCTAAACGCTTCGCTTCGCGGACGGCTTCTTCTTGACGATTTGACGATGGCACCCGCATCGAGCGTGGTGCCAGATCCAGCGAGAGGGGAATCGATGACGAACCGGATCCTGGCCGCTGGCTTGATCGTGTTGGCGCTGGCACCCACCTCCCACGCCTTGGCGAGCACGAGGATGCAACCCGCGACCTCGGCCCGGGCCCCGGCAGAGGTGGTTCACTTCTCCGGTTCGCACACTGAGACGGTGACCACTCCGTTGGAGGGCTGCCTGCCGGAGGATCTCGTCGGCACGGCGACGATCACGGAAACGTCGACCGGACAGATCGTCGATACCGGCGGCAACGTCTTCATCGTCAGCGGTCTCAACGAGTACGACGATCGCCTTGAGCTTCCAGGCGGAATGTATGTCCAAAGCTGGGTCAGCCGCGACCGGTACGTCTTCGTTGCGAACCCTCCGCTTTACGTCAAGAACGTGGTGACCCAAGACCTACGGACGATCTATGGGGCCGACAGTTCGCCGATCGGAACGTTGTCTATCCATGCCGGATTCCACCTGACGTACACCGACGTCAACGGCAACGAGACCCCCGACGCGGGCGAGATCTCGAGCCAGTTGGAGTACTTCAGACTGCGCTGCGGCTAGGTAGCGGAACGGCTTCCAGGGAGCCGACAACATCTGTCCGCCGGGCTTGCATCTGATGCTCGGTGGTGTCGCGGAGTCGCCAGTTACCATCCCTACGGTGACTCGATCCGAGGAGCTGTTCGAGCGGGCCCGACACGTGATCCCCGGCGGGGTGAACTCGCCGGTGCGGGCGTTCGGCGCGGTCGGCGGGACCCCCCGGTTCGCGGTGCGCGGCGAGGGCGCGTACCTCGTCGACGCCGACGGCCGGCGCTACGTCGACCTGGTGCAGTCGTGGGGAGCGCTCCTCTTCGGCCACGCGCGCCCCGAGATCGTCAACGCGGCCCGGGCGGCGGCCGCGCTCGGGACGACGTTCGGGGCGCCGACCGAGCTCGAGGTCGAGCTCGCCGAACGGATCGTCGCCGCGATGGCGTCGGTCGAGATGGTCCGACTCGTCTCGAGCGGCACCGAGGCGGCGATGAGCGCGATCCGCCTCGCACGCGGATGCACGGGACGCGACCTCGTCCTGAAGTTCGAGGGCTGCTACCACGGACATTCGGACGCGCTCCTCGCGAAGGGAGCCGGGAGCGGCGTGGCGACGCTCGGGATCCCGGGCTCGCCGGGCGTGACCGAGGGCGCCGCGCGCGACACGCTCACGGTGCCGTTCAACGACGCCGGGGCGGTCGATCGCGTTTTCGCCGAGCACGGCGACGGGATCGCGGCGGCGATCGTCGAGCCCGTCGCGGCGAACATGGGCGTCGTGCCGCCCGAGCCCGGGTTCCTCGAGGTCCTCCGCGAGCGCTGCACCGCCGCCGGGGCGCTGCTCGTGTTCGACGAGGTGATCACGGGGTTCCGGATCGCGTTCGGCGGCGCGCAGGGCGGGTACGAGGTCACGCCGGACCTCACGATCCTCGGCAAGGTGATGGGCGGCGGATTCCCGTGCGCGGCGTTCGGCGGCCGCCGCGACGTGATGGAGCAGCTCGCGCCCGTCGGGCCCGTCTACCAGGCCGGCACGCTGTCCGGGAACCCCGTCGCCGTCGCCGCCGGCATCGCCGACGCTCGACCTGGCCGCGGAGCTCGACCCGTATCCCGCCCTGGCCGAGACCGCGACCGCCCTCGCCGACGGGCTGACCGACCGCTTCGCGGCCCGCGGGATCGCCGCGACGGCGAACCGAGCCGGATCGCTGTTCAGCGTCTACTTCTCCGCGGGGCCCGTGCGCGACTTCGCGGGCGCGAGGGCCGCCGACCACGAGCGCTACGCGCGGTCTCTTCCACCACCTGCTCGACCACGGCGTCTCGCTGCCCCCGCGCGGCTTCGAGCTGTGGACGCTCTGCACCGAGCACGGGCGGGACGAGGTCGCGCAGGTCCTCGAGGCGGCGGCCTCGTTCGAGGGCTGAGCGGGCCGGATCCGTCCGCCGCGACGTAACGTTGCGGGAGCTGGATGGACTGAGGCAGTGAACCCACCAAAGGAGGGATGTCCACCATGCCCAGCCAGACCGTGACGTTCGGAGCCGGTTGCTTCTGGGGCGTCGAGTACGTGTTCGAGCGCGTCCCCGGGGTCCTGGGGACCGAGGTCGGTTACGCCGGCGGCCACACGGAGAACCCGACCTATCGGGACGTGTGCTCGCACGGGACCGGCCACGCCGAGGTGCTCCGGGTCGAGTTCGACCCGTCGGTCGTCAGCTTCGAGCAGCTGTTGGAGGTGTTCTGGGCGATGCACGATCCGACCCAGGTGAACCGCCAGGGTCCCGATGTCGGCGACCAGTACCGGAGCGCGATCTTCACGAGCTCGGACGAGCAGCAGCGGACCGCCGAGGCCTCTCGGGACGCCGCGCAGGCGAAGTTCGACCGGCCGATCGCGACCGAGATCACGCCCGCGGGGCCGTTCTACCCGGCGGAGGACTACCACCAGCGGTACTACGACAAGAACGGGCACGAGCCGTACTGCCACGTGATCCCGTGGGGCACGCTGCGCGAGCTCGGGCTGGTCGCGGCCGACGCCTAGCCGGCGTCAGGGTAGGTCGACGACCCCGAGGTTGGCGCGCCACGGGCCGACCGCGTCCCGGTAGCGCTTGGCGAGCGTCTTCACGATCTGCGCCTCGTGGTTCAGGTCGTGCACGTTCCACGTCGCGAGCAGCTGCTCGAGCGTGACCGGACCGAGGTCGGCGTGACGGCTATCCGGGCGAGGTCGTCGCTCCCGAGCCGCAGCTCGTCCAGACGGCCGAGGTTCGCGGCTCGGAGCTCGGCGAAGCGATCCAGCACCCGGCCGACGTCCCAGCCCGCGAACCGCTCGAACCCGGCCTCCCGGTCGACGGGCCCGAGGACCTCCTCGGGCCCGTGCTCCATGATCGTCGAGATACGTCCGAGCCAGTCGCGTTCCTCGACGTGCGTCAGGTGGGCGAGCACCTGCCACGGCGTCCAGGTCCCCGGCCCCTCATCCGCCAGCAACCACGCGTCCGACAGCCCGCCGAGCGTCGCGCGGAGCGCCGCGGGCGTCCCGGCCAGGAGCTGGCGGCTCTCCCGGAGGTCGAACGTCACGACCCGAGCTCCCGGTCGGCCTTGGCGGCGAAGACGAAGTCTGCCTCGTTCAGCCCGTCGATCTTGTGGGTCCACACGGTCAGCCGGACCTTCCCCCACGCGAGGTAGATGTCGGGATGGTGACCGATCTTCTCGGCCAACTCGCCGACGCGGTTCGTGTACGCCAGCGCCTCCTTGAAGTCCGCGAACCGGAACTCCTTCTCGAGGTGGTGGTCGTCCACGACCCGCCACTCGTGCCCGAGGTCGGCCAGGTACGACTCGATCTCGGCGCGGTCGAGCGGCGGCACCCCGCCACGGCACGGCACGCACTCCATCGACGCGAGGTCTCGACCCATCACGCCTCCCGTCTCGTCGTCTGGCTCGTCCTCTGGGCCGCAGCGAGGCGCTCCGCCACGA
>CAVPLL010000012.1:0-18740 GCA_963706005.1 uncultured Actinomycetes bacterium
CGCCCCAGTTGGTGAGCACCGGCGTGTCCAGGGAGCGGTCGTCCAGACCGGCGAGGTCGTCGGTCAACAGGCGGCGGCCGCGCTCGAGGATCTCGATCGTGCTCGCCACGTCGTGAGGCTTCTCGATCGTGATGAAGTTCAGGGAGCGGGGGCCGAACGCCCATTCGTGGTAGATCACCTTGCACAGGGCGACGTGCACGAGCCGCCAACCGATCGTCGTGAACGGCGACGGTTCGGGCTCGGGGAGCTCGTAGTGGTAGGTCCACCCGCCGTCCTCGCCCCGGAACACGGTCCAGCACCCGGGCACCGGCTCCCAGAAGAACTCGTCGTCGGTAAGCCCGTCCAGGCGCCGGCGGAAGCCCTCGTAGGTCTCGGCCATGGCCGTCGCGAGCAGCTCGACCGCGCTGGTCATCTCGACGGAGCTTAGCCAGGTCGTTCGCGGACGGAGGCCGCCCCACGCACGGCCTCCAGGATCTTCGACAGGGCCGCGCCGCCGTCCACCGGTTCGACGAGCGGGACGTCCGTGGTATCGATCCGGACCTCGTGACGGAGGATCCACGAACGGAGCGCCGAGAGCTCGTCGGCCCGCTCCCGAGGGCAGGGGTGCCCGAGAGCTTCGTCGTCGTCCCGGTCACCGCGCGCAAGCGCCCCTCGGTGGAGGCGGATGGGGCGATCCTGCCCATGGCGGAAGACGAGCTCGTCGCCGGCGAGGAGCCAGCCGTCGATCCGCCTCCTGGCCAGGGCCTCGGCCAGGGCGCGGAGGCGGTCGCGCGCCAACGCCGCCTCCTCGAACCGTTCCTGCTCGGCGAGGTCGCGCATGCGCGCCTCGAGCGTTCCGAGGAGCCCGCCCGGTGTGGAGAGGGAGGAGACCAGGGAGCGGACGAGCTCCTCGTAGCGCTCGGGGCCGACGCGCCCGTCGCAGGGAGTCAGGCATCGGTGCATCTCGGCGAGCGCGCACGGCGCGAACCGGGTGGACGCGCGCATCGCCGTCGTGCAGCGGCGGATCGGGAAGACGTCCTCGAGCGCCTCCTTCGCCAGGCGCGCGAGGTGCGACGAGGGGAACGGGCCGAGGAACGCGCCGCCGCCCTTGGTCTCGCGGACGACCTTGATCCGAGGATATGCCTCGGCGTCGTCGATCCGCAGATAGGCGTACTTCCGCCAGGCCTTGCCCCGGCGGTTGTACTTCGGCTCGTGCTCGCGGATCAACCGCGCCTCGAGGATCAGGGACTCGAGCTCGGAGCCACACGCTACGCCGTCGACCGACGCGGTCTCGGCAAGCAGGTCATCGACCTTCTTGCGGCCGTCGCCGTAGAAGTAGCTCTTCACCCGCGAACGCAGGTCGACCGACTTGCCGACGTACAGCACGCGGCCGTCGCGACCCCGGAACAGGTAGACGCCCGGCGCGTTCGGGAGGTGGTCGGCCAGCCGGATCTTCCCGAAGTTCGGACGCCCCCGGGCGCGGACGGCACCGTGCAGGTCGCCCAGCGTGACGATCCCGAGCCGCCCGCCGAGGTCGAGCAGGCCGTGGAGCACCTCGGAGCAGGCCTCGGCGTCGGGCAAGGCCCGGTGCGACGGTCGGACCGCCGTACGGAAGTACTGCGCGAGCGTGTGGAGCCGCACGTTCGGCACGTCCGGCCACACCACGCGTCGCGCGAGCCGGGCGGTGCAGACGGGCGGCGGCGGGAGCGCGCCGTAGTCGAGCCGTTCGAGGGCGACGTTGAGGAACGTGAAGTCGAACCGCGCGTTGTGGGCCACGAAGATGCAGCCGCGCGCGAACTCGGCGAACGACGGCAGCACCCACTCGATCGGGGGCGCGCCGGCCACCACCAGGTCGTCGATCCCGGTCAGGTGCGTGATCTGGCGGGGGATCGGCACGCCCGGGTTCACGAGGGTCTCGAAGACGCCGGTGCGCTCGCCGCCGCGGAGCTTCACCGCGCCGATCTCCGTGATCCGTGAGTCGGCGGGCGACCCGCCGGTGGTCTCGAGGTCGACGACCACGAACTCGACCTCGGACAGCGGGACGGCGTCCTCGAACGTGGTCTGAAGCGCGTCCGCGAGCACCCGGCCTCCCGCGGGGCCGCGCGAGGAGGAGCAGGCTACCCGAACAGGTGTTCGGAGGTCAAGGGTGCTGCTTAGTGCACGTCGCGCGTGCGGAACAGGGCGGTGGCAGCGAGCAGCAGCGCGGCGCCCAACGCCGCCAGGTACAGGCCGGCCCCGATCGTCGACCGTCCGAGCAGGGGGAAGTCGATCGGCGAGTCCACGACGAACAGGCCGGCGTTGTCCGTGAGGAGCCAGGGCGTCCACTGCGGCCGGAGACCCCGCACCAGATTCTCGACGATCACGAGGTGGCCGAACCCCACCCCGAGCGCGACCGCCGTATTGCGTCCGGCCGATGCCAGCCCGAACCCGAACCCCGCGAAGATCGTGGACAGCGCCGCGACGCGCAGCGCGACGCCGGCGGACTCGGCGAGCCACGCCGCGTCGGCGCCGGTGGTCGACCCCGCGCCGGCGGCGGCCACCGCGAGCGCGATCGCGAGGAGCGCCTGGATCACGAGCGAGACGACGAACACGCTCGTCAACGCGGCCGCGATCTTCGCGATCAGCACGCGCCCGCGTCGTGGCTCCCAGCTCAGGATCGTCGTGACGTGGCCTGCGTGCCAATCGGCGCCGATGGCGGAGGCACCGAGTATCCACCCGACGGACACCAGGACCAGCGACGTGCCCATCAATACGTCGGGCAGACCCACGAGCGCGTACTCCTGCGTGAGGAACACGATCACGCCGGTCGCGACGATCACGAGCACCTCGAGCGCGACGAGCACCTTAACCAGTCGGCGCGACCGGAACCGGCGGAACTCCGAGGCGAGCAGCCTGCTCATCGCGCGCCCTCCGTGGAGGCGCCGCCGGTGAGCTCGAGGAAGACGGTCTCGAGATCGGCCTCGTCGGCGCGGAGCTCGGTCAGGTACAGCCCCCGGTCGGCGAGGGTTCGCGTCACGCGCGCCGCGTCTGCCGGCGGGAGTCCGACCCGGATGAAGCCGTCGTCGGCATGCGCCTCGATCCCGGCCTCGCCGAGGATCCGGAGACCCTCGGGCACGTCGTCGAGCCGCACGAGCAGCCCCGTGGCGTGCCCCGCGGTCAGGACCTCGTGCACTGGACCGGTCGCCACCTGCCGACCCTTGGCCAGGATCGCGACGCGGTCGGCCGTCTGCTGGGAGGCGCCGCATCAGCTCGCGCACCTCGACGATCCCGGCCGGATCGAGCCCGTTCGCCGGCTCGTCGAGGATCAGGACCTCCGGATCCTTGAGGAGGGCACCCGCGATCCCGAGCCGTTGCTTCATGCCGAGCGAGTACGTCTTGACCTGATCGCCCGCGCGTTCGGCGAGCCCGACCTGGTCGAGCACCTCGCGGACGCGCGTGCGCCCGATGCCCGAGATCCGTCCGAGCAGCTCGAGGTTGCGCGTCGCCGAGAAGCGCGGGTACATCGCCGGGCTCTCGACGATCGAGCCGACCCGGCCGATGACCTTGTGGACCCCCGCGGGTTCCTCGCCGAGCAGCCGGCACCGTCCCCCGGTCGGACGGACGAGACCGAGGAGGCACCGGATCGTCGTGGTCTTGCCGGCGCCGTTCGGCCCGAGGAAGCCGAAGACGCCGCCGCGCGGGACGGCCAGATCCAGGCCGTCGACCGCCACGGTCCGGCTGCCGCGGACCCGTCGGTACGCCTTGCGCAGCCCCTCGACCTCGATGACGGTGTCCATCCCATGGACACGGTACGTCGGCGCACGCGTCGACCGCACGGCCGCACCCACCACAGACCCACGGGGGGGTGGCCAGCACGCGGTCGGGAGGGGGTTGGTCGCGACGGTCAGCGGGGGAAGTCGTCCTCGACCAGGAACGCGATCAGCTGACCCACGGCGATGTGCGCCTCCTGGATGTGAGAGGTCTCCGTGCTCGGCACGTTGATCTCGATGTCGGCGAGCGCCCCGAGCTTGCCGCTCGATCCGCCCGTCAGCGCGATCGTCCGGATGCCGGCCGCCTTCGCCGTCGCGAACGCCCGCACCACGTTCTCCGAGTTCCCGCTCGTCGAGATCCCGACGAGCACGTCGCCCTCGCGACCGAGGGCTTCCACCTGGCGTTCGAACACGCCGTCGAAGCCGAAGTCGTTCGCCACCGCCGTCAGGAGCGAGGTATCTGTCGTGAGCGCGATCGCCGCGATGGCATCGCGCCGCCGATCGACGGTGAGCGTGCTGACGAACTCCGTCGCCAGATGCTGGGCGTCGCCGGCGCTGCCGCCGTTGCCGCACAGCAGGATCTTCCCCCCGTCCCGGAGCGACTCGACGATCGCGGCCGTCGCGCCGAGGATCTGCGCCGCGCACTCGTCGGCGGTCCGAGCGGCCGTGCGCGAGGTCTCGAGCAGGTACTCGCGCACCCGATCGAGGTTCACGGCCCCACGCTCGTCAAGAGGTCGTCCCGGATGATGGCTGCCGCCTCACGCAGGTCGGCGACGACGTGGTCGGCGTCCTGGCCGGCCCCGCGCTCGAGCTCATCGTCCCCGTGGCCGGTGCGCACGAGGATCGTTCGGGCGCCTACCGCACGCCCCAGACGCAGGTCGGACCCGTGGTCGCCGACGAGCCAGGCCTCGGCGGGGTCGAACCCCAGGGCGACGGCAGCGCGCCCGACCATCAGCGTCTCGGGTTTCCTGCACGCGCAGCCCTCGTCCGGCCGGTGCGGGCAGAACTCGATGCCATCGAGCGTCACGCCCTCGGCGGCGAGCAGGTCCGTCAGGCGCGCGTGGATCTCGTGGAGGTCGGCGACGGTGAGCAACCCGCGGCCGATCGGGGACTGGTTCGTCAGGACGACGAGGCCGAGCCCGAGTCCCCGGAGCTCGCGCAGGGCCTCGCCCGCACCGGGGACCAGTCGGAGCTCGTCGGGCCGGAGCACGTACCCGATCTCCTCGTTGATCGTGCCGTCGCGATCGAGCAGGACGAAGCGGCGGCTCACGAGGGTCTCCACACGCGACCGCCGTCGTGCGCCTCGACCCCATGGGCGCGGAACGCGAACTCCGCGAACTGGGCGCCGAGCGCCTCGAGCGCGCGCCGGACCGCGGGCTGGCGGTCGGGCCGACACGCGAGCAGGAGGTAGCCCCCGCCCCCGGCGCCGCAGATCTTGCCGCCCGAGGCACCGGCGTCCGCCGCCACCGCGAGCAGGCGTTCGATCCGCGTGCCCTCGGAGACGTGCGGGTTCATCAACTTCTTGCTCTCGAAGGCCTCGCGGAGCATCGGCCCCAGCCGGTCGAGGTTCCCGTCCTCGAGCTCCCGTCGCATCTCGAACGCCATCGCCTGCAGCTGCTTCATCCCCACGATCGTGTCCTCGCGTCCCTCCTCGTACATGCGGATCTGGGTGGCGATCAGCCCGAGGTCGGTCCGAACGTGGCCCGTGTAGCAGAGCAACAGGTGCGCCCGCAGCTCTCCGACGGCCTCCGGCGAGAGCGCGAGGGGTCGGACCGCGACGCCGCGCTGGTCGAACTCGAGCAGGTTGAAGCCGCCGAAGGCCGCTGCGAACTGATCCTGCCATCCGCCCGCGATGCCGAGGTCCTCCCGCTCGATCAGATAGGCGAGCTCGGCGACCTCGCGGGGCGCCATCGACCGGTCCGTCAGCATCGCGAGCGCGCCCACGCACGCCGTGACCAGCGCGGAGGAGCCTCCGAGCCCGCTGCCGGGCGGTGCGTCGGATGCGATGTCGACATCGATCCCCGTCGGCACACCCATCCGCTCGATCGCGGCCTTGGGCAGGTCCATGACGCCGTCGTACACGGGCCCGTGCCCGAGGTGGTACTCGACGAGATGACCGAGATCCAGCGAACGGATCCGCACCTGCCGATCGTCCCGTGGCGCGACCGAGACGTGCGCCGCGTGGTCGATCGTCGCCGACAGGACGGCGCCGCCGTGACGCTCGTAGTAATGGGGGAAGTCGGTGCCGCCCCCGACGAAGCTGATCCGAAGGGGCGCGCTCGCGCGGATCGTGTCGGACGTCATGGGGCCGCAAGTATGGGCCGCGTCCCGGCCCGGCGACCAACCGTGACGAGGCCCCGTGGGGCCGTTGGCCTCAGGCCACGAACCGGACGACGCGACGACGCTGCTGCTCGGTGAGGCCGCCCCACACGCCGTAGCGCTCGCCGTTCTTCAGGGCCCACGAGAGACAGGTCTCGCGGATGTCGCAGGCCGAGCAGAACGCCAGCGCGGGTCCCGCCTCCTCCTCGGAGGTGGGGAAGAACGTGTCCGGGTCGATGCCGTAGCACGCCGCCTGATCCTGCCAGATGTCCGGGGGGGAGGGGTCGGGGGGGAGGGCCTTCAGGTCGATCCCCGCGGTCCGGTCCTTGGTCACACTCGACTCCCTGCGTGCCTCGTCGGGTTGCGCAGGCGACCCGGAGGGGGGCCTGTGCGCGCAGGACATCCTTGTACCGTTCGCGGTCGAGCGAGAACAGTCTTGAAAAGTCAGAGCCCCCGTAGTATCGGACGGCTCCCGATCGGCGGTTCCCGGCGTTCCAGGGTGATGCCGCCGTCGGCCGTGAGCTCTGTATCCCTTGCGTCCCAACGGATACGCACCATAGCCGACGATCCTCGCCGCGGCTCCACGCTGGTCACACTCCCCACGGGGGTTCCCCGCGAACGGACCGGCCCGCCCGGCCGGAGCGGGGTCGCCGCCCTGACCCCGACGATCACCCGCGGTGGGTGGCCGAGGTTCCGCACCCGGGCGACGGACTCCTGGCCCAGGTAGCAGCCCTTGCTCCGGTCGATCACCGGCTCGACGTCGAGGTCGGCCTCGGCCGGCAGGGAATCCGCGTCGAGGTCGACCGGGAAACGGGCAAGGCCGTGGCGGATCCGCCAGGCCTCGAGCGCCTCCGGCCCGGCGGGGACCGACCCGTCGTCCCGCGCCTCCCACGCCGCCGTCCACCCGAGACCCGGCCGGGGCTTCACGAGGAGCCCGCGGGGGTCGGCCGGTGCGAGCTCGACATCCGACGACAGGACGTAGGGCTCGAGCAGGTCGGCGATCGCGTCCGGCTGGGCGGTGTCCTGCAGCAGGAGGAACCCGTCTCCCGAGCGTGCACGCAGGATATGGACGTCGGCGCGGATCCTGCCGGTCGGGGAGAGGAGGAACGAGCGCAGCGCCTCGCCCCCGGGGAGACGGTCCACCGAGGCGGTAACGAGGTCGTTCAGCCACCCCTCGGCGTCGGCGCCTCGAACCTCGGTGAGGCGCCAGCCTTGGAGATCCACGAACGCCCGCTCCTGCTCGAGCGCCTCGAGCTGCTCGTCGAACGCTGCTCCGTCCACGTCTGCGAGGATAAGCCGCCGTGGACGTTCCGCGGACGCTCCTGGTCACCAACGACTACCCGCCCCGCGTGGGCGGGATCCAACGCACGCTGGAGGCGCTCGTCCGGTGCCTCCCGCCGGATCGGGTCGCGGTCCTGTGTCCGAACGCCGAGGGCGGCGACGCGTTCGATGAGGCCGCGCCGTACGCCGTGGACCGCCAGCCCGAACGCTTCCTCTGGCCGGTCCCCGATGTGCGGCGCCGCCTCCACGAGGCGGTTCGGTCGTTCGGGGCCGAGGTGGTCCTGTTCGGCGCGGTCTACCCGCTCGCCCTCCTCGGACCTTCGCTGGCGGAGACCGGGACCCCGTACCTCGCGGCGGCGCACGGGTTCGAGTACTGGCTCTCGATCTCGCCCGGGACGCACGCGCTCGTCCGGCGCGCAACGTCGCGGGCGGCGAGGGTGCCGGTGATGTGCAGCGGGTTCATCGCCCGGGTCGTGCGAACCGCCGTTCCGGACGACGTGCCCGTCTCCGTGATGTACCCGGGCGCGGATCTCGAGGCCTTCCGCCCGGACCTGCCCTACGAGGACCTGACCGAGCTCCACGGCGTCGCCCATCGACCGCTGATCGTCTGCGTGAGCCGGCTGGTCGCGCGCAAGGGGCAGGACGTGCTGATCCGCGCGATGCCCGAGATCCGCCGTGACGTCCCCGATGCCTCCCTGCTGATCGTGGGCGAAGGGCCGGACCGCGATCGGCTGGAACGCCTCGCCGCGGACACGCCGGACGGCTCCGTCGCCTTCGCGGGTCAGGTGTCCGAGGGCGACCTGCCCCGCTACTACCGCGCGGGGAACGTGTTCGCGATGCCGTGCCGGAGCCGCCTGGGGGGTCTGGAGGTCGAGGGCTGGGGCAACGTGTTCGTCGAGGCGGCCGCGTGTGCGCGCCCCGTGGTGGTCGGGGACTCCGGGGGAGCACGCGAGTCCCTCGTGCCCGGCGAGACCGGCCTGCTCGTGAACGGGTCGGACGTCGCCGAGGTCGCCGACGCCGTGGGCTCGTTGCTTGCGGATCCCGAGCGCGCCGACGCGATGGGTCGCGCCGGCCGGGAGCGGGTGGAGCGTGCGTTCGGGTGGTCCAGAGCCGCGGAGCAGCTCGCCGGCTGGCTGCGCGAGGCCGTCGAATGACCCTCCGGCCGGTTCCCCGGTCCCGGCCGCGGGCGGGGGTACCCTGCCTCGCATGATGGGCGAACGCCGGTGTCCGACCTGCGGCGCGCTCGCGTCCGCGGACGCCGAGTGGTGCGGGCAGTGTTTCTCGCCGCTCGAACGCCCAGGCGTCCGCAACGAGGCCGACGGTCCGGCGACGTCGGCTCCGACCGGGACCGCCGAGCCGAAGGCGATCCGGGGCACGTCGAGGGGCGCGATCGAGGTCGAGGGCGGAACGCTCGCCTGGACGTGTCCGGTCTGCGAGACCCGCAACCCCATCGAGGCGAGCGAGTGCTCGGCGTGTGGGACTCCGTTCGGCCGGCTGCTCGCGGAGCCCAAGACGGCGCCGGAGGTCGAACCGCAGACGGCGGCGGTGTGGTCGATGCTCTGGCCGGGGCTCGGCCATTGGAAGCTCGGCCGGCGGACCGATGCGGTGGCGCGGTTCGCGATGTTCGCCTGGGCGTTCGGGGCGTTGCTGATCCTGCTCGTGTCGCGGTTCGGCAAGGGCGGGCTCGGGCCGACCTTCCCGCTGTTCGTCCTGTTCCTGGGCGCCTCGTTGATGATCTACGTGGTGTCGGCGATGGACGCCTACCGCCTGGCGGCCGGCGACGCGCCGGTGATGAGCTCCCGGGCGTTGCTCTGGACGTCGGTGGGTCTGGTGTTCCTGTCGGTCTTGATCGCCACGTTCGTCACGTTGCCGGCCGCCCGCCGGTAACATCGCGTCCTCACGAGGGAGCAGGCATGAGCGAGCAGACCGAGGGCCAGATCGTGATCGAGGCCCCGGCGGTCGAGGTCATGGACGTCCTGACCGACTTCGAGGCTTACCCCGAGTGGGCCGACGTCAAGAGCGCCCAGGTGCTCGAACGCGGGGAGGGCGGCCTGGGGACCAAGGTGACGTTCGAGGTGGACGTCCCGCTCCTCGGCAAGGCGAACTACACGCTCGCCTACCGCTACGCGCCCGGCGACGGCGGGATGTCGTGGGTCTCGACCGAGGCCCGAGGCGCCGTCTCGAACATCACCGGCGAGTACCTGCTCACCGAGATCGACGACGACGAGACCAAGGTGATCTACCGGCTCGCAGTCGACCTGGGGATCCTGCTCCCGGGCTTCGTCCGCACGCAGGGCGAGAGGCGCGTGATCGAGAACGCGCTCGAGGGACTGAAGCGGCGCGTCGAGCTCGGCTGAGCCGCCTACCAACGCATCCGGGTGGCGCCCGCGCTAGGCTGACCGGGATGCGGGTCCTGTTGTTCACCGGGAAAGGCGGCGTCGGGAAGACGACGGTCGCCGCCGCCACGGCGGTCCGCGCGGCCGGATCGGGGAATCGGACGCTGATCATGAGCACGGATCCGGCCCACTCGCTCGGCGATTCCTTCGACCAGGAGATCGGCGAGCACGCCACGCCGATCGCCGAGAACCTGTGGGCCGAGCAGATCGACGCCCAGAGCCGGCTCGAGTCCAACTGGCGCGAGATCCAGGATTACTTCGTCCAGCTCATGAACTGGGCCGGTGTCGAGACGATCCAGGCCGAGGAGCTCTCGGTGATCCCCGGGCTCGACGAGATCTTCGCGCTGATCGATGTCAAGACCCACGTCGAGGGCGGGAGGTACGACCTGCTGATCGTCGACTGTGCGCCCACCGCAGAGACACTGCGCCTGCTGTCGCTCCCCGAGGTGATGAACTGGTACATCGAACGGATCTTCCCCGTCGAGCGGCGCGTCGTGAAGACGCTGCGCCCGATCGTGACCAAGATGACGACGCTGCCGATCGCCGGCGAGAGCTTCTACGCGGCGGTCGAGCGCCTGCACCGGAACCTCGACGCCGTGCACAAGATCCTGACCGACGAGTCCTCATCGACGGTCCGACTCGTCGTGAACCCGGAGAAGATGGTGATCGCCGAGGCGCGGCGCACCTACACGTACCTCGGGCTGTTCGGGTATCGGTGCGACGCGGTCGTCGTGAACCGGATCATCCCCGATGACGTCACAGATCCGTACTTCGGCAAGTGGAAGGACATCCAGGCGGAGCACCTGCAGACCGTCCGCGAGTCGTTCGAGCCGGTGCCGATCCTGACCGCTCGTCTGTTCGACCGCGAAATGGTCGGCGTGCAGCTGCTCGAGGAGATGGGCCACGAGGTCTACGGCGACCTCCCCGTCACGGACGTCTTGTACCGGGACGACCCGATCCGGGTACGCCGGAGGTCGGGCGGGTACGTCCTCACGATGCGGCTCCCGTTCGTCTCGCGCGAGGACATGGACATCCATCGACGCGGCGAGGAGCTCTACGTCCGCGTCGGGACCTACAAGCGCAACCTGATCTTGCCGCAGACGCTCCAGCGGATGGAGGTCCGCGGCGCCAACTTCGTCGGAGACCATCTCGAGATCGTGTTCGCGCGGCCGCCGGGGTCGGCGCCGGCTGCGGCGCCGAGGGGAAGGAGCTGAAGATGCCTGAGACCGAACCGGGCCACGCGGCCACGGAGGGCGACGGCGCCGCGGGGTCGGCGTCGGAGGCTCAGCCGCAGCCGGCCGTGTGCACCGTGGCGTTCTGCCCGATCTGCATGGCGGTGACCGCGGGCCAGGGTGCGGCGCCGGACGTGTTCGAGCACCTGCTCGCCGCCGCCCGCGAGTTCTTCCTCGCGGCGCGGGCCGTGATCGACGTGCGCGGGGACCACGTGAGCGGGGTCGAGCAGAGCCCGAACGGCTCCAAGGACTTCGAGCGGATCGAGATCTCGTGACGACGTCGGTCCGTTCCACCTGAGAGGTTCGGACGTGCCGGCCCGCGCGAACGAGGAGGCGATCGGGCTCGACGTCGGCGGCACCAAGATCAACGCGTTCCGCGTCGCCCGCGATGGGATGATCGTCGAGCGTTCGAGCACGACGACGCCCGCCGACGACGAGGCGGCGACGCTGTCGACCATGGTCGAGCTCGCCACGTCGCTCACGACTCCCGACGTGATCGCGGTCGGGGTGGGGGCCGCGGGGATGATCGACGCGAAGGAGGGGGTCCTGCGCTTCGCCCCCAACCTCGCGTGGCGGAACCTCCCCATCGCCGCGCGGATGCGCGACGCGCTCGGCCTGCCCTGCCAGGTGGACAACGACGCGAGCATGGCCGCGTACGGGGAGTTCCGGTTCGGGGCGGGTCGCGGGTACCGTCACCTGCTGCTCGTCACGGTCGGCACCGGGATCGGCGGTGGGATCGTCTCCGACGGCCGACTGTTCCGCGGCGCGAACGGCTTCGCCGCCGAGATCGGGCACATCATCGTCGAGCCCGGAGGCCCGCTCTGCGGCTGCGGGAACCGGGGCTGCTGGGAGCAGGTCGCCGCGGGCCGTGCGATCGATCGGATGGGCCGCGAGGAGGCGCGGGAACGCGAACACTCGATCCTCCGGCGCCTGGCCGGCGGCGACCCCGACAAGGTGACCGGCGAACTGGTGACCGAGGCGGCGCGGCAGGGCGACGACGCGGCCAAGGGGATCCTCGCTGAGGCGGGACGGCGGCTGGGCCAGGGGATCGGCGGCCTCGTGAACGTCCTCGACCCGCAGGTCGTCGTGGTCGGCGGTGGCGCGATCGTCGCCGGCGATCTGCTGCTCGAACCTGCGCGTGCGGCGTTCCTCGACGCTGTGGAGGGTCCCGACTTCCGCCCTCGGGTGCCCATCGTTCCCGCGGAGCTCGGCAACGACGCCGGGGCCGTGGGCGCGGCCACCCTCGCGCTCGAGGAGCTCGGGCGCGTGATGGTCTGACGTGAAGGTGGGGCTCGTCCTTCCGATGTTCTCCGGTGACGCCGGGCGCGTACTCGCGTTCGCCCGGCGAGCGGAGGAGCGCGGGTTCGACGGGGTCTTCGCGTTCGACCACCTCTTCCCGCCGGGCGCGTCCCCGGACCGGCCGTCGCTCGAGGCGTTCGCGACACTCACGGCCGTCGCCGCCCAGACCGACCGCATCGCCGTCGGGACCCTGGTCGCACGGGCGACGCTCCGCGCTCCGGGGGTGCTCGCGAAGCTCGCCGCCTCGGTCGACGACGTCAGCGGCGGGCGCATGATCCTTGGGATCGGCACCGGGGACCCGATCGACGAGCTCGAGCACCGAGTCTTCGGCATCGAGTACCTGGGAAAGGCGGAACGTCGCGAGCATCTCGTCGAGACCGTGCGCGCGATCAAGGCCCTGTACGGCGGGGTCCGGTGGGACGGTGGTCCGCTCGTTCCCGCGATGGCGGGCCCGCTCCTGCCGCCGCCCGTACGTCCGGGCGGCCCCCCGATCTGGATCGGGGGGTTCGCCGACGCGGTCGTCCGCCTCGCCGCCGCCGAGGCCGACGCGTGGAACGGCTGGGGGATGGAGGTGGAGGAGTTCGCCCGCAAGGCTCGGTTGCTGCGCGAGGCGGCGATGGAACGGCCGGTCTCGGCGACGTGGGCGGGGATCGTCGTCGTCGGGCGCGACGACGACGAGGTCGGTCGCCTGCTCGACCAGCGGAGCGCGCGCGGCCTGGAGCCCGGAGTCTGGTCGGGGACGACCACGTCGCTGCGGACCCACCTCGATGCCCTCGCGGCCGCCGGCTCGACCTGGTCGGTGCTCGTCCCGGGCGGTCCGCCGGACCGGGTCGACGTGATCGCCGAGGAGGTACTCCCCGAGCTGCGGCCGTCGGCGTGAGTGATCTCCCGGCCCATCGGCTGAAGCAGGCCAAGCGGTCGGTGCGCCGCGCGGTGTTGACCGAACGCGACGCCGTCTCCGAGGACGATCGGTCCGCGCGCAGCGAGGCGATCGCCGACCGGTTCCTCGGGTTGCCCGAGACGGCGGGCGCCGAGATCGTGCTTGCCTTCTGGTCGTTCGGCAGCGAGGTCGACACGACGCCGCTGATCGCGCGCCTGCGTTCGGAGGGCAAGACCGTCGCGTTGCCACGGATCGAGGGGAACGAGGTGGCCCCCGTCGTCGCGACGCCCGGAGCACCGATGACCGAGACCTCGTTCGGAGCGATGGAACCCGCGGAGGGGCGTGGGCTCGACGTCGCCGAGCTCGACCTCGTCCTGGTCCCGGGGGTCGCGTTCGATCGCTCCTGCGGCCGGGTGGGCTACGGCGGCGGGTACTACGACCGCCTCCTGGAGAAGCGGCGCGATGGGGTGGCCGCGATCGCGGTCGCGTTCGATCTGCAGATCGTCGACCGGGTCCCGAGCGGTGCGATCGACCGGCGCATCGACGGCGTCGTGACCGAGGTCGAGGTGATCAGGTGTCGTTGAGACCACCCGCTCGGCCGGCGTGGTCGATGCGGTCGCGTCCGTGGCGCGAGGTGGAGTTCGCCTCGCTCGACTTCGAGACGACGGGCCTCGATCGCGAGCGCGACGCGGTCGTGTCGTTCGGGGTCGTTCCGGTGCGCGAGGGCCGCGTCGTCGTGGGGGAGGCCGTGCACCAGCTGGTGCTGCCCGAGGTGCCCTCGAGCGCGGAGTCGATGAGGATCCACGGCATCCTGCCCAAGGATCTGGCGAAGGCGCAGCCGTTCTCGGTGGCCGGGCAGACGCTCCGGCTCGCGCTCGGTGGGCGGTTCCTGCTGGCCTGGTTCGCGAGCGTCGAGATCGGCTTCCTGGGCCGCCTCTACGGCACACGCTCCCGCTCGTGGGTGCGCCGGACGATCGACGTTCGGCAGATGGCGATCGAGCTCGAGCACCTCGACCAGGACGTACGACAGAGCCTGTCGTCGGCCGCCGAGCGGTACGCGGTCCCGGTGGCGAACCCCCACGAGGCGCTCGACGACGCGATGGTCACGGCCCAGCTCTTCCTCGTGCTGGCCACCCGGCTCGAGGAACGGGGGTTCGGCTCCGCGAGGAGCTTCCTCCGCCTGACCCGCCTCTAGCCTCGCCCGCTGACGGTCGGGATCGCACCCGGGCGCGAACTTGAACGGCCAGTCAAACGCGTGCGAGGATGCGATGATCCCGGCGACCGGAGGCAGGCGATGAACGACGACGATGCGATCAAGACGGCGTTCCACGACGTGACCGAGGCTCAGGGCGCCACGCACATCGCCGACGGCGGGTGGCTGTGGCTCGAGGGATTCGGCGACCTCGGGAAGGAGTACGCCGCCATCCGGGACGACGTCGCGGTGTGGGATGTCTCGCCGCTCAACAAGTGGGACCTCCGAGGGCCGGACGCGCTCCGGGCCGCCCAGCGGGTGTTCAGCAACGACGCGCTCGGGCTCGAGGTCGGCCAGGCTCGGTACGGGGCGTTCCTGGACGCCGACGGGCTCATGGTCGACGACGGCACCGTGTTCAACACCGGCGCCGGCCATTGCTGGGTCATGACCAACGGGAAGGATTACGACGCCTACTTCGGCGAGGCGCTGAAGGACTTCACTCGACGTCGAGTTCGAGTGCGATCGAGTGGCGCGGAGTGCCACACCTCGGCGTGATCGGCCCCACGCTCGCGTGAGGTGCGGTGCCGAGAAGCTGACCGACGCCGACGTCGGCGCACTCCGGTACTTCCGGTTCCTCACCGACCCGGTGAAGGTCGCGGGGGTCGAGGTGTTCCTGTCCCGAACGGGTTTCGGCGGCGAGCTGGGCTTCGAGCTGTTCCTGCCGGACCCGGCGGACGCCGAGGAGCTGTGGAACGCGATCGTCGGCGCGGGCGTGACGCCGTTCGGCGCCGAGGCGATCGAACCCGCTCGCATCGAGGCGGGGCTGATCGTCACCGACTACGACTACGAGGCCCATCAGCGGACGCCGTACGACTTCAACCTGGATCGGCTGGTCCGCCTCGACGCACCGGGCGAGTTCCTCGGGAAGGAGAAGCTCCGCGATGTCGCGGCCGCGCCGCCGAACCGCTTCGTCACGCTCACCTACGAGTCCGAGACGCTGCCTGAGTACGGCGCCGCGGTCACGCAGGACGGCGAGGAGGTCGGCGTGCTGACGAGTCCGACCGACAGCCCACGGTTCGGGAAGATCGGGATCGCGGTGATCCGGACGGACCGGTCGACCCTCGGTAACACCGTGCAGGTCGCCGTGGGCGACGGCACGGTCGACGCGACCGTCGACGTCCTGCCGATCTACGACACCAACAAGGACCGGCCCCGCTCCTAGCGATCAGACCATCGTCGTCACGGCGTCGACGAGCGCGACGGTCCCCGAGATCGCCAGGAGCGAGAACGCGGTCGCGCCGGCGACCCTCAGCGTGGGCCGCGTGATCGGTCGCGTTCGGCGCGGATCCAGGACGACCAGCCCGGCGGAGCACAGCAGCAGGACGACCATCGCGACCGTTGCCCATCCAGAGGCACGAGCCACCAACGCGTAGGCGCCGATCGCCGTAGCGCCATCGCGACGAAGGTGCCGACGCCCACGAGCCGGGCTCGCCACCGGCCGCCTCGCGCGACGACGCCCACGAGCCGCCCGCTGGGTTAGACGAGCATCACCAGCGCGACGCCGTGCACGACGAACAACGTGCTCAGCACGAGCACGTTGAGCAGCGGCCCCCCCAGGATCGTGAAGTCGGGGTTCCCGGCATCGAGAAGTACGGTGCCGAACACCGCGAGCTCGAGGCCACCGAACTCCAACGCTCGCAGCGCCCGACGTCGGGGGAGCCACGGGAGCGTCGCCATGTAGAGGGCGGTGCCTACAAGCGCCGACCCGATGCCGGCGAACGCGATCAGGAGGAGCGTCCCCTCGAGGGTGATGCACCCGATCGTCGCTCCCGCCTCGGTGGGGAGCCCCTGGGCGACGTCCCTGGCCGTCAGCGCCGCGATCCGCCTCCCGAGCCCTCCGACCACCACCCCGGCGACGCACCCGGCCACGAACACCGCAGCGAAGCCTCGGAGGGCGCTCGGGGAAGCCGCTCGCCCGGGGGACGCTCGAGGTCGCCGAGGTGCTCACGACCGAACGATGCGGCCGGGGGGCACGACGGGGAAGGGTGGTGCCACGACCCGACGCGGGGTGCGAGCCAGCCAAGAGGAACGGCCGGTTGGGTGTACACTCCCCTCGAATCACAAGCGTGTGATTCGAGGGGAGGAGGACCGGATGCCGCTGCACACCTGCGCACCGCCGCGCGAAGCCGAACACAAGACGATGTCGCTGTGGGTCTGCCCCGAGTGCGGTTCGACCTGGGAAGGGGTGCCGTGGAGCGGGGTCTTCGACTTCGACCGGAACGAGGCCGTCACACGCGCCGAGTGGAATCCTTGCTCGAGGGTCCGACCCAGCTGGCGGGCTGAGATGGCGGTCGACCTCCGCAACGTCGACACCCTCGCCCCGCCGCCGGGCTACTCGCACGTCGCGGTGGGCCGCCGCGGAACCGTCGTGTTCACGGCCGGGGCGGTGCCGCTCGACGCTCGGGGCGACCTGGTGGGCGGGGATGATCCCCGTCGCGCAGGCCGAGCAGGTGATCGAGAACCTCCTCGCGGCGCTCGAGACCGGCGGCGCCCAGCCCCAGGACGTCGCCAAGACCACCGTGTACGTCGCGGGCGCGAGCTACGAGGCCCAATCCGCGGTCTGGCAGGTGGTCCGCAGCTCCGAGATCGGCCGGGCGCCGAGCACGCTCGTCGGCGTGCCGACCCTCGGCTACCGCGGTCAGCTCGTCGAGGTCGAGGCGATCGCCCTCATCGACTGACCCGCCCCGAGCTCAGAACAGACCGACCGTCCGGCCGTCCTCGTCGATGTCGACCTTCATGTAGGCGGGCGTCCTGCCGAGCCCGGGCATCCGCTGCATGTCGCCGCAGAGCACGACGACGAACCCCGCCCCGGCGCTCGGCACCACGCCGCGGACCGGGAGCCGCCACCCACGTGGCCGGTTCAGGAGCGACGGGTCGTGGGTGAGCGACAGATGCGTCTTCGCCATGCAGACCGGCATCGTCCCGAACCCGAGCTGATCCATGCGGGCGAGGTCCTTGTCGGCCTGGGGCTGGTAGTCGACGCCGTCGGCGCCGTAGACACGGGTGGCGATCGCCTCGATCTGATCCTTGATCGGCGTGCCGTCGGGCGTGAGCTGGTGGAACGCGTTCGGCTGCTCACAGGCGTCGACCACCGCCTCCGCGAGCTCGACCGCGCCCCCGCCGCCCTGGGCGAACCCGCGGTTCACCACCACGGTCTCGGCGCCGGCCCCGAGTGCGAGCTCGCGCATCAGCTCGACCTCGGCCTCCGTGTCGCTCGGGGAAGTTGTTGACCGAGACCACGCAGGGCAGACCGTATTCGCGGACGATCGCGATGTGCTGGCCGAGGTTCTCGACGCCGCGCTTGACGGCTTCGAGGTCCTCGGCGCCCAGCTGGTCGAACGGCACGCCGCCGTGCGATTTCGGTGGCCCGCACGGTCGTGACCAGCACGCCGGCCGAGGGCGCGAACCCTCCGAAGCGGCACACGATGTCGCAGAACTTCTCGGACGCCCATGTCGGCGCCGAAGCCCGGCCTCGGTGACGATGTAGTCGGCCAGCTTCATGAGGCCGATCCGGTCGGCGATGATCGAGTCGTTGCCGTGCGCGATGTTGCCGAACGGCCCTGCATGGACGAGGACCGGGCTGCCCTCGAGCGTCTGCAACGAGGTTCGGCTTGATCGCGTCCTTGCATGATCACGGTCATCGCGCCCGGCGGCCGTGAGGTGCTCGGCCGTGACCGGCTCGCCGGTCCGCGGATGTGGCCGACGACGATCCGCCCGATGCGTGCGCGCAGGTCGTTCAGGTCCGTGGCAAGGGCGAGGACGGCCATCATCTCGGGACGCCGCGGCGATGTCGAAGCCGGTCTCGCGCGGCGACGCCGTCCGCATCTGCCGCCGCGACCCGACCAGTGTTGCGCAGCGCCCGGTCGTTCACGTCCACGCACGCGGCGCCATGTGATCGTGGTACGGGTCGAGGTCGAGCGGGTTGCCCGTGGTGGAGCGCGGTTGTCGAGCGCCGCCGACAGCAGGTTGTGGGCAGCCGTGACCGCGTGGAAGTCGCCCGTGAAGTGGAGGTTGATGTCCTCCATCGGGACGACCTGCGCCGTAGCCGCCCCCGGTGCCACCGCCCTTGATGCCGAACACCGGACCCATCGACGGTTCGCGGAGGCAGAGCACCGAGCGTCGCTTCCCGATCGTCCCCATCCCCTGCGTGAGCCGAGACGACGTCGTCGTCTTGCCCTCGCCGGCCTTCGTCGGCGTGATCGCCGTCGTGATGACCAAGCTCGCCCTCGGGCCGGTCGGCCAGGCGGTCGAAGATCGAGAGATCGACCTTGGCGCGGTACCGGCCGAAGGGCTCGAGCACGTCGTCGGGGATCCCGGCCGACTCGGCGATCTCCGTGATGGGCCGGAGCTCCG
>CAVPLL010000013.1:0-28363 GCA_963706005.1 uncultured Actinomycetes bacterium
TCCAGGGCCGCTCGGTCCGGTCGGTCGACCAGCACGACCGCGCGGTGGCTGCTCCTGGGGAGGACCCGCATCCCGCTCCCCTCGTGCCCGTCGCCCGGGTGCGTCTCGAGATGGTCGCGCACGAGCGTCACCCGCACATGTGGGTTGGGCGCCAGGGCGCGGGCGAGTCGAGCGCCGGTCCGCCCTTGGCGCAGCCGCTCGAAGCGGCCCATCCTCGCCGGCCCGGGGACGATCACCGTGACGTCCGCGTCGCTGGTCAGCGTGGCGGTGTAGCCGGCGATCGTCGTCGCGCTGTCCCCGTCGCGCGCGAGGACGTGGAGCGGGACGTCGATCCCGAGCCGCGCCCAGCGGACGCGCAGACGTTCGGCTCGCGCCGGGTCGTCCTCGACGTGCACCGCGTGGGTGCTGCTCGACCGGATCGTCTTGGCGTACTGGAGCGCGTGCATCGTCTTGCGGTCGAGCTCGTCCACCAGGAGCACGGCCACCGGGTGGCGCCGGTCGCCCCGCTCGAACGCGTCGAGCCCGTCGTCGAGCTCGGCGTGCTCGCGGGAGTAGTGGTGGTTCATGCGAACGAGGATCCACACCATGACGGGGACGAAGATCATGACGGCCCAGGCCCCGTGGGCGAACTTCGTGATCGCGATCACCACCGTGACCACCGCGGTGGTGAAGGCCCCGAGGCCGTTGATCAGCAGGCCGTGGCGCCAGCCGGGCTCGCGGAGCCGGAGATGGCGCTTGGCCATGCCGGCCTGCGAAAGCGTGAACGAGGTGAACACGCCGATCGCGTAGAGCGGGATCAGCTTGTGGACGTCCGCCTGGAACAGGACCACGAGCACTGTCGAGGCCACGGCGAGCCCGATGACCCCGTTCGAGAAGACGAGACGGTGGCCGCGCTTGGTGAGCGGCCGCGGCATGAAGTCGTCCTTCGCGTGGAAGTTCGCCAGGCGCGGGAAGTCGGCGAAGGACGTGTTCGCGGCGAGGATCAGGATCAGGGTCGTCGCCACCTGCAGCATCAGGAACATCGCGGTCCCGATCCCACCGCTGCCGAACACGGCCCGCCCCACCTCGGAGATGACGGTCTTGGTCTCGGTCGGGGTTACCTGCAGCTTCATCGCGAGGAACGACAGGCCGAGGAACATCACGCCGAGGAGACTCCCCATCCACATGAGCGTCGTCCGCGCGTTCTTCCATTCGGGAGGCTTGAAGGCCGGGACGCCGTTCGAGATCGCCTCGACACCGGTGACGGCGGCTCCGCCGGAGGCGAACGCGTGCAGGATCAGGAACAGGCCGATCGCACCGGTGGTCTCGGCCACGTCGGGTGGGATGGGCAACGGGTGCAGGTCACCCATGAACGCTCGCGCCACCCCGATGCCGAGGAGCAGGAACATCATGACGATGAAGAAGTAGGTCGGGACGGCGAACATGCGGCCTGACTCGCGGACGCCGCGCAGGTTGCCCCAGGCGATGATCCAGATGCACGCGACCGACAGGCCCACCCGGTAGGGGTAGAGGCCGGGCGCGGCCGAGGTGATGGCCGCGACCCCAGCGGCCACGGAGACCGAGACCGTGAGGACGTAGTCCGTGAGCAGGGCGACGCCGGCGAGCTGCGCGGCGAGGAGCCCGAAGTTGTCCTTCGTGACGATGTAGGCGCCGCCAGCGCTCGGGTACGCCCGGATCGTCTGGCGGTACGAGAACAGGAGGATGGCGAGCACCGCCAAGATCCCCAGGGTCACCGGCATCACGACCGTGAACGCGAGCACGCCGACCGCGGGGACCGCGACCTTCAAGATCTCCTCCGTCGCATAGGCGACGGAGGACAGGTTGTCGCTCGCGAACACCGCGAGCGCCGTGGGCTTGCCGAGCCGCTCGTGCTGCAACTGGGCCGTCGGCAGGGCCGGTCCGAGCGCGAGCCGCTTCCAGAGGTGCCCGAGGCCCCTGGGCTCCGGCCGACGTCTGGACGGGGGTGCCTCGACCGCGGTCTGCACCGCCGTCTCGACCCGCCGGGGTTCGTCCTGCCGGAGCTTGGTGGCCATCGGTTCTCCTCCTCACCACCAAGGTTCGGCGGCGCCGCGTAAACGGCGCGTGAAGGGCGGGGCGATCGGCGTGAAGAACCCGTAGCGAAGCCGTAGCGTGGCCCCATGAGCGACCGCTGGGTGCTGGCTCCGGGCGGGGGTTCGCGAGCGCGGGCCCTCGTGATCTCGGTGATGGCGCCCGCGCTCGCCCTGGGACTCGCCCTGATCGTCCAGCCCGAGCACGAGATCGGCGCCGTGTCGATGTTCCTGCTCGCCGTCGTGGCGGCATCGGTCGCCGGAGGGATCTGGGCGGGGATCGGGAGCTCGCTGCTGGGCTTCCTGTCCCTGAACTACTTCTTCACGGAGCCGCTGCACACGCTCCGGGTCCACAACCGGGACGACGTGGTCGCCCTCGTGGTCTTCCTCGTCGTGGCGCTGCTGGTGGGATGGGTCGTGGCCCGGGCCGTCGCCGAACGCGACCGCGCGACGCGTCGCGAGCGGGAGGCGCGCCTCCTGAACCTGATCGCGACCAAGGCGCTCTCCGGCGAACCGCTCGACCGAGTGCTGAACGACTTCGCGGCCGCGCTCGTCGACGCGCTCCGGCTGGCGAGCTGCGAGATCCGCGCGGCCGCGGCGGGCCGCACCTACGAGGTGCGACGCACGCGTCCGGGCACCACCGATGGGGACGCCCTCGGGGTTCCGATCTCGGGTGGCGACCTCGGGTTCGGGACCCTGACCGCGTCGCCCCCGCTCCGCGAGGAGCTCCTGCCCGAGGACCGCCGGCTGCTCGAGGCGGCCGCGAGCCAGATCGCGGTCTGCCTCGAGCGCGCCCGGCTCGACGCGGAGATCACGGCCGCCCGGCTCGAGGCCGAGCGGAGCCAGGCGCGGGCCGCGCTGTTCTCATCGGTGACCCATGACCTGCGTACGCCGCTGGCGTCGATCAAGACCGCGGTGACCAGCCTGCTGCAGGTGGGCGTGAGGTTCGACCCGGCCCAGGCCCGAGAGCTGCTGCAGACGGTGCTGGAGGAGACCGACCGGCTCAACCGGCTGGTGGGCAACATCCTGGGACTCGCGCAGGTGCGCTCGGGGGCGCTGCTCCCGGTGAAGGAGCTCACCCCGCTGGACGAGATCGTCGAGTCGGTCCTGCATCGCCTGGGGACCCGGCTCGCCGGGGTCCAGATCCGGACGATCTTCCGCGACGCCCCGGACGTCCCCGTGGATCCGGTCCTGATCGATCAGGTGCTGTCGAACCTGCTCGAGAACGCGGCCCGCTTCTCGCCTCCGGGTGGCGATGTCGTCGTCTCGGTCGCGCCGTGGCGTTCGGGCGTCCAGGTCCGCGTCGCGGATCGGGGGCCGGGGATCGACCTCGACGATCGAGAGCGCGTGTTCGAGCCGTTCACGCAGCTCGGGGTGAGCGGTCCGGACGCGGCCGGGGGCAGCGGTCTCGGCCTCGCGATCTCCCGCGCGATCGTGCTCGCCCACGGGGGGCGGATCTGGATCGAGGGGACGCCGGGCGGAGGGGCCGCGGTGGTGTTCGAGCTCCCGGTCCGTGGTGCGGCGCCCGTCCCGCAGGAGGTCGCCGCTCGGGAGGCTCCCTCGTGACCCGCGTGCTCGTCGTCGACGACGAGCCGCAGATCCGCCGCGCGATGCGGACGAGCCTGGAGGCTCACGGCTACGAGGTGCGCACGGTCGGTACCGGTGAGGAGGCCGTGGTCGCGGCCGCGGAGGACGATCCGGAGCTCGTGCTGCTCGATCTCGGTCTCCCCGATCTCGACGGGACGGAAGTGATCCGGCGCGTCCGGTCGTTCTCCGAGGTGCCGATCATCGTCCTGTCCGTCCGGGACCGCCAGGCGGACAAGGTGGCGGCCCTGGACGCGGGGGCGGACGACTACGTCACCAAGCCGTTCGGGGTCGAGGAGGTGCTCGCGCGTCTGCGCGCCGCGCTCCGTCGCCGCCAGTCCGGCGAGCCGTCCCCGCCGGTCCACCGGTTCGGCGAGCTCGAGGTGGATGTCGGCCGCCGGCTCGTGACGGTCGGCGGCTCGCCCGTGCACCTGACGAAGACCGAGTACGCGCTGCTCGAGGCGTTCGTGACGAACCCGGGGAAGCTGCTCACCCATCAGTGGCTGCTCCGCAAGGTGTGGGGACCCGGTTACGCCGAGGAGAGCCACTACCTGCGGGTGTACGTGCGTTCGTTGCGTCGCAAGCTCGGGGACGAGGCCTCGGCCCCGCGGCTCATCCTGACCGAGCCCGGCGTCGGCTACCGGTGGATCGCGGCGCGGGCCGAGGGCGACCCGTCGTAGCATCACCGTCGATGTCGACCACGGCCGCCCCGTCCGTCCTCAAGCGCCTGCTCGTCGGCCGCGCCTTCACGAGCCATCAGCTGGAGCACACGCTGCTGCCGAAGACGCTCGCGCTCCCGGTCTTCGCGTCGGACGCCCTGTCCTCGGTCGCCTACGCCACCGGGGAGATCTTCATCCAGCTGACGATCGTGAGCCTGGTCTTCAAGCAGCTCGTGATGCCGATCTCGATCGCGATCGCCTCCCTGATGGCGATCGTGGTGATCTCGTACCGGCAGACGGTGCGGGCCTACCCGTCGGGGGGTGGTGCCTACATCGTCAGCAAGGACAACCTGGGCGCGCCGTACGGACTGGTGGCGGCCGCCGCGCTCCTCGTCGACTACATGATGACGGTGATCGTGTCGATCGTCGCCGGCGTGTTCGCGATCGGTTCCGCGTACCCCCCCGCCAACGAACACAAGGTCTTCCTGTCGATCTTCTTCGTCTGGTTGGTCACGGTCGCGAACCTCCGAGGCGCGCGCGAGTCGGGGACCCTGTTCGCGATCCCCACGTACGGCTTCGTGGTCTCGATCCTCGCCCTCATCGCGCTCGGCTTCGTCCAATGTCTCGGAGGCTGCCCCACCACCGAGGCGGTTGCGCCGATCAGCAACGCCGCTACCACGGCGACCGCGATCGGGTTGTTCGCGATCTTGCGCGCGTTCTCCTCGGGTGCGACGGCGCTCACCGGCGTCGAAGCCATCTCGAACGGCGTGCCGGCGTTCCGGCGGCCGCAGGCGCGCAACGCGGCCGAGACGCTCGCGATCATGGGGATCATCGCGATCACGATGTTCGTCGGGATCTCGTGGCTCGCTGTCCACGTGCACGGGACGGTTGCGAGCGACGAGCGTTCGATCCCGGCGCAGATCGCCTGGGCCGTGTTCGACGGCGGGTTCGGCTTCTACGTGGTCCAGTTCTTCACCGCGGCGATCCTGATCCTGGCCGCGAACACGGCCTACCAGGACTTCCCGAGGCTCTCGTCCATCCTCGCGCGCGATCGCTACATGCCGAGCCAGTTCATGAACCGGGGTGACCGACTGGTCTTCTCGAACGGCATCGTGGTGCTGGCGATCGGCTCGTCGCTCCTGATCTACGCCTTCGACGCCGATCTGACGCGTCTGATCCAGCTCTACGTCATCGGCGTCTTCACCTCGTTCACGCTCTCGCAGACCGGGATGATCATCCACTGGCTCCGGGAACGTCACAAGGGGGAGTCGGCCGCCCGGGGGTGGCGCAGGTCGATCGTGATCAACTGCATCGGTGCCGTCGCGACGGGCGTGGTCCTGGTCGTGGTCACGCTCACGAAGTTCACGGCGGGTGGCTGGCTGTCGATGCTGTTCATGGCCATCCTGTTCACGCTGTTCGTTTCGATCCATCGGCACTACGAGTCCGTCGGTCGCCAACTGGGGCGCGGCCTGGTGCAACCGGGCGAGGTGGGCGCGAACCACGTGGTGCTCGTGATCCGGGAGCTCGACGCCGCGGCGGCCGAGGCGCTCGGGGCGGTCCGCTCGATCCGACCGACCGAGCTGCACATCGTCCACCCCACCGACTCCGGCATCCCCGCTGAGCTCGAGCGGCGATGGCGCGACTTCTCGATGGGCGCCGCACCGCTCGAACCGCTCCCGCTCGGCAAGGACACGCCCCTGGAGGCGCTCCGTCGGTTCGTCCGCGGGATCGACCGGTCGCCGAGCGACTTCGTGAACGTCGTGATCCCCGAGACCGTTCCCGGATCGCTCTTCATGTACCTGCTGCGACGGGCCGCGTTGGTCCGGCTGAAGGCCGGCCTGTTGCGGGAGCGCAACATCGTGGTCACCGACGTCCCCGTGCTCGTGCGCGAGGGGGAGACGGTGTCCGTGGACGCCCGACCCCTCATCCCGCAGCGAACGGTCGCGCTCGTGTTCGTCTCGTCGGTCAACGACGCGACGGTCCGAGCCGTGAACTACGCTCAGACGCTCGAGGCGTCCGAGACCCGGGCGATCTACTTCGACCTGGATCCCGAGGCCGCGCACCGGATGCAGGAGCGGTGGGGCGAGAGCGGGATGCAGATCCCCTTGCACATCGTCGAGGCGCCGTTCCGCGACCTGACGCGCCCGATGCTGGATGAGGTCCGGCGGTTCACGTCGCGTCCGGGGACGATCGTGCTGGTCGTCGTTCCCGAGCTGATCGTCTCGAAGCGGCGACACCTCCTCCTGCACAACCAGAACGCGCTGTTCGTCAAGCGGCTGTTCCTGTTCGAGCCGAACGTCATCCTGTCGAGCGTGCCCCACCTGCTCGAGGAGGGTGAACGAGAGGAGGTGTCGGCCGGTTGATGGATCGCGCCACCGCGGTCGAGCTCTGCCGCGAGAAGTGCCTGAAGGAGACCACGGTCCGGCATCTGATCTCTGTCGAGGGCGTGATGCGCGCCCTCGCCCGGCGGTTCGACCAGGACGAGGACCTCTGGGGCCTGACCGGGCTGTTCCACGATCTCGACCAGGACCACACGGGTGACGACGCCGCCAACCACGCTCGCCTCGCCGCCGGATGGCTCCGCGAGGCCGCCGTGGACGAACGCGTGGTCAACGGCGTGCTCGCGCATGCCTACCCGGAGTACCGCACGGACCTCATGGCCAGGGCGGTCGTCCATGCGGACGCTGTGGCCGGGCTGCTCGTCGCGGCGGCGCTCGTCCGGCCCGAGCGCAGCACCGGGATGAAGGTCTCGTCGGTGAAGAAGAAGCTGAAGGAGAAGGCGTTCGCGCCGGGCGTCAACCGTGACGAGGTCACGGGCGTCGAGGTGAGCATCGGACTCCCCCTCGACGAGTTCCTCGCGGTCTCGATCGAGGGGTTGCAGGGCGTCGCCGCCGAGATCGACCTCTAGCCGAGACCTCACGCCGAGCCGTGGCCGCCGGCTCGTCGGGATAGCATCCGGCTGTGCCGTACGGGTTCAGCACGATCATCGAGCCGTTCCGGATCCACTCCATCGAGCCGCTGCGCTTCCTCACCCAGGACGAGCGCCGCGCGCGGATCGCCGAGGCCGGCTCCAACCTGTTCAACCTCCATGCCGACGACGTCCTGATCGACCTGCTCACCGACTCGGGGACCGGCGCGATGAGCCGCGATCAGTGGGCGGCCATCCAGCACGGCGACGAGAGCTACGCCGGATCGCCTTCCTGGTTCGTGTTCCTCGACGCGGTCCGGGACCTGTTCCCGTTCGAGCACGTCATCCCGACCCATCAGGGCCGGGCCGCGGAGAAGATCCTGTTCAGCATCGTCGCCGGGCCCGGCAAGGTCGTCCCGAACAACACCCATTTCGACACGACGCGAGCCAACGTCGAGTTCGCCGGCGCGGAGGCGCTCGACCTCGTGATCCCCGAGGGCCGCGAGCCCGCGACCCTGCATCCCTTCAAGGGCAACATGGACCTCGTCGCGCTCGAGGCGCTGCTGACCGAGCGCGCCCCGGACGTGCCGGTCGTGTTCGTGACGATCACGAACAACTCCGGTGGCGGACAGCCCGTGTCGCTCGAGAACCTCCGGGGTGTCCGTGCCCTCTGCGACCGGTTCGGCGTCCCCCTGTTCCTCGACGCCTGCCGGTTCGCGGAGAACGCGTGGTTCGTGAAGACCCGCGAGCCCGGCCAGGCCGACCGTGATGTCGTCGACATCGTCCGCGAGTTCGCCTCGCTCGCCGACGGGATGACGATGAGCGCCAAGAAGGACCCGCTCGCGAACATCGGGGGATGGCTCGCGCTCGATGACGGGGCGCTCGCAGCCGCGTGCCGGAACCTCCTGATCCTCACCGAGGGGTTCCCCACGTACGGCGGGCTCGCCGGTCGCGATCTCGAGGCGATCGCCCAGGGGCTGCGCGAGTGCGTGGACGAGCACTACCTGCGGTACCGGATCCGTTCGGTCGAGTACCTGGCCGAGGGTCTCGAGGCCGCCGGGGTGCCGACGGTGAGGCCAGCCGGCGGCCACGCCGTCTACATCGACGCCCGGGCGCTCCTGCCACACATCCCGCCCCTCGAGTATCCGGGGCAGTCGCTCGCGGTCGCCTTCTACGTCGCCGGGGGGATCCGTGGCGTCGAGATCGGGACGGTGATGTTCGGCCGCCACCCCGACGGGACCGAGACGCCGGCCGCGATGGATCTGGTGCGCCTCGCGATCCCGCGTCGGACCTACACGCAGAGCCACATCGACTACGTGATCGAGGTGTGCGCAGAGGTCGCCGCCCGAGCCGCGGACCTGACCGGGTACCGGATCGTGGACGAGCCGCCGCAGCTACGCCACTTCACGTCGCGGTTCGAATCGATCCGCAGGTAGCGCTCGTGCTCGAGGCGATGGGGTGGGCGCGCCTCGGCGCCTCGTCGCTCCTGATCGGCGCGCTGGTCGCGTTCGCCGCCGCGGCGCGATCTTGACGATGCTCGCGGACGAGATGATCCCGGAGGCGTTCGAGAACACCGACCACAACAAGTCCGTCGGGCTCGCCCTCGCGCTCGGCTTCGCGCTGTCGGCCGCCCTGTCGTTCTCGAGCTAGCCACCCGTGCGGTCGCGGACGACCGCCGACAGCTCGGCCCCGAAGACGAACAGCCCGCTCGCGAGCCGCAGGAACAGGAGCAACCCGACCACGGCGCCGATCGTCCCGTACAGCAGCGTCGCCCGGGAGACGTAGTACGTGAGCAGGAGCCCCCCCGCGAGCTTGAACAGCTCCCACCCGGTGGTCATCAGGGCCGCCCCCGGCAGATGGGCCCTCCAGCCGATCGTGCCCGGTGTGAGCACCGCGTACGCGAGCAGGAACAGGCCGAACTCCATCGCCGCGGTCGCGGCGAACCCCAGCACCCGGAAGGGCACCTCGATGCCGGTGGCGATACGGACCGCCGTCACGATCCCGGTGACCACGGGCAGCGCACCCACGAGCACGATCAGCCCGAGCGTGGTGGCGAGGGCGCGAACCCCGCCGCGGACGACCCCTTCGGGTCCCGTCCGGAAGATCACGGCGAGGGCCCGGCTCGCCCGTCTCGATAGGGCCGATGCCGTCCACAGCAGCGCGCCGAGGCTCGCGATGCCGAGCGTCGCGCTCGCGCCGGTGAGGTTCTCGAACTGCTCCTTGGTGCCCGCGGGCAGCTCGAACGGCAGGACGTTCTCCGCGAGGCCGAGCAGAGCCAGGCCGACGAGCGAGAGCGCGAGGGTCGACAGGAACAGCTGGTAGGCGAGCGCGGCGGCATGGGTGCTCACGTCGTCCGCAAGGATCCGCTCCCGGATGGCTCGCACGAGCGATGCCAACCGGGACTGCGTTAGGGTTGCCATCCTCGGAAGCATGGCACGGAGGCCTTCGTGAACATCCGGCCCGCGACGCACGAGGACGATGGGTTCCTACGGGAGATGCTCTACCAGGCGGCCGCGTGGAACCCGGACTGGCCGCGCGAGCGGATGATCGCCGCGCTCGCGGACCCGATGCTCGAGCGCTACCACCGCGACTGGGGTCGTGAGGGCGATGCCGGCGTGATCGCAGAGCTCGACGGCGAACCGGTCGGGGCGGCCTGGTACCGGCTCTTCACCGCCGAGCAGCCGGGCTACGGGTTCGTGGACGAGAAGACGCCCGAGCTCGGTATCGCGGTCGTCCCGCTGCATCGGCGCAAGGGGATCGGGCACACGCTGCTGCGTGCCCTGATGGTGCAGGCCCGCGAGGACGGGTTCCAGGCGCTCTCGCTCTCGGTGGCCGTGCACAACCGGTCGCGGATGATGTACGAGCGGGCCGGGTTCGAGCGCGTGCGGGAGGAATCCGACGGCGAGTCCTGGGTGATGCGGGCCGAGCTCGGCTGAGTAGGGCTCAGGCCTCGTCGGGCCGTTCCGCGACGCCGGCCGGGGTGGTCTCCTCGGGCCCCGAGATCCCCGGGTTCGACATCCCTCGGACCGCGGCCGCGGCCCGCTCCGCCTCCTCGCCGCGGATCTGCCGGACCCGGTGCCAGACGAACCACGCGAGCCCGACCACGATCGCGCCGGCGATCGCCCACGCGAACGGGCGGATCACGGCCTCTGCCACGTCCCACCGTTCTCCGAGGAGCGCCCCGACCCAGGTGAGGACCAGGACCCAGGGGAGGCAGCCGAGGACCGTGTAGATCGTGAAGCGCCAGACGTTCATCCGGACGACGCCCGCCGGAAGGCTGATGAACGTGCGGATCACCGGCAGGAGCCGGCCGAAGAACACGGCGGCCTGGCCGCGGCGCTCGAACCACTCGTGGGCGCGGTCGACCTCGTTCGGTCGGATCAACAGGTACCGGCCCCAGCGGTCGACCAGGGGCCGGCCGCCCGAGTAGCCGGCCCAGTAGGCGAGCAGCGACCCCACCAGGTTGCCGAGGGTGCCCGCGAGCACGACGAGCCAGAACTCCAGCTGCTGGTCGGGGGCCAGGAACGGCGCCGTGACGAGGGCGCCTCCGAACAGCATCGTGACCTCCGAGGGGATCGGGATGCAGGCCGATTCGAGCAGCATGAGCACGAAGATCGCGAGGTAGCCGTAGCGCGCGATCTCTCCGGTCACGAAGTCGGTGAACAGGGCGAGCAGGCTGATCTCCAGGGTCGAGCAGGTGCCGAACGGGAATGGAACGAGCCTAGCACCGCGTTGGAGGGGAACCAGGTCGGTCTCGAGGAGGCCCCGGAGGCCTGCGGACCGCGCGAATGGCGGATCTCCCGGTCCGGCAGGGAGGGGCTGGTACCCTGCCGCGCGGAGGCCCCCTCCGCCTCGCGGGGCCGTCCGTCCCCATCGACAACGGGAAAGTTGCAGGTCATGAGCAAGACACTGGTCGTGGTCGAGTCACCGGCCAAGGCGAAGACCATCGAGAAGTACCTGGGCGGCGACTACGCCGTCCGGGCCTCGTACGGCCACATCCGCGACCTGCCGAAGAGCGACCTCGGGGTCGACGTCGACCGCGGGTTCGAGGTCACCTACGAGGTGCCCGCGGATTCGAAGAAGCACGTCGCCGCCCTGAAGAAGGCCCTGCGGGCGAACGAGGACCTGATCCTCGCGACGGACTACGACCGGGAGGGCGAGGCCATCGCCTACCACGTCGCCTCGCTCCTGGGCGTCGATCCGGGGCAGGCCAAGCGCGTGACGTTCACCGAGATCACGCGCGACGCGATCCTGGAGGCCTTCCAGCGGCCGCGCGAGATCGACCTGAAGCTGTTCGACGCGCAGGAGGCCCGGCGGGTGCTCGACCGGCTGGTCGGCTACAAGATCTCGCCGCTGCTGTGGCGACGGGTGCAGCCCGGCCTTTCGGCGGGGCGCGTGCAGTCGGTCGCCCTTCGGCTGATCGTCGAGCGCGAGCGCGAGATCCGCGGCTTCACCCCCGTGGAGTACTGGAGCGTCGACGCCCGGCTCACGCCGCAGGGGCAGGATCGACCCTTCCTGGCCCGCCTGGTCAGCGTGCCCGAGGGCCGGATCGCGAGCGCCCCCGACAAGAAGGGCGTGCTCCTGTCGACCGAGGCGGAGGCGGCGGCGCACGTCGAGCGGCTCCACGAGGCCCGGTACCGGGTGGCCAAGGTCGAGAGCAAGGAGCGGAAGGAGGGTCCGCGGCCCCCGTTCAAGACCTCCACCCTGCAGCAGGAGGCCGCGCGCAAGCTCGGGTTCGGCGCCCGCAAGACGATGACGCTCGCCCAGCGCCTCTATGAAGGAGTGGACCTGCCGGGCGAGGGCACGATCGGCCTGATCACCTACATGCGGACCGACTCGCTCAGCCTCGCCGAGGCGGCCCTGCGGGAGATCGCCGGTCTCGTCCGGACGGAGTTCGGCGCCGAGTACGCGCTGGCCGAGCCCCGCCGCTTCAAGACGCGGTCGCGCAACGCGCAGGAGGCGCACGAGGCGATCCGGCCCACCTCGGTGTTGCGGACGCCCGATCGGGTGGCCGCCGCGCTCGACCGGGACCAGCTGCGCCTCTACACGTTGATCTGGCAGCGGACCGTCGCCACGCAGATGGCGCAGGCCCGCTTCAACCAGGTCGGGGTCGACATCGACGCGGTCGCCGAGACCGCCCGGTACCGCCTCCGCGCGACGGGGCGGACCATGATCTTCGACGGCCACCTGCGCGTGTACGCGGAGGGGCGGGACGACGGCCCCGAGGAGGACGGCGAGCGCCGGCTCCCGGAGCTCTCCGTCGATCAGCTGCTCGCGCTCCTCGAGCTCCTGCCGGAGCAGCACTTCACGCAACCGCCGCCGCGCTTTTCGGAGGCGTCGCTCGTGAAGACCCTCGAGGAGCTCGGCATCGGCAGGCCGTCGACGTACGCGTCGATCATCTCGACGATCCAGGACCGGGGGTACGTCCGGCTCGAGGATCGGCGCTTCTTCCCCAACGACGTCGGCGAGGTCGTCACCGACAAGCTGGTCGAGCACTTCCCGGACATCGTGAACGTGAACTTCACGGCCGAGATGGAGGACGACCTCGACGAGATCGCGGAGGGCGACCTGCAGCGGGTCCAGGTGTTGCAGCAGTTCTACGTGCCCTTCGCCGACGCGCTGGAGCGAGCGGAGGAGAAGTTCGAGCGGTACGTCGAGGAGCTCGACGAGGACTGCCCCCGCTGCATCGAGGAGGGACGGGTCCCGCCCGGCCGCCTGCAGAAGCGCCTCGGTCGGTACGGCTTCTTCATCGGATGCACGCGGTTCGCCGACGAGGACGGCGGGTGCAAGTACATCCGCAACCTCGACGGGCAGGAGCGTCCCGAGCCCGAGATGCTCGACGAGACGTGTCCCGAGTGCGGGCGCCCGTTGCAGCGGAAGTTCGGACGCTTCGGGCCGTTCGTCGGCTGCTCCGGATACCCGGACTGCCGGTACATCAAGAAGGATCCGCCCAAGTCCACCGGCGTTACGTGCCCGCAGTGCACGGAGGGCGAGATCGTGGAGAAGCGGACGAGGTTCGGCCTGATGTACGGGTGCGAGCGCTACCCCGACTGCGACTTCGCCGTGAACCATCCGCCCATCGCCGACCGGCCGTGCCCCGAGTGCGGCTCGTTGGTGATCCGCCGGCCGAAGAGCCTTCGGTGTTGGGGATGCGGCGCCGAGCTGGACGAGGGGTTCACCGTCACCAAGCCCGGCGACGCAGCGGCGGAGGCCGAAACCCGGGCGGCGAAGTCGGCGGCCCGCGCGGCCCGCGCGGCGGCCAAGCAGGGGGCGGCGAAGAAGAAGACGGCGGCCAAGCGGACGACCGCGAAGCGGAGCACGGCGAAGCGGACGACCACGAAACGAGCGACCGCCACGCGGGCCACGGCGGAGCCGAAGGGGGCCACGGGAGCGACGCCTTCGGTCGACGCCATGAGCATCGCGGACCGAGCGGCGACCGCGGCCGCGGAGGAGTAGGTGTCGACGTTCGCCGACGAGGTCGCCGCGCTCCGCGGGACCCGGCCGGCGACCTTCAAGGACCTCATCACCCATCCCGCCTTCTCCAAGCTCCTGGCCGCGCAGACGGTGAGCTCGTTCGGGGACTGGGTCGGCTTCGTCGCGGTGACCGCGCTGGTCGTGAGCAAGGGTGGCGTCGAGGGAGGGGCGTACGCGATCGCCGGGGTCATGGTCGCCCGGATGCTCCCGGCCATCCTGTTCGGCCCGATCGCCGGCGCCATCGTCGACCGGGTCAACCGAAAGACCCTGATGATCTCGGCGGATATCTCCCGAGGCGTGCTGTACGCGCTCATGCCGTTCCTCGGCCCGCTGTGGGCGATCTTCGTCGTCTCCTTCGTGATCGAGTGTTTCTCCCTGCTCTGGACGCCGGCCCGCGACGCGTCGCTGCCGAACCTCGTGCCCCGGCGGCAGCTCGCGAACGCCAACTCGCTCGGCCTCATCACGACGTACGCGACGTTGCCGCTCGGGGCCCTCGTATTCACGTTCCTGTCGGGCGGGTCGGGCCTGGTGCCGTACCTGGCCGACAACCCGGCGTTCCTCGCCTTGTGGCTCGACGCGTTCACGTTCGCGATCTCGGCGCTGCTCGTGAGCAGGATCCAGATCGCGCGGCCGGCGCCCACGTCGTTCTCGAGACTCGACCTCTCGCGCGTCGGCAGAGACATCGCGGACGGCGTCCGGTTCCTACGCGAGAACTCGCTCGCCTCGTCGATGACGCTCGGCATCGTCTCGGCGTTCAGCGCGGTCGGGGCGGTGCTCGCTCTGGGCCCCATCTTCGCGAAGACGTCCCTCGGTGCGGGAGATCCCGGTTGGGGCACCCTCGTGACCTCGTTCGGGATCGGGATGGGCATCGGGATGGCGTCCTCGAACAAGGTCGTCGAGTTCGTCGAGCGTGAGTACGTGTTCGTGTGGTCGATCATCGCGGCCGCCGGGACCCTGCTCGTGCTCGCGGCGATGCCCGCGATCGGACAGGCGGCGGTCATCGCGGTGGTGCTCGGAGGGTTCTGCGGCTCAGCCTGGGTGAGCGGCTACGTCCTGCTGCAGGAGAACGTGACCGACGAGTTCCGAGGGCGGACGTTCGCGGCCCTCACCGTGCTCTCGCGGCTCGGCCTGTTCCTCTCGCTCACGATCTTCCCGCTCATCGCCGGCGCGATCGGCGCGCACACCCTCACGATCGGCGAGCGAACGTACGACCTGTCCGGGACGCGGATCTCGTTGATGATCGCCGGCGTCGGCGCGATGCTGGCCGGCCTGCTGACCCGCAGCCGGCTCCGAAGGTTCCGGGTCGGCAAGCAGCAGCCACTCGGACTGGTTCCGAAACTCAAGCGGCCACCGTCGAAGGGTGTGTTCGTCGCGTTCGAGGGCGTCGAGGGCTCGGGCAAGGGCACGCAGATCCGGCTCGCGAAGGAGTGGCTCGAGTCTCTGGGCATCCCGGTGCTCGTCACGCGGGAGCCCGGTGGCACGCCGGTCGGCGAGGAGCTGCGGAAGATGCTCCTCGCTCACGACACCGGTCACATCGAGCCGAAGACGGAGGCGCTGCTCTTCGCCGCGAGCCGAGCCCAGCACGTGGCCTCGGTGATCCGGCCGGCGCTGGCCGAAGGCCGGGTCGTGATCTCCGACCGGTACATCGACTCCTCCCTCGCCTACCAGGGGTCCGCGCGCGGACTGGGGGAGCAGGACGTCCTCACGCTGAACGTGTGGGCGACGCAGGGTCTGTTCCCTGACCTCGTCCTGCTCCTGCACCTCGAACCGGAGGCGGGGCTGCTTCGTTCGCTGGAGGAGCCCGACCGGATCGAGCTCGAGGGCCAGGACTTCCATGCCAAGGTCTCCGACGCGTACCTGCGGATCGCGGAGGAGCATCCCGAGCGCTTCGTGGTGCTCGACGCAGACCGGCCCCCCGAGCAGGTTCACGAGCAGGTCGTCGAGGCCCTGGGCCGCGTCCTCAAGGAGCGCGAGGATGACGGCGATGGCTGACCCCCGCGACGGTTCGTTCCCGGTCCTCGGTCGCGTGCCCGGCCAAGAGCACGCGATGGCGTTCCTGCGTCAGGCCGCGGCGCGGCCGCACCAGGCGTACGTGCTCGCGGGGCCCGAGGGCGGTGGCAAGCAGCTGGCCGCGAGGGCCTTCGCCGCGGCCTTGCTGTGCAAGGTCGGAGGGTGCGGCGCTTGCAGGGACTGCCGGCTGGCCCTGGAGGATCGGCACCCGAACGAGGTCGTCGTCGAGCCCGAGGGCCGCGACATCCACGTCGAGACCGTCCGGAGCGAGATCTGGCATCCTGCCTATCGCACCGCGCCCGAACCGGGCCGGAAGGTGTTCGTGATCCGCGAGGCGGACCGGCTGAACCCCGCGGCCGCCGACGTCCTGCTGAAGGTCTTGGAGGAACCGCCGGCGGACGCGGTGCTGATGCTGCTCTCGGCCCGGCCCGACGAGCTGCCTGAGACCGTGCTGTCCCGCTGCCACGTGGTCTCGTTCCGGCCCCTGTCCGAGGGGTTCGTCGCGCAGACGCTCGTGGCCGAGGGGATCGACGCGGGCCGGGCGGCCCTGGCCGCGCGCCTGGCCGGGGGGAACCTGGGCCGCGCCCGGCGGCTCGCCTCCGGCTCGGACGGCATGTCGTTCCGAGAGACGGCGCGAGATGCGATCGAACGCGCGTCGCAGGGGCCAGCCGGCGCGCTCGAGGCGGCCGATGTCGCGATCGTCGCGGCCGAGCGGTACCGCAAGGATCTCGGGGCGCAGCTCGAAGAGGAGCTCGGGCCATTCCTGGACGAACGCGGACGCGCCGAGGAGGCCTACCGTGGCGCGATCCGCCGGCTCGAGGAGCGGCATAAGCGGCAGGTCCGGCGAGCGGAACGAGACTACGTCGACCGCGTGCTGCTCGGCGTCTCCGCCCTGCTCCGCGACCAGGTGGTCGTCGCCGTCGGCGGCGGACCCGAGGTCCTCATGAACCCCGATCTCCCGCCGTCGCGAGGCGACGTCGCCTCGGCCGCCGGCGCGATGGCGGCCGTCGAGGAGGCCCGTGCCGCCCTGGCCGAGGACCTGAACCTGAACCCCCGTCTGGTGCTCGAGCAGGCGTTCCTGCGCATCGGCCGAGGGACCTAGCCGGGCCCGCAGCGGGGGTCGGTGGTTCAGCCCCCGGAAGAGTGGTGCTGGCATCACTGTCGCTCCCGGAACCTGGTGGGACGATGACTCCGAGGACAACAGAGAAGAGAAGATGACCGTGCGGGTACTCATCGTGGACGACCAGGAGCCGTTCCGGCTGGCGGCTCGGATGGTGGTGGACGCGACCGATGGGTTCGACGTCGTGGGCGAGGCCGAGACCGGCGAGGCGTCGGTCGAGATGGCCCGGGAGCTCGCTCCCGATCTCGTGCTGATGGACGTGAACCTGCCCGGCATCAACGGCCTCGATGCGACGCGCCAGATCCTGTCCGAGCGGTCGAACTCCGTGATCGTCCTGCTGCTCTCCACCTACGAGGAAGAGGAGTACGCGCCCCGCGCCGCCGAGTGCGGCGCGGCGGCCTACATCCCGAAGGCGGTGTTCGGACCCGACCGGCTCGAGTCGGCGTGGGCCGCCGCCAACGGTCCGGCCGCCTAGCGCCCCCTCCGGTTCAGCGGACGGGCACCCGGCCGAAGACGGTCGTGCCCTCGCCGGGTGCCGACCGAACCTCGAGCTCTCCGCCGATCGCGTCCATCCGGTCGGCCATGCCCTGCAGGCCCGTGCCGTGCGGGGCGCGACCGACGTCGAACCCTACGCCGTCGTCCGAGACCGCGAACGTGAGCGTCCCGTCGCTCTGGGACAAGGAGACCGTCGCTCGGGAGGCCTCCGCGTACTTCGAGAGGTTGTTGAGCGCCTCGAGCGCGCAGAAGTAGACGGCCGCCTCGACGTCCTGCGGGTACCGGCCTACACCGTCGGCCTCCACCGAGACCGGGACCGGCGACTTGCGGGCCTGCGACTCGAGCGCGGCCCCGAGCCCCTTGTCGGCGAGCAGCGGCGGGTAGATCCCGCGAGCGAGGTCGCGGAGGGTCTCGAGCGCACCGGTCGTGTCGCCCTGGAGCTGCGACATCAGCTCGAGCGCCTTCGGGGGGTCGCGCTCGATCATGCCCTCGACGAGCCGCTGCTTCACCTGGAGGGCGACGAGCTGCTGCTGCGCGCCGTCGTGGATGTTGCGTTCGAGCCGGCGACGCTCGGCATCCTGCGCCGCGACGAGGCGGCGTCGTGAGGCCCGGAGCTCCTCGATCAGCCGCACGTTGCGGAGCACCAGACCCGCCTGTCCGGCCAGGTCGCGGATCAGCTTCTCCTTGGTGGGGTTCATCGGGTCGTTCGCGTGCATCGACGCCGTGATCGCGCCGAGCTGCTCGCCCTGGTGGCGGACCACGAACACGTCCCCCGTGAGCTCCGCGAGCGAGGCCGAGGGGACCGGCTCGGGTCCGGCGGGAACGGGGTCGTGCCCCGGCCGATCCGACCAGGTGGTGGCCGGTCGGAGCTCGCTGCCGACGACCAACCAGATCGTCACGGTCTTGGCTCCGGTCCCGGCGCCGAGGATCGACGCCATCCGGGGAAGAACGTCGTCGGTCGCATAGGAGTCGGCCATCCGGTCGGAGAACTCGGTGAGAACCTCGTACGGCGTCGCTCGACGCCCGTAGACGAGCCGGTCGGCGATCCGCCGCGAGAGCCGGAGCAGCGGCCAGGTCAGCGCTCCCACGCCGACCCCGGCGATCAGGGCGAGCCCCGGCGAGTCGGCGAGCGGCCCCACGACGAGGCCACCGATCACCAGGAGGACCAGCAACGACACGACCGTGAGGAAGAAGACGAGGACCGACGCGACGATCGTCTTCTTCAGGATGACGTCGAGATCCCACAGGCGGTAGCGGAGAACCGCGATCGCGGCCGCGGCCGGGATCCCGATGCCGAACATCAGGAAGAAGCCGAAGAAGAGCACGTTGTTGAGGGGTGTCGACTCGCCCTCCGCCAGGCCGAACGAGGTCGCGATCGTGAGGAGGAGCAGGGCGATCGCGAGGAATCCGACGTAGGCGAACCAACGGATCTGCTGGCGCTTCTCGCCGGTGGCCGCTCGGTAGCGAAGGACGAGCGAGACCACGGCGAGCACCCCGAGGGCGATGCCGGCGATCCCGACGATCGTGAGCAGCGGGTCGAGCACAGGCGTCAGCGCCTCGATGCCCGTCGGGTTCTGCGGGTCGACGCCCGCGTTGCTCACGTCGATGGGGCCTGCTCGGAGCGATGAGCCGATGATCCCGATCGTGATGTCGGCCACGATGGCAGGCGGGAGCCAGCGCCAACGGGGGGAGGCGGCTGAGCCGTCAGGGAACAGGGCGACGATCAGCATCACCGAACCGACCGCAACCAGGAAGCCCCAGTTGTTGAGCCATGCCGCGCCGTAGGCGAACGGCAGGCTCCCTGGGTTCGTGTACAGGGAGTAGCGCGCGTACTCCGATGTGGCGATGGAGATCAGGAACCCGGTGCCGGTCGCCAGCAGGAGCCACCCGATCGGGTTGCCCGGCACCCGCGACGAGACGAAAGCCCCTACCGACACGTACCCGACCATCATCACGATCACCGTGGCCGTGAAGATCGGGTCCTCGGACAAGGAGCCGTTCCTCACGCCGAGCGCGGCCGTGGCGGCGAGCAGGACGACCGCGAGGCCCCAGATGACCCAGGGGAGGCGGCGGACGCCGCTCACTGGATCGCCTCTCCAGCCGGCACGGTTCCGGTGATCGTGGTCCCGGCGCCCGGGGTGGCGACGACCGCGCCGAGGCCCGCGAAGGTGAGCGAGAAGGCGATGGGGACTCCTTTGGGGCCGAACTCCGTCGGCAGCGCCCGGATCTCCCATGCCCGCACGAGGAAGAGCGCAGCGGCCAGGCTGAGGAGCGCGCTCGCCACGACGTTGGCCTGCACGAGCAGGCGGACCCCTCGGCTCGGGCGCGCCGGGTTGGTCACGGGGCCTCCACGGGGATCCGACCGAGGATCCTCGTGCCCTCCTCGGGGGCCGCCTCGACCAGCAGCGACCCGCCGAGCGCCTCGAGCCGATCCCGCATGTTGGTCAGCCCGGAGCCGCGTGCCTGTGTGGGATCGAACCCCGCGCCGTCGTCGGCCACCTCGAACGTGAGGTGCCCGTCCGAGCGCGCCAGCCGGATCGTCGCGCTCGTGGCGTTGGCGTATTTCGCGACGTTCTGCATCGCCTCCAGGCAGCAGAAGTAGACGGCGGCCTCGACCTCCGGGGCGAACCGCTCGAGGCCGTCGCCATCGAGCCGGATCTCGACCGGCGACTTGCGCGCCTGCGCCTCGAGCGCGGCGCCGAGCCCCTGGTCAGCGAGGAGCGGCGGGTAGATGCCCCTGGCGAGATCGCGAAGGGTGTCGAGCGCGTCGGTCGCGTCCGCCTTGAGCTCGCCGATGACCGTGCGGGTCTTGTCCGGATCGCGGGACGCGAGCTGCTCGGCCAGCCCGAGCTTGACCGAGAGCGCGACGAGCTGTTGCTGGGCGCCGTCGTGGATGTCGCGCTCGAGCTTGCGGGCTCGTTCGTCCTGCGCGGTCACGATCCTTCGACGCGACTCTTGGAGCTCCTCGATCAGACGCACGTTCCGGAGCACGAGCCCCGCCTGCCCGGCGAGATCCGTGACGAGCTGCTCGCCGGTCTTGGACAGGGGTTCGGCCGGCGGCATCTCCACGGTGAGCGCGCCGAGGAGCTCGCGGCGGTCGCGGACGGGGAACACGCGCGAACCCTCGACGTCTGGGGTCGCGCCGTCCGGGACCGGAACCGACGGCGGCTCGGCGGCCTCGGGCGGCGCCGAGGCGACCGGCCGGAACTCGCGGCCGACGTGGAGCCACACCCGAGCGACCTCCGCGCCGGTCGAGGCCCGGACGATCGCGGCCATCCGGGGGAGGACGTCGTCGGTGGCGTAGGCCTCGCCGAGCCGTTCCGCGAACTCGCTCATCGCCTCGTACGGCGTTGAGCGCCGACCGTAGACCATCCGCCGTGCGAGCCGTTTCGCCGGTCGGAAGCCGATCGCGAGGATGGCGATGGTCACCGCTGCGGCGGTCACGATCCTGGTCGCCGCGTCGTCCGAGGCCGACCCCGTCCCGGTCCCGATCAAGGCGACGGGGTTGAAGATCAGGCTGAGGAGTCCCAGCAAGAGCAGGAAGAAGCCCACCAGCACGACGTAGACCACGGTCTTCTTGACGACCACGCCGACGTCGTAGAGCCCGAAGGTCAACACCGCGGCCGCCGCGGCGAGCGGGATCCCGAACAGCACGCCGAAGCCGTCGACCACGATCGCGAGGAACGCGAACAACCACCCCCAGTCCGCCCCACCCGAGACCAGGCCGATCACGAACGCGAGCACCGTCGCGAACGCCATCGCCGCGAACATCCCGACCAGGAGGCGGAGCGGCTGACGCTGATCGGGGCTCGCCTCCCGGAAGCGGAGGGTGAAGGCGAGCATGCCCGCGAGCGCCGTCGCGTCCATCAGGAGGATCCCGACGACGTACGCGAGATCGAGCGCCTCGACCCCTTCGGCCCATCCCGGTGGGGCGATCTTCACCGGGTCGAACGCCCACGAGATGCCCGAGGCGCCGACCACCAGCAGGACTCCACCGAGGACCGCCACCCACAGCACGGGGCGCCACCTGCGCGACCGGAGATGTCCGTCAGGGAAGTACAGGAGGAAGGTCGGGAGCGTGACGGGGAGCAGCGCGACCAACGACAGGACGCCGATCCACGCCATCGGGACCGCCCCCGGGAGATCGCCGATCGTCGCCGCTCCCTCGATCCCCACCTGAGCGTAGGCGACCCCGAACATCCAGAGCGCGAGTGCGAACCCGACCGCGGAGAGCAGCCAGCCGATGGGGTTGCGGGGGCTCGTCCGCGCGACGAGGGCACCGACCGACGCGTAGGTCGCCATCGTGACCCCGACCACGGTGACGAGGATCGTGTCCGAGCCCGCTGTCGGCGAGCCCGTCAGGACCAGAACGAGCGCGAGGATCCACAGCGTGACCGTGATCAGCCACAGCGCATGCGCCAGCCTGCGAGCGGTCGAAGGCTTCATGCGGCGAATGGTGACAGTCGAGGCCGCGGGTTCCAAGGGGGGTCGCCCGCACACGCGCGTGCTCGAACCCCACCTCCCGGCGGGTGCAGGCATCCCCCAGATGTTGTGGTGGCGGCAAGGTCGAACCCGACGAAGCCCGGGCGTAGCGTGAGCGCGAACGAAGGAGGCGAACCGAGATGAAGAAGATCCTGGTGGGCACGGACACGTCGGCCTCCGCCGATCTCGCCGTGGGCGAGGCCGCTCGGCTCGCCGCGCTCGAGGGTGCCGAGCTCCTGGTCCTCCACGTGCGAGGCGACTCGACGGTCCGCGACGCCGTGGACCCGAAGAAATCCGCCGACCCGAACGGCTACCTGGCCGCCATGGGGCGGCGGTTCCCGACCATCCCCGTCCGCAGCTGGGCCGAGGCGGGCGATCCGGCCGAGCGCCTGGTCGCGATCGCCGAGCAGGAGCGCGTCGAGACGATCGTGCTCGGGAACCGCGGGATGCACGGCTCGTGGTGGCGCGTGCGTGACAGCCTGCCGAACCTCGTGCTCCGCCACGCGCCCTGCTCCGTGATGATCGTGGACACCCGCGCGGCGCAGTGAGCTCAGGCGGGGTGGTCGCTCTCGCGCAGGAACGCGAGCACCGCCTTCACGCGGCGGTGGACGTCGGTCTCCTCGGAGAGCCCGAGCTTGTGGAACAGGGAGTTGATGTGCTTCTCGACGGCGCGCTCGGTGAGGAACAGCGACTTGGCGATCGAAGCGTTGTTCTTGCCCTGCGCCATGTTCTCGAGGACCTCCCGTTCGCGATCGGTGAGCTGCGCGAGCGGGCTGTGCGCCATCCGATCCTTCGCCGAGACGAGCGCCTCGACCACCTTCGGATCCAGGACCGAGCCGCCCTTGGCGACCTCGTTCAGGGCCCGGACGAGCTCGTCGAGGTTGGCGACCCGCTCCTTCAACAGGTACCCGAGCCCGGCGGCCCCGTCCTTCAGCAGTTCGTACGCGTAGGCCTCCTCGGCGAACTGCGACAGGACCACGACCCCGATGTCGGGGTGGTCGGCCCGGATGCGCCGCGCGGCGTCGATGCCCTCGGTCGTGTTCGACGGCGGCATGCGGATGTCGGTGAGGACGGCCTCGGGCTTCAGCTCCTCGACCGCCGTCATGAGCTCGTCGAACGAGCTCGCGGTGCCGATCAGCTCGACCTCCTCGGACGTCTGGAGCAGCGCGGCCGTCCCCTCGCGCACGAGGTAGTTATCCTCCGCGAAGACCACGCGCACCATGCGCGCATCGTACAGGCGTCGGAGAGGCGGGCCGAGTGAGCATCAGGGTCGTCCTGGGCGAGGACAACGTCCTCGTCCGTGAGGGCGTGCGCGCCCTGCTCGAGTCGTACAAGGATGTCGAGGTGGTCGGCGTGGCGGAGGACGCACCGTCGCTCCTCGCGGCGGCGGCCGAGCATGTCCCCGACGTCGTCGTCACCGACATCAAGATGCCGCCGAACTTCCAGCTCGAGGGGATCGACTGCGCGCACGCGATCCGCGAGAAGCACCCGGGGACGGGGGTTGTGGTGCTCTCGGCTCACGACGACGAGGCGTACGCGATCGCCCTGCTCGGGAAGGGGCAGTCCGGGCTCGCGTATCTGCTCAAGGACCGGATCGCGCAGGGCGACGAGCTCGTCCGCGCGATCCGCGAGGTAGCGGCCGGCGGCAGCGCGGTCGACCCCGCGATCGCCGAACGCCTGTCCGGACGCAGGGAGACCGCCGAGCACGACCGGGAGCTCCTCGAGCTCATGTCCCAGGGGCTCGGGTACGAGCAGATGGCTGAGCGGCTCGGCACGACCCAGGAGGCCGTCGACCGGCGGGTCACGGACCTGTTCACCAAGATGGCGGCCGGCGCGAGCTCGGGCGGCGCGAGCGCGGTCGACGACATGAAGCGGTTGCACGCCGCGGTCGTCGCCAAGCAGGCCGCGGCCGCGACACTCTCGTCCTACGTGCCGCAGCGGGTCGCCGAGAAGCTCGCGGCGGGCGAGGTCGAGCGCGAGGAGCTCGAGGTGACGGTGCTGTTCAGCGACATCCGTGGGTTCTCGACGATGGCCGAACGGCTCGCCACGCACGAGATCGCCGAGATCGTCGGACGCCATCTCTCCGCGATGGCCGAGATCGTCGTCGAGCACTCGGGGATGATCGACAAGTTCCAGGGCGACGCCGTGATGGCGGTGTTCGGCGCGCCCGACCCGATCCCCGATCACGCCGAACACGCCCTTCGGTGCGCGATCGCGATGCAGCGTCGTCAGGCCGAGCTGAACGCCGAGGGCTGGGGGACGGATTCGGTCGACGGGTTGCACATCGGGGTGGGGGTCAACACCGGACAGGTGGTCGCCGGTGCGATCGGGGGCGGCGGCCGGCTCGAGTACACGGTGATCGGCGACGCCGTCAACGTGGCCGAGCGGCTGCAGAGCGAGGCGGAGGGTGGCGAGATCGTCGCGAGCGCGACCACGATCGCCTCGGCGCCCGGCATCTCCTGTGAGTCGATCGGCCCGCGGCACGTGAAAGGGCGAGAGGAGCCGGTGGAGGTCTACCGCGTCCTGGTCGGCGACCCGGGGATTGCGCCGTGAGCGACCCGCAGCGGCACGCACGATGGCCGTGGGCCGCACTCGGGGTGTTCTTCTCCTTCGCGATCGTCGGGCTGATCCTGGTCGCGGTCAACGGGGAGTCGATCGCCGGGCAGATCCCGTACGTGATCGCGTTCACCCTGTTCGGCGTCGTGGGCGCGCTCCTGCTCAGCCGTCTGGAGGGGAATCGCATCGGGGGGCTGTTGCTGTTCGGCGCGGCGATCACCGGCGCGAGTTTCGCCGCATCCGAGCTCGCGACCTATCTCGTCGCGAAGGGCACCACCGACGGTCCGGTGGTGATCATCGCGTCGCTCATCTCGTCGATCGGATGGCTCCTGGGCATCTTCCCGGTCATCCTGTTCTTGCCGCTGCTGTTCCCCGACGGGCACCTGCCGTCCCGCCGGTGGGCGCCGTTCGCGTGGCTGTGTGTGGCGGTCCTCGCGTTCCTGGCGATCTCGCTGATCCTCGGTCAGCAGACGTTGACCGGCTCGACCGATGCCGCGGCCGTGGCGAACCCGTTCTACGTGCCGGCCATCGGACGTCTCGAGATCTCCGATGCGGTCTTCAGCATCTCGCTCATCGGGCTGCTCGTGGCCAGCGTCACGTCGCTCGTGCTCCGGTTCCGGCGCTCGAGCGGTGTCGAACGGCAGCAGATCAAGTGGGTCGCGCTCGCCCTCGCATTCCTGGTGGCCTCCTTCTTCCTGTCGACGATCGCGTCCGGGATCGGGCTCAACGCGGACCTCGTCGACACGATCGTGAGCGGGCTCGCGTTCATCGCGTTGCCGGTCTCCGTGGCGATCGCCATCCTCCAGTACCACCTGTACGACCTCGATGTCGTGGTGAAGAAGGCGCTCGTCGCGGGTGCCCTGGTCCTGCTGGTCATCGGCGCCTACGTGGCCGTGGTCGGGTTGCTGGGCGTGGTCACGTCCGGCAACGAGAGCTCGGGGTCGGTGTTCCTGGTCGCCTTGCTGCTCGGTCTCGCGTTCCGGCCGGTCACGAGGCTCGCCCGGCGCCTCGCCGACCGGGTCGTGTACGGCAGGAGGGCGACGCCGTACGAGGTGCTCGCCGAGTTCTCCGAACGCGTCGGGGAGTCCTATGCGACCGAGGACGTCCTCGGCCGCATGGCGCAGATCCTCGGGCAGGCGACGGGGGCCGCTTCGGCACGCGTGTGGCTGTGCGTCGGCGCCGAGCTGCGACCGGCCGCATCGTGGCCGTCGGACGCCGGGCCGGCGGGCGACGTCGCGGTCGCCGACGATGCCCTTCCCGAGCTCCCGGGCGAGGCCGCCGTCGAGGTCCGCGACCGGGGCGAGCTCCTGGGCGCCCTGTCGGTCACCATGCCGCCGAGCGATCCGATGAACCCGTCGAAGGAGCGCCTCGTGCGCGACCTCGCCTCGCAGGCCGGCCTGGTCCTTCGCAACGTCCGTCTCGTCGAGGAGCTCCGGGCGTCGCAACGGCGGCTCGTGACCGCGCAGGACCAGGAGCGCCGCCGGCTCGAGCGGAACATCCACGACGGGGCGCAGCAACAACTCGTCGCCCTGTCGGTGAAGACGCGGCTCGCGCGCGACCTGACCCCGCGCGACCCCGGCAAGGCCGCCGAGATGCTCACGCAGATCGACGCCGAGATCCAAACGACCCTCGAGGACCTCCGCGACCTCGCCCGCGGCATCTACCCGCCGTTGCTCGTCGACAAGGGGCTGGGTGCGGCGCTCGACGCCCAGGCGAGGCGCTCGCCCGTACCGACCTCGGTCGAGTCGGACGGGATCGGTCGCTATCCGCCGGAGGTCGAGGCCGCGGTCTACTTCTCCTGCCTCGAGGCTCTACAGAACGTCGCCAAGTACGCCGAGGCGAGCTCGGCGATCGTGACGCTCGCGCAGTCGAACGGCCTCCTGACGTTCGAGGTTGCCGACGACGGCCGAGGGTTCGATCCCGCCGCGACCCGGACGGGCACCGGGCTGCAGGGGATCGCCGACCGGCTCGCGGCCCTCCACGGGGAGCTCAGCGTCCGCTCGGAGCCGGGAGCTGGCACACGTGTGCGAGGACGGATCGAGGTGCGCGCGTGAGGACCGCGTTCCGGATCGTCGCGGGCTTGCTGGGGGTGATCGCGCTCGTCCTCAGCGTTCCGTTCGCGATCGCCTCGTTCTTCGACGCCGAACAGGACATCCACCTCTTCCATAACGTCGCGGGGACCGTCGTCTACGGCGGGATCCTCGGCGTTGGGTTCCTGTTGCTCGCCGGACGGCCCGAGGGCAACGTCGCGACCTTCCAGGGTATGGCGCTCGCTTCCATCGGCGCCCTGGTCGGCGGGATCCTCGCCGGTGACCTCGTCGAGAGTGCGTGGTTCGCGCCTGTGCTCGTGGTCCTGATCGTCGTCGCCCTGTACCCAGGTCGGGCCGACCTCGTTCGGGTGGGCCGGCCGCAGGTGGGATTGGTCGTGCTCGTCCTTGCCGCCGCCGCGCCCCTCATCGCGTACGCCCTGACGCAGGCCCGGCTCCAGTCCGAGGGCGTGCCCGGGAACCCGCACGTCGACATGCACCACTACGGCGCGATGGCGGTCACGGCTCTCATGCTGCTCCTGTTCGCGGTCGGGCCGACGCTGGGTGCTCGGGGGTGGCGGCTGGCCGCGTGGCTGGCCGGGGTCGCGATGGCGATCGTCGCCATCACGTCCCTCGCGTACGGCGATCACGAGAGCGCGCTCGACGCGACGTGGGCGTGGCTGGCGCTCGGATGGTCCATGGCCTTCGTAGCGGTCGCGCAGCTCGCGGGCCGCCGTGAGAGGGTGGAGGCCGCATGACCGTCGAGCGGAGCAGACCCAAGAGCGTGTGGCGTCGGATCGAACGGTGGATGGTCGGGGTCGTGATGGCCGTGATCGCGTTCGTGATCGAGAAGATGGTCCTGCGAAGCGTCCGCAAGGGCGGCCACCCGACGGCCGGCAGCGAGGAGCTCCACACCACCCTGCACGTCCAAGGGCGGCGAGGTCGACCTCACCGACGTGCGCTAGCCGCGCTTGCGGATCAGGTCCACCAGCAGCGCGAGCAACAGGCCGGCGGAGATCACGCCGAACGCCGCCGGCACCCACCTGGCCACACGGTCCGACGAGACGGCGGTGAGTGCCGTAGCCAGGATCGCCGCGCCGGCGGTCAGCGAGATCGCGAGGCGGCGGCCGGCCCTGCGGATCGTGGTCTCGAGCGAGGCCGCCCGGAAGTTCACCTCGAGCTTCTGACCGGGGCGAGCGCCGATCAGGCGTTCGATCGCCTCGACCACCTTCTCGAAGCGAACCTTGAACCGTTGGGCCTGGTAGAAGAGCGTCTTCGGGTCGAGCTTGCCGCCCATCCCGCGCAGGAGGTTGCGCATCATGAACTTGCCGGCGACGTCGAACGGATCGACGTCCGGATCCATCGTCGCCGCCGCGAGCTGCATCTGCGCGAGAGCCTTCGCGGTCAGCGTGAGCGAGGCCGGGAGCGGGACGTCGTACCGGAGCGCGATCTCCGTCATCTCCTGGAGCACCGGCCCGAGCTGGATCTCTTGCAACGAGACCCCGCGGTTGCGGGCCATCAGCGCGCCGAGCTCCTCCTGGAACGCTTCGACGTCCAGGTCCGTGCGGTTGATCGCGCCGGTGAGCATCAGCGTGACGTCGGTCAGGAACCCGACGTCCTGCTGCCAGAACGCCATCAGGAGCAGCATCATGTGCTCGCGGAGGTCGGGCCCAACCTCGCCGATCATCCCGAGGTCGAGGAAGACAACGTCTCCTCCTCGGGCTGCCACATCAGGTTCCCCGGGTGCGGGTCGGCGTGGAAGAAGCCGTCGACGAGGATCTGCTTGTAGAAGGACTCGAGCAGCTGCCGCGCGGCCTCCTTGCGCGCTGGCCCCTCGGGCGCCGATGCGGCGGGTCCGCCGCCGATGTCCTGCATCACCAAGAGCCTCGAGGTCGAGTAGTCCGCGAACACCACGGGCACCCGCAGCCGCGAGAAGTCCTCGATCACCGAGCCCATGCGTTCGATGTTCTCGGCCTCGCGCCGGAAGTCGAGCTCGCGGT